>OZ245793.1:2400000-3706505 GCA_965228095.1 Henriciella sp. | reverse complement strand
CGGCGGGCGAGGCGGCCGCGGCCCTCGCGGCGCGGGACGATTGTTTGTCTCGCTCAATCACACGGCCATCCTTGAAGACACGCTCCAGATCAGCCCGGGGGCGCCGCGCCTCGACCTGCTGGACGGCGATGCGATCAGCGATCGCGGTGGCAGCTCGGAACATCAGCTGACCGCGCAGGCGGGCGCCTCGCGCGGGCCACTCGGCGCATTCTTGCGGGTGCGCTGGCAAAGCGGCACAGAGCTGGTTCCTCGACAGCACGCGTCTGTCCTTTGGTGTCGATAATCTGTTCGACGCGAAACAACAGGTCAGCGACCTGACGGGCAGCGTGCCGATCACGTATCAGCCGGACTTGCTGGACCCGCAGGGGCGCACGGTTTCAATCCGCATCCGCAAGCTGTTCTACTGATACCGAATGGATGAGCGCGGGAAAAACAGAAATAATTTCCGTTTTCTGATTCTTCGTGGTATGCGCGAGGCAACATGAATTTGGGAGGATTCACATGAAACGGCTTTCAGCGCTTTTGGCGTCAACCTGCCTGGTCGTAGCGGGCTGCAATCAGGCGACGGAAACAGAGGCTCCGGACCAGGCGGAAAGCGCCGAGGAACGCTTGATGGCGCAGCTGATCGATGCCCAGCCGGGTGATGTGATCGAATTGCCAGCGGGCAAGCTGTCCTTCAATCGCGGCCTCAGCCTGACCGTCGATGGCGTGACGCTGCGCGGGCAGGGCATGGACGAGACCATTCTGAGCTTTGCTGACCAGATTGCCGGCGCCGAAGGCCTGCTGGTGACGGCAAGCGATTTCACGATCGAAGACCTGGCGATTGAAGACGCCAAGGGTGATGCGCTGAAAATCAATGAAGGCGACAATATCACCATTCGCCGGATCCGCACCGAATGGACCAATGGCCCGAGCCAGGACAATGGCGCCTATGGCATCTATCCGGTCCAGACCACGAATGTGCTGGTCGAGGGCAATGTCGCGATCGGGGCGTCCGATGCCGGGGTCTATGTCGGGCAGTCGCGCGATGTCATCGTGCGCAACAATCGCGCCGAGTACAATGTCGCCGGGATCGAGATCGAGAACACGATCGGCGCTGATGTCTATGACAATGTCGCGACCAATAATACGGGCGGCATCCTGGTCTTCAACATGCCGGAACTGCAGCAGGCCGGACGCGTGACCCGGGTCTATGACAATCAGGTCTATGCCAACAATACCGACAATTTCGGACATCCGGGCACCCCGGTTGCCAGTGTCCCGGCCGGCACTGGCGTGATCGTCAACTCGAATGATGATGTCGAGATCTTCAACAATCAGATTTCCGACAACAAGACCGGCAATGTGATCATTTCCAGCCTGTTCACGACCGGATACTCTGACAGCTCGACGAGTGAGAGTTTCGATCCGTACCCGGAAGGGATCTTCATCTATGGCAACACCTTTACCGGTGGCGGCGACGATCCGGATACGCCGGAACTGGCACTGGCGCGGGTGATGCTGTTCGGCGAAGACGGTCGCCTGCCGGACATTATCTGGGACGGCTTCATCGACGATGCGAAAATGGTCGATGGCGAGATGCCGGCGAAATTGAAAATCTGCATCGACAATGGCGATGCCGGTGTTCTGAACGCCAATGGGCCGAGCGGGTACACCCAGCCCTCGACCGATATTTCCGCCTTCGCGTGTGAGCTTGAGAAGCTGCCGGCGGTGGTTCTCGGCCGCTCCTGAGTGCGCTTTCATCCAGTCGGCGTCATGTTCCGGTCTACTATGTACCACCTTCTCAGCGGCATGATTCTCGTCGCTCTGAGCGCTTGTGCGCCGGCTGGAGAGGTCGTGCAGGTGCCTCCTGACGCGACCCCGAAATCCCTGAAGGCATGGGGTATTTTCCAGGTTTCCGAGGGCCGGCTCGACTTGTCCGAAGGGGTCATTCCATATGACCTGAACACGCCCCTGTTCACCGACTACGCCCACAAACTCCGCACCATCCGGATCCCCGCAAACGCCCCGCCCACGCCTTTAAACATTGGCGATTCGCCGCCGTTTCCGGTGGGCACTGTGATCAGCAAGACCTTCTATTATCCGCGCCAGACGGCGGGCAGAGACGTCGTCCTGAAGCAGCCTGACCCGGCGGGTCAGCTGAACCCCTTGCTGGCCGACCTGAGCCGCATAAAACTCATCGAAACCCGCCTCCTGGTCCGCCGTGACGATGGCTGGGAAGCGATCTCCTATGTCTGGAACGAGGCGCAGACAGATGCAGTCCTGACCCGCATCGGCGACGCCCAAGCCTTGTCCCTGGTCGATGAGGACGGTGCGCAGCAGGACTTCACCTATATCGTACCAGATGTGAACCAGTGCGCGGGCTGTCACGCGCCGAACAATACCAGCCGCGAAATCAAACCCCTGGGCCTGCGCGCGCGACACATCAACAAATCCTATGTCCATGACGGCGTTGAGCGTAATCAGATCACCTATCTGGCGGGTCTCAACCATCTCGCCGTCCCGGACACAGGCGCCACCATTCCCGTCAATGCTGACTGGACCGACGCGTCAATCTCGCTCGAGGCGCGGGCGCGGTCTTATCTCGACACCAATTGTGCCCATTGCCACAATCCGGTCGGGCCAGCCGATACGTCCGGGCTCGACTTGACGATGACAGCTGAAGCGGGCCCGGCACTTGGTGTTTGCAAGCTTCCGATCGCGGCGGGATCGGGCACGGGCGGACGTGCGCATAGTATCGTGCCGGGCGATCCGGACGCGTCGATCATGTTGTATCGGCTTGAAACGACCAAGCCAGGCGCAATGATGCCGGAACTGGGACGGGCGCTGCAGCATGCTGAAGGCGTCGCGCTCATTCGGCAATGGATTGCGGCAATGGACGGCGACTGCGGGTCCTAGCGGTCGTCGCTGAGATAGTTGGCGAGATAGCTCTCGACGTTCAGCGCAATCTCTTCGAAATAGGCGTCCGCCTGATGGGCCGGCAGGCGCGCGGCAACAAAATTCTCGATGGCTAGGAAGATCTGCATCGTCACCTGCGCGACGATGACCGGATCGCCGCCAGTAAATCCGTCTCCGCCTTTGTCCCAACGCGCCGCCAGAAAGGCGGGCACACCCGTGAGCATGCCGGGATCGACGCTTTCCAGGCCGGTTCGCAAGATTGATGACCGCAGCAGCCGGAGATAGTAAGGGTGTTCCGCTCTGAACCGTTGCAGCTCTGCATAGACGGCGCGGTGGCGCTCGCGCCAAGTCGGGTAGCGCTCCGGATCGTCAAACACGGCCAGGACGCGTGCGTCGATCTCGACCGTGGTCTGCGCGTATAGCTCATCAAAAATATCTTCAACGGTTTTGAAGTAGCGATAAATCGAACTCACCGGAATGTCGGCAATCTCGGCAATGATGGTCGTCGAGACCTGGTGCGGCTGGAGCTTGTGCAGCGCTTCAGCGGTCGCGTGCAAGATTTTTGCGACGCGTGCCTGCGCACGTTTCTGCCGCGGCGTCTCGCGTGTTTTGAGTTCGCTGATATTGAGACCGAGCTTGCCTGTCATCGTCTCCCCGAGAGCTGATCGCGTGCCGCTATGAGTGCTGGATGCGCTTTGTCAGTAAGCAAGTTTCCGGCCACCGACAAGCGAGCTCATCGATCCTCCAGCGTCACGACGTGGTAGTGCTCCTTGTCGTAGAGCCGGTGAACGAGGCCCGGCGGCATACCATAGGCGTGCTGGACGAAATCGCGCTGTGATTGATGGACCTTCCATCCCCTGATCTTTGCCCACGGCTCGCCGGGCATGGAATGGGTCGGTTCTGGCTGATTGAGGACGACGATCTGACCGGTCTCGCCGCCAAACCGACGCATCATCGGACGCGGCGCCAGGATATAGGCTATGGCTGAAGGTGCATGGGGCGAACGCTCCTGCTTCAATTCCCTCGCGGCCTCGGTCGCGGCCCGACCAGCTGCCATGTGATCAGGGTGATTGGAAAATCCACTTTCGGGCCAGAAGGTCACGACCAAATCGACCTGCCATTCGACCATCCGGGCTTTGACTCGTGCCAGATATTGCTCAAACCCGGCCTCCGTCAGGCCGCCGTCGGGATAGGTCCAGACTTCATGGTCGGACACGCCGAGAAGGTAGGAATTCTTAAGCGTCTCCGCCTGTCGCACCGTGCCGAGATCTTCGATGCGGCTGATCTGCGGCAGAGGCGTGCCTGCTTCACCGCGAGTCATGGTGATCATACGGGTGACGGCGTCATCGCGTTCGGCCGCCCGAATAAGCAGGCCGGTGATCAGTTGCTCGTCGTCAGGATGCGCGAATACGGCGAGCACCGATTTCGCGTTCAACGCTCCAGCAAGTGATGAGACGTGCTCTGCACCTGGTTCCTCAAACTGCCGATCGAACCAGATGAGCCCGGCGATGATAGGAATGAGGATAACGGCAAACAGACCAATGAGGACCTTCTTCATGCCGTTAGCATGGCAAAGGGCCGGCCAGGAAACAAGTCGAACGTCCTTGGCGCGCTAGAGGTGCCGGGCAGCCGGCGATCTCAACCATCGGCATGCTCGAAGACAAGCCCACTGGCAATCAGGTTGGCCGGAATCTCCGCGCTCAACTTCAGACCGTCGGCGTGGAACTGCCGCTCCAGCTGAATGTTTGGAAACATGTCCATCATTTGAAACCCGAACCCGTCGCGCGCGGGAGGCTGCAGGTCGGCCAGTCCGGATTCACGCCACGTGAATTTGAAATGATCTTTGTCGAAGGCCCACGAGACGTCGACACGACCATGCGGGACGGTCAGAAAACCATGCTTCGATGCATTCGTCACGAGCTCGTGAAAGATCATCGATGCGTCTTTTGTCGACTTTACACCGAGCCGGAACCTGGGGCCGATAATCGTGATCCGGTCCGAACCGGCATCGAGATAAGGTTCGAGCTCGGCCTGGAGAATATCATCGAGATACAGTCCCTGCCAATTGGCATCCGAAAGCGCAGTAAAGTTGCGGCTGAGTGCCATGAGCCGCCCGGAGAACCCATCCAGAAACTCGTCAATCGAGTCAGACATTTCGCCTGTGTGTTCGGCGACCGATTGAACCACCGCCATCGTGTTGCGCACCCGGTGCATGAGCTCTGCTGAGACCAGGTCGCGTTCTTTTCGGAACGCTTCCCGTTCCGTTACGTCCTCACAGAACTGGACCAGACCGATGATGTCACCGTTGGTTGAATAGAGTGGCTGGTTCTCGATGTCCCACAAGCGGTCTTCAATCTGACCGTTCGGGAGCATCAATTGATACGGAACCAGATGCAAGCGGGTGATCTCGCCTGTCAGCGATTTTTGGAACGCGTCCATCACCGGTTGAACGCGATCGGCGGTATCTGGAAAGGCCTCGAACACGTATCGCCCGACCAATTGGTCGCGGGTTCTTCGCACCGCACGGCAATAGGCTTGATTGGCATTCTTGAAGACGAGGTCGAGATCGAGGGTCATCGATGCCTGGGGCATCAGGTGATAATTCTGACGAAAGTCCGTCTGAGCCATGGCAAATTCGCTAAGCCGACTCTGCGCAGAGTTGAAGCCTTATGTTGGGTCTTCTGCAGCGTTTTCGATATTTCGGTCGTCGTTCAGTCGATGTGCACCGCAGCCAGCAGGTAGCACCCGGCGGTCACGATTGAGCCGATCATGCGGAGCGTATTCCAACCGGTCCAGGCGCGGCCATAGATGAGCCAGTAAGCTGCGGCTGCTTCACTTTCCGAATCCATCTTGTCTAACCGTTCATTCATCGGAACGTTGCCGAAAATGGTCACCAGGAACACCAATGGAATGTAAACCAGGGCAGCGGCAAGGATCAGTCGTGCCGCCAGACCGTCAAGCGTAAACCAGGCATAGAAGGCGAAGCTGATCGTTGCCGGAACAAGCGCCAGGAATGTCGCCAGGAACACCGATCGGAACACGGTTCGGTTGAGTTGTTGCATTGCATCGATTCCACTCGCCGGTTTCGCCCGCATAAGGCCACCCATGACGAAATCGGAGAAAGTTTGAAAGACGCCTGCAACCAATGCGGCTGAGAGTCCGAGCATCAGGCAGGCATAGGCCGTCCAGTCCACTGTCATTTCGGTTTCCTTTCTTGATTGAGTTTTCGGCCCGCTCTCATCTGGGAACGGCGCGCACGGGTTGGTATCAGCAAGAGGACGGCGACCAGCCCAACGATGAGTTCGATGGCGAGTGCGAAAAGAAGCGACGTGGCGGGCGGACCGTCAATCGCGACGCTGATTAGTCGCGAAACACCATAGGACAGGAAGGCGATGGCCGCCGTAAACAGTCCAGCCCTTTCGCATCGTCGCAGGCAGCCACCCAGACCCATGACCAGGCCCAAAGCGATCAACAATCCCCCCGGCGCGCGAATTTCGGACAACAGGTTGGGATCTGTTCCCAATGCGATCTGATTGGTCGCGAAAAGCGCGTGTGGCACAAACAGGATGGTGATACCGATCAACAGCGCGATGGTGCCCGAAATCACAAGGAATATGCGAGTCATGAGCTGTCTCATGCGCTCTTCCTCCAGATGCCTCTCGCAGCGGTTTCGCGAGCATAGTCGAGAAAGTCCTTGGGTGGGCGACCGAGCGCGCGCTGTACGCCATTGGTGAGGTGCGCATTGCGACCATCAAGCACCGTTGAGAACAGGTAATCGAGCATCCAGACGACGTCCTTGGGCGCGCCCGAATTGGCGACACCCGAGACAAAGGCATCATGCGGTACGTCAATAAAGTCGATCCGGCGTCCCGTTGCCGACGATAGGTCAGCGGCGACGTCTGCAAGTGTCATCAATCGCGGGCCAGTTACTTCATAAACCTGCCCGCGGTGACTGTCTTCCGTCAACGCGGCAACGACCACATCCGCGATGTCATCGACGTCGACAAAAGGCTCCAGCTGCGTTCCAGCGGGCAGCGCGATCGCACCGTCCAGGACCATGTCTACGAACGCACCTTCAGAGAAGTTTTGAAAAAACCAGCTTGCCCGAACGATGGTCCAGGCCAGCCCACTGTCCTGAACAATTTTCTCGCATGACTGGGCTTCAGGTTCACCCCGACCTGACAGCAGGACTAAGTGTTTGACGCCAGCCTTTCGGGCGGCAGTGACGAATGCCTGGATCGCATCGGTTGCGCCAGGCATGGCGAGATCAGGAGCGTACGTGATATACGCCGCAGTGGCACCGTCCAGGCACGCGGCCCAGCTCGCTTCATTATCCCAGTCAAACGCCGGGACTGCCGCGCGTGAACCGACGCGAACCGCTTGTCCTGCGGCCTTGAGGCGCTCGGTGACGCGGCGGCCGGTTTTGCCGGTGCCACCGAGCACCAGCGTGAGGGGCCGTTTTCTTTTCAAGAAATTCATTGGATCGCTCCTTTCTTAGAATGCGAGCCAATAGGTACAGATGTCAGTGAGCCGCTTCTTGCGGCTGCGCGACAAACTTTTGTCAGATCGCGACAAACAACACGTGCGCGGTCACGAAGTGGTCAGACGATAGGATCGGGGCGTCTGACCTGACCAGCGTTTGAAGGCACGGGTGAAGCCACTTTGATCGGAAAATCCGGTCAGAAAGGAGATCTCAGCAAGACTGTAATTTGTCTCTCTCAGTAGCTCGTGCGCCAGCTCGCGACGCGCATGATCGACAAGGCTCTGGAATGAATGCCCGTCGTCCGACAATCGTCTTTGTAAGGTACGCGATCCCAGGCCAATCGATTTGGATATATCGCTGAGAGTCGGGATACCCTCGCTGAGTGCGCGAGACACGGCGATGCGTACTCTCTGATCAAGACCGACGTCATCGTCCGGGAGTGTTGCGAGCTCTTGCTCCAGGTGCCGATCGAAGAATTGCGCAATCGCCGGGTCACCCAGCTTGTTGGGCGTCGCGAGTGCCTCATCGCTCACCAGAATTGCATCGCACTCAGCGTTGAAATGAACCGGACACTCGAAATGGTTGGTGAAAATTGACTCTTCACCACGCGCCGCGTGTCTGAAGTAAATAGCCAACGGGACGAAAGGCAGAGTGCTGACTTCCTGACTGATGGTCACCACAGCGGCCATGCTGGCTTCGTTCGACAACAGCATGCCAAGCCGCCCGTCACCCGATTTCTCGAGTTTAAAAAGCATCCCGTGCGGGCTCTTTTCCAACGTGTACTTTTCCGCGCTACCAAGGATACGTCCATACCGCTCCGATCGCGCATAAGATCCTCGCAGGTCAGGGGCCGATTTCCAGGCGAGACCAAATGCGCCGTATTCTTCGGTGCGCATCGACGCGCCGATCCGGAGCGCGAGATCAAGGTTGTTCGGATCGCGCCGTGCCAGAGCGGCGAAGAAACCGTAATAATCGTCTGACGAGACAAGGTGCGCCGCATCCATCGGCGCATCGGGATTCAGTCCCAGGCCCTCGACCAAGTCGCGCGTTTCGACGCCGTCACTCGCTTGCGCGACGACTTTCTGGACGTAAAGCGAAGTAATCTGGGCCACATCTGCTCGTTTAAGAGCGTCGGACGTGAAATCAAGTCAGAGTCAGGAACCGACTCGCCTGGGCTAATCAGTCGACAAAGACCGGTTTACGCTTGTCCATCGATGCCTTAACCGCTTCGATCTGGTTCGGTTTGCGAATGACGCCATCTTGCTCGATGGATTCGGCTTGTAGCAACTCAGCATCGGTCGAATGGCTTTGCACCGCAAACAGTCGTTTCGCGCCGCGTATCGCTTGCGGGTTCTTCAGGGCAATGATCTTGGCCAGCGCCATTGCGTCTTCGCGCGGGGTTTCGCTGACATGCGTTGCGAAGCCGAACGCGACAGCTTCTCGACCAGAAAACTCGCGATTGGTATAGGTCAACTCGCGCAGCACATCGCCGCGCACGTTATCGCGCCACAGCGGAAACCCGGCCATGTCGGGAACTAGGCCCCATTTCATTTCCATGACCGCGCAACGCGTGTCCGGATGAATGAACTTCACGTCGGCGCCAGACATGAGCTGCAATCCGCCGCCAAAGGCCACGCCATGTGCCGCGACAATGACGGGTACGGGGATTTCCCGCCAGCCATAGGCGACATATTGCGGATCATTGCTGACCCCCCTGGTGCGCGGCGTCAGGCCACGTCGTGTTTTGTCGCCGTCTGACTTGTCGTTGGACTTTCCGAGGCTCGACAGATCGAGCCCGGCGCAGAAAGCAGGGCCGTCGCCAGACAGGACGACGACGCGAAGGCCCGGCGTTTCTTTCAACTGGTCGATGGCGTCGGTGAGGCCGCTGAACATGGCTGGGTCGAGCGCGTTCATCTTGTCGCTACGGATCAATCGAACATCGGCGATCCCGTCTTCAAGCATGGTAATCGTAACGCGGTCCTGCATGGCAGCTTCTCCCGAAGTGAATCATCTTCTTCCACCAGATGTAGCTGACGCGGCGTTCGTCAAGCGACGGAACGCGGAAGCTGTGTTGCCCCTCATGCGTGCTCGTCCAATTCGAGCAATTCCTCTGCGTGAGGTCTTCCGCACCGGGCAGGGGATCGTATGGTAGATATGAGCGATGAACAGGGCGGCACATGTATTATCAAGAACTGCAAGCGGCGAAAGAAAAGCTGACTGGTCCCGGCGGTGATTTCGAGATCATCGAAACCGAAATTCTGGGCCACCGCATGCGGGACTTCAAAAACCGCCCGAACAGCATTCGAGAAATCTGGCAAGCGACGGCGCCGTTCGCGGAACGGACTTATCTGGTCTATCAAGATGAGCGGATCAGCTATGGCGAAGCGCATCGTCAAGCAAACAGCGTCGCGGGTTGGTTGTTCGAGCAGGGCGTGCGGCCTGGCGATCGGGTCGCGATTGCGATGCGCAACTATCCCGAATGGCTTCTGATCTATTGGGCGTGCGCGAGTGTTGGTGTCACGGTCGTCGGAATGAATGCCTGGTGGACGGAAGCCGAGATGGCGTTCGGCATCAATGACGCGCGACCCGCCCTGATTTTCGCCGACGAGGAGCGCCTGTCTCGATTGACCAATAATCCTGACTTGAAAGTCCGCCCGGCCTTGGTCGGTGTGCGGCTTGAAACCCCAGTCGACGGTGTGACGGCGTGGTCAGAGATTATTAGAGTGGACCGTGACCTGCCCGCCGTTGATGTCGACCCGGATAGCGATGCCTGCATTTTTTATACGTCTGGAACAACAGGGTTCCCGAAAGGGGCGCAGCTGACCCATCGGGGCTGCGTGGCGAACCTGCTCAACATGCAATACGCCGCGGCGTCGGCGATGCTCGCGGTCCAGTCTGCAACAGGCGCGGAGCCCCCGGCCTCGATGCCAATCCCGGTGGCCTTGATCACAACACCCTTATTTCACGTCACCGCCAATAATTGCGGCGCTTATCGGACCACGGCTGTCGGCGGTACGATCGTTTTGATGTATCGCTGGGATGCGGGTGAAGCGCTGCGCCTGATCGAGCGCGAGCGAATTACGTCAGCGGGCGGCGTCCCGGTCATGGGGCGCGAGCTGATCAACCACCCGGATTTTGACAAGACTGATACGTCCAGCCTCATGGCGATTTCCTGCGGCGGCGCTCAGGTGCCTCCAGACCAGGTTCAGAAGATCGACGACCAGATCGAAACCGCGCGTCCAGGGACGGGTTATGGCATGACAGAGACCTGCGGCATCATCACGTCGGTGGCAGGTGATTTCTTCGTCGACAAGCCAGACTCTGCCGGACCCGCGATGCCGAATTTCGAAGTAAAATGCGTCAATGACGCAGGCGAAGAAGTTCCAAAAGGCCAGCTCGGCGAGCTTTGGGTGCGGGGGTCTTCCGTGATCAAGGGCTACATCAATCGTCCAGAGGCGACGGCCGAATCGATCACGGATGGATGGCTCCACACGGGTGACATTGCGCGCCTGGACGAACATGACTTCATCTATCTTGTCGATCGCAAGAAAGACATGGTTCTGCGCGGCGGAGAGAACATTTATTGCGTTGAGGTTGAGGCGGCGATCTATCACCATCCTTCGGTCGCGGAATGTTGCGTGTTCGGCGTGCCGGATGAGCGGCTCGGCGAAGAAGTGGGCGCTGCGGTGTATTTGAAGCCAGGTGAGTCGATGACCAAAGAAGCCTTGCAGGCCGCGTGCGCGGAGCGACTGGTCAAGTTCAAGGTGCCGACCCATGTCTGGGTCTGCGACGATCCATTTCCGCGCAATGCCAGCGGCAAGTTCCTGAAGCGCGATGTGCGCGAACGGCTGTTGCAGGCATAGCGCCGCTCGCGCCATGTCGCTTGTTGTTTGAAACTTGCTGAATAGACTGGCACGAAGCGTCGAAGGCGAAGGATATAGAGGCGATTGAGCCGAGGCGCTCGGGGGAAGAACATGCACTGGATCGAAATCGTCGGGACGGTCAGCGGCGCAGCTTGTGTCTGGTTGCTGATCCAACGCAATATCTGGAACTTCCCAGCTGGCATTCTGAGCTGCGCGATGTTCCTGGTATTGTTTGCCCGGTCCGGTCTCTATGCCGATGCCGGATTGCAGGTCGTCTTCATCGCGCTCAATGCGCTCGGACTGTACTGGTGGCTCAAGGGCGGGGTTGACCATGAAGGCGTCCGGATCGCCTCGCTCAAGCCGGTGCAATTGGCGGGTTGTCTCGTTGCGGTCGCATTGATCGCCGGCGCGATTCATTTCGGTCTGACGCGGTGGACCGACTCCACCGTCGCGGGTTGGGACGCGATCACGACGTCGCTAAGCCTGGTTGCTCAGTTCATGCTGTCGCGCAAATGGATTGCCAATTGGTATCTGTGGATCGCCGCCGACCTGATTTACATCCCATTGTACATCCACAAGGAATTGTGGCTGACCGCCGGTCTCTACTTTGTCTTCCTGGTCATGTGCATCATCGGTCTGCGTGAATGGCGGCGTGCCGCGAAGGCGCCTGTTTCTGCATGATCATCGCGGGCTTAGCTCTGCGCACATTCCGCTTCGATCGTCGCAGCGATCAGTGCCGGCGCCTCGAACGGCACGAAGTGCGAATAATCCGGCAAGAACAGATCGCGGCCTTGGGGGAGTGCGCCAGCGAGTCCCGGCCAGGTGGGAGATGATTTGAAACTCCGTTGCTCCAGGATTGGCGCACGTACGACCAGCACAGGTAACTCCGCACGATTGAGAAGATCCATGATGCCGCCACTTTGGTGACTTGTCATATAGACGCTGGCCTCGGCTTCGGGCGCACAGGCCAGTTCCAGGCCCTCCGCTCCGTCATGTCTCGGAGCCAGTCCATGCACGCAATAATCGCGCATCACGTCTGCGTCGAAGGAGCGATAGGGTTCGCGGTTGCGGAATCGGTCGATCATTTCATCGACCGAAGAAAATGTACGCTTCCGCCGTGCCGCGGGGTGCATTTCGTCGCTGGGGAACCAGGAATCTGCATCTGCGTAACGGCCGGGCGACGCAATCATTGGGTCGATCAGGATCAGTTTTTGTGCGGTGCCGCGTTTCATCGCCGTTGACCGCAATAGGACGTGTCCGCCCATGGAGTGCCCGACGCCGATCCAGGCGGGCAATGCGAGGACATCAATCAGCCCCGTAACGTCGTCGGTCACTTGCTGCCAGGACTCGATGACGCTTGTCTCGGATCGTCCATGGCCGCGAAGGTCGACCGAAATGACGTGCATCCGTGGTAACCGCGCAATCAGGGAATCCCAGACCCGACCATGGAACCCGGTCGCATGCGTCAACAGCAGTGTTGGTGCCTGGCCTTTGAGATCAGGATTCCACTCTGCATAAGCCAGAGTGGTTCCGTTCGTCTTCGCGAGCTTCAACAAGGGCTGCGCCATCTGTCCCGACTTTCATCCGTGAGCGATATCTGACGCGCCTTCTAGCGAAGTGGCAGCCGGGGCGGGCAAGCGGATAAATCCGCGCACGTGCCTCAACGTCATCCGATCGCTCACGCGACGGTGCCGTCCATCTCATTTGAGGCGTGAAGGCGCTCCCGAATTCGGGGGAACTCGTTTTCAGTCGATCCGGCTACCGGGGTGCCGGCGATTCAGATCACGCTGGACAGGAGCGGTTTTCCATCCAGGAAATTCTCGACGTTTGATTGCGCTAACTGTGCCTGTGCAAAGAGGGTTTCATAAGTTGCGCCGCCCTGATGCGGTGTCAAAATGATGTTTGGGACACCTTTCCAGCGAGCGCTATTGGTCGGCTCGGGATCAAAAACATCGAGACCCGCGCCACCAAGTCGGTTCGACTTCAATGCCTCGATCAGTGCGGTCTCATCAATCACACTGCCGCGTGAAACGTTCACGAGGACACCATCGGGGCCGAGTCGATCAAGGATTTTGTCATTGATAAGATGATGCGTGGTTTCGTCCGGGCGGCAGCAGACAACCAAGCCGTGACATTGATCCGCCAAGTCTTCGAGTGTTTCGACATATGGTGTGTCGACATCGGGCTTGGGACGAGGTCCCCACCATTTCAGGTCGACGCCGAACGGGGTGAGTCGATGGAGTACCTCCTTTCCAATTGACCCGAGGCCAACAATACCAATCGGCATATCGCGGATCGAGTGGCGAAGCGGAGGTGCGGACGTAAGCCATTGATCGCTCATGATATATGCCTGGGTCTGCGGCACACGTAGCAAGAGCGACGTCATCAAGGCGACGGCGAGATCAGCCACATCGCCCGAGTTCATTCCAGGCGCGTTTGTGACCGCGATCCCGCGCGCGCGACACGCGTCGAGATCGATATTGCTAAAGCCTGCCGACACGGATGCGATCATCTTGAGGTTCGGAAAGCGGGCGAGCATCGCGCCGTCGAGCTTTTCGATGCTGGCAGACAACAGAATATCAATGTCACCGCCTCGGGCGCTGATCGTTTTCTCGACGTCTCCGGCAGTATCCAACCAATTCCATCTGCTGGGGCGGTTCGGAAATAGCGTGTGCATTTCAGGATGCATGGCGAGGATGTTTGCGGCGTGGGACATGAACGCACTCGGTTTGTGTGTTGAATCGGTTGCGCGCTTACGGCTACAGAAAGGCGCGAGCGCGCGGTTGGATGAGATCTCGAGCCTAAATGCTCAGATCCAAAGCATTGTAATCGTGGAGCGAAGCCTTGGCCGCCTCGTTCCATTCAAAGGACAGGCCCTGTTCGACGAAGGGCTGATACTCGTAGGGCTTCTCATGCGGAAAACGTTTCCTCCGGGCATCAATGCCGAAGCCGATGACCTCGGAGCGTTTGGCGATAAGATCCGCATCGAAGACCTGAACGGCGCTGTGTGTGCCGGCGCCGGTAACCCCCAATACTGAACTGCGACGGTGGAAGCCCATATTGACGGTGATGCGTGGTTCATAGCCGGTATTGGCGAAGGAACCATGCACCAATTGGCGATTGCACATCACCACATCACCTGCATCACAGATCAGCGGGACCGTGTCAGCAATCCGCTCGCTGCCAGACTCTTCAACCAGTTTCTTGATGTCGACTTTCCCAAGTTTGTGGCTGCCGGGCAAAACCCAAACGCCATTGACTGCCGTGCTGCCAAACACCTGCGCCATGAAATTGAAGCCATGAATGCCATCATCAAAGTCTTCGCTATCCCAATGGGTCGTACCGTCCTGATGCCAGGACACCGCCGCCCCGATCCCGGGCTCCTTGATAAACAGGCTCTCATTGAATGGCGCGAAGTCCTTACCATTGATGTCTTCCGCCACTTTTAGCAGTTGCGGATGCCCATAGACCCGCAGGCAGGTTTCGGAGAACTGCAAAGATCCAAGTAGAATGAATGGCGCTGCCTCAGGGGCATCGTCCGCGGCTTGAGGTTCATGCAGTTTTACCTGATGACGACCATTGGCCAGTGTCGATCCGCCCAGCGGGTCACCCAGCGGCTTTGACCAAACGAGGGTGGTTGTTTTGCAGTCCGCTCCCAGGGCCGGGGCGCCGTCAGCGGTGAGTTTTTCGCCTGGCCCGGACGGGAACCGCGTTTTCAGTGCTGCCAAGTCTTGCTTGATATCGTCCAATTCGTCCTGCTGAAGGACGTTCGTAAACACGTAGAATCCATATTTGCGATAGGCGTCGACGATGTGACGCGCCAGATCACCGTTTTCGTCAAATTCGATCGGACCTCGATTGTCCAGCGCGACAGCGCGCTTGTGCCCGGAAATTAGGTAGTCGCGCATGGCGTCGGCATCTTTTCCATAGTGCGCCGCACAGGCTTCAATTGAGTCCATGTAGTGAGGTTCTGACACGATTGAATCCTCCTTTTTGTTTTAACGATGTTTAAATTTAAACAGTGTTTAATTCTTGTGTCAATCTGAAAATCGACATAAGGGTTCCGGATGGCTGCCGAAACGATCGCATCCCCAGAAAGTACGCGCTCTAAGAACATGGCGAAGCGCCGCGACGCGATCTTGCGCGAAGCGCGTTTCCTGATCGCGAATGAAGGGTTTGAAGCCCTGAAGATACGAGACCTCGCAGCGCGCGCAGGGCTGACCGTTCCGACGATCTACAATTTGATTGGCGGAAAAAACGAAATCCTCGCAATCATCATCGATCAGATGCTTGAACAGCTGAGGTTCATCCAGGACCGGGCCGGTTTTGGCCCGGTTGAACAGGCATTTGCCAAGCAGATCAACGATCTGGCCGATCATTTTGCCACGGATGAATCCTTCTTTCGCGCGGCCTTCATCGCCGGTGACCGTAGCGGTTTGTTCGAACAAAGTTCTGACGAGGGCATCTTTGCCCAATTCGTGCGGCAGCCCATCGCTGCCTGCGAACAAGCGGTGGAAGAAGGGCTTCTGCGCGGTGAGATTTCGCCTGAGATTCTGGGACCGCAAATTTACGGCAGTTATCGTCTCGCCCGCCAGGATTGGGCGAACGGTTATTTTGATCTCGATGAGTTTCGGAAACAGGCCCTGACCGGCGTGTTCGTATGCCTGGCGTCAGATGCTGAACCAGCGTTTCGGAAACGCCTGATGAACCGGATCCGCGATCTTTAATCTACCTTGTATGCGCAGAAGCGCAGGGAAATAGCAGGAGCCCCGACATGTCCGACGATACGCCAAAGCTCAGTTGGGGACATATCAATCTGAACGTCTCCAATCTTGAGCGCTCGATCGCGTTCTACAGCAAGCTCGGTTTCGAGGTTTTCATTCCAGCGATTCCTTATCTGGGGATGACCGCCGATGCAGGGCACGATCCCCTGTCAGTGGGTTCGTCGACGGCACTCGGCGTGCCCAGCGGAACGACTGGGCGCGCGTGCATCCTGCAGCTCGGCGACGGATTTCCGAAGCTGGACCTCACTGAATTCTCGGATTTGCAACAAGCACCGCCGCTGACAAATGGCGATCTTGGATTTGTAAGATTATGCCTCGGCACGGAACATCTCGCGAAGGACGTACAGCGATTGTCGGCGCGAGGCGTCGAGTTTGTTTCGGACCCGCAAACGGGACACGCTGGCCTCGCTGACGTCGCCATTTGCATGGATCCAGACGGGGCGTTGATTGAGTTGATTCAGATCTATCCGGACCGATGGCAGGCACTCTTGGGTGGAAACTAGCGACGTATGTGTGCATTGGCCGACTTCGCAGAATGCAAGCCAAATGGCCTCTGGGCACCCTTCGAAGACGCCGGTGATTCTCATTGATGAAAAGGTAGGGCGGTGAATGATGTGGGGAGCTAGACTAAAGTGATTGTGGAATCAGGCGTGTGTCACCCCACCAGAAAACTCGCCTTTGGCGCAGAGCCCTTCAGATCGCGGATATTGGAAGTTAGACGTCTGGCGGCTTGATTTGCAAATCGATCTTACCCGCGGCAATCCGGACTCTGCGCAGTGTGACCTCATCACACGCCAGCGCGCGAAAACAGAAATCAGCGGTCGTTCTCGCTTGCTCTTCCGGAGTTAGCTCGTCGCCCAGTTGCGGAGCCAGAATGGATGTTTCTGTCAGCTGAAACACTTGTTCTGCAGCGAGCTGCGAATGGTCGGACTTCAGGGCTCCTTTGACGATGCATTTGTCGATCAGGCCCGCATAATGCGCGACCATGGTCGTTCGAACGGTTTGCGCGGATAAAAATTCTGGTTTCCTGAGTTCCGGAAGATAAAAGATACCGACAAAATCTTGGTCTGCCGACGCGACTGCGATGACCTCTTCGTAAATGCTTTTGTATAGCAAGACCTCTGGATCGGCCTCGACAGCTTTCAGCTCATCGTAAAAAGAGAGTGACGCCTGCGCGGCATATGAAATCAGCTCGTTCAGCAAGCCATCCTTGGATCCGAACAGGTTGAAAAGTGAGGCAGGAGAAGCATCCAGAGCGGTCGCCATCATACGAATGCTCGTTCCAGCAAAGCCATGCTCGGCGATCAGCTTGGTACAGGTTTCAAAGACGCGCTGGCGCGTGAGATGAGGTTTGCCATCTCCTCGAGGTCTGCCGACAGGGCGTCTTTTCTTGGTCGCGAGTTGAGGCGATTTCTTGGTCATGGGGCATGGCTATAGCGATTGATGTTTAATGTCTAATTTAAATCGATCGATCTAAAATAATTGACTCCAATAAAATTCCTGTGCTACAGCGCCCCTCAAATTCAGGAGGAAGCTATGCCCACAGCCATTGTCACGGGGTGTTCTCGCTCGACCGGGTTCGGACAACTCACAGCGAAATCGCTCGCTTGTGCAGGATTTGACGTGTTCGCCACCATGCGCCGCGCATCCGAGCGTCGTGTAGCGCTCGACGCCTGGGCGCTAGAGCAAGATTTGAATCTCACCGTCCTCGAACATGACGTGCTCGATCCGGCGCAGAACCGCAACGTGGTAAAAGAGGTTCAATCGATCACGGGCCGCATCGATGTCCTGGTCAACAATGTCGGGATGAGCAGTTTTGGCGCTCTCGAAACTTTGCATGGCGACCATATCCGTCAGGTCATGGACACCAATTTCTTTTCAGCCGTGGACATGACGCGCGCCGTGCTGCCGCTTATGCGCGCGCAAGCGGATGGACGTCTCATCTTCGTTTCTTCTATGGCGGGTGTGACGGGTATTCCCGGAGAGTCAATTTACTGCGCCAGCAAGTTTGCACTCGAAGGTATGGCTGAGTCCCTCGCGATGGAGACCGCCCGCTTTGGTATCTCGGTGAGCACCGTGCGTCCTGCATTCTTCAACACTGGAATGAGCATGCACAATACGGATGCCTCAACCTTCTTCTCTCGGGGCACACCATATGACGTGTTCAATGATAGAGTTGTCGCATCGACGTCGGAAGGCGAAGTCGCAGGCGAGAACCCGCAACTGGTCGCTGATACGATCCTGGAAGCTGCAACTGCTGAACGGCCAAAGCTGCGATACGAGCCGGGCGTCTCCGCCCCCGAGATCCTGGCTGGACGGAAGGCGATGAATGACGAGCAATGGCGCGCATTCGTCATGTCAGAACTCGGCATGTCGGATTGGTTGGACGCTGCAAAGGCGGGAGTGCTGGCATGACCACGTTGATTGATCGCGTCCCTGACCTGACCGCTGAAGAAATTGCACGCGTCCGTCAGCCCCTGGAACGCGCTTATACACTGCCACCTGAGGCTTATCTGAGCGAAGGCGTCTATGCGGTTGAAGAAGCGGAAATCATGCGTAAGAGCTGGCTCCCGCTGGCACGGGTGGATCAGATCGCCGAGCCCGGGCAATACATTGCGCTGGATCTTTTCGGACAGCCGGTAATGGTGGTGCATGGCACTGATGGTGAGTTTCGCGTCATGTCCCGCGTATGTCTGCATCGCGCTGCGCCGATAGCCGAAGGCGAGGGCAAGCGGAAACTCTTCACCTGCCCCTATCATGCCTGGAGTTACGACACGACGGGGCAGCTCATCCGTGCGCCCTTGATGGATGGTGCAAAGGGGTTTGCAGAGAAGGACTGCAAACTGCCCCAGATCAAGACCGAACTCTGGAATGGTTTCATCATGGCAAACCTCGATCCAGATGCAGCTTCGTTTGCGCCGCGGGTTGAGGATTATTCGCGATACTTCGAGAGGTTCAAGCTGGATGAGATGGTGGTTGTGAAAACACTTGAGTTTGACAGCCCGTGGAATTGGAAAGTGCTGGTCGAGAACTTCATGGAAGCCTACCACCATATCGCGACGCACGCTCAGACCTTTGAACCCATCTTCCACGCGCGAGATTCAAAAATCCCTGACAATACCGGACCCTGGTCCATTCTGCACATGCCGTCAGCGCACGACCAACCAGCGCCGGGGCTGCCGCCCATCGAAGGACTGGAAGATTGGCAGCAGCGAGACCTGTTCGCGACGGTTCTGTTCCCGCATTTCCTGCTCGCGTTTCAAGGCAATGGCGCGGCCTGGTATCAAGTTTTCCCACGTGCAGCGGATCGGATGCTTTTGAAAATCCACTTGCTGTCACCCCGGACTCATCTTGCTTTGGACGGATTCGAAGAAGCCGCCGCTGCGAGTGCAGAAATGTTGAAAGTCATCCATCACGAGGATATCGAAGCCAATGATAAAGTCTGGGAAGGCCTTACCGCCCCGCTGACGAAACAAGGTCGTTTGTCGCCTCTGGAGAAATCGATCTGGCAGATGAACCAATGGTGGTTGGACCGGATGAGCAACCATGTTTGACAATTTTCAATATGCCGATTGGGTTGGTGCGGCAGGCGTATCCATGCTGCTTCTTGCATTTGCTTTGAACGTTTACGGCGCACTGGATCGGCGTTCGCTGACATACAGCGCAATGAACGCTGTCGGCGCCGGGCTGGCCGCTTATGCGTCCTGGCTAATCTCTTATCTGCCGTTTCTTGTGCTCGAAGGCACATGGTGCCTGGTTTCGCTTGTTGCGATCATTGCGGCCTTTCGACGGCCCGCGATCGACTAATGCGCGTACACACTCACAATTCGGCTGGCGACCAAAAAATTCAAATACAGGGCATGCTAGTGCGGCGAAGTTCAACGCTTCGCCGCACTAGACACTTGAGTTGGCCAATCCTTGCGACGGATCCGCGATCAGCAGGGCCCGACAACGTCTAAGCGCACGAGCGTCTTGGATTTGGGGTACGTGTTCGGATATTTTGAATGAGAGAAATTGTTGCGCGTGCCGCCACGAATGCGCGCCTGATTGCCCCATGAGTTGGTGATGACAATTCTCTCTCCGCCGGATGTCGTCGCACCGGTAACGGTTTCAACATGCCCGTGATCATAATCAACGATATCACCAGCTTCATTGTAGATGATCTCATAGAAGCGAAGCTTGAGATCATAGCCTTCCTGCAGTTTTTTCTTGATAAAGGCATGATCAGCCGCGGAGCCTGTGTATGTGCTGTGGCTGGTGTCGCATCCATGTTCAGACTGGTAATAAGCGGCACGATTTGTGGCATTCGATCCGCCGCCGGCATTCTGGCCTATCCCCGCTGCGATCGTATTCCACTCGGATTTCGTAACTGCGCCAGACGCTTTTCCTAGAATACGGTTGCACATCGCAGTTGCCCAGGTGCCGCATCCGCCACCGGCGCTACCTGACCAGCCGTCTCCATAGTCACCGGGCAGACGATCCGTCCCCGGCGTGCCTGCGGCCATCACCAACCCTTCGACCGCTCCTTGCTGCGCTTTGGGCAACAGGCAGGGCGTCTCCTCGTCCCCGAAGAGTTGGCGATACAGGTCTTCATATCCCGCCATTAGAGACGTGATGTCGGGAAATTCCTGTCTTTGGATAACGGTGCCGCCATCTCGTCCGTCTTTTCCGTGTTGATGAACTTCGACAGCGCCAGCCGTTCGACCATTTCCGTCGCGGCCGTCGTCGGCGAGAATCAGATGCAGGCTCTTGTCGTGGTTTTCGGCATGCGCCGCTCCGACGAAGAACAGAACCACCATCGCGAATAGAACTTGTAATATGCGATACATAGTAACTCCTCCTGAGTTTGGACCACCGCTGGACGGAGGCTTAGGCGTTCGATTTTGCGAGGAGGTTGCCGTCTGAGCAATTAGCACAGATGTAGTATCAAAACGCGGTGGCGGCAGGCGTGCGTGACCGAGCGGTGTCGCGCGGCACGCACACAATCAGTCGCAGACTGTCGTCGGCTCGACTACAGGTAACCCGAGATCAGGTCACAAATCTGCGTACCGATCTCGTCGACCGGGCCGGTCGCCTCAGTGCGAATGCGATCTTCAATCACCTTGAAGTCGCGCACGCGCGTTTTGGACCGGATCTGAATCCCGTGCCTGTGCTCGAACTGATCGATGAGCTGAAACAGGCGTTCGTAGTCTCGAATATCCATCTTGTCTCCAAGACGGTTCAGATCGGATACGAATGCGTTTCCCCAAGGTCCTTTCGGGCACCCAATGTTTCCCGCGGCGAACTCAAAATCGTTCGTGTAGCTGGTGATCATGATTTTGCCTTCGGCGGAACTGGTGTTCCATGGCAGGATCGAACACAGCCCAATGAGTATCGAAATCGACAACAGCCGCATGAGGCGCTCCTTCATCGTCAATCCGGTGAAGTATGACGCCGTATTTTTGTGAATCTACTCCTACACGTGTACTATACGATCTTGGGCTCAGACCTTGTAAAACTGAGTATGATCGAACGACTATTCGATACGCAGCGGCTCGGCGAACCGGCCAAACTGGGCGTTTTGGCAACATATTTGTTGTCTTCGCTGCTCTTGGCGCTTGGCGTCGCCTACGCGCTATGGATCGATATCGCACCGCTCGAGATCTGGGCCTGGACAGTCATCATCGCCATCAGCGTGGCGATCGAAACCTACGTTTTGATGCGCGCAACGTTTTCATCGGCAGTTGAACTCGCCGCGTGCGCCGTGGTTAGCTTCCTATGGGGGACACCGATCTTTCTTTGGTTCGTCGAGGTCTCACCAGACACCAAACTGCTATTGGTCATCTTCTCGTTCTTGATTGCGCTGTGCGCGACCTTGTTGAAACGGAATGGTCCAGTTCGAACGCCTTGCTCGGTTGGGGTCGCGCTACCCATCGCGTTCGTGATTTTGTGGCAGTTGAACCATCAGTCCGTGACTTACGCTTCGGTCGCCGTCCTGTCCGGCTGGTTTTGCCTGCTCTGTCTGGGGTGGTTGATCGGATGGTCCAGTGACCAGCGGCGCCTCTTGTTGAACGAACGCCAGCTCTTGCTCGAACGGTTGGAAGCAAAAATGACGGAGCTTGATCAAGCCCGCGCTGACGAACACCATGCACGCGCCATTGCGGACCAGGCGAGTCAGGACAAATCCAAGTTCCTGGCCATGATCAGCCATGATTTGCGACAACCGATCTATGCGGCGAACTTGATGTTCGAAACGGCCAAGCACTCTGAACAAGAAACGTTGAGCACCGAGCAATTGACCGAGGTTCAGGGCACGCTCAACGATCTGACGCGCTACCTTGAAACCTTGCTCGATACGGCGATGCTCGATTCTGGGTCGATGACGGTCAAACAGGCAGAGTTTGAGCTGGCTGCATTATCGCAGCAGTTAGAAGCCGAATATCGCGACACGGCCAAGCAACACAATATGAGCGTGAGCGTGGAACTGCCGCCCACTTGGGTTGAGACGGATCAGGTGTTGCTGAGTCGAGTCATGCGTAACCTGATTTCAAATGCAATCTATCATTCCGGCGGGACGTCGGTCTCAGTGACCCATTTTCAAGACGGTGAGGGCGTATATATTCGTGTCTCGGATGATGGCGTCGGAATGCCTGATCACGTGCAAGCCTTGTTCGATGTTGCGGGCGAACATTTGGATGCACCTGCGGACAAAATCGACTCAGATCGGCGCGGATTGGGATTGTCGATCGTCAGGCGTCTGTCTGATTTGTTACGCGTCGAAATCCGATTGCAAACCTCCCGACACGGGACCCGGTTTGAAGTCGGTCCATTCATTCCATTGCCGACGCCAACGCGTGCCCGGAACGCTCAAGAGACGCGCAATCTGAACGCAGAAAAGACAATCGTTCTCGTTGATGATGATTCAGTGATCTTGGAACGATTGACCGACTTGTTGACCAGGTGGGGGTATTGCGTTCACGCGTCCGCACGGCTGCTTCCCGAGATACCGAAAGCGGATTTGATTATCGCGGACCTGGATCTTGGCGACGGCACCGACGGGGTGGATGTGATCCGATACGCCAGATCACGGTGGGGCGAGACCGTTCCCGCATTCATTATCACTGGAAACACCAGTCGTGAAATCGCTGACCGCATTCAATCGGCAGGACTGCGGGCCGTTTACAAACCGGTCCATCCGGCGGCTTTGAAGTCGATTATCTTGACTGAGCTGACACAAACCGACCTGGGAGGGGACGATGGTTGATACAGGCACGGACGAGCTATCAGCGCTGAAGGATCGTTTGTCCTCATCGAGCGAACGCTCGAACGTTGGCGTTTTTCTGCTGCCGCTGATGATCGGTTTGTTGGTCATTATCGGTTTGATCTGGCTTTCGTTGCGAATGTCAGAGGACAAGTCGATCCGAATTCAACTCGCAGAGTTTTCGCCGATTGAATTGGATGAATCAGAACATTGGAAAGCCTGGGCGACAGAAAACGCCATCGCTGCATACCTGAACGCACACGACTCAATCGAAACAATTGATGCGCAACAAGCCGAGTTGGGGGGCGGTCAAGTTGACTGGATCATGTCTGGTGGACTCTCGGCGAATGGGGAAGATGGTAAAGAGTTGCTCCTTCGCATCGAGCTGTCTTCTGTTGACCGGGAAGACGTCAGCTTTGCGGCCGAAATACCGGGCGTCTCGGAGTCGCTCAACGACATGGCTGTACGTGCCGCCGGGCAGGTTCTTGCCTGGTCGGGACATGACTTGATTTCCAGCCAACCTATCCGGTTTGCAGAAGATGAATTGCCGATTTCGCGCGACGCATTGCAATTGTTCTCGGAAGGAAAGTCGGCTTTTGCCGCTTGGGATGACCGCCGCGCGATCGCCGCGTTCGAGCGTGCCCTTGAGATCTCTGGCGATCACCCGTTGATCTATCTTGAGCTCTCTCGTTCCTGGAATCGATTGGGGTATCGTCCGAAAGCGCTGGAAACGCTCAAAAGAGCGCATGAGACGCGAACGGTTCTTAGTCGACGCAAGCAGCTGGAGATCGAGGCCGAGTATTTTACACTGGACCACGATTGGTCCGCTGCCCGGGATTCCTGGTACTCTCTGAAGTCGTTCTATCCAACCGAGCTGGATTATTGGTTGAGCCTTGCTGAAGTCAATCTCTCACAATCCAATGTCGATGAGGTTGCCTCGCTTCTCGAAGAGATGCGCGCGCTTCCCGATCCCTTGGGCAGTGATCTGCGCATCGACTTGTTGGAGGGTAAATACTGGTACCACAAGGGCGACTATGCTGAAGGTGAGACGGTCATTGCTGAGACAATCTCGAAAGCCAGGGCAATGGGTGAGAGGGATATTCTCGCTGAAGCGCTGCTTCAGATGGTGAGTTTCATCAAAGTCTCGGGACTGGAATATCTCAATGAAGCGGAAGAGATCTATCGCGCAGACGCAAACATCTCCAAGCTCGCGACCACGCTCGGGCACAAAGCAGGCATCCATCGAACCGCCGGAAGATTGAATGAAGCCGAAGCAACGTTTTTGGAAGCGATCGAACTGGCTGAGAGCATTGGCGATGAGGTCACGCGTTCATGGCAACTCAACGGATTGGTGATCGTCTACGATTTGATGGGGCGGCAATCAGAGAGCCTCGCGATAAAACAGGAACTCGCGACCTATTTGAAGGAACGTCAGATCCAGAACCGATACGGCATTATGCTCGAAAATATCGGCATCTCAAATTTCAAACTCGGCCGGCTCGAGGCTGCCGATGCGAGCTTCAGAGCGGCGCTCGATGTGTTTCACGACGTGGATGATCTGATCGGGATTGCCTGGCATCCTCAGCATATGTCGCGCGTGATGTCCCGAAAAGGCGACCTGGCATCGGCGCGCGAGCTGGCTGAAGATGCCTTCGCGCGATCAAGTGATCGACCGGAAGGTGACCTGGCTGGAAATTCTCAATATGAGCTCGCACAAATCGATCTCTATGAAGGAAGATTTGCGCCAGCGCTCGCGCGTCTCGAGAGGATCCGACCAGCCTTTGTCGCCTATGAGAACTTTATTACAGTTGCTGAAACCGATCACCTAATGGCCCGCATCAAGATGCGTTCCGGAGACCTCCAGGCAGCGTATCTGAATCTGGCGAAGGCAATTGAGTTTTTTGAAGCGGACGCTCTTCCGAATTATCAACTCAAGTCCAGTATCACGCGAGTCGACTTAGGTTTCCGGCTCGGTTCACAATCGCTCGCGGACGACTGTCAGCGCTTGCAGCAGCTCACGGAGAAGAGTGAGTATCTGGAGTTTACCCTGAAAGCAGAGTCGCGGATCTTGCGGTGCGCCGTCCGGTTTGAGCGTTTGACTTTGTCTGCCGCGCAAAGCCGCATGGCAGACGTTCGCGAGAAAGCCCTTGGCGCAAACATGTTTGAAGCCGAATTGGACACCGCAATTCAGAGTGCATGGATTGGCCGAGACTTGTCTGACGCAGACGCAGAAAACGATGCGCGAAAACGGGCGCTCGCGATCGCAGCTCAATACGAAGTTTCGTTAGACGGAATGCTGCCGGAGCAAGGCCGCCGAACGATCTGCGGAGACTCTTTTGACATTGATTGATGACTTGCTCGATCTCTCGCGGATCGAAGCGGGTGAAGTTGATCTGGAAGTTTCGACGTTCGACCCCGTAGAACTCTTCACGATCGTTTCAGAAGTCTTCAATCCGCTTGCGGAAAAGAAAGGCATCACGCTTTCTACCGACATGAATACGTCAGGATGTCAGCTGAGCTCCGACGTTGGGAAAATACGCCAAGTCCTCATCAATTTAGTCGGCAATGCAATTAAATTCACCCAGCGCGGCGTCGTTGCGGTGAACATCGATGTCCAGAAAGGCGAAGATCAAGACCATCTCGTCTTGGAAGTTCGTGATACCGGGATCGGCATCTCCAAACAGGATCAGACCGTCCTTTTTGATCGCTTCAAACAAGCCGATTCATCACACTCAAAATCTCACAGAGGGGCTGGGTTAGGCCTGGCGATCTGTAAGGAACTCTCTGACATTATGGACGGATCCATTTCAGTCAGCAGCGCGCCGGGCGTGGGATCTACCTTTACCTTCAAAGTTCCAGTGGAATTGACGGGACCGAACACCGAGACCGTCGAAGATCAGTTGGTCGCACCCGAGACTTTGAGCGGCCACGTTCTCATTGCAGAAGACTCTGAGACAAATGCCATGGTTGCCAAGAAAATGCTCGACCGCTTGGACCTCACATATGAGCACGTCCTGGACGGGGCGGCTGCCGTCGAAGTCGCGCTCGAGCGTGATTTCGATGTCGTCTTGATGGACGTGTCGATGCCGAACCTAGATGGATTGGAAGCCACTCGAATATTGCGCCAACGCGGTTATACCACGCCCATCGTGGCGATGACCGCGCATGCATTGAAAGGCGACCGGGACCGTGCTTTTCAAATCGGCTTCTCCGGCTACATCACCAAACCTGTGCGCCCCAAAGCCATTCGCGCCGAACTCGAGAAGTGGCTGACGCCCGCTTCGCAATCGAAACAATCGACAAAAAGGGAGGCTCCCATGAACGCCCTCGACAAGGATGCCATTGATGAGGTCTGGGAAGGCGATTTGGAGACCTATGCCGAAATCGGAAAGATTTTCTTGGACGAACTGACCTGGCGGATACCTGGCCTAAAGACTTCGACCGAACATGAGTTGGAACATCACGCACACTCCCTGAAAGGCGCCGCTTCGAATATCGGTGCCACCGAGCTCAGCCGTCTCGCTGCGGAGCTCGAGCAAATGGCGAAGATCGGAAAGAGCGACCGGTTTGAGCCATTGATGGCGAGCATCGAAAGCGAAGCAAGCGCGGTGACGGACGCGCTCAATAAAGACTATCTGGGAGCCTAGTCATGCCAGACCTGGGACACCTTCTGATCGTAGAAGACACGCCATCCTTGGCGCGCACGTATCAAGCTCACTTGCGGCATGAGTTCAGCGAAATTTCAATCGCTGACACGGGCGCGAAAGCGATATCTGCTGTTGAGGTGAAGGCACCAGATTGTATTCTGCTCGATCTGAAACTGCCGGATGCGAATGGTCTGGACCTCCTCGATCGCTGGACGACCGAGTCGATCAATTGCCCGATCGTCGTGATCACAGCGAATGGATCTATGTCGGTCGCCGTTGACGCGATGCGACGCGGCGCTGTCGACTTCATTGTGAAACCGACCACGAAAGATCGCTTGCGCATAACTGCGCAAAATGCGGTCGAGAATTTTCAACTGAAAGAAGTCGTGAAAGCCATTGAGCCGGTCTCAAACCGTTCAGACTTTTGCGGCATCATCGGTAAGTCTCTCGTGATGCAGGGCGTGTTCAAATCGATCGAAGCAGCGGCGCCGTCCAAAGCCAGTGTGTTTGTCACCGGCGAAACCGGTACAGGTAAGGAGCTCATCGCACGCGCCGTGCACGATCTTAGTCCACGACGCAAAGCGAAGTTTGTGGCCATCAATTGCGGTGCCATCCCGCGTGATTTGATCGAAAGCGAAATTTTCGGGCACGTCAAAGGGGCGTTTACGGGCGCTACGTCAGATCGCGCCGGCGCGGCAGAACTCGCGGAGGGCGGTACACTCTTCTTGGATGAGCTTGGTGAAATGCCAATCGAGCTGCAGCCGAAGCTGCTGCGATTTTTACAACTGGGTGAGTATCAACGCGTAGGCGACAGCGTCACGCGCAAATCCAACATTCGGATTGTCGCAGCGACCAATCGCGATGCGCTTGAGGCCGTACGCACCGGGAAGCTGAGAGAAGACTTGTATTATCGCTTGCATGTGATCCCGGTGGCCTTGCCACCGCTACGGGATCGCGGGGCAGATATCCTGCTGCTCGCAGAGCGATTTCTGGCGCGTTACGCTGGTGAGGAGGGTAAAGCGTTCGACGGCTTCACACGGGATGCTGAAGAATGGATGGTCTCGCACGCATGGCCCGGCAATGTACGCGAACTTGAAAATCTCGTGCGCCAGGTGGTTGTCCTGAAACCGGGGGGTGAGATCACGAGATCGGATATGCCGTCTCCGCAAAGCGCTGAGGCGTCCCCGCCAACACAGCATCATTCAGAACCACCGGCCGCGGCGGTTCCAGCGGATATGCCGACTGCGCCTGACTATGGCGTTGAACCGCTTTGGGTCACCGAAAAAAGAGCGATTGAACGCGCGATCGCCCTCTGTCGCGGTAACATCGTCGCGGCCGCGAAACAGCTTCAGATCAACCCTTCAACGATTTATCGAAAGAAGGCGTCTTGGGGCCAGAGTTAATTGTTTTTCTGGGTGGCGGAGAGGAAGGGTGTGGGTCGCTTCAATGAAATCAATGAGTTGCGAGGTCTAACCGTCTAAAAGCACTTCATTGTTTTACAGAGGTTTTTTCTAAACGGTGTCTAACCTTGTCGCCGAGCAGGACCGAAGAACCGCGGAGTACGCAGTTTGTATTGCCGATACTCATCGCCGTATTGTTGTTCAAGCCATGGCTCCTCTAACCTTGGGGCGACCCAATACATTACCGCCCAAAGAATGAGCAGCGTAACGACACGACTGTCACTTGCGATCAAACCCCAGCCAACAAGAGCAATCCAAGTGGCGACGTAAACCGGATTTCGACTCCGTGCGAACCAACCAGATTTCAACAGACCGCGTTTTTCCCCGAATGCGTTTCTCCACCCCATCTGAAGTGTAATCCGGAATGCGAGCCCAAATCCTATCGTCACGAGCAATCCACCGATTGCGCAAACCAGCAATTCATCGGGACCACTGGCCGGTCTAAAAGTTATGAGAGTTAGCGCCACGAGCGGATAAAAAAACAACCGAAATAGGGTCAAAAATGTTGCACGTTGCCAGGATTGTTTACTGGGTGGCGGGAAGAACTGAAAACCGGGCTTGAACATGGTAAGAGCCGAAAGAGCAAAAATGCTCAATGCTCCCGCCAGAGATATGCCAAACGCGGTCCATTCGACCCAAGACGGTAAACTAAGCATGTCGAACTCGATCTAGATCCAACGTCTCGTTCGTTGGCAGTACTGATAAAACGTATCCCCGAACAATTCTTTGAGTGCACGTTCTTCGGGTTTGATCTGAGTCATCGTGATCACGCAGACAAAAAGTGCTGGCGCTAAGAAAGAAGCAAGATTGCTAACAAGGAATGCAG
Organism: Henriciella sp.; assembly: GCA_965228095.1. Taxonomy (GTDB): domain Bacteria; phylum Pseudomonadota; class Alphaproteobacteria; order Caulobacterales; family Hyphomonadaceae; genus Henriciella. The sequence goes on along the minus strand of OZ245793.1, from coordinate 3,677,304 downwards.
CTCCAATGAGGATGAGCGCCATCGCCAGATACATGGGGTTGCGGCTAAAGCGATAAAGCCCAGAGGTAACGAGCGTTTCCGCGTCGCCGGGTTCAATTGGGTTCACGGTTGTTCCTGCGCGTGCAAATGCTCCAACCGCAAACAAAAGCAAGAATATACCAGTCGCCATGAAGCCAACAGCGAGTACCGTCATCATCGCCCATTCAACGTCCAGAGCAGGCAGCAACATCGAAAGGCCCCAGGCGATCAGCGCGAACACAGCGAGGTAAACAAGAGGTGGGACACGAAACGTCATGGCGTCACCTCCTTTGTTGAAACTGAGTTGATCGCTTCAGTCTTCAGCTCGCGCGATGCTTGAGCAGTAATGGCGATTGCGGATTTTAGGAACAAACCTGCGAGGAGCGTTGCAACGACGAGATCGGGCCAAGCCGCACCTGTAACCGCTACAAGTCCACCGGCGGCTATAACGCCTGCATTGCCGATCGCGTCATTGCGCGAGCACAGCCAAACGGATCTTACGTTGCTGTCACCATCCCGCCAGCGCAATAGAATGAACACGCTGGCCAGATTAGATGTCAGCGCCAAAAACCCAACAATGCCCATCGTTCCCGCTTCTGGCGGCGCTCCGCTGAGCACACGCAAACCCGTCATAACCAAAATGGTGAGCGCTATTAGAGCGAGAGATGCTCCTTTAACGAGAGAGGCGCGTGCACGTGTTTTGACCGACGCTCCAATCACCATCAGACTAAGTGCATAGGTTGCGGTGTCACCAGCAAAGTCGAGAGCGTCAGCTTTGAGGGCTTGAGACCCGGAAGTTATGCCAGCCGTCATCTCCACGACAAACATCACAGCATTGATGGCGATAACCGCGATAAGGGCTCGTTTGTATCCATCGCTCATCCCATCGAACACTTTGTCGTCACAGCAACCGGACATTGGGTCATCCTCCTTTCGTTTGACCAGAATTTATTAAACCCTACAGTCTACAGTCGCTGTAGATGCAAGCCCTTAAGAGATTTTTTTGATGAAACCAATGACGATCGGTCGTTTGTCCAAGGCGGCAGGTGTGAAAGTCACCACCATTCGCTACTATGAGTCTATTGATCTCATGGGTGAACCAGATCGAAGTGAAAGCGGCCAGCGCCTCTATGGCGATGATTCAGTTCACAGATTGTCGTTCATTCGCCATGCACGCGATCTTGGGTTCCCCATGGAGGCGGTGCGTGACTTAATCCAATTACAGGCTGAGCCAGGTGAAGACTGCGCTGCAGTAGACGCAATCGCGAGGCGACAGCTCTCCGACGTCCGAAAGCGCCTCAATCAGCTTGAAGCTTTGGAAGCTGAACTGAAACGTATGATTTCCAGTTGCGAAGGTGGTAAGGTTGGTACGTGTCGGGTGATGGCTGCCTTGAATGATCACGACGAATGCTTGGAGCAAGCGCATGAACGATTGCAGCCAATGTAAATTTGCGCTTGACCCTACAGCCGCTGTAGAGGCTAAAACAATCCCATGAGACATTCCGCTACGACGATCCTGATCGCCACGGCTGTGGCAAGCGTTAGTGCAGTCGCGTCCGCTGAAACGGTCCGCACACAAATTACTGGAGCCTGGGCGAGCGGGGAGACACTCGAGGCTTGTAACACCGCTGCTATCACACACTTCATGTCCGATGGCGTTGTTGCGGTGTTCCTAAAAAGGGATGGCGACCTACACAGCATCGGGGCGTGGTCGGCGACTGACTCTGAACTAACGATGACGCACAATGACTTCCCATTGAGAGGTGATGGTCTGTCTAAGTCACCAGTGGTGCTTGAAATCGTAGCGCTCGATGAAACCCAATTCGTTACAAAGAGTGCAGAGGGTCGAGCGCGCGCGCGTGTACGCTGTTCCAATATTGAGATCACCATGGGGCATAATCATGATGCGCATTAAATCGTCGCACCGCCTTAACGGTTCTGAGAATAAGATTTAGTAGTTCCACAATGATGTTGTCGTCGTTCTTATCCCCCTTCAGGCTCGTGGCCGCTGCGCTTATTGCGTGCGCGTTCCTAATCGCGCCGATGGCTGAGGCTGAGCACGTCCAGATCGAGACTGCCACTGCGTGCGACACGGAGCACGGCGATGGCGACACCGATCACGGTGAACATGATCATCACGCTCACAATTGCGGGCCGTGTCTCATTCATCTTCTTCGAAGAGACTCAAATTCAGAATGCATCTTCCAGGCAGGCATCCAATCGATCCGCCCATTACTGAGCGAAGACTTGGTTTCTCTGCCACCTGGAAGCCTCTACCGACCTCCCCGAGCCTGATCTCCGAAATGTCGCGCTGTCTTAAGCAGCGCGCGACTTCTGAATCAGCTTGAGGATTTTTACCAATGTCACTTATCTTGAAGGGCTCAATAGCGGCCCTCGCGCTTTCCGCCATCTCCATGGGCGCCAACGCTTCACCTTGCGATGGTGGATTGTCCGCACCATCGCAGATTACTGCTGGAGAGCCGTTGACGCTTCGAGCCGTCTTAACCGAAGTGCGTCAGGTCTCACCAGCTGTTCGTGCCGCCGGTCTAGAGACGCGCGCGCTGAACGCTGAAGCCGATCAGGCCAACCGTTGGCTTAATCCAAGCCTATCGCTTGAGCTTGAGAATTTTTCAGGAAGTGGCGCACTGTCTGGTTTTGATCAGACTGAAACGACGTTCGCAATTGAACAGACCTTCCGTCTCGGGGGCAAACGTTCCCTGACCGAACGCGCAGCCCGGGCGCGTCAGGCGCTGGCGGGCGCCGAATGTACCTTTATTCTGAGGGAAACCGAGATGGAGGCGGCGATTTTGTTTGCCGAACTCGTCGCAGCCGTTGAACTGGTCGAGCTGACTGAAGACAGCGCCGCTCTTGCTGATCAGTTAGCGGACACTGTGGAGCGGCGTGTGGAGGCCGGTGCTGCAGCGCCGCCAGAGCTTTCCCGGGCGCAGGCAGACGCCGCCATCCTGCGAGCGTCAGTGGAAACAGCGAAAGCCAATGTTGAGCAGAAGAAATACGCGCTTGCTTTGTTGTGGGGGAGCGCAGAGCCGGTATTTTCTGCGCCCAAGCATATGGTGATAGCAGGCCCCGACATCGAAGGTGAGAAGGTCAGAAAGCACCCTGCCCTTGAGGTGGCGGAAGCAGAACTTCGTAAGCAGGATGCTGAGCGCGATCTGGCACGCTCTGCAGCGATGCCGGACGTTACGGTTTCGGCAGGTGTCAGGCACTTTGAAGAGACGGGCAACGAGGCTTTGGTGGCTGGTGTGAGTGTTCCTCTGCCTCTGTTTGACAGGGGCCGCGATCAGGTGCGCGCTTCAACATTTCGCGGTGAGGCGGCTGCACTAGGACGCGCTGCAACCGAGCAACGTCTTCTGGCCGCGCAGCGCAGCGCAGTTGCAACCCTAAACGCTGCCCAGAACCGGTTGGATATCTTGAACACCGACGCTCTTCCTGCCGCGCAGGAGGCCTACGATGCTGCTCTCCGTGGCTACGAGGTGGGTCGTTTTGATCTGACCACAACCCTAAACGCCCGTTCAGCACTGCTCGATACAAGACTGGCCGTAATCGATGCCGGGCTTGCTTTGCGAAGCGAAGACTTACGTCTGCGCGCCCTAATCGGTGCTGCGCCTTTCGATGGAGATAATAGATGACCACGAGACTTTACGTTCTTGCAGCCTTTATCGGTGCACTCACCTTGACCGCTTGTGGGACCGAGCAACCTGCGCCCCAAACCGGGATAGACGTAGCGGATGCCGACCAGGACGATAACGATCACGAAGACCATGACGATCACGAAGACCACGAAGATCGTGACCACGATACTCATGCGGAAGATGACCATGAGGACGGTGATCACGACGACCATGGCCATGAAGACGAAGGCGAGCACAGCGATCATGTGGAACTTTCGCGAGACGCTGCCGCTGAAGCCGGCATTCGCGTATCGCGCGCTGTACGAGCACCGCTTCAACAATCACTTTCGCTCCCAGCCGAACTTCGTTTCGATGCAGACCGCATCGCAGCTGTTTCTCCTCAGATTAGCGGGCGCATTATTCGACTAACCGCGAAAGAGGGGGACACCGTTACAAGCGGTGCGACTTTAGGTGTCCTGTCGAGCCGAGAACTCGCAGACCTCAAGGCAGAGTATCTGACCGCCAACACAGCAGAAGAACTCGCACGCCAAGCACTGGAGCGCGAAGAGACTTTGTTTTCTGACCGCATCACATCAGAGGCCGACCTTCAGGCAGCCCGCGCAGCGCTTGCTGCGGCCAGTGCAACCCGTGAAGGTGTCGAAAACAAACTGCATGCCGTCGGCGTCTCTCATGGAGAGCTAGAGCGCCTAAGCGATGCAGCGGATGGAACACTCGCAAATGTTCGCTTAAGCGCGCCGATCGGCGGCGTCATCGCACGGCGTACTGCAACACTCGGCGCAACCGTTTCAGCCGACGATCCGGCTGCGCCAGCTCTGTTTACGATCGTAGATGATCGGGTCTTATGGGCGGATATCGCCGTGTACAAACAAAGCACTGAATCAGTTCAGGTCGGCTCCTTGGTTGTTCTGAAATCGGAGTCAGGATCCTCAGTGGCTGAGGGTGAAATCGCGACTGTGCTGCCTGCAATTGATGAAACATCCAGAACGGCGACAGCACGAATGATTGTTGAAAATCCGGACGGCCGACTACGACCCGGTCAATTCGTGACAGCTGACATCTCCGTCGGCGATGGAGAAAGACGATTGCAGGTGCCATCTGGCGCAATCGTCGAAGTCGAGGGCCGCACAAGCGTGTTCGTGCCTACCGAAGACGGCTTTGAGCCGAGCGTTGTTGTTCCCGGCGCAGAGGTGGGCGGTCAAACCGTCATTCTGTCCGGCTTGAGCGCAGGCGATGAGTTTGTGTCCGAAGGGGCATTCACACTCAAGGCTCAGCTCGAAAAAGACGCCTTTGGCGACGATCACGACCACTAGGAGGACGGACACATGCAAAACCTTATGCATCGCCTCGCTGGAGGCAGATTACTGGCGGCAATTGCTGCTCTCGTGCTGACGATTGGCGGCCTATTTGCGTTCCGCGCGTTGCCTGTTGATGCGTTTCCAGATCCATCGCCATCGCTGGTCCAGGTCTTTACTGAGACGGAAGGCCTGTCGCCGGAAGAAGTTGAGCGATATGTGACTTTTCCGGTCGAGACTGCCATGTCTGGCCTCCCCAATGTCGAAGAGATCAGGTCCGTTTCCAATTTCGGTCTGTCCATCGTGAACATCTATTTCGAAGATGGCACGGATGTGTACTTCGCACGCCAGGTCGTTGGCGAGCGTTTGCCTGAAGCGAACGAAGGAATCCCGGAAGGCTTCGGCACACCCAAAATGGGCCCGATTTCCAGTGGTCTGGGCATTATCATGTACTTTCGGCTGGTCGATGAAACAGGCGATTACAACCTGACCGAACTTCGTGAAATTGCAGACTGGATGATCAAGTATCCGCTTCAGTCGGTCGAAGGCGTCACCGAAGTGTTGGCGCTTGGCGGGTTCGAAAAACAGTATCAAGTTCGTCTAAATCCGGATCTGCTCATCTCCTACGACTTGCAGGTTGCAGACGTCATTGACGCATTGGAAAGCGCCAATCGCACGACAGGTGCGCAGTTCATTGAAGTGGGCGCTGAGCAATACACGGTGCGCGGCGTCGGTCTTGCGCGCACGATAGCCGATCTGGAAGAAACGCCGGTCAAAACCGTGGATGGTCGGACCGTCCGCGTGAGTGATCTTGGATCGGTTGAAATCGGTGGGGCGGCGCGTCAGGGCCTCGCCACAGCCAATGGTGAGGGTGAAACCGTCGCCGGGCTCGTGCTTAAACTGTACGGAACAAATACGTCTGACGTCATTGAACGTGCGCATGCCCGCTTTGACGAAATCAATGCGGCGTTGCCGGATGGTGTGCGCGCAGTGCCTTACTATGATCAAGGCACACTGGTTGAACGGGCCGCTTCGACCGTAACGACAGCGCTCTGGCAAGGGGCTTTGCTGGTCGCAGTCGTGGTTTTCATTTTCCTTGGTGGCTGGCGACCGAGCTTGGTGGTTGTGCTGTCGATCCCGTTTTCGGTGGGCTTTGCATTTATCGCTATGGGCGTGCTGGGGATCAGCGCAAATCTCATGTCTCTCGGCGGCGTTGCGATCGCCATCGGTATGATGGTTGATGGGGCAATTGTCATCGCGGAAAATGTGGATCGCAGATTCCGCGAGCGTCGCGATGGTGAAACAGACCGAGATGCGGTTGCGAGCGCAACCGCTGAAGTGATCGCGCCGCTGATCGCAGCTGTCGCGGTGGTAATCATTGTCTTCTTGCCGCTCTTTTCGCTGCAGGGCGTCGAAGGCAAAACGTTCCGGCCACTGGCCGCATCTGCTGCGCTTGCCATGACGGGGTCGCTTATCTACGCAGCTTTGGTCGCGCCAGCTATGGCTTTCGGATTGATCAAACCTCCTAAGCGCGATGTTGGCGCAGGCGACGGAAAGATCGCAGGTCTCGTGAAGCCCCTTGCAGGCTTTTTCGTGCGCATGCGCCTTGCCGCGATTGCGCTTGCAATTAGTTTGTTGCTGATCGGTGGATTGGCCGGATCGCGTCTTGGATCAGAGTTCACGCCTGCATTGGAGGAAGGTGATATTCTACTGCGGGTCTCGATGGCTCCTTCAATTTCACTGACGGAAGGCCGAGAGACGTCTACACGAGTCGAAAGACGCCTACTTCAAACATTCCCAGAAATAGAGTCCGTTGTGAGCCGTATCGGGCGCGGTGAGGTTGGTGCCCATGCCGACCCAGTCAACAGTATTGAGGCGTTTGTCGCCCTTAAACCTCGATCCGAATGGAGATCAGGCTTAACGCCCGATGATCTGCGAGCCGAGATTTCTGAGAACCTGGAAGCGTTCCCGGGCATCCGCGTGAATATCGGCCAGCCTATTGCGATGTCAGTGGATGAATTGCTGACTGGCACAAAAGCGCAGCTCGCCGTCAAAATATTCGGGCCAGACGCGGACGTTCTTCTTGAAGGTTCCCAGGACCTGCAATCGATCCTGCAAGATGTGCCAGGCGCAAGTGATCTGCAGGCGGACCAAATCACCGGCGCGCCGCAGCTTGTCGTGTCCGTGAATCGTACAGCACTAGGACGCTACGGCCTCACAGTAGAAGACGCGCTGGACACACTCAGCGCGGCCGTCGGCGGCGCAGAAGCCGGAGCCCTATTTGAAGGAGTGCGCCAGTTTCCCGTCGTGGTTCGATTTGAAGAAAGCCGTCGTGACAGCTCTGAGATGATCGGACGTCTGATCTTGGAGAGCGAAAGCGGGGCGCAGGTTCCGTTGTCGAGCGTAGCGACCATTCGGGAAGTCATTGGCCCACGTCAGATAACGCGGGAAAATGGAGAGCGATTTATTACCGTTCAGCTGAATGTGCGCGGACGCGACATCGGATCTTTCGTCGCCGATGCGCAAATGGCGACTGACGCAAATCTCGACCTGCCACCGGGCTACCGCGTCGAATGGGGCGGTCAGTTTGAATTGCAACAGCAAGCCAATGCCCGGTTTGCCGTTGTTATTCCGATAACGCTAGGCATCGTATTGCTGATACTACTGTTGGCATTTGGTCGGCTAAAATCGGCGATCCTCATCCTGTTGAATATTCCTCTTGCATTGACAGGCGGTGCGTTAGCGCTCTGGCTGACTGGCTTGCCTGTATCGGTGCCCGCGACGGTCGGTTTCATAGCGCTGTTTGGCATCGCGCTCGGGAATGGCATGGTCCTCGTCAGCTTCATGGACGACTTCGCCCGCGAGGGCCGAGACCGGGATGAACTCGCGATCGAAGCTGCCGGAATGAGAGCTCGGCCAGTTTTGATGACTGCCATGACGACTGCACTTGGTCTGGCTCCGCTCCTCTTCGCAACAGGCGTAGGGGCAGAAGTGCAGAGACCACTCGCAACAGTGGTTATGGGAGGATTAGTTTCGTCGACGGTGCTGACCTTGCTCGTACTTCCGGCGCTGCATCGCTGGTTTGCGCCGAAAGAAGAGAGCCACCACTCTCTGGTCGAGACTGAACACTTACAGAAGGCCTAAGTACCAGAGTGTGAGTCCGTCAGAATGAGAAGTAAGGGGTGTTCACACCCCATTCACTAGACAGTGAGGTAAGATACCGAAACTCCAAGAAAGGGTCGCCGTAAATTGGAGCAAAACCAATGCTCTAGTATGCGGCCCATTTTGACTTTGTGCCAGCTTGGACTCGGACCGTGCGGCCCATGGTCATAATGTCGTCGAGTTGCATGAAGATCAAGCCTTTGGATTGGTGTTCAGTCGTTCGAGCGAAATCTTTCCGTGCCCGCCCCAAATTCTGTAGTTCAAATAACGCAAGATCGTCGCCCGGCGCACGGCAGAAACATTCCCTGAATCGGACATTAATCCTTGATATTTTGACACCCTATTTGCCGGACGACATGTAATATTCGCAGAGTGTACCGATATTCCGCAGCGGTACAGAGACAGCCGAAGTAGGCTTCCGGCGCATCGCGGATGAGTCCCTGCTGAGCTTAATCGGACGCGCCAAAGAGTTCCAATTCAAAGTAGGATTGCTTCCACGCCTTTTTCGTACTTACGCCCTTTTCGAAGCTTGCTTCTGCGTTCAGTAGCAATCTTGGCGAGTTCCTTGAGGGCTTCTATGTCCTGCACGATCTGGTCTGTTGTTGGGAGTTCTGGCGGCAAGTCCTCTGCGGGATCATGTCCAGAATAATGGGAACATCTCTTCATTCCCTCGAATATCAGCGGATAGTCATTCGGCGGATCAATACATGCTTCTTCAAGACGTTGCGTCATTATTTCCGGCCTGAATCTCTGAACAACACGGTTTAAAAGTATTTCCTCTACAATTCTCTCCCATGTATCACGCATCTGGGTGTATAGGCCGACGACTGGCTTCCTAAGATTTTCATCAGTGTGGTCATATCCTGACTCATTGAGGCGCTTATTATCACTTTCTATTTCTTTGAGCCGTTCGGACACATTTTTCATCTGCCTCGGCTTTTGTGCATCGTCGATAATACCGAAGTGGTTTTCACCAATACTACTCATCCATTCTTCGTGACAGGCGACGCGAAGCCGCCGCGCTTCCGCATTAAGCATGTGATGAAATAGAATATTGTGTGTAAACACGACCACCTGACGGCCCTTGGCTGCTTCTTCAGCTAACCGACTCGCGACAGATTGCATGCGTGAGTGGTCTAGCGATGAGACCGGATCGTCCACGACGATTCCATGATCTCGCCCGATCTCTTCGAGCTCCGCCAAGAAACAGGCGAGCGCCAACCCACGCTGTTCCCCTTCGCTCAACACTTCGCTGTTATTAGCGACTCGCTGTTGGGCCGACAAAGCCACTTCGACAATACTATTCCCCAAATCGCCGCGATCATTGAGGTCAACCGGAATATGCGTAAGATTCAATGCGGACAATTCATCCCTGAGCGCGTCCTTAAGAGACGGCGTGAGCAGTTTTCGGCGACGAGCCGTAATTTGACGGGTGATGGGGGTTAGCTGGCAAAGGGCCCTGCAAGCGCCTATTTTGAGCCTTTCTTCAAGTTTGGCCCGTCGATCGAGGACTACAGCAATATCCTGGCAGAGCTTTTTGCAATCGTTCAATTCAGCAATTTGCAGAGCCCTCTTTTTTGCTTCCTTATCGTCAGCGGCAAGCCGGTCGAATTCTTCGCTTTCCTCATCTAGTTTCTTTTCGTCGGCGGAAATCGAATCGACGGGTGAGTCCGGGAGGGGCTCAAGTTTATCAAGCTTCGTGTAGTCCTGTTCCTCCAGCGCCTTCTTGAGAATCGTCAGGCGAGCGTTAGCCTTTTCGAAATACTCGCCAATCTTCTCTGCGAATGCCTTCCTCTCGTCGTTTAACGCGCTAAAGCCCGCGATCAGCGTGCCAACTTCTGCCTTGGACTTGATGCTGTAATTTGAAACTAGGGCTGCCGCCTGTTCGAAAGCTGTTTTGGCTGTGGCCGCATCCACAGCGGCTCGATCCTCCAGGTACTCCTCGAAAGCTTTCAATCGAGCGGACGCATCATCGTTCAATTCCTGCTGACACAGGACGCATCGACCGGCGGTCGAAATCGGCGGAGGATCGCTTTCGGGAAAAACTTCCAGTGCAAATTCCCGTGCATATCTCAGCATCTGGCCCCATGTCTCTGAGCCAATATCGGGTATCGGCTGTCCTTTAAACAGATCGCTGGCTGCTCCCTCTGCCGCCTCGCGTTTGCGCACGGCATCTTTCTGCTTTTCCGATAGGGATTCAATCGCCGTATCTCCAATCTTGCTCTCGCACTCTGAGATATTGCCCCGCACTGTTCCCAATGCCTGCTTGGCTTCACGGCGCAAACGCGCCATGGCAGTAGGATCGTTCTTAGATTCTTTGATCAGGCGATCCAGCTCAGCCTGCGCCTCATCCGTCCAAACGGCGTGCTTCTCGATGTGTTCTTTGTACGGCAAATCTGAAAGCACTGTTTCGGGAATCAGTTTTGCCAGAACGCCTGATACTGCCGTACCATCGTTAAAACCGGTAGGCAGCGGGACCCGAATTTCATTATTAAGCGCATCTTCCCTTGTTTTAAATTCGCCATCCAAGCCGCGCGCCGCAAGGCCAAGCTTGTTCAAAAGGTCCAACTCGTAGGGTAGAAACTCGATCTTGCGTTCTTTATCGACGTAAACTCTCGCGGAAGCCGTGTCGAACACGGAAATCCGGGCGAGTTCCGATGGCGGTTGTTTATCACCGCGCCAAACTATCTCCTTCTTCTTTTGCTCGTCGCCGCCGACACGAAAGCCAATCCCCACCTCCGCCGGCGACGCGGGAGCATCGTCGTAGACATTGCCCCGCAACTTGTCTGGTTCCAGGGAGCGGCACATTTGCTTTATGATGCGGCAATACCCGCTTTTGCCCGATCCATTGGGACCGTAGATCAGTGTAATCCCGTTCACTGCGAAGCGGATTGGCGATTGGTCTGATTCAAGCCGATCCACATGCTTCACAGGTCCAAGAGAAGCCAGAACTGTTTTGGGAGCGTTACTGGATGCCTCAGAGAGGTGATCTTTGGCTAAGGTCTCCAGCTCGGGAAGCTCGTCCTCGGAAAGCTTCTGGGACACTTCGATATGCTTTTGCAATACCGAAAGGTCATCTTCGGTAAGCTCTCCGTGTTCCGCAAGGCGACGCAAAGCGTCTCTCTGCCAAGTCGGCCGATTTTCCTTGAACGCCCAATCTAGCAATTCTTCGAATGGCAAGATTTTCCCCTTTCCGGCATCAATTTGCGCAGATCGGCACTCAACCCGGCGCTAAATCAATTCAATACCTCATGCTGAAACCAATTCTTCGCCGCTCGCAGTTTTCAAGGACAACTGGCGACCGCCAATACCCTCGAAAAGTTGCTCACGACACGTAAGTACGATGATCTGAACTTGCTGACCGACCATGTTCAGGATATCGAACATGCGGCCCATTCTCCGATCATCGGAAAACACCAACGCATCATCCAGGACGACGGTGGCGGGATGGCCTTGCTCGACAAGCATCTCGGCAAAAGCGAGACGAACGAGAACAGCGATTTGCTCCTGCGTGCCCATGCTCAGGTGTTCGAAAGATTCTTCGTAGCCGTTCTCGCGGACGACACCGACGATATGCAGGTTCTCGTCAATCGCGATCTCTGCGCCGGGAAACAGGAGCTGCAAGTAGGGACGAACCCGTTTCAGCACCGGCGAAAGATAGCGCTCTTTCGCCTCTGTCTCGGCTGAACGTAGTGTCGATAGTAACAGTGAGAGTGCGGCTACCTCGCGCTGGGAGCGTTGACGCTGGTCGTCGGCCAACTCAAACTCGCGTGCTTTCTGCTGAATGGCCTCGTCGAGGCCAGCGCCTTCAAGAGCTTCAATGTGTGACTTCAGCCCGACCACCTTCTCTTTCAGTTCAGAACGCTTGTCGCGACGCTCTTGGAGCGCTGTTTCCAACCGCGAAATCCGCGCTTCTAGTTGCGGCAACGTCTCGCCCTCACGCTGTCCTTCAAGCTCCGAGACAGCCTTCTGCTGGTCCGCGAGCGCCTTGCCAGCGGTCGTCACACCGGCCTCAAGATCATCATCTGAAACCTGGTCTTCCGCTACAGCCAGTCCCCTCTCCAGCTTATCGAGGCGTTCCTTCCCATCGTCATATCGTGTTTTCACACTTCCCAACTCAGTCTGGACACGGCCCATCTCGTCTTCCGGCCCGCCAAGGGCCGCTCGGGCGGTGGTCTGGGTCTCCCTAGCTTCCTTCGCACTTTCCAGAGCGGCGGCGAGGGTCTGATCTGCTTCTTTCTCCGATGGCAAGCCCTCGATCCCAAGATCGCTCAGCTCCCGTTCGAGAATGGCCTTCAGGCCAACAATGTGGTCGGCAAGCGGCTCCGCACCGGCGTCGTAGTCATCCGTTTCCGGCGCATGCAACTCGGCTTCCTGCCGGGCAAGCTCCGCATTTCGCAGGAGCCTCTCGCGCTTCGCAAGTTGTTCCTCAGCAGCATCAACCGATTTGACGCCGCACTCTTCAAGCGCGGCTTTGAGAGCGTCATTCGCTTCGCGCTGTTGTGCGATGAGGCTATCCCGGTCCTTGATCGCAGGCTGAACAGAAATGCTGCCGTATTCGGGGATGGTGACCGTTGTCGCTTCAACCGCTTCCACCGATGTCTGACCGAGCGCAAGGGCCGCACCATCGACCTCTAAGGTGGACAACCGGTCTGAAGGCATATCGAACGCAACGAGGGTCGCGGCGGCAGAAAGGCGGGATCGCGCAGTTTCCAATTTCTTCGCCGCATCTCGTATCGTTTCAATATTCTCGTCAGTTACGAGAATGGCCGCTGCGCCCTGTTGGGCAGCCCTTTGCTTCTTTTCGGCCTCGTGTGCATTCTCGTACCGCTCCTGAAGCTCACGAATGCGGCCCTCGCGTTGAACGGCAGTGAGAACGCGGCGGGCCATCGACATAGTCTTATCCGCGTCGGTGACGGCATCCTCGGCCTCATTCGCATCTTTGCGAAGCCCCTCGACTTGTTTCCTCAGCTCCTGATTTTTCTCGCGAACCTCGTCGAGCTTCTCCTTCGCCGCTTCAACCGCCTTGGCGTCGGTCGTGATCTGTTCTTTCATAGCGCGACGCTCGGCAAGGGCCTGTTCGGCTTGTTCCAGATTCCGCTTTTTCAGCTCAACATCCGTCGCCGCTGCCTCAATTCGTGATTCCAGCTTGACAAGCTCACCATGTCGGCTCCGCGCTGCGTTCAGCTCCTCCTTGTCCTTCTGGTCTTGCGCTCCCGATGAAAGACGCGCGAGCGTCCCCTGTGCGGCTTCCAGGTCTTCCATAGTGTTGGAGAGATCACTGCGGCGGTTTTGCAGCCCTTCGAGATCGGAACGCAGAGTCTCCACTTCGTCAATCAGCTCCTTGTAATCCCCGCGTGGCCTGCCGGTCGACGTGACAAGTTCGGAGAGCTGTTTGTCCACTGCGTCGGGCAAGGCCCTTCCTCGCCTGCCTCCCAGAACCTCGCCGACTTCCGACTCCAGTGCGCTGTGAAGGTTTGAGCGCGCGCTGTCAGGGAGATCCAACGCGCCAAAGGACTGGCCTTGCTGAACCCAGAGCACATTCCACATACCGAGGGTCTCGGGCTTCGCACCCGTCTTGCCGGGTTCGTCGAACCCGAGAAGATCGCGCAACGTTTGTTCCGCTTCATCGCCCTCCAGCTTTCGTCCGTCCGGGCAGAACAGGTGAGCGTAGGGCTTCTTAACGAACCGCTTCCTGATCCGATATGTCCCGTCGTCGACCTCGAATGCGAGTTCGACGACGGGTGCGGCCTGATTCCTGTCATTCTGTAGCGCTGTAATCGGCTGCGCCTTGGAGCTGTACTTCTCAAACAGCGCAGCGCGTAGCGCATCGAGCAGCGTTGACTTCCCCATTTCGTTGGGGCCGACGATGACGTTCAGGCCGTCGCCAATGTCGTCGAGACACATCGGCGTGGTGAACTTCTTGAACTGATTGACAGCGATGGAGCGAATCTTCATTGGCTCCTCGTCTTCAATTTCATGTGCTCGACATATAGCCGCTGGAGCGCCAGCGCCGCGATTTCGTGTTCGGGATCGCTCATGTCCTCGGCCTTCTGCTTCAGGACATCGGCGGCGGTTCGCACGAAGCCGCCCCGGTCGATCTGATCAAGGTCCTCTTCGCTGGGACTCTGGAAGAGGCGCGTATCGTCAACCCGCAGATAACAGAAGGCCGCCGAAACCTGATCTACGATCTGTTCCTCAAAATATTGGCGATCCTGAAGTGAGACCGCACCCTCGACAAAAAGGCGCACCAGTATCCGGTTCAGGTCGTCTCCACTGCCGCGCAGGGTCGTAACGAGAGCATCAACTTCTTCACGACTGTTGATCTGCTCGCGAAACGTCATCCACTGGTAATGGCCGGTTTTGACCTGTGTAACGACTGGCGCAGCATCAGCACTCTCGATTTCGACCAGAAGCGCCTGACCGCCGCCTTCGACATCAAAGGCATCGGTTTCGTGGGTGCCGCTGTACCAAACCCTGTCACTGATCTTCTTCTGTCCGTGCCAATCGCCCAGAGCCAGATAGGCGAGCCCCGCCGAATTCGGCCTTTCCGGATTTATGTAGTTCGGAACGTCCTTGTCATCGGAACCGAAGGCCGTGACGGTGCCATGCGCGAGACCTATCCGGATAATCCCGTCCGGAGTCTCTGCATCGCCCATATACGCCGTGGGGTCCTGAAGCGTGCGTCGATACTGTAGCGGTGCCGGAAGCACTGCGAAGCCGTCGCTTTCGAATATCTTCGGCTCAGACGTGAGGTGGAGGATCACATTGTCCGGCACGCCTCGTCGCAAGAGCTGATCCCAGAGGCCGTGCGGCCGATGCGGGTCGTGGTTTCCGGGCATGAGATGCCACGTCACCTTCTCAAACTTCCGCATACGTTCCAGCGGCTGATTAAGCGAGCGCGGCGACAAGGCCTCCATGTCGTAGACATCACCGGCAACCAGAACATGATCGGCACCGTGTTCAACGGCGAGTTCCCCCAGCCGGGTGATCGCAGCAAGACGCGCCTCCTGAAGCAGCCCCATCGTGCCGTCATCGACAAAGCGATACACCTTGCCGATCTGCCAATCTGATGAATGTATGATCCTAAGAGGCATAGGTGTATTTCACATCAGTAAATTGCCAAATCGGCAAACTCATGTTTGGTTGCTATCAAAATTATTCAGGCAAATAAAGAATTCGATTCTTCTGTAATTCCATCATTAATCAATGCCTTGGCTCCATATTTATTGATGATTTTTGTGCCAACACCCAATTTTCGGATGCCTCCTTTTGCCCGCGTTTCAGTCAGTCGGCGCGTCTTACGCGGGCGGCTAAAACTCGCCAAAGGCAGACACTTGACTACATGGTCTGGATGACCGCAATCGGCGCAATATGAGACGGACGAAAATTAAAGTGGTGCCGCCAAGACGGGTAACAAGCGGTCAGAGCAAAGTGTGTTGCGAACGTCATAAACGAGCGCTTTTGGTACTTAGGGACCCTTTGATCTCAATATCATCCCTCACGAACGCGGCTGGACATCTCACGTCACTCCTAAGGGTCAGTCTCTTGAGACTTCAATGCATCACGAATGGCCGAAAGTACGCCCGTTGACTCAGCCAGATCATCCGCCTCCACCGAAGCAAATGCTCGCGCTGCAACGCGCTCAGCAGATTTTGCAAAATCTTCGGCGCGCTGGCGGGCCAATCGCGTTGGAACAATGCGCCAGACCCGTCGGTCGGCTGCGTCTCTCTCGCGTGAGACATAGCCAGAGTTTTCCAGCTGGTCGATCAGCGCGCCGACGGAAGGACGGGCGATGTCGAGCGCCTCTGCAAGCGCTGTTTGCGTAGGGCTATCCAGTCTCAATACATAAACCAGCACATGCCATTGTGATCTCGTAAGGCCAATGGCCTCCATTTCCTTGTCAAATGCTATGCGCAACAGACGGGTGACTTCCCCGAGAAGAAAACTGAAGTCAATTCTGGGATCTCCTTTGAGATCAAAGCCAAGTGACCGCGTCGAAAGCGCCATAATTTTCTCCATTTACATTTATTGTAAGGAGGCTTACAAATAGGATGCTTACAAGATTCTACCCCGGAGGCGTTCTGTGAACAAGGCTGTCGGACGAATGAACGCACAAGGGCTCACATTGGCCACGAGCTCGTTTGGTGATCCTGCAGCGCCCCCGGTAATTTTCGCGCATGGTGGCGGGCAAACCCGGCACGCCTGGAAGGACGCTGCGAAAACGCTCGCATTTGAGGGCTATTTCTCGACGGTGCTGGACCTTCGCGGACATGGCGATAGCGATTGGGCCGCTGACGGGGACTACTCGCTAGAAGCCATTGCGAGAGATTTGATTGACATTGCAGGGCAATTGGCGGGCGCGGGAACCCGGCCACACCTCGTCGGGGCCTCTCTTGGCGGGCTTGCTGCAATCGTCGCAGCTGGCATGCTGGCACGCGACGCGTTTATGTCAGTTACTCTCGTCGATATTGCGCCGAATATGGATGCGGCCGGGGTTGCCAAAGTGGTCGGTTTTATGGGCGCTCACATCGAGGAAGGTTTCGAATCGCTGGAACAGGCCGCCGATGTCATCGCAAAATATCTTCCGCATCGCCCCCGCCCAAATGACCTTGAAGGTTTGCGGAAGAATTTGCGCCAAGGGGAGGATGGGCGCTGGCGCTGGCATTGGGACCCGGCCTTCATTACGGGCGTAATGAAGCGATCGGCAGTTACGCGCACTAGCGATCTCGAACAGGCGGTAAGGGACATTTGCGTGCCGCTTCATCTCATTCGCGGGCGCATGAGTGAGCTCGTCTCAGAGGACTCTGTTACCGCCTTCCGGGCGCTCGCCCCAGATGCGCATTTTACCGATGTCGCTGGGGCGCGCCACATGGTGGCGGGAGACCGCAATGATGTGTTCACAGATGCCGTTGCGGCTTTTTTGCGTCAGGTGGGCGAGGAGGCCCCGGTATGAGCGCCTCAACTCCAGGTCTCAGGGACATGCAGCTTGCGCTTGAAGCTGCTCCCTTTCATCGATGGCTTGGGCTCAAGGTAATCAGCGCAGACGAAGAAGCGATCAGACTTGAGATGCCCTGGCGGGATGAAATTGTCTCCAATCCGCGCACCCAATCTGCGCATGGCGGAATTCTCGCCGCCTTGATTGATCTCACAGGATTTTATGCCTTGTTGGCCGCTGGCAGCGTGCCGGTTGCTACCGCTGACTTGCGCGTCGACTATCATAAGCCCGCCACACCCGGTCGGCTTACCATAACGGGAAGAATCGTCCGACTGGGGTCGACACTATCAGTCGCCGAAGCATCTATAACCAACGCTGATGGCGACCTGCTTTCGAGCGGACGCGGTGCCTACCAGATGCCGAGGCGTTCGCAATGATTCGCCTGACAGTTTTCCTTTGCCTTTTGTGCTCTCTGATCGGCGCATGCACCGATGGTGGACACGAAGATCCATCTGCTGCGCCGCAAACCGACATCATTGCCGAGTCTGAGGCGTCCATCATACGGGTTGAGACGATATCCGCTGAAGAGACAATACTCGCCGAACCTCTCATCGCTTCAGGCACTGTCGCCGCCAAGCAAACCAGCAATATTGGTGCATTGGCAGAGGGCGTCGTCGAGCGTATTTTCGTCCGGGTCGGTGACCGAGTTCAAAAGGGCGCCCCGCTATTCCGTACCCGGCAGATCGACTATCAGCGTAGACTTATCGAAGCTGAAGCAATGCGCGACGTCGCGCAGGCTGAGGTGGCTCGTGCGAAGACCCTCGTAGATCGTTATACGCCACTGGCACCTGATGGTGTGGTCTCAGGTGTGGTCTTTGATGATGCCAAAACTGCCCTGGAAGTCGCTCGTGCCAATTTGCGGCTCAGCGAGACGGAAGTAGAAACCGCCAGGCAAGCGCTCACCGATACGATCGTGCGCGCACCATTCAACGGCTCTGTCACAGCACGTTACATCGATGAAGGTGTGTTCATGTCAAACAGCTTTTCCGGGATGGGCAATTCAGCGGTCGTTCAAATCCAGGAATGCGAAATTGCCGCGGGCATATTTTTTGCGCCAGAGTCTGAGCTTGCGCGTCTGCGCCTTGGCTTGACGGGTCGTCTTTATGTCGATGGCCGCGGCGATCCGATTCAATCCGAGATTCTGATTTTGAACGACCGCGTGGACCCTGTCTCGCGAATGGTTGAATTTCGCATGGCGTTTGCCAATCCGGACTGCCGTGTAAAGGCTGGGCAATCGGTTCGCGCCGAAGTGAATGTCGATCAACGCCCCGCCATAGTCGTGCCGCGAATAGCTGTGCGTGGCACAGGTGACGACCGCTACATCTACATCGTCTCAGGCGGGAAAGTGCAGCGGCGCATCGTCAAAATTTCAGACCTGGACGCAGGCCGAACCGAGGTTCTTGACGGGTTGTCGATCGGAGAAAAGGTGATCCTGAGCTCATCCCAGCCGCTTTATGATGGAGCCGTCGTCGAGCCTGCAGCGTCATGATGTGGCTCGTCGATCTATCGATACGGCGAGCGGTCTTTGCGGTCATGATTATCGCGGCACTTGTGGGGCTTGGTTACATGTCGATGGGGAGACTGGGCGTTGACCTCTTCCCCGATGTCGAATTTCCATATGTGAATGTTACGGCCACACTGGACGGTGCTTCCCCAGAAACAGTCGAGTCCGAAATCACCGACATTCTGGAGGAGTACATAAATACAATTGATGGCATTGAGACGCTGCAATCCTTTTCCAGCGAAGGGCAGTCTCAAATTCTTATTGAGTTCGATTTGAGGTCCGACGCCCGTGAGAAGGTCCAGGATGTTCGAGACAAGGTACAGCTTGCCCGCGCGGAGCTACCTCCAGACATGGACCCGCCCATTGTTGATAAGGTGGATCCGGACGCTGCACCGATCATTTCCGTCATGATCGCTGGAGACCTGCCAATTGCCGACCTCACAGCGTTTGCCGATGACGTCGCCAAGGAACGCCTTCAGCGGATTGACGGGGTTGGCTCAGTCAACATGGTTGGAGGGCGTGAACGGGACGTTCGGATATGGCTCGACAATGAACGCCTGCGCGCCTTTGGCGTCACGGCAGATGATGTCCGCCAAGCGATACAGAATGAACATGCGGAGCTCCCGGGTGGGCGGCTGGAAACCGCTGCCCGCACAAAGGAGTTCGGCGTCAAGACAGTCGCTGAAGTCACCAGTGCGGATGGCTTTGCCGAACTACCGGTTGCCTACCGAGAGAATGGCGTCACCATCCGCATCTCCGATATCGCACGTGTCGAAGATGGGTTGGAGGATGAACGCTCAGCTGCCTTGCTGAATGGCAGGCGGGGAATATCACTCGATATTCGAAAACAGTCAGGCCGTAACACAGTGGAAGTCGCACGCAATGTGAAGGAGGCGACAGAGCGTCTTCGGAAAATTGCCCCTACCGGTGTAACTGTCATTGCGACCCGCGATGTTTCCAAATTCATCGAGAGCTCAATTGAGGACGTTACCCACGACGTGGTGATCGCAATTGGCCTCGTGATCGCTGTGACATTCACTTTCCTCTTGAACGTCAGAGCTACGTTAACTGTCGCCACCGCGATCCCAACATCTTTGGTGGCGACCTTTTTTGGATTCTACCTGCTCGGATTTACGATCAATGTCCTTACCCTGTTGGCGCTGACTGTCGCGATCGGTCTTCTTGTCGATGACGCCATCGTCGTCGTCGAGGCCATCATGAAGGAGCTGGAGGAGGGCAAGCCCCCTCTCCAGGCGGCCCGCGAGGGGACGCGCAAGGTTGGCTTGGCGGTGTTTGCAGGAACTGCGGCGACACTCGCTGTATTTGTGCCTATCGCCTTTATGGATGGGATCGTCGGGCGGTTTTTTTACCAATATGGATTGGCGATCGTCTTTTCGGTATCGGTCTCATTGCTCGTTGCGCTTACGCTGACCCCAATGCTCGCATCGCGCTTTCTCAGGTCGGGAAGTGTTTTCTTTATTTTTCGCCCGTTGGATGCGTTCTGGGACGGCGTTGAACGTGTATACGCGTCAATTGTGACGCTCGCCGTGCGATTTCGATTGATCGTCATACTTATCGCAGTCTCGTCCGTCTTTGCCGGTGCGTGGTATGCCGCCCAAGTTCCGTCCGGGTTTACATCCCGGGCAGACAGGAGCGAATTTCAGGGCTCAATCGAACTACCGCTGGGCACCGGCGTTACAGCGGCACTGCGGACGGCACAAGAAGCTGACCAAGCACTCCGCAAAATTGACCACATTGAGGATGTGTTCCTGTCCATTGGATCTGGCTCGCAAGCCGATGTCCACATAATAGAACTCTATGCTTCTCTGACACCGAAGCAGCAACGCTCGAAAGGCCAGTTCGAGATCATGGATGAAGCGCGCGAAGCTATACGCGGAGCAGCGCCCGATGCGGTCAAAGTGTCAGTTCTTGAAGTGCCTTGGGTTAGCGGCACAACCTCCGGCAGCAGCGATCTCGATTTGTTGCTAAAGGGAAGTGATCTGGTTTCTCTTTCGCAGTATGCTGACAGGTTGGTGCGGGAGATGCGCTCGCGTTCTGCTTTCGCCGATGTCAGGACGAGTTTTGAGAGCGGGCGGCCTGAGGCCCAGATATTGTTTGACCGAAGGCGCGCAGGTGACCAAGGCGTATCAGCGAGGTCGCTTGCCTCAACTGCCCGGATTGCGCTCGGCGGGGTTGATGCAGGCACATTTGAAGAGGATGGGAAACGCTACGACATCCGTCTTCGCCTCGAAGAGGACCAGAGAGAAAGCGTAACGGACTTTGACCGTATACAGGTGCGCGGAGTTGATGGCCGTCTCGTGGACATCGGCGCGGTCTCACAAGTGCAGTTCGCATCGGGGCCGTCACAGATTGATCGGTCTGACCGTGCGCGAAAAATATCTGTGCTTGGCAGTTCTGCAACCGGTGTGTCGCTGGGCGAGGCTACTAATGAGCTGCTTGCAGTTCTGGATGCCCATCCACCGCCCCAGGGTATCGTTTACTCAATGGGCGGAATGGCTGAACGAATGCAGGAGACAGCTGGCGCAATCGGTTTTGCGCTCGCTCTCGCCTTGCTGGCGCTCTACATGGTGTTGGCCAGCCAGTTTAACTCATTCGTTCAGCCGCTCGTAATCATGGTAACGGCACCGCTCAGCTTTTCCGGCGCGTTCGCCGGGCTATACTATTTCGGCCTGGAGTCTTCGCTCTTTGCGCAGATTGGGCTCATTGGTTTGATGGGGATCGTCATGAAAAACGGCATCCTCCTGGTCGACCGGGCGAACCAATTGACTGAAGACGGAATGTCGCCCCGTGGCGCGATCCTCCAGGCCTGCCCGGAACGCTTGCGCCCGGTTCTGATGACAGCATTTTCAGCAATATTCGGCATGATACCGGTAGCATTTGCGACATCAGACGGTGCGGAGTGGCGCAACGCTCTAGGCGCGCTACTCATCGGAGGTTTGACGTCATCAACACTCCTTACATTGATCGTTGTCCCGGCCTTCTTCATGATGCTCAGCGATGTCGCCAGTATCTTGGCACGGATCAGTAGCCGACTTTTATGGCCGTTCAATCGGCTCAACCGAAAGGATGGTGAAGATTCACAAATGACAGCGTTTGCAACGGGCGACGAAGAGCACGTGCCAACCGCTAGCCACACATAGTACGGTAGATGACCATTTTGGTGCTCGAAGTCGACAGCGGGACTCCAATGCAGCCAATACTCTTCTACCGAAATTTTGCACTGATGTTTCTGGGCCAGGTAACGTTCGATAACTCGGGTTATCCCGTCATTCGCCTCCCATGAATTGTATGTCCATAAGGGGCCAATCTGGGTCAACTAACATCAGAGGCTCAAACGGCTGCTTCACACCCTGATTCCAGACATTCATGTATCGATTGCGAGACCCTGTCCGCCGCATCAGCCAAGTGCCGCGCATCAAGGTGAGCATATATTTCGGTTGTTTGCGGCCTGCGATGGCCGAGCAACTGGCCCGCCATGCTAAGCGTTTCACCGGTCATGATGGCTTGACTGGCGTAGGTGTGACGAAGGTCGTGCAAGCGAATTTCACGGGGCAATCCGATACGCTCCCGGATAGATCGCCACGGCACATCCAATGTCCCGATGGGCATGCCGGGATCGTGACTGGCAGGAAAAACGTAAATCGACCGCGCGCCTTTGCGTCGACGCGCCAGAATTGCTATGGCGGGCGGCGTCAGAACCACGTCCCGACTGCCGGTCTTCGATACCTTTAGCCGTAGCCTGTCCTCAAGAACTTCAGCCCACTGCAAGCGCGAAATTTCTCCGGACCTGCAGCCAGTAAGCAGGATCAGGTGGATAGCATCGGCGACATCCAACCAGCGCAGGTGTGGTGCTTCTAGCCAAGCTCCCAGCTTTGCGAGCTGGGTTGCATTCAGGAGCCGTCCCCGCGCTCGCCTTGTGTTTTTGCGGATCGGGCTCGATGGGTCTGGTGTCTCACGCGGCAGGCGACCGGTTTCCCTCGCAAACTTCAAGGCTGTGCGCAGGTGCGAAAGTGCTTGATTGGCTCCTCCCGGCCTTCGGGTGCTATATGCATGAAACCAAGCGGCCACTTCTGCGGTTGTGAGCCGATTGATCGGACGATCTCCAAAGGCGGGAAGTAGTTCGGCCTTGAGGTAAGTGGTCACCGCCTTGATCGTGCTCGGTTTCCACACGCCAGCTTTCGCTTGCAGCAGGTATTGGCTGAGTTCGCGGAACGTGATGGTGGGTTCGTCTGCACTCGCGAGTTGAATGACAGTTTTCGGCTGGTGCTCTATGCGCAGTTGGAGCGCACGAGTTCGCGCTTCGTCGGCATTCATTGTGTTTGGCGATCCAATCGTGAACCGGCGCAGCTTACCTTCGACCCGCGTCCTCAGAATCCATGCTTTGGAACCGGATGGCTGAACACGAAGGGCAAACCCTTGCTGAGCTACGTCTGCCAGGGCGTATTCCCGTGACTTGGGCTTTGCCTTTCGGGCCAGCGCATCGGTCAAGTGTTTCTTAGCTCCGCTCATTGTTCCATTCCCTCACTGATGGCACGTGACGCGCGAACGTCCTTGAAGTGCTGCGCAAGTTTCTGGCGCAGAGTAGATAGGCTAATACCGTTGATTTCGGCAAAGGCGTCCATCGGCAGACCTTGGGCGAGGAAGTCGGCGACTATGCCTTTGGGCAGAGGCGCAGGCTGGAACTTCTGCGCGGCCAGAGCCTCGCCCAAATGATCTGCGACCCGCGCTGCCGCTGCGCGAACCGGTTCTTCGGCAAACTGAGCGTAACCCGCTGTCGTTTGCAGGTCTGAATGTCCCAAAAGACCAGACACAGTTCGCAGCGGTTCGCCTGATGAGATGGCAACCGAAGCGAACCCGTGCCGAAGGTCATGAAGCCTGAGCGTAGAGAGCTCTGCATGTTCGCGGACGCGGTGCCATATTTTGTCGAGTTGGTTTTTGGAAACAGGCTTGCCGCGTTTGGCGAAGACGTATTCAGAGAGAGTCGGCTGTTCAGCGAGCAGTTTGAGAGCTGGAGACCCAAGCCAGATAGCGCGAGGTCCGGTTTTGCTGTCAGGCAACGCCGCGCGTTTTCCGTCGATCATACTCCATTGCAGGAAACGCGCCTCGGATTTGCGACAACCTGTCAGGGCAAGAAATCGAAATATCGCAGCTTCCACCGGCCAGCGCGTTTTAACGCCTCTTATGGCCCTACCAAGCCGTCCATAATCTTCAGACGTCAATCTATAGGCCTTGAAGCTGGACTTGCGTCGCCGGAGCCCCTGGCAGGGGTTAAGCCCCGGCGAGCGCAAACCCAGCAGTTCTCCGTGCCGAATGATTCCAGACAGCACGGCAAGGGTGCGGTTCCGGGTTCCTGCAGACGCATCGAGACCGGACCACCATGCGGCAACCTCCTCGGCAGTCAGGGAGGCAAGGTCGCGGGTGCCGAAGGCGGGAACAATGAACCGCGAAATGACATAACGGTGCGCCTTTATAGTGGCCGGTTTCCAGTTGGGCGCGCCGTCCTTCAGAAACTGTTCGGAGAAGTCTGTAACCGTCGCTTTTGAGATTTCAGGCACGAGGACTGGCGCAGGTGCCGCTCCGGACAATTCATCTCTGGCTTCGCGCGCAATCTCTCTGGCGTCAGCAAGGGAAAAATCACTTAGCAACCCGAGCGAGCGGCGAACGGTTTTGCCTTCGATACGGGTTTGCAAATACCAGGTCGGGTTACGTCCGGTTCGGAAACGAACACCGAGACCGGGTTCTTTGTCATCCCATTCAAAGCGATCTTTGTCGGGTGTTTGGTTGCGGGATGCTTTCTTGGTTTGTTTGGCGAGCATGGGATTACCTCCTGATGCTTCCCCGTCAGGACACAAAAGACTGCACATCCCGGGGAAGCGCTCAGGACACACGGGGAAGCAGAAATCCGGGTCCAAGTTGGCCTGTTCGATGGAAGCATAGACGGACGCAAACGCCATCTTCTTGATCACCACTCTCAAAGCCTAAGCCTCTGATAGTGCCGCGATATTTCTTCAATCGAACCCGCGCGTAGCAACTCAGTGATTCTCCAAATGCCTCGCGAAAGAGACGTTGGAAAAGAGAGTTTCGGTATCACACCCCATGCACCTTTGGTGCTGACAAGCCGCGAGCGATCTTGTCTGAAACACCTACGGTTGTTGATAGTTTCGCTGTGTACGCTCGGCATTCTTGGCGCTTACAAATCCGCGCCAGTTTCGGCGGAAACCCAGTAATCACAGCGGATGTCGCCGGTATACGCCTAGCGTTCCGCTTCTAAGTCTCTTTCTCGATCGGGACGACGAAGCGAAACGCTCAATCCCGACATGCCACGCGACGATCGAAAAGCGAGTGCAGCCGTCACTACAAGGTGCTGAACCGACCGACTTAAAGATGGCGATGAAGTCGTTGTTTTATGAGCCGTTACAGCTGTCTGTACACTGCGACCTGATTGATGCTGTTGTTGCCTCTCGGGCAGTTCAAAACCGAGCGCTCGGGCCTCTCGAGACCATGCTTGGAAGAGGGCCGCGCGCTCGCGAGGGCGTTTTGCTTGGCGGGTGCGAAGCGCGGCTAACTCCATCCCCTTGGGGGTTCGATAGCCATGAGTTTTTGCAGCCTCTTCTATCGCCATTCGACGTTTGGAAAACGCGCGCTCCACATGGCGGGGAATAGCGCGCATCCGAAAAGAGGCTCCATTTCGATCGATCACATGGCCATCTCGTTCAAGTGCATTTGCAAGATGCGCACGGTACGCGGCGCCAGTTTCCTTTTGTGCTTTGTAAAGCTCGCGGCTGATAAGCGTCCCCCATGTGCCGTCACGACGCGGCGCGGCGTTGAAAATGAAAGAATGAGTGTGAAGCTGCGGATCCAGGTCTCGACTGGTGTGGTGATGGAACCGAGCGATCGTGAGACCCGCAACCGGTTCGCGCGTGGCGCCGCCTTTTCCGCGCCGCGTAAAGGCATGATTGTCTTCAAGATGCTTTGTTGCGACTGATACAGCTTGGCGATGTGCCGCCTCTATTTTGGCTCGCTCCGCTGGAGATGAAAGCGCCCATAAGACAGATACTGATTTTGGAGCGCTATAGGTCATATCCCAACCAGGCGCGTGGGACTTGTTTCCTGTCTGTACAAGCGGCTCGGCCGTTTTGGGGTCGTAGCCATTTAGAAGTGCTTCAAAGTCTTTTCGCGTTACGTCCCCGTCGAGTGCTAAACGTTCTGAACCGCGACCGTCCCAATCGCTTTCTGCGTCCGCTTCAGTTTCTTTTGTATAATACTCATCCTGAGCCATGTGCTTGAAGTAAGCGACCGCCGCGCCGACGGATTGGCGCGCGGAGATTGAGGCCACCATTACGCGTCAAATCCGTCTTCTGCGGTTCTGCTAATAAACGTCGCCATATCAGGTGATAGGATCGGGCGTTCTTCCAGGAGAGGATTGCGCTCCGGGAGCGGAGCAATGTCTTTACCCGGTCTCGACGTCCAATCCGCCAGGATGCTGGCTGGTCGTTGCTCGGGCAGATCGAGAAACGGAATTTCTATGTCATATGCATGCTGTCCCGGACCCACCATCAATGCGCGAATACCGCCATCTATCACTCCAAGATGATCGGACAGTTCTGAGGGCGTTAGTACATCCCGTTCTTCGCGCAGGGTGACGCGCGTTACGGATCGTTGTCCGTTCGTCCAGGTCTCGCTCTTGCGCTCAAACTCAACGGTTTGTTTTCCAAGCAACCGGCTCGTGATTTCAGCGCTCTCACCGAGGTTCATGCGGGTAATGATATGCGTGCCAATCATCCCAATCCATGCATTGGCCTGATCGGGACCATATGTCTTTCGGATCTGGGAAAGGTCTTGCGCCCCCAGAACGACGCTGATGCCTTTGGAGCGGCCAACATCTAATAGGGTGGAGAAGTGATCCATGCGTTCCAGTTGTGGAAACTCATCAAGGAAGAGCCAGGTTCGCGAGTCCGGATTCTCACGCATCGCCGGAGAGCCGGCATAGCTTGCAAGCAGTCCTATTATGCCAGACAGCCATGCCTTGGAGAGTTGAGGAAACTTCCCATCGCGCTGCAAGATAATTGGTTTACATTGAGGGTGATCTAACCACTTGCGTATTGAGAAGCCGCCCGCGCTCCGAGGCCAGGCCTCCGCTAATACCAGAACGATGTTCATATGTGCTTTGAACGTGGTGATGATGCTTTGAGTGGTCTTGGAGGCAGGTTCTTTTAAGAACTGGATGGCCGCTGGGTGATGGCGCTCTGCAACTTCGAGAAGCTTTTCTGCGTCTGAAACAACTAGGTCACGAAGCGCCACCCAATCCCAGGCGTCCGAATAAGTGTTCTGCAGCGAGACGATACAAGCGACAAAGATTTCTCGCGCCGCATCAGACCAAATGCGATCGGATCCGCTGTCTGGGATCAGCCGCGCTGCAAGCTCTCTCGCCTCCTGCGGCGTGCGGCAATCATAAGCAATATCCCATTTTTGAGATCGCTGATCGTGCGGGGCGATCATGCCTCCCATGAACGGAAGCTTGGCGGTAAGATCCCCCTTGGTATCTAGGATCAGAACTTTATCGCCGCGATGGATCGCGCTTAGCATCAACAGCAGCATAGCTGTGGTCTTGCCTGCACCGGTGCTGCCCCAGGCAAGGAAGTGTCGGCTTTCCCGGTCGCGGCTCATGGGAATCCCGATTGGGAATTCGATACCCTGTCCGGATTGTCGGCACTCTATACGTGATACGCGCTTTAGTTCTGTGGTCGAGGCAGTCCCTTGGAAGTGCTTTCGTCCGCGCACCACTTTTGGTGGGCGTTTTCCGTTCAGAGAAACCCAAGTGAAAATCAGCAAATTACTTAGGCTGAGCGCTGACAAAACCGACACCAGATTATGACGATCAATAAATGCCTCGTAGGTGCCGTGATACGTCATGATGTCTTGGCATCGCGGCCAGTCATTCACACCGACAGGGTCATGAAAAAAAGACGTGATGCGAGCCTTGCCGCATCGATCCATGAATGCGCTGTCGTGGCGCGAGATCTCACCCGAATTGGTTTCAACGCCAGCTGGAAGCATGTGAAAGCCAATTTGGTATGCTGACCAAGCCGAGATGAAGAGAAGAGCCGTGAGGACGAAAAGTGTGAGTTTCATTTTTGGCATTCTATTTTTCCTCCGTGTGAAGCTGGCCGCTCAAGGCGAGAAGGAGCTGTTCGAACATTTGTTCGACGCGGGAAAGCGCCGATTGAGCTTCGCTTTGAGCACCGCTCAATGATTGAATTTCCTGAGTTGCGATCGCGAGTTTGCGTTCGATTTTCAGCAATCGATTTGCTTGTTCAAATGGATCGCCATCTGACAAACCAGATCTAATCATTTCACGAGCAACGCCAGTCGGCGTTCCCGATACTCTGCGCGCGCGTTCGCACAGATCTTCAATGTCGCTTTCGAGCATTCTGATCGACAGCGGACGAGTTGGGCGAGGTGTGTTTTCGTTGCTGGCTTTCTGCGGGGACATATAGGGCATCCTGGGTTTGAAGTACCTTAAGGCTAGGCACCGCAGGTGCCCCGTGCAAAATATTCTGTATTGAAACAATTGGTTAGGCAGGTCGATTTTCGTCTAACTTCCATTTTATGTGGTGTGTCAGAACGCCGCATGGGGGCCTTTTAGTCGGTCAAGATTGTTCCGGGAATTGCCGGATTTTGCCCGATTTTGCTTTCTTTTGCTCTTGCTCAACTCGTTGGGGAATTTCTCGATTTGACTTTCAGAATCCTTCCGCAAATTCTGAGTATTCAGGCATTCCGGGTGTCGTGTTCTCATCTTTCCCGGAGACGAGTTAGAATAGGGTAGGACATGGAACGTCCAATAGACCGTAAGGCGGGTATCAAGCCACGAGGTCTCTCAAGATCTGAAGCAGCTCTCTATATTGGAGTATCACCAGGCACGTTCGATAAACTGGTCCGCGAGGGCTTGATGCCTGAACCCATACCTATTCGATCAAGAAAAGTATGGGACCGCTTGCGCCTAGACTCGGCTTTTGAGAGTCTAGCGTCAGATAACGATAATGAATGGGATGATGATCTATGGCAGCCAGTCGCAAAAGACCGCCTTATCTAAAAATTTACCATGATCGGCATGGCAGAGAACGCATCTACTTTCGGCGGAAGGGGTACAAGGAAGTCGCGCTTTCAGCTCCGCTCTATAGTGACGAATTTTGGAAGTCTTACGAGAAAGCAGTGAATGGGCCCCGACCCGCGATCGGAGCAGATCGCAACAAACCTGGCTCAATGAATGAAGTGATTGTTGCCTACTATAAATCAGCAGATTTCAAGAACCTAAAGCCGAGCACTAAGTCGACTTATCGGGGCATAATCGAACGCTTTCGAATAGTGCACGGAGATAAGACGGCGTCCCGTCTCCAAGCGCGTCACATTCGGCAAATGATGCGAGAGAAGTCTGACACGCCGTCCGCGGCGAATAACTTCCTGCGCATCCTACACTTGCTCATGCGCCAGGCTATCGAGCTTGAGCTAAGAGAAGACGATCCAACCCAGTTTGTTCGCAAGATAAAAATCAAAACTGCTGGCTTTAAGTCCTGGCAAGAGACCGACATCGAAGCTTACATCAAAGCTCATCCTGCAGGCACCAAAGCGCACCTAGCTATGATGCTGCTGCTTTATACCGGACTTCGCCGATCAGACGTTGTTCGCGTCGGGCCTCAGCATATCCGAGACGGAATACTAACGATCAAGCAAACGAAGACCGGAAATGACGTGAACATTCCTGTGCACCCAATTTTGTCGACGGCGCTCCAACAGTGCTCACGCGATCAATTGGTCTATCTCACGACTTCATTTGGGAAGCCTTATACGGCGGCAGGGTTCGGCAATTGGTTCAGAGATGTAACTGATCAAGCGGGTCTTAAGGGGCTGACGGCGCATGGTTTGCGAAAGGCGATTGCTCGTCGGCTGGCGGAAGCTGGCTGCACGCCGCATGAGATCATGTCGATCACCGGGCATCAAAATTTGAAAGAGGTTGTTCTATATACGGCTGCTGCGAACCGAAAACAAATGGCGCAGTCTGCGATGGACCGACTTAACGATGGCGCGGAGTAGGGCCGGAAAGTCCTAGAAACGGTCGTTACGTCTACGGCAAAAACTTCCTAAAGCCGGACATTAGAATTCGCTAGACAACCCCAACCCTAGGAAGGTTAGGTGCGCCTGCTTGCGGCGGTTCAGTGGTTTGGTGATCATATTCGCTACGAGAGCGGCTCCAACTATCTGCTATTTCGCACAAACTGATCGTAGCTATCAAAAGAACGATCCTCGCCATAACCGTCGTCTTTCACTTGTTCATCAAAGTGCAGAAGTGAGAAGACCAAATCGTAGCGGTCTGAAGCCAAAATGAACTCGCAACACGGCTCATTGAGCCACACGTCTTGTCCGTGCTGTTTTTCGAGGTTTCGTCCATCTGGTGATGGCGGCTGAGCGGCAAGTGATCGCCGGGGTATTGGGATTGGTGGTTGGTTCCGTGTTCGGAAAAACAATCCAGACTTTAACGCGGAATCACTCGAACGAGCCCATTTGATGAAACCATCTCTCGATACGACGAGAACCGCACGACGACTTGTATACTGCAACCAACGTAGTATCGCAGCGGTCAATGAAACTTCATATCTTTCTGCACATGCCCCAATGTCCGCGAGTGTTGGTTTGTCAGATGCTCCAATCTTAGAACGAAAGTCATTTAACGGCATAAGCAGACTGGCAGCGAAGTCATTTGCTTCAGACTCGACTTGCGCATACTCGCTATCCCATTTCAGGAAGTCTTCTTGCTGGCATTCTAGCCCATTCGGATATTTGTTGCGGTGGACAAGATAATGGCCCAACTCATGTGCAAGCGTGAAGTTTATTCTTCCAGAAGATTGAATGTCTGAATTGTAAATTATGCCCCATCCTTTGGGTTTTCCCGGGGGCGATGGATATAGAGCGCCTTCAAACCCAGGAAGGCTCGCCCCCTTGATTAGGTTTATGGGGCGGTCTGGATACAATTGTTTGGTGAAGTCCTTAGCGACCAGCTTAACGTCTACAGGAAAACGACCATCAGTATAAACCGCGTCGAGTAAGCGGGTTAAGTGATTTGCCCATCGCTTTGGCGACCAGTCTTTGTTCACTCGTCATCACCCCAAATATCCAGCATTTTCTGAAGCCGTTCTTTTGTTTCTGGCTTCATAGCGCGATACTTCCGATAAAAGTGCGCGTCGGCAGCATCCTCTTTTGCAACTTCTCCTTCTGCATCAAGCAGATATTCGACAGTTGTCCCCAAACAATCGGCTATCCGCTTCAGTTTCTCGGCAGATGGACGCGCAACAGGTTTGTTCTCCAATTCCCAGATGTAGCTCTTACTGGACTCACTTTGCGCAGCCAATTGGTCGAGTGTGAGCTTGCAATCTTTGCGTAGCTTTCTGATTTTTTCTCCAATTTGTGTGCTCAATCTACTCCCCTTTTCCTTTAATTTTTTTCTGTTCGGTATTCCGGTATTTTACATACTTGACTCCAGAAAATCAATATGAGATTAATTCGGTTTACCGAACTTTTAATTACGATACAAGGGAAGCAAGAAGATGACCAAAGGACCAAAAACACATCATGTCGTCCCGAATCCAAACGGAGGCTGGGATGTAAAGAGAGGCGGGGCTAAACGGGTCAGCGGCCACTATGCGACCAAGCAAAGTGCCATTTCGGCGGGTCGCAAGATCAGTCAGAATCAAAAAACCGAATTCCGCATTCACAACAAAGATGGAAGGATTGCCCAAAGCGATAGTCACGGCAAAGATCCCTTCCCACCACGGGGTTAGAGTGATGGGGGGCAAACACGAATACTCTGTGATCGGTCACCGGCGCGCAAAAATCGCAATGGTTCAAGCGTTTCTAGCCGGTGCAATTGCGGGACTGCTGTCTCTGGCAGCCACGGCTCTGATAAACCAACTCATTGAATTGAAGTGGGTTGGTTCAATGAGCGTCATTTATTGGCCGATAACTGGCGGAGCTGTCTTCGCCATTCTCTTTGCCCTCTTTGAAGCCGTTGTTTGGCGCAACAAGTGGATCAACTGGCTTGTTGGCATACCCGATTTGTCGGGCCGTTGGCGAGTATCCGGTCAGTCTTTTAATGAGCATAATGAGCCAAAATTTGATTGGGTTGGTGAAATCACCATCACGCAATCATATGAGAAGTTGAAGGTCTACTTGAAGACCGAAACAAGCAGTTCTAGCAGCGTGACAGCAGCTATAGTCCCAGAAGGCGATGATGGCTTCCGGCTCATCTACAGCTATCAAAACTCACCACGTCCAGGAAACCCGGAACTCCAACGACATCTGGGGCACTGTGAACTCTTATTCGATAAATCTCTAACCACAGCAGAAGGCGATTACTTCAACAATTTCAGTCGCATGACGCACGGCACCATGAAACTGAAAAGGAAATAATCCCATGGCTTATACACTTGAACAAAAACTAGGTCGGCTCCGAAATCGCCGGTACGACCCTTCAGTCTTCGATACACTTCCGCAAATGCGGGAGTCCTACCAAAAGCGGAGCTCGAATGAGGCAACGCTCTACGCCTTGGGCAGTATGCAGGAAGTCGAACCGAGGTCCACAGAAATATCCCTGGAAGAGGCTCAGAAGGTGGAGGACAATCTAAGGTCAGGTCTTGGAAGCGTATCTCTCTATCCGGATTTCAAGCTGCAGGGCTCAGTAGCCGCCAACGTTCATATCCGAGGTGTTTCCGATGTCGATCTCTTATGCGTAGAGGGCATATACCTTAAAGTGGCGCCGTGCACGAACAGCCTAAAAACTTATTCTGACTACTCGGGAAGAGGCAGTATCGTTGACGATATCCTGCACCTCCGCAACGAATCCATCAAAGTGTTAAACCGTCGCTTTTGGGCCGCAACAGTGGACACATCTCACGACAAGTCCATTGCTCTATCCGACGGCGCTTTCCGCAGAAAGGTCGATTTGGTGCCATCCAGTTGGTATGATTCTGAGTTGTTCCAGCAAACGCTAGATGAGACTTATCGCGGAATAGATATTGCGAATAAGAGCACGCGGCGGCTCATTCGAAATTACCCATTTTTGTACATCTCAAGGCTCAATGCCGTAGATGGCAACACTCTAGGTGGCGCGAAGATGGGAATTCGACTTATCAAGAATTTGAAGAATGATTCTGATATCGACATTGAGCTTTCCAGCTACGATATTGGGTCGCTTATCTACCATTGCCCGCCGTCTTATATCAGTTTTTATGCAACGAATGATCTGAGCATTTTGGCTGGAGTCGATCGGTGGTTCTCAGAGCTTGCGCAGAATGAGGTCATGGCAAGAGAGTTGGATACACCAGATGGCACTCGGAAGATACTCGACACCAGAGACAAGTGGCTTGCTGTTGGTCAAATGTCGATTGAGCTGAAATCCCTAACCCAAGCGATTGCATCTGAAATGGGGCAAGCATGGAAACTACACGGCTACCCTCACTCTATGCTGTTGGATCAGTTGCGGAAGTTTGAAATTCCTAGGGTGGCTTAAAATCTTCATGCTAGCTCTTGGCGGAAGAGGTTTTGCGGAGCGCACTGAGGGCATCTTGAATAAAATAGTTGTCGGTCACAACCTACACAGGGTTGCGATCCTAATGCTCACTATCGGCGGCAAAGTGGACAATGACGAGTTCCATACCGAGCGAGTCTAGAGCAGGGCGTTTTCGGATCACGTTCTGCTGACCATTCCCGCGGCGCTTCCACTGAGGTGAATCGGGTTCTATCGCAGATTTCGCCTTACGCGGTTTGCAAAGCTTCAGTATGTGAAAGCGTCGATCATTTTACGAGATCAGTTTCTACGTTTGGAATGGCGCCAAACCATCAACGTACGGCGCATTTTGATGAATAACAGAATCAAACCCGACAAAGCGACAAATACCGCCGCTCCCGCCGCCGTGATCAACAGCGGGTGATTGAAGTCAGCGCCATCGTCATAGTCCATAATGTGTAGCTTCCAGAAGAAGTCGTAGAACCGCCAGGTTGATGATCGACGCGCCCGGACCTCTGCCGTGCTAGGATCAATGTAAAGCGTCGTTGCGTCGGCATCATCGAACGTGGCACGCCAAACGGGACCGGGCCTTCCATATTCGGCAGGTGGATCAATTACGCGCTCCATTGTTTTCAGTTGGCCCGTTCCGGAATAATCGGCGTCCGCGATACGCTCAGCCAGATCACTGCTTACGGGCGTCATCAACTCGCCGGTCTGCGCATTGACAACAAAGTGCTGGCCTTCAGCTCCCGTCAACCGCCAGACAGGTTGCTCCATCACCTGACCTATCGAGGCCCCCCTCAGTTCGATCAGACCAGCGCGGTCTGTTGCCTCTGATAGGGGCAGGATAAGGGTGGGAGAAAGGGAGAGCGGCGCAGGCGCAGCCACCTTATGCTCACCCCGGACCTGCTCAATCGGGATCACGCTCATCACCAACCCGCCTGCAATCCACAGCAGGATTTGAAGGCCGATAATCAGGGCAACCCATTTGTGAATTCGAACAGACCATCTGAGCAAGCCCATATTACGCCCTCCCTATCTGGATCTAGTGATCCATCATACCTTCAAGGCAGTCTTCACCATCTGTCCCGGTATTACAGATTTCAGTGATGCGATAAGAATTGTCCCGGCCTTTTTTGACCATAAACGCGACTTGGTCGCCGTCGACGAAGCCTGCCAGATCGACATCGCCCATAATGTCAAAACCCATCGTCATGGCACCCATGCCAATGCCATCAATCGGACCGTGATCAATTGTCAGGAAATCGCCCTGCGCACCGACAGATTTGATGATGCCTGCGCCATGGCCCATCGTGCCGTCGCCCATATCGTGATCAGAATGGTCCATGGTGCCGTCTGCCATGTCCATCGGTGCGTCTGCAGCGGGGGTTGGGGCTGGCGCATCGCCGTCAGCTCCGCCACAGGCAGCGAGTGTCAGAGCAAAGGCGCTCGCAGTGAAAAGAATGAAAGGTTTCATTGTATGGGATCTCCTTGGGGTGTGTTGAAAGGTGTATGCTCTGCCTCAGTTTTGGGGCGGCGAGCAGACAGTGTTTTGCCAACCCAGATATAGTAGATCGCCGGGATCACGATCAGGGTTAGCAATAGGGTTGAGACCATGCCGCCAAGCATGGGCAGCGCGATGCGGCGCATGACATCTGCGCCCAGACCATCGGTCAGAAAGACCGGCGCAAGGCCGACAAGAATTGTCAGCACGGTCATCAGTTTTGGCCGCACGCGCATCGCTGCGCCGCGGCTGATGGCGCCAAACAGGTCTTCCCGATTGGTCGGGTTTTCTGTGCGTACCTGTCCATCAATATAAAGCAGCATGATAACGGCCGTTTCGACCGCAATTCCGCCGAGTGCAATAAAACCAACAGCGACGGCAACCGAAAGATTGTAACCCGCGAGCCAGACCGCCCACAGCCCGCCGATCAGACCGAATGGAAGCGAGAGCATGATAATCGCGGTTCGATCAAGGCGGCCAAAATGCAGCATTAAGAGCAGGAAGATCAGACCGATGGCGGCCGGGATCGCAATTTGCAGGCGCTCGCTTGCCGCCTCCATTTGTTCATACTGTCCCGAGAACTCGACCGCATAGCCAGCGGGCAGGCTGACTGCGTCGGCAACCACTTGTCTGGCTTCGCTGACATAGCTGCCCATGTCTCGGTCCGCGATGTCGACAAATACCCAACCCGTCAGCCGCGCATTCTCTGAGCGGATCATTGGTGGGCCCTCAGTATAAGCGATCGTGGCCAGCTCGCCGAGCGGAATGTGCGCCCCAGTCGGCGTCGGGACAAGAATATTGCCAAGGTCTTCAGGTGTCTCGCGGAACGGCCTGTCATAGCGCAGCATGATGTCATAGCGCTCGCGGCCTTCGACCGATTGGGAGAGACGCATGCCACCAAGCGCAGTCTGAACAACAGTCTGGAAGACGCCCATATCGATATTGCGCCGGGATAGCTCAGCCCGGTCCGGCGTGATTTCCAGATATTTGCCGCCGAGCACGCGGTCGGCGAAGGCTGAGCGCGTGCCTGGCACGTCTCCAACGGCTGCCTCAACATCGCGTGCGATGCGCTCGATTTCGATCAGATTGTCGCCGGTGACCTTGATACCGACCGGGGTGCGCACGCCGGTTGAGACCATGTCCATACGAATCTTGATCGGATAGCCCCAGGAATTGACGAGGCCCGGCATTTGTAATTTTGCATCAAGCTCAGCGGTAATGTCATCGACCGTGATACCAGGTCGCCATTGGCTTTTCGGTTTCAGCTTGATCCATGTCTCGATCATGGTCAGCGGCGCAGGATCCGTTGCGGTGTCTGCTCGGCCCGCCTTGCCAAAGACGCGTTCAACCTCAGGCACGGTCATCATAACCCGATTGGTCTGACCGAGGATTTCGCGCATCTTGGTCGAAGAAACGCCGGGCAGCGTGGTTGGCATATAGAGCAGTTCGGCTTCATAAAGGGCGGGCATGAATTCTGATCCGATGCGCTGCAACGGAACGATCACGCTGGCCGTCATCAGGACGGCAAGAGCGACAGTCACCCATTTGAACCTTAGCGCGGCGTGAAGGACCGGCTTGTAAGCCCAGATGAAAAATGCATTGAGCGGGTTAGCTTCCTCACGTCGAAACTTGCCCCGCATCAGATACAGCATCAACACAGGCACTAGCGTGACAGAGAGAATAGCCGCGAAGGCCATCGCATAGGTCTTCGTGAAGGCGAGCGGACTGAACAGACGATAGCTTTCACCGGTCAGAGCAAATACCGGAAGGAACGAGACGGTGATGATCAACAGTGAGAAAAAGATGCCTGGACCGACTTCCTGCGCCGCCGCGATCAGCGTGCGGCGTCGCTCCGCCGCGCTTGGCTTATCGCCAATCTCCGACAGTTTGCGGCTCGCATTTTCAACCAGCACAATGGAGGCGTCCACCATCGCCCCGATCGCAATGGCGATACCGCCAAGGCTCATAATATTTGCCGTCACTCCTTGGAACGACATAATCAGAAACGCCCCCAGCACACCGAGTGGCAGAGTGATAATCGCGACGAGCGACGAGCGCACATGCAGGAGAAAAATCAGAATGACCAAAGCCACTGCGATACCTTCTTCCAGCAGTTTTTCTTCGAGGTATTTCACCGCGCCTTCGATGAGCGGCGCGCGGTCATAGACAGTGATAATCTCAACCCCTTCGGGAAGGCCGCGTTGGAGGTCTGCAAGTTTGGCTTTGACACGCTGAATAACCGTCAGTGCGTTCTCGCCATCGCGCATGATGACGATCCCGGCAACCGTTTCGCCCTCGCCATTCAACTCAACGACGCCTCGGCGAAGTGCGGGGCCCTCAATGATCCGCGCAACGGCCGACAACAGGACCGGCGAACCGTCAGCAGCATAAAGAACGACCTGTTCGAGATCGGCCTTTTCGTCGACATAGCCTGACGAGCGGATAACAAACTCGCTTTCGCTCTGTTCGAGAACACGGCCGCCGACTTCGCTGGATGCGGCCTTGACGGCCTCAGAAACGCGCCGGAGCGGGATATCATAGGAGCGTAGGAGGTTCGGGTCGATCAGGACCTGATACTCTCGAACAAAGCCGCCAACAGAGGCGACTTCCGAGACGCCCTCGACGCCGGCGAGTTCAAGCTTCAGAAACCAATCCTGTAGGGAGCGCAGCTCTGCCAGGTCAGTTCCACCGGTCTTGTCGACGAGCGCGTACTGGTAAACCCAGCCGACGCCAGTCGCATCAGGGCCTAGCTGCGGAACCGCGCCATCCGGCAGAGTATTTCCAAGGCGCGAGAGCGCTTCAAGGACCCGTGACCGGGCCCAATACAGATCCACATCATCTTCGAAAATGACATAAACAAAGCTAGTACCAAACATCGATGAACCACGTACATCCTTGGTTTTGGGTAAGCCAAGAAGATTGGTCGAGAGTGGATACGTAACGAGGTCTTCGACGATTTGAGGGCTCTGGCCCGGAAAATCTGTGCGAATGATGACCTGCGTGTCCGTAAGATCGGGCACCGCATCCAGCGGCGTGTTCTGAACGGCCATCCAACCTGACACTGCGAGCGCTGCGCAGAGCACAAGGACAATCAGCTGGTTGGTTATTGACCATGAGATCAGACCGGCGACCCAGGACTTGGATGGGTCGCGTCCGGCAAGATCGTCAGGCGTATGGGGAGAGTGATCTGACATGACGGTTTCCTAGCGATGCCCTGCATGGGGATCGGTCGAAGGACGCTCCCCGGTGTCGATTGCCATGCCCGCCATAGGGTCGGGCCAGGACACGGGTCTGGCTGCGTTATCGCCATAAGGATTGTTCGGTGCTGAGCCCTCCTGAAGCCAGAGACGGTCTGTGTCTGCTTCTTGGAAAAGTGTTAGACCTGCATCACGATAATGAATTGGCGCGCCCTCCAGCAACCACGGTTCAAGCGCTTCCATTAGCCGTTCAAGTTCGGCTTTCAGGGCATCACCTTCAAGGGCTTCTTTTGCCGCGCGCAGCGCGATTTCAGAACGTTCAAGGATGGGGACCAGCTTTGTGTTCGCAAACCGTGTGCGCAAGGCCTCACCGAGACCTAAGGCCGGGTCGAGGAAATAGGGGTCGATCTTGTAGCCGTCCGTCAGCGCCTCGTGGAAATAGAGCGCCATGTCCGTGAAATGATCGATCTCGGCGAGCGTGCTGGCGTCAACAGGAAGCTGGGCTAGCGGCGTGTCAGGCCCGGCTGCAGTCGCCACTGGCACCTGAAGCTTTGAAAAGCCTTCGCGCAGGTTCACCTCACTATCGAGCATGAACTGACCGCTCGCAACGACCTGGTCACCAGACTCCAAACCGGCAATGATTTCTGTCCGGCCATTAGCGGCAATACCCGTCTGGACGCCGCGCCCGGCAAACCGGCCTTGCCCGAGAGACACAATCACATGTGCGCCGCGGCTGTCTCGAAGAATGGCTTTGGTTGGGACAGAAAGGCGTGCTTCGCCGCCAAGATCCAACGAGATGTCGGCATAGGCGCCAGGACGCAGATATCCGGCCGCATTGTCGACTTCAATCCGCACTTGGCCGGTTCGCGTTCGCGGATCGATCGTGGGGTAGATATAATTGATCCGGCCCTCCGCTGGCGCGCCTGGCGCGCTCGGAAACTCAAGACGGACTGCAAGCCCGGTATCGATCAACGCCAGGTCTTGTTCAGGTACGCGGGCGATGATCCAGACGCCGGCATAAGATTGCAGGCGCAGAATCGGCGTGCCGGGTTTGATATAATCGCCTTCGTTAATCTGAAGCTCTGCAACGGTTCCGCCTGATTCCGCATATACAGGAACACGCTCTATTATGGTGCGCGTCTCAGTCAGGCGCTCTATCGCCGTATTCTGCATGCCGACCGAGCGAAGCCGTTGGCGAACCGCTGCGACACGGTTCTCATTGCCGATCGTGAGCGAGGCGAGGTAGTCTTTTTGCGCAGCGATGAGGTCCGGGCTGTAAACGCGGTACAGCAACGCGCCGGGTCGAACGGTGTCGCCCTCGGCTCGGACGCGCAAGTCATCGATCCAGCCTTCAAGCCGCGAGACGCTGACATTTTCCAACCGTTCATTTGTTTCAACGGTGCCAAAGGCGCGCAATGACCGCCCAAAATTGGTGACGCTGACGGGCGCGGTCCTGATGCCCATGGTCTGGATCATTTCTGGTGCCACCGCGATCGCGCCATCACCAGGCGTTGCGCTTGCGTTTACGTTCACCGGGACCAGGTCCATGCCGCAGATCGGGCAGGAACCATCTGGGTCGGTCGAGATGTAATGCGGATGCATCGGGCAGGTGTATTGGGTGGTTTCAGCTGATGGCGCTGACGATACCGTCAAAGCGCCTGAGCTTGAACCGACGGCGGCAGGTTCGCCGCAGGCCGTCAAAAGGGCGGCTGAGGCCGCCAAAAGAACGAAGGACTGTTTCATGATTGCACCAAGAGAGCGTTCATACGGGCAATCGCGGCGGCCATGCGGGCCGCCTCAGTGGCGATGTCAGAACGCAGTTTGAGGATGGCGATTTCGCCGTCGATAATCGGCGCGTAGTCGCCGACACCGGATTCATAAGTGGTCAGTTGCGCGGCAATTTCGTCTTCAACGGCGTCGATATTGCGCTCGAGAACCGCGATATTATCCTGTGCAGCGCGCCAGGCGGCTGCCTCACTCGC
The DNA here is from genome assembly GCA_965228095.1 of Henriciella sp. Taxonomy (GTDB): domain Bacteria; phylum Pseudomonadota; class Alphaproteobacteria; order Caulobacterales; family Hyphomonadaceae; genus Henriciella. Next base: position 3,637,419 of record OZ245793.1, on the reverse strand, counting down.
AAAGCGAGCAGCCGATGTGCGCGCAGATGCCTGATAGCGCATTTCGGCGCTCGCGCGATCTGCTTTTGCGGCGCGAAGACGTGGCGCCTGACTGCGCTCTGCCCAAAGGGGAACACTAAAGGTGACCATGCCGGAGACCCAGTCATCGCCAGCGAAATTCACGCCGGACTCGCGTTGTTGATAAGTCAGCTGTGCGCCCCAGTTTGGTCGCCATGCCGCTTCAGCGCCATCAACTGACTGGTCTGCGACACGAATACTGGCTTGCGCGACACGCACGGCATGAAAGTCCATGGCTTCGCCTGTCCAGTCCGATGGGGTTACCGGCGGCGCGGGCGTGACTGGCACCAGGCCGACAAGATCAATCAGACGGGCATCAATTTGTGCGGTCTGGCGATCAAGATCGACAAGAATGCGGGAGACGCTTGTGCGCTCTGATTCAATTTCAGCAAGCCTAAATACCGCTGGCCGTCCTGCATCGATTTCAGTTTCTACCACTTGGGTCAGTTCGTCATATTTTGCATTGCGGAGCTCAGCGAGCGTGCGCTGCTTTTCGATGCGGGCTTTTTCGTGAAGCAGGGCGATGAGTTCGCCGCGCAAGGCTGAGAGCTGCGCTGATCGGACAAGATCTGTCTGTGCTGCAAGGCTGCGCGCTTCTCCCGCGCGCGCTTCGCGGCCGGCCCGGTTTGGAAACTCCTGGCGCACGCCAATCGCTTTGTTGGTGGGCAGGAAGTCCGAAAATGAGGGGTCGAAGATTGGAAAGTTATTGATCCCGACCGATACTACTGGGTCGGGCAATGCCGTGGCGGCTTGACCGCGTTCCCGGTTGGCGTCCGCCTGATAAGTGAGCGCGGCGAGACTTGGATGGTCGGAGAGACGCGATTCGAGTTCATCCATAGACTGCGCAGCGACAGACATCGCCATGAGGGGCGTTGCCAGGACAGCGCACAGAAGCGCGAGTTTTCGAAGTGGAGGCATAGGTCAGCACCAAGTTGATTGAAACGAGCAGCGAACACCGCGCAAGATCGCGCGGCGCTACCGGATCAAATCAACAGGCGCTGTTTCAGCGTTATGGGTGTCGGGTTTGTCGGTGGAGCGTGGCCCGGCGGGCCGGTCGTAAGAACCGTCGTATTGTGATGAAAACCTTCAAATCGCGCCGTCAAGAGAGCTACCGGGATTTCCGATGGCGATTCAGTAAGCACGGCGCCTTCATCAAACGCCTGCGCTTGCATGATGGCGCTGTCGCAATCGAAACAGCCGGGGCACTCCATCGGGCCTTGCATGTCACCTGGCATCTCGCCGGATGTATCTGATGATGTATGCTCCGAGCTATCAGCAGCATCATGGCAAGAAGGCGTCTCGGCAGAATGAACAGATGACGGGGCCTCGTTGTGGCCCGTAATACAGCACGCCATGACCGGTCGCGCCGCCATGAAGGCAACGGCTACCAAAATCATAAGGCGCGTCAGTTTCAACATATGTCCGTCAGAATACCTCTATACAGGTTAACATCTTATACTCCCTAAGGGGTATATTGGAAAGTCACTTTTTCCGACCGCCAAGGACAGCGACCAATTCCTCGACTTTTTCGCGGCGAGCATCCACGTCTTCACTGGTCAACGCGTGCTCGACGCACGTTTCCAGATGATCGTCGAGGACGACTTTCTCCAGTCCAGATAAGGCGGCTTTGACCGCCTGGACCTGCCGGACGACATCGATACAGTAGCGATCTTCGGAGATCATCTTCGATACGCCTCGTACCTGGCCCTCGATCCGGGCAAGGCGCTTGAGCGCAGATTCTTTTGTGTCAATTTTCATTGGCAATACCCTCTACCGGGTATACAGATATAGCAAATGTCTTACCAAACGCTAGAGGCGCTCATGAAATTCCTCAGAAATCTGGTAGCCACCGTCGCGGTCTTTTCGGTAACGGTTGTTCCGGCATTCGCTCACACGAGCATCGTGTCGTCAAACATAGAGGATGGGTCGCAGATCGAAGCTGCGCCGGCGTCTTTCGACTTTTCATTCGGCGCGGACATTGGTCTTGCCGGTTTGGAACTTGAGACATTAGACGGTGACCCGGTTGAGGTCGCGTTTGAGCGTACGCGAGAGGCGGGCAAGTCGTTTTCGGTGCCACTGCCGGTGCTTGAGTCCGGTACATACCTGCTCAAATGGCGCGCTGTGGCCAAGGACGGTCACGTCATGAAGGGTGAAGTCGTCTTCACGATCACCGGCTGAGTGTTCGTGCTCGACGCATTATCACTTATTGTCAAAGTCGGTTTATACTCAGGATTGGTAGGAGCGGTCGGCTTGGCGATACAAGGGCTCGTCCTCGGCGCAGAATTCCGTAGATTGATCACCTTGAGCGCACTTGTGCTATCCATCTGCGTTGCCGCGCGCCTGTTTCTCTTGAATGCAGAACTTGCCGGCGGTCTTCAGCACGCTTTTGACTTTACCTTGTTCGACTGGGTTTGGTCGCCAAACAAGCTGCAGACGCTTGGGTATCTCGCAGGATCTGGCGCGGTTCTAATCGGTTTATTGCTCCGCATTCGCATTCTGTTGCTTCTCGGCGCCATTACCCTGCTCGCTGGCGTCGGCCTTGGCGGCCATACGCGAGGACTGGAGTCGCCCGGCCTGAACCCATGGATTGCCTCTCTTCATGTCGGGCTTGCAGCGTTTTGGGTGACTGCGCCCATTGCGCTCTGGCCGTACAGCAACATCAACGATACCGATTTGTTGGAGAAAATGCAGCGCTTCAGCACCATTGCGCTTGTAAGCGTACCGGTGCTTTTTGTGAGCGGCTTTTGGCTCAGCTTACTATTCGTGGGATCGTTGGAAGCACTTGTTTCGACGACTTATGGCCGCGTGCTTGCAATCAAAGTCGGACTGGCGACGCTTGCATTGCTGATTGGCGCACTGAATAAGACTTGGGTTGCCAAATGTCTGGAAATAGAACCAGCGGAAGGACGTGTGCTACTCCGACGAACCTTGCTGGCGGACTGTCTCCTATTCCTCGGCATCATAGTTGCGATTGCTGTCCTTACGACAGTCGTCGGTCCGAGCACTTAGCCGGTGCTTGGTCGCGCCTCCGCGTCCATGTGATAATAAATTTAGTCTTCTGACGGCTCGGGCAGATCGGCTTCCGGCCACAATGCGTCAATCAGTTCGGTCGGGCTTGTCCGCCTCATCGCCACAATGAGAGGCAGATCTGCGGGCGAATAGTCAAAAACAAACTCGACGGCATCGCCAGGAACAAACTCGGCCATGTCAACATTATTAGCGACTTGGAATTGCATCTGCATAACAGGCCAATCTGCCTCCGGCACGGGAGAGTGGGTGATCTCTAGTGTTCGGGTGTCAGTGTCTTCGAACAGAACTGATCCATAGGCGCGTGCCAATAATTGGTTGGTGGAAGCTTCTTGCGCTTCCGGCGCCTTGTGCATTTCGTCGCTTGCTGGAGTGCACGCCGATACTCCGATAAGCAAGCTGCTAAGCGTCAGACCGAGGCGGGTGGTGTTGATCATGTTTAATCTCCCTTCGATGAAAATCAGCAATCCAAAAATTTACGTCGGTGATCGTGACTTGGAGACTCTTCGGTCGAGCTGCGAACGACCGATAAGTAGAATTTCTCTAATCCAAAGATCAGACCCATGCCGGCAAAAGCGATGACGATGATGAAAGGATCACCCTGCCATTTGAGAATGAGAAATGCGCCCAATGCGAGTGCATCCAATACAATAGCACAGATCAGGATCACCGGGTTGGCCTGAACATCGTCTTTCAGATACTTCAGAACGCCCCAATGAATGATGATGTCCATAACCAGGTAGAAAATCGCACCAAGCGAAGCGATACGGCTCAAATCAAAAAACGCGGCCAATATGGCGGCAGCTACGACCGTATAAACGAGCGTATGTTTTTGAATATCTCCCGGCATTCCAAAGTGGTTGTGCGGAATGATATTCATATCGGTCAGCATGGCGAGCATGCGTGACACCGCGAAGACACTGGCGAGCAGACCTGACGCGGTCGCAATTATGGCGATTGCCACAGTGAACCAGACGCCATATGCGCCCAGAGCAGGCCGCGCCGCTTCTGCAAGCGCGTAGTCCTTGGACCGAATGATTTCCGGGATCGAGAGAGCCGACCCCACTGCAAAGCAGACAAGAATGTAGACCACTGTGCAAATCGCGAGCGAAATCATAATCGCTCGACCAACATTCTTTTCCGGCTGTTCGACCTCCCCGCCGCTATTTGTAATTGTGGTGAAGCCTTTGTAAGCGAGAATGGCGAGGGCGACGCCCGCAAGGAAGCCACCAACCGATGTGGCATGTTCCCCATTTCCAGTTTCGATCGGCGCGAAGCGAAACCCAGCCGCCGAGAGCGCCACCAGCGCAAACGCAAGTATGCCGCCGATTTTCAAGACTGCCGTGATCTTTGAGACGCGGCCAATAATCTCATTGCCCGCAATGTTGATCAAAAACGCTGCCAAGATCAGAGCCAAGGCTAAGCCGGGAACGAGAATCCCTCCTTCAATCCCGAATAGCTGCAGTGTGTATGTCCCGAAGGTCCGAGCCACCAAGCTTTCATTGATAATCATCGAGGATGCCATGAGCAGCGCCGCTCCACCCGTCAGAGTGGTTGGCCCATAGGCCTTGCGAAGGATCATCGCGATCCCGCCCGCTGATGGGTATTTGTTGGATACTTTTATGTAGGAGTACGCGCTAAACGCGCTGATGATCGCTGCCAGAATAAAGGCCACCGGAAACCAGCTTCCGGCAAACTCTGCGACTTGCCCTGTAAGGGCAAAAATTCCGGCGCCAATCATGACACCTGTGCCCATGGCCACAGTGCCCGCCAGCGTCAAACTGCCCTGCTGGTAAGCGGCCTTCACGACAGCGTGCCTTCATCGGAAACACTTTTATGGGCCAGAAGAACCGAAATCGATCCGCTCGGCGTGGCGTAAACAGCGGTCTCCTTAACGCTAGAAAAGCCCGCTTCCTCTAGCATCTTCATGAGTACGCCGTCGGCATTCGGCTGTGTGTCTTCGACGCCATCAAGCGCTTGAACAGTGCAGCGAAACAGCGCCCGCATCAGCGCGCTGCGTTGCAATCCATAGTCTGCGATCAGAAACGTGCCGCTCTCCGGCAATTCCTGATAAACTGTCTTAATAATCCGGCGCTTTTCGGTCAGTGGCGTTTGATGGAGAACCAGAGACGAGATGATTTTGTTCGGGCTATGACCATCAATACTCACGCCGCCATCGTAAAAACCTTCGATAAAGAGTGCGCTCAGACCGTGCTTTTGTGCACGGCGTCTTGCTCGTGAGAGGGCGGTTTTATCTGGATCAATTCCAATATATTTAACCTGGCGCGCCGCTCGTTCGATCAGCGGCGCTAAACGCCCAGTCCCGCAGCCAATGTCCACAATGACATCGCCCGGTTTGGGTGCCAAGTCTTGAACCAATTTATCGCGCCAGACCTGCTCTCTGGTGAACAGCGCGATCGCCAAATCGTACAAAGGCGTCAGTACAGCCAACCCTAGTGGCGGTGTAAAAGCTCTGCCGGGATCATTTGCTTGCGTCATCATAATTTCAAAGCGCGCAAGCGTAGCGCGTTCCCAATCACGGATACTGAGGACAGGCTCATCGCAGCGGCGGCGATCATTGGACTGAGCAGCAATCCGAAAAACGGGTAAAGCACACCCGCGGCCACAGGCACGCCGAGTGAGTTATATATGAAGGCGAAGAAAAGGTTCTGACGAATATTCCGCATCGTCGCGCGGCTCAGCTCTCGCGCCTTGGCAACGCCGAGCAAGTCGCCTTTGACCAGAGTGACGCCAGCACTCTCCATTGCCACATCGGTCCCGGTGCCCATTGCAATGCCGACGTCAGCTTGAGCGAGCGCGGGGGCGTCATTGATGCCGTCGCCAGCCATCGCGACGCGCGCGCCTCCAGACTGCAACTCTGAAACGATCTTGTGCTTGTCTTCTGGAGAAACATCCGCATGGACCTCATCAATCCCGACTTTTGTTGCCACAGCTTGAGCCGTGGCTTCGGAGTCGCCGGTCAGCATGACGACCTTCAACCCTTCAGCGTGCAATCGTTTTATCGCTTTCGGCGTTGTCTCTTTAATTGGATCGGCCACGCCAATCATGCCCGCAAACGCCCCATCGACACTCACGAACATCACGGTTTGACCTTCCGAGCGATACTGATCGGCTTCGACTCCATATTCATCGGACCAGACGCCGAGCCGTTTCATCATTTTTGAGTTGCCAATCGCGACCACCTGTCCATCGACACTGGCATGCGCGCCTTCTCCAGTAACCGATTGAAAATCTGTCGCCGTGGAGTCTGGCGCGTTGCGTGTTTCAGCACCCCGAACAATCGCTTCGGCCAGAGGGTGTTCGCTCGAACGCTCAACGGCGGCAACAAGGCTCAAAAGAGCGGCCTCATCAAACGGACCGGCGGGTTTAACAAGAACGAGTTCCGGGCGACCAAGTGTGAGTGTGCCGGTCTTGTCTACGACGATCGTGTCGATTTTTTCGAACGTCTCGAGCGCTTCGGCATTCTTGATAAGGATACCATTTGAAGCGCCTTTGCCAGTACCAACCATGATCGACATTGGCGTTGCAAGGCCAAGGGCGCACGGGCAGGCAATGATCAGAACCGCGACAGCGTTCACAAGGGCGAACGCCATGGCCGGGTCGGGGCCGAACAACGACCAGACAATAAACGTCAGAATGGCGATGATGATGACAGCCGGAACGAACCATGACGAAACAAGATCGACCAGTCGCTGGATCGGTGCACGCGAGCGCTGCGCGGCAGCAACCATTTGAACGATTTGCGATAGCAGTGTGTCTTCGCCAACATGTGTCGCCTGCATGACCAGTGAACCAGTGCCGTTCACCGTGCCGCCAGTCACGCGGTCATCTTTGTTTTTCTCAACAGGAACCGGCTCGCCGGTGACCATGGATTCATCGACAGACGAGCGTCCTTCCAGCACCGTGCCATCGACCGGAATTTTCTCACCCGGACGTACCCGCAACTTGTCGCCTCGTCTGACATGAGCGAGATCAACTTCCTTTTCCGTGCCGTCTTCGGTGATCCGCCTCGCAGTTGGTGGGGCCAATTCAAGCAGCGCGCGGATCGCTCCAGACGTCGCACTTCGCGCGCGCAGTTCTAAAACCTGGCCAAGCAAGACGAGCGTCACGATTACAGCTGCGGCTTCAAAATAGACGGCCACGGCCCCGCCATGGCCTCGAAAAGAATCGGGGAAACGGCCAGGCGCAAAGGTGGCGACAAGCGAATAGACATAGGCCACACCGACACCCATTGCGATCAGCGTGAACATGTTCAGGCTACGGCGGTTGATCGATTGCCATCCACGAACAAAGAAGGGCCAGCCCGCCCACAACACAACCGGTGTCGCCAGAACGGCCTGTAGCCAAACGGTCATTTTGGGGTTGATCCAGTCACGAATAGGACTGTCCGGGATCATCTCGGCCATGACAAAACCAACCAGTGGAACGGACAGGACAAGACCGACCCAGGAGCGCCGCGTCATGTCTTCCAATTCGGTTGTGTCTTCTTCAGCACCGACCGTTTCCGGCTCCAGAGCCATGCCGCAGATCGGGCAGCCAGTGTTTGAGGTTTCGCGCACCTGAGGATGCATCGGGCACGTCCAGATCGTGCCGCTATAGTCAGAAGGGACGTTATCAAAGTTCTTGTCAGCCGCTGTTGCTTTGGACTGGCTAGGTTCGCCGTGGCACGCGTGACTAGGTTTTTCGTGATTGACCATATGAAGCCTCAAACAGGTAAGCGCTGCACCAGAAACGTGCTGGTGCAGCGACTGATTTTGATCAGGAAACCGAATTGAACCGGTTGTAGAGCGGCACGAACACGACAGCGATATACCAGCCGTAGAGATAGCTCTCGATCAGCCCAATTCCGAAGCCAAGCGGCGTCAGGAACTCAAAGCCGGGGAGCAGACCTTCCCAGGCACCATGCATGTGCAGCGCTGGGGGCGTAACAAGGCCCCAACCGATGCAGATCAAAAATGTAATAACGAGGAATAGGGACAAGGCATGTCCCACAGATGTGATTTTCATGAAGTCGCCTCCTTTCGGGTTGTGGGCGCAGCGCTGCGTCAGTTGTGTGCCGACAGCAGATACTTAATACCCCTATAGGGTATATGCAAGTCTTCGCTATTCGCCGCGTTCGCCGCACATTTTTATAATGGTACTGAAAACCCCCGCCGGTCCGATGTAATCGCCGTAGCGGGTGCTTTCAGTCCAACGCGAAAGACGGAGAAGCCATTTCCCATATTTGGGACTCATCGAATGATTAGTCTCTAAATAATGACCGGTAGATGGCCCAAAACAGACAATTCAAGAGGCCGTTTTGGGGCGAATTGAAGCCGATCAGAAAACCCAAAACTACACAGGGTAGCGATCCCAATGATTGATTTCGGCGTCTAAGTAATCATTAGCCGCAGCAATCATCGCCGATTTGGATAGGCGGACAAGCGACGTCGCCAAACGAGCAATAGACGCAACAGTCGCCCGGATTAGGCTTCAGGACTGTTCCGCATCCTTTGCAATCGTAGAAAAACTGACACGCATTGGTCGGCATCGTGTCCTTTGATTGATGGCCGCATTCCGGACAGGTCAGCGTAGAATCGGCGATGAAGTCGCCAGTTACATCAAGTTCAGCCATTCCAATATTTCCCTCTCATAAGACGGCAGCACGTACGCAACGCCCGCCATTGCGAAACCGATCACAAGCAACACGATAACGCGCATGCTTGGTCGGCCATTTCGAAATGCAAAGAACGCGGCAGCCGCCAACAGAGCTAGCGTTACCCACTGAAACAGTGCCTGATTGCGCGCGAAGAAGCCCAGCTTTGCCACCAGTGTCGTGCTCACTCCAAGGTTAACCAGAATGATCGGCAAAACGCAGCAAGAAGCACCAAAAAAGGCGAAGAAGCTTGCGACCACACCGCCGCTCGCGAACCAACCGCCGCGCTTGTGGCCATCTTTTTCTGTTTCTAATTCATCCGACATGTGAACATGATAAAACCTGTAGTCACTATAGGTGCAAGCATGTCTGACATCACGATTGGGCGATTGAGCTCTGCAACAGGTGTGAAGATCGAAACCATTCGATATTACGAGAAGATTGGGATAATGCCCGACCCTCCTCGATCAGTTGGGAAGCAGCGAATCTACAATCCATCGCACTTAGCGAGATTGAGCTTCATAAAGCGAAGCCGCGATTTAGGCTTCGGATTGGACGCAGTCAGGTCAATGTTGGGGCTGAACGACGAAGCCCCCTCCTGCGCGGAAGTGCACGCGCTGACCACCGCGCATCTATCAGAAGTGCGTAAAAAGATTGCCGACTTAAAGCGGCTTGAGCGAACTTTAAGCGAGATCACGAAAGAGTGCGCTCGAGGGGACGCCCCCGATTGCCCAATAATAGACGCCCTCTCATCTTAGAACACAGGATCGGACGCGATCGCGCAAATCGCTTATGCCTCCCTATGCTCGCGATTAGACCACATCTGGGAGTGACGAGTACAGGTCTAGAACAGAAAAGTGTCTAACCAATTGGGTTAGACACTTCCTTACAAAAATACCGCTTCAATACCAACGGTCTAGGAATTGGGTGGCGGAGAGGAAGGGATTCGAACCCTCGATACGCTTATCACGTATACTCCCTTAGCAGGGGAGCGCCTTCAGCCACTCGGCCACCTCTCCGCAGAGCGGAAACCCCTAATAAACATGGGAATCATAGGCAAGAGGGTTTTGTCGGCAATTGTCGCGAATTGTCGTGAATTGCCGTGAACAAACGTGGTATATGGGGAAGATCTGGGGAAGCCTCGGGGAAAATATCCACGATTTGTTCCGTCGATCGCTTCTATTCCGAAACGCTTCGCAGTGAACGAACGGACTGGAGAATTCACGCCGCGGAATTATAAGACCGGCAACCTGGAGATCTGCATGACCGCACCCTCAACTGAACCAAACCCGCTTTTCCTTCACGGCCTGATCAAGGTCGCGATGACACGCCTGACGGATCACCGCATCGAGCAGCGCTCGCGCGCCGGCTACGATGCCACACTCTTTGAGGTTCATTTCGCCTTGAGCGACCTTCAGGAGTATCAAAAGGAAGGCGGCCAGGTCCCACCGTTCAACCTGATCGGCAAGCATGGCGGCGCCCAATCGGCCGTGGTCGATAATATCAACGGCACCCGCATCCAGGTTCACACAGAAGTGAAGGCAGGTCAGGCTTGGATCATGTATGACGGCGAAATCATCGAAATCGTTCAGCATCCAGCACATTCAAATTGATCGCTGCTTCATCTCTTGAAAACTTATTTAATGTAACTACATTAAATCCATGAGCGAGACGCCGGAATACGAATGGGATGAAGCAAAAAATGTCTCCAATATCGATACGCACGGTGTCTCGTTCGAAGCGGCGTCCAATTTTGATTGGGATACGTGCACGGAGTTTGAAGACGACCGATTCAATTATGACGAGGTTCGCTCAACAGCCATCGGACTGATCCAAGGCCGGTTGCACACCATGAGCTTCACATATCGCGGCGAGCGCATTCGCATCATTTCCCTTCGCCGCTCAACTCCTCAAGAAAGGAGAATGTACCATGACTAAACCACCGAAACGAAAACCAAAAACCAGCCCTGCTAAGTTTGCTCGATCGTTCGCAAAGGACGGCAGAATTGTGCGCGCATCGACAATGCGCCAATCCGGATTACGTGCGAAGAAGCCGGCAACCAAGCCGTCCGACAATCCGTACGATCCAGACAACATGCCGATAACGCCCGAAGACATCGAGTCCGGCAAGCTAGTCATGGTTCGCAAACGTGGCCGGCCGGTTGGATCCAGGAAAACTCAAAAAACCGTTCGCCTGGACGACGACGTGATTAAAGCGTTACAGGCAGATGGGACTGGCTGGCAGACCCGGATGAATGCGATCTTGCGAGAAGCGCTGCAACTTGACGAGAGCGACGCAAAGGCGAGCTGATCAGGTCTGCTGGTCGAAATCCGCCATCAAACTCTCAAACTCATCGTGAACCACCGACGCCATTGCGATCAGAGCCTCGAGATCGCGGTCTCCTGATTGAATGTTGGCCTTTCCGTCGACCGCATCGGCCATCGTTTTTACCGAATGTATCATCGCTCGAGTCCGGATTAACCGAACGGACATTAAGGGTGTGACGTCCCTATCAATACTTGCTTTCGACAATGCTATTACCCACCATACTATACGTTCTGTATTATTAATGCGGACCGTCGAGAGTACGCATTTGTATTTTCGGCTTAGTTCAGTTGCAGAAGATTGTTGCTATATTTTTGAAACAAACTGAGCACGCGTATTGCACGAGTCAACATAGACAATTTGTCTTTTTTAAGAGATCGGAATGATTTCTGAAACGCTGTGTTGCAGGATGGCGATTATGGCTGAGTCTGTAAACTTTCCACCAGTGAGCGAGATCTCTATATTCTCTACCATGGTCGAGACGCCCCAAATTTTTGATCAACAGCTGGGCACAGCAATTCGATCGGCGAGACGCGCGAAAGGTTGGAGCCAGGAGCGCCTGGCGGCGAGAGTGTCGATTTTGCGCGCGACGCTCGGATACTATGAACGTGGCGCTCGACCCATTCCTGCACGCACGCTCAATCGAATTGCAATCGCGTTGGACATCAAGCCAGGACATTTCTTTCGTGAAGCTGAAGCGACTGGCAGTGATGCAAACGGTGATGCAGCTGCCCGCAAACAACGCATTGAAGAGATCAATCGAAAAATGGGACCGGACACAGCCCTAGTCACCCTCGATATGATCCTCCACATTCTCGATCTCTCCAGCCGATCCAAGTAGTTCAGCCGCATATAGGTCGAGTTCTGCCTGTCTTGTCGCAGCGGCGATCCGCTCACGCAATTCATCACTTGCCCCGATATCGGCCGTCGCCAGTTCTTCTATATGGACTAGCAGTTCCTGGATCTGCACAAGCGGATGCATCAGTCTATTCTCTCCGGAAAAACCAAGCGGCGTAGGCCTGCCACGTAAAATATACCGAAAGTCATGAGCGCCCAGAAATTTATCCGCATCGATATTTAATTTTTCTCTACTGAATTGACGTCCACGAAACTGAAAGAAGATTGAAAAAGGCGGGAATTCCACCACAGGTTCATTTTAGCACACGCTTCGCCTGGAAAGAACCCAAAGAAAAAACCCCGCCACAGGGGCGGGGCAAAATCGAACCGAATTCTGAGTGCTCGACTATGGCATGAACCTCTGATGATCCGCGCGCCAGGCGAACCACGCGAAATGGCTGAGGATCACGGCGCCAAAGGTGAAGGCAAGAAACAGCCCAGTGTTACCCATGGCGAGCATTTCCAGCAGTGTCTCAGCGTCGAGTTCGCCCAACGCCAATGCTGAAGCGATATAGATCATCAAGATCATATAGCCCATCCAGGCCATGTTGATCCCCGTACTCATCAATCGCTCCAGGACAGGGCTGAAAGGGTGCTTCCAGGGCCATCGCGGCGTTAGCGACGGGACCTGTGTCAGGAAGTACATGATAATGACGGCGAGAACGGCCTGCAGCAGGCACAGGAACGCGATTACGTAGGTCATGAGCCACCTCCGCGCTTGGTCAACATCGCGACAAGCCAGGCCCCAAGCGCTTTCATGGTTTTAGGACTGACGAGAACGCCGATGACCCCAAAGCCAACCAAGCCACCGATATAGATGCCGGCTATTCGATCGAGCGGCGATGAACTCGCGATCGATGGCCCAACAAATAAGCCAAAGGCCGCGCCAAGCGCAAAGGCTGCCATGACCCAAAAGACACGGCGAAATATTCGCTCGGGCGGTCGTTCTTTCTGATCCAGGATCAAAAACAAGATCGCCGACGCCGAGCCTGCGCATGCTGCCGCGATCGCCATAGCCGACAAGCCAACGACCGAGTTCGCTGCCGGCACCACTGTCGCACTGGTGCCGGCGATCGCCGACAGCACGATCAACGTTCCGTGCAACATAAATTTGGTCGATAGAAACATTCACCAGCCCCGTGTGATTAAGGTTTATTCTTCCAGGTCCCAACAACCCATCTGTTCGCCCTGAAGCTCAACAGCAAACACGTACTCAACGTGCTCGTCGGACCAAAATTCGATCTCTTCTTCGGTATAGACCGGCTTGATTGGACAGATCCTATCGCTTCCGAGCATTCCGACGCAGCCGGTCGCGAATGGAACGAGTAGGAGTGGCATTAGCTTCCTGAAGCGCATCGGATTTTCCTCTTTCGTCTTTGGCTCTCGCCTCATGACGGGACGCCCGCTCAGTCGCCTTGCCAGATCTGCGCGCAAAGAACAGCGCGCCGGCCAGCAAGACGACCAGAACTGCGCCCCAGATCAGGGCATTGTCCATTTACTCGGCTGGGGTGTTCAGACCTTCGAGAAGGTTCGTGACGAACACTTCCGCGATCTCGACGGCGGTATCGTCGAGTTCGTTTTCGCTCTCGGCGATCAGATCGCGGAGCTTTTCGCCGGCATCAAAGCCGGTCTTTGCAGCATAGTCTTTGCCCATAGGTGTGAGGGCAGCAACAACCATTGGAATGATGGTTTCCATAGTAAGTTTCCTTGTTTTGAGAAAACCAGCGTTTGGGACAGGCAGCCGGCGCGCCTGTTTAGTCTGACGGGTATGCCGGCAGATCTATCGTTTGCCCCCGCAGGTCATGGTGACAGTCCTGCAGGTAGCGAATTCGGCCGCCCTCCACGAAGAGATGGCAGCGGGATTGGGGGTGGTCCTTATTGACCAGGAGCGAGGGGCTGAATGTCGGTGCCGCCTCATCGCCATTGTACGACCATTTGGGCCGCGATGGATCCGTCGCCCGGATGATGTACGGGTGCGTCAGACCGCATCCAGGGCACAAAAAAAGGAGGTAAGTCTCCTCCTCATTTTCCAATTTGTAGAGATACTTCCCGACAGGCTCACCCATCAGCGGCGCGTCCGCTCATACCTTCGCGCCCGGAAGTCCAGATGCACGAATGTGTGGTAAAAAATGATGCCGTTAAAGCCAAACCTGCGCGCAACATTCGCGAGTGGCGCCTGAAACCCTTCGGGACAGGCCACATCAAACGCTGCGCCGGCGAGATGGCGCGATCGTTTCGCGCCGCCAATCTTGTGATTATGCGCCGGCGACCGGTAAGCGCTGTTGATTGTCAGCGGTTGGCCAAGGTGGGATCGAACTTCCTGAAGCGCATCGATCGCCGGCGCGTACAGCATCAATACGCCATCGGACTCGCTCGCTAGCTCTTCAGGTTTAAAGTTCGGCCAACGCCACAACTGATCCCACGACGCGTGGGTGTGATGCTCAGGCCCGATCGTGTCACCTTCGCCAAGGATATCCCAGGATTGGCCATGCGCGCCACGCTCGACGCGATCAATGCGATAGCTGGTCATTTCTTCGCCTTTGATTTGGCCTTCGGCTTCGCCTTCGGTTTTGGACGGAACCGGAAGGTCTTAAAGCGAGACTGCAGGTCAATCCGAACGGCGTTCGCTTCCCCTGCAGAATTGCTGAAATTGTAGGTCTCGATCATCAAACAGCACTCAAACAAAAGCCGCTTTTCAGCGGCCCGGAGTGTGTCTTTTGACTTCAGTTTTCGATACGTCCCCATCACGGCCCGCGCCGGCGAGTTTAGAAGTTCTGTATGCCGGGCTTCCTTGAGAAGCGGTATCAGCTTGTCTAGCGCCATCGGTTTCATGCGCTTCACCTCACCACTCTTCTTCGCACATGAAAGGCGCATCTTTGCCGGGCGGGACGGCCACATATTGCGTGCACTTTTCCTGCTCATCATCGCTGTCTGCGAGATGGGCGATCACCAAGGCGCCGGCGACGGCAAACGCAGCGGCCACAAATTGAGTTTCGCGGTCAATTTCCACGCCTTGAACTTTGATTGTTTGACAGCCAGGCAGCATCAATGCCAGCCCGGCGAGGGCAGCTCTAATCATCCTATTTCTCCAGTGATTATGTGATGTTGTTAGCGTTTTCCCGATGCACGGTCAGTCTCATTCCAGACCAAATATTGGGATTGAGGATTGCGACGAAATCTGCCGGCGGTTTGGGGCTTGTGCGAGTTGTCGCGAAGAAGATCTGATAGGTGCGATTGACGGGGTTAGCCGGCGTGCCGCCAGGATCATCATCAACAACACGGAACGTGCCGCCGAATGAACGACTTGTCCCTGTTTCGGCATCGGCCCGCAGCACAGCAACATGA
Source organism: Henriciella sp. (assembly GCA_965228095.1). Taxonomy (GTDB): domain Bacteria; phylum Pseudomonadota; class Alphaproteobacteria; order Caulobacterales; family Hyphomonadaceae; genus Henriciella. Next base: position 3,622,111 of record OZ245793.1, on the reverse strand, counting down.
CTGCCCTGCGAGATGATCTTCGTTCCTTCCACGCGCCGAATGAGCGCAGACACCGTCAGCTCGGGGGCTTCGGACGATGTGTTTGGCGCGCCCTCACCAAAGTAAGCGGTAAACATAATCTCCACGGGCGAGCCATCGCAGCTAACGGTCGCGAAGGCCTTTTCTCGATAGATATTGTCGACGCCGCAGATCTGATCAGATCCATTCACGTTGAACTCTGAATTGGTGTATCCAATTCCGCTCGTGGCGACGATGAAATTTGCATAAGCGCGATCAGACGCGGCGTCTTCACTCGCGAGATCGCCTTGACCCTGAAAGCCGGCTGCGATGTTCACAAGGGTTCGATCAGCATCGAGCGAACCAGTATAGAGCGCGCCGCCCGTGTAGCGGAGCAGCCCAGACGAATTTGCAGTCGCGACCGGTATCGGTCGGGCCAGATCTCCAGATGCGTCGAGCCCAGCTCCGACTCGCCCATCAACTAGCTCGAGAGGCGTACCAATGATGTTGCCCCAATCGACGCTCCCCGTGGTGCCGGCCGCACCATCTGGCACAGCAACGTCGCGGACTTCGTAGGCCGTTCCGATCTCGCCGCGGCGGCCGCGATAGAACATCTGAACGTCCATGTCGACGCCAGGAGGCACCCCACGAATGGTGAATCGCCCTTTGATGGCGGGTATATTGGTCACCGGCGTGTAGTCAGGCTGTGACGCATCAGGCAATCGAACGTCGCTGACATCCTTCGCAACAACCCGCGCCTCAATCACCGCTTCCTGGATGGCGATATCGTCATCCGGATCCCACGTGACTTCAATCACGGGATTGATCACGCCATTCGAGCCAGTTTCGGTTCCGCCGACCGCGGCGAAGTTATTCGCGAATGGCAGGACGTCAGCGACCGTGATGTATGGCGTTTCCATCACCGGGCTTGTTCGACCCGTCACAGCCACTGTCTGGAACCGATAGACGATGCGCTGACCTACTTGACCTGGAGCATCGATCAATTGGCGAACCTCCGGCCCGAGCGATGGCAGCTGCTCGAAGACCGACAGCGCGTCGGGATCCGTATCGTCGTCTGGCGCAGCATAAGCTCGCCACACGCGAATTTCGCGCAAAGGCTGCGGATACCCCTCCGGCACAGTGAAGGTGACCGTAATCTTGAAGTTGCTCGCCTCGGCGCTGACAAACACCGGCGTCGGAGGGCTCGACCCCAACGGTAAGACCGGCTCAATCGCATAAGGCGGAATGACGGATCCGGTCTCGTCAAATCGGGCAGGTGCATAGGACTTGAGGCTGAGACGGATCCATTCGTCGCCGGCATCTTCTGCGGTCTCGAGCAAACCCTCAAACAGGTCGGTGCCAATCGGGCCGATGATATAGTCTGCGCCGGCGACAGGGCCACCAGCTTCCGCGACCGGTGTGTCGAGCGTTGCCGTCGCACTCAACCCATCGGATCCAGGAATTACGAGCGGCGCAGGATCTGATAGCGTTCCATCGCTGTTGACCCATTTGAGAGCCAGTCCCGGATAGCTGGGCCCCTGATTGAGTTCCTGATCAAGTTCTACCTCAGTCACCTGACCCGAACTTGTGGTTATGCCCCGAAGAATGCCAGATCCCTGAACCTGTGTGATCACACGGCTCGCCACGGAAATGCGGCCCATGGGACGAAGCGTATTGTCGAGACTGTCTTTTGGAACCTCTAAATTCGTGGTTTCGCTCTGCAGCCGCGAGTTTCGGTAGAGCTGCAGGATGGCGCGATGCAGGTCGTCCCAGTCTGTTTTCCCGGGAATCGAAATGCGCTCGAACTTTGTCGCGGTAGCTTTAGTGAACCCGTCGACGTAGATCGTGACCTCGCGCGTGCGCCAACCATTATTGGCATCGTTGAAGGTGACGATGAAGGCATGCACTTCTTCCGGAAATGACTTGGTGGAAGAAATGTTTCGCGCTGTTCCATCACGGAATACGTGCGATGGGGCTGGGATGGGGCGGTCAACGCCCGCGGTCCAAATGTTGTTGTACGAATAAATCCGGCCCTCGCCACCCGAGCTGGCGACCAGGTTGCCCAAATCACCAACTGTCACATTTTGTCTGACGACATAATCGAACTTCAGGCCGCGATCGCGCGCATCCTTGGCGGCGGCCGCAAAGCTGGGCCAATCGAAACCATCGTCGGTTACCGCTTCGCGGGCATTGAAGCCGTTGCGCATGATCCACAGCGATTGCTCCCACGGATTAGAGCTGACTTTGGTGACACTCAAATCAGCGGCGGTGACGCCGCTTAAATCCGCCTGATCGAGAACAGAATCCGGAAACGCGGGGATCCAGCGACCGACAACCATGTTCAGCTCATCGATTGCGCCGCTCGTTTCGTCCGTACCTTTGAAACGATAAACCTCATAGGCGACATCGTCGCGGTTTATGACCGGCTCATCGCGCTTGGAGAGAATTGTTTGCCAGACAATATCATCGAATTCACGCGCATCGTTTGAATCTGGACTGATGCGCAGAACCTCGACTTCGTACGTGCCCTCACTCGGAAAGGAAAATCCGACCTGGCGGAAGAATGGCTGCGCCGGCTTCGCCTCAACAAAGCGAAACGACGCCGATGTGCCAAAGTTTGGATCTCCGCCAATGCCGCCACCACTCAGTGCCAGCAGGTTTTCGAACCCTCGAAACTCCGGGTAAATCGCGTTCGTTCGAGCTGACGCAAATCGCCAATCTCCGAATGTCTCACTCGGCCCGGGATTAATGACTTCGCGATAGCGGACCTGCACGTTTACCGACTGACTGGTGGGATTGCCTTTCTTGTTCGTGCCGCCCAAGCCCTGCGGGAATGCGAAAATCAGATCGCAATCAATGACGTCCGAAGCGGTTCGACGAACCTCCGGATCTGACTCGAGCAGAGTGGCGCCGACGCTCTCTGAGAAGGTTTGCCGGCTCGCCATTGTCGGATGAGGATCCGTTGGAACCAGCCGGCTTTGATAAACGACGCCATCAATATTCGCGAGCGGCGTGTCTCCGACTTTGCGATCTGTCACCTCAACATCGATGGGTCCGAGTTCTACGACGATGTAATAGTAGGTGTCGTCACCGCGGATTTCCGGGTATGCCCGCGCCCCCAAGCGAGGCACGATACGGTGGCGCCCCAGCACGGTTTGCACCGGCTGTAGAGGGAAAAGTTGGTTGCGGATGCCCTCTATAAAGTAGACCGGATCAGGCTGCTCTCCGAACTCGAAGCTGGGCGGCGGCACAATTGAGTTGATCGCCAACTGCCCGACCGTCGTCACGACAGCAGTTGTCAGGTAAGAAATGGCCGCAAACGCTTTCGTTCCTTCTGCTGCAAAAATCGCGGCCACCTCGGGGCCCAGATAGAACGCAGCTACAATGACCGCGATCGTCAGGACGGTTCGCAGAAGCTTATTACCATCATCACCACCACGCGGCAGCACAACGATCTGAACATGATCGCGCCCTGGCGTCTCCGCCCATAGCTCAGCGTCGATTGCTTCGCCATTGATACTGGCTTCTGCATGATCAAGCGCGATCTGCTCAAAGCCGGCCATATCTACCAGCTCAGAGATTGGCGTGCCGGCCTCTGCTTTGATCAATCGCGGGGGCCGGTCGGAAAATGGATCGTCTTTGACGACGACGATTAACTCATCGTGGGACATAGAAACCTGCGAGATTGAAGTGATAGTCTGTTCCGGGACCGAACTCGGCGAGCGTCGTTGCGGTCGTGGTGTTCACGTGCACCATGAGGTTTGGCGCCATCCAGAGCCCGACATGAACCGGAACTTGGTCCACTCGGAACAACACGGCAGCACCAAGCTGCGGCACTTCGATTTCTTTGAACTTCCTAAACCCCCGCGAGAAATTCCGGAGCATGGTCATGCCCGGCTGCTCGGCAGTGTGACTGCGATAGGTTGGTTCGAACGCTCGATGCCAGCCGGCAACGCCTTGACCATCCAGGAGAAGTTGAAAGCAGTCCCAGTCTTGTTTCTCGTAAGGCCGACCCAGAACGCCGTTGCACCACGCCCAAAGCGCGTCTTTGATTTCGGTCAACCGAACGCACCCGGAAAATCAGCGGCATTGATTGTGATGCCCATGAACCGCCCTTCGGTAGGCGGTGGACCAAAACTTCCGGTGAGAAATCGAGCATCAGTTTCGAACAGTTTTAACTCGAGGCGCGTCCACTGATTTCGAACTGTATCCGGATCGTGAGCATAAACCTGCTCCAGTACCAAAGTCGCCTTTCCTGTGAGCGCTTTGACCACGTCTTTCACGCGCTCATCTACGTTGTCGATAGCCAGCTGAAGGATCCCGCGGCGATCTCCGGCACGCGGCGGTTTTACTCGCAGGAAACCAGGCGCAAACACATCACCGCGCGAAGTGAAATTATGCCGCCAGTTCGCAACACGCAGCTTTCCGTCAAGCGTCACGCCGTCCACGAAACCGGTGAGCGCGGCAATGTCCGGATGTTCGAGCGTGGCGAGAAACACATCGATATGAGTAGCTCCGCGAGCGGTGGTCATGGGCGCGCCTCCAGATAACGCTCAAACCCGACACGCCAGTTTTCGCCAGCTCCGGATCCTCCAACGGTGTAACTGGACGTGAAGCAGCCTGTGTGCGTGCCGCCCGGGACTGGAAACAGAATATCACGAACGCCCAGTGCCGCCGTATCCTCAAACCACGTCTCGAACGTTTCGAGTTCTACCGGACTCAATGTGAGACTGACCCGCTCTCTCCCGCCTTCCAGCCTCGACACCAAAACGCCGCCCGGTGAATTTCGGTCATCCGGACGCGCAACCTGGCTGACTGCCGACCGCTCATAATCAGCCGTTCTCGGACAACCAGGCACGCCCACTGGCCAGGTTGCAGGTTGCGCTTTGTGCAACGCCGCCAACGCCGAAAGCGTACCGGCACTTGGCGCCGGTGGGTCGGAACGCAATTCAAGCCGCACGCGTCGTCCGGTTCCAGACGACGCACGAACAACTGGAGCTCCGCGAAATCGTGCGGAGACAACGCGAGCGACAGGGTGATCAAACAATGTGAGATCGAAAGCATCGCGGCCAAGATTGAGGTCATCTTGTCGCCAGGCCTCAAACGCAGCGTAAGCGGTTTCTGTTAAAATCAGTTCGCCGACGATGTTTTGGGCACGGCTCGCCGCCCAGAGATTTCTGAGGGGCGGGCCAACCGCTACTTCGGAGCGCCGAATGACGTCTTCCGGAGCGCGCTGATAGGTGTCTTTTACGAATGCGTTGGGTACGCCCGCCGGCCACGCAATGGCCATTACCCGACCGACTGGCGGACAAACCCGCGCCGCTCCAAGAGATCATCCAGGCCGCCACTCGAGGCAACTCCGCGGACGCCATCTCTCATGAACACATCAATATCCAGCTGATTATCACCAGACTGGCTTGCCGAAACTTCGGCGTCGCGATCGCCGCCCTCCTGCCGAATGTTCAGATTGATGGCCAGAGGAATAGGGCCAGCTCGCATAAGAGCATTCGGTTGATTGCGCATATTACTCGCTGCGCGCACATAATCGATGATCTGGGCGCGATGGTTGTCATTGATGATTTCCTGCCCATCCTCAACAACGACCATTCTTTCGTTGCTCATCATGGGTTGTCGCATGCTACGCAGGGTGGGGAAGTTAGGGGCCCGACTGCCACTGTGAGATTGGGGCACGATTGGAGGTGTTCCCGAGGGATTGAGGCCCCCGTTTCCGGATCCGCCAAAGCCACCCAACACGTTTCCAACGAGCCCCTGCAAAAAGCCCCCGAAACCTTGACCGTTTCCGATTTGCGCCTGCGCGATCGCCGCCTGCCTGATCATATCGACGACAAGCGCGCCGATCGCCCGCTTAAGATCGCCAACAGTTTTGATCCGGCCGGTCATCACACCATCCAGGACGGTCTCCGCCCGCTCCAGAAGGGAGACTTGCCCCCGGGCCTCGCGCAGTTGCCGCGTGTAGAGCTTCAGAAACTCGGTCGCCTCATCACGGGTTAGATTGCCAGCCGCGACGAGCGCATCCAACCGCTTCTGCTCAGCAGCAACCAAATCCTGTTCCGATGCCGCCGCTTGCCGCGCCGTCGCGAGTTTCTTTCGAATCTCAGCGGCCGCTTTGAATTCATCGGTCGCTTCGGCTTCAGCCTGTTTGGCGAGCCCCAAGGCGTCGGACAAGGCCTTGAGGGCATCGGTGTAGAGCTTTGTCGCTTCAGTCCCTTCGCCAAGCGCTCCGCTCGCCAGGTCATCGTTCAACTCGGCAATGGTCTTTTGAAGCGTTTCGACTTCAGTGTCGGCACCATCGACGACTTTGGTCCATCGTTCCGTCGCCGCTGTGACGCCTGTGAGTTTGTCGCGATAAGATTGCAGCGCCTGATCGAACTGCTCTTGTGTTATGTGGCCCTTTTCCCGGAGCTTGGTCAGCTCGCTCTCTTTGAGCTGCAAGGCGAGCGTAGCATCGCCAAGCTCCTGCAAAAGAGTTGCAGCTTGACGCACCAAAGTTAGCCGCTCACGCCGATCCTTATCAGCCTGGGTTTGTTCGTCCTTAAGACGCTGTTCGGCCTCGAGCATTTCCCGAGTGGCTGCCGCTCCGGCTTCGCGTGCTTTTGCTTCTTCGATCAGCGACTCGATGATGTCGGCACGGCGCTGTCGTTCATCATTGTCTGTGCCCAGCAATGGTTCGCCTTGAAACAACACTGCCCCATCTTCAACGGCTGCGATTTCCTGCCTGGTTCGTTCGAGTTCAGTCCCCAGTTGCTCTGCCGACAGCCCCGCAAGTTCACGCCGGGTTTCCTGAATGAACGCGCTAGCAGCTCGCTGTGTTTCAGTCGCAGCGATTTCATTGAATTCGCGAATGAGGCGCTGCATCTCACGGCGGCTAACGTGGTTAAACCTGTTCGGCAGATCAGACTCCGAAATCTGATTTCCGCCTATCCCCGCACCTATGAACGCTGACTGGCTAAACCCACCCTCGATGAGTCGGGATTGGATGTTGGAAATACGCTCGAGATTAAAACGTGACGAACGATCTTCGACCTCCCGCATCGCTTCGGCGACGTTAGCAACCTCGCGAGCAACCCTCGCGAACATTTTTGCCGCTTCGTTTCCCAATGGCGCCAGGTCGATAAACGCCTGCTTTAGCTGTAGGTCGATAACCTGGCTCGTGACATCCATTTCGACCTGCAGCGCCTGGCTTCGACGAATTAGCTCTTCATCTAAGACCAGACCCAGGTCTCGGCCCTTGGCGACCAATTCATCAATACTACCCCCTGTAGAGAGCAGCACTTTTGAAACCTGCACACCAGCCTCACCAAATGCGGCATACGCAATTCGGTTTCGATCGGTTTGCGTTTCAGCGTCTGCGAGCGCTTGCGAGACAGCACGAAGGCGGTCTTCATTATTGTCGAGCGCCTCCAATTGTTTGAGCAGTTCTGGATTGGTGTCCTTCAGCCGAGTGAACAGTTCACCTTGCCCCTGTACGATTTGAGATTGTCGCTCTTCGAGCGCCCGCATCCCGGTTTCAAGGACAGAAAATGAGATGCCCTGAGCGTCGGACTCTGCCCGAAGCGCCTGGAATGTCTCCACGGTAATGCCCAACACATCTGCTTGTTTGCCGATCTCAGCGAATGTGTTGACCGCTTCAGTACCAACTCGAACTGCGGCACCTAAGCCAAGCACCAGTCCACCAATGGCCGCGCCCGCGGCGATCCCTGCAGGTCCCAATGACTTCAAGATCCCGCCGAGAGGTCCGGCACTATCAGCCAAATCTTCCATGCCATCTCGAGCTTTACTTGTCGTTTGGTCGAGCGCCTGGAGTGCACGATTGGCCTTTTTTGTTTGCCGGTCGAGGATCTTGGCCATGCGCTCGCCATCTTCACCGATATTTTGGAGCGCTTTTCGAATGACTTCGCGCTCTTTGACACTCAGCCGAAGGCTAACTTCCTGGTCTCGACGTGGCACTATGAACCCTCCTGCGATTTTTGGGCACGCATGCGCGCTTCGACCTCCAACCGCGCAGCCTCGATAGCCTGCAGGCAGATGATCAAATATTGTTGGTTGATGTCTGGATGCTGCGAGAGTGCGAGGTTCAGAGCCTCATCGATGCGCAACCCTTGTGTGATGAGCAGGGACTGAGAGATCCCAGCCACCGCCATCTGCGTCCAAAGCGCCGGCTGATTGGCCAGCGTCCAAGCCAAGGCACCTTCGCGAGTTGTTGGTGAGTTAGCGCGCATCGGGCACACAAACCCGTTATCGCGCGGAAATCCTTCTGCGCACGGATCGCCCACCTCGCGGCAGGCGCGACACTCAATTAGGCCGTCGCCCCATTGCCACTCGGCGCGACGGCTTAAGGCTTTCCCTCAATGCGAGCCTCGCGCACGGATTTCAGCGCTAAGGCCATGAACGTGTCCGCGAAAGTCGATCCGGCGCTTGCCATGGTGGCGAACGGCTGCGCGCCGGGCCGACGTGATTGCAATACGAGGGCGATATTTCTGCGCGACCATTCCGGTTTTTCGCCGTCCACGCCCTCCACGCCGCGCATCTCACTACCGCACAGCCACGCCAATTCGACCGCGTAGACTTGAAATCCAACGCCCGAGAAAAGCGGCACGTTGCCCTCAACGATTGCCTCTGCCCAATCGACATTGTCGTATCCATAGTCTTTTGCATCGACCGCGGATGTCGACATATTCGTAATCGCGGCGCGTGCGCTCGTTTCGGCCATAGCCTCATCCAATCCCGTCGCCTGGCGCATTTTGAACGCGACGCACGGCGGCGCATCGTCGGGCGGCATCTCTCCAGTGTACGACTCGAGATTGTGCCAGGTCATCTCCTGGCTTTTGCCAATTTGCAGCATGTATTCCTCCAAATCGGAGCGGGGCAGCCTTTATGTTAAGGCCGTCCCCGCTCGCGAACTTAGGCTTCCTGGTTGATCAGAGTGAACGTCGCAGCGGGGTTTCCGCCATCCTGGAACGCTTCGAACGGAGCCGAGAACGTCTGGCGTTCTGAGCCACCAATGATTGGAGATCGTCGTTCGCCTTTGCAGAATGGCATGCTGACCTCCAGCGATGCATTGGCATCGATTGGGAAGTTAAGCGTCGCCGCAAAGCTCGGACCCTGCGCCCCTTTGAAGAGATCCAGAATATCGTTGACACCAACACCGCTCACGACACGCATCGTCATATCCGTGCGGATCTGCGTATCGCCAGGTTCGAGGCCAAGTGCACGGTTGGTACCGTCCGCGAGATTGATCAGTTCGGCCTGATTAGAGAAATTGAACGTCCCATCAATCAGCTGAGCGACAACGGTGCCATCGATCGACATGGTTCCGACCTCACCGGGCACTTTTCGGTGCGTGTACGATCGGGGGCTCGCCGCGCCGGCAAATGTCGGTTCTGACGTCACGGTTTCGACGTCTGACGTCAGGAACCCGAGATCCATCGTTCGGAAACCGTCTTGCTTACCAACGTTGAAGCTGAGCGTGTTCAGGTAAGATGGGTGGATCAGCTTCCACTTGTCATCAGTCACAGGCAGCGAAAATGCCGACAGCACCTGAGTGTCCAGACCAGACACAAATGTTCGGGTCCATTTGCTTGGTGACACACCGGCGTCTTCAACTTCCGATGTCGCCGCTCCGCACAACATGGGCATGAAATAGCTGAGCATCGCGACGTCCATCGGCACGTTCATTGAGCCGGACGATTGCCGCAGACCAGGCGACGGGTCGGTTTTATCCCGGCCGTTCGCCGCTCCATGGCAGATCACCTGATCATTGATGAAGCCATCTTGAGAGTCGAACCCCTCGCTGTAGTAGCAAAGCTGATGCGGGTTATCGGTCGGCAGAGTGGTGATATCGGTCGCGACCGCGCCTGTAATTGGCGACAGGCGACCTTTGCGAGAGGATGCCATCGGCGATCTCCTTAGTCTTGAATGTGAGGAATGCTGCCGCCAGCCAGGCCGATCATTCGCTGAGTTGCATCCTCAGCGTGATCGTCATCCTTGAGCTGCTTAGCTTTCTTGGAGCTGGCGGTAACGACGCGTCCGGCGACGATGCCGTTGGTAGGCACCTTAAGTCGCACGAACACGAGCTCTTGGGGTCTAGCCTCCCCTTTAGGCTTCTTCTTCGCCGGCATGGCGATTACGTGTTCTGGGCAGTCAGAGACAGCGTATTGATCGTGATGGTCTGGCCAGCAGCGACAATCGTATTGTCGACTTCCATATCACCACCACCGCTGGTCGCCGTGATTGTGCCCTGCATCAAGACAGTCGTGCCGCCGTCTTCATAGATGCGGAAGTGCCCCAGCGTGCCGGCATTATCGGCAGCGGGATCTTCCCAAGTGCCCGACTTCGCCATCACGCCATTCACAGGAGCCGCGAACGGGGTGTCCGGAATCTCAACGACAGCGATGACCGTCCCCGAGTCCGGATCGGTGATGTTTGCAGGCGCTGCGCCTTCAAACATTTTGAGTTGCGCCGTTGCGCTGATGCGGGCCGTAATCGCCGACAACAGATCATTCCGCATCGCGACAGAGAATTTGAGGGCCATTCTGGCCTCCTTCGGTTGAATTTTGAGAAAATGGCCCGGTGCGCCGAGCCTGCGATCAGGCCGCGTTGAAGCGGTCAGATTTTGAGAGAGTGACCCGGCAAGATCACAGGAAAGCGCCTAAAGCGCTCAAGAAAGAAGCGGGCCTAAATGGCCGCAAACCAGGCGTTCAGAGCCGTGTTCAAGTTTGCGATTTCCGCTGGCGTCAGATATCCGCCCCAGTGCATTACGGAATGCTCCTGGAGCGACTGGTCGTCCTGCATAATCAGCATCGTGCCAGTCCCGTTCATATCACTGGGAGTGAATGTGTCGGTGGCGATAATCGCGCCGTTCATTGCCAGCTCTAAGTCGTTGGTGTTGCGGTTGACAGACAACACAAGGTGATCGTGCGCAGTGCCGCTAAAAGTTCCAGCACCCGAATATGAAGTGAAGGCACCACCGATCGCATAGAAAAACGAACCGTCGCTTTCGATATACAGGTCAAAATGCGCAGAATCGGTAGTCTCATAGAACGAAGAGTGGTTTGCACTATCGTCCTGCTTCATTTTGATGCCCCAGTGCGCTTCATCACTGGTCCAGTTGACACCTTGAGACGGAGAGAACGCATTCGTCATCGCATTGCTGCCAGACGTCTGATTGACCAATCCAGTCGACGGAACATGCCCCTGGTCTCCGAGCACCATCGGGAAGCTTGCCGAGACCACATTTAGAACGGCATCGTTTACATCTGGCAGGCCGTACAGGAACAAAGCGTCGAGCTTGCTCCAAATGCCGTCTGTTTTCAGCTGAGCAATCAAAGTGTTCAGCGCCGTTTCCACGCTTGCGGTCGGCGCGGTGTTCATGCGAGCAATGAAGGCATCTGTTTCAGGTTCATTGGAAGCACCGGCGACAGCGGCGTCGCCTGAACCCAAAATAGAGTCGATGACGCCACCTGAGCTGGCTTGAACAAGCGCCGCTGCGTCGCCGGTTCCGAGAATGGCGTCTAGAATGCCTCCACTGGCGGCAGCAATCTGAACATCCGCATCTGCAGCGGAGATGATTTGCTCCACGTTCCCGCCACCATCTGCCACGACTGCGCTAGAAGCATCACCAGAGCCAAGTATCGGGTCGACCTGTCCAGAACTCGACGCCTGCAGCGCGACGCTAGCCACAGACGCGCTCACAATTGGATCCACCAACGCCCCAGCATTTGCCGTGATCGAAAGAGTCCCGGTGATCGATGACACGATAGGATCGATTTGGCCGCCTATCGTCCCGTCCACCAGGAGCCTGGCATCTCCGGTTCCAAGGATGGGCTCAATTTGTGGCGCTGATTGCAGGGACGCCAGTAACTGCGCGCCACTCGTAGCGATAATCGGCTCCACAATCCCGTTGCCACTCAAGACTAATTGCGGCTGGCCGGCCTGTCCGGATGAAAGGATGGCCTCAACTTCTCCACCGCCGCTCGCCTCGGCCAGAACAGCAACGCCTCCGGAGCCAACGATATCGTCCAACACGCCGCCGCTCTGAGCGGTGACTAGGAGAGCTGTATCCCCGCTGGCGAGAACCGGATCGAGCCAGGCATTTGCATTTGCTCCAGGATTGGTGAAAACAGCACCCGATCCAACGATGGCACCGATTACACCACCCATCGCTCCCGCGATCTCAACGGCAGCGTCGCCGGCGCCGAGTATAGGTTCGAGTGAAAAGAAACCGCTGCCACCTGGTTGGGGCACGCTCGCGTCACCACTCCCTAAAATGTCGCCGACAATGCCGGCGCCGGTTATGCCGACGATTAGATCCCCGTCGCCAGCTCCCAAGATGTCAGCAACGCCTATCGCGGAAGATGCCGCCAATCGTACCGCGGCCGAGCTGCCGTTTAGAATTGGCTCAATTCCAGTGGCTAGCTGCGCATCAATCAGTGATTTCAGCTGCGAAGCCGCCACAATTGGGTCAAGCAGACCGACCAACATTGATCCGCGGTTAATCTCCAGCTCGCTCGACATGGCAATTGGTTCGATCGTCGCCGTGACGCGATCGGCGAGGATGTTTCCGAGCATGTCCGGCGCTGTGACCGGAAACTCGAAGGTAATTCGCGCCGCTTTGATGCCTGGCAGGGGGCCGGCGGCCAGATTTGCCTTTTCCGGAGCCAAGATGTTCATCGCCGCGAGCATTGGCAGAGACCTAGCGCCTCTGAGGGCAGCCGTTACGACCGCGAGGGCCTCAGCAAACGTCGCATCGCGGATATCGTCATCGATTTCAGCGATTATCAGTTCGACAACGCCGCGTTGACCAAATTCGTCCTGATAAACGCCTGCAGGACCGATGATCGTATCGTACAAAACGGGGTCATCATCGATCAGGTTCAAATAGGCGAGACTTGAGCCGGTAATTTGGCCAAAGACATCACGCAGACTTGCATTTCGACGGACTTGGTCCGGCAATGCATCGGACCCCAGCGCCGCCGTCGTCAAAATTTGCTGTAACGCCCGGAAGGCGGACTCGATATCGGTTGCCATGCTACAGGATCCCAACCTCACGAAGCTCTCGTTTGAGGGCGCGCGGGTATTCTTCGATTAGAAATTTTTCGATGCGCCGGAAGTCTCGCCGAATATCCAGGAGCTTCGGCAATCTCGCCTGCGGAACCAAATAAAACAGCATCGCGGTTTGCGTGCCTTTGGTGAATTTTCCGGTCTTCGTTTTCTTTCTTGGCCCGAGGCGGCCGCCCTTGGAAACGCCGACCAATTCGGCTGCGAGAATGGCTGGTCTGTTGCCGTTGGCAGGGATCACGAACAACCGATCACCAAACTTTCGGCGCGCATAGTCGACTTTGTCGTCCGGTCCCTTCGGATTTGGAAAATCTTCGGCAAACCCACCAGGAATGGGAATGGCGAGCATACCATCGCCGGTTGGTTTGATAGTCGGACCTTCATCAAACGCGCTGACGATGACTTCAGCCTTGGAATAGATCCGCAACGCCGGCTCGTATGCGAGCCCCTTGCGAGGATAGATGTCCGTCTGCCAAGTCTTTTCGAGCGCGCCGAGACCGGCTTCGCGCAGATCCGCCCTCAAGGTACGCTTCGCAAAATCAGACGTGGCCTCGAGCGCACCACGATTGGCGCGCACGACAGCCTCACCGACACCTGCGCGCCATTTCGAAAGTTGACCGTTGAGCGCCAATGTGAAGTCCGACGCATCCAATCGCATCTTCATTGCGATCAAGCCTCAGCGCAGTTGACCGTCCAGACCAGCCGCTTGTCATCGATGGACATCGGCTCATCCACAACACGAAGCGTACGAGTGACGGATCCGTCCGACAGTATCTCGACCACATCTTGACGTTCTGGCTTTGCCCAGTCCGTCTTGCGCACCTCGAGTACCGAGGTCCCCAAGATTGGCTGAGATTGCAGCCCGATCCCGAGTGTTTGATCGGGCTGCAGCGGGAACACCCGGACCTGGAATGCATCGGCGCCGGACTTTGGCGTGACGCGCGCATCGTCGGCGATCACGGAATCGTAAATCGCATCCAGGTGTTCTTGAGCGAATGTGCTCATTGCTTAGTTTACTTCGCCTTCAGCTTTGCCAATTCGTCGTTGGCTTTCTTGAGATCTGCGCCGGCTTTTGCGGCGAGCTTTTCATTCTCTTCGGCCTTGGTCTCAGCCTCATCAGCGCGCGTTTTTTCAGCCGCCAGCTGCGTCCGAAGGTCAGCGATCGTTGCCTCGGAAGACTTGTCGCCACCCGCGTCGCTTTTCACCAATGCGGCACGCTCACCGACAAGGCCCATCTCGAGGTATTTTTTGGCTTGCTCGACGGTGAAGCCGCCCGTTTTACAATCCACCCCGGTCGCGACGTGGCGAAGACCGCCGTCTTGTTCGGCATCGGCGATGGTGATGCCGGCGAGGGTTACAAAATGCGCCAGGTTCGATTTGTTCGGCGTCTTGGGCTTGCGTGTAGACATGATTTCCTCCTGCAGGAGTTGGTTTGAATTTTGGATTGGAAGCAGGGGCGGCGATAAGTGCGCCGCCCCCAATTAGTTGATCGGCGAGCGCCTACATGATGATGCGGGCGGTCGCTCCGATTTTCTTGAGAACAGAGATCGGGTTGGATTGAGTCTTCAGCTCAATGCCTTCGCCGTGATCCAGCTCTTTCGGCGACACATAGATATGCGTGCCCATGGTGTTGACCTGGCGAATGTCATGAGCTGGTGCGAAGAAGGTTTCCCAACCAGAGCGCATGCCCGCCGGGAACGCATGACCAGTATTGGCAGCGATCAGCGGCGAAGCGGTACCATCGTCCAGCACAACGCTGCCATGGTACTCAACAAAGGTCAGGTTCTGGAACGTGAACCGACGCCCACGCGTTCCGGCCTGACCACCACTCTTATCCTCGCGGATCATATTCGCCATCGAAGTCGCAGCTTCCTGGTTCAGCCAGTACTGCTCAACCTTCGGGTGCGCGACCAGGCGATTGAACGCAGAGGAGCTACACGGGATCTGAATTTCGGTGAAACTCTCACCGAGCAGATTCGTCGTGACGTGGTTATAGATCGCGCTGCAGATCCCAATGAGATCTGCGCTGGCATTGTCCAGATCCAGGTCAAACACCTGTTCGGACAGATCAAACGCATCGTAGAGATTCAGGAGCGTGTTGCCTGCGCCGTCGGTGATCAGACCTTTGAGCGCGCCGACACGCATATATTCGAGTGTCTGGTCATGCGGTTGCCGTGTCTCTTCCAGGCGGCGATTGAGTTCATCCTCAACCGTCACCGTTTGAAGTTGACCGTTTTGCACGCGCTCGAGATTTTGAATGTCAGCGGGCGTGATCAGGTCCATGCTCGGAAAGTGGGGAACATCGATCAGCACCGCTTTGTCGCTGACGCGCTCATGCAGCTTGGACGGACCACCGCGCGGCACCGCTGGCAGGACTTTTACGACACTGCCCTGGACATCGATGCGCACATGGGTTTCGGCAATGCCGCGACCTGGAGAGACATTCATGTCGCCGAGCAGGCCGTAGACATTCGGAATGTTGTTTACGGCCTGTGTGAGGCCAACAGCGGTATAAAGGAAATTGAAAGCCACGATTGGCCTCCTTTTTTCTAGAGTGAAAAGGGAAGGGTTTGACGGGCAGGGCGAGGTCGACCTGCCAATCAAGGAAGAGCGCTTAGCGCGCGATCAGATGAGCCGTGGCCAACTGGTCAATGAACGCTTGTTGCTCGGCAGCGTTCGGGGAGCCCGCGAAGATCAATTCGGACGTATCGAGGATCCCGAGGCGTTCGATCGCGGCGACCTTGACGCTGCCCGAAGCGGGAACGTCAATATTGGCGGTGAGCACGGCTTTCGCCGTATCGGCACCGTTCGCACCACCAACCGTGGCTTCGACATAGGTGCCAACGTCTGCGCCGCCGGTGTACTTCGCCAAAACCTGCCCGACCTCGAGCGTGCGCGCGGTACCGGTGCCTTTGATTTCGACTTCTTCGAAGCAAAGTTCGCGAGTTACGAAGTGCTTCAGGACGAGTGTTTCCGCCCGGGGTTGATTGAATTTCTCGACCATAAGAGGCCTCCCTGAGATTAGGGGTTAAAAGAAAGGCCTGCCCGGCGAACCCGGCAGGCCTGTTTTTCCGGAGTCGGAACGGGTTAGCGGCCGCGTTGTTCGCGCAGCTTCAGCGATGACTGAATGAGGCGGTCATCCGGAGAGGCGGAATTGCCGCCGCCTCCCGCATTGCCTGAGATGTTTGGATCCTCAACCTTGCGCCGACCGCCTTTCGGTGCGGTCGCAAGCAGATCTTTCGCATTCGCGACGGTCATGCCCTTCTGGAAGGCAAGCTTTTTCGCGAGCGCCTCGCGGCCTGTCGCTTCAGGCAGATCCAGGATCGCCTGAGCGCGAGCCATCTCATCGTCGGGCTCATCTTCGGCATCAGGGTCTGGATCGTCGTCCGCATCTGGATCCGGCTCATCTTCAGCGTCAGGGTCCGGATCATCCTCAGCATCAGGATCCGGATCGTCTTCAGCGTCCGGATCTGGATCATCGCCCTCGCCATTCGTTGAGTTATCCGGATCATCATTCGCATCCGGATCTGGATCCTGGTTGGCGTTTTCATCGTCCAACTGCTCAGCCAACTTTACTTTGGCGCGCGAAATTCGAGTTTCGGTCGCACCGGAGCCCAAAAGAATGCCGCGAGCCGCACTTCCTTTTGGCAGCAATTCAATAGCGGCAGCGATCCGGTCGGTGGCCTTGCCGTCGCCAGACAGGGCGGCAAGGGCTTTTCGTGTTGACGACATAGCGTTCTCCTTGTTGCGCTCGCGGGATTGCGAGTCGATGGTCGGCGTTGACCCCGCCGCCGGGGTATTTTTGGAAATGAGGGCGCGAAGATTGTCGAACGCGGCTTCCTCAGACTCGATTGCATCAATGAGCCCGTGATCAAGGCCTGAATGATCTGCGAGATCATTGCGCGCATCGAACAGCCGAGCTTCGGTTTCGTAGAGCAAATCTTCGTTCAGGGCAGGGCGACCGGCGACGACTTCACCGACGAAATCGCGATACACCTGATCGATCATCGCCTGCAGATTTATAATGGCCTCTTCGTCGAGACCTTGAAAACTCGCGAATTCGGTTTTTCGGCGACCACCCTGGATGGGCGTGACCCGAATGCCGTGTTTCGCCATTGCGCCGCTGACATCCTGGTGGATCATCACCGCACCAATTGACCCGACCGCAGCGGTGCGGCTCGCGGTTATTCGATCCGCCTGTGATCCGATCCAATAGGCCGCACTGGCAATCAGCTCGCCGTGAACGTGAATGGGTTTACCGCCATTTGCTGCGCGAGCCTCGCGCATCAATTCTGTGAGTTTGAAAATACCGTCTTCGACGACGCCGCCCGGGCTATCCATGTGAATGAACAGACCTTCGACACGAGGATCTTCCATAGCCGTTGAAACAGCCGCGTGCAGACTGTCATATCCATGATACCAGGTCCCGCACCAATCCTCACCCTTGGCATCGATGGCAGTATCAACGCACAAGCAGGCGACGCCATCCTTGAGAGACATGCCCCAGTCGAGTTCGTCATCGGGCTCACCCATCCACATGGGAGCGTAGGCAAGACCTCCTGGAGGCAGCGGCGGGGGTGATTGAGCGATTACGTCGTCATCGTCGAAAGCGGCTGGCGCGGGCCGGGTGCCACGAGCGCGCCGCCAGGCCTCGAACCGCATTGGAGAATTGAAGGCCGTTGGCTCAGCCTGCATGATCAATTGAGCGATCTGTTCTGCGCCTTGAGGCATCATCAGCAGCGGGCGACCAATCATGGACGAAAAACGCGCCTGAAGCGCGGCGTATGTAGGCATCAGGCATTTTCCTCTTGAACGGGCTCTGGCTTATTCTCGATAAGCGCGGCGACCTCAGCCATCGGCTTAGGCGGGGTGACGTTGAGTTTCTCGAAGAACTTGGCTTCACGGGCGCGCTGCATCGTGACTTTTTGCCAATCGCGACCCTGCTTGGCCGTGACGTCTTGCAAGCTGGAGGCGCCGATTTCCATCTCGATGCCGGCACCCATCGGTTCTTTGGTTGGGTCAACCCAACCGCGAGCAGAACCAAGCCAAATACCATCAAGCCAGGCGCGCGGTTTCGCAAACAGGTCTGGTAGTGCCGGCGGAACCTTCAGCTCGCCAGAATCCTCTGCGTCATCAATGACGCAAAGCAGAACGGGCCGCGCCACTTTCGAAACAAACAAATCGATGAAACTTTCAACCGATCGCCAAACCTCGACGAGCGCGGCGCGCGCGCTCGAATAGTTGGTTTTCGTCCAGTCCATAGTCAGTTGTTCGTACGAGAGACCCAACGCACTCGCGATGTGCCGCGAGAACACACCCGCAAAAGCCTCGAAGTCGCCACCCTCAGCGTTGGACGTGAGCATTTCGACTTTCTCAGTCGGAAACAGCTTTTGGATCCGCGTGCCGTCGGCGAGCCGCGGGCCCTTGGCGCCGTAATAGGCATCTGACGCGTTTTGAAACTTGACGATATCGTCAACGCTCAATGCATCCTCGATGCCGGTCGTGGAGCGATCCGTATAGATCACCATAGCCATCACAGCTCGCACGACAGCCGACTGAATCTCAGCATCGCTGTATCGAGACAGATCTTTGAACTTTTTCAGCGTGGCCATCAGGCTGCCCCAACCGCGCCGCTGGTCCGCTCGCTCTTTTCGACGCAAGTGCAGGACGACGGGTCGGCCATATTCATTTTGTTTGGGAACAGCCGTCCATTTCATCGCGTCGCCGGTGCCACCGGACGTCCAGTCTTGAGGGTGGGCGTTCCGGATGTGGTAGCGAACAACATGTCGGCCATTCGACTCAACGCCCGAGCGGAGCGTTGGCGTATCGGGCGCGTTATCTGGATTGCTGACGCGATCCGGGTCGATCACGTGCAAACTTGTACGAAACGGAAAACCATATGCCGGCACTTCGTCCCAACGCAGAACGACGAAAGCTTCATTGTCGCGGAAATAATGTCGGGCGATCAGGTTGCACAGGCCACCCCAATTTTCGTCTTGCTCCCAATCGCACCGCCAGAGTGCATCCTCACACCAGTCGTTGAAAACCCGCTCGATCTCATCAGCGAGCTCGGCAGTTTGATCGGGGTCCAAGCCCAAGGCCGCACCGTCCGGCAGCGCCGAAAAACGAAGCCCGCGCATGCCGAACGCCATATCGATGCGGCGATCATTAGCGGCCTGCGCCAGGGGCTCATTCGCCGTCAAATCGCGAGCACGCGATACCGCGAGGTCGCGCCCTAATGTTCGATTCTCCTGATCCGGCGGCGTCAGCGGCGGCGTCCAGCCAATCAGACTTGGGCCACCACGCGTCGCCGCCTCAGAGACTGACGCAGAGCGTGTCGGTACCGGTAAGCTGTTCGCATTGCGACGGTGAACGCGTTTGAGCGCGTTTTGACGAGACGGGTTCATGGGGGCTCCAAGACAAGAAAAAGCCGTCCCGGCTCGCGAAATCGGGAGCCGGGACGCAGGGACGCTCGGGAGGAACTCGAGCGATCCGAAATTCGACGGACAGGCCGGAAGTTCAGGCGACCCGCCTGTCCGCGATCGCTCATCGCGTCGCCAAACTGGCGATGGCGCGCGAGGCAGATCGATTGAAAAAAGTACGCCCAAGCCGAGACGTAATGCCTGACCCGATAAGGTCAGCGAGAAACCGGGCTTGGGCGCGGCGATGACGGTCACACGCAAGTCAAAGACTGGGGGAGACGAGGGAAAATTACTTAGAAAACCCCGTCCGGGACGCCATCACCTCCGCTTTCAGGCTATTATGGCCCTATGGCAGATTTGAAAAAGTTGGGGCTCACCCTGCGCTGCCAGCATCTGCTTGGCGGGCGAGCCCCGTTTTTAACGGGGGCAACAGCACGGCGTGACCGACCTGCCTCAGCGCAAGAGACAGTTGCCGGATCGGCCTCACGTTCGTTTTGGTTTCCCGGTCACCCGGTCTCCTCAACTTGATCTGGCGCCGTCCCAACCGGGCTATCTCGCGGATCAAGTGCAGAGCGCCTTGCGAGCTAACTCTGACCCCCTCTCGGGTATTTTGAATGGGGCTGGCCCGCCTGCATGTACGAACCAGCCCCGGCCAGTGCGAGTAGAGTAAGCGCTGGCAAACTGAAAATGTTGAGTGGGCCGGGCGTTACTCCGGCGATGGTCTCTTCCCTGGTCAAGTCCCTATTTTAGGGACCAATTTCCACCTCCTGGCACACGGGTGGCTCGCCAGCCTCGGCGTCTCTTTCTTATCCCGCAAGTCAGCCGAGGCATGGTCACAGACTTTTTGGGATTGCAGCGTGTCTACTTTCCACGCCGCCACTCAATTCGCATGTTGGTAATTCCCTCAGTCGTCACCGGATGGCCTGCAGTCCCCTACAAGCGATTCACATGCGATCTCTAAAACCGAACGCCGTTCGGCTTATAATCCGACGCGGATCCCTCCGCCCCGCGGAGCATTGGGGCAACCGCAATCGCGCGCCTCTTGTTCCAGTTCGAGGATCTGACGCCGAATTTCGTCAGGCGATGCGATATGGAAGCGAGCCTTGCTACCGGCATATCCCGTCTCTTCCAGCACCTTTCCAGTCGACATAGCGGTCAATCGCGCTTTCAGAGCAGAGATGTCAGCCTCGATTTCGGTGCAAGATCTAGCCATCAGCTCGTCCCTCCATGTCCATGTTTGCGACCGAGTTCCTCGAGCCGGCGTTTGTCTTCATCGCTCAACCCTTCAGGCTTGGCGTCATCTTCTGCGGCAGCGGGTGCCGCGATTTCGTTCCAAAGCCTCTCAAGGCCGCCGGCATCAGCCAGTGTCGGATCTTCGTCTGGCAACACAGATGCGTAAACATCATCCCAGCGCTTTTCATCCCAGGTGTCGATTTGAAGCGAGCACGCGGCCGCCAAATTGTAGACGCCAAGGTCCAGCGCTTCGTTCGGCTGCCCGCTGATCTTCACCCACTCGCCGTACGATTTTTTCGGATCGCTAAAGCTGAGTTTCTCAGCGGTGAGTTGCTTCGCCTCTTCCTCAGTCAAATCGGCCGGAAACAGGATGGCTCGCGAAGGCAGGGGCTTGCCTTTTTCGGCCAGCAGCCCATCGCCCATTCCGCCGTAAAACCTGCCTTTCAAAGTGTGACCACCGACTTGGAGAGGAACGATTTTAGACACGGTCCGCTTATTGATCTTGACCTTCTTCGGCGTCGACTGCGTGACCGCGGGCGCTTCGTGAGCATTTCGCCCTTTTGCCCCGAAAATCGCAAACACGCCTTCGGCCATGCGACCACGGCAGTACGCGTAGACTTCCTGCGTCCAATTACCGGAGTCGACGAAACAACGAGACGGCGCAGCTGCTTTGAAAGCCGGCCCAGCCCAGGTTTGTTTCCGTTGAGCATCCAGGTCTTTCCAGACCTGCAGCTTGGTTGGGTCGCCGGGCAGGATGCCTTTGGCCACCCTGAACCCGACTCCCCCGCGGCCCCAGGCGTAAACCGCCCATTCTAGGCGGTTCACCTGGACGTCGACGGCCATGGTCAGCACCGCGCAGAATGGCGGCACTGTACCTTCTTCCCATACACGACCAGAGGCCTCGAGCAACGCTGCTACCTCGGGACGGTCAACAATTCCGTCGAAAGGCAAGCCAAGCGTTTGCTGAAAGAACACCTTGGCTTCAAAACGCCCCTCAACAACCTCTCGCCATTCGCGCCAGATCACGTTCCAGGCAATTTGCGGGTTCATGGCCTGCCAGATCTGGAAACTCGCCGGCCGGCCCTCGCAGTTTCTTGGGCTCACCCATCGGCGCCCCTCACGACGGAACGCCCATCGATCGATCTCATCGGCTGGAATGATCTCGGGTGGCTGCGGATTGTCTTCCCGATCGCTCGGGAAATACGGAACCCATCGGCCCTGTTGGATCATGTCATGGCGCTGGTAACTCTCAGCGAGCGCGCCGCAGCCCTGGTTCTCCTGTTCGGGCCCGGATGCCTTGCAGTAGAACCCAACAGTTTGGTCCGGATCTTCAGGGGTCGGACCGACCATATTTTCAAACTTTAGCGCGCTGAAATCGCCGCAATGTGGACATGGCACCACATATTGAGCCTGATCGCCTGCTTCAAATTCAGCGGTAACGCGGCAGCCGCCGGCCTCTCCCTTCAGCGCCTTCTTTCCAGGCGTGGACGGAATGACCAGTTTGAATTCAGGTCCAAAAAACGTGCCGCGCTTACGGGCCTGGTCAATCGGGTGACCGCGATTGTCGACGTCGTCATCGTACTCAGTCGCTTCTTCGGCCACAATGAAGCCAATCGAGACCATTTGCAGCGGCTTCGAGGTGCCGGCGGAGTCGATAATCGCGAAACCACCAGGGAACCGCTTGAAGGATCCAGTCGACTTTTCGGAAGTTCGCCCGGTCTGGCTCGCGATCTTCCGCGTGATTTGCGGCGAGGCCTGCACGGTCGCGTCAAATTTGACCTTGTTGTATTTTTTCGCCTCGTCAGTCGACGGAAGCAAATACAACATTGAACACGGCGACTGATCGACACGCGATAGGCCTGCATTCAGAGCGCATTCTGACTTTCCGGTTTGAGCGGATCCTCGGATTGTCACCGTTTGCACAGGATCTTCCGGGCCCATGCGATCCATCGGCACCTTCAGATAGGGCAAAAGGTCATTCGACCATTGCCCGGGCTTCGGGGATCCAGATTCAGCGCTAACGAAGCGATACTTCGCCGCCCATTCGTGAACCAGGAGTGGTTCTTCTACCGGCGCTTCCTCCGCAATCGCGCCGCCAACGACTGCGAACGCTGATGCGAGGCCAGTGAAGGTTTTCCGTAGCTCCTCCGGCGTCATCCAGCCTGGGCCTCAGGAGCATGATCGTCTCCTGACATCAGCTGATGTGCGAATTCCTCCAGCTGCTTAAAGCGATCGAGAGCTTCAGGGTTGGAATCCGTTATCTCGCGGCTGGCAGCGGCGGCAAAACCGTTCCATCCGCCCCGAAAAACGTCATCCAAGATCGCTTTGACCTCTGCCGAGCGTTCTTCAGACGCGAACATGGCGGCAATGCGCTCAGCCGCGGGTCCGATGGCGCGCAAATGCTGCCCTTGTCCCTCCGCAATGGCGTATGCAATCGCGGCATGGGCGCTGGTGGCCGGGATCAGCAAGCCCTGAGCCTCATACTCGTTGCGTTCGAGCCGCATCGCCTCGTAGTGGGCTTTGCGGCGGGTTGGATCCAACGGGACAACTGTTCGATCCGCTTCCGGCTCGGGCTGGGCGGCCGCTGCATCGTCAGGCGTGTCAGGCTTCGCCTTCGGTTTTGGCGCCGCTGCTCGAACGGAATCCGGTACCGCGGGCTTCGCAGTCAGTCGCGAAGGCCGCTTATTGCTGGTCTCACCAGCGTGAATCGCGCCGCGATAGTCATCACGGTACTTTTTGATCAGCGCTTCTGCATCAATGAACAGCGTGCGGCCGATTTTCTGGAATAGCTCAGGATATTTTTTGCGCTGGCGCGTGATGGTTGAGAGGTGAACTTCGATGCCTTGGTCGGCGAAATACTTTTCGGTGTCCTTCCCGGAGCGCCAGCCGTCGGGAGCGCCTGACATGACGAAGATCTCCGATGGCTAAAGTTTGCATGGGTGGTACTAGGTTCCAAATACTTGCAGGTGTTTCGGCGATCTGGCTCTGGTGAAAAAAAACGCGCTTCGCGCCCCCGTAACGTATTTGAACGCTGGAAGGACCCGAAACCGCAATAAACACGGGCAATCTGGCCGTCTGACATAGATTTTGGAATGTAGTTTTCCTGATGCCATATCGCGTCCCCGTCAACCGATACTTGCGCTCACCGCTTGCGTGCAAACATGGGTGCAACCGCGTCGAGCCCTGCAACCATCGAAGATCTCGCTGCCTCACGAAGCACTGAAATTTTTCCGCGAACCCTACCTTTGATGGCGGTTTCAATACCCGAATCACCGCGAATCACCGCCGCGCAGACCTGCGAAAAGCCCGCCTTGCCCGTTAGGCGCTCGCCTTCCGATTCGGTGATGGCGAGGAACGTTGGCCAGATGCCTTCCGTTTCTCGCAGTCGATCAACCCGGGCAGCCATCCCCCCATCGCCGCCACGCCGGATAGACTTGGAAACCTTTGGCTCGAACGTCTTGACCGGATCCTGTTTGCGCTTGTGCTTGTGCTTGGAATAGACCGCACGGTTCGCAACCTTCGAATGCGAGGCAACGATAGCCGCACCGGGATCGCGCCAATTGCTACCAACCATCGGCACCCCATCGAGCAGGCCATTGAGCCGCAATCCAATGTCTAGGTGAACCAACGTCAGTTCTTCGCAAGCGCCGACAGTCACGATGAAAGGGTGAACCGCTCGGCGCTGAGATCGCGCCTCAGCCAGGATCTCATTGATGGTGACATCCTTGCGGTGTTGATCCTTCAACCGATCGGCAATCGCCCCTTCGATGTCTCGGGCTTTGTCGTTCCAACCTCGTTTCTCGGCATCATCACGCTGATTGTACAGCTCGCCCAAGCTCACGAATGTTGCTCGAGGATTTGGCTCTGCTTCCGGCTCAGGCGCACGCGGTTGCTTGGGCGGCGCCGGTTGATTTCCCTGCGAATCAGCTTCCGGCTCGATGGTGATGTCATGGTCAGGGTAGAGATCCGCCGCTTTGATTTTCTTACGTTTCGACATGACCACCCTCCGATGTCTGGGCCTCGTCTTCGGCGACATCGTCCCGTCGAACAGTGATCTGATATCCGTCAAATCCGAGGTCCTGAAGATTATCGACCAGCTTTGAGCCAATGATTTCGTGCAGCCTGCCAACGTGCTCACCATCGGTGGCTGCGATCACCAGGCATTGTTCGATTTGCCAAACCCTGCACCCGAGCAAGGCCTCGCCGATATGAGCCCGCCATTTGCCACTCCCGCCTAGACGGGCGGCGAGGTACTGAGCGCTGATCGATCTGAAGAATGGCAGGTCCGCCTGAGCACGATCCCCCTGAACCGCCATGCCAGAGTTTCCGCCTGGAAGTGACGGTTGCGATTTTGTCCACAGACTGGCGTCGCGTGCGCGCTTTTGAATCCCTTGGGGTGAATCATCCTTATAATGGTCCGTGGACAAAATGTCCGAGTAAGCGGACAAAATGTCCGAGTTAGCGTCCAGAAAACCATTTTGCGGTCCGTCTTTTTCCACAGCCGAAGGGGCGAGCATTTCGACCCGGTCTTCAAACTGGAGCGCGGTGAGTTCGCTCGCATGATCGAGGATCCGAGATGGCCAACCATCGAAGGCGGCAACAAGCCCGCTCTGGCAGGCCTCTATCTCACGCGCCGCCTGGAACTCTTGTTCAGCCAAAAGCGCCCCCTGAAGCGCTGCGATGACGGCCGCACAATTCTCAGCAGTTGCTGGGGCGCCGATCAGGTTTCGGCGCTCGAGCGCACGTGCGGCGCCGGCCCCAATGCGCCGACGCGTGATCATGAGCCCGCGAGCAAGCCATTGCAGGCGCTCCCAGTGGACACGAAACAAACGCGCGTCAAAAGGCCCGCCGCGGCGAGCATCGAGGTCGAGCACCAAATGCTGCAAGTCATCGCCAGACCAGGCCTCTAGAGCCCGTCGAAAGGATCTGCCGTCTTGACGTGCGACGATGCGAAGGCCGGCGAGAGAGCACGCAGAATACCCCGTCTGCGCATCGGTGAACATTGCCAGCGCCCCAAGCCAGCCAGCGCGCCCGGATGGCTCCAAGACGGCGTTTTGAGCGTTCAGCAACAACCGAACGCCGTTCGTTTTTTCGGATATACGTTTCCCGCTCACGGAAACCCCCATGTTAAAAAAATTGGCCGAAGAATTGTGGACGCGGTGCCCCATATTGCCCGCGTCGAGGATGCGGGGTTTGAACCTATGGAGGCTTCAAAACCTTGCTGGCGGCAGTCTGGCGATGGATCGCGCCATACAGGCCGGGTATCGCGCCGAAGAGCGAGCCGATTGTGAACACGATCATGAGGGTCACAATCACCCAAACCAGGCAGATTTGCTTGATGATCCAGCCGATGGTCTTGGCATGGCGAATGACGGATTGCCCAAGCTCAGAATCGATGATGCGCATCTTAACGATCACCCCCATCGATGTTTCCGCGGTGCACGGTATAGGTCAGCGCCACGACGTCCGGATTGTCTGACCAGGCCTCACCTTGTTTGGATCCGTGCAACGTATCCCACAGCTTCGCGAAGGCATGCTTCGGTGAGTTCGCCAGCATCGCCGTTTCGGCATGCGGCCTACGATCCTCATCGAGGCGCCATGCACCAGCATGGGCCCATTTGGTTGTACCGTCCCAGCCGAATGAACCCGAGATCATTCCCTCAGCCTCGGCCGCGTCGTCTGTCAGATCCTGCAGAGCTTCAAATGTGACATCCGTCACGGAAAGCCATAGGCGAGACACCCATCGCGGCATGTGAATGCTCGGACGCCAATTCCCCTCGGCGCCGCTCTCCAGGTCATCTACCCATTGTGCCCAAAGATACTTGTCACCGTGCGGGTGATCGTAATTCATCGACCCATCGTCGCAGAGATAAGTCGGGTCATCCATCAATGCCCATCGGTGCTTGTCCGCCCGATAGAGAATTCCTGGAGCGCCATAAAGGTTCACATCGCCGAATGCTTCGCGAACATAGAGTCGATCGCCTGGAACACACTTTGCGAGCGGTGATGAGGCGAGACGACGCGTCTGCGTCTTTGCGTCAGACAGCATCGCCAATACCATCGCACCGGAGAAAATTACGGGACGGTCGGTCATGCTGAAGCCCCGCTCTCGGGCAACCAGGGATCCAGCAACTCTAGCAACTGACCTGTGTGCTCGGCCGCCAATCGAATTGCTTCGTGCACACCCTTCCAATGGACGCCAAATGGCAGTGTGCCGACGAGGTAAGCTTTCTCGCTTGGGTCGTAATGCATCGCTTCGGGCCACAGCTCTGTGACGCGCGTCAAATCCAGCGAGGCCTGACAGGTACCAATTCCGAAACACTCAACGAGATCGGAGCGGTTGATGCGCCCATGATCTTTCAGAACGGACAGCACGTACAAGCATCGAAACAGCTGTTGGTGGGTCATCGCGTGCGCCCTGTATTTTGCATAAACACGGCACCGTCCGCGGAGGCCTCCGCATCTGGGCTCATATTCCACGCGAAAGCCGAGAACAGAGCGACATCCACCGGATCACCTTTAGCGCAATGGGAGCGCATTTGACGCCAGCACGACCAAGACCAGTTCTCTTCGTCCCAACCTGTTTTGCCTTTTAGTGCTTTGGAACGAACGAACTTGTCTTTCATTTTAAAGGCAAATGCATCGATCATTGCGAATGCGGCTCGCTGTTCCGCGCCGACGTTGCAGAGACACGACGCTTCACGACAACCGCACGGTTTGGAAAACCGTTCAGTCGTGAAATGAGGATCCGTCCCTAGTGTCGGATCATCAATGTGTTCCGCATCTTCAGGTCGCCCAAAGTCATGAATTATCGATACGGCCACACGGACAATTTGTTCATCGTCCCCATTTTTGAATCCACCGTTTTCAACCCACTGCTTCAGCGCCTGCTCATAGTCCCAACATACGCTATCGACGAATATCCCCTGACAACCGTTCACGAGCGCATATCCGTGACCCGGATTGGTCACATGCGAGATTTTCTCACGATCAAAAAAGGGGCGATTTGGATCTTCAGTCATCGGCGATGGCCTTTCGCTTAGCGCGGGTTTTACGAGCGAGATCCCGCATGGTTATTTCGACGGCACCGGCCGCGACCGCGAGCGCTCGCTTAGACATCGAAATGTCGAAATGTTCGTGAGGTGTGCCGGCCTTTTGAAGCCACTTGCGCTGAACGCCGATGCGATCAGCCATGGCGAGCAATTCATCGGTGGTGTCAGCGATCATGTGGCACATTTTCATGCGCCCGAGCTTCCCCATTGGGGTGGTGTGCATATCGTCGACGTAAACGCTCACGACGACACCTCGGGCCAATTGTGGAGCGTCTCACCTGCGAGATTGCTTCCGGCCTTACCCTTGCCGACTTTGTAGACGCCCATCGGCAGCTCACCGGTGAATGCCATACCATCGCTGATCTTTCGGACGGTACCTGCGGCATCGATTACGCAGTGGTCGTATTTGCTCCGCGTAGTACGCAGCGGATCTTGCTTGGGCGCGGGATAGTGTAACGTCTGTGAGAATTCGTCAGTCATCTCGCAGACAGGCATCCACTCACCCCACTGTTTGAAGAAGAACGGTACGTCAGCTGCTGCACACTGATCACGCAGGGATGAAATCCAATAAGGGTGAACGGGGCGCGCCTTGTGCCCAGACTCGCCCCCTGCGATCACCCAATCGATCGGAGGCACCGGCCGACAGGGGCGAAACATATCATGGACCTCGCCCGACAAAGCGTCGATGCCATAGCTGCCATCATCGATGTCTCTCAAATCGACCGGAGCAAGCAGAGGCTCACAGCTCAAGAAACGCCTGCTCGCTGGCGTGGTCAGGAGATCAGGGATGCGCTCATTTGCTCGAACCTGATCCTCAACCGAAACCCCTAACCACACATTGGGTAGCGGCCATTTCCTATCCAGCTCACGCCCCTTTTCCGCGGGCGCCCGGTCGGGAAAAAGCTCGCGCTGGATCTTAAAACCAGTTGAGTAAATCTCATGACACAATGTTCCGGGCCGTGAGGAGTCTCCCAACAACCATCCATCGCTTTTTTCGCTCAGCAGGGAACGCATCCGCTCTGATCGCTTGGTAAGCACGATGAAGATGTGCTGCGGACAAAGTGCCATAATGGCGAATATTCGCGCGACCCAATCTTCGAGAACGTCTTCGTGGAACAAATCGCCCATAGAGTTCACGAATATGGCTCGGGGCTTTGACCACCGCAGCGGTTTGGTCAGCACTTGTTCGGATGCGATGTTCAATCGCCCCGTCCAAACCGGTCCGGCCTTGGAGGGGACCGTGGTGCCCATGTACTGTTGCAGCTTCATTTTCTCGAGCCGCGCAGCCATGCTCATCGCGTAGCAGTTCGTGCAGCCAGGACTGATCACGCTGCACCCAACTATTGGGTTCCAGGTCTCACCTTTGAAACCCGGGATATGCGTCCATTCGATTCCAGTTCCATGCTTGGTCAAAACAGTCTCCGCATGCCTTTTTTGGGGTTGGACTTTTCATCGAGAATTGAAGACAACCGCTTCAGCGCTGCCTCAAATCCGAGATCCTCAGTTTCGCGAACGAGGTTGATGATATCGAACCCTTCGCCGCATGATTTGCAGCGTCCGCCACGGTGGTTTTCAGTTTCCCGAACGGCGAACTCCGCACCACAACTCGGGCAGTCCCAACCGCGACGCGACGATCCTGCCAACCCAAGGTCGCTCGCAACTTCACCAAACTTGAGCGCGGATTTGAGCTTGTCCCGGGCGTGAGGAACGGCTGAAGGCCTGCCGGCGGAAAACAGATCAGACACGGGCGAGCCTCGCAATCACAACCGCTATGGCGCGCTTCAGCGGCAGTCCCGGAGTGTCCGACTTCAGCTCTTTAGCTCGGGAAACGAGTTTATTAGCGCCATAGACCCGCAGCGTATCGACGATCACTTCGTCGGACACCTGCGAGAACTCATCTTCCCAAGCAAGCTCAGCCAGTGCCGCGATCATGTTAGCTGTCAGCGGCGCGAGATCAGCGCTGACAGCGAGGCCGACAATTCGTTTGACGTAAGCTGGCCCGCCTGTATTGGCCAGTTTCTTGAGCGCCTGAATGGCGCAGGAGTCGCCAGGCCGAAGTCTTATTCCAGTTGTGCTCGGGATGATGCGCCCACCAGCCGATTTCACTCCTTGCTCAACCTCGAGTGCCAATTCGTCCCCAGCCGCTAGTTCCGCGCGATACAGCTGAAGCGGGTGAATGGCGACGCGGTCTTTGTTCAGGCCCACAAAGTCACCGGCACGCTCCGCGAGATCGCGAGTTGCAGATATCAGGCAGGGTAACTCATCGATGTAGCCATGAGTGGCGGCCGCAATCGCCGTATGCTGACCATCGACCACCTCGTAAAAACCGTCCTGGGTCGGAGTGACGTTCAGCGCCTTAAGGCGAGCCCAATCGAAGTTCTGAACGATGCGCCGGATTGATCTGAGAGAGCTGCTCGACAGCGATCGCTGATATTGGTCGTTGATGACGAGGACATCCAGCGACAGCCACCGAAGGTCAGGCATTTCCATTTGAGACAAGTTCGCTGGCCTCAGCCCCTTCGCCTCTATCGCTAGGATCGGCCGTAGAGAGCTTTCGTCACCAGATGGTTCGCGTTCCGTATCCGCCATGACTTATCCTCCTTTGGATTGATACCCGCCTCATACGAGCAGGCCTTTTTGTTCGTTTTGTCTGATTTTGAGGCCCTTGCTGGCGTTCCAAACCCAACCCCATCCGTTGATGCGTGGATTTGTTTTGCTCGAGGGCGTGGGGGCAGGGCTATCGAAGCACCAGACCCAACGACCTGGATCCCAGTTCCCTACCGGACGGATGAGCCTGCCTGAGAACCGTGACCAATCGCCGAGATAGGTGTGGCCGAGTGAATCCTGTCGGTAAGGCCGAACACAATCCTGCATCAGACCGCCGGTTCGAAACGCTGCAACGAGCGTTGCGGATCCAACGAACTTTCCAGCGTCGTTGTCTTCCCAATTGCGAAAGGCCTCGCGCCACTCTTCGAATGGCAACCCATGCAACATCGAGATCGCAGCCTTCGCTGAGTCAGAGAATGTCTTGAGCGGCTCCTTACTGGCGCCGACATGTAAACCAAGCTTGTGTCCGATCATTTCGGGAGGCGGACCATATGACGTGGTGAACCCCCACGTTTTTCCAGCGGCAAGCAATTGCATGACAGGGGACCGCCGCGTGATGCACCATTTGCCATCCTCAGGCGAAGAATGGCGATGCCATCGCGGATCCCGCGGTTGCCCAGTGCCCATGTACTGAAATTGCTGTTGCTTCATCCGACCCTCCGCAATTTGCAGGGGCCGGGGGGATCACAGGTCAGTCGGCGATGCACGAAGGGCCCACTCGGCTCACGCTCCCAACGATACCAAGCGTGCAGACGGGTCTGATTGTTCGTGGGGCCTTCATACTCATCGCGATGCATTCGAAGGCGTTCGCGAAACGGAAAATAGCCCGTGAAGTTCGGGCCATCCATCAGCTGGTCGCGATACTCACAGCGATTGCCGCCCTGCTGAAAACCAAGCTCGAGCAGCATGTAAACGCGGGGCGCGAGTTCTAACGCATGGGCGACAAATCGAGCTGCTTTGCTGCCCAAGTCTCTCTCTCCGCCATAGGGCGGATTAGTGACCACTGCGAATTCGCGACTGCCGATCGTTTCAGACAACACCGACGGGCTGTAGTCGAAGAAGTTCACATTCCAGGTTGGAGCTTGCAGGCCCTTACCTGGTTTGCCTTTCCAACGAAGCTCGTACTGATTGAGGTCGCTGGAAATGACCACGTGCCCTGCTGATTGCAGAGAAGCAGTGATCGCGCCTGGCCCACAGGCTGGCTCCAAAATGAGCCGGCTTCCGGAACGAAGCCACGGATCTGCAGCGATTAAGGCGTGAACGGCTTCACGCGGCGTCTCATAGAGTTGGGCGTCATCGTCGCCGTAATTGTTCGCCCCGAGGTGGATGATCTTGGTCATGCCTTACCTCGCGACATGGCTTCGGCGCTCTGGCGTACGGCATCGAATGCTGACGCGGGCATTTCGTTGATTGCCTCGTCGACGGAAGGCGCCGTTGCGCCTCTCATCGAGAACTCAATCTGCTTGAAGGGCCGCTCGCGATACTGACGAGCGCGGATCTTGCCCTGATCCCGACGCCGGCAACCATTTTCGCGGGCGCATTCGTAAGGCCACGCGCAATCGCTGCAGAATGTCCCAGATCCCGACATCACTGCGCCTCCAGATCGGCGGCTAGAGCGCTGAGAACCTGTTGGGAGTCATGGATGGCCTTTTGGATCTCGCGCTTTTCGGACTTGGAGATTTTCCCATCCTTCAGCGCATCCATGATTTCTGCCGCCAGTTCAGCGCTCTCGCGAACAGTGTTGGCCGCATGATCGAACCAGCTCAGTCGCGGACCCTCGAAATGTTCAATGGCCCCCTCATAGTGATCCAGGATCGGCGTACCGCCGCCGGCATCGAAGCAGGCCTGATCCAACTTGATCGCATCATCCAGGCGCAACATTTCAGAGCGGTTTGGATTGGCCGCGTGCGGGATCGTGTATCGATCTCGACCGATCGCAAGTGAAGCGTTGGAGAGCCCGCCCAACGGCCGGGCCGCTCGCTCTATCGCCGCCTTCAAAGAGTTGGGAGCTTTACGCGTCGTCATTGGCCACCCCACTTCGTCGAAAAAACGATGCAGTGAGGGGTGGCTTGCAATACGCGATGAAACCCCAAGCACAGACCAGCATGACTGGTGGGCCGCCCAGAGCCACAATCATCGTCACGGTCCAAACCAATGCTGCAATCAGCAACCACGCACCAAGCACCCAATGCAGATACTTCGTCTTCGTGACGGGTGGACGGATAATCATAATGATGGCGGTGATGAGCAAGCAGAACAGTCCAACCTGCCACCAGTAAAACCCGCTATCAGCGTACACACGCCAATAGGCGGTGAGAAAATTGAATAGATTCATGCAGCTACCCCACTTTGATTTGGCAATTGGGGTAGAGAAAGCTGTGTGCCCGGGGCATTTTTCTCGGCATGCTCTCGTGCATCTTCTTCTACCCACTTCTTCAACAGATCATCGAAGCTCAGTCCGGTAACGCGCCGCATCCGAATCAGTACTGGCACGGATGGCAGTGCATTCTCGCGTCTGAGGGCGACAAAAAAGCCACGAGAAATACCAAGCATTTCAGAAGCTTGCGTATCGTTCACGCCTTTGGCTGATTTCCAATCATCGAGAATCGTCATGTCGTTTGTAATATCACACCAACATTTTCCGACAAGAAAATTGTTGGTGTCACCAACAGCGCGTGATTTCGCGCTGTGGCAATGTGTTCACATGAATAAGTTCGAACCTCCGGAGTTGCACCTGGCGGCCTGGCGCAAAAATGCGGGCCTCACCCAAGAGCAACTTGCTCACAAGATTGGATACTCGCGTGGCCACATCGCTAACTCTGAAGTTCAAACGACCAACGTGACTCTTCAGTTTCTGACCGCATACGCAGAAGGGGTGTCAGCTCCGAGCGTGCCTGCGCTATTCTCAAAGCCCGACGCCTTCAATCCAACATTGGCCAAACTGCAACAATACTTCTTGCAGATCGAGCAACCCGAACAACGCGATGCTGTCGTAAACGTAGCCAAGGGACTTAGTGAGCAATATGCCGGAGCCGCAATCGAAACTGAAAAGTGAGGCGGAACAAAGCGAAGAAACTGACGTGTCCAGCCTCGGAGTGTTGGGCGTTGTCCTGATGATTATCGGGACTTGCATATTGGGCTGGCATTTCTTCACTTCACCGGAAGTGATCGCGTACAAAAATGTCGATCCGGCGTTTACTGATGGATTGGAAAGCTATGGGTTTGAGCGTGAAATGTTATTCGCGAGCTGGGCTTTATTTCTTGCACCAATCATAATCATCTCAGGTGCAATATTTACTGCTGCGGGATGCGTCGTGACCGCAATTGGTAAGCGGTAAGACAACACCGAATCTCCTACGATTTGTAGTCTGTGAAGTAACAATTTTGCCGGATAGGCAAAATCAATTGTTGCTGTAATCAACATTTTTTTCTTGAAATTGTTGGTGAGAGATGACAATAGGTCTCCTCACAGGAGAAACTGCATGTCTCACTCATCGCCAGATAAACCGAACGCCGTTCGCTTTGCGCAGGCTGAGCTGCCGAATTTTCCAATTCGCCGTGGTGACCGATCGGGATCCGCACGTCTGCCCGCAAGGGCCGCTTAAGCAGAGGCGGGGCCGGGCATTCCGTCGATAAGAATGAACGGCCCCGAACTGACCAATATGGCAACCATTACTTTTGATAAGGATCTTCTGACGGCCATCCATAAACATGGTCCAGATATCCAACCCGGCGCGCTCGCCGACGCAGCCGGGCTATCAAGGTCGAATATCGCTCGCAGCCTTGCAAATCATCGCAAGTCTGAACTCGTTAAAGCCGAGACGCTCACGCTCACGCCAGAGGGCGCTCGGCTTGCAGGTGTGTCGCTGCCGCCCCCAGGACCGGCCGAACGCGAAACAGAGAATACCCCGAGCTCTGTTACCGCAAATGGCAGCGACACATCTGCGCCCCTGACAATGGCGCCCTGGGATCAGATCCGGCCAAGCGGACTGAACTATCGCAAGACGTTCAACCAGGACTCAATCGACGAACTTGCGGCCAGCCTATTGAAGGAAGGTCAATTGCAAGAGATCGTCGTACGCCGCGTGGTGCCCACATCAGACGATCAATTTCGGTGGGAGGTTGTCGCCGGCGAGCGAAGATGGCGGGCGTTCCGAGACCTCATCGATGCCGGCAAGCTGCCGAAGAACCATCCGATCCGGATCCACCGTAAAGATCTCGACGATATCGAAGTGCTCGAAATTGCGGTTATGGAGAACCGTCAGCGCGAAGACGTGCACCCGATGGAAGAGGCGAGGGCGATCGCGGCCCTGCAGGACGCAAGGGTAAAAGCTGGAAACGTTTCAGACGCTCGCGCCGTCTGTCGCGAAATCGGCGAAAAACTTGGACTGACAGAGCGCTGGGCACAGATCCGCGTCAACATGGTGCGCCGGCTTTCGCCAAAGGTTCAGCAGGCAATGATGGACGGCGTTTTCACAAGCGTGAAGTGGGCCGACGAACTCGGGCGATGGCCGCATGAAATGCAGGAACAGGCCGTCGAGCAAATGAACTCTCGATGGGATCGGATCACAACCGAAACCGAGTTGAAGAATTGGTTGGCGGGGGACGCCGTTCCGGTCGGCGAGTTGCCCTTCGAAGTCGACGCCTATGTTGAGGCGGGCGGGGCCCTCAGTGAGCCCGACGACGAGGGCAACGTGCAGCTGGTCAATTCTGGACTTGCCCGCACGCTCGCCGTCAAGGCCGCGGAGACCGAAGCTGAGAAAATCACCGCGGACAAGAAATATCAGCGAGAGCACTCCCAGGAGTCCTATTACTCCGACTGGTCATATCCCGCGGCGAAAGACCTGAAGCCGAATCCACCGGAAAGCTTGCACCAGGTCTTATGCGTGATCGATCGCCATTCTCTGAAGGTCAAGCACTACCACCCCGTTGTAAAGCGCGAGTCGTACGACGCCTGGCTGAAAAAGCAGAAAACACAAGTGACACCTGCTGATGGCGGCGAGCCAGTCAAAGCGCTGACACGCGGGCTTTGGAAAGCCGGCGCAATCGCGCGCACGAATGCGCTGCGCGAGGCGATCACCGACGACGTCAATATTGCCAAGGCGCTGATGATTTTGGCGCTCGCTCCTCAATCGAGCTGGGACGCGACTCTGGTTCGCGTGTGCCGGGATAACCCTTCAGGAGATGCTCTTGAGATAGGGCGCGGCAATGCACACGAGTCCATCATTCTGGCGAGCCACTTGGAAGGCTTCAACAAAAATGGAGAAGTCTCCGATCGGCGCAAGGCGCTGTTGGCGCTGATCGAAGATCCAGAGCTTGTCGACCGAATATTCACGTCCATGGTCGCAGATCTGACAATCGATTGCCATTGGACGGCCGGGCCCGGCGCGATGGGCGAAGCCATCGCTATGTGTGACGCAGGTTACGTTCACAATCCGGATGGCGAAATCGTAGATGCCGACTGGGCGAAGAAATATACGAAAGCTCAGCAGGCGCGCCTGATCGACGCCTATGGTCTGTTTCTCGACACAGACGAAATCTCTCGCCTGAAGAAGAAGGACGCCGACGGCCAGGTCGCCGAGGCCATCACGTCAGATCACCATCCAATCGAAGCGCGATTTGTCGACGAAAACAAAGCTCGCAAGCTCGAACAAAAACTACTCAACGGAGGAAAAGTATGAGCGACAATTCCGCAGAATTGCTGATTGAGCATACGACGAAAATTGTGTGCGCCTATGCGTCCAACAATCAGATCCACAGGAATGACCTTCAGGGGCTGATTGCAGAAACGCACAATAGCTTGTGCGCACTGGGTGACACGGTCGACCCGCAACCAGAACCGGCGGTCCCAATCAAAAAATCGGTGACCGACCATCATATTATCTGCCTGGAAGACGGCGCGAAACTGAAGATGCTGAAGCGCTATTTGCGCACGCACTACAACATGTCGCCGGATGAGTACCGCGCTCGCTGGGGCCTGCCGGCAGACTATCCAATGGTCGCTCCCGAATACGCCCAACGACGCTCAGATTTCGCAAAGAAGATCGGCCTTGGAAAGAAATCATAATGCTCGAGGATCCAGCCTTCTGGCGCGCCGCTTTAAGCTCAGTCCTTTGGGTGGCGCTCGCGGCAACGTCCATCTTCTGCTTCGCCACCCACGGAAGCGCCAATCGATGAAACCGATCGTGTTTCTTCGTGCGCTTCTGTCGCGTATCAAAGAGACCTGGGCCGGTCCGAGCACGTGCACTTGCTATGAATGCGGGCGCACCCACAGCTCCAGATCCTGGCGCTGCTCTGCGTGCGGGACCTGCATCCATCCAATTGACTGGGGTTGGGAATACGATGCGACGCCGCATTGGCGCGCGAGAGCCGGCACCCGTGCGACGCTGACGTTTGACCTCTGGCTGCATCAGCTGAACGAGGCCTACGCCAAGCGCCGACCAAATGGCTCGAGACGCCCCATCACTGACGAGACCGGAACTGATGTGTGGAGAGGCCAGTACGAGAGCGGCCTGACTGCGGACGAAGCCATTATCGCAAGGTGGATCGACGAATGAGTACGACTAAACCCACTCGCAAACTAACGCGCCCGGCATGCCCAAAGTGCAAGAAATCAACCGGACTCGCGGGCAGGGCGGTATTCGCGACTGAATACCGTCAAGGCGCTTGGCGGGTGCCGAAGGAACCGATTGAAACGCTGCAAATCGAATGCCCATGCGGATGGTCGGGAAAGAAATCTGACCTGATCCCGATCAAGTATCGCTGCGAGAAAGCCGAGCTGCTCGAGGAAAATTGGGTAGCCGAATGCCAATACCCCGGTCGGCGCTCGTTTTGGGTGGGCAGCTTCATAGTCCCCCGCGAAGGCGGAAAGAAAGCGACTGCCACACGCGCCGAAGCCGCCGCGGTCGAGTTCATGGAAAACATCACACCGGAATGGCTATCCCCGCCAGCGATCGTGCAAACGGTGCCGGGCGCGATGCTGCTGATTATCGACGAGGACGAAGAATGAGCGAGCGAACCGAAAAGGAAATGCAAGATAGGTTGATGGAACTCTCTGCTGAGATCAGTCAGATTTTGCACGAAGATAATCCATCATCGACCGATGAATGGCGGCTCACATCGCAGCTCAGTCTCGGGTATTCCGGACATCTGCTGTATCATAGAGGCGCCTCAACAGAGGTGATCATATTAGGCGTCGCCGGACTGTTATCCAATGTTTCGGCAAGCATCCGAACCGGAGCTGATGACGCCAACGAGCGGTACTATCGCGAATGCCTCACTCGCTTGCTCCAGCGCGACGACCTCGAGTCTACCATGCCAATTCAAAACATCTTCCACCAACCGCGGAAGGACGCGTCATGACCGTCAAAAAACTGCCCACCACTATGATCGAAGTGGATCTCGAGACCGGAGAAGAAACCGTCCACGCCATCACGATGGACCTACTGCCGCCACCTGCTGATTGCTGCCAGGTTTGCGGAGCGAGCCATGACGAGCGCGCGCCGCACAACCAACAGTCACTCTACTACCAAACCGCATTTCACGCAGATCACGGCCGATCGCCAACGTGGGAGGATGCGATGGAGCACTGCAGCGAAGAGGTCAAAAAAATCACCATCAGCGTGCTCGAGGAAAACGGCGTGGATTGGCGAAGAAAGAAGGAAGCATCATGACAAATCGCGACACGAAATGCAGTTACTGCGGATCCTTAAATGGGGGGCACACTTTGGCATGCTCAGCGTTGGCAAAAGACATGCGGGAAGGTGATGCTTACCTTCGCAAAATCGGCTGGTCGCGGAAACAGATCCCGGTTGAACGATCCACGAAATCCAGGAGCGTCGAATGAGAGAAGGGCAACAACTCTCATCAGGCCCAGCCAATGGATCCACGTGCCCAGGTCGGGATGGATGGAAGCAGCTAGTCGTTCGACTAGATGATGAAACGTTCAACGAAATCCGCGAGCGAGCGATCCGCGAGAACACGAGCGTCGCCCAACAAATCCGTTTGCTGATTGAGTGGGGATTGGAGGCAGAGAATGTCTGAATCTAAGGCCTCAATCTCCCCCGCAAGCGCTCATCGCAACCCGACCCAAGAGCGGGAATACCGGATGCGCTGCGTTGAAGCCGCAGCACGCAGCTTCGGTAACGCTGATCGGCTCATAACTACTGACGAGTTGATGCTGCGCGCGAAGAGAATGTCAGATTGGGTGATCAAAAATGAATAAGACCAAACCGATGCGGCTCCGAATCGCCGAGCACCTTCACCCGGGTCTCTTCTCTGAAGACAAGATGACGGCGCACCGTGCCGCCTCGCCCTGGACCGTTGAAGCGGCCAGACGATCAGCACTCAAGATCGCTGAAGGCCTTGAAAGCCTGTTCAACCAAGATTTGGCCAAGGAAGTTTTCAACGCCGGCTACAGCTACGGTCTCGAGTCGGAGGCATCGCCTGAAGAATATGACTGCGCATGGGATCTCTATCAAAAGAGCGGGCGGTCCGAGCGAGGCGCATCATGATCACGCCGGTGGAACACTGCGACCTAACCCGCAAGAATTTCGTCATCGCGCTTAACATGGCCGTGACTGAAGCGCGCCTTCAGCAGGGCCTGACCCTCGCCGATATCGCAGCGACAATCGATTGGTCTGCGCAAAAGCTCGATGAAGCACTGACCTACCCATCCAATCTCAACATGGAACAAATCTCCCTGATCTGCATCGCCCTGCAGCAGGAAGTGAAGTTTACAATGGATGACGCGTCAGAACAGGAGGTCGCGGCAGAATGACCAAGATCGTCTTCTTCAACGTCTATTATCTTGATCGCCGAACAAACCGTCGTGGATACCCATTCTGGAAAGTCGTCGGGATGAACGCGCGCCGACACCCCCGGGACGAGCAACCTGCATTCGTCGAGGGATTTGTTTCTAGGTCGGCGAAAAATCGTTGGAACGCCTACAGCCTTAAAGGCCGAACACCCGTTCTCATCACAAAAAAGTCCACCGCGAAACGCGCCATCAAAGCGCTGAAAGCTGCCTTATGACCGAACGACCCTCACTTCCACCTTGCTTCGGCATCAGCCCAAAGACCGGCAAGCGCGTTGGATCTCGTCACAGCTGGCCAGATACTGGCTGGAGAGGGTCCGGCAAATGGGGTGAAGGACGTTGCAGGTTCTGCAATCGCTCTTTGGAAGAGTTGCGAAACCTCGCCCAGCACATGGCGGAGCGAAAAGCACAATGACCGAACTCCTGGACGATCTCGATTCAGCAGACGCAGAGACTTGCGAAATGTGCGCCGGGCAGGGTGTTTGCCCAGAATGCGACGGCGGTGAACTCGGCGAGCCGCACTGTGATCTCTGCGATGGTTGGGGAGAATGTCCGGCGTGCGACGGCCAAGGCGAATTCATGGGAGATGGCTTCAGATGACCCGCGGCGCATCCATCCACGACACCGAACTTCTGGCCCTTCCGGAATTCCAGGGGTTCGGTCTGCGTTACATTCGTGACATCCTAGACCGGACTCCCCGGTCATGCTTAAGAAAAGGCCGATCTCGATACCTGCAGCCACACCACATAAACAAGCTGCTCGAGGTCCTGGAGGAAGAACCATGCCGCTTGAACTCAAACCGCCGGGTGACCGCGCGAAGTACGCAAACTATTACATCCGAGGGACACACGAAGCCACGGGAAGACGTGTGGAAACAAGCACTGGAACGTGCAACAGAGCACTCGCGTACCGGAAATTAATTGAGCTGATCGAAAAGCTCGATCACGAGGCCATGTACGGCCCGCAAACTACCTTCGCTGAAGCCGCGATTAAGTACATGAAAGCCATTCCGCGGGGCGGTCGATATCTGAAACCGATCCTTCTGCATTTGGGCCCGGACGCGCTGTGCGAAGAGGTCACCCCACAGGTTATCGAGGCCATGGCCTGGGCACTTTACCCGAATGCCAAACCTCAAACTCAACATCGCCAGGTAGTGACGCCGACGAACGCCGTGTTGAACTATGAGCGCCGCGGCGGCCCGCGCAAAAAGCTTGTCGACAATCAGCGGATCCGGTGGCTGACGCCTGAAGAAGCTGAACGCCTGATCGAATGCGCCCAAATGGTTGATCGCGACAGCGACAAGCGCGCGATCGGCTATGGCTGTGAGCGC
The DNA here is from genome assembly GCA_965228095.1 of Henriciella sp. Classification (GTDB taxonomy): domain Bacteria; phylum Pseudomonadota; class Alphaproteobacteria; order Caulobacterales; family Hyphomonadaceae; genus Henriciella. The sequence goes on along the minus strand of OZ245793.1, from coordinate 3,581,578 downwards.
CTGGTTCTGACCTTGCTCGGGACTGGCTGCCGCACCCGCGAGCTGATCAAAGCCCAGGTCGACAATATCAACTCACCGACACGTCAGCTCTATATTGGGCCGTCGAAAAATGGCGATGCACGATGGATCCCCGTGGAGGCCTCCCGCGCCTTTCCGGCGCTCACCAGCAATTGCCCGGACGCCGGCGGATTGTTTCGCACACCGCGGGGCATTGAATACAAGATCCGCGAACATGGCGGCGGGCAGTTTGCCGGCATCTTCAACAAGGCGCGCGAACTGGCCGGCTTTGACAGTGAAGGCGAGAATGCCGTCACCCCGCACGTTCTGCGCCACACCTGGGCGACCTGGTATTATGCCGCCACCGGTCACAATCTGACCTGGTTGATGGAACATGGCGGCTGGCGCAAACCCGATATGGCGCTGCGCTACACCAAGCTCGCGCCGGCCGACCTCGCGCAGCGCGTTCGCGATCACGGTTGGAGCTTTGTAAATCCAGCGCTCCAAAAACAAGCCCCAACTCAACAACCGAATCTCAGAGCCGTAAAATGAAAGAGATTACCAATTTCGAAGATCGCATGAACGATCGCAGATCCTTCAAACTCTCGGGCGGAGAACACATCCGAGTCCCGGTCGAAATGATCTCGCAGCTTGGCTTGCGCCAGGCGCTCGCAAACCTTGGATTTCCGGACGAACTAGACAGTTCCTGGATGTTGCCGGTTGAACAAGCGGGGGAATTGATCGGGTTCCTGCCAGGCGATTTTGACCCGCAAAACATCTCCAGCAGCAGCCCATTATACAAACCTCGCGCCGGCGATTTTACCCGAGACGGTGATGTCGTGGTTGCTGACCCAATGCTCGGGCCGGGCGATCTGGAGGCCATACCCGGATTTGCACGGTCGTTCATTGAGCAGGGCCAAACGCACGAAGAGATCGTCGACGACATTCACGCGGCGATCGACGCCTACAATGAGGGCAGCAGTCGACCTGTTACGGAATTGGTTGGTACGACGTCTCAGGTGATTGGTGTGACAACCCTGGAGCAGGCAAAACGTATTGCGCGCGCGAGATGGAATCCGAAGAACCAGGAACCGTTAGGATGACCGCACTTTCTCCCGCTATTTTGTTCATCCAGGTTGAGCGCACTTATTCTGACGGCAATCGCCAAACCGAGTTATTGTGTACGCGTTTTGACGTTCTTGATGCGACCATCATTGTCGAGGATCTGGACCATTTCAGCCGCAAGTTCGCGGACGAAGACGAGCCGTCTCATGAAACTAAGATTTTAAGCATATCATCGGTGCCAGATCCGTACCCTGAGGATCCGAATTACTTAAACGCACTTCAAGACAGAGTGCCCTCTCTGGAGATGGAATTGTTTATTAGGGGAACCGAAAATGTGTTGAACGTATATCGCTCCAGATCGGGTTACGAGCCTATGGCAGACGATATCGAGACCATGTTTCGGAACTACTATCCGGATTTCATGGCCCGTACAGATGCAGAGAAGGCTGGAACATCCATATGACCTATCAATCACTATCCGAATACAATGCCGAGATTGAGAGATATCGCGACAAATTTGGAGATGAGCTGCAGGCCAGAACAATAAATGCACTTCGGATAGCCGGCGTTTGGACATGGGAAGAGGCTGCGGCGCAAACTGAAGCCTGGTGGTTGTCGCAGCCAAATTTCGGCAAGAAGTCACTCATAGACTTGAAAGCGGCGCTCGCCAGGCGCGGGCTTCATACCCCTGAAGGCCGGATGGGCAATCCGAGAAACCGCAAACTCTATGACGCAACGCTGATCAATATCGCGCTCGCTTTCTCCGGATTGCGGGATAGCGAAATCATGATGACAGATGTACTGCGCGACGAGCAAACGCGCTTCAATCCTCCCCGGCTTTATATCAGTCGCAAGGCGGCCGAGCTGCTGCGCACACATCCGGAGCTTCGCGCGCTCGATGTCCAGGACGCAGATGCGATTGCCTTTGATCCGAACAAGCGAACGGATCCGGAACGCCGACGCGAGATTGCCGACCAGCTGTCTGCCTCAGGTGGCGGCCTGCGATGCGCTGAAATCATTGAGAAATTCGCAGCCCAGGCCGAGACACCGAATGAAGAGCTGCGGAAGAACTAGGGAAGAGCCGAACGGCGTTCGGTTTTAAATGAGAAGAATCAGGGGTCTAACTGAAATGCTTTGGACCTTAGCAGGGGAGCGCCTTCAGCCACTCGGCCACCTCTCCGCAGAGCGGAAACCCCTAATAAACATGGGAATCATAGGCAAGAGGGTTTTGTCGGCAATTGTCGCGAATTGTCGCCAAATGACCGGAACAAACGTGGTATGTGGGGGAAATATGGGGGAAGAACAACTTGGTTTGTTCTTCCACCGCGCTGGTCAGGCAGTCCGCGCAACCTCGTCGAGCAATCCGTCAAATTCTTCCTGGACCAAAGTGACGATCCCAATCAGGGCGGCGAGATCGCGATCGCCGGCCGATACGACTTGCTTTTGTTCAACCACCCGCGCCAGCGTGCCGGCAGCATGGAGCACGTCTTGCGCGCGCATCAGCTTTCCGGAGAACAACGATGCGACGGTTTGATCATTAACTGTATTGGTCAATTTGAGACCCCACCATATTATACATTCTGTACTATAAGAAAGCACCGCAATAAGTGCCTTCGTGTATTGTCGGCTTAGTTCAGTTGCAGATGACTGCTGTTATATTTTTGAAACAAACTTGTCATCGGTGTTGCGTGAGTCAACATACGATTAGGTCGTTTTAAGGGCAGTAAACACGTTTCCTGAAACGCACCGTTGCAGGGGTAGTAAAATGTTCGATTCTGTAAACTTTCCACCAGCGCGCGAGATACCTATAATATCAACCATGCCGACTAAACGGAAAAAAATTGACCGCCGAATTGGGCAGGCGATACGCGCAGCGCGCGATGAAAGACGGTTGAGCCAGCAGCGCCTCGCGGCAAAGCTTGATATCCAACGCGCGACCCTTAGCAACTATGAGCGCGGAGATCGACCGGTTCCCGCCAACGTGCTCGATCAAATCTGTGATGTGCTCGAGGTCAAAGCCGGCTACTTTTTTCCTGAAGCCGAAACGTTCGGGAGTGACAGCGTCGGAGACGCAGCCTCGAGGCAGCTGCGAGTGGATCGAGTGAAAGAGATGCTGCGCAACGCAGATATCGAAACCCTGGATGCAGTTCTAACCGTATTGGATCTAGGAACCTCTCGCTGACCGATGTGTGTCCAGGTCGCGTTTGGCCTGCTCTTTTGCCTCTGCCAGCTTTTTGCGAAGCGCATCACTCGCACCTGTTTCGTCCGTTGCGCGATCGGTCAACCAATCAATCAACTCAGCAATATTTTCAAGGGGATCGACTTTTCGCGCTGCTTTTCCCATCACGCCGCCTCCTTCAACTGTGCGGCCGCGACCGGGCCGAAATAAGTCAAAACGTCATCTTCAGGTCGACGTAGTTCGGCGCGGCATCTCTCCAAGCCCTCTCGTGTAATATCTGAGATTCCCGCCTGATAGAACTGATCCAGGCGTTTATCATATCTCTGATTTCCAAGGGGGATGGCACCCCACGTATCTTGTTGGATGGCATTGAAGATATGATCATGAACGCAATAGGTGACCTGGTCGATGCCGCGCAAGAGACAGTACTCTGAGATCGCGCTGGTCATTCGAAAGCGGACCTCTTTCCAGTCGTCGCGGTTACGCTTCAGAACGCGATAATCATAACCGAGCCGGGACACCTCATGAATGCTCGCCCCGATCGGAACACCATCGTATTCGCAATAGTCTGCGAAAACCTGATCCATCATGTGCGGTGACGTGGTCGGATTGATCCGGCAGAAACCAACCACCTCACCCGTCTCAGGCATGCGCTCAATGATGTACACCGTATCGTCTTTATCGAACTGGTCTTTGTCATATTTGTCTTGCGGCCGATCCAGGCCACATTCGACCGGATCCCATCCGAGGCCATCGAAAAACAGCTCAAAACGAGCGACGTGCATCGCATCGAGGACATGCAGATAGAGGTGACGGTTTTCGGGTAAAATCAACTCGGCCATGAACACTCCTTTGATTGGAGTGTCCGGGTTCCCAGTTTCCGCGGTACCCTAAATTTTTAGGGTATCAGCGCAGCACCACATTTTTATCGATCGACTTTGCGATCAGTTCCGGATTGGTGCGCGCACCGACTTTCTGTTTGGCCTGCGCCAGGTGGTCCTGGGCAGTGGCCACGCTGCATCCCATGATCCTCGCGGCGTCCGCCACCGTCTTTCCCAGCGCCAGTAGACGAATGATTTCTCTTTGCCGCGGGGAATAGCTCGGCGAGATATCTTCTGGGAACGGCCCCTGCAGGCGGTAAAGGCGGGCATATGCGGCGATAAAGACGTGGTGCATCATTCCGATCTGGATTGGACTGAAGTCCGTGGGCGCCAGATCAAATCCAACCGTGGCGGCCCCTTTCAGCATGTTCACATCCGCGATCGGGAAAGTGAGGCCATCGCGCTGTCCAGTGTGCTCCTGGCACAGGTCAGCGATCGCGAGAGAGGCCCTGTCAGCGCCTTCCATACCTTGGGCCCAGGTGAACGGCTTTGCAGCCTGTTGGACCATGATGACAGACGGATCGTGGGTGTAGCCATTCAACATCGCGCGTTCCGTGACGAATGCCGGAGTCCAGTTCGAAACCGAAATGCGTTTCTCTTCCTCGAGCCCATCTGATTTCAACATGAAAATGCCAAGCATGCCGCGATCGTGGGCCGTGTGCTCTACGCCAAATGTGAAATCTCTCAGGAAATGTTTGGTGATGCCGAGAATCTGCGCGGGATCCGTCGCGGCCGCTATCGCTTTGATAGATGCGGCCATGATTTCGAATTGGTTCTGTTCGCCTTGGTTCATTCTCGATGCAGTTCCACGTCAGTTTTCACCTGAACAGTTGGGTTAAAAAAACAGTCCGTCCCAATGAAACAGAAATGAAGGCAAAGAAAAAGCCCCGCCAAACGGCGGGGCGAACAAAATCTAAGATGGAGGGAGTCGACTCTAAGGACCGAACCTCTGATGATCCGCGCGCCAGGCGAACCAAGCAAAATGACCTAGGATTACCGAGCCAAAGCTGAAGGCCAGGAAAAGTCCTGGATTACCCATCGCCAACATTTCCAGGAGTGTTTCAGCATCAAGCTCCCCGAGCGCTAACGCCGATGCGATATAGATCATCAGGATCATATAGCCCAGCCAGGCCATGTTGATTCCGGTGCTCATCAATCGTTCCAAGACCGGACTGAAGGGATGTTTCCAGGGCCATCGCGGCGTCAGTGACGGCACTTGTGTAAGGAAATACATAATGATGACGGCGAGAACGGCCTGCAGCAGGCACAGGAACGCGATTAGATAGGTCATGAGCCACCTCCGCGCTTGGTCAATATCGCGACGAGCCAGGCCCCAAGCGCCTTCATGGTTTTCGGACTTACGAGAACGCCGATGACACCGAAGCCCACCAGGCCGCCGATATAGGTGCCGGCAATTCGATCGAGCGGCGATGAACTCGCAATCGAAGGCCCTACGAACAGTCCGAAGGCCGCGCCAAGCGCAAAGGCAGCCACAACCCAAAAGACGCGGCGAAAAATTCGCTCGGGCGGACGTTCTTTCTGATCCAAAATCAGAAACAGGATTGCGGACGCCGAGCCGGCGCAGGCCGCGGCGATCACCATCGCGGACAGACCAACGACCGAAGTCGCTGCCGGCACCACTGTCGCGCTGGTTCCGGCGATCGCTGACAACACGATCAGCGTTCCGTGCAGCATAAATTTGGTCGATAGAAACATTCACCAGCCCCGTGTGATTAGATTTATTCTTCCAGGTCCCAGCAACCCATTTTCTCGCCCTGAAGCTCCACGGCCAGGAGGTATTCGGCGAGCTCATCTGACATGTTCTCGACGTCAGCCTCACTATAGATGGGCCTAATCGGACATACCCCCTCGCTTCCGGGCCAACCGACGCAACCGGTCGCGAACGGAATTAGCAGGAGTGGCATTAGCTTCTTGTAGCGCATCGGATTTCTTCTTTTCGTCTTTGGCTCTCGCCTCGTGACGGGACGCCCGCTCAGACGCCTTGCCGGATTTGCGCGCAAAGTAGAGCGCGCCACCCAACAAGACGACCAGAACACCGCCCCAGATCAGGGCGTTATCCATTTACTCGGCGGGATCGCCCAAGCCCTGGATGAAGGAATTCAAAAAGACTTCCAGCACCTCGACCGCGGTGTCATCGAGCGTGTTCTCTGAATCCGCTACGAGATCTCGAACATGTTCGCCGGCATCGAGACCGGTCTTTTCCGCGAACTCTTTGCCCATAGGCGTCAGAGCAGACACGACCATTTGGATAATGGGTTCCATAGTAAGTTTCCTTGTTTTGAGGGAACCGGCGTTTGGGGCAGGCAGCCGGCGCGCCTGTTTAGTCTGCCGGGTACGCCGGCAGGTCTATCGTTTGCCCCCGCAGGTCATGATGACAGTCCTGCAGGTAGCGAATTCGGCCGCGCTCCACGAAGAGATGGCAGCGTGATTGAGGATGGTGTTGATTGACCAGGAGCGACGGACTGAACGTTGGGGCGTCCGGATCCTCATTGTAGGTCCAACACGGGCGCGCGAGATCGGTTCGGCGAATGGTGAATGGGTGCGTGCACTTGCAACCTGGGCATAAAAAAAGGAGGTAGGCCTCCTCTTCATTCTCCAGTTTATAGAGATACTTCCCGACAGGCTCACCCATCAGCGGCGTGTCCGTTCATATCTACGAGCACGGAAATCTAGGTGAACGAATGAGTTATAGAAAATGAGGCCGTTAAAACCAAAGCTTCGCGCAACCTTTGCCAGAACCTCTTGCGATCCAGGCGGGCAGCTGACGTCAAACGCAGCGCCAGCCAGATGTCGAGAACGCTTCGCACCCCCGATCTTGTGATTATGCGCCGGCGACCGGTAAGCGCTATTGATGGTCAGTGGCTGGCCAAGATGCGTTCGAACCGCCTGAAGCGCATCGATCGCAGGCGCGTACAACATCAACATGCCATCGGACTCGCTTGCCAGCTCTTCAGGCTTGAAGTTCGGCCAACGCCACAATTGGTCCCAGGATGCGTGAGTGTGGTGCTCAGGCCCGATCGTGTCACCTTCACCTAGAATGTCCCAGGACTGGCTGTGCGCACCTCGCTCGGCGCGATCAATACGATAACTGGTCATTTCTTTGCTTTCGGTTTGGCCTTCGGTTTCGCTTTTGGTTTCAGACGAAATTGGAAGGACTTGAAGCGAGACTGCAGCTCTGTGCGAACCTCGCTGGCTTCGCCGGCCGAGTTGCTGAAATTGTACATCTCGATCATCAAACAGCACTCAAACAAAAGCCGCTTTTCAGCGGCCATGAGAGTCTGTTTCGACTTCAGTTTTCGATATGTCAGCACGATCGCGCGCGGCGGCGAATTTAAAAGCTCTGTATGCCGCGCCTTTATGAGGATCGGCATGAGCTCTTCAATCTCCATGGGCTTCATTGAACTCGCCTCACCATTCATCTTCGCACATGAATGGCGCATCTTTGCCTGGCGGGACGGACACATATTGCGTGCACTTTTCCTGCTCATCATCGCCATCCGCCAGATGGGCAATTACCAAAGCGCCGGCGACAGCGAACGCGGCAGCCACGAACTGTGTTTCCCGATCGATTTCGACACCCTGAACTTTGATTGTTTGACAGCCAGGCAGCATCAATGCCAGCCCGGCGAGGGCAGCTCTAATCATCTTCATTCTCCAGTGGTTACGAGATGTTGTTAGCGTTTTCCCGATGCACGGTCAGTCTCATTCCGGACCAAATATTGGGATTGAGAATGGCAACGAAATCCGCTGGCGGTTTGGGGCTGGTACGTGTTGTGGCGAGGAAAATCTGATAGGTGCGATTAACCGGGGTCCCGGGTGTTCCGCCCGGATCGTCGTCAACAACGCGGAATGTGCCCCCGAATGAACGACTAGTCCCAGATTCACCGTCTGCGCGCAGTACGGCCACGTGACTGCCCTGCGATACAATCTTCGCACCCTCGACGCGGCGAATGAGGGCGGAAACGGTCAACTCTGGAGCTTCTGAAGATGTATTGGGAGCGCCTTCGCCGAAGAACGCGGTAAACATAATCTCTACAGGCGAACCATCGCAGCTGACCGTAGCGAACGCTTTTTCTCGATAGATATTATCGACGCCGCATATCTGATCCGACGCGTCCACGCTAAACTCTGAATTGGAGTAACTGATGCCACTCGTCGCCACAATGAAGTTGGCATAGGCTCGATCGGACGCCGCATCTTCTGTCGCCAGATCACCTTGATTGAGAAAGCCAGCAGCGATGTTTACGGCCGTTCTGTCTGCATCAAGCGAACCGGTATAGAGCGCACCGCCAGTGTAACGAAGCAATCCTGACGAATTCGCGGTGGCGACGGGTATAGGGCGCGCAATATCACCTGACGCATTCAGTCCGGCACCGACTCGCCCATCGACAAGCTCTAAAGGTGTTCCGATGATGTTTCCCCAATCGACACTTCCCGTGGTGCCGGCAGCACCATCTGGGACGGCCACATCGCGGATTTCGTACGCGGTGCCGATCTCACCGCGGCGGCCGCGGTAGAACATCTGAACATCCATATCCACGCCTGGCGGCACACCACGGATCGTAAAGCGCCCCTTTATCGCCGGGATATTTGTAACCGGTGTGTAATCAGGCTGCGACGCATCGGGAAGTCGAACGTCGCCGGCATCTTTTGCGACAACGCGCGCCTCGATCACTGCCTCTTGAATCGAGATATCATCATCTGGATCCCAGGTGACCTCGATCACTGGATTGATGACACCATTGGAACCGGTTTCGGTCGCGCCGACCGCGGCGAAGTTGTTCGCGAACGGCAAGGCGTCTGCAACCGTAATAATCGGCGTCTGCATGATAGGACTGGAACGCCCGGGAACCGATACTGTTTGGAATCGATAAACGATCCGCTGACCTACTTGACCAGGCGCGTCAATCAATTGGCGAATTTCAGGACCAAGTGATGGCAGCTGCTCAAAAACGGAAAGCGCATTCGGATCCGGATCATCATCGGGCGCAGCATAGGCGCGCCAAACTCGGATCTCGCGAAGCGGTTGCGGGAAACCCTCTGGCACAGTGAAATTCACGGTGATCTTGAAATTGCTGGCCTCAGCACTGACAAAAACAGGAGACGGCGGGCTGGACCCAAACGGGAGCACAGGCTCAATGGCATAGGCCGGGATCGAATATCCAGTCTCATCGAACCGCGCTTCAGCATATGATTTCAAAAAGAGACGAACATAATCTCTGCCGGCATCCTCTGCATTCTGCAGCAAGCCTTCGTAGAGATCGGTTCCGATCGGCCCGATGATATAATCATTGCCGGCTGCCGGCCCGGATGCTGTTGGCACCGGCGTTGTCAAAGTGACCGATGTCACACGCCCATCCTGGGCGGGAATATCTAGTGGGGCAGGGGAAGACAGGACTTGCTGCCCATCACCATCCAAACTCACCCACTTGATTGCCAGGCCCGGGAAGCTGGGCCCCATCTCGATTTCCTGATCCAGTTCCACATCTGTCACTTCGCCGGCGCTTTCGGTGATGCCACGAACGATGCCAGAGCCTTGAACCTGAGTGATCACGCGAGTCGCAACCGAAACACGCCCCATCAGCCGCAATGAGTTATCGAGGCTGTCTTTCGGCACCTCTAGATCCATGGTCGTACTTTGAAGCCGAGAATTTCGATAAAGCTGACCAACAGCGCGGTGCAGATCATCCCAGTCTGTTTTCCCCGGGACTTGGATAGACTCAAATTTTGTCGCCGTTTGCTTGTCGTATCCGTCGACATAAATCGTCACTTCGCGCGTGCGCCAACCATTGTTCGCATCGTTGAACGTCACAATGTAAGCGTGAACTTCCTCTGCAAAGGATTTGGCCGTCGAGACGTTCCGGGCAGTTTGATCACGAAAGACGTGACTTGGCGCAGCGATCGGGCGATCGAGGCCCGCTGTCAGAATGTTATTGTAGGAATAAACACGCCCTTCACCACCAGATCTTGCGACCAGGTCGACCAAGTCATCAACGTTTACATCGCGATTGACGTAGTAGTCGAATTTCAGACCGCGATCGCGAGCATCTTTCGCCGCGGCCGCAAAACTCGGCCAATCGAATCCATCGTCAGTGACCGGTTGGCGGGCCCCGAAGCCATTGCGCTTAAGCCACAGAGATTGCTCCCAAGGATTTGAGCTGACTTTCGTGATGCTAAGATCGGCGGCAGTGACACCGCTAAGGTCTGCTTGATCCAAAACAGCGTCAGGGAATGCCGGCATCCAGCGCCCCACAACCATATTGAGCTCATCGATAGCGCCGCTTGTTTCATCGGTGCCTTTGAAGCGGTAAACTTCATAGGCCACATCATCGCGATTGATGATCGGCTCATCGCGTTTCGAAAGAATAGTCTGCCAGGTGACATCATCGAATTCTCGCGCGTCCGTCGAATCCGCAGATATGCGCTCCACCTCAACCTCATAGGTGCCCTCGCTCGGGAACGAGAACCCAACTTGCCGGAAAAAAGGCTGCGCCGGCTTCGCTTCGGTAAAACTGAATGAAGCGGAGGTGCCGAAGTTTGGATCCCCACCGATGCCACCACCCGAAAGCGCCAACATATTCTCGAAACCGCGAAACTCCGGATACAAGGCATTGGTGCGCGCAGACGCGAAGCGCCAATCCCCGAACGTCTCACCGGGTCCAGGATTAATGACTTCGCGATATCTCACCTGAATGTTGACAGTTAAACTGGTCGGATTGCCTTTCTTGTTCGTACCCCCGAGGCCTTGCGGGAATGCAAAAATGAGATCGCAATCGATCACGTCAGATGCGGTGCGGCGGAGCTCCGGATCCGAGACCAACAATGTCGCGCCCACCGTTTCAGAGATCACCTGACGGCTCGCCATGGTCGGGTGTGGGTCGGTTGGAACCAACCGGCTCTGATAAACAACGCCATCAATGTTAGCCAGCGGTGTGTCGCCCACGCGCCGATCGGTAACCTCGATGTCGATCGGGCCGAGCTCGACGACCATGTAGTAATAGGTGTCGTCGCCGCGGATCTCGGGGTAGGGACGAGCTCCCAAATTCGGGACGATACGGTGGCGACCGAGCACCGTATTGATTGGTTGCAGTGGGTTCAGTCGATTTCGCTGACCCTCAATGAAGTAAACAGGATCGGGCTGATCCCCAAAGTCGTACGTGGGCGGCGGTAAGATTGAATTGATCGCAAGTTGACCGACCGTGGTAATCACAGCGGTGGTCAAATAGGAGATCGCCGCGAATGCCTTGGTTCCTTCAGCAGCGAAGAATGCAGCCACTTCTGGTCCAAGGTAAAACGCAGCGACAATAACGGCGATCGTCAACACCGTGCGTAACAGTTTGTTGCCGTCGCCGCCGCCCTGCGGGAGCACGACCAGTTGCACATGGTCTTGCCCGGGAGTTTCCGCCCACAGCTCTGCGTCGATCGCCTCACCATTGATGCTGGCTTCCGTGTGATCGATCTCGAGCTGTTCGAATCCAGCCATGTCGACCAGTTCCGAAATTGGTGTGCCGCTCTTTGCCTTGAGAAGGCGGGGAGGGCGGTCGGAGAATGGATCGTCTTTGACGACGACAATGATCTCAGGCTGGGACATAGAAACCTGCAAGATTGAAATGATAATCAGTTCCCGGGCCGATTTCTGCCAGGGTGGTAGCGGTCGTCGTGTTGACGTGAATCATAGTGTTGGGAGCCATCCAAAGCCCGACATGGATTGGAACCCGCTCATCTCGAAACAAGACTGCCGCGCCAAGCTGTGGCTCTTCAATTTCCTTGAAACGGCGAAACCCTCGCGAGAAATTCCGGAGCATGGTCTTGCCGGGCGCTTCCTCCGATTGCTCTCTATAAGTTGGCTCAAACGCGCGGTGCCATCCCGCAACACTCTGACCCTCAAGCAACAACTGAAAGCAATCCCACGTTTGCTTTTCGTATGGGCGCCCGAGCACTTCATTGCACCACGCCCATAGGCGCTCTCGCAGCTCGCTCACTCAAACGCTCCTGGATAACCCGATGGGTTGATCCGGATCCCCATGAACTGGCCCTCAGTCGCGGGCGGCCCAAAACTGCCGGTTAATTCGCGATCGTTCACGGTAAACAGTTTAAGCTCCAGGCGGGTCCACTGATTGCGGACAGTGTCAGGCAAATGAGCATAGACGCGCTCGAGCTTCAGCGTCGCCGGCCCAGTCAGTGCGTTCACAACATCGGTGAGACGCTGATCCACGTTATCGATGGTCAGCTGAAGGATGCCGCGGCGATCGCCGGCGCGGGGCTGTTGGACCTGGAAGAAACCGGGCGCGAACGTGAAGGTTCGAGAAATGAAATTGTGCCTCCAATTGGCGACGCGCAGCTTTCCATCGATCGTGACGCCATCCACAAACCCTGTGAGCGGCGCAAGGTCTGGGTGCTCGAGTGTCGCGAGATACACGTCAATGCGGGTCGCCCCTCGAGCCGTGGTCATGGGCGGGCCTCCAAATAGCGGTCAAACGTAACCCCCCAACCATTGATCGCTCCAGCGCCCTTCACGGCATAGCCTGACGTGAAACAGCCGGTATGAACTCCGCCCGGTACCGGGAAGAGGATATCTCGGACACCAAGCGCTGCGGCACCTTCAAACCACGCCTCGAAGGCCTCGAGCTCGGTCGCAGAGAGTATGAGACTAACGCGCTCTTGACCGCCCTCGAGCCGCGACACCAATACGCCGCCCGGTGAATTTCGATCATCCGGTCGCGCGACTTGGCTCGCCACAGTCTTTTCGTAATCAGCCACACGCGGGCACCCGGGCACGCTTGCCGGCCACGGTGCCGCGTCAGCTTTATGGAGCGCAGCGAGCGCTGACAAAGTAGCTGGTGCCGGCTCTGGTGGATCCACTCGCATCTCCAGTCGAATTCTGCGGCGAGATCCAGATTTTGCCCTAACAGACGGTGATCCACGCAGACGTGCAGTCACAGTTCTAGGCGATACGTGATCGTACAAGGTCAAATCGAACGCCTCATTGCCATAATCGAGCGTGTTCACTCGCCAGTCTTCGAACACTGCAAGTTGACCCTCAGACAGACTGAGTTCGCCGACGACATTCTGCGCGCGGCTTGCAGCCCACAGGAAACGCAGCGGTGGCCCAACGGCGACCTCGGATCGCTTTACAACGTCTTCTGGCGATCGTTCGTAAGTTTCGCTCACGAACGCGGTCGGGATGCCACTTGGCCAGGCAATAGCCATTATCGCACCGCGTCTCTACGAAAGCCGCGCTGCTGCAACGGCTCATCGACTGCGCCGGAAGATACAACGCTGCGCACCTGGTCTCGGAAGAACACGTCAATTTCAAGTTGATTGTCGCCGCCCTGCCGCGCCTCGACTTCAGCAGGTTGCCCACCTCCGTCTTGTCGAATCTTGAGATTGATATCCAATGGAATTGGACCGGCGCGCATGACTTCGTTTGGTTCGTTTCGCTCATTGCTCGCGCGCTGAATATAATCAATGATCTGAGCACGGTCAGTTGCGGTCACAATCTCTTGGCCAACTTGCGTCACGACCATTCTCTCATCACTCATCAGACGCTGACCAGACCTGCGAACGCCGGGGAAGCCAGACCCAACCACACTGCCACTGTGCGATTGCGGAACGATGGGAGGCACGCCCGATGGGTTGACCGCACTGCCGCCACCACTGAACCCACCCAAAACGCTTCCCACAATCCCTTGCAGGAATCCGCCAAAGCCCTGACCATTTCCGACTTGCGCCTGTGCGATCGCGGCCTGCCTGATCATGTCCACGACCAATCCAGCGATCGCCTTGCCAAGATCCTGCACCGTTTGGATGCGACCATTCATGACACCATCGAGCAGGCCTTCAGCGCGCTCGAGCAAAGATACCTGACCCCGAGCATTGCGGAGCTCTTGCGTGTACAGCCGCAGATATTCCGTCGCTTCGCTGCGCGTCAGATTGCCGGCCGCGACAAGAGCATCCAGACGGCTTTGTTCAGCCTCGATGAGCTGCTGTTCCGACATGGAGGCCTTTCGCGCCTGCGAGAGACGTTCCCGGATTTCCGCGGCCTCCTTAAACTCAGGGGTTGCTTCAGCTTCGGCATCCTTGGCTTTGCCTAATGCGACGCTCAAAGCCTCGAGCGCTTGTGTATAAAGCTCAGTTGCCTCAGTGCTGTCGCCTAGCGCGCCGCTTGCAAGATCTTCATTGAGATCAGAGATGGCCGCCTGGATAGTTTCGACTTCTGTCTCTGCGCCTTTGATGACTTTCTGCCAGCGATCGGTAGCCTCTGTGACGCCGGTCACACGATCGCGATACTTAGCCAGCGCCTGATCGTACTGCTCTTGCGTGATCAACTCAGCATCTCGCAGTTTCGCCAGTTCTTGTTCTTTGATTTGCAGGGCAAGTGTCGCATCGCCGAGCTCGTTCAAAAGAGTGGCCGCCTGACGCATCAATGTCAGGCGCTCGCGTCGCTGACGCTCTACCTCAGCCGTTTCATCCTTCAAACGCTGTTCGGCCGCTAACTGCTCGCGCGTGGCTTTTGCGCCGGCCTCACGCGCTTTGGCCTCCGCTATCAAGCTCTCAATCACGTCTGCGCGCCGCTCTAAATCGCGTTGCTCAGACTGGTTGAGCCCGCGAATGCCGAAATTGGCGGTGTTGTTAGCGCGCTCAGAGATCGCCTCACGAGTCGACTCGAGTTCGGTACCAAGTTGTTCCGACGAAAGACCAGCCAACTCGCGCCGAGTTTGTTGAATAAACGCGGCCGCGGCGCGCTGTGTTTCAATTGCGGCAATATCATTGAACTCTTGAATGAGCCGGCGCATCTCGCTTCTGGAAATATGGTTGAAGCGCTGCGGCAGATCTGCCTCAGAGATTGGTTCACCATTAACCCCGGCACCAATAAAGCTCGATTGCGGGAACCCGCCTTCAGTCAAGCGTTGCTGAAGGTCTTCTAAACGGCCTAAATTGAAACGGGATGAGCGATCTTCGACTTCGCGCATGCGATTGGAGATTTCGGCCAGCCCGCCAGCGATGTCGGCCAGGAAACGAACGGTATCGAGAGCGATCGGCGCAAAATCAACAAAAGCCTGCTTTAACTGGAGGTCCATTACCTGGCTGGCAATGTCCATTTCGACCTGGAGCTCTTGGCTGCGTCGAATGAGTTCTTGGTCCATCACCAGACCAAGTTCGCGACCTTTCGTTGTCAACGCATCGATGTCGCCATTTGTGGCGAGCAACACTTTCGACACCTGAACGCCAGCCTCACCAAATGCAGCATACGCAATACGGTTGCGATCAGTTTGGGTTTCCGCGTTTGCCAGAGCCGTGGCCACCGCTCGCAAACGATCTTCGTTGCTATCCAAAGCCTCGAGCTGTTTTAGCAACTCCGGGTTTGTGTCCTTCAGTCGGGTGAACAACTCGCCCTGGCCCTGAATGATCTGAGATTGGCGTTCCTCGAGCGCCTTCATTCCGGTTTCGAGAATTGAGAACGAAATGCCCTGGGCATCAGACTCGGCACGCAGCGCCTGAAAGGTCTCAACAGTTACGCCAATGATATCGGCCTGCTTGCCGATCTCGGCGAAAGTGCTCACCGCCTCTTTGCCCACCCGCACCGCTGCGCCAAGCGCCACCACCAATCCGCCGAGCGCTGCGCCCGCTGCAAGCCCGGCCGGGCCAAGCGCCTTCAATACACCGCCAAGCGGTCCCGTGCGGTCAGCAAGATCGTCAACACCGTCTTTTGCAGAATCGACGGCCCGATCCATGGCCTGAAGTCCACGATTGGCTTTCTTAGTTGAGCGATCGATAGCATTGGCCATACGCTCACCATCTTCGCCGATTTCCCGCAGCGCGCGCTGAATGACTTCCTTTTCCTTGACGCTCAGCCGAAGGCTGACTTCCTGGTTTCGGTTCGGCACTCAAACCTCCTACGACTTATTGGCGCGCATCCGCGCCTCGACTTCCAATCTGGACACCTCGATGGCCTGCAAGCAGATGATCAGATAAAGCTGGTTGATGTCTGGATGCTGCGAGAGTGCGAAACTCAACGCCGCATCAATACGCAATCCCTGCGTCACGAGCATGGACTGCGAAATGCCAGCGATCGCAGTCTGGCTCCAAAAATCCGGCTGATTGGCCAGCGCCCAGGCTAGGGCACCCTCGCGCGTCGTCGGCGCATTTGCGCGCATCGGGCATACAAATCCATTTTCGCGCGGCAACCCTTCAGCACATGGATCCCCGGCCTCTCGGCAACCTCGGCATTCTACTAGGCCGTCACCCCATTGCCATTCGGCGCGACGGCTTAGGGCTTTCCCTCAGCACGCGCTCCGCGCACCGTTTTCAATGCCAGGCTCGCAAACGTGTCGGCATATGTGGTGCCCAAGCGCTGCAACCCCTGAAATGCTTCGGCGGATGGGCGACGCGACTGAAGCACTAGGGCGACATTTCGTTTCGTCCATTCAGCCGGTTCGCCGTTCTCGTCTTCGACGCCCCGCATCTCAGACGCGCAGAGCATTGCCAGCTCGACGGTGTAAACCTGATAACCCACACCGGCGAGCAACGGCGCAGCACCATCAACAATGGCCTGCGCCCACTCGACGGCATCCAGACCATAGTCGACGGCATCTACTGCACCTTCAGCCATCCGTGCGATGTTGGCTCGCGCATTGGTTTCCGCGATTGACTCGTCCAGCCCAGTTGCTTGCCGCATCTTGAACGCAACGCAAGCCACCCCCTCGGGTGGCATTTCTCCAGTGAATGAATCGAGATTGTGCCAGGTCGAATCCTGGCGTTTTCCAATTTGAAGCATGTCTACCTCCTATGCGGAGCGAGGCAGCCCCTATCTTGGGGCTTTCCTCGCTCGCGCCACTAGGCTTCCTGATTGATGAGCGTGAAGGTGGCTGCCGGGTTGCCCCCGTCCTGGAACGCCTCAAAAGGCGCAGAGAACGTCTGACGCTCGGCACCCTGGATCACCGGCGAACGCCGCTCACCTTTACAGAACGGCATATCAATTTCGAGCGATGCATTCGCATCAATCGGGAAACTGAACTTTGCCGCAAACGCTGCGCCTTCAGCACCTCGGAAATTATCCAAGATGTCATTAGCGCCGACGCCATTCTTCAACCGCACAGTGATGTCGGAACGGATCTGTGTATCCCCGGTCTCAAGACCGAGCGCACGATTTGTCCCATCTGCGAGATTGATCAGCTCGCCACCGTTTGAGAAATTGAATGTGCCATCAATCAGATCAGCGACGACTGTACCGCCAATCGACATCGTTCCGATATTCCCCGCTACTTTCTTGTGCGTGTAAGACCGCGGACTCGCGGCTCCAGCAAATGTTGGCTCAGAACTTTCCAAGGTTACATCCGAGGTCAAGAACCCAAGATCCATGGTTCGGAATCCGTCTTGTTTTCCGACATTAAAACTCAGCGAATTGAGCATGGAAGGGTGAACGAGCTTGAAGCGGTCATCCACAACAGGGATTGAAAACGCAGAAATAATCTGAGTGTCCAATCCTGACACGAAGGTCCGCGTCCATTTACTCGGCGTGACGCCGTTATCTTCCACTTCTGTGGCGGCTGGACCGCAAAGCATCGGCAGAAAATACGAGAGCTGCGCGACATCCATCGGCACATTGAGCGTGCCAGAGGATTGGCGCAGAGCCGGGGATGGGTCAGTCTTATCACGGCCATTCGCTGCCCCGTGGCAGATGACCTGATCGTTGACGAACCCATCCTGTGAATCAAACCCCTCGCTGTAGTAGCAGAGCTGATGCGGGTTCGCGACGGGCAGTGTTTCAATGTTTGTCGCGATCGCCGCGGTAAGCGGTGAAAGGCGACCCTTGCGAGAGGACATAGGCTACTCCTTAGTCGTGAATGTGAGGAATGTTGCCGCCAGCCAGGCCGATCATTCGCTGAGTTGCATCCTCAGCCTGATCATCGTCCTTCAGCTGCTTTGACTTCGCAGCACTGGCGGTAACGACGCGCCCAGCGATGATGCCGTTGATTGGCATCTTAAGTCGCAGGAACACGAGCTCTTGGGGTCTAGCCTCCCCCTTAGGCTTCTTTTTTGCCGGCATGGCGATTACGTGTTCTGAGCGGTCAGAGACAGCGTGTTGATCGTGATTGTTTGACCGGCAGCAACCACGGTATTGTCGACTTCCATGTCGCCGCCGCCGCTCTGCGCCGTGATGGTGCCCTGCATCAACACGGTTGTGCCAGCGTCCTCGTAAACGCGGAAGTGACCGAGCGTTCCAGCGTTGTCCGCGGCTGGATCTTCCCAGGTGCCAGCCTTTGCCATCACGCCGTTGACCGGGGCATTGAAAGGCGTATCTGGAATTTCCACTACGGCAATGACCGTCCCGGAATCTGGATCGGTGATGTTCGCGGGTGCAGCACCTTCGAACATTTTGAGCTGTGCCGATGCGCCGATACGGGCCGTAATAGCCGACAACAACGCATTTCGCATCGCGACTGAGAATTTGAGGGCCATTCTGGCCTCCTTTTCGATGATTTTGACAAAATGACCCGGTGCGCCGGGCCTGCGATCAGGCCGCGTTGAAGCGGTCAGATTTTGTGAAAAGCCCGCGCGGTAGGCGCACGGATCGGCCGCGGTTTACGGGAACCCGGCCTGTGCGGATGCGAACCAAGCATCCAAAGCGGTGTCGAGGTTCGCGACCTCAGTTGCTGTGAGATAACCACCCCAATGAAGAACACTCATTTCGGGTTGAGCCGTGTCGGTTTCTAAAATCAGTGGGGTAGACGTGTGCCCCATGTCGGACGGCGTCAGCGCCGGAGATCCGGCGTCGGCAGCACCGTTCAGATAAATGGTGCCAACCGATGGCCCGCTTCGATCCGCCGACAACACGATGTGTTCCTGCGCCGTGTTGCTGAGCGAGGTCGACGATTGATTAAATGTTCCACCGATTGCGTAGAAGAACGTGCCATCGCTCTGAATGAACAGGTCAAAGAACGCGCTGTCCGACGTTTCGTAGAAAATCGACTGATTGCCGGAGTCGTCATGTTTGACCTTGACCCCCCAGTGCGCACTGTCGTCGGTCCAATTTGCGCCCGCGGCCACTGAAGACCCCGTCATCGCAGCCGAGCTCGTGGTGTTTGCGCGATAACCGATGTTCGGGACGTGATCGACGCCAGCCGAGCCAGTCAGGTTGTAGGCGTTTTGAACCACGTTGAGCAGACCATCTGCTGCGCCCGGCAGACCCATCAAAAACAGGGCGTCTAGCTTTGCCCAAATGCCATCCGTTTTCAGTTGGGCGATTAACGAATTGAGCGCGTTTTCCACGCCAGTGGTCGGCGCGGTGTTCATGCGAGCAATGAAGGCGTCCGTCTCAGGCTCATTGGAAGCGCCGGCGACAGCCGCGTCGCCTGCACCTAAGATTGAGCCTATGACACCAGCTGAACTAGCCTGGACAAGCGCTGCAGCGTCTCCAGAACCAAGAATGGCATCAAGGACGCCGCCGCTTGCCGCAACGATCTGAACGGCAGTATCTCCAGCGGAGATAATCGGCTCCACCACCGCGCCGCTATCGACCGTGATCGCACTTGAAGCATCACCGGAGCCGAGGATTGAATCGACCTGCCCAGAACTAGCTGCCTGAAGAGCAACACTGGCCACTGAAACGCTGACAATCGGATCCAACAAAGCCCCCGCATTCGCGGCAACGGAAAGGGAGCCTGTTATCGATGACACGATAGGATCGATTTGTCCGCCTACCGATCCAGCCACCAGGAGCTCAGCATCTCCGGTTCCAAGGATAGGGGCGATTTGAGGGGCTGATTGCAGCGATACCAACAATTGCGCAGCGCTCGACGCGACGATCGGATCCACAGTTCCACCACCATCTAGAACCAATTGGGGCTGACCTGCTTGTCCAGATGATAGGATTGCCTGAACATCTCCGCCGCCGTTCGCCTGGACCAAGGCCGCAACAGCACCTGAGCCCACGATGTCATCTAACGATCCACCGCTTTGCGCTGAGATCAGAAGCGCAGTTTCCCCACTCGCGACAACCGGATCGATCCAGGCGCTAACGTTTGCGCCAGGATTGGTGAACACTGCACCGGACCCGACGATCGCATCTATGACGCCACCCATCGCGCCACTAATCTCAACGGCGGCGTCTCCGGCACCAAGTATCGGATCGAGCGAAAAGAATCCGCTGCCTCCAGGTTGGGGCACACTGGCGTCTCCAGTGCCCAAAATGTTATCGACAAGGCCAGCACCGGTTATGCCAACGATTAAGTCACCATCGCCAGTACCCAAGATGTCGGCGACGCCGGTCGCAGAAGACGCACTCAATCGAACCGCCGCCGAACCGCCACTCAGAATGGGCTCAATCCCGGCAGCCAGCTGGGCATCAATCAACGCAAGCAGCTGAGACGCCGCAATGATCGGATCAATAGCGCCCACCAGCGTTCCACCCCGATTGATCTCCAGCTCACTCGACATAGTGATAGGCTCGATCGTGGCTGTTACGCGATCAGCCAGGATATTGCCGAGCATATCCGGGGCCGTAATCAAGAATTCAATCGTGATCCGTGCCGCCTTAATGCCAGGAAGGGGGCCCGCGGCCAAATTGGCACGCTCCGGAGCCAAAACCTCAAGAGAATTGAACATCGGATGCGATTTGGCCGACCTTAGCGCGCCTGCGATGGCCGCCAGTCCTTGTGCATGCACGGCGTCACGAACGTCTGACTTGGTTTCCGCTACAATGAACTCGATGACGGCCCGCTGGCCGAATTCGTCCTGATATTCGCCGGCTGGACCGATGATCGTGTCATACAAGATCGCGTCATCATCAATAATGTTGAGATACGCTTTGCTGGAGCCGGTAATCTGGCCGAACATGTCGCGCAAACTTGCGTTTCGCTCCACTTTGTCCGGCAACGCATCCGAATTCGCAGCCGCCAATGTCAGGATCTGTTTGAGCGCGCGAAATGCGGACTCGATATCGGTAGCCATGTTAGGAAATCCCCGCTTCACGAAGCTCTCGAGCGAGCTCGCGTGGATATTGCTCAATCAGGTACTGTTCGATGCGCCGAAAATCTCGCTGGATATCCAACAGCTTCGGTAGCCGGACTTGTGGCACCAGGAAGAACAGCATCGCAGTTTGCGTTCCCTTCGTGAATTTTCCGGTTTTTGTTTTCTTCCGAGGTCCTAGGCGCCCACCCTTGGAAACGCCCACCATCTCCGCCGCCAAGATGGCTGGCCGATTACCATTGGCCGGAATGACAAACAGGCGATCGCCAAATTTCCGCCGAGCATAATCGACTTTGTCATCTGGCCCCTTGGGGTTTGGAAAATCTTCGGCAAACCCGCCAGGAATGGGTATCGCAAGCATTCCATCACCAATGGGCGTGATCGTCGGCCCTTCATCGAAGGCGCTGACAATCACTTCCGCCTTGGAAAAGATCCGCAGTGCGGGCTCCCACGCGAGACCCCGTCGCGGATAGATCTCGGTTTGCCAGGTTTTCTCGAGCGCGCTTAATCCAGCCTGTCGAAGATCTGCTCGCAACGTTCTCTTTGCAAACTGGCCGGTCGACTCAAGCACGCCTCGATTGGCGCGCACCACAGACTCGCTGACACCGGAACGCCATTTAGAAAGTTGTCCAGTTACCGCCAGTTGAAAGTCTGACGTGTCGAGACGCATCTGCATTTCGTGTCAGCTTTCCCGGCAATTCAACGACCAGGTCAGTCGCTTGTCATCGAGCGACATAGGCTCATCGACCACCACGAGCTCTTTAACCACGGAACCATCAACCTCAGACAAGATCTCGATGACGTCTTCGCGCTCCGGATCTGACCATTCTGACTTTCGCACCTCGATCGTCGTAACGTTGAGCACGGGCTGCGACTGCAGTCCGACACCGAGCGTTCGATCGCCCTCGAGCTGGAAAACCCTGACCTGGATGGAGCTGCCACCATCGGACGGCACAACGCGCGCGGGATCCGCGATGACAGACGCGTAGACGCCATCAAGAACTTGCTTAGCAAAGGCGTTCATGGGCTAGACCCTATTTTGACGCGGCCGTCTTGGACTTGGCTTCAGCGGCAGCAAGATCTTTCTTGAGTTGTTCGATCTCAGCCGTCGCCTTTTGGTAGCTCTCTTCCGCAGACTTGCGAGCCTCATCAGCTTTCGCAGCCAGGCTTTCCGCCGTCTTTTTGGCCTCGATTGCCTCCGCGGCTGCTTTGGTCGCATCATCGGCGCGCTGCGTTTCGCGAGCGAGCTCGGCTGCGAGGTCGCCCGTATCCACCACAGCGCCCGCGAGATCTTCTGCATAGCCCAACGTGCCGTCTTCGATCATTGCGTCTTTTTCTTTCTTGGAAATCAAAGAGCCGACCGGATCGCCTGGACCAAGCGTGACTTTTTCAGTTTTGGCACTCTCGCCTTTGCCGGTCTTTTTCAGCACGGTCACCGTGCCGCGAGTTACAACGATTTTCTTGGCCATCAGGGCCTCCTGTAAAATGGGATTGGGGGTGGCCGAGCGGCCATCAGAACAGCGGCCCAGAATTCTGGACCGCTGCACTTTGACTGCTCGCGGAGGCCCTAACGGACCTTGCGGTACCACTGGCAGTTTGGATTGCCGGGCACGACCAGCGGCGCTGATTGCGTCATGACCAGGCGGCGGCCTGGATCTCGCTCAGTCCAAGACTTGGAGATAAACTCCCCGACCAGAGGCTGATCAGCTGAAGCACCGAGCTCAGCGGCGATATCATCATCGATGATCGCACCGTGGAGCTGGCTTCCCTGCGCAGCTTCAACACGGCTGCCCAGGACAACAGAGTTCTCTGCGAGAACACGCTTCTGAGTGTTGTCTTCAGGGTCTTTGTACCATCCAGAATAGACGTGAAGCGTTGGACCGCCAGCGCCGAGACGACCGACCTCAACTGCGCCTTCCTGCACCGCAGCGACAAGCTCTGCTTGCGTCATGTTTCCACGATAATTGGTATCGAGAACGTTCAGGAATTCCTGATCCTGACGCAGATACTTAAACGCATCAACGGTGAAGACGATATCGGTAACTGGCGTGCCGTTGTCTTCGAGATAGGCCTCCATCCAGTCTTCGATATCCGCCAATGGGCTGACGCCAGATTCACCCCAACGCAGAGCGCCGGTCAGTGTTTCAGAAGCGCCGGCGGAACGACCGAAGTCGATGACAGATGTCGGATAATCCTCGCCAGTAATCGTCAGACCACCGGTCATCAGAACCTCACCAGCCATCTGTTCTTTGCGATAGGCAATGCCATCGACGTGACGACGCAGCGTGCGCGCCAAAGCAGCCTGTCGGCGCTGCTCAGGGCTCAGCTGACCACCACCAATCTGCTCACCCATCGCGCGGCGCAGAGCCGTGACCGGATCCAGAGTGGTTTTTGGCTTGAGATAGGCCGGCGCGAATTCCTTCGCCTGGTAGCCAAGCTCCTTAAACACGCGACCCTGACGCAGTGGTGAGACGTATGGAAGTGCCATGCGATCACTGTCGGCGAAGTCGAACACGACTTTCTCAGTGTCAAAGGTGATGATGCTCGGAAAGAAAATCGCGAGCAGCGATGTTTGAGGACGGTGCAAGCCCTCGATGACCCGTGCAAGGGTCTCAGTTGAATAGATGTCCGCCATAACGGGCTCCAATCTGAATTGAAAAAATGGAACGAAAAAAGGGCCGCAGCGGGCCCTTCAAAACTTGGGAAATCCCCGGATGAGTGGGCTGATTAGCCCGATGGTGCGAGCACGAAGATGCCGCGTGCCATCAGATCGTCCTTGGTATTGTCCGCCGTATGGCCAGTACCGTAGATGATCTTGTCTTGAACGACGCCGCCCGCCTTCAAGATAATGCCGTCTGCGTCGCCGCCTGAAGCGTCAACAGGCTCAAGCAAAACCGCAACCGGGACTTCGCTGCCGTCATTCGAGGCAGTGAGCGAAGTGGTGTATTTCCCGGAAGCGGTGATTTTCCCAAGCAGGGTGCCCGCCTCATAGTTTGTGCCGGTCAGGAGAGTTTCCTTTTCGGCGTGGAAGTCATAGCCACCAGCGACAATTCCGTTTGGATCGAATGCCGCGGCAGCTTGGATTGATGCTCGTGTCATGGGTTAACTCCCTAAATTAATGAGCAAGGAAAACGCGCGAAAAACGCGCAACGAATGACCAGCGCCTAGATGACGTTAGCCGCCGCGCCAGAGGCCAGGACCTCAGCGGCAAGACTCTTCGCAGAGCCCTTATCGGATCCGCCACCATTCGGGGCGATATCCGGATCTTGTGGTGTTGCCCGCGACTTAGCTTTCGGGGCCTTGCTGAGCAGCGTTTTCGCCTGCTCAACGGTGATGCCTTTCGTGAAGGCGAGTTCTTGAGCCAGAGCGCGACGGCCCGCGGCTTCATCAAGCGCCAGAATGGCTTTGGCTTTCTCAGCCTCATCCTCTTCGGCTTCCTCGTCGTCGCCTTCAGCCTCTTCCTCAGGCTCTTCGCCTTCAGCCTCATCGTCGCCTTCAGCCTCTTCCTCAGGCTCTTCGCCTTCGGCCTCGTCGTCGCCTTCACCTTCAGCGTTGTTTTCCGGCTCGTCGCCTTCTGCGCCAGGTTCCGGATCGTCACCCTCGGCATCTTCAGGATCCGCTTCGGCCGCAAGAGCCGTTTTTGCCCGCTGGATACGAGCCTTCATTGGGCCATCACCAAGCAGAATTCCGCGAGCGGTGCTTCCTTTTGGCAGACATGCAATCGCGGCAGCGATGCGGTCTTGTGCCTTGCCATCACCCGAAAGGGCGGCAAGGGCTTTCATGATTGCTGACATGTCAGTCTCCGTTTTGTGCACGCTGGATTGCGTGGCGTTGGTCGGCGTTGACCCCGCCGCCGGGGTATGAGGGGAAATCGCGTCAAGCAGCGCCTGGTAGGCCTGCGCCTCGCTTTCGATGGCATCGATTAAGCCGTGGGCGAGAGCTGAATGATCGTCTTTGTCATTGTAGGCGTCGTATAGGCGGGCCTCAGTGGCGTAGAGCTCACCTTCGCTCAGCGATGGCCGGCCAGCGGTGACTTCGGTGACAAAGTCAGAGTAGGCCTGATCTATCATCGCCTGAAGGTTCTCTTTGGCCTCATCATCCAGCGGCTTGAAATTCGCGAACTCGGTTTTCCGCTGACCACCTTGGACCGGCGTGACTTTGATACCCGCCTTGTCCAAAGCGCCGCTCATGTCATTGTGCAGCATGACCGCACCAATCGATCCGACCATCCCAGTGCGAGATGCTGTGACGCGATCGCACTGGCTTCCGATCCAATAAGCAGCGCTCGCCATCAGTTCGGCGTGTACGTGAATTGGCTTGCCGCCCGCCGCGGCGCGATTGTTGCGGATAAGCTCGGTGAGCTGGAAAATTCCATCGTGCACGACACCGCCCGGGCTATCCATGTGAATGAAAATGCCCTCGACGCGAGGGTCATCCAGAGATTGCTGGATTGCGGCCGAGATGGTGTCATAACCGTGATACCACGCGCCGCACCAATACTCGCCTTCAGCATCGATAGCGGTGTTGACGCAAAGTGTCGCGATGCCATCTTTCAGCGAGACACCCCATTCCAGCTCGTCATCAGGTTCGCCCAACCACATCGGCGCATACGCCATCCCACCTGGTGGCATAGTTGCCATTTCGGCAATCTCTTCCTCGCTCAACTGCTGTGACCGAGCGCGTTTCCAAGCCTCAAAACGAGCTGGGCGATCGAGCGCGGACGGTTCGGCACCAAGGATTAGTTGCGCGATGCGTTCCGCGCCACTGACACTCATCAACAGTGGACGGCCGAGATTTTTGGTGAGCCGATCGTGGAGTGCGGAAAAACTCATGCCTGATTTCCTTTTGAACCTGCGTCGGATGACACCGCGCCGGACATCGCCGCGAGCTCAGCAACCTGCTTCGGCGGATCAATGTCATGCTTTTTGTAGAACCGCTTTTCTCGGGCGCGCTGGAGGCCGATCTCCTGCCAATCGCGACCTTGACGAGCAGCAATGTCTTGGTGCGAGGCGGTGCCGATTTCCATCTCTATGCCGGCACCCATGGGCTCTTTCACCGGATCAACCCAACCGCGGCCCGGGCCCAGCCAGATCCCGTGCAGCCAGGCGCGCGGGTTCTCGAAGATATCTGGCACATGCTCCGGAACCTCAATCTTGCCGGATTCAAGCGCATCATCGACAAGCGCCAACAAAATAGGGCGGGCAATCTTAGCGGTGAACAACTCCACGAAGCTTTCAACGCTGCGCCAAACTTCGAGCAATGCGGCGCGAGCGCTTGAGTAATTGGTTTGAGACCAATCCATCGATAGCTGCTCGTAAGATAGATCCAGAGCACTTGCGACATGGCGAGTAAAGGTGCGCGAGAACGCTTCGAAGTCGCCGCCCTCAGCATTTGACGTGAGCATTTCGACTTTCTCAGTCGGAAACAGCTTTTGGATCCGCGTGCCATCCGCGAGTTTCGGGCCTTGCGTGCCATAGTAGGCGTCAGAGGCGTCAGAAAAATTCTGGATATCCTGCACGCTCAGAGCATCTTCGATCCCTGATGTCGAACGATCGGAATAAATCACCATGGCCATCACCGCACGGACAACGGCAGACTGGATCTCAGCGTCTGTGTAACGGGACAGATCTTTGAACTTGCGCAGCGTCGACATCATGCTGCCCCAACCTCGCACCTCTCCGGCTCGCTCTTTGCGCCGAAGGTGCAGCACGATCGGTCGACCATAGTTGGACATTCGGGGCACCCGTGTCCAAGTATAGGTGCTCAATGGACTTCCAAATGACCATTCGTTCGGGTGCTCGTTCCGAATATGGTAGGCCACAATGGAGCGGCCATCTCGTTCCACGCCGGCGCGAAGATTTACAGTATCTGGCGCACCCTCAGGATTTCGAATGCGATCAGGGTCAATCACGTGAACGCTGGTTCGATAAGCAAAACCGTAATCCGGCTCATCATCCCAACGCAATACAGCGATCGCCTCGCTCTCGAGGAAATAGTGGCGCGCCATTAACGCACAAAGACCACCCCAATTTTCGTCTTTCTCCCAATCGCAGCGCCACAACGTGTCTTCCGACCATTCACGAAAACAGCGTTCAATTGCCTCCGCCAGTAAAGTGGTTTCTTCAGGATCCAATCCCAACGCCTCACCATCGGGAAGTGATGAAAAGCGTAAGCCGCGCTGCCCCATCGCCATATCAACCTTGCGATTGATACCCGCGATCGCCAGCGGCTCATTGCGCGCAAGATCGCGCGCTCGCGCAACAGCTTGGTCTCGGCCGAAAGTTCGGTGCTCCATGTCGGCTGGCGACAAGCTGGGAGCCCAACCCATGAAACTCGATCCACCTCGAGATGCGGCCTCAGAAGATGAGGCATTCCGTTGTAGGGCAGGCGTGACGCCAGACTTTCGACGGCGCACACGTGTGAGCGCCATTTGACGAGCGTTGGACATAGAAACCTCATTGGGAAAAGGGCCCCGGAACCTGGTAGGCGCCGGGGCTAAGACGGCCTCCGGAGGTAGGTGGAGGCGATAATGCGGAAAGGCGTTGACCCCTCGCGAGGACAAGCTGTTGAGTAGTCTTGCTCGCGAACGGGAATGGAGACCCGCGTACGAAGGGAGCAACGCCCTCACCGATCCCTGCTTTTCAGTTTATCAGGCCTATAGCGGGATCAATTTTGTGAAATGATGCGGGGTCCGCTTACCCAGGCCGCGGACCCCATTCTCGACAACCTCATGTGTAACGGCGCTTAGCCAGGTCAGCGCCTCTCGGTTATCTTCGTGAAATGATGGGGCCGATCCGCCTGCATGTACGGATCGGCCCGCGGTCAGCGCGTAGTAGAGTAAGCGCACTGACGAATTGCATTCTGCAGTAATACGCCGTCTCGAAAACCGAACGGCGTTCGGATCATAGAACAGGGCGAATAGCGCTTCCACCCCGTGCCCGGGTCAAAGTGCAGCCGGCCGCGCAAGCTTCATCTTCGAGTTCGGCTCGTTGACGACGCAGCTCATTTGGATTGGCGGCGGAAAACTTCACCCGGTGCCCGGAGTACTGGCTTTCTTCGATATTTTGCCCCAAGGCAATTGCTTTCAGCCGCGCATCGATCGCATCGATATCTGCCTGGATCTCGGAACAAGTTCTCGCCATTACTCTTCACCTCTCGCGCGCCGCCCCATCGCGGCCAGTTGTTCTTTTTCTTCCTCGGTCAACCCAACCGGCCTCGCCTCTGGCTCAGGTTCTGCCGGCGTCGCCACCTCACTCCAAAGCGCTTCCAATCCGCCGGCATCAGCGAGGGTTGGATCCTCATCTGGCAAGACTTCCTCATACTTGGTGCGCCATCGCTCATCGTCCCACGTATCGATCTGCATCGATATCGCCGCGGCCAAATTGTACACACCGAGATCCAGCGCCTCGTTCGCTTGCCCGCTGATTTTGACCCACTGACCCCACGGCTTTTTGGCATCGTCGAAACTGAGTTTTTCGGCGGTCAGCTGCTTGGCTTCATCCTCATCCAAATCGGAAGGGAACAATATCGCCCTCGCCGGAAGTGGCTTACCCTTTTCGGCCGTTGTGCCGTCGATCAGGCCTCCGTAGAAGCGGCCCTTCAGGCTATGCCCGCCAATCTGAAGCGGCACGATTTTCGACACGGTCTTATTCGCAAATTTGACCTTGCGAATGCTGGATTGCGTGACCGCCGGCGCTTCGTGCGATTTCGGGCCTTTGGCACCAAATATCGCAAACACACCTTCAGCCGCTCGGCCACGGCAGTAGCGATAAACCTCTTGCGTCCAGTTGCCGGAATCCACGAAGCAACGCACGGGAGCCGCCGCTTTGAATGCGGGGCCCGACCAGGTTTGTTTGCGCTGGGCGTCGAGATCTTTCCAAACCTGCAGCTTGGTAGGGTCGCCGGGCAGGATGCCTCGCGACACCCTGAACCCGACTCCCCCGCGCCCCCAAGCGTATACCGCCCATTCTAGGCGGTTCACCTGGACGTCGACTGCCATCGTAAGGACGGCGCAAAAAACTGGCACTTCACCGGGCTGGGCGGACACCTTCCCGCCGGCCTCAACCAATGCCTGGATGTCGGGGCGATCAACCAACCCCTCATAGGCGCGTCCAAGGGTCTGTTGCCAAAACACCTTCGCGTCCAACTTGCCCGAGCAGACATCCTGCCATTCACGCCAGATCACCTCCCATCCAATCTGAGGGTTCATAGCCTGCCATATGTGGAAACTGGCAGACCGTCCCTCCGTGTCGCGGGGACTGATCCAGCGTCGGCCGTCTAGCGCGAACGCATAATCGTCAATTTCTTCGGCCGGAATGATCTCGGGCGGTTGCGGGTTATCATCCCGATCACTCGGAAAGTACGGAACCCAACGGCCGTTCGCGATCATTTCATGGCGCTGATAGTTCTCGGCGAGCGCTCCGCAGCCCTGGTTTGGTTGTTCGGTGCTGGAGGCCTTGCAAAAGAACCCAACTGTTTGATCAGGATCCTTCGGTGTGGGCCCCGCCATATTCTCAAATCGAAGTGCACTGAAGTCGCCGCAATGAGGGCAGGGAACCACGTACTGACACTGGTCGCCGCTCTCATATTCCATCGTGACGCGGCAGCCACCCGCTTCGCCTTCAACCGGCTTTCGTCCAGGTGTCGACGGAATGACCAGCTTGAACGCAGCGCCGGCCATCGTTCCACGTTTTGTCGCCTGATCAATCGCATGCCCGCGATTGTCGACGTCATCTTCGTACTCAGTGGCTTCCTCGGTGATCACGAAAGCCGCGGTTACCATCTGGAGCGGCTTCGAGGTGCCGGCAGAGTCGATGATCGCGAACCCGCCCGGAAAGCGCTTAAAACTCGACGTCGATTTTGCCTCGCTACGTGTCGTCTGCGTTGCGACTTTGCGCTTGATCTGCTCAGACGCTTGAACCGTAGAGTCAAATTTGACCTTATTGTACTTTCGAGCCTCGTCGGTCGACGGCAACAAGATCAGCATACCGCAAGGGCTTTGATCGATCCGCGACATGGCTGCGTTCAATCCGCCTTCGGATTTTCCGCTTTGCGCTGACCCCTTCAGCGTGACCCTTTGAACCGGATCTTCGGGGCCCATGCGATCCATCGGCACCACCATGTAGGGCAACACATCGTTCGACCATTTCCCAGGCTTCGGTGACCCGGATTCTGGCGCAACTTCGCGATACTTTGCGGCCCACTCGGAAACGCGCAGCGGCTCAGCGACTGGTGCAGCTTCGTTGATCGCACCGGCAACCACCAGCAATGGGCTGGCCAGGCCCTTGAACGAAGCCTGGATAATATCGGGGGTCATCAGCCGACTGCAGCCTGAGCCTGCTCATCCGGTGATGACGCGATCCCCCCTCTGGCTGCGCGCAACTCATCGGCAAAAACCTCGAGTTTGCGGAAATCCTCTAGGGCAGCCGGATTGGCGTTGGTCATTTCACGGCCGGCGGCCGCGGCAAACGTGTTCCACATTGAACGATAGACGTCTTCCAGGATGGCTCGCACTTCCAGAGCGCGCGCATCATCTCGGAACATGGCGGCAATCCGCTCAGCTGCCGGCACAATCGCAGCCTGACCAACAGTTTTGGCCTCTGCAATGGCGAATGTAATCGCAGCGTGCGCACTGACAGCCGGAATGAGTAACCCTTCCGCTTCAGCCGCCTCGCGGGCCAGCTTGTTCGCCTGGTGCCACGCTTTTCGCTTGGTCGGATCAACCGGTTCACGAAAGCGATCGGCTTCGTTTTCCGACTTTTCTGCCGGCGAAGCCGGACTTTCCTCGCCAGTTTCCGGCTTCGGCGCAGCAGCTCGAACGGCGTCAGGGACATCAGGCTTTGCGTCCAACCTGGAAACCTTGTCACCGCCGAGCTCGCCGGCGTGCATCGCAGCGCGATAATCGGATTTGTACATCGCCAGCAGTGCCACGGCGTCAATGTAGACCACACGGCCATGCTTTTCGAAAAGCTTCGGGTATTTTGCGCGCTGGCGCGTGATCGTTGACAGGTGAACCTCGATGCCTTGCTCGGCAAAATAGGCGCGTGTCGCTTTTCCTGAGCGCCAGCCCTCGGGTGGTCCAGACATGTCAGAGGATCCGTGGGCTAAAGTTTGCACAGCGCCGCGTCCGACGCCGTAATGGTTGCAGGTGTTTCAGCTGACCAACACTGGTGAAAAAAAACGCGCTTCGCGCCCCCGTATATGTTTTGCCGCCAGGAAGGACCCGAGAGCACATATTTTGCAGGGAATTAGGTGATCAGCCATAGTTTTGGAGTGTGGTCTTTGTCATGCAATCTCGACTCCCAAGTCAAGTCATGGTTGCAATCACTTGCGCTTTGCAAACATCGGAATGATGGCGTCCAGCCCTGCAACC
Source organism: Henriciella sp. (assembly GCA_965228095.1). Classification (GTDB taxonomy): domain Bacteria; phylum Pseudomonadota; class Alphaproteobacteria; order Caulobacterales; family Hyphomonadaceae; genus Henriciella. The sequence goes on along the minus strand of OZ245793.1, from coordinate 3,550,092 downwards.
ATCGCACAAGTAGCCGCATCTTGAGCTCTCGAAAGTCGCATCCGAATATGGGTTCGACAAGCCGCAACGACACCCGAATCACCGCGAATCACGGCCGCACAAACATCGCCATAGTTGCTCTTACCAGTCAGATCCTTGCCAACCGCCTCACAGGTTTCAACGAACGTAGACCAGACCCTCGCCTTGAAGCGCGCCTGATCCGCCATGTCAGCCATCCCGCCATCGCCGCCGACCCTCGTAACTTTCGAGACCTTGGGCTGGAACGTCTTGATTGGTTCCTGCTTACGTCGACGCTTGGATCGCACAGCACGGTTGGCAACCGGGCTCGACACGGACACACCGCCTTCAGTCGCCAGCCAGGTACGTGTCGCCGGCCCCGTCGCCTCCAACAAATCCATGAGCGCCAACCCGGCGTGCAAATGCTCGATGCGAAGCTGCTCGCTACGGCCGACCATGATCACGAATGGTGGCAGCTTCGATTGCCTCGCCGAACTCTCCAACATCAATGCTGTGACAGCTCGATCCTTGATCTTGATGGCCGTCTGCCGGTCCATGATCATTCGTTGGAGGTCTTTCTCCTTGTCGGCCCAGCCCTTGCGCCCGGCCTCCCAATACATCTCCCACAAGGTCGAAAGATCGGTATATGGCTCAGGCGCCTGAGGCGCGTCATTTGCTGCTTTGGACTTGGGCTGACGCTTAGGTTTGGGCGAGGCAGCAGGCGTTTCGATAGTGACCTCATGATCTGGCATTGCCTGATCGATAGACAGCGTTTTCCGGTTAGCCATGATGCCGTCCCTCCGTTGAGTTTATTGGGGATTGTGCGGCGCGATCGGTGATCAAGATGCCGCGATAGTTTAGCTCCTGCGCGGCGGACAGAATGTCACCAAACCACTGGTCGTGGAGATCGTCGCACTGTGCTTTGCCACTTGTCCTGATCACCAGCCAGCCATCGATGGTGCCCGCCTGGCACCCAATCAATGACTCCGCGATCGCAGCTCTCCGCTTGGCCGATCCGCCGGCAATTGCCGCGATAGTGCTGAGACTTGATGGAAGGATCTCGACGCCATCGCCCGGGTGCAGCTTCATCCTGTCGAAATCAACAGGGCCTCGCGCGCTCAGGCGTGTATCTTGATTACCTTGGGGGGAATCTTCCTTATAGTCGCGCGATGACAAATTGTCGTAGTTAGCGGACAGATTGTCGTAGTTATCCAAACTGTCCACATCTGGATCGACCCACGCATTGGCGTGAAAATCCCGCATGATCGCCAGATCAGCAGCGGCATCCATGATCCGATCCGGCCACCCATCGAACACGCCGCTCAGCTTGCCCTGCAGTCGCTCAACGCGTCGCGCCGCACCCTTCTGACCCTCGGCCAATAACTTGCCGTGCAGTGTGCCGAGCGTTTGCGCGCAGGTCTCAAGCGTGGCCGGCTGCGCCAATAGCCCCCTTGAATCAAGCGCTTCATACGCACCAGCACCAACCGATCGCCGCGCAACGCCCACCGCCGCAGCGATCAATCTCAATCGCTCCCAATGAACTCGGAAGAGCCGGGCCTCACCAGGCCCGCCTCTCTTGCCATCGATATCGAGCACCAGGTCCTGGAGCTCGGGATCTTTCCAGTCACTCAAGGATCGCTCAATCGATCGCCTGCCTTGGCGAGAGAGCGCTGCCAGAGCGGAAATGGAACAGGTTGAAAACATTGTTCGCGCATCGGCAAATATGCCCAGCGCATCGAGTGTAGCAGCCCGTCTGGCTGGCTCTAAAACGCACGTTGTCGCCGCCAGTACAAACCGAACGCCGTTCGCTTTATCAGATATAGATTTCCTGTTCACGGAAATCCCCCGTGTTTTTTGTTGCCGTAAAAGTGGACGCGATAAGCCTGACCAGCCCGCGTCGAGGTGCGGGGCGCAGATTTATGGAGGCTTCAACACTTCAGCGAATGACGTCAGCCGGCTGGGCTCGTGACGCTGCGGTTCAGGCGGAACACGCTCGCGATTTGGGTCAGCGACGATCACTATAATTAGGACAACCATGAGTCCTATCAGCAGCCCGTAGAAAAACCGGGCATTCATCGGCTCACGTCTCATGATCGTTTTCCCGGGCGCTCTCTCGCAGCCCAGGCCTCCGGATCGTCAGAAAGGCGCGCAGCCATCTCTTGAGCGCTCTCTGGATGCAGATGGAGATCATTGACGACAGTGTCGTAAAAAGATTGCCACCAGGTCCTGGCATAATCGATCGGGTGGTAAGTCGCGACGATCAGAGACGACTGAAGCAAATGGTTCATGAAGTGGAAGGGCAGCTCATCGACATGGCGAAGATAAACCTCGGGCAGCTTTTCAAACGCCGTGTGGCGTAAGAGAGACCAGCTGACTTCATCCAACAACTTCTGAAAGCCTGGATCTGAGCCGAAGTGCTGCATCGCGTGCTCAAGCTTGTACGGCCCGGTGAAACTGCCGCCGCCTGGCTCAAATGGGTCATGAAGCGCCTTGCGGTCAAAAGCGGACAGAAGCGTGCAACGCCGAAACCACCGAATGATGGGTTTGACGGGATGCCCCTTCGGAACGCCGTCTGGACCGCGGATTGATGAAAACAGTACTGATTGCTGCATCATCGTCAGACGCTGCACCCACTCCTGCTGAACAGGCGCTAACGGTCTATTGTCTGTCATGGTCTATCTCCGGCCAGCGTTGATGAGTAGCACCATCCAGAACATGACCTGCGGCCCGCTTTCCGACGCGGTCCATCAACCGCGCGCTTGGCGTGGTGACATCGTCCCAGGTTTCGAAAAAGCGCCCCGACTCATGAAGGAAGCCAGGATGGTGCGCAGATGCAATGAGCTGCTCTGCCTCGGGATCGTCTTCGCTATATGTGCGAACTGTCGGCCCGTCCTTGTGATGATCATGCTCGATCCATTCGCCCCACTGCTTGAAGAAAAATGGAGCATCTGTTTCTGCGCATTGATCGCGAAGACCGCGGATCCAATCGGGATGCATCGGGCGCGCGTCGTTCCCCGATTCTCCGCCCGCTATGACCCAATCAATTGGTCGATACATCGGCGCGTCGGGGTTTACCTCGTCGGGGTGACGTCCGAACCAATCTTCGAAACTGTCTTTCCAATCTTCGGCGGTGTCTCGCCAAGCTTCAATCTGTGAGCTCCAGCGCTCAGCGAATAGCGCATCTGTTTCACCATCACCGTTTACATCGATCGAACGAAGGTTAACCGGACCAAGCAGTGGCTCACAGCTTAGAAAGCGCTTCGCCGCCACCGTATGCATCAAATACGGAATCCGCTCATTTGCACGCGCCTGGTCTTCCACAGAGACTCCCAGCCAGACATTTGGCAAAGGCCACGCAACGTCCAGGGCTCGACCACGCTCACCAACGGAACGCTCAGGAAATCGCGCTCGTTGAATTTTAAAGCCAGCTTGATGGATTTCATGGAGATGCGTGTTCGGTTTAGAGTAATTTCCCAACAACCGCCCATCATGAGGATCACGAAGAAATTGCATCATCCGCTCCGCTCTTTTGGTCAGGATGATGAAAATGTGCTGCGGGCAAAGCGCCATGGTCGCAAAAATCTCGAACAACCAATCCTCAAGAACATCCTCATGAAAGATATCACCCATCGAATTGACGAAGATGGCCCGTGGTTTCTTCCACCGAAGTGGCTTCGCCCACACCGAGTCCGGCGCGCGGTTCAAGCGGCCGCTCCAAACTGGCCCGGCTTTTGTTGATACGGTCAGTCCGACATATTGGGGTACCTTCATTTTCTCGAGACGCTTGGCCATGCCCATCGCATAGCAATTGGTACAACCTGGGCTGACCACGCTGCATCCAACGATCGGGTTCCAGGTCTCGCCCTTGAAGCCAGGAATATGAGTCCACTCGATGCCGGTATTATGCTTGGTCATCGATCAGCTCCCCATCTTCGGTGCAGCGGAGCTGAATGTGTTCCTCATTCCTGGTATCGGCGAACCGCCAGGGTTTGAATTTGGGTTTGGCCTCGTCTTGCCATTTTCTCATGGCGGCGCGCACAGCCTCTTGGAACGCTTTTTCCTGCTCGCCGGTGAGATCAATGATGGGATCCCCATCCTCGCTTGTCATTTCGGAGAGCTGATTTTCCTCGAGCCAGAGAAACCATTCGCTAGCGTCGAAGTAATCTGCCAGGCTGATGATCGGCTTGGTGGCCTCGATCACGTAGAAGCTATGGATAGGCTGGCGGTCCTCATCCTCATCCTGAAATCCGCGATCATTCACGGCCTCCTGGATCGCTTCCTCGCGACTGGCATAAACACCCATTATGTAGATCTCTTCACTGTGGCCGACATACCAGCCCCATTCAGTCTGACTCATGACAAGGGTTTCCTCGTGTTTGTTGGCATGTGCAGGGGCCCAGGCCGTTCTCGCAGCGGTTCTCCCAAACGGTGTCGCGGCGGACTCGATATCGGCAGTGTTTCGGCCGCTTTGCGATCGCGATCACTTTCGCTCGGCGCGCCTGCTTACGATCGGCTTCTGCGAGCAATGTGAGCACCAAGTCCTTTGCTCGATCGATGTTGATCGCGAGCTGGCGCGAAACTTGAGACCAAGTGAATCCATCGGCTCGCAAGCCCCGAATACGTTCAGCAAGGCTGACTTCGCCGGGGGATAACTCTACTGTTCTGTCGCTCATAAAAGCCGCTCCGCTTGTGGTTCATCCAGGTCAGCTAGGATCGATTCCAGGCGATCGAGCGCGCTCGCAAATGAGACATTTTCCATTGTCTGGATGAGTGAAATGATGTCGAAGCCGGCATCGCAGGACTTACACTTGCCGCCTTTGTTATGGCTCCCCTCACGAAGGGTTTGTTCGCCACAACATGCCGGGCAATCCCAGCCATGCGGTGTGGACCCTGAAAGCCCAAGCGCAGTCGCGACATCGCCGAAGCTCAGCTTGTCCTTCAGAGTGTCACGGCGAGCCTCATAATCATTCGGGCTTGATGATCCGAACAGGTCGCTCATGCCAACCTCGCAATGGTCAGCGCCAACGCTTCCTTAACTGTGAATTTGCCTGGGCCGCTCGCCAGCTGCCTCGCGCGCGCTTCAAGATCTGCAAGCCCGTGAATTCGCAGAACATTGACGATCATTGGATCTGTCAGTTCTTTTTCGGCGTTGTAGCCATTCCACAACATCAAAGCACAAGCGTTTATGAAAAGGGTCGTGATCGGCGCGAGTTCTGCGGCGACACCGATCCGCAAAACGCGCCCGACATAAGCGACGCCGCCGCGCTTAGCGAGACGCCGCAACGCGCCCACGGCAACAGTTTGACCTGGCTCAAAATCGCCTTGCTTAGGGTAGTACTTCAAAAGCGAGACGCCGGCATTCTCTGCAGCGTGAATGACATCAATCGCCGACTCCTCTTCTGCGGTCACATCGGCCCAGAAGATTTGCATCGTCGTCATGTGGACGCGATCGCGATTGATGCCGACAAAATCGGCAGCACGGCCTTGAATTGTAGATCCTTTGGTGACCAAGCAAGGCAGTCTCGGAATCCCGCCATGAGTCGCGGCCGCAATCGCCGTGTGCTGGCCGTCAATGATCTCCAGATCACCGTCAGACGTTCGAACGACTGTTAGCGCCTTGACCCGCCCCCAATGCCAATTCTCGGCGATACGGCGGATGGCACGCAGTGAACGATCTGACAGCTGACGCTGATATTCGTCATTGATGCTGAGATCAGAAACCGGCAGCCAGACCAGTTCCGGCGAAGGCTGCAATGAAATATCGGCCGGCTTTAAATTGTTCACCTCTAGTGGGGCGACCAAACGCAAGACGGGATTGTGACTTTGAGGGGCTGCCTCACCCATGTTTTCCTCCTGTCGCGATTAGGCGACTAATCCATTTTGATTTCGAACTTTGACGCCTCGGGTTGCGTCCCAAACCCAAGCGAAGCCTTTGCACCGTGCGGCGTTCTCGCCGTTCGCAGGAGCTTGCGCTTGTTTATCGAAGGCCCAGCACCAGCGGCTTTGGTTCCATTCACCAACAGGTCGAATTTGACGGCCGTAAAACCTCTGCCAGTCGCCGAGATAGGTGTGCCCAAGGCTGTCGACCCTGTAAGGGCTCACGCATTCTTGGTGCAGCCCTCCAACACGAAACGCCGCAACCAACGTAGCGGATCCGACAAAGGCTCCAGGTTGGTTGGTTTCCCATTTCGAGAGACCTGCGCGCCAATCATCGAACTCCAGACCATTCAGCGTGGCGATCGCAAAGCGCGCGGAATCAGCAATGTGTTTCAAAGGGACGTTGCCAACGCCCACATGCAATCCGATCTTGTGCCCGATCAGAGCCTCGGGCGGCGGCATAGACATGGTGAACCCCCAAGTCTTGCCCGCAGCAAGCAACTGCATGACCGGTGATCGCCTCGTCACGCACCATTTGGATCCAGGCGTCGAATTTTTGTGCCAACGCGGATCCGAAGGATGGCCGCTTCCCATGTACTGAAATTGCCGGTTCATAGCGCACCTCGCATCGGGCAAGGCCCAGGATTACGAATTGACAAACGGATGAGCTCTTTGACCGCGCCTGTGTTGCGTTTCGGATCCGGCTCGCGCTCCCATCGAAACCATGCGTGGATCCGAGACTGAGAAGTCTTGCCGCCCTTAAAGCCGTCCCGGTGCATGTTGCAGCGCTCGCGGAACGGGTACAGGCCGGTGAATCGGGGCGTATCGATGAGCTGGTCGCGCAATGGGCAGCCTTCGCCGCCATTGATGAAATTGAGCTCCAAGAGCATGTAAACGCGCGGGGCTAACCTCAACGCATGCTCAACAAATCGCGCGGCGAGGTTCACGTCGCCGCGCTTGCCGGTACCATACGGTGGATTGGTCACAATCGCGAACGGGCGGTTGCCCACAATGTCTTTCAAGCGGCCTGGGCGGTACTCAAAGAAATCTAACCCCCAGGTTGGACGCTGCAGTCCATCGCAAGCCTTACCCTTCCACCGCACCTCATACTGATTGAGATCACTCGAGATCACTCGGTGATTGAAGGCTTGGAGCACCGAGGTGATCGCTCCTGGGCCGCACGCCGGCTCTAGGATTAGCCTAGGCTCTTGCAACCAAGGGTCGGCGCCTACGAGCGCAGTCACCATTTCAGGCAACGTTTCATAGAGCTGGGCGTCACCCTCGCCATATGCGTTCATCTTGATATGGATCGGGGTTTTCATAGCTCACCCCGCTCATTTGAAATGAGAGGCGATGAGGCGATCTCACGTAGAGTTTCATCAGCGAGTGGGCCAAGACCACCCTCAACCCTAACCTCGCACTGAACCGGCGGCAGCTCCAATTCACCCCGGTAATCACGCGCGCGAACTTGTCCGCGGTCGCGCCGGTGACAGTTTCGTTTTTCGGCGCACTCATACGGCCAGGCGCAATCGCTGCAATAGGTCTCAGCTTCACTCATTTGCCCGCCTCCAAGTCAGCGGCGAGCGCGCTCAGATCTTCCTGCAGGTCCTGGATCTCACTCAGGATGCGACGCTTTTCTTTTTTTGAGATGCTGCCATCCTTGAGGGCATCCATAATCTCAGCTGTCAGTTCGGCGCTTTCGCGAACCATGTTCGCTGCGTGGTCAAAATAGCTGACCTTCGGACCCTCAGCATGCTCGATAGCGAGCTGGTAATGAGCGAGGATTGGCGTGCCGCCGCCTGCGTCATAACAAGCCTGATCCAGTTTGATGGCATCATCCAAACGCAGCATTTCAGTGCGATTAGGGTTTGCAGCATGCGGGACGGTGGAACGATCGCGCCCAATTGCCAATGAAGCGTTGGAGACGCCGCCAAGGGGTCTGGCAGCAGATGCGATCGCGGACTCGAGAGAAAGAGGGGCTTTAGGCGTCGTCATTGGTCGCACCCCGCAGACGAAGTTCAGGAACAACGGCGCGTGTGCGAAGAAAGAGAAAGAGACCCCACGCGAGAAACAATTGGGCTGGCGGACCAAGCACTGCCAGACCAAGGGTTGGAATCCAGATCAACGCCGTAATGAAGATCCAGGCGACAGGGATCAGAATCACCTGAGGCAGCTGCCCCGCAGGGCGGCGCATGACCGTGATGACCGCTGAAATGACCGCTGATAACAGCAATAACTGCCACCAATAGAAACCGGCATCAGCGTAAACGCGCCAATACGCAGTGAGAAAATCCAATAGACTCATGCAGCTACCCCACTTTGGTTCTGGAATTGGGGTAGAGAGAGCTGCGTGCCTGAGGCATGTTGCTCGGCATGTTCTTTGGCATCCCGCTCAACCCACGTTTTCAACAATTCATCGAAACTGAGGCCAGTGATGCGCGCCATGCGAATCAGCAACTGGACCGAAGGCTGCGAATTTTCCCGCCGCAAATTGACGAAAAAACCCCGCGAAATCCCAAGCAGTGCCGCCGCTTCAGCGTCATTGATGCCCTGATTTGATTTCCAATCGTCGAGAATTGTCATGCGAAATGTAATATCACAGGAACAATTTCGGGCAAGCAAATTGTTTCCCACAGAAACAGCAAACAATTTTACACTGTGGCACTGTGTGTTGATGGATCAGTTCGAACCACCGCAACTCCACTTAGCCGCTTGGCGCAAGGCTGCCGGCTTCACGCAAGAGCAACTTGCGGAGAAGATCGGCTACTCGCGCGGCTACATCGCGAAGTCTGAAACGCAGCCACAAAACGTGACGCTGCAATTCATGTCGTCGTTTGCTGAAGGTGTCAGAGCGCCGAGTGTGCCGGCATTGTTCACCGATCCAGATGAGTTCAACCCCTCATTGATCGAGTTACAGCGTTACTTCATGCTCATTAACGAGCCAGGCAAGCGTGAAACCCTCGTAGATGTTGCCAAAGGTCTGAGTGAGCAAAACGATGGATCCCCAACAAACACCTGAAACGGCAGAGCCTGAAGACGAAAGCGGAGCGATCTCCAATCTCGCAATCATAGGCGTTATCCTTTTGATCATCGGGGCAGGGATACTGGGCTGGCTGATGATCTCTTCACCAGGCGTCATTGCTGCGAAAGAACTCGACGCGAGCGACACGAACGGTTTCTTCATGCAGGGTCACGAGAGCGATATCGTGCTCACCAGCTGGGCGCTCTTTCTGGCCCCGCTGATGGTTATCACCGGCGCAATATTTACCGCTGCTGGCTGCATAGTTACTGCGATTTTCAACCGATAAGACAACTGCGAATCTGTCTGGTTTTGTAGCCCGACAAAGAACAATTTTGCCTGCCCGGCGAAAATAAATGTTTCTGTGAAACACATTTTTTACTTGAAAATGTTCCTGTGAAGTGACATTACGCCATCCAACAGGAGAAACTGCATGTCTTCGCAACCCAATCCAAAACCGAACGCCGTTCGCTATTTCGACAGCGAGCAGCTTCATATCACAATCTCGCTGAAAGAGATCGCCACAGCGCGCCGGTGCCTGAATGAGGCGCAGCTACTGATTGAGAGCAAGCCTGGAATGGGGCAGGGGACACGCGACCAGGTCGCCGAGCTCTATAGCCGCCTCTATCAGTTGGCGCGATCTCAAGCCGGCAGCGCTTCCCAACATCTCGAATTGATCAGAGCCAGTCAGATCCTGCGTGGTGAAATCGACGTGATCGAGCTGCCTGATTTTCCATTTCGCCGTGGTGTCCGATCGGGATCCACACGTCCGCCCGCGAGGGCTGCTTAAGCAGAGGCGGGGCCGGGCATTCCGTCGATAAGAATTTACCGGCCCCGATACTGATTGAATGACAACTGTCTCGTTTAACCCTGACCTTTTGAAAGCCGTGCACGAACATGGCCCCGACATCGCAATGGCCGAACTCGCAAATCATGCAGGCCTCAACGTGACCAATATTTCCCGTGGCATCAAACGCCACCGAGCTGCGGGACTCATAAAAGCCAGCGCGCTTCAGCTGACCGATGAAGGCGCGCGGCTGGCAGGTGTGGCGCAACCCCCGGCAGTGTCCGCCGTAATGGAGAATACCCCGCCCTCCACCGACACTGAACGTGCCACACCTGTCCCCCTATCAAGCTTGTTTCCGAGCGATCTCAATCCCCGCAAAGTCTTCGATGAAGGTGAGATCGATGGCCTTGCGAGCAGCATTCTGCACTTTGGATTGATGCAAAACCTGACAGTCCGGCCCAACCTGGACGGCAAGTTTGAGATCGTCGCGGGTGAGCGCCGATATCGCGCAATGAAACTGCTGGCAGCGCAAGGTGAGATTTCACCCGATTACCCGGTCGATGTGAAAATCCGCGACCTGTCTGACCTTGAGGTTTTAGAGCACGCGGTCATCGAGAACGGTCAACGAAAAGACATTCATCCGCTTGAGGAAGCGGAGGCGATCGCCAAGCTTCAAGCAGCAAAACTCGAAGACGGCACGAAGTCTGACGCTCGAGCAGTTTGCCGTGAGATTGGCGAACTGCTCGGATTTACCGAGCGCTGGGCTCAGATCCGCGTCAACATGGTGAAGCGTCTATCTGAGTCGACTCGCGAGGCGTTTCGCTCTGGCGTGTTCACTAGCGTCAAATGGGCAGATGAACTCGGCCGCTGGCCGCACGATCTCCAAGGCGAGGCCATTGACGCCATAGAGAGCGGCGAGATCACAACCGAAGCGGACCTGAAGGATTGGCTGCGCGGGGAGTCACTTCCTGCTGGTAAGCAGTGCTTTTCGGGTGAAGATTACACCGACAGAGGCGGTCAACTCTCTGAACCTGACGAGGAAGACCAGGTTTATTTCGTCAATCCAGGCATTGCGAGAAAACTCGCTGAAGAGTTTCGGGAAGAAACGATCCAGAAGCTGCACGACAAACATGGCTTCAATGGGACGCCGCGCAAAGAGCATTGGTCCAACAATCATGGTTATCCAAACGCCAAAGACCTGGACCCCAAGCCGCCGAAAGAATTGTGCACTGTAGAGGCGGTGCTCGATCGGCAAACGCTTGAACTCAGCATTCGACAGCCCGTAATCGCCCGCGAAGCTTATGATGCTTGGGTTGCCCGCACTGAGGGCGAGAAAAAGCTCAAAGAAAACCAAGCAGCTGCTGGCGAAACAGGAAAGGAGCCGGCTGAACCTCCAACACCCAAGGATGATGAGCCTGAGCCGGCCAAACCCTTAGGCCGCGGCCATTGGCTTGCTGGTGCAACCGCGCGCACCCACGCGCTTCGCGAAACCATTGCTGACAATGCTGAGATCGCGATCGCGCTTACCGTGATCAGTCTATTGCCGAAGGCGAACTACCCAACCTCAATGACCAGGCTGAGCACCGAACATGCGAGCGGCGACGCACGCACGATCGGGGTTGGTACCAGCGCCATGGAGTTTATTCGCGAAGCCCATCCGGAGTGGCTGAACGAACACGACCAAATCATCAATCCACACCAAGTGATGACGCATCTAATTGCCGACCCTGGCAGCGCACAGGTCATCTTTGTGCGGCTGATATCTGATTTGACCATCGATTGCGATTACACCGCGCTCCCGGGCACGATGCCGGAAGCCTTGGCGATGGCTGAGGCTGAGTTGGTAAAGCCCGTTGGCGGCGAGGTGGTCGACCAGGAATGGATGAAGCGATACTCGCGATCGCAGCAAAGTGTCCTCATCGACGCCTACAAGATCTTTCTCGATACAGATGAAATTGCCGACCTCAAAAAGGTCGAAGCCAGCGAGAAAATCGCAGAGGCGTTCAATGAGGAAGTCACCCCAATCGAAGCTCGTTTCGTCTCGAAAAACGTCGCGCTCGCGCTCGAGGCCCGGCTGATCAAGGGGCAGCAGGTATGAAGCGGCGCAACAATTATCGCGTCACACCGCGCCCTGCATGTCCCTCATGTCGAAAGTCGAGCGGCCTGTCCGGAACCGCGCTCATGCCCACGCAGTGGCGGCAGGGCGCCTGGCGCGTTCCAAGTCAGCCGACTGAAGTCATCAACCTCAAATGCACATGCGGCTGGGCAGGGACGCAGGCCCAACTTGTCACAGAGCATTCCAAATACGACCCGGCGCTTAAGCGAAAACACCCGGGCACTCCCTCTAAAACTGAACAAGGATCCGCTTCATGACAGAGATTTCGAACATCGCCCTGTTGACGCACACCACCGATATTGTGGCCGCCTATGTCTCCAAGAATGCCGTGCCGGTCAGTTCATTGCCGACGCTCATTCGTGAGACACACGCCCAGCTCGGCGCTCTCCACCAAGGAGAAGAACCACGCCCCGAGCCTGCTGTCCCGATCAATCGGTCCATCAAGCACGATCACATCATTTGCCTGGAAGACGGCGCAAAACTCAAAATGCTGAAGCGGTACTTGCGCACACATTACGACATGTCTCCGGAAGAGTATCGCGAGCGATGGGGCCTGCCGGCAGACTATCCGATGGTTGCCCCTGAATATGCAAAACGCCGCTCTGAGTTCGCGAAGAAAATCGGCCTTGGGAAGAAATGATCATGGCCGAGGATCCAATGTTCTGGAAGGGCGCTCTCAGCGCGGTCACTTGGATCGCGCTGGCGGTGGCCGCAATCGTTTCATTCTCGGCCCGAAGGGACACCGAGAAATGAGACCAGTACTTTTCTTGCGGGCGATCATTTCGCGGATCAGAGAGTCCTGGATGGGGCCCAGCACCTGCACCTGCTTTGAGTGCGGCTGCACCCATAACTCACGTAAGTGGCGGTGCGCGAACTGTGACACCCGGCTTCATCCAATTGATTGGGGTTGGGAATATGACGGCACCCCGCATTGGCGATCGCGCCCTGGAACGCGCTCTACGATCCCATTCGATATCTGGTTGCACCAGTTGAACGAAGCATATGCGAAGCGGACGCCCGGGGGCACCAGCAAGCCAATCACCGAACAATCGGGCGCGAACTTGTGGCGCACTCATTACGAGAATGGCCTGACGGCCGATGAAGCAATCATCAAATCATGGGCAAACGGATGACCGACAAAGCTGAGATTAGCGATCAAGTGCTCGAGCTCGCCTCGCAAATGGTTCAATTGATCCACCAACACAATCCTGAAGTCGATCCAGGTGACGCTCTGAGCATGGCTCTCGGAATGACATATTCCGGGTTCGTCTCGTTTCACGGCGGCACAAAATCGACCGTGTTCACAGTCGGCATCTGCGACTTCGTTGGAACGATGATTGAGACGGCGAAGCGCGCTGGCGGAACTGAGTTTGAACAACGGTTCGCCACGGCCCTGAAGTCCTTCATCGATGAGCGCCCGTGGCCGTCAACCATGAATTTCGAACGCGCCAGAATGGCCCCACGAAAGGAAGCGTCATGACGGTCAAAAAACTGCCCACAACTATGATCGAAGTGGATCTCGAGACTGGAGAAGAAACCGTCCACGCCATCACGATGGACCTACTGCCGCCACCTGCTGATTGCTGCCAGGTTTGCGGAGCGCGCCATGACGAGCACGCACCGCACAACCAACAGTCACTCTATTACCAAACCGCATTTCATGCAGATCACGGTCGACCGCCAACCTGGGAGGATGCGATGGAGCACTGCAGCGAAGAGGTCAAAAAAATCACCATCAGCGTGCTCGAGGAAAACGGCGTGGATTGGCGGAAGGAAGAAACCGTCATGACCGGAGAGCCCGACCAATGACCAATTTAATGAAGACATGCCGCGCGTCCGGAGTGAACACAAGAGCGGCTGGCGACCTGAACAAGGGATCTCTGGGGCCACGCCCAGACCTGGACGGAATGGGAAGCCCCGCTGCGGCGGTTGTTGGGGGCGTTCGGTGCGCTTCCAGAAAGCCCGCAGGCGAAGCCCTGATAGTGGAAAGGGCAGCCGAATGAACCACAAACCATCCCGCCTGGATCAACTACTCGAGGCCGCTGCGGCAAAGTGCGAACATCGCCTGGACGATGAAGTCGAATGGATCAAACACCGCGCAGCCTACAATGAGCATCCGAATAAATCAGATGGAATGATCGCGGCCGAGGTTAGAATGCTGTTCCGTGACCAGCTGAACCATGAGGCGATTGTCACGGCCGCAGCCAATCGAATTTGCAAGCTGGCTGCTAATAGAGCACAGCTTCAGATCATACTTGATCAAATACGACGCGAGGATCCAGTAAGCGCTGAGAGCCCTCCCGAGCACATTCCCCAAGAGCACCAGGACGAAACGCACGACTTGATCGCTCGGCTGAGCACGATCGGCGCTGACAGTACCGAAATGGCAAATCTGATCTGCGAGTGCCGCATCGCGCTGGAGCGGATGGCCGATTTCTACTTGCCGCATCCAGGAGGCACGGACGCATCATGATCACGCCAGAAGTACATCGTGACCTCACTCGAAAGAATTTCGTCATCGCACTGAACATGGCGGTGACTGAAGCGCGCCTTCAGCAGGGAATGACGCTTGCCGATATCGCCGCCAGAATTGACTGGTCTGCCGGCAAGCTCGATGAAGCGCTGACCTATCCGTCCAACCTCAACATGGAGCAAATCTCCCTGATCTGTATCGCCCTGCAGCAGGAGGTGAAATTCACGATGGATGACATGCCTGAGCAGGAGGCCTCGTTCGAAGCGAGTCGACTCCAGGAGGCAGGATAGATGGGCATCCGAGAAAGCGAAGTCATTCCGAAGGATCAGCTCGAGCGCCACACGAGATATCAGGAAGGGCGCATCGAATACATAATCGAAGACGCTTCCATTCATGTGGGGTGCGGCGGCGAGTGGCGATATGATGGCCATATCGAAGGGGGCGCTTGGGCGCGCGGCGCGAGAGTTTGGGTGAAGTGCAACAAATGCGGCCAAGACGGCCGAATTCCTGATGCGAACGGCACAGGTCGATATAGCAACGCCCTTTCTGAGCAGGAATGGAAAGTGGTGATGAACGCACTCGCTGAGTATCGCGCAGCAAAACCGGAGCCAAAATCATGACGCGCGTGATGTGGAACCTGGTCATCATTCTAGCGGTGGCGCTGATCGGCATTCCGTTCGTGATGTGGAAGATAATCTCTGGGCTCGTGGAGGGCTTCCGATGATCGAGCTATTCGCGCAACTTCAAAAGATGTTTGACGCCGAGCTCGACATATTGAGCCTGGCCGCACGCTCTTATTGGATGGACGTGCCCGATGGCGTCACGCCGGCAGATTACCATGCTGAGAACAAGCGCAAATGCGTGACTTGCCGCGCCGAGTTCTTTGGATCCGCGCGCCGAATTGAATGCCGACAATGCACCGGCGAGCCAACCTTTGGGGAAACTAAATGACCGAATTTCCTTGGGAACCAGCGGCGCGCACCGCCTACAATAAACACCGCAATCAATGGGCCATGCCTGCGTGGGACGATCTCCCAATCGACATGCGTCTTTCCTACATCGCCACGACCTACACGTTTTTGGAAGAGATGGGCCGCTCGCAGTCAATCAAGACGGGGCGTTTAAGCCTCCAGGAGATAATCTTACGCCGCTCACCTGTATCGCTCAAAGGCAAAGGCAAAATATCCGAATTCAACACGACTGACGAACGTGGATTTGATTGGGAATATCGTCGCGAAGATCAAGTCTGGGAGCACGTTCGAACACACCGGCTGATCGAGCTGCTCCCCATCGTGGATCTCAAATACTACCTCCAAAAAATTGCAGGCGAAGAATGACCGAGCTCCTGGATGATTTCACTGGCGACAATCCAGAGACTTGCGAAATGTGCGCCGGGCAGGGTGTTTGCCCAGAATGCGACGGCGGCGAACCAGGCGAGCTGAACTGTGATCTCTGCGATGGTTGGGGAGAATGTCCTGGTTGCGACGGCTCAGGCGAAACGATGGGGGGATGGCTTTAAATGACCCGCGGCGCATCTATCCACGACACCGAACTTTTAGCGCTTCCGGAGTTCCAGGGGTTTGGCCTTCGTTACCTTCGCGACGTGCTGGACCGAACCCCCCGATCATGCTTAAGAAAAGGTCGATCTCGATACCTGCAGCCACACCATATAAACAAGCTGCTCGAGGTCTTGGAGGTAGAACCATGCCGCTTGAACTCAAAGCGCCGGGTACGCGCAAAAACAACAAATTCTACCTCATCCGTGGGGTCCACGAAGCCCTCGGAAGACGCGTGGAAATCAGCACTGGAACTAGCAACCGAGCACTCGCGACGCGCAAGCTGATTGAACTCATCGAAAAGCTCGATCGCGAGGCCATGTACGGCCCGCAAACCACGTTCGCAGAAGCTGCCATCAAATACATGAAAGACGTGCCACGCGGCGGCCGATTCTTAAAACCGATTTTGCTGCATCTCGGCCCAAACGCACTCTGCGATGAGATCACCCCGCAGGTCATCGACGCTATGGCGAGAGCGCTCAAACCAAACGCTCAGCCTCAAACCCGTCATCGCCAAGTGGTCACCCCGACACTCGCAGTTCTCAATCATCACAAACGCGGTGGTCCACGCAAGAAACACGTCGACAATAAGCGCGTGCGCTGGCTGACGCCGGAAGAGGCCGAAAACTTAATTGAGTGCGCGCAGATTGTTGATCGCGATAGCGACAAGCAAGCGATCGGTTATGGCTGCGAGCGCCTGGTCTTGACCCTGCTCGGTACCGGTTGCCGCACCAGTGAACTCATTCGAATGCAGCGCGACAATCTCAACTTCCCGACACGCCAGGCCTATGTCAGCAAATCAAAAAATAATGATGCGCGTTGGATCCCCGTGGAGGCCTCACGCGCCTTTCCAGCGCTGATGAAGAATTGCCCAGAAGGGGGCGGCTTGTTTCGCACGCCGCGAGGCGTGGAATACAAAGAGCGAGAGCATGGCGGCGGCCAGTTTGCCGGCATCTTCAACAAAGCCCGGGACATGGCCGGCTTCGCAAGTGAAGGTGATGATGCCGTCACGCCGCACGTTCTGCGTCACACCTGGGCGACCTGGTATTATGCAGCCACCGGTCACAATCTGACCTGGCTCATGGAGCATGGCGGCTGGCGCAAGACGGATATGGCGCTGCGCTATACCAAGATTGCGCCGGCCGACCTCGCGCAGCGCGTCCGCGATCATGGCTGGAGCTTTGTCAACCCGGCCCTCGAGGCTGCCCCGATTGAGCAACCGAAACTGAGGATCCTGAAATGACCCCTGACAAGGATACGGGACTGCCGACAGACGTGGAAGAATTTCGCACTGAGTTGCCGGTGCGCGTCTACCAGGCGTTGGGGGATGAGAATATCTACACCTGGCAAGAGGCCGCAGCGATTAGCGAAAAAGTGTGGGTGAACAAACCAAATTTCGGACGCAAGGCCCTCAATGATCTAAAAGCGGCACTCGCCAAGCGCGGCCTTCAGACTCCTGAAGATAGGATTGGCGCACCGAAAAATCGCAATCTTTATGAGTCGACTCTGATCAATTTTGCGCTCGCCTTTTCCGGATTGCGAGACGCCGAAATAATGATGACAGATGTGCTGCGCGAAGAGCAAACGCGCTTCTATCCACCCCGGCTGTATATCAGTCGCAAGGCGGCCGAGCTCCTGCGCACACACCCGGAGCTTTGCGCGCTGGATGTCCAGGACGCAGACGCGATCGCCTTTGATCCGAACAGACGAACGGATCCGGAACGCCGCGGCGAGATTGCCGGCCAGCTACGGGTTTCAGGCGGCGGTGCACGGTGCGCTGAAATCATTGGAAAATATCGCCAGGTTGAGGTTGGCGAGCTCAAGATCGTGGGGGAAAACGGGGGGAAACCCGAACGGCGTTCGGATTTAAATGCAAAGAATCAGGGCCGTAGCTGAAATGCTATGGACCTTAGCAGGGGAGCGCCTTCAGCCACTCGGCCACCTCTCCGCGAGGTGCAAATCCCTAATTATTTAGTGCTTTGATGGCAAGCGTCGAAATGGCGTTGGTGATGCCTTTTCGCACATGGGCTTGCATGGCGCACATGCCGGGCCTATTCCCGTGCACATGAACAAAATAACTTTGCATAAGAGCGATTTACCCAGCGGACTCGATCTTGGATCAGTGATTGCCGTCGATACCGAGGCGATGGGCCTCAACCCGGTGCGCGACGCCCTGTGTGTGGTCCAGATCTCGTCTGGAGACGGATCCGCACATGTCGTGCAACTTTCGCGGGACTATGACTGCCCCAATCTGAAGGCGCTGCTGGCCGACCCGGCCGTGCTCAAGATCTTCCATTTTGCCAGATTCGACCTCGCAATGATGAAGAAATGGCTGGGCATCGCGTGTACCCCGGTCTGGTGCACCAAGATCGCGTCGAAACTGTCGCGTACCTATACCGATCGCCATGGTCTGAAAGATGTCACGCGTGAGCTCATCGGTGCGAACATGGACAAGTCGCAGCAATCCTCGGATTGGGGCGCGGCCGAGTTGTCGGATCAGCAATTGCAGTATGCGGCCAGCGACGTGTTGCACCTGCACGAGATTCGCCAGGGACTGACGGTCATGCTGGAACGCGAAGGCCGGACGGAGCTGGCGCAGGCCTGTTTCGACTTCCTGCCGGTGCGGGCAGAGCTTGATCTTCTGGGATGGGAAGAGACGGATATTTTCGCGCACAGCTAGGCAAGTGTGACGGATCTGTCATCACCATGCCCTGTTCGCGCTCCATTTTCTCGCGTAGGACGGTTTAATGAACACTGCTCACACTGAAATGCTCGCGCAATGGGCGCCGCAGCGGCAGATGACCCTGGCGCAGGCGCGCCGGCGATCGTCGATGGTGAGCTTGTTGCGCGTCATGTTCGTGGCCGGCGCTGCGATTTCGGCTGGCGTGATCATCGGGCCGATCGCCGCGACGACGATGACCGGGAACGGCCAGCAGATCGATCAGGTCGCTGCCGATGAAGTGATCACCATGCTGAATGCGCGTTTTACTGGCCGCAATATCGCTGGAGACGCCTATGTCATCACGGCAGAGGAAGCGCGTCGTCGCCGTGCCGATTCGAGCGTGGTCGATCTGGTCAATCCGCGCCTGGTTGATGACAAGGGCACCGAAGTCGGGGCGCCGATCGGGGTCTATTACCAGAATGCCGAACACCTCGACTTGTTCCAGGCCGTGTCGGTGCGCGATTCAGATGGTTATGAATTCTCCACCACGGCGGCCCGTGTGTTCGTTCAGGAAGGACGGGTTCAGGGCCTGGAACCGCTCAGCGGTAACGGACCCCTTGGCGATGTGCGCGCAGACTCGTATGAAATTGAAGACGATGGTGATCGCGTAATCCTGCGCGGCAATGTCGATTTGACAATCTATCCGGATGGTCGCGATGCGGCTGAGGAAGAGGTCGTAGAAGAGTAGAGGTAAGGTCGATGAAGGTTTTTGCGGCAGGAAGTGCGCTCGCATTCGCACTGATGGGGTCGGCGGCTGCACAGGTTTCCGGCGAGGGTGGTCCTATTCGCGTCAACGCAGATCGCTCTGAAGTGCTCGACAAGGAGCGCAAGGTGATCCTGATCGACAATGTCGACATTACCCAGGGCACCGCCCGCCTGCGCGCCGATGTCGTGACGCTGGAATATGGCAGCGGCGGCGAGACGACGACGTCCGGATTGAGCTCGAATTTCGGCGATATCCGCACGATGACGGCACGCGGCAATGTGTTTTACGTGACCCCGGACCTGAAAGCCAATGGTGACCTTGGCATCTATGTCGCGGCGACGGATACGATCACGCTCACCGGCAATGTCGTGATGGTGCGCGGCGAAGATGTCGCCAAGGGCGAAAGCCTGGTGATGGAGCTCAGCGAAGGCAAGACGACGCTCGATGGTGGCGACAGTCAGGTGAATCTGGTTATTACGCCAAATGAAAACGACGAGAGCGAAGCGGGCGAGGAAAGCGGCGGAACGGAAGATTGATCAAATTCGATCTATCGGCCTAAACGGATTTTAAGCCTGATATTCTAAGTGGTTAAGCGTAGAGCTGATCACTGAAGGGAGCTGAAACATATGGACCAGACCGGCCAAGGCCTTGTCGCAACCGGACTCGCCAAGTCATTTGGCAAGCGTCAGGTTGTCCATGATGTTTCGCTGAGTTTGCAGCGGGGCGAAGTTGTGGGGCTTCTCGGACCTAACGGGGCCGGGAAAACGACCTGTTTTTACATGATCATGGGCCTGATTGGCGCCGATGACGGGACCATCCGGATTGATGGCGCGGATGTCACCGCGCTGCCCATGTACCAGCGCGCCCGCCTGGGCCTCGGCTATCTGCCGCAGGAAGCCAGCATTTTCCGCGGCATGAGCGTGGAAGAGAACATCATGGCGGTGGTCGAACTGGTCGAGCGTGACAAGTCCGAGCGCCAGAACCAGGTCGATTCCCTGCTCGAGGAATTGCACATCACGCACCTGCGCAAGCAGCCATCGACCAGCCTGTCGGGCGGTGAGCGTCGCCGGGTCGAGATTGCCCGGGCTCTGGCGTCGCGTCCGGCCTTCATGCTGCTCGACGAGCCGTTCACCGGCATTGACCCGCTCGCCATATCCGACATTTCGGACCTGGTCGGCTACCTGAAGGAACGCGGACTTGGCGTGCTGATCACCGATCACCAGGTGCGCGAGACGCTGCAAATCGTTGACCGTGCGTCGATCATCTATGAAGGCAGCGTGCTGTTCGAAGGCGCCCCACGCGATGTCCTCGAGAATGACGACGTCCGCCGAGTCTATCTCGGTCAGAGATTCGCGGCGTAGAGGACGGTCCCATGAGTGCGTATCAACGTTTAGACATGCGCCAGGGGCAATCCCTGGTGATGACGCCGCAACTGCAACAGGCGATCAAGCTGCTGCAATTGTCGAACATCGAACTGGCCGAATTCGTCGCTGAGGAAATCGAGCGCAATCCCTTGCTCGAGCGCGGCGAAAATGCCGCTGCCACCGACACCGAGACCGACATCGACAAGGCCAAGGGCCGTGATGAGCTGGCGCTCGATGGCACCGAAGGCATCGGCAATGCCCGTGACGCCGTCGATGCCTCTGACAGCGACATGTACGAAGCCGGCACCGGTTCTGACGAAGCGCGCACGGCGAACAGCCAGTCCGGCCCGTCGGCCAGCACCGACTGGTCGTCTGTCGGCTCTGGCCGCGGCGGCGAGGATTTTGACTTTGAAGGCTCGTTGACCAGCGAAAAATCGCTGCACGAACACTTGCATGATCAATTGGCGATGGCGGGCCTGAGCCAGGCCGACAGCCTGATCGCTGCACGGCTGATCGACGAGACCGACGATTCCGGCTTCTGCAAGGTCGAGGTCGAAGAGGTTGGCAAGGCGCTGGGCGCGGATCCGGCCAATGTCGCGGCTGTGCTCGAGGTCTGTCAGGGCTTTGACCCGACCGGGGTGATGGCGCGTGACCTGACCGAATGTCTGGCCCTGCAGCTGAAGGAGCGCGATCGGCTCGATCCGGTGATGCAGACCTTCCTGAACAATCTGGACCGGGTCGCCAAGCATGACATCAAGGGGCTGAGCGAGATTTGCGGCGTCGACAAGGAAGACGTCATGGACATGCTGGCGGAGCTGCGCACGCTGAGCCCGCGCCCGGCCTCCGGGTTTGCCAGCGAAGCGACGATTGCCGTCGCGCCGGACGTTTTCGTCAAGGAAATGCCGAACGGCATGTTCGCCGTCGAACTGAACAGCGAAACGCTGCCACGCGTGTTGATGGACAAGGCCTATTATGCCGAAGTGTCGGCCCTGCCGATGCGCGACAAGGAGAAGGAATTCATCTCCGAATGCGCCGCCAATGCGACCTGGCTGATCAAGTCGCTGGACCAACGCGCTCGCACGATCCTGAAAGTGGCGAGTGAGATTGTCCGCCAGCAGGACGCCTTCTTCGCGCATGGCGTGGCGCATTTGCGGCCGCTCAACCTGAAACAGGTGGCTGACGCCATCGAAATGCACGAGTCGACGGTCAGCCGGGTGACCAGCAACAAGTACATGGCCACACCGCGCGGCCTGTTCGAGCTGAAATATTTCTTCTCGGCAGCGATTCCGTCGACGGGCGGCGGCGAAGCGCACTCGGCAGAGGCCGTGCGCTATCGCATCAAGCAGCTGATTGACGAAGAAGGCGAAAAGGTCCTGTCGGATGACAAGATCGTCGAAATCCTGACCGAATTCGGCATCGAGATCGCCCGCCGCACGGTCGCGAAATACCGCGAGAGCCTCGGCATTCCAAGCTCGGTTCAACGCCGCCGCAAGCTGAAGGCGAGCGCTTGAGCCAACGCCTCGTGCGTCCATGGTCGCAAGTTCGGGCATGCAGCTGTCCCTCACAGCGTTTCCGCTTGAGTGATGGAAAGGCTAGGCGCGTCTGAACCAAACGCGAAGTGACTGCCGCTCTCTCGAGACGGCGTATAGCGCCTGGGTCAAGAGCGGGATTCCCTTTCACGCGCCCCACGTCGAGCACAGTGAGACCGTGGGACCCATCTCTCCGACGCGCGCCGATGACAAGGCGCACCGACCCGTGATGGACCCCGCGGGCAAGCCGTGGGGAGCGTTGGGAAAAGGCGGAGATTAAGATGTGGACTCCCCCCACGCGCCCCCTTCTCCCGGACGCGGGAGAAGGGCCGGGGATGAGGGCACCGGCGTTTGATGCCGCGCCTGACCCTCACACCCGCCCACCCTCTTGCCCTCACCCCAACCCCTCTCCCGCAATCGGGAGAGGGGCTTTGTCGTGTGGCAAACACGCCAAGCCGTCACGTTTCCAACGGCGAACGTGGAGAGACTGCCGAGGATAGAGGCGGGGATTCACGTCCGCTCTGGATCAAACGCGGACATTCGGCGAGTGTCTTGGTTGGGGCGCGTTTCAGCCGCTCGCAGTTCGGACTTTGTTGCCGTTCACAATGTTGTACTAATCGCACCGTCAGAATCGGAGAGCCTAGCATGACAAAGAGCCAAGATGTGTTCTTTAAGGCCGTCGCCGCGCGACAGATACCCCGGATTCGGCTGGCGGGTATCGTGATCAACGAAAATTCTGTTCTCGTTCAACAGCCAGCCGATGATCCATCATCGTATTACGCGTTCATTGGCGGTGAATACGAAGTCGGTGACACATTTGAGAGTCGGTTACGAAAAGAGTTTGATGAAGAAACCAATGCTCAAATCGTTGATTCAAAATACCTTTTTTGTGTCGAAAACCACTTCCACTACAGCGGTGATCTCATCCAACAGATCGAGCATTATTTCGCAGTTACACTGAACCGGAGCGACATCGTCAGTCGGGAAGATCACCTGACACAACACTGGCTTCCGCTTGACGAAATCAGCACCTTCGAACTTCGCCCCTTTGTCGTCAGGGATGCGCTTGCAGATGGGAGCTATTTAAACTCGAGATTCATGGTTCAATCGCCAGCGTAACAGCGGGAAGCGGGCATTGTAACATCAGGCCCTCATCCTGAGCGACGTCGAAGGATAATGGGCCGTGCGTCCCGGGCGCCCGCCGCGTCCTTCGACGTCGCTCAGGATGCGGCTTTAAGAGACGGATTCGATCCGAATGCCCGCTTTGACGCCGAGAGCAGTCGACCGCTTTGGGTCAGGAGCGGACATTGTCACATTAGGCCCTCATCCTGAGCGACGTCGAAGGATAAAGGGCCGGGCTTTCAGGAAGCCCGCCTCGCCCTTCGACTTCGCTCAGGATGAGGCTCAATGGAGTTCTCGATGATTATGCCCCCTCCGACGCCAGAAGCCGACATCGCTGTTGACCGCGTGGACCATGCATGAAGATTGTGATCAACTCGGTTAGAGCTGAGAGCTTGGGGCCACAATGACAGATTATGAAAAAGCGTCGCTGTTCGTTGATTTTCTGAATACGTCGAACATGGTCTTCAGCAACTATATGGCCGTCGTTTTCGCGATGCTCGCCGCAAGCTGGTTTCTCGCGCACCGCATGAGCCGCCTGATCGCGATCTTGTTCCTAGCCCTCTATTCAATTGGGGCGCTGATGTCTGGCTTCGGCGTGTTCGCGGCCTTCACCGATTTCGCCAATCTCGGTGTGTTCATTCACCAAACCGCGCAGACCGAGGGTGGCGAGCTTCAATGGTTGGCGCCGGCCGGACCTGGCGGTGCCGGAATGGGCGCGCTTCCGGTTTTTGTCGCAATCATGGTCCTATCAGCTTATGCCGGATCGATCGTTTTCTTTTTCCTTGTCAGAAGGAAGAAGCTTGAACTTCAGGAATCCACTGAAGAAGTAGCGGCGACTGCACCGGAGGCATAGCGCTCGTGGATCGCGCTAACGTCTGCTTTGACGCCGGAAGCGGACATCGCGCCAGCGACAAGCCCTGCACCCTGAACGCTGCATCTGAGCGTTCCTGCTTAACCCGGAACCAAAGCCAGGCGGGCGCCGACAGGGTCCTGGATCACGGCATAGGCGTGGGCTGAATCGGTTGCCGCCTGCTTGATCACCTGGCCGCCATGCGCGCGCACGCGCTTGAGGCTTTCGGCGAGGTCCCCGACAGGCAGGTAGATCAACCAGACCGGCGGCAGGCCCTGGTTCATGCCGCGGGCATGGCAGACACCGGCCGCGCCGGCGCCATCACCACCAAGCATGCTGTAATCCGCATAGGCGGTGTCGCCATCTGTCATCTCGACCGGCGCGACCGACCAGCCCACGACGTCCCGGTAGAAATCACGCGTGGCGTCCGCATTTTCAACCGTCAGGTCGAGCCAGGCGATGCGGCCGGCGCTTGCCACCTCATCGGTCATTGGCGGAAGCGCCTCGGCGGCGATGACCGGGATCAGCCCGAACGCGGCGCCATTCGGATCGCTCAGGATCGCCCATTGGCTGTTGCCGTCTTCGTCCTTGCCGTGCATCAGCTCGGTGCCGCCCAGGTCGAGGGCGCGGCGCACACTGGCGGCGATGTCGGCGACCTGGATGTGCGGCATCCATTGCAGCGGCAGGTCGCCATAGTCCGGACTGGCGGCGCCGAGACCGATGATTGGCAGGCCTTGATTGTTCATCAGATCTTCGCGCCAGAGCGGCGTTTCACCGGTGGTCAGCACGCGCGCGTAGAACTGAACTTCACGGTCGTGGTCGGGCACGGCGATGTCGGCGCTGACAACGCCGCCGACGCGAGAATATTGGATGGCACTCATCAGGCGATCTCCTGGCTTGGCGTGCGCGGCGCACAGATACAACGGGACCCTGCCATACGCGCGGCGCGCGCGGAAGGGCTGCGATTGACGGGGAAATTGCGGGCGGGCTGGCGCTAGATCACCTGCATCGCATCGGCGATCAGGTCCGCCTCGGCGTCGCGCAGGATCGCTTCCTCGACACTGGCGCCGTGCACCGGCTCCTTGCCGACCTCGAGCATGACCGGCACCGCGAACGGGCTGATCTTTTCCAGATCCTTGTGCACGATCTTGTCCTGCACGCGGACCAGCATGTCGGACAGCCGACGGATGTCGAGAAAGCCGGTCGCGGCATCGTGGCGGGCCGCTTGGAGCAGAATATGGTCCGGCTCATGGCTGCGCAGCACGTCATAGATCAGGTCGGTCGAGAAGGTGACCTGGCGCCCGGTCTTCTCCTTGCCGGGCATGCGCCGCGCGATCAGGCCCGAGATCTGGGCGCAATGGGCGAAGTGGCGTTTCATCAACACCGCCTCGTCCAGCCATTCTTCCAGGTCATCACCGAGCAGGTCCGGCGCGAACAGGGCGGCGAGGTCGACCTGACCCATCGGTTCCATCGCCCACACCGCCATCGCATATTCAGACGCGACGAAGCCGAGCGGCTTGGCGCCCATGCGTTCCAGCCGCCGTGTCAGCAACATGCCAAGCGTCTGGTGGGCGAGACGGCCTTCGAACGGATAACAGGCGAGGAAATGGCGGTGGCCGCGCGGGAAGGTCTCGATCAGCAATTCGTCTTCGGCCGGGATGGTCGAGCGCACGTCCTGGATCTCGAACCACTCGCGGACCTGGTCCGGCAAGTCTTTCCATGTGTCGCGCGCATGGATCATCTTGCGTACGCGTCCGGCAAGAAACTGGGTCAGCGGGAACTTGCCGCCATTATAGCTCGGAATCGCGGGATTGCTGTCAGCGGATGCACGCATCACGAGACAGTCATTTTCCTGTACGCCTAAAAAGCGAAGTATTTCGCCTGCGAAGAGAAAAGTATCTCCAGGGGTCAGAGTAGAGATGAAATATTCTTCGATTTCGCCAAGGGTGCGGCCGGCGCGCAGGGCCGGGCGTCCGGTCGCCTGTCCGGCCTTTTCCTTGCCGATCCGCGACGCCAGCCGCACTTTCAGATGCTGCGCCTCGACAATGGCGCCGACATTCATGCGATGTTGCTGCTGGTCGCGCGGCGTCCGCGCCGACCACAGGCCATCGCGTCGGCGTGTGATGCGTTTGAACCGGTCATAGGTTTTCAGCGCATAGCCGCCCGTCGCGACCAGGTCGACGACGCGCTCATAGGTCTCCCAGTCGAGGTCGGCATAAGGCGCCGAGCGTTTGATCTCCTCGAATAGCGGCTCGAGCGCGAAGCCGTCGCCGCAGGCCCGGCCCATGATGTGCTGCGCAAGCACGTCAAGCGCGCCCTGGCGCAGCGGTTCGCCATCAATCTCGCCGGCTTCGACCGCGTCCTCGGCGGCGCGGCATTCGAGGATCTCGAAACGATTGGTCGGCACCAGCATGGCCTGGCTTGCTTCATCCATGCGGTGATTGGCCCGGCCGATGCGCTGGACCAGCCGCGCAGCGCCTTTCGGAGCGCCCATCTGGATGACGAGATCAACCTCGCCCCAATCGATGCCCAGATCGAGGGTCGAGGTGCAGACCACCGCCTTCAACTGACCCGCTGCCATCGCCGCTTCGACTTTGCGGCGTTGCTCCTTGGCCAGTGAGCCATGATGCAGGGCGATGGGCAGGGCGTCTTCATTGACGTTCCACAACTCCTGGAACAGCAGCTCGGCCTGGGAGCGCGTGTTGACGAAAACCAGCGACATTTTCGCGGCCTTGATCTGCGTATAGACCTCACCCACGGCAAACCGGCCCGAATGTCCCGACCAGGGAATGCGTTCATCCGAGATCAGGATATCGACATCCGCATGGACGCCGCCCCCTGCCTCGATCAGTTTCGGCTGGTCGTCGCGCACGGCGAGCCAGGATTGCAGCACGGACGGCTCGTGCACGGTCGCGGACAAGCCAATGAAGCGACAGGCCGGCGCCCAGCCTGCCAGGGTCGCCAGGCCGAGGCCGAGCAAGTCACCGCGCTTGCTCGGCGCGATGGCGTGGATCTCGTCAATGATCACGCATTTCAGGTCCGCAAAGAACTCGGCCGCGTGGTCCGAGGCGATGAACAGGGCGAGCTGCTCCGGCGTGGTCAGCAATATGTTTGGCGGCGTCCGGCGTTGTCGCTGGCGCTTGTGGCTGGGCGTGTCGCCGGTGCGGGTTTCGATCCGGATGTCGAGCCCCATTTCCTCAACCGGCGTCATCAAATTGCGCGCGACATCGACCGCGAGGGCCTTGAGCGGCGAGATGTAAAGCGTGTGCAGGGCCGGACGGTCGGAATTGCGCTCGGCCTTTCTGGAGAGCTCGATCAGGCTGGCCAGGAACCCGGCCAGGGTCTTGCCGCCGCCGGTTGGCGCGATCAAGAGCGCACTGTCACCGGCGAGCGCGGTTTCAGTCAGGTCGAGCTGGTGTGCGCGTGGCGCCCAGCCGCGACCGTCAAACCAGTCACCAAACCGATCAGGCAATGCAAAAACAGGAGAGACCGTATCTGCCATCCGGACCTGTCTAACCTATTCTGCGCCCGGGTTGCAGAATTTTCATCTGACATTCAGGTGCGTACAGGTTTGAACAGAAAAAACACTTTGGAGTTTCCATGTCCCGCACGCTTCCGCTCGCCATCCTCGCCACAAGTCTCGTTCTGCCGGCCTCGGCCGATCCGGTCCTCGACATGATGCGCGGCCTGTCCAAGGACGGCCCGATCTATGCCTATGAAATGACCTATCAGGAGGCCGACATCCTCGCCACTGGCAAGATCGATCCGAGCCAGCCCGAAGGCCAGCGCATCGAGGTCACCAGCCCGGCCGAAAGCACCTGGTCTGACGCGTTCCGGGAAGGACTGGAAGAAATCGATGCTGAAGCGGACGGCGACATCTGGTGCGCCGATTTTGCCGACCTGGTGCCAGACAAGGTCTCGGCCCTGAAGGAAAGCAGCGACACCATCACCTATGCCTTCACGCCGAAGGCGGATGCGGATGCTGACGGGATGGAAAAGAAGATGATGAAAAAGCTTGATGGCACCGTGACACTGGACAAGGCGGACGGGTCGGTCCTGGCCTTCAACATGAAGCTGCCCAAGCCTTACAAGCCGGCGATTGTGGCCAAGATCAATGCATTCGAGATGGACGCCACATGTGCCCGCGCGCCAGATGGCCGGACCTTTGTCGAGACATTTGATTTCAAGATTGCCGGTTCGGCAATGATGAAGAGCTTTGATGAAGCGGTGTCGCGCAAGATCACGAAACTGCTCGACCCGGTCGGCTAGTCCTCGTCTTCTGCCTCGAGCGCCGCAGCGAGTTCGGCTTCCAGCCGCGCGCGCTCGGCGGCATCGAAGGCCCCGACAACATTGGCGACGAAATCCCCGATCTCGAAACGCGGTTCACCTGCCACGTCAAAGCCGCGACGGACAATGACCAGCTCCCGCGAGGGCACAATCACCATATACTGGCCGCGATTGCCGAAGCCGGCATATGTGTCGCTCGGTACGCCATCGACATTGTTCATCAGCCAGAACGCTCCGGCATAGCCAATGTCGCCGTCCGGCTGCGCCGGGGCAGGGGTGGTGACATAGTCGACCCAGTCTGGCGGCAGGATCTGTTCGCCGCCCCAATTGCCATTCTGCAGGTAGAGCTGCCCCAGCCGCGCCATGTCGCGTGCCGTCATCCAGACTTGTGAGGACGAAATGTAATCGCCGTTCCAGTCAGTCTCGAGGATCGTATGCCGCGCGCCGATCTTCTGCAGGATCTCGGTGTGCGGGAAGGCGCGATAAGCGGCGTCATTGCCAAGCGCCTCGCGCAAGGCCCGCATGGCGATCAAGGTGTCGACATTCGAGTATTTGAATCGCGTCCCGGGCACCGCTTCGAGCGAGCGATCCGAGAGCTGGTCTTCCACGGTGGCGCCGCCAAAGTAGAGCCGGTCGGTGCGCGAGCCCGGGGCGTTCGACTCCAGGCCGCTCGCCATATTCAGCGCGTGACGGATGGTGATCGCACGCCGCGGGTCGCCGCCCTTGTTGAAATCGGCAATGACGGCTTCGGTATCGAGCCCGAGAATGCCGTCATAGATCGCCGCGCCAATGACCGTCGACGTCAGTGACTTCGCCACCGACCAGGTGCGTTGCGGCGTCGTGCGGTCAATGCCGCGATCATATTGTTCAGCCACGACCTGGCCCTTGTGCAGCACCACGACGGCGCTGGTCCGGGTCCCTTTGCCATAGGTGGCACCGTCAAACGCGAAACTGACCGGCACGCCGAGCAGGTCGAGCGCAAATGTGTTCTCGGTCAGCGTGACATCGTCGCCGAGTGCTGTGGAATTGTCCGACTGATCCATGCTCGGCAGGCCGGCGAGGCTGGGCAGCCAGGCGGTCATGTCAGATGTCGCACCCACCGGCAGGGTCGAGCAGCCCATGCCAGGGCGCCAGACGGCGGCGCGCGGCGGCAGCGTGTCATCAAACTCGACCAGAACGGTGCGATTGCGCTCATCAATCCGCGCCGCCGAGACCTGGTTCATCAGCGGTCGATAATCCTGATAGATGCCGCTCAGCTCATTCGACTGGATCTCTGCCCGCGTCTTGCCAGCGGTGAAATGGCCGCTGCACGTGAACAGGGCCTTATACCCGGCAACGAGCGCGCGCTTGGTCGTTTCGCTGGGGTCGGAGACCTGGGCCGTGGCGATCGGAACGGTCGCAATGGCGACCCCTGCACAAAGAGCGAGTATGCGGCGCATTCAAACCTCCAGAACAACGCAATCAAGGGACGCTAGGCTGGTTTGGGTAGATCCCGCAAGCGGCAGAAATGGGGCGGTGTCTGAATTCATTTTGCGCGCTATAAACGCGGCATGATCCGACCCGATCTCCTGCTGCATGAGACGCCGAAGGGGCTGTATTGCCCGCCAGGGGATTTCTACATCGATCCGGTGCGCGGCGCGGTCGACCGGGCCGTGATCACGCATGGCCATGCGGACCACGCGCGGGCGGGTCACGGCGCGGTTCTAGCCACTCCGGCGACGCTCGACATCATGGCGGCGCGCTATGGCCCGTCCTTTACCGCGACGCGCCAGCCACTTGCGTTCGGCGAGACCGTGGACATCAATGGCGTCACCGTCTGGTTCGCCCCGGCTGGACACATTCTCGGCTCGGCGCAGGTGGTGGTCGACTGGCGCGGCCTGCGCATGGTCTGTACGGGCGACTATAAGCGTCGTCAGGACCCGACCTGCCGTCGCTTCGAAGTGGTGCCAGAGACGCATGTCTTCATCAGTGAAGCGACGTTCGGCTTACCGGTGTTCCGCCACCCCGATGATCGCGCGGAAATCCGCAAACTTCTGTCCAGCGTTGATCTGTTTGACAGCCGCACGCACCTGGTCGGCGTCTATTCGCTCGGCAAGGCCCAGCGCGTGATCAAGTTGCTGCGCGAGGCGGGCTATGATCGACCGCTTTTCATGCATGGTGCGATGGAGAAACTGTGCCGCCTGTATCAGGATCATGGTGTCGACCTGGGAGATCTAAGATTGGTCGCGGCAGACGATGAGGCAGGCGACCCCAGCGACAAGTATCAGGGCGAAATCGTGCTCGGTCCGCCGGCCAGCTTCAATGAAAAGTGGGGCCGCCGGTTTTCCGATCCGGTCAACTGCTTTGCGTCGGGCTGGATGGGCGTGCGCCAGCGGGCCAAGCAGCGCGGGGTCGAACTGCCGCTGGTCCTCTCTGATCATGCGGACTGGGATGAGCTGACCCAGACGGTGCGCGATGTCGATCCGGAAGAATTGTGGATCACGCATGGGCGCGAAGATGCGCTGGTGCGTTGGGCAGAGTTGGAAGGGCGCAAGGCGCGGCCGTTGCGTCTGGTCGGCTATGAAGAAGAAAGCGAATAAGGCGTTGCGCGCGCCGATTCGGTTTTTTTCTGTTCGAAAACCGGCTTACTCGGCCGCGACAAGCTCGAGCGTGCGATTGTCAGATTCGAGCGTCTCGGAGATCACTTCGCCAATGGTGCAACGACACTTGCCGCAATTGAAGCTGCAGCCATGATGCGCTTGCACAGCTTCGGGGCTGCGCGCACCGGCGGCGATCGCGTCGCGAACACCCTGGTCATTGATACGGCGGCAGATGCAAATGATCATGAGAACGATTTGCAATGAGTGAGAATGATTGTCAAGAACGATTCTCAACTAAGTGCAGAAACGTCGCAGCAAGAAACGGGTGGCAGACCGCCCCGGCGATTGGCAAAGTGCAGGCATGACACTCGTATTGAAACCCCTCGACGAACGCTGTGCTGCTTATGAGCGGATGGCGGACGCGCTTGAACACCTCGGTGATACCTGGCGGGACTGGCCGGATTTGCGGACTTGCGCCGATGCGGTCGGATTATCGTCCAGCCACTTTCAGCGTGAGTTTACCCGCTGGGCCGGGATCAGCCCGAAACAGTACCAGGCCTCGCTCGCGCATGCCGAAGCCGGGGACCTTTTGCGACAGGGCGCCAGCGTACTCGACACCACGTTTGAGACCGGCCTGTCGTCGCCGTCACGCCTGCATGACCTGTTCATCGCCCACGAAGCCTTGTCGCCAGGCGAAGCCAAGAAAGGCGGCGACGGGGCCAGGCTGACAATCGGCAAGGCCGAGACGCCATTCGGCACCGGTGTGTTCCTGATCTCGCCGCGCGGTCTTTGCGGTCTCGGCTTTGCCGATGACGGCGTGCAGGCCAAGACCGGTTTTGTGCATCCTGGATACACCGAGGACCAAGTCTTCGAGGACATGATGCGGCGCTATGCCAATGCCGATTTCAAGCGTGATGACGCCGAAGCCAAACGCTGGGCCGACAAGATCTTCGGAGATGGCGGCGAGGTGCCATTGGCCATGTACGGTACGCCATTCCGGCGTCAGGTCTGGCGCGCGCTGCTTGAGATTCCTGCCGGTGAAACCTGGACCTATGGCCAGGTCGCCAGCCAGGCTGGAAACGCCAAAGCGGCCCGCGCAGCGGGCACCGCCATCGGGGCAAATAACATCTCCTGGCTGATCCCGTGTCACCGCGCGCTTGCATCTGATGGTAGGTTACATAATTACCATTGGGGTACGGCGCGAAAACGTGCCATGCTAACCTATGAAAAGGTGCACACGGCGGGATAAGGCCCGTGCGATGTCCACCGGATGGAGTGGACATCGCATGTTCGTCGATAATTTTACCGGCATCTATTATCTGATGTTCATACCGGTCGCGATCTGGGCGGGCATCCTGGCCTGGAAATGGATCAAGACGCCGGAACTCGGAGAGCAGGTCTATGATTCAAATGTCGAAAAGGGCTTGCTCAGCGGCAAGGTTCCGCGCGACGAGTTCATCAAGAGCTTTTCTCGCGCCGAGCGCCCGCGTCTTGGCATCTATCAGTGCGGGATTGCTTTTCTTGCCCTGATCCTCTTGCCGATCCTGGTCGCCGGCTTTTACGGCTTCACCCATGAAGCCAATGTCTGGGGCGAGGACAATGTGCAGCTGACCATCCGGCAGCAAAATCTCGGCAACATACTTGGCGACTTCCTGACCATTCTGATCATCATGGGGATCAATGTCGGCCTGCTGGCCGCCGGGACCTTCTTCTATTACCGCAACCGACCGCCGTCCCTGCGGTCCGAAATCCGCCGCCTCGAGGAGGAATACAAATGAGCGTGGAATTCCTGCATGCCATGGTCCGCGTGACCGATATCGATGCCGCGGTGCGGTTCTATGGTGAGGGCCTCGGGCTCCAGGAGCTGTTGCGATATGACAGTGAGGAAGGGCGGTTCACGCTAGTCTTCCTGGCTTCGCCGGACGACATTGAACGCGCTGGCGGCGTGCCGCAAAACACCTCACCGACGGCGATGGACATTCCGATGGTCGAGCTGACCTATAATTGGGATCCGGAAGATTATGATGGCGGCCGCAACTTTGGTCATCTCGCCTACCGGGTCGGAGATATCTACGACGCCTGCGAACGCTTCCAGAAGCTTGGCGTCACCATCAATCGTCCGCCCCGCGATGGCCGCATGGCCTTTGTGCGCTCGCCAGACGGGATTTCGGTGGAGTTGCTGCAAAAGGGCAAGCCACTCGCTCCGGCCGAGCCGTGGGCCAGCATGGAAAACGAAGGCAGCTGGTAGGCGGCTACAGGTCGTCGACGTCGCAGCCGCGGGCTTCGAGGATCGGCTTCATTTCCCAATAGGCCATCGGCGTCCGATAGAGCGGAATGCGCGGGTGCAGGTGATGAATGACATGGAACTGCATGCCCAGCGAGCCAATGTTTCCGACAATTGAACGGAAGCTGCGCGTGTCGCGATAGCGGCCTTTGCCGAGGCCCGGATTGTGCGGTGCCCAGCTGAGATAATACTGGATGTAACTGAAGGCGAGATGGCGCGGCAGCCACCAGAGCAGGGCGGCTTCTATGGCGTATCCGCTCCAGGCCAGTCCGAACAGGATGCCGTAGAAAACCAGTTGATAGAGGATCGCATGCAGGATGCCTTCAACCCGTCCGACACGCTCCAGCGTTTTGGGATAGGATTCGGTCCATTCCGAGCGGGGTTGCCGGTTTTCGAACGTCTTCCAGATCGCCCGTAATGGTGTGGTCGCATGCGTTCCGTAATCAGGATCGAGCTCCGGATCATTGGCATGCTTGTGGTGCTCCATATGCGTCCATTTCAGCGTGCTATACGGCATCACCAGCGGAATCGTGGACGTGTGTCCGACCAGCTGATTCAGCCAGCGCAGCTTCGCCCCCGGTTTGGCGATGATATCATGCTGGGCTTCGTGGCTCGGCAGGTAGGACAGGGTGATGTTCACCGTCGAGATGATGAACCCGAGCCAGAGCGGGATCACGCCCATGAATACCAGTGGCCACAGCGCCAGCCACACGGCGAGATTGGAGAACGCCCAGACCACTGCGAAATAGGGGAACTTGTTCAGGTGACGGGCGGCCACTTCGCGCTCCAGGCGCATCAGCTCTGCGTCGGACAGTTTGGACAGGTCTTGTGTCGGGCTCATATCCAGCTCCCCCGGATTTGTGCGATGAGGCCGAGCGTGCCGCCAACAATCAAACCGGTGACAAGCGGCGTCAGCCCGAACGGCGGGATCCAGGCCATGGCCTGGATCACTTGCGAAATGAGCGGTGCCATGAAGCCGAACCCGAAGATCAGGGGACCGAACTGGAAAATCGCTTTGATGACCTGTTGCATGGCCCCTTATCTCAAAAAATGACGCAGGCGTCAACTTTATTGGAGGGCCCGGCCTGCGCAGGCCAACCAAATGAAAATGGCGAGGCAATTGCTTGCCCCGCCATCACATTATGCTGGGTTCCGGCGATTGCCTAGTACAGCGTCGCCAGCGCCTTGGCATCATAGTCGGCGAGCTCACCCGTGCGGCCTTCCTTGATCTTCTGCACCCAGTGCGGGTCCTGCAGCAGCGCCCGGCCAATCGCGACCATGTCGAATTCGCCTTTGTCGAGGCGTTCGATGACATCGGCGATCGGGCGTGTCTTCGAATCCTGACCGGCAAAGGCGCCGATAAAGTCAGAGGACAGGCCGACGGATCCGACGGTAATCGAGGTCAGGCCAGTGATCTTCTTGCACCAGCCGGCCAGGTTGAGGCCGCCTTCGCCGTCAATTTCGGGGAATTCAGCATCCCACCAGCGGCGCTGGCTGGCATGCAAGGCATCGACCCCGGCATCGGCAAACACTTGCAGGAACGGTTCAAGCTCCTGAGGAGTCTCGGCCAGCCGCGCGGTGTATTCCTGCTGTTTCCATTGTGAGAAGCGCAGGATGATCGGCATGTCATCGCCGACCGCCTTGCGGCACTCGCGAATGATATCGCCGGCAAACGTGGCGCGGTCGGCCAGGTCACCGCCATACTTGTCTTCGCGGGTGTTCATCACGTTCCAGAAGAACTCGTCGATCAGGTAGCCGTGGGCGCCATGAATCTCGATCGCGTCGAAGCCGAGACGCTTGGCTTCGCCAGCCGCCTTTGCATAAGCCATGACCATGTCGGCGACGTCGCTTTCGCTCGGCTCCGGCTGCACCTGCTTGCCCTTGTGCGTGCGACCGGACGGGCTGTCCGAGACCGCATCCGGGTCCGGACCCGTGCCTGGCTTGCGCATCATTCCGACATGCCACAGCTGCGGCGCGATCTTGCCCGGCGTCTTGTGCACCGCAGAAACGACATCTGACCAACCGTTCAGCGCGTCGGATTTGTGGAAATTCGGCACGCGCGGATCGTTAGACGCACCGCCACGATCCACCGTCGTGCCTTCGGTGATGATCAGACCAACATCGGCGTCGCCGCGACGGGCATAATAGTCGGCGACATTTTCACCCGGCACACCGCCAGGGGAAAACGAACGCGTCATCGGCGCCATGACGATGCGGTTGGGAATGGAGAGGCCGCGAATCTTCAGCGGTTCGAACAGCGGGGCAGTGTCAGACATCAACTGGGTCCTTCATTGAATCAGCCGCGAATGTGTGAGCTCGACCCCGCCGTCGCAAGTCTGACGCCGCGGCAAGATTTGGCCGTTTAATTTTCCTAATGTATTCAGGCGCTATTCAGGCCTGCACACCCACACTCTTTTGCAGGCCAAAGGGACGAAAGCCATGAACAAGACCCTGTTTGCAACCACCTGCGCGTTGATCGGTACGGCGGCATGTACGACGCCGGGAATCAATTACGAAGCCCGACTGATGCCACAGAGCGTCGCGGCAGCCGAAACACGGACCGTACAAGTGGAGCGATTCCGGGGTCCGGCTGGCGGATGGTATGCGCGCCAGTTCGAAACCATGCTGGCCAATACCGTCTTCGACGGCACGACCTGGTTCACGCTGGCGGACTTCTCCTATGGCGTCCCCGGCGACACCCCGGCCGGCACCTATACCGGCCATGTCGACATCGATGATTATGACTGGCACGAGTATCACCACACGACCAGCAAGTGCATCGAATGGGATGGCCTGTTCGATTGCGAGACCCGCGTCGATGTCGAGGAATTGTGCGTCGAGGAGCGGGTGTCGGTCTCGGTCCATCCAAAGCTGGTCGACGTGGATTCCGGCGCCGTCGTCTTCTCGGGCGCCTATGGCGGCGATGCCTCTCGCGAAACCTGTTACGAAACCGGCGTTTATGATGGTGTGTTCGACAAGAAGCTGAGGCGCAAGCGCCGGCATCACGGCTTGAGTGGCCCGCACGCGTTCGGCTTTGCCGGACTGGAAGCGCCGGGCGAACTGGTGCGCGAGGCCCTGTTCGAGACGCTGCGTCCGATCCGAAACGACATTGCGCCGCGCAACGCAACCGTGCGTGCCACCTTTGTCACCGAAGCACTGGATCCGGTGGTTCGCGCCGATCCACGGTTCGAGCAAGCGCTGGACATCTCGTCCAAGGACCCGTTTGCGTCGTGTGCGATGTGGAGCGGCATGGCGGAAGAGTATCCGAAGGCGCCGGCGGTGATTCACAATCTCGGCGCGTGTGCGGAGGCGAGCTCCGACTTCCAGGCCGCGCAGGGCCATTATGCGAGTGCGGCGGAGCTTTCGATTCCGTACAGCGCTGACGGCATCACGGCGGGCGACAAGTTTCTGAAAGCGCTGCGCAAACTGTCCGATCAGCGCGTTGGTCTGGAGATCATTGACGAACTGACGGATCCCGGCCTGCCAGTCGAAACCGAAGAGCCTGCATCCTAGATCCCGAGCAGGGCAAGCGCCGCGGCAACGGCTGCGACCAGTGAAAAGACGAGCGTAAGGCTGACGGCAATCGCCCGTTGTGCCTTGCGCTTTTCATCGGCGTCCGGCGGCGTTTCCCCACGTTTGTAATTGGCCAGGGTCCAGCGATTGGTGAAGAAACCGAAGGCGGCCAGGAAGGATGTGATGCCCGCCACCAATGCCCCACCGAGGATGGCGAGGCCGCCGGCGACGAGCAGGATCACAGCAATCGGATCGGAGGTCGCGCGCAGCAATTCGCGCACATGCTTGTCGGCGCGGCTGGCATCGAGGCGGTCATAGGAAATGTTCGGCGATGCCATGGCGACGATCCATGCGGCGCCAACGGCGAGGCCCATTAACAGCGTCGCGCCGTTCTGTCCAAAATCGCGAATGGTCTCGAGCAAGACGGGCCTCCGTTTTCACGCAGGATAGTCGGCTGAATCAGGGTCGTGCAAGCGCCGACGTCACGACGCAATCTTGATCGTGTCATCGTCTGCGCCAACCAGGCGCGGGTGACCAAACCAGAAGCCTTGCATCTGACGGCAGCCCTGACGGGTGGCAAAAGCGGCGGCGTCGGCGGTTTCAATGCCTTCGACACAGCAATCGAAGCCCAGGTCCTGTGCCAGGCGAATGGTGGCTGGCAGTACGCCGCGCTTGTAATTGGCGCGTTGCAGGCTCTTGTCGAGCTTGACCTTGTCGAGTGGCAATTCCTCGAGCAGCGAGAGCGAGGAATAGCCCGACCCGAAATCGTCGAGCACGATCTTGCAGCCCAGCGCCCGGGCGTGTTCGAGCACTTCGATATTCTCTTCGAGATTGCGAAAGGCAACATTCTCGGTGACCTCGATTTCGATCCGGTCGAGCGAGAAATCGTGCGCATCGACCGTCGACTTCAAGGTGTCGAGGAAGCTCGAGGAGGACAGTTGCGAAGGGGACACATTGATCGCCAGGAAGCCGGTTGCGAGCTCGGCTTGCGGCAGGGCAGCCGCCAGTGTGACCCAGAGCAGGTCATTGAGCAGACCGAGTTTCTCGGCAATCGGTATGAACTCTGCCGGTGTCGGTGCGCGCGACAGGCCGCTGTCCGGCCAGCGCGCCAGCAATTCATGGCCGACAACCTGTTTCGTGCGAGCGTCGATGATCGGTTGCAGCGCCGGTTTGATCTGGCCGGCTTTCAAGCCCTTGCGGAACAGCTCTTCTACAGCTGCCGTGGCCAGCGAAGCATCGTCTTTCGCGGCGTCGAACTTGGCGACGCCGCCGCCATTCGCCTTGGACCGCATCATCGCCGTATCGGCGGCATGCAGCAGGTCGCTGACGCTGACCGCGTCGGTAAAGGCATGCGCATATCCGAATGAGGCACCGACCGAGACCTTGGCGATCTCGATATCGATCTCCGACACGCAAGCCCGGTAGAGATCCTTGACCAGCTGGTCGAGATGGCGATCGCTCGGTTGCTCTTCGACCAGAAGCGCAAACTCGTCGCCGCCAAATCGCGCCACAGTCGCAATTGAGTCACTTTTCATCAAGCGATCGGCAACCGCTTTCAACACGCTGTCGCCAACCGCGTGTCCATATTCGTCGTTCAGTGGCTTGAAACGATCAAGATCGATGAACACGACGGAAAACGGCGTCTTTGCGCCCCAGAGCGCGTCGACGTCTTCCATGAAGGCGCGCCGGTTCTTGAGCCCGGTCAGGGGATCCTCAGCGGCCAGCCGTTCGGTTTCGCGCACCAGGCGCAACAGGCGACTGTCCGTCTTGCGTCGCGAGTAGCTGACAATGGCGAGGATGAACAAGGTGATCCCGGACAGGACCGAAAGCAGGATGGCGAGGTTGCTCGTATCCACGCGCTCTGAATTGAACCCGAACACGCCGGCGGCGAAAATCTTGGTGTAGAAGTACACAAATGCCGCCTGCGCCGCAGCGTAGCAAAGCAGGACGCGCGGGCCCGAGATCAGGATCATGCACAAGGGCACGAACAGCAAAGTTGGCAGGCTCAGAATAGAGGCGTTGCCACTCCAGGCGTCAAAGAAGGTCGTTCCCCACATGTGGAAATAGATCGCAGCGATTCCGGTCTCGAGCACCGGCTTGAAAAACCAGTTGCGATAGGCGCTGACTGCGATCATCAGGATGGTCACGGTGTAATAGATGTAATTGGTGACCAGAAACGCTGTGAGGTCGTCATTGGCGATGTACAGGCAGAACAGGATCGTGTTGACGATCAGGCCGGTCAGCGACACCCAGAACGCAATACGCTGCGCCCGATCAGACACACCCCGCGCGGCGTTGTTCTGAGTGAAAACATCCGTCATTTCTTCTACTTAAACGGGTATGGTGGAGTTTCCGAAAAGGACGCGAGGGAAACTTTGACCATCCTGTTAAGATCATGGAAGGTGGTTGCAGCGCGTGGATTCAATCAAGGAAACATCGATGCAGGTCTTGAACAGCGACGCGCCGCTCATCGTCTATGTCGATGTCAAAAGTCCGTATGCCTTTGTCGCGATCCGGCCGACGCTGGCATTGGAGGCCGAGCTTGGCGTGCAATTCGACTGGCGCCCCCTGACGCTGGACATTCCGAGCTATCTGGGTTCGGCCAAGAAGAAAGCTGGCAAGGTGGTCGCCTCCGAAGGGCGCAGCCCGCGGACCTGGAACGCCATCCGTTATTCCTATCGCGATGCCCGCCGCTATGCCGAACGCCAGGGGCTGATGCTGAAAGGGACCGAGAAGATCTGGGACTCGCGCCTCGCCAATATCGGTATCCTCTGGACCGTCCGCACGGCGCGTGACCGGCTACCGGCTTATCTGGAGGCGGTCTACCCGCCATTCTGGCGCCGCGAGCTGGACATCGAGGACATCAGCGTGGTTGAGGCGACGCTTGCAAGCGCCGGCGTCGACGCCTCCGGCTTTGCTGCCTTTGCTGCCGGTGAAGGGCGCGCGCTGCATGATCAGCTGCAGCCGCAATTCCACCCAAACGGAATCTATGGCGTGCCGACATATGTTCTCGGCGATGACATCCTGTTCGGCCGTGAACACATTCCCTACATTCGCTGGGCATTGACCGGTCGGGTCGGGCCGGCGCCCGACATTGCCTACGAGATCGCCTGATGTTGACCGTTTATATCGATTTCAAGTCTCCCGCCGCCTATCTGGCGATGCAGCCGACGCTGTCCCTGGCAGATCGCCTTGGCCTGACGGTGGATTGGCGTCCATTCCGGGCCATTGAACGCGACCTGCCCAAGATTGACGGCGCAGAGACGGTTGGCGAGCGCCATCGCCGGGTGCGGGCGGCCTCGCAACGCGCGCTGGCGGTCAAATATGCGGCGCATCAGGGCATTGATTTGCGGTTCCCCGAGACACCCGGATCGACCGATCTGGCGCTTGGCGCCATGCTCGGCATCGACGGCGACAAGACGGCCTTTCTGCAAGCGGCCTTCGCGGCTTACTGGACGGATCACGAAGTCCTCGATGATGAGGCGACGGTGGCGCGAATCCTGGCCGAAACTGGCACGGACTATCGAGGACACTTGAGCGAGGCGTCCGCGCATCTCGATCTGGCCCAGGCAAAGTCCGAAGAGGCAGGCATTGTCGGCACGCCGGCCTATGTCATCGAGGAACAGATCTTCGTCGGCCGCGAGCACCTGCCATGGATCGAGGAAATCGCGCGCGCTGCAGCCTAGTCTTCGAAGCCGACAAACACGGCCCCATCGTCGACCGCCTTGCGTTTCGACACGACGGCATTTGCCGGAAAACTTTCATCCGGCCAGCCCATGGCGACGCAGATCATGATCACCTGGTCGTCGGGAATGCCGGCATGTTCGCGGACCACAGGGGACTGCATGATGCCTTGCGAATTGATCACGCAGCCAAGTCCCCTGGACCAGGCCGCATTGACCAGCGCATTGACCACACCGCCGCAATCGAATGGCGCAATGTCAGAGCCGTGGATCGACTTGTCATAAGTCACAACGATCGACACGGGAGCATCAAATTGCCGGAACCCGCGCAGCACCCAGTCCTGGCGC
The DNA here is from genome assembly GCA_965228095.1 of Henriciella sp. Lineage (GTDB taxonomy): Bacteria > Pseudomonadota > Alphaproteobacteria > Caulobacterales > Hyphomonadaceae > Henriciella. The sequence continues at coordinate 3,509,280 of OZ245793.1, read as the reverse complement.
TTTTCCTTGTCATGCCGCTCAATGCCCATGGCTTCGAACAGCTGGATGGCGATGCCGATCTGGCGCTCGCGATGCACGCCTTCATACCCTGGGCCACGCCGGAACTCACGGGTATCGGGGACGCCGGCCAGGTTGCGCTCGACATTGCCTTTTCGGATCCGGTCCAATGGTTCGCCAGTGACGACGTAGAAATTCCACGGCTGCGTGTTCAATGAGGTCGGGGCCCGCATGGCCAGTTCCAGGACCTCCTTGATCAGCGATTTCGGAACCGGTTTGTCCTGATAGCCGCGAATGCTGCGCCGCCCCATGACCACATCTTGATAGTCCACGATTCATCCTCCGGATCGATATTGTAGCCTCTTTCCCTATCGAATTGTGCGGCGGCGTTAAGACATCTCTCAGCGTGAGCTTGAACCTTTTTGGCAGGTGCCCCGACTATAGGTATGAAAGTCAGCAGGAGGCCGTGAATGGCAGGGCAGCAAACTGAACGTGTCTATGACGAGTTGCTCGTCACCCTGGCACGCGCAGGAGATCGCCGCGCCGCCAATCGATTGGCCGCCCGCTGGTATCCGCGCCTGATGCGCACCGCACTGCGGCTGCTGCAGGACCGACATGAGGCCGAAGAGGCGGTTCAGGAAGCGTGGGCCGGGATCTGTCGCGGCTGGCCGCGCCTCTCGGACCCGGCCATGTTTCCGGGTTGGGCGTTCGGGATCCTGCGACGCAAATGCGTTGACCGGATCCGCAAGACCCAGTCCCAGCGCGACCGAACGGCGCCGCTGGAGGCCGCCCCGGAACCGAGCCAGCCAGCGCGGGGCGAGCTGCGCGTCGAAATTGACCAGGCGCTGGCCGGTCTCAGTGATGACCACCGGCTCGCCGCGGTCCTGTTCTTTGGCGAGGGCCTCAGCCTGAATGAAATCGCCGCCGTGACCGGCGTTCCGGTCGGCACGGCAAAATCGCGCATCTTTCACGCGCGCCAACATCTCAAGTCATGTCTGAAAGGAGACATCTGATGAATACATTTGAAGACCGTCTGATGACGAGCCTCAACGCAGACGACGAGGCCTTCCTGAAGGAGCTTGAAGACGATGTCGGCCTGTTCCAGCAAATGGGCATGACCTTCTCAGGTCCGCTGCGCTACTGGACCGCTTTTGCCTTCATCATCAGCTTTCTGATTTTCGCGCTGTCGCTGTGGGCCGGCTACAACATGCTGCAGGCTGAGAGTCTCAAAATGGTCGTGCTCTGGGGGGCGCTGTTCGGCTGGGCCAGCCTCGGCGTCGGATTGATCAAAGTCTGGTTCTGGATGCGCATGAACCATTTGAACGTTCTGCGCGAACTCAAGCGCATTGAGCTGCGGCTGGTAAAAAGCAGCTAGGCGGTTTCGGTCGTCATGGCGACGAACACGTCTTCCAGGTTGGGTTGCTCGGTCGACAGATCGGCAACCCCGATCCCGGCCTCGCGAACCCGTTCGAGCAGGCGGCCAATCCCGGTTTCCGAGCTCCGGAATGTGATGTTGAGATCGCCGCTCTCCGACAGCGTGGCGTTCAGGCCCGACAAGGCGTCTGGCACCGCCTGCAGCGCCTCTTTCGGCGTAATCTTGAGCAGGCGCTGATCCAGGCGCGCCAGGAGTTGCGGTGTGGGTTCATGTGCCAGCACTTCACCATGGCTGATGATCGCAATTTCGTCGCACAGCTCCTCGGCTTCTTCGAGATAATGCGTGGTGAGGATGATTGTGGTGCCATTGGCGTGGAGCTCACGGACATAGGCCCAGAGCGAGCGTCGCAGCTCCACATCGACGCCGGCTGTCGGTTCGTCGAGGATCAGGACGGGCGGATTGTGAACCAGCGCCTTGGCCACCATCAGGCGCCGCTTCATCCCGCCTGACAATTGCCGGACATAAGCGTCCTTCTTGTCGTCCAGGCCCACGGCAGCGAGGATTTCCATGCTGCGGCGATCGGCTTTCGGGACGCCATAATAGCCCGCCTGCAATTCCAGCGCCTGCAAGGGCGTAAAAAACGGGTCCATGGTGATTTCCTGGTTCACCACACCGATGGCGGCGCGCGACGAGCGCGGGTGCCGGTCGACGTCGAGACCCCAGATTTTCGCGGTGCCAGCGGTCTTGGTGACCAGTCCGGCGAGTATGTTGATAAAGGTCGACTTGCCGGCGCCGTTCGGGCCGAGCAGGCCGAAGATCGATCCGCGCTTGATTTTCAGATCGATGCCTTTCAGCGCCCGCATCTCCGGAAGTTTGCCAGAGGCCTTGTAGATCTTTTCCAATCCGATGGCTTCGATGGCGTAGTCTGGGCTGGTCATGCAGGCTCCTTGCGCTCCGGCTGATGCATATAAGGAGAGACCGCAGATTCGCGAAGCCCCTTTATGCCTCAGTGGGGTCTGACTGATCTCTGGCCTGCAAGCCGCATTGACGCGACTCGCGGTCAGGCCTAGCTAGCGAGAGGACGGCCTGTTTGGCAATTTCACCTTGGGGAAGAGAAGAGTTTGTTCATGACCAAGACACCTTCATATGAGCAACCTGAAATCGTGATCGTTGAAACCCGCAAAGTGTCGTGCAATGGCGGCGGCGGCGCGCTTGGCCATCCGATCGTCTGGTACGAGATGGGCGACGATGATGTCGTCGAGTGCAAGTATTGCGATCGTCGCTTCGTCCTCAAGGGCGGCAAGGCCGACAAGGGCTAGCCGTCTTTTTTCCTGAGGCCGCCTTTGCGTTCCAGCTTCTGGGCGTCTTCTTCCTCGTAGAAATCTTCATCATCGGTCAGCGGCGCGGTGCCATCGCGGCTGCCATCCTTGCGGAAAGCGCCGGGATGGAACCGATCCCAGATCGTGCACAGATTGAACGGAGCGGTCAGCGCTTCGCCGGACACCAGCCTCACCTTGACTTCGGCATGCTCGATACAGCCATAGCCGCGCCAGGTGGCCAGGAACACGTTTGAATCCTCTTCCGGCAGCTTCGGATTGAAGAAGGTCGGGTGGTAGAAATAATATTCGACGCTCTGGATCTGGCTGAGCAGCGGGCGCTCCAGGTTGAGCCAGACCGAGGCCGGATAATAGTCATAGCCCGACGGTGTCTGGCCTTCGGCGCTGCGCCCGACATGGCCCGTGACAGCATTGGCCAGCATCGCTTCGGTCAGACGTTCCGGCTGTGCCGGCTCCAGGGCCATCATCTCGGCGACGTCTTCGTCATCCTCGTCTGAGCCGGGCGCACCAGACGCCGCATTCGAGGCGGCGGCGTCATCAGGATTGGAGGCGAGAATGATGCCGGGATCGTCCGGGTACGGCTCGTCGAACAGGCGATCAGTGGTGACATAGGCTTCCGCGATCAATTGCCGGGCCGCGCGATAATCCATCCAGAAAAAGCCACCATCACCCCAGTCAGAGCCCCAGGAATTGATGATCTTCAAGGCGCGGCGTTCATCATCATATCCCACCACTGTGACGGCGTGAAAATCGACCTGGAACTCGATCTCCGGATCATGTTGGTAATTGCCGCCGCCTTGCCACTGTTCGAAGCTCGGAAAGACCCGCATGGCGATGACGACCGGCTTTTCATTCGACAGCGCTTCGCGGATGGCGAACAACATGCCGTCTTTCTGCAGGCGTCGATAACTCTTGATCGAATATTCCCGGCCCAGTGATTTGACGTCTTCGGCCGGTGGCAGGCATTGCGCTTCCTCGTAGGGGAAATCCTGCATCCGCACCGCGCCGGTATTGGCGACGAATTCCAGGGCATCGGAAATCCGGCTGCCGGCGGTGCAGTCTTCGCCCTGCTTGATCGAGTTGAACACGAAGGCCGGGCTGAAATGATCCCATTCCTGCGGCTGCGCGATGTTGAATTCGAGGGCTTCCTGATAGGTCTTCAGGGCGTAACCGACGGCCCAGCCGACGCAGGAGCCTTGCGCGCCCTGATGGCCGGGCTCGGGAAAGAAGGCGCTGAGGTCCACGAATTGTGGCAGCCGCCCGCGCATCAGCGGATCGCGCTCGGGCAGGGCGTCATATTCGTCCTCATCCATGAGGATCAGGCCGGTGGCCTTGGCGTCTGTCACCTGTTCGGTTGTGGCGGGCAGAGCGGTCAAAGTCAGTCCCAGTGACAAAGCCGCGAGCTTGGTGGCCATGGTTCGCATGATCAGTCCCTTTTCGTTCGCCCCCGATTCCGGTCCCAGCAGAATCTATTCGATGAAAATGTCGCATTCGCGGCCGCGACGCAACCGGTTGCGGATCACAATGCCCTTCGGCATCGCGTATCTGATCACGCAACGTCACGGGTTGTCGTTGACGTGCGCGTCAAGCATATCTCGATCTATATTCCAGATGACGGAGACTCAGGATGGCTGAAGCATATATTATTGACGCCTGCCGCACCCCGCGCGGCATCGGCAAGCAAGGCAAGGGGGCGCTGGCGCATCTCCACCCGCAACATCTTGCGGCAACGGTGCTGTCCGCGATCCGCGACCGCAATGACGTCAACACGGCCGAAGTCGATGACATCATCTGGGGCACCAGTTCCCAGCGCGGCGCCCAAGGCGCCGATCTGGGGCGCATGGCCGCGCTTGATGCCGGGTTTGACGTCAAGGCGTCAGGTGTCACGCTCGACCGGTTCTGCGGCTCTGGCATCACCACGGTCAACCTCGCAGCGGCGCAGGTCATGTCCGGCATGGAAGACGTGGTCATTGCCGGCGGGACGGAGATGATGAGCTACACGTCAGCCACGGCCGATCCCAAGGTTCCGCCCATGCTGGACGCGGGCAATATGAGCCTGCGCGAGAAACACCCGCAATCGCAGCAAGGCGTTTGCGCCGACGCGATCGCGACGCTGGAAGGCATTGACCGCGACGCCGTCGACCAGCTGGCCGTTGTCAGCCAGGAGCGCGCCGCTCGCGCCATCGCCGAAGGCCGTTTCGACAAGTCCGTGGTCCCGGTTCACAACCCGGATGGCAGCCTCGCGCTCGACAAGGAAGAATTCCCGCGCCCCGGCACGACCATGGAGAGCCTTGGCGGCCTGAAGACCGTGTTCAACATGTTCATGGACATTCCGGTCGATGACCAGGGCAATACCTATGGCACCATGGTGACCAGGAAATATCCGGAGCTCGAAGGCAAGATCAATCATGTCCACCATGCCGGAAACTCGTCAGGTGTGGTCGATGGCGCGGCCGCCTTGCTGCTGGCCTCGCAGGACGCCGTCGACAAGAATGGCTGGACCCCGCGTGCGCGCATCGTCGCCACCGCCAATATGGGCGACTGTCCGACCCTGATGCTGAACGCGCCGGTGAATGCGGCGAAGAAGGTGCTCGACAAGGCCGGCCTCTCCAAGGACGACATCGATGTCTGGGAAATCAATGAGGCGTTTTCTGTCGTCGCGGAGCGGTTCATCCGCCATCTCGATCTTGATCGCGAGAAGGTCAATATCAATGGCGGCGCGATGGCGCTCGGTCACCCGATCGGGGCGACCGGATCAATCCTCATCGGCACGGCCCTGGACGAGCTCGAACGCTCGGGCGGCAAATATGGCCTGATCACCATGTGCGCCGCAGGCGGCATGGCGCCAGCGGTCATTATCGAACGCGTCTAGTCGAACGTCGCAATCTGGTCCTGCCCGGATTGATCCATCGGTTCCGGCTCGGTCTTCATACGCCGAGCCGCAATCGTGATCGCCAATGCGCAGAACACCAGCAACAGCAGAGCCAACAAGAATGGGGCGCCAGGCAGGTACATGCCTGGCGTGTCCGTATAGGATGCGAAAATCCAGGCCATCATTGGTGGCGAAGCGATTGCGGCAATGCTGTACAGGCTGGTGATCGCGCCTTGCAATTCGCCTTGTGAATCCGCTGGCGTGCGCTTGGTCATCAGCGATTGCAGCGACGGACCGAGCAGGGCTGACAATCCGCCAGCGATGATCGCGGTATAGATGTGCCACCCGGTTTGCGCGAAGGTCAGGATGATGAAGGCGACCATGCCCACAAGCAGCGCCAAATAGATGGATTTGACCTCGCCGATACGGCCGACCACCGGTCCCGTCAGAGCGCCTTGCACGCCAGCGAAGATCAGGCCGTATACGCTGACCGACACGCCGATGAAGAACAGCGACCAGCCGGCGACGGCAGTCGCATAGAACGCCCAGATGCTGGAATAGGAATGGTTGGCCAGCTGCACGCAGAACATTGCGAACAGCACGATCAGAACGGTCGGAAAGCGACCGATCGAGATCAGGCTGCCAAGCGGATTGGCGCGCCAGAGAGAGAAGGGGCGTCGGTTTTCTTCCTTCAACGTTTCCGGGAAGGCGAAATAGCCATAGATGATGACGGCGAAGATCAGGACGCCGGCGACGATGAAAGGCAGGCGCACCCAATATTCGCCGAGGAAGCCCCCCAGTGCTGGTCCGAAGATGAAGCCGAGACCGAGGGCTGCGCCGCCATAGCCAAAGAACTTGGCGCGTTCATCATGGTCCGAAATATCGACAATACAGGCATTGGCCGCAGCATAGGTGGCGCCGCAAATGCCAGAGATGATCCGTGCGGCAAACAACCAGGTCAGCGTCGGCGCCCAGGCCATGATGAAGCTGTCTATGGCAAAGCCGAGCAGCGCCAGGAGCAGGATCGGGCGACGGCCGAAACGATCGCTCAATCCCCCCAGCACGGGCGCAAACAGGAATTGCATGACGGCAAATGTGCTGAGCAACAGGCCGGCAATCGCCGCGCCTTCGCTGAGCGACAAGCCAGCCACTTCATCGAGCAAGGCGGGCATCAGCGGCATCAACAGCCCAAAGCCCACCGCGTCCAGGAAAATGACGCCGCAGACGAAGGCCATCACTCGACCTTTAGAGAGTGTTTGCGCCACATTATCCTCCCCAGGTATTGGAGCGCGTTTTGTTTATTGTTCAAATCCACGATCAGGATTTTGGCGCGAATTCAAGTGAAATCCGTTGGGCTGCCAAGCATCGGGATGATATTATTTGCAACTGTTCCTATCTTGCACCACGCGGACGAACGCTCGCCGCGCGAGCGGCCCAGATGCCGGATTCCCCCGACGCGGGAATGAGACTGGCCAAATTGAACACAAAACGTCATAGTTTCCTTATCCGGTCTGCTGTAAGGGGCGCTACGGTCTCGCGGGGATACCGGTTTGGGAGGATGCGATGGAACAATTACAAGGTATGGATGCCTCGTTCGTGGCGATGGAAACGCCAAGTTCGCCGATGCATATCGGGTCGATCCTGATTTATGATCCATCCACGGCGCCGGGTGGCTTCGTCCGGTTCAAGGACATCTTGCGCTTCTATGAAGAACGCATGCGCTTCTCCAAGACCATGCGCCAGAAGCTGGTCAAAGTGCCGTTCAATGTTGACTACCCATACTGGGTCGAGGACGCAGATTTCGATCTCGAATATCATGTCCGCCATGTCGCGCTGCCGAAGCCAGGCGATATGCGCCAACTGAACATTCAGGCCGCACGCCTGTTTGCCCGTCCGCTCGACCTGTCCCGCCCGCCATGGGAAATGACCGTGGTTGAAGGGCTCGACAACATTCCGGGCATTCCGAAAGGCTCGTACGCGATTGTGTCAAAGGTCCACCATTCGGCGATTGATGGCATGTCAGGTATCGACCTGATGCAGGCCTTGCACACGCCGAAACCGGACGTGACGCCGCCGAACGAGCCGGACAATTGGAAGCCTGAAAAGTACCCGAACAAGATTGGCATGTTCGCCAAGGGCTATGCCCGCGCCTGGCTCAACCCAATTCGACAGGTCGGGGTTTCGGCCCAGGCTGTACCGGGTCTCTATCGTGCCGCAAAAGGGATGATCAAAGGGGATTTCGGCCTGAAAGCCGCAATCGAAGCCCCGAAAACCCGTTTCAATACAAAGATTTCGCCGCATCGCGTGGTCGATGGTCAAGTGTTCGAACTGGCCCACATCAAGGCGCTGAGATCTCTGGTCGAAGGCGCCAAGGTCAATGATGTCATGCTGACCATTATTGGCGGTGGCCTGCACAAGTATCTGTCGCATCATGATGATCTTCCAAAGACGACAATGACTGCGATGGCGCCGATTTCGGTGCGGACCGAAGGCGAAAAGAACACGATGGGCAATCAGGTCTCGGCGATGATTGCGCCGCTGGGCACCCACATTGCCGACCCGAAAGAGCGGATGGAATATGTCTTCGACCAGACCAGCCGCTCGAAGGAAATGACCAGCGCGATCGGGGCCCGCCAGATGACCGAAGCGAGCAAGGTCTCGCCAGCCCTGTTCATGGCCCTCGGGGCACAGCTCTATTCGCGTCTCGGCGTTGCCAACTATATGGCGCGCCCGGTGATCAATACGGTCGTCACCAATGTGCCTGGGCCGCCGGTGCCGATTTATCAGGCCGGTGCCAAGCTGGTATCGATGCAGGGCTTGCTATGCCTGCTTGATGGCATGGCGCTTGGGCACGTGGTGCAAAGCTACGTGAATGAGGCAACGATCACGTTTACAGCGGATCGTGATGTCGTCACCGATCCTGAATTCTACTCGCAATGCCTGCGTGAGAGTTTTGAGGAGATGGCCGACCTGGCCGGCATCGATCTGTCACCACCAAAGCCGAAACCCGCTCGAAAAAAGGCCGCGGCTTCGACCAGTGCGCGCGCCAAGACCAAGCGTAAGCCACGGGCAAGCACGGCAAAAAAGGCCACCCGCGCCAAGGCAAAAGCCAAGGCGGGTTAAGGATTTAGGCATCATTTTCTAGCCTTGTCAGATAAACCGATACGCACCATGTTGGTTTATCAGACCGCAAAAGCGGCGAAACGGGAGGCTAGACTATGGTTGCAGCTGCAATGGCGAAACCGCCACATCCTTTTTGGACGCTGACTGAAGGGCGTGCGATTTTCGAGTTCGCCACTTTCGGATTGTTCAGAAAAAGCATGCGCAACCTGCCCAAGGGCGACGGTCATCCGGTTCTGGTGCTGCCCGGCTTCATGGCCAGCGATCACTCGACCCGGCCAATGCGGCGTCTGTTCGACGATCTTGGCTACAATGCCTATGGCTGGGGCCTGGGTCGCAATGTGAAATTCAATGAACAACGCGAACGCGACATGTCGGATCTTGTCGAGCGGATCTATGATGAGAATGGCGAAAAGCTCTCGATCGTCGGCTGGAGCCTTGGCGGCGTGTTCGCTCGTGAGCTCGCAAAGATGCACCCGGATATCGTCCGCACGGTGATTTCGCTGGGCAGCCCGATCAGCAATGATCGACGTCACGCGGCACCAAGCCGCCTGTTCGAAATGATCAATGGCAAGGAAACCCGCCCGGAAACAGAAGGCCGTTACCGCGATCTTGCTGCCGCGCCGCCGGTGCCGACCACGTCTATCCTGACCAAGACCGATGGTGTCGTGTCGTGGCGCGGATCCGTGCAATGTCCGACCAAGGGCGAGCAGACTGAAAACATTGTCGTCCCGGCTTCACATGTCGGTCTCGGTGTGAACCCGCTCGTGATGGTCGCTGTTGCCGACCGTCTGGCCCAGCCAGAAGGGGCCTGGCGTCCGTTCGATCGCTCGGGGTGGCGCGAGCATGTCTTCAAGACGGCCGCTGAAATCGGATAAAATTCGATAAAATTCAATCGACCAGCTGAACCATAACCTCATCTCTATGTGCCATTACGGGGCGTAGCGTAATGAACCACGTGCGACTGCTTCGCGTGGAGTTGAGGGATGAAAATGGCCAAGACTGTTCTGGTTATCGACGACGATCCAACCCAGCGTCGCCTGTTGACGGCCGCTGTTGAGAAAGCCGGCTTCGCGTGCCGCACGGCACCAGACGGCGAGACCGGTGTTGCCATTGCGACAGATAAGAATGCCGGCGCCGATGTCGTCCTGCTGGATCTGACAATGCCAGGCCTGTCGGGAATGGAAACGCTGGAAATGCTGACCGAGCGCCGCCCGGAGCTGCCTGTCATCATGCTGACCGCAACCAGCGGAATCGATACGATTGTTGCTGCGATGCGCGCAGGGGCAGTCGATTTTGTGGTTAAGCCTGCCAATCCAGAGCGCGTCGTTGTCTCGATCCGGAACGCTTTGAAACTGTCTTCACTGACGGGCGAAGTCAAACGCCTGACCCGCAAGGCTGATGGCGGCATGGGTTTCGACGACATGATTGCCAGCGCCCCGATCATGCGCCAGGTGATCCGCCTCGGCCAACGCGCCGCGGCCTCGGACATTCCGGTCCTGATCCTTGGTGAAAGCGGGGTCGGCAAGGAAGTCATTGCCCGCTGCATCCAGGGTGCGTCCGAGCGCTCAGGCAAGCCGTTCATTTCGGTCAATTGCGGGGCGATCCCGGAAAACCTGGTCGAAAGCATCCTGTTCGGACACGAAAAGGGGGCCTTTACCGGTGCTGTGTCCCGTTCGCCCGGGAAATTCGTGGAAGCCGATGGTGGCACGCTGTTCCTGGACGAGGTCGGTGAACTGCCGCTCGACATGCAGGTCAAGCTGCTGCGGGCCCTGCAGGAAGGCGAAGTTGATCCGGTCGGCGCGCGTCGCCCGGTCAAGGTCGATGTCCGCATCATTTCTGCCACGAACCGCGATCTCGCCCAGCGCGTCAAGGAAGGCGCGTTTCGCGAAGATCTGTTCTATCGCCTGAACGTCTATCCGGTCGAGATGCCAAGTCTGCGGGAGCGTACCGAAGACATTCCGGCGCTCGTCGATCACTTTATCGGCCGCTTCAACGCGTCTGAGGGCACACGCATTGTCGGCGCGGCTGATGACACGCTGAGCATGCTGACTGCGTTTGACTGGCCAGGCAATGTCCGTCAGCTCGAGAACGCTGTCTTCCGGGCCGTCATCCTGTGTGAAGGGGAAATGCTTCAGCCGCACGACTTCCCGCAAATCAGTGGCATCATGCCTGAGATTGCGGCGCTGCCTGACGTCCCGGAGCGTCCAAGTGTTGCCAATGATGCCGGACCCGCCCCAGTCGCTGCCAGTGTCGGCCCTGTCGCCGTCATTGAAGACGGGGAAGTGCGCAGCTTGTCTGACGTTGAGCGTGACCTCATTGCTTACGCGATCGAGCATTATGCGGGGCATATGAGCGAGGTCTCTCGCCGGCTCGGCATCGGCCGTTCAACGCTGTACCGCAAGGTCCGTGAATACGGCCTGGATGCCGACGCCAAGAAGGAAGCCAGCTAAGGCGATCCGCTCACCCGAAACAGCATCAAGGCGGCTTCTTCGTGAAGTCGCCTTTTTCAATCGGCCGGTTTTCGCGTATGCTCCGAGCAGGATGTGAGCAGATGCCGGGAGACTGAAACATGGCTGAGGACAGACCGAAAAGCGGGATCACGCCGCATCTGACCATACGCGACGGTCGCTGCGCCGAGGCGATCACTTTTTACGCAGCTGCCTTCGGCGCGGAAGAGCGCTCCCGTCAGGCCGAAGAGCAGGGGGAGCGGTTGATGCATGCGGCGCTGGTGATCAATGGCGATTTCGTGCTGATGCATGACGACTTTCCGGAATATCGCGGCGGCGCCCCGGCTCCGGCGCCGGCGTCAGCGGTCCTGCACCTGGCGGTCGATGATGCTGATGCCTGGTGGGCGCGCGCGGTCGACGCTGGCGCCGAGGTCACGATGCCGCTGGCCGATCAGTTCTGGGGCGACCGCTATGGTCATTTGAAGGACCCGTTCGGCTATACATGGTCGATCGGGGCGCCGATCAAGGCATGACGCCCGGAGGAGTGACACATGACCGACATCCCGCGCCCTGATGTGTCAGAGCGGCCGCTATCGCTGACCTGTGAGGCGGTGATCCATGCGGCCCCGGCGGACGTCTTTGCCGCCTGGACAACCCGGTTTGATGCGTGGTTTGCCGAGCCCGGCGCCTTGTTCCTGAGACCTGAACCCGGGGCCGCCTATTTCTTCTACAATCGCACCGATTGGGGCCGTCACCCGCATTATGGCCGCATCCTCGCGCTCGAAGAGAACACCCTGGTCGAAATGACCTGGATGACCGGCAATGGCACCGATGTCGGCACGGCGGGTGCGGAAACCATCCTGCGCATCGACCTCGCGCCGACCGAGACCGGCACGCACGTGCGGCTCACGCATTCGGGCTTTGTGTCTGAACCGTCGCGTGATGGCCATGCCGAGAACTGGCCACTGGCCCTGGACATCCTCAACCAGGCGATCGGCGCCTAGGCGACCGACATCGCCTCGGTCTGGGCCGGCATGTCTTCTGGATAGACGGTGATCCGGTTGCGCCCTTCCGCCTTGGCCTGGCGCAGACACAGGTCGACACGCTGCATGGCCTGTTCCAGCGGTTCGCGCTTGCGGCAGGCGATCACGCCAATGCTGGCTTCAAGATGGATCTGGTTGTCATTGAACTGGATGTTCAGCTTCTCGATCTGGCGGCGCAGGCGCTCGGCCACGCGCACAGCGGATTGGTGCCCGGTATCGGACAGCAGGATGGCAAACTCCTCGCCGCCCCATCGCGCCACATCGTCGGTGCCGAACCGACTGGTGGTGCGCAAATGGTCTGACAGCACCTTCAGTGCTTCATCGCCGCCCGCATGACCATGCTTGTCATTGATCAGCTTGAAATAATCGAGGTCGATCAATAGCAGGGAGATCGGGCGATTGGTGCGATCATAGCGCGCCGCTTCGCGCTCATAACGGTGGGCAAATGCGCGACGATTGAGCAGTCCTGTCAGCGGGTCCGTCGTTGCCAGCTCGTGCAATTGTTCCTGCACGCTGATCAGCTTGCTTGAATAAAGCGCCATAAGCACCGAGGCAGGCGGCGCCAGAATGCAGGACGCGATGGCCGAGGTCAGCATCGCCGTATTGCTCGCCCGCGACTCCAGATACGGCGCAATGAAGGCCGTGAAATGCACCGTCGCGCAGATCAGCACGACTGACAGCAGCGCGGCATAGACGAAGGTGTGAAGGCGAGAAGAAGTGCTCAGCATAAATATAGTCCCTGCTGTAGTTTTTACAGGGAAAGTGCGAAGCCTCGGTTCAGCCGATCGATGAAATTTGATCGAATGGAGCGCTAATCTTCAAAGATGATTTCAGGCGCAGGACGCGTCTGCAGCGCGTCCAGGCTGAGCGCGACTTCCTTGGCGACGTCAGAGAAGAGGCGCGCGTCTGCGCCGTCATTGAGCGCAGCGGGCTGTCCGGTGTCGCCGCCTTCGCGAATCGACTGCATCATCGGGATCTGGGCAAGCAGGGGCAGGCCGAGGGCCTGGGCCATTTTCTCGCCGCCGCCTTCGCCCATGATCGCATGACGGTTGCCGGCCGGGTCTTCGAACCAGCTCATGGTTTCGACAATCCCCAGCACCGGCACATGCGTCTTGGCAAACATCGCGGCGCCGCGGCGGACATCTGCCAACGCGACCTCTTGCGGTGTGGTGACGATCAGCGCCGCCGTGACTGGCACACGCTGCGCCAGGGTCAGCTGGGCTTCGCCGGTGCCTGGCGGCGTGTCGATGATCAGCAGGTCCAGCGGGTCTTCCGGCGTGCCCCAGGCTGCATCATTGAGCATCTGGGTGATCGCCGACTGGACGATCGGGCCGCGCCAGATCATCGGCGAGTCCGGATCGGTCAGATAGCCGATGGACAGGGTTTCGATGCCGTGCGCCGAAACCGGTACCAGCTTGTTCTCGGGTGTGGTGCCCGGACTGGCCTCGCTGACGCCAAGCATGGTCGGGATTGAGGGACCGTAAATGTCGGCATCCAGCAAACCGACGCGCAGGCCCTGTTTGGCAAAACTCGCGGCGAGATTGACCGAGACCGTCGACTTTCCAACCCCGCCCTTGGCGCTGGCAACGACCAGAATTCGCGCGATTCCCGGAATCGGCGCGATCCTGGCAGCCTGTTGCGGCTGGCCCTGGTTCAGGGCTTCGTCGGACAAACGGGCGCCCTTGCGGACACGGCGTGGACTGGCATGCGTTTTCAGGGATGGATTGCTGGGCGGTGGGGTGCCTGGTGCGCGCTGCGCCGTCAGCACCGCTTGTACGTCTGATACGCCATCGAGACTCATGGTGCGTGATTCGGCTTCGATTTTCAGGGTTTCCGCCCGTTCCATGTCTGCCGGGTCGGCTTCGATGATCAGCGTCACGCGCCCGTTTTCATTGATTTTGACGCCAGACAGCCAGTCTGGGCGACCCAAGGCCTGTTTGATTGTGTCTTCGGAGAGCATTTTCTGGTCTTTCTTGTCCCAAAACATGGGCTATGTCCTTGATGAAGAGGCCTTTAGATCGCAAATAGGCTCCATGCACACAAAAAGCCAGTGAACTGGTGTGAGGAAAAGGAGGGGCAATGCCCTGGAACGACAATAGCGAAAAAGGCAACGCGCCTCTGAAAGCCAATGGCGGCCCCTGGGGCAGCGGTGGTTCCGGTGGTGGCGGCAATGGCGGCTCGCCCTGGGGACGTCCGGGCGGCGGCGGAGGCGGCCAAGGTGGTGGCGGCGGTGGCCCCGACATCGAAGAACAGATGCGCAAGATGCAGGAGCGATTCTCGCGCCGTGGCCGCGGTGGCGGTGGCGGCGGTGGACGTCGCGGGCCGAATTTCGGGCCGGGTGGTTTTCTCCTGCTCGGCGTGGTTGCGCTGGTCGCCTGGTTGGCGACAGGCATTGTCGTCGTCGACGAAGGCGAGCGCGCCGCGGTGTTCCGCTTCGGGCAGTACCAGAAAAATTTCACGCCGGGCTTCCACGTCCACCTGCCAGCCCCGATCGAGACGCACGAAATCCTGCCATCTGAACGGCAACAGGAAACCCAGGTCGGGATCAATCAGGGTGAGAGCCTGATGCTGACCGGTGACGAGAACATCGTCGACGTGCAGTTCCGTGTGTTCTGGTACTATGATGCCGAGAACCCCGAGAACTTCATTCTCAACATCGACAATGGCACCCCGCTGGTCAAAGCGGCGGCCGAAAGCGTCATGCGTGAAGTGGTCGGCAAGTCGACACTGGACGCTGTTCTGACCACGGGTCGTGGCGAGATTGCTGCAACCGTGCGCGAACAGCTGCAAGCCTTGCTGGCCGATTATGGCGCGGGCGTGAACATCGAAAACGTCGAGATCCAGGAAGCCCTGGCGCCAGCGCCTGTACGGGCTGACTTCATTGACGTGATCAATGCCGGTCAGGATGCCGAGCGTCTGGTTCAGGAAGCCAATCGCTACGCGAATGACATTGTTCCGCGTGCCCGTGGTGAAGCGCAGCAGATCCTGCAGCGCGCCCAAGCTTATCGCGATCAGGTGATTGCCGATGCGACCGGTCAGGCCGATCGCTTCAGCCAGATCCTCGCCGAGTACCGCAAGGCGCCGCAAGTGACCCGCGAGCGGATGTATCTCGAAACCATGGAACGCGTGCTCAACCGCACCGACAAGCTCATTCTCGATAGCGACTCTGGCGCGGTGCCTTATCTGCCGCTTGATCGCGTAAATCGCGGAGGAAACTAGACATGAAACCGTTTGGAATCATCGGAATTGTCATTGTTTTTGGCGCGATCATCGCGTTGCTGAATTCATTCTTCATCGTCGATCAGCGTCAGCAGTCGCTGGTCCTGCAGGTCGGTCGTGCGGTCGAGGCTTACAATGAGCCAGGTGCCGACGAAGCCGGTCTCAAGTTCAAGATCCCGTTTGTTCAGTCGGTTGTCACCTATGACAAGCGCAACCTTGGCCTCGACGTGCCGGACATTGAAGTGTTCGCGTCGAACCAGGAGCAGCTGATCGTCGACGCCTTCGTGCGCTGGCGGATTTCGGAGCCATTGGCCTTCTATCAGCGCCTCGGCACGCAGCGCGAAGCGCAGAACCAGCTGCTACGCTTCACCGACACGGCGATCCGTAATGCGCTGGGTAGCCAGTTGCCGGAAGAAATCATTTCCGGCCAGCGCTCTGAGTTGATGGACGAGATCCGCGAGAGCCTGAGCTCTGCCATCGCAGGCCGCGGCATCGACATCATTGATGTCCGTATCAAGCGTGTGGATCTGCCACCGGACGTGTCGCAGCGTGTGTTCGACCGGATGGCCGCGACGCGGAACCAGCAAGCCGAGCAAATTCGCGCTGAGGGCGACGAGCGCGCCAAGCTGGTCCGGGCCGAAGCCGATCGCGAGAAAACCGTTCTTCTGGCTGAAGCCCGTCGTGAAGCCGAACAGATCCGAGGCGAGGGCGATGCCCAGCGAAACGAGATCTATGCGGTGGCGTATGAGCAGGACGCGGAATTCTTCCGCTTCCAGCGCGCGCTGATTGCGTGTGAAAAAGCCTTCGGTGTCGGCGATATTGGTGACTCGGCGGACACTGAGAGTTCAGGTCCGCGCACCCAGCAGGAGCCCACCCGTATCGTGGTTGGTCCAAACCAGCTGGGCCTGTGCGACGAGTTCATTGAGCGCGCCCGCGCCAACGGAACCGCCCGCCGCTAATTTGCTGCGGATACCCAATCGGCCCCGCCCAGCTTATGTTGGGCGGGGTTTTTGATTCGGGAGGCAGGACACATGCTCACCATCATACTCGCCGGAATCGGTGTCTGGTTCCTGCTGGAAGGAGCGATTTACGCCATCGCACCCGACGCCATGAAACGGTTCGGCGCCTGGCTCACCGAGCTGCCAGAAGGGACCATTCGGCAGTCAGGACTGTGGTCGATGGCGATTGGTGGTATATTGCTTTACGTAATGGTGAGATTCGGTGGGTGACAAAGGCTTGCGCCTTGCCCTGATCCCGCCCTAGTTAGAGCTAAGATGCGTGTTACATCTGTAGGAGAGCCTGAATAAATGCGTCGGACCCTGTTAGCCCTTTCTTTGGCATTGATCGCAACTGGCCCAGCTATGGGGCAGTCGCTCTCAGAGATTCTGGACCGGGTTGATCAGGACACCAGACCCGACAGTTTCTCCACCTTGTCCAAGCGCCTGATGCCGGCCGTGGTCAACATCACCACGTCTCGGGTCGTGGCCAGCGACCTGCCGCAATTCCAGGAAGGTCCGCTGCAGGACTTCAACGAATTCTTCGGCCGCGATCCGGATGGCTTCAGCCAGGAAGGCGCGCTGGGCTCGGGCTTTGTCATTTCGGCAGATGGCCTCATCGTCACCAATAATCACGTGATCGAAGGCGCTGACGAGATCAATGCCATCTTTTCTGATGGCCGGACCTTGCGCGCCGAGCTGATCGGCACTGATGAAGCGACCGATGTCGCGGTCTTGAAGGTCGAGCAGGACGAGCCGTTCCCATATGTAGAATGGGCCGACAGCGAAGCGGCGCAGGTTGGCGACTGGGTGATGGCGATCGGCAACCCGTTCGGATTTGGCGGGTCTGTATCAGTCGGCATCGTCTCGGCCCGCAATCGTGACATCCAGTCCGGAAATTACGACAATTACATTCAGACCGACGCGGCGATCAATTCCGGCAACTCTGGTGGTCCTCTGTTCAACCTGAACGGCGAAGTGCTGGGCGTGAACACCGCCATCATCACGCCAACCGGCGGCTCGGTCGGGCTCGGCTTCTCGATCCCGTCCAATCTGGCCAAACAGATCAGTGAACAATTGATCGAGTTCGGCAAGGCTCGCCGTGGCTGGTTCGGGGTGAATATCCAGAACGCGGATCGCGGTCTCGCCAGCGCGTATGGCCTGGAAGAGGGGACAGGGGTGATCCTGACCCGGATTACGGATGATGGTCCGGCGTCGAAAGCCGACTTCGAGATTGGTGACCTGATCCTCGAATTCGATGGGCGTCCGGTGAAGGATGAACGTGCCCTCAGCCGCATTGTCGCGGACACGGAAATCGGCAAGCAGGTGGATGTCCTGCTGGTGCGGGATGGCCGCACCCGCACCGTGACGTTTGAGCTCGGCGAGCTGCCGTCAAACTCGGAAGCGCAGGAAGAAGCGGCACCAGAAACCGACAGCACACTGACCGACAATCCGCTGGGCGTCGACTTCGTCGAACTGACGGAGGACGATCGTCGCCGCTACCGCGTGCCAAGTGATGTCAGCGGCGTCCTCGTGCGGGTCGTGTCACCGCGCGGGCCGAGCTTTGGCAAGCTGGAAAAAGGCGATGTGGTCATCGAAATGGATTTCACGGCAGTGGAAACACCGGAAGATGCCTTATTGGCCATGGATGACGCCGCTGAACGCCCGGAGCGGCCGATGCTGATCCGTGTCTATCGCAAAGGCCAGACCCTGTTTGAAGCGATTGATCTGGAAGTGCGCGGCTGATCAGTCGCGCCAGACAATCTCGCTGTCTGTGTAGCCCTGGAAATAAAGCGCTGTCGTCAGTTCGGTGACGTTGATCGCGGCATCCGCGGCGGCAGCAACCACGGGTTTGGCGTGCACGGCGAGGCCAAGACCGGCGGCTTCGATCATCGCCAGGTCATTGGCGCCATCCCCCATGGCCAGTGCCTCGGCGCGGGTGACGCCATTGGCAAAGGCGCAATCGTCCAGCGCTTCCAGTTTCGCTTCACGACCCAGGATCGGGCGGCCGACCTCACCGGTCAGGGCGGTGCCATCATCGATCAGCGTATTGCCCTTGTCGGCGGCGAAACCAGCTGCGGCGGCGACGCGTGAGGTGAAATAGGTAAAGCCGCCAGAGACCAGCATGTTGAACGCACCATGCGCCGCCATCGTCGCGGTCAGCGTTCGAGCGCCGGGCATCAGCGTGATCTGGTCCTCATAACATTGTTGCAGCGCGTCGAGGGCGAGGCCCTTGAGCTTGCTGACCCGCTCGGTCAGGGCGCCGTCGAAATCAAGCTCACCGGCCATCGCGCGTGCGGTGATTGCCGCGATCTCGTCCTTGAGTCCCGCATAAGCGGCCAGCTCATCGAGGCATTCCTGTTGGATGATGGTGGAATCCATGTCCGAAATCAGCAATTTCTTCTTTCGGTGCTCGGCCGCAAGAAGTGACATGTCAGCCTGCTCCGGGCCGCTATTGCGCCACGCTTCGTGCAGGGCTTGGCGACATTTCGGCAACTCCTCAGCGACGAGATTTACGGGGATTTCAAGCGCCGTCCACCTGTCCTGGGTGCTGAGCACACGTGTCGGTCCCGAAGGGGAAAGACCTGCCGCATCAAGCGCCCGCCTGAGGTCGCGTTCAAGCACGTCCACAGCGACCGTGTTCGGCGCGACTGCGGTCGCTATGTGATTGGAATCAAGGGTTTTTGCGCTCATCGCAGCATTCCTGTCTTTACGCGTTGCGGCGTGCTTCTTACGACTGATTGCATGAAACCTGCAATCCTTATTCACGGTCCGACGGCGAGCGGAAAGTCCGCGCTGTCCGTGGCCCTGGCCAAGCGTCTGGACGGTGAAGTGATCAATGCCGACTCGATGCAGGTCTACCGTGACTTGAGGGTCATCTCGGCGCGTCCATCCGCGGCCGAGATGGACGGCGTGCCGCATCATCTGTTCGGCCATGTCGCGGCCAGCGAGCGTTATTCCACCGGCAAATGGCTGGACGATGTCAAACCGGTGATCGCCAAGGTGCAGCGGCGCGGCAAGGTACCGATCGTGATTGGCGGCACGGGCCTGTATCATCTGGCGCTGATTGAAGGCCTGTCGGAAATCCCGCCTGTGCCTGAAGACGTACGGGCGGAAGTCAGCGACATTCACAAGGCTGGCGGCGTTGCCGCGCTGCGCGAGAAACTGGAGCAGGTAGACCGAGAGACGGCGGAACGTCTTGGCGAGGGCGATCGCCAACGCTTGTGGCGCGCGCTTGAGGTCTGGCTCGCGACGGGCAAGTCGATCACCAGCTTTCAGGGCCGCAAGGGCCGTGCGGTGCTGGATCGGGAAGATTGGTTGGGTGTCGCGCTGACGCCATCCCGGCCGCGACTCTATGCGCGCATTGATCGTCGCTTCGAAGGCATGCTGATGGAAGGCGCAATGGAAGAAGCCAAGGGGCTGGCCGCGCAAAGCCTGCCCGACGACCTGCCGGCGATGAAGGCGCATGGCATCCCGTGGCTGCTGGCCTATCTGCGCGGCGACTTGAGTGCTGAAAACGCTGCAGAAAATGCCAAGCGCGACACGCGGCGCTATGCCAAGCGACAATTCACCTGGATCGGTCGGCAATTCCCGTTCTGGCCACGAATACCAAGTCTTTCGCTGGAGGACAGATTGCGGGTAATTCTTGCCCTTTATAAGGAGGTTGACGGGGGTTAGCAGGTAAGTTATGCCCCAAGCAACTTTTGGGAGGAAACGCTTCATGCGTCCAACAGTCGTACTCGTTATTAGGCACCTGCGCTGACGGAATCGTTCGTCAGTCGCAGGTGCTTGTAACAAGGGTCTCTCATCAGAGGCCCTTTTTCTTTAACTCAAACCCGATCCACCAACCCCTGCAAAACCTTCAAGGACCAAGATCATGAAAGTGCAGACAAAACCTGAGGCCAAGACCGAAACCCGCCAGATGACCGGCGCGGAGATCGTCATTACCGCGCTAAAGGAACAAGGTGTGGATGTGATGTTCGGGTATCCCGGCGGCGCGGTTCTGCCGATTTATGACACGCTCTATACCGAGCCCTCCATTCAGCACGTCCTGGTTCGTCATGAACAGGGTGCCGGACACGCCGCGGAAGGCTATGCGCGCTCCACCGGGAGAGCTGGTGTGGCGCTGGTCACCTCGGGGCCAGGGGCGACCAACATGGTCACGCCGATTACCGACGCGATGATGGATTCCATCCCCATGGTTGTCATCACCGGGCAGGTGCCGACCCACCTGATCGGAACCGACGCGTTCCAGGAATGTGACACGATCGGAATCACGCGTTGCTGCGCCAAGCACAATTACCTGGTCACGGATGTCGAAGACCTGGCGCGTACCATCCACGAGGCCTTCCTGATCGCAACCACGGGACGCCCGGGCCCGGTTGTCATCGACATCCCGAAAGACGTCCAGTTCGCCACCGGTACCTATGTTGGCAAGGAAGGCGTTCACAAGGCCACTTACAAGCCGCAGACCGAGCCAGGTGAACAGGCGATCAAGCGCGCCATCGAGCTGATGAAGAAGGCGCGCCGGCCGGTGTTCTATACGGGCGGCGGGGTTGTCAATTCGGGGCCTGAGGCGAGCCAGTCATTGCGCCAGCTGCAGGCCGCCACCGGCTTTCCGGTGACCTCGACCCTGATGGGACTTGGCGCGTTCCCGGCGAGCCATGAGGACTGGCTCGGCATGCTCGGCATGCACGGCTCCTACGAGGCCAATCATGCCATGCACGATTGCGATCTGATGATCTGTGTCGGCGCGCGTTTCGATGACCGCGTGACCGGGCGTATCGACGCGTTCTCGCCGGGCTCCAAGAAGATTCACATCGATATCGATCCAAGTTCGATCAACAAGGTGATCCGGGCGGATGTGCCGATCATCGCGGATTGTGGAAAGGCGCTCGACGCGCTGATCAAGGCCTGGGGTAAATCCAAGCCGCAGGACATCTCGAAGTGGAAACAACAAATCGATGACTGGCGGAAGCGCGACTGTTTTGCCTATGGTGACACCGGCGACGAGATCAAACCGCAATATGCGATCGAACGCCTGTATGAGCTGACCAAGGATCGCGACACCTATATTTCGACCGAGGTCGGACAGCATCAGATGTGGGCGGCGCAGCATTATCATTTCGAAGAGCCCAATCGCTGGATGACCAGTGGCGGTCTCGGTACGATGGGGTACGGCCTGCCAGCTGCCGTCGGTATCCAGGCGGCGCATCCGGACTCCCTGGTCATCGATATTGCCGGCGAAGCCTCGGTGCAGATGGTGCTGCAGGAAATCTCCACAGCGGTTCAGCACAAGCTGCCGATCAAGATCTTCATTCTCAACAATGAATGGATGGGCATGGTGCGCCAATGGCAGGAATTGCTGCACGGCGAGCGCTACTCTCACACTTATTCAGAAAGTCTGCCAGACTTCGTCAAACTGGCCGAAGCCTATGGCGGCCTTGGCCTGACGTGTGATCATCCGGACGAGCTCGACGCCAGGATCCGGGAGATGATCGATTATGATGGTCCGGTGATCTTTGACTGCCGTGTGACCAAGGCCGAGAACTGCCTGCCCATGATCCCGTCAGGAGCGGCGCACAATGAGATGATCCTGTCCGAGATCACTGGTGATGAGATTGATGAGGCGGGGCGGAAGCTTGTCTGATGTCACCTGGTCTCTTTTCCCACGCGATCGCCTCTGGCAAAAGCATGGCCCAGACACAGGGGGTCGCCATGGGCCTAGATAATCTCGTTGCTTGGATGCAGAATCATATCGAAGTGGTGGTCGCGATCCTGTCAGCGATTGTCGCGTTGGTGGGGGCATTCATCAGCCAGAGAGAGACCCAGAAACAGCGGGCATTGCAGCTGGAAAACCTGCGTCACAATGTCGATTCACAAAGCCTCGCGTGGGGCAATGCCTGCATTGACCTGCTCAATCGGGCCGCGATGTTTGCCCGTACGCGCCAGCATCAATCGAATGATGCGAGCTTCCTGCAGCAACGCGTCAACATGATGCTGGGACTCTCGTCCCTGGTCGAGCGTGGGCGACTGTTCTTCCCGAACATCGATCCGAACCGCAAGGGATCAGAGAAAGAAGGTGCCTATCGCGGCTCGCGCCCGCCCATCCTGGATGCGCTCATGCTCGCTTATTATGAAGTCGAAGCACTGACCCGCCAGGGCGGGCCGACCGCCGATAACAGCGCCGAGTTCATCGAAGATTGTCGCCGCTTATTGGTCTCCGAATTGCAAGCCCACCTCGATCCGCGCCGCCGCGACACGATTGTCGACCGCTATGATGACCAGCGCATGGATCATCGCAGCGATGCCATAGAGCGCGCCGACAATCTGAAATCCATCCTGAAATCACGTCGCCCGGGTCTGACCCTCGGCGAACGCAAGGAGACCGTCCAGTGAGCGACAATCCCGCCAGCGCGTATGACATGAGCCATGTTGAGGAGTCAGAAGAACGCCGCACCCTCGCGGTGATCGTCGACAATGAGCCCGGCGTTCTGGGTCGTGTCGTCGGCCTGTTCTCGGCCCGCGGATACAATATTGAAAGCCTGACTGTGGCCGAGGTTGATCGCACGCGACATCGCTCGCGGATCACCATCGTGACGACCGGTACGGCGCACACGCTTGAGCAGATCGAAGCGCAGCTGCTGCGTCTCGTCCCGGTGGCGAGTGTCACCGACATCACCAAATCGAAGCGCGGCCTCGAGCGGGAGTTGGCATTGATCAAAGTCGCCGGAGAAGGCGACAAGCGGGTTGAGGCGTTGCGGATCTCGGAAATCTTCCGGGCGCGCGTCATCGACACGACCAATAAGAGCTTCATCTTCGAGCTGACCGGCGCCAGCGACAAGATCGACCAGTTTTGCGCCCTGATGCAGCCCCTCGGCCTGGTCGAGGTGAGCCGAACCGGCGTGCTGTCAATCAAACGAGGCGCCGAAAAGGGATAGGCGCCAACCCCCCAACAAATCCCGGACTTCCGGGCCAAGAACATGACCGTTTAAGGAGTACCAAGAGCATGAAAGTCTATTACGAGCAGGATGCTGATCTCGCCCTGATCCAGGGCAAGAAAGTCGGCGTTGTCGGATATGGCAGCCAGGGCCACGCCCACGCGCTGAACCTGAAGGACAATGGCGTCGATGTGCGGATCGGCCTGCAGCCAACGTCTGGGTCGAAGCCGAAAGCGGAAGCCGAGGGCCTGACCGTCATGAGCCCGAGCGAGATCACGCAATGGGCCGATGTCGTCATGATCCTGGTCCCGGATGAAAAGCAGGCCGTGCTGTGGGCGAATGAAATCGAGCCGCACATTCGTGATGGCCAGCACATCATGTTCGGGCACGGGTTCAACATCCATTACAATCTCATCCGTCCACCGGCCGGTGTCGATGTGTCCCTGTCAGCGCCAAAAGGCCCGGGTCACACGCTACGCGCGCAATACCAGATGGGCTTCGGCCTGCCTGGCCTCGTCGCCATTCATCAGGATGCGACCGGCACCGCCAAAGACGTCGCGCTGTCTTATTCCAAAGGCATCGGCAACACGCGCGCCGGGGTGATCGAAACCTCGTTCAAGGAAGAAACCGAAACCGACCTGTTCGGCGAGCAAGCTGTCCTTTGCGGCGGCATTGTCGAGCTGATCAAGGCGGGTTTCGAGACGTTGGTTGAAGCCGGGTACGCTCCGGAAATGGCCTATTTCGAGTGCCTTCACGAGACCAAACTGATCGTCGACCTGATTTATGAAGGCGGCATTGCCAACATGAATTACTCGATCTCGAATACTGCCGAGTATGGGGAGTATGTGTCTGGCCCGCGTGTCGTGGACAGCGAGAGCAAGAAGGCCATGAAAGCGGTTCTGGACGACATTCAGAGCGGCAAGTTTGCGCGGGACTGGGTGCTGGAGAATCAAGCCGGCGCACCGAGCTTCCTGTCGATGCGTGCGCGCACCAATGATCACCTGATCGAGGAAGTTGGCGCAAAGCTGCGCGGCATGATGCACTGGGCGCAAAACGACCGTCTGGTCGACAAGTCCCGCAACTAGGCGCAACCACGTCAAATTCGAAGTCCCGGAGAGCCGTCTCCGGGGCTTTTTGTTATCCGCTAGAGCGTTGACACCGCTGTCACGTCAGCGCATAGGATCATTGGAAAAATAGACACATGAGGGAGCAGAATGGCGGAGTTCATTCCCGTCGGCTCGTTCGACATCGTAATCTTTGGCGGCACCGGAGATCTCTCTCGCCGCAAGCTGCTGCCGGCGCTGTATCACCGCTGGGCGGACGGACAAATCCCGGAAGATGCGCGTATTATCGGTGTGTCGCGCTCCGAGATGGACGATGCCGCGTTTCGCGCCTTTGCTTTCGAGGCCTGCACAGAAGCGTCGGCGGACAGTCTGAAAAAGTCCGAGTGGAAAAAGTTCGAGAAACATCTTCACTATGTGACCATGGATGCCACCAATCCCGATGCGGATTGGGTCGACCTCAAATCCCATCTCACCGTCGATCCTGCGCGGCCTTTGATCATCTATCTGGCCGTGACGCCGAAAATCTACGTGCCGATTTGTCAGGCCCTCGGCAAGGCCGGGCTCAGTGACGGCAACACGCGGATCGTGCTGGAAAAACCGATCGGCACCGACCTCGCCTCGGCGCGCGAGATCAATGAAGGGGTCGGAGCGATCTTCAAGGAAGAGAGCATCTACCGGATCGATCATTATCTCGGCAAGGAAACCGTCCAGAACCTGATGGTGCTTCGGTTCGCCAATTCGCTGTTCGAACCGCTGTGGAACCGCACCGCGATCGACCATATCCAGATCACCGTGTCCGAACATTACGGCGTCGGTGACCGCGCCGGCTATTATGATGGTTCGGGCGCCCTGCGGGACATGGTCCAGAACCACTTGTTGCAATTGCTCTGCCTGATCGCGATGGAGCCGCCAAACTCGATTGATGGCGACGCGATCCGGACCGAGAAGATCAAGGTTCTGGAAGCGCTTCGTCCGATCAATGCCGGAAATGCGCGCGAGGATACGGTGCGGGCGCAATATGCAGCCGGCGCGCTCGGCGGCGAAGCGGTACCGGGTTACCTGGATGAGCTTGGCCGCGACAGCAGCACTGAGACATTTGTCGCAATCAAGGCGTCGATCGACAATTGGCGCTGGTCGCACGTGCCCTTCTATCTGCGGACCGGCAAGCGCATGAAGGCGCGCCATTCTGAAATCGTCGTCCAGTTTCAGGAACCACCACACGCCATGTTTGGTGACACGGAGGCCCAGTCCAACCGGCTGGTGATCAATGTGCAACCCGATGAGGGCGTGCAACTCTACCTGCAGATCAAGGAACCAGGGCCAGGTGGCCTGCGCATCAAATCGCTGCCGCTGAACCTGTCTTATGCCGACAATTTCTCGGTCCGCTACCCGGATGCTTATGAGCGCCTGTTGATGGATGTCGTTCGCGGCAACCTTTCCCTGTTCATGCGCCGCGAAGAAGTCGAGGCGGCGTGGAAATGGGTCGATGGACTGCTCGAAGCGTGGGAACAGGCAGACGCGCCGATGGAATCCTATCAAGCCGGGCTCGAAGATGGTCCCGTCGAAGCGCGCCTGATGCTTCGCCGCGATGGCCGCGACTGGTGGGAGGCGACGTAAGCCATGGTGCAGATCCATGACACCATTGCCAATGTGACCGCGCGGATCGAGGCGCGAAGCCGCGACAGTCGTGCCGCATATCTTGACATGATCCGGGCCCGCCGCCCGGACGGGTTTGCCCGGACCAAGCTGACGGAAGGCAATCTCGCGCACGCTTCAGCCGGGTGTGCGGTCATGGACAAGACCCAGATCCTCGGATCGGGCTGGCCGAATATAGGCATCATTACCAGCTATAATGACATGCTGTCGGCGCACGCGCCGTTCGAGTCCTATCCCGACCTGATCCGCGACGAAGCCCGTCGCCACACGGCAACCGCGCAAGTCGCCGGCGGCGTTCCTGCCATGTGCGACGGCGTCACCCAGGGCCAGGAAGGCATGGAGCTGTCTCTGTTCTCGCGCGATGTCATCGCCATGGCGTCGGCTGTGTCGCTCAGCCACGACGCCTATGATGCGGTGCTCAATCTTGGCGTCTGCGACAAGATTATTCCGGGCCTGACCATCGCGGCGCTGCGTTTTGGCTGGCTGCCGCATGTCATGGTGCCGGCCGGGCCGATGCCGTCTGGACTGCCAAATCCAGAGAAGCAGAGAATTCGCCAGGAGTTCGCGCTCGGAAAAGTCGGTCGGGACGAACTGTTGAAAGCCGAATCCGACAGCTATCACAGCCCCGGGACGTGCACCTTCTATGGCACGGCCAATTCCAATCAGATGCTGATGGAGGTGATGGGCTTCCATCTGCCAGGCGCGGCATTCCCTAACCCCGGTACGGCTTTGCGCGAAGCGCTTACGAGAGCTGCAGTCAGACAGGCGCTCGGAAATTCGATCAAGGGCGACTATCGCCCCGCCGGTGAACTCATCGACGCCAGGAGCTTCGTCAACGCGCTGGTTGGCTTGATGGCCACTGGCGGCTCGACCAATCATGCGCTGCACATCCCGGCAATGGCGGCCGCAGCAGGCTATGACGTCACGCTTGAGGACTTTGCCGATATCAGCGCGGTGGTGCCGCTGCTATGCCGGATCTATCCGAACGGCCCGGCGGACGTGAATCACTTCCACGCCGCCGGCGGCATGGGATTCGTGGTCCGCGAGCTGCTGAAGGGCGGGCTGTTGCAAGGCGACGCCCAGGGCGTGGCGGGCCCGATCAGCACCTATAGCCAGGAGCCGTGGCTCGATGGTGACGCATTGAAATGGCGCGAGGCGCCGGCCCAAAGCGGTGATCTGGACATTATTCGCCCGCTTGAAGATCCGTTCCAGGCGACGGGTGGGTTGCAAATGCTGGACGGTCCTTTGGGGCGCGGCGTGATCAAGATCTCAGCGGTCAAACCGGAACGGCACGTTGTTGAAGCGCCAGCCCGCGTCTTCGAGAACCAGGACGATGTGAAAACCGCCTTCCAGGCCGGCGAACTGGATCGTGATGTCGTCATCGTCGTGCGCTTTCAAGGGCCTGCAGCGAATGGCATGCCCGAGCTTCACGGATTGTCAGGTGCGATCGGCGCCTTGCATGACAAAGGTCATAAGGTCGCGCTGGTGACCGATGGCCGGATGTCTGGCGCGTCCGGGAAGTTCCCGGCAGCGATCCATGTCGGCCCGGAAGCCAGTCGCGGCGGCCCGCTCGCCAAGGTGCGTGATGGCGACATCATCCGCCTCGACGCGGTCGCAGGCCGGCTCGACGTGAAAGTGGCGCCGGAAGAGTTTGAAACACGAAGCAGCGCCCCGTTCCGGCCGAACGAGTCGGCGTCTGGTTTGGGTCGGGAACTGTTCGGCGGCTTCAGAGCAGCCGTCAGCAATTCGGAGCAGGGCGGCAGCGTGTTTTCGATGTTGGGGGATCGATGATGGGCGATACGGTTCTGGTTGGTGATATTGGCGGGACCAATGTTCGCTTCGGTCGCGCCCGTCTGGGCTTTGCCGGGCACCCGGAAGTCGACGAGATCGCAGTCATGCCCGGCGACGGATTCAGCTCGTTCGATGACGCGCTCAACGTCTATCTCGGGCGGCTCGGCAATGAACGCCCGCAGGAAGCTCTGTTTGCCTTCGCAGGGCCGGTGCGCGACGGCGTCGTGCGTCTGACCAATCGCAACTGGACCATCAACAGTCGCGAATTGACCACGCAGACCGGCCTGGAGCGCGTCCGTCTGGTCAACGATTATGCCGCCATGGCCCGGTCGATCCCAGAACTCGGCGAAGACAGTTTCCGGTTGCTGCACAAGGGCCGGGTACCGGATGAGCGGACGCCGATCCTGGTTGCCGGTCCCGGGACGGGCCTTGGCATGGCGACCCTGTTGCCGGAAAGCGACCGTCGCTGGCGCGTGATGACGGGCGAAGGTGGACATGCCGCATTCGCCCCCCGGTCGGACCGGGAGTGGGAGCTCACCAAGCGCCTGAAGGCGGTTCATGGTTATGTCTCGAAGGAATTGGTTCTGTCAGGCTCGGGTTTGAACGCCGTCCACAAGGCGCTGTGTGACATTGACGGTATTGAATGGGTGAAGACCCCGCCAGCGGAAATCATGCGCCGCGCGCTCGAAGGCGACCGCTTGTCGCGAGACATATGTGAGATTCGCGCCGGTGCGACGCTCGACGCGCTTGGTGATGCCGCGCTGATCAATGGCACGCGGGGCGGTGTGGTGATTACCGGCGGGGTGGCTGAACGCCTGGTCGAATGGCTGGCGCAACCCCAGGCAATGTCCCGTTTCTTCGATCGTGGGCCTATGAGCCATTACATGGAGCCCATTCCAATTCGCTTGTTGATGGAGGGCGAAGCTGCGCTTATTGGGGCTGCGGCATTGCACTTTGATGAGGATTTTGACGCATGATCAATTTTGCGACGTTTCGTGAAGCCCTGCACGGTGCGCCGATCGTACCCGTACTGACAGTGCCCGCTGTCGAGCACGCAGCGCCGCTGGCGACCGCATTGATTGAAGGCGGATTGCGCAGCGCTGAAGTTACGCTTCGCACGCCTGTCGGTCTGAAAGTCATCGAGGAGATGAAAAACGCCCAGCCTGACCTGATCGTCGGTGCCGGCACGATTTGCTCGGAAGGGGATGTCGACGCAGCCTTGAAGGCTGGCGCTGACTTCCTGGTCTCGCCCGGCGCAAGCCCGGACCTGTTGAAGGCGCTGTCCGCGCACGATGGGGTGATCTTGCCGGGTGTTGCGACCGCCAGCGAAGCGATGACGCGTTTCGAAGAAGGCTTTGGTGTACAAAAATTCTTTCCGGCCGAAGCCTCAGGCGGCGCCAATTTTCTGAAATCGCTTGCTGGTCCATTACCGCATATCGATTTCATGCCCACTGGCGGCGTGAAACCACACAATGCGATGGACTATCTTTCGCTACCCAATGTGATCGCTGCTGGCGGGACCTGGATTGCGCTGCCAGAGGAAATGGACGCTGGCGACTGGGCTGGAATCGAGGCCAAGGTCCGCGAAGCAGCTGCGCTGGGCAAAGGAACCTGACATGAGCAAAAAATCGGCTGGGTTGAGAGGACGAAGCGCAAAGATCATTGCAACGCTGGGTCCGGGTAGCTCAGCGCCTGGAACCATTCGGCTGCTGGCCGAGGCCGGGGTCGATGTCTTTCGCCTGAATTTCAGCCATGGCGAGCAGGAAAAACACAAGCAGACCTGCGAACACATCCGCAGGACGGAAGAATTTCTCGGACGCCCGCTCGCCGTTCTGGCTGACCTGCAAGGGCCGAAAATTCGCGTTGGAAAGTTCCCGGGTGGAAGCCAGAAGCTGGACATGCGGGGTGAGTATGATCTCATCGTCGGGCAGGAAACCGACGCCGCGAACGTTATCCCGGTACCGCGTGCAGAGATCCTGTCTGTCCTCGAAGAAGGTGACACTATTCTTGCCGATGACGGCTTGCTGATCTTCACCGTCATTCAGGCTGGAGACAAACCTCGCGTGCGCTCCGAGCTACCTGGCGTTCTGAAAGATCGCAAAGGGTTCACGGTTCGGGGCAAGACCCTGCCGGTGCCGGCCTTGTCCGAAAAAGATCGCAGCGATCTCGCGTTCGCGCTTGAGATGAATGTCGATATTGTTGCCTTGTCGTTTGTGCAAACGGTCGAGGATATCCAGGAGGCCCGCAGCTTGATCGGCGATCAGGCGATGATTGTTGCCAAGCTGGAAAAACCTGCAGCGATCGACAATCTCGAGGATATTGTGGCCGCGACCGACGCGGTGATGATTGCGCGCGGCGATCTAGGCGTCGAATTTCCGCCTGAAGAAGTGCCACTGATCCAGCGCAAGATCGTGCGAGTCGCGCGTAACGCCGCCAAGCCGGTCATCGTCGCCACGCAAATGCTGGAAAGCATGGTCGAAAATGCCGCGCCGACGCGCGCGGAAGCCTCGGATGTTGCGACGGCGGTGTATCAAGGCGTCGACGCTGTGATGCTGTCGGCCGAGACCGCTGTTGGTCGCCACCCGGCAACCGCAGTTGCGATCATGAACCGGATCATTCGGGCGGTTGAGCGTGCTGACGATTATCGACAGGCGCTGGTTCAGTATGATGGCGGCGGCGAGACCCGCGACGATGTCGACACCACGGCAAAAGCGGTGATGGAGATTGCCGAGCGCAATGACACGCCACTGGCGCTGCGCACCGGCGACATCTTCAGGCTGGCGCAATTCTCTCGCGTCCGCGGCAAACAGACCATCCTTTATGGATCACTGGACGAGAAACGGCTGCGGCAGGCGCAAATGCTGTGGGGCATTCATTCGGCGACCATGGCGCCGGGCGATGACTGGTCGCGGCGCCTGATGAAGAGTGCCGGACAGGATGGGCCTGTGACCTATGCCATGTGGCGCGGCTGCGATGGCGTCTGGGCCTGGGAAATGGGTGTCGAAGGCTGATTGCCTGATCAGATAATCTTCACACGCCTGTGAGGTGTTTGCCCCCTTTATTCCTGCGCCCCGAATCCCCATAACCAGCGCGAAGAGACTTTTCGCCCGGAGTCGGGCCATTGGAGAACGCCATGTCAGAGAACACGCGTCATACAGAGATTTTGATCATTGGGTCGGGTCCCGCAGGCTGGACCGCTGCCGTCTACGCCGCGCGCGCCATGCGCGACACGCTCGTCGTCACCGGCTCCCAACCCGGCGGACAGCTGACCATCACGACGGACGTCGAGAATTATCCGGGTTTTGCCGAGATCCAGGGCCCGGAGCTGATGGAAAAGATGCAAGAGCACGCATTGAAAATGGGGGCTCAACACGCTGAGGATCATATCATCTCTGTCGATTTCGAGACTCGGCCGTTTCGAGCGATTGGCGACAGCGGCACGGTCTACACGGCCGACGCAGTGGTCGTCTCAACGGGCGCGCAAGCCAAGTGGCTTGGTTTGCCGAGCGAGAACAAGTTCCAGGGGTTCGGTGTATCCGCCTGTGCCACCTGTGACGGTTTCTTCTATCGCGAGAAAGACGTCGTTGTCGTTGGTGGCGGCAACACTGCTGTCGAGGAGGCGTTGTTCCTGACCAATTTCGCATCAAAGGTCATCCTGGTGCATCGCCGCGATAGCCTGCGCGCCGAGAAGATTCTGCAACACCGCCTGCTCAACCATCCGAAGATCGAAGTGCGCTGGAACACCACGCTCGAGGAAGTGATTGGCGACGAGAACCCGCTCGGTGTCACGGCTGCGCGGCTTAAAAATGTCGAGACTGGCGACATCGAGGACGTGCCGGTGCACGGCATTTTCATTGCGATTGGGCACGCACCGTCGACGGAGTTGTTCGTCGGCAAGCTCGACATGCACGAGAACGGTTATCTGATTACAGCGCCGGACTCGACCGCAACCAACATTCCCGGCGTGTTCGCGGCAGGGGACGTTACCGACGAAACCTATCGTCAAGCCGTCACCGCTGCCGGCATGGGCTGCATGGCGGCGCTGGAAGCGGAAAAGTTCCTTGAAGAGGCGAAGGCGCTGGAAGCAGTCGCCGCCGAATAAGCTAGAGCATTTCCCCAGCCAGGCGCTGTGTGGTCGAACGCTTTTCGGTCTGCAGAGCTGAGCGCAGCGTGCGCGCGCGATCACGCATCACAGCTTCGAGGGTGCTGTCCGTGTCGCAATCCAGGGCGGCCACAAGAGCGGCCGAGATTTCTTCGCGATACTTCCTGGCGTTCAATGCTGCCAGCGCACGTGCATATTGCCAATGGATCGACGCGTCGTCCGGCGCCATGGCCGTCGCGCTCTGATAATGGGTGCGTCCTTTCTTGACCGAAGCGCCGAGAATCGAGGCGCCGATGGCACCGCCACGCCGACGGACTTCGAGATGCCACACCGCGAGGAAGCCGTGCGCGTAATGGTTGTCGGGGTCATCTTGCAAAACGGCCTCGGCAAGATCCCTGGCATCTTCGCCATATCCCGCACGCCGGGCTTCGCGGGTCGACAGTGGGCGCGCTTTCAGGGACAGGGCAATGGCGAGCTGCAGGCGACCTTCTACATGAGCAGGGTCTGTGGCGACCGCTGCCCTCGCCAGCGCCTCGGCTTGAACGATCAAATCAGGCGATGGCGAAAAGTCAGGTGAGCTCATCGCTTCGGCGAGCAGACTGCGTGCCGCGAATGCCTGGCGATCCGGAGAAGGTGTGGTCTGGGCAAGGATCGCGGCATCCTCGTATCGACCTTCCGTGAAGGCGATCAGGTGGGCTTCGTCCTCGGCCTGAGCCGCAGGCGATAACAGAAACATCACTGCAATGATCCACCGCATTCATCGGAGCATACCGCAATCCCTGCGTGCGCCCAATCACAAATTCGCCAACCGCGTGTTTCCCGAGTGTTCGGGATTAGTATGAGATTTCTAGACAGGCTCGCTATCTGTGCCGGCAATGAAGATCAGCGTGGGGCTGATCCGATCCCAGAAACGGAGCCTGATGATGGCGAAGAAAGACAAAAAAGCGAAAAAAGAGAAGAAAGCCGCGATGAAGGCCAAAGCTCAATTCCTTGGTGCTGCGATTGAGAACAAAGGCCTCGATGTTGCGCACAAGATCTGGCTGGCCGGCGTTGGCGCCTATGGCAAAGCCTATGATGTCGCGTCTGAAGGCGTTGGCAAAGTCAGCGGCCAAGGCGAAGTCCTGTTCGAAGACCTGGTCGCTCGCGGCGAAGAGATTGAAAGCGACGTCCGTGCACGTCTGACGTCGAACACCGCAATCTCCAAAATGTCTGAGCAGATGGAACGTGTTGCTGAAGAAGCCGCCAAGGTTCGCAGCCGCGTCAAGGAAGCCACGGATGAAGCGACGGAAGTTGTTTCCAAGTTTCAGGCTGATCAGCGCGAGCGTCTCGAAGCCCGCATGGAGCGGATGCGCGAAGCCCTGGGCCTCAAGCAATTCTCGCTGAAAGCGAAGAAGGCTGAAAAGCTGCACAGCAAGCTCGACGATCTCGAAGAGCAGGTTGCTGAGCTGCGCGCAGACGCAGATGGCGCGGATGAGAAGGTAAAGGCACGCGTTGAGCGTCTGAGCCAGGAAATCGCATCTGTCGGCGGCAAGCCGAAGAAAGCCAAGAAAACCAAGAAAACAGTCAAAGCAGCCCCGAAGGCAAAGGCGAAAACCACGCGTAAGCCAAAAGCGGCGGCAGCTCCCAAGACTGACGAAAATGGACGTTTGACCAAGCCGGTTGGCCGCGCCGATGATCTGAAACTGATCAAAGGTGTCGGTGCGGTGCTCGAGCGTCGTTTGAATGAAGCTGGTGTGTTCCACTTCTGGCAGATCGCTGCGCTCCGTAAAGCGCAAATCGATGCACTCGAAAGCGTTCTGCGTTTCCCCGGTCGGATTGCTCGTGACAATTGGAAGGCCCAGGCTCGGGCATTGGCGAAGTCAGTTGTGAGCTAAAGGCTTACAATTCGCTCATGCTGGATCCGTCGTCTTTTCAAATGACAGACTATCCGATATAGACACTCCGTAGTAGAGTAAGCGTATAGTGTTGAGGGGAGGTCTTTTTGGCCTCCCTTTTTCACATCTGGTGCCCGCGAAAACCACCTGAAAACTAGGCAGTTTCGGAGGATTTGGTCGGCTTACTTTCAATTTCTACCGTCGCGTGATCGATTCCGAATCGCGTCTTCAGGCGCGCTTTCACGGCCCGCCGAAGTGATTCGACACAGGCGCCGGCTTTCGCCTCGACATCGAGTGTGACCAGTGCCTTGGATTCATTCAGCGCCCAGGCATGGATGTGATCGACGCGTTCAGCGTCGTCCAGTTCTGCTTCCAGGTCGTGTTTGATGTCCGCGGTCGACAGGCCGGGCGGAACTCCCTCGATCAAGATGTGCGCCGTGCTGCGGACAATCCGAACGCCACCGACCAGAATGATGATTGCCACGATGACCGACAGGATCGGGTCGATCGGCATCCAGCCTGCATACATGATGACGAGAGCGGCGGTGATAGCCGCCACCGAACCAAGCATGTCGCCGGCGACATGCCAGAGGGCGGCGCGCATGTTGAGATCGTCCTGATTGCCCCCGTGCAGGACCCGGAACGCGACAATATTCACGAGCAGACCGAGAATGGCGACGATGAGCAGCAGGTGTCCCATCACGTGCTGCGGTTCCCGCAACCGCTCAATCGCTTCGAAAATGATCCAGCCTGCCAACAGGATCAGCGTCAGGCCGTTGACGAAGGCCGCCAACACCTTGAACCGGGCCCAGCCAAATGACCGGGTCTGGTCGGCCGGTCGCTCGGCCAGCTTGAAGCCGATCCAAGCCAGGACCAGGGACCCGGCATCGGTCAGCATGTGCGCCGCATCGGCAAGTAGCGCCAGCGATCCCGAAATCAGGCCACCGATCACTTCGGCGATCATGAAGGAGAAGGTCAACACGGCGGCAATTGCGACGCGCCGTCGGCCATCCGCAGTGTCCTTCAGCGCATGGTGGTGGCTGTGATCGTGATCGGCGTGGGAGTGGTCGTGAGCGTGCATGGGGCAGACCTTATCAGCGCCCCAAAAATAATCAATAAAAACAGAATGTTACTAAAGTTATAACATCTCGAAAGCTGATATCCCGCTGAATTTCAGGCACTTTTTCGATCAAGATGGCAAGTCTTGCGGGGGATGTGATTCGGAATGGATGCCGGGCGGCACTGTGTCATCGTCCGCCATCGCCTTGACCAGAGAGACGAGGATGGTCTTCACGCGTTCATCATGGATGCGCGCAAAGCCCCGGACGAACTCCATGAGCAGGCGCGAAGATCCGATCTCTTCGAAATCATCGCTCGTGGCATCAGATTTGACCGGATCGAAAAACCAGCCCGGCGCGACGTCGAGCCGCTCGGCGATCAGGTAGAGGCGGCCAGCGCTGACCCGGTTCGCGCCGGTCTCGTACTTTTGAATTTGCTGGTAGGAAATGCCTAATGTTTCGCCAAGCTGATCCTGGGTGAGTCCCATCAGGATTCGCCGACGCCGGATCCGGTCACCGACCCGCCGGTCGACTTCGCCCGCCGTTAATACGGTTTGATCTTGATCGTTCATGACTACCTCATCGGGACGCGCCCGCTTTTGCAACACGGTTACTGGGTGAGCTAGATCGATCCGAGATCATGACAAGTCTGTTAGACGAGAGACTGGACGGCATTTAGAGGCAGTCTCAGACTTTACAAATGCGGTTGCCTAGGGAAACTGCGCCAAAGCAAATCGGTTGTCTTCACAGATGCGTAAAGTTCATATCCTTTTAGTCACAGTTGCCACGTCCGCTCTGGTGTTGACGGCCTGTCAAAATTCCAGCCGCCGCCAGGAATTGGCCTATGTGGAGCGGCCCGTCGAAATGCTCTACGCCCGGGCGACAGACGAGCTCGATGATCGGGATTTCGATACCGCGATCCTGTTGTTCAATGAAGTTGAGCGCCAGCATCCATATTCCGAATGGGCCCGTCGCTCTTCCTTGATGTCGGCCTTCGCATCCTACGAATCGCGCAAATATGACGAAGCTGTCTCAACGGCGCAGCGCTATCTGTCGCTCAATCCAGCCGGGCAGGGCGCGCCGTATGCCTACTATCTGATAGCCGTCAGCCATTTTGACCAGATCATGGATGTTGGCCGCGACCAGAAGACGACCGAACTTGCGCGTGATGCTTTGACCGATGTGGTGCGCCGCTATCCGGACACCGATTACGCCAAGGACGCTGCGGTCAAGCTCGACATGGTCAGCGATCAGCTGGCGGGCAAAGAAATGGAGATCGGTCGCTGGTACCTGCGCCGAAACCAACACTTGTCAGCTGTAAACCGTTTCCGCACCGTCGTCAGCGACTATGACACCACCAGCCACGCGCCGGAGGCGCTGCACCGCCTGGTCGAGGTCTATCTTGCCATGGGCCTCAAGCAGGAAGCGCTCGCGGCGGGATCTGTGCTTGGCTACAATTATCCGGAAAGCGTCTGGTATCGATATTCCTACCGTTTGCTGAGCGGCCAGGGCCTTGATCCTGAAGGCGCCACGGAAGTTCAGAAACGCACCTGGCTGCAGCGGTTGATTCCCGGCGGCAACTAACACTTGTTCTTATTTTGTTCTCATTGTATGAGAGGGCATGTTAAATGCACTCTCGATACGTTCATTTGTTCTGATCGATCGTCTCGATCTTGAGGCATCGACAGGATTCACCGCCCTCACCGGGGAAACCGGCGCGGGCAAATCCATCATCCTGGATGCCTTGGGGCTGGTGCTTGGCGCGCCTGTCGATCGCAAGCAGATCCGCAGCGGAAGCGATCAGGCGATGATCAGCGCCGAGTTCGCCGTCGCCCCGGAGCATGTGATCTGGGACGTCCTCGCTGATCAGGGCATCGACTTTGATCGCGATGAGACGATTTGCTTGCGGCGGACCGTCTCGGCGACCGGACCGTCGCGTTCTTTCGTTAATGCGCAACCGGTTGCTGCTGCCGTGTTGGCAACACTTGGAGAGTGTCTGGTCGAAATTCATGGCCAGCACGCGGCCTCGCGGCTGTTGCGACCTGCGACTCACCTTGATGCGCTGGACGCTTATGCCGGTTTGACCGGTGCTGTGCGCACCTGCGGTGACCTGTGGCGTGCATATGAGGATCGCAAGACGGCACGGGCGGAGCTCGAAGCCTCGGTCCAGGCAGCGCGCGACAAGCGAGACTGGCTGACCTATGCTGTCGAGGACCTGTCGACGCTCGCCCCGGAACCAGGAGAGGTCGAGACCCTGACCGCGCAGCGCTCGGCGTTGCTGCAATCGGAACGGATCAGCGAGTCCGTCGACGAGGCAAGCTCCGCGCTGGGTGACCCTCGCCTCGAAGAGACCTTGGCGACGGCGTCGAAAGCAGCCGACCGGATTGTTCGCGTGCCTGGCCTTGACGCGCTGGAGGGCGACTTGGCGCAAGTTGCGTCGGCAACTGCTGACGCGGTTGAACGCGCGCTCATCGAACTTGCAGAAGCCCAATCCATGGTGCGCGACCTTTCGCGCTATGCGCGCCACGATGCCAGCCAATTGGAGGGTGTGGAGGCCCGCCTGTTCGCCTTGCGCTCTGCGGCGCGCAAATATGACTGCTTGCCGGAACTGCTGCCCGATACGCTGGCTGGCTATCGCAATCAGCTTGACCTGTGTGAGCAAGAGACCGAGTCGCTTGATGCAGCGCGGGACGCCGAGCACGCCGCCGAAAAGACCTGGCGTGCGCATGCGCAGAAGCTCAGCGTGACTCGACGCAAGACGGCGAAGGCGCTCGCAGACGCTGTCATGACCGAACTCGACCCCTTGCAGCTGGGGCGCGTGCAGTTCCGCGTCAGGTTCACAGAATTGAGCGAAGAAGACAGCGGTGTGCGCGGGCTCGAACGCGCCGAGTTTGAAGTCGAGACCAATCCAGGTGCTGGATTTGGTGCCCTCAAGGCCATTGCGTCGGGTGGGGAGCTGGCGCGCTTGTCGCTTGCTTTGAAATGCGCCCTCAGCCAGAGCGGCGACACGGGAACACTGATCTTTGATGAAGCCGATCAGGGCGTTGGCGGAGCGGTCGCCGCAGCGATTGGCGAGCGGCTGGCGCGCCTTGCTTCAGATCGTCAGGTCTTTGGCGTCACTCACAGCCCGCAAGTGGCGTCTGCCGCAACACGGCAATGGCGGATCATGAAGGAATCCGATGCCGCCGGCCAAACCATCAGCCGAGTTGCACAACTAGATGACGGTCAACGGCTTGAAGAAATCGCTCGAATGTTGTCAGGCTCCAGCATTACCAATGAGGCCCGCGCGGCTGCGTTGAAATTGCTGGAGGCGGCATGAATGGGGAAATAGCGGTAGACGATCTGAGCGAAGATCAGGCGCGCAAGGAACTGGCGCGTCTGGCGACCGAGATCAAACTTGCTGATGCGGCATATTATGTCGAAGACGACCCGCATCTCACCGATGCGGCTTATGACGCCTTGCGCCAGCGCAATCTGGCGATCGAGGCGGCGTTTCCGCACCTCAAGCGCTCGGATAGCCCGAGCGATGCCGTCGGCGTGGCCGTCAGGGACGGGTTCGGGAAAATCGAACACGGCGTGCCCATGCTGTCTCTCGACAATGCGTTCACTGACGAGGATGTGGCGGAGTTCGCTGCGCGCGTCCGGCGCTTCCTGGGCCTGCCGGAAGACGAATCCGTGGTGATCACGGCCGAGCCTAAGATCGACGGCTTGTCGCTGAGCCTGACATATGAGCAGGGCGTGTTGCTGAAAGCGGCGACACGCGGCGATGGCCGGGTTGGAGAAGATGTCACAGCGAATGCCCGCACACTCCGCGACGTGCCGGAAAACCTGTCTGGTTCCGGGTGGCCCGACCGGATCGAAATTCGCGGCGAGGTCTATATCAATTCGGAAGATTTTGCGGCGCTGAATGCGGCGGAAGAGGCGGCCGGACGCAAGACCTATATGAACCCACGCAACGCCGCCGCTGGCGGCTTACGCCAGAAGGACCCTGCCATCACGGCGCAGCGACCGCTCAAGTTCTTCGCTTATGCGTGGGGCGACATGTCCGCGCCCTTCGCTGAGACTCAGACCGGTGCGGTTGCCGCGTTGGGGCAGTGGGGCTTTCAGACCAATGACCTGTTCAAGGCGCACGCCGACATTGATGGCTTGCTGACGGCCTATCGGGACATGATCGAGCGACGAGCCGGACTGGGCTATGATATTGATGGCGTCGTTTACAAGGTCGATCGGTTGGATTGGCAGGAACGTCTCGGCTTTGTCAGCCGCGCGCCGCGCTGGGCGATCGCCCACAAGTTTCCAGCCGAGAAGGCCGTGACAACACTGGAAGCCATCGACATTCAAGTGGGCCGAACCGGGTCGCTGACACCGGTGGCGCGCCTGACGCCGATCACCGTCGGCGGGGTCGTCGTGTCCAACGCTACCCTGCATAATGAAGAGGAGATCGAGCGTCTCGATGTGCGGGTCGGCGACCAGGTGGAGATCCAGCGGGCGGGCGACGTCATCCCGCAAGTCCTGCGCGTCACCAATCCGGATCGGTCTGGTCGGGGCGGCGCATTCGAGATGCCGCATGTCTGTCCGGAATGCGGTTCGGACGCCGTGCGCGAGATTGATGACAAGGGCAGGGAGGATGTGCGTCGTCGCTGCACGGGTGGCCTGATCTGCCCGGCCCAAGCGGTCGAACGCCTGAAGCATTTCGTGTCCCGAAAGGCGCTCGATATAGATGGTCTCGGCGCCAAGCAGATCGAACTGTTCCATGAGCGCGGCATCGTCAAAGCCCCGCAACACATATTTCAGCTGCCGGCCCGGATCGCAGCGGCCGGGTTTGACCCGCTTGAAAAATGGGAAGGCTTCGGTGACGTTTCCGCTGGCAAGCTGCTGGCCGCGATTGATGAGAAACGCAGCGCACCGTTTGGACGTTTCCT
Source organism: Henriciella sp. (assembly GCA_965228095.1). Taxonomy (GTDB): domain Bacteria; phylum Pseudomonadota; class Alphaproteobacteria; order Caulobacterales; family Hyphomonadaceae; genus Henriciella. The sequence continues at coordinate 3,469,464 of OZ245793.1, read as the reverse complement.
GAATGGTCTCGGCATTCGCCATGTCGGGCAGACGACGTCCGATTTGTTCTCGCGCACATTCGTCAAATGGGAGGAGTTCTGGCGCTGCGTTGAGGCCGCGCGTGACCATCCTGACGGGGCCGAAGAGCAGGCCCTGACGTCAATTGACGGGATCGGGGCCGCCGCTGTTGGCGCACTTAAATCCTTTGCCAGTGAGCCGCACAATCAGGACATGATGGCGGAACTGCTGAGCGAAATGACCATCCTGGACGGCGAAGCGCCAGCCAGCGAAAGCCCGGTCGCGGGCAAGACGGTGGTGTTTACCGGATCTCTGGAAGCGATGACCCGCGACGAGGCCAAAGCCCGCGCGACCTCGCTTGGCGCCAAGGTCTCAGGCTCGGTCTCCGGGCGGACGGACATTCTGGTCGCCGGCCCCGGCGCTGGATCGAAGTTGAAAAAAGCGCAGGATCTCGGGGTCACGGTCATGACCGAGGCGGAATGGATTGAATTGATCAGTGCGCTCTAGAGCGGTGCACAGGCCGTTTTGAGCCAGGCCTTCACCTCACCTTCGACTAGGTCGCCAATCTCGGCGAGAACCCGCTGGTGATAGTCGTCGACCCAATCGCGTTCGTCCGCAGTGAGCAGGTCTGTATCGATCAGGTTGCGGGCCAGCGGCGCAAAGGTCAGGCATTCAAAACCGAGCATCGGCCGGTCGCCCCCATCAATGGGTTCGGCGGGCGTGACATATTGCAGGTTCTCGATGCGGATGCCGTAGGCGCCTTCCTTGTAGAAGCCGGGCTCGTTGGAGACGATCATGCCAGGCATCAGCGGGGTGGCGTTCCAGGCCTTGGCGATACGTTGGGGGCCTTCATGCACGCCGAGATAGACGCCGACGCCATGTCCGGTGCCGTGATCATAGTCGAGCCCGGCCTGCCACAAGGCGTGACGGGCCAGCGTGTCGAGATGCGTGCCGGTCGTGCCGACTGGGAATCGTACGCGATCCATGGCGATATGGCCTTTCAGGACCAGCGTATTGTGGCGACGCATGTCGGCGCTCGGCTCTCCAATCGCGACCGTGCGCGTGATGTCCGTTGTACCGTCTGGATACTGACCACCACTGTCGACGAGATACAGCGTCCCGCGCTCGAGCGTGCGGTTGGACGCTGACGAGACGCGATAGTGCGGCAAGGCCCCGTTTGGCCCCGCGCCGGAAATCGTCTCGAACGACATGTCCTTCATCGACGGATCAACAGTTCGGAAATTGAGTAGTTTCAACGCCGCATCGATTTCTGTGACCGTCCCGGATTGCGCCTCGGTGTCCAGCCAGTGCAGGAAGCGCACAATCGCGGCACCGTCGCGTCGGTGCGCGGCTGCGGTGCCGCTGAGCTCCGTGGCGTTCTTGCAGGCCTTGGGCAGCGCCACCGGGTCCTGCTGCCTTAGAACATTGGCGCCAGCCGCCTCAAGCGTCTGGAAGAACCAGGCCGAGGCGAGGTTCGGGTCGAGACTGACCGTCTGGTCTTTCAGCGCCGCGAGGCCGTCGTTCAAAGCCGTGAGCGGCGACAGGGAGACCTGATTGCCGAGATGCTCGCGGAGCCCCTCGGTCTCCTTCACCGGATCCATGTACAAGGTGGCGCTGCCATCGCTGCGAACGATGGCACGGGCCAGGGGCAGCGGTGAGCAGGCCACGTCTCCACCGCGAATGTTAAACAGCCATGCGATGCTTGCTGGCGCTGTGATGACGGCCACATCGGCCTGGTCGTCGCGCAGCGCCTTGGCAATGGCGGCCCGCTTGTCGTCAGAGCTTTCGCCGGCATATTCCAGGCCGTGTGGGTGAACCGGTTGCTGTGGCTGCGGCGGACGATCGCTCCAGGCTGTGTCGAGCGGATTGTTGCTCACGGCTTTTGCGGTCGCCCCAGCCTTGGTCGCGGCCTTGGCAAATTCGGCGACGTCATTCGGCGTCATCAGTGCCGGGTCATATCCGATGACGTGGCCACCCAGATCCTGCTGCCCGAGCCAGCCAAATGCGCCTGGGTCGGGCACGTGAACACACTCAAACAAGTCAGGATCGGTCTGGTCCGCGCCCTGGATCGTGTAACGCCCATCGACGAACAGGGCGGCGCGATCCTTGAGGATGAGGGCCGAACCGAACGAGCCGGTAAAACCACTGACCCAGGCCAGCCTTTCGTTCGCATCCGGAAGGTATTCGTTCTGATATTCATCCTCGTGCGGCACGTAGAATCCATCAAGCGCCAGCTGCTTCAGCTCCGCGCGCAGTTTCGGCAGATTCGCGCGGCCAATTTGCGGGCCGCCTTTGACATCAAAATTCTGTTTCATAGCGCCTTCGTAGCCTTGATTATCTGCGCGTGCAAAGCCGGAAATGTGTTATGCAAAATAGCATAGAAAAATCGATTTTTATATATGGAATTGTAATAACTCATGCCTATCTGTGAGGCATAAGAAAATTCAACCTCCCAGGACCTAGTCTAATGAAAAATATCAATATTCTCCGCGGATACACCGGGCTTCAAGCGTTCTTTCCAAGCGTTTCGAAAAACGTACAGGAAGTTCAACCGATCAATCGCACGACGGTTTCAGTGACGTCTGAGCTGACCGATGTCGATCGACCACACGTACTGACCAAGCGGTCTGCGCGCTGGGCACGCCGTACGGCGCACTAAGCCGCGCTGCGACGCAGCACCAGAGTCGACCATCCATCTTTGCGGATGCGCTTGACCAGGTCCATGCCACGGCTGGTATAGGCTGCCCGGACCAGTGGCTCCTGTCGCGTCAGAAGGCCCGACAGAATGACGTGTCCGTCCTCTGAAACCATGGACGTAATCTCTGGCGCGAGTCCAATCAGGGGCCGCGCCAGAATGTTCGCGAAGACCAGATCAAACGGCGCTGTGGATCGGATCAGCTGATTTCCGGCGCCGCGCGTATGATAGGTCCGGAAACGGTTTGCGACATTGTTCTTGCGCGCGTTTTCGTTCGCCACGTTGACGCTTTGCTCGTCGATCTCGGTGCCGATGGCGCGTTTCGCGCCGGATTTGATCGCGGCGATGGCAAGCACGCCCGATCCGGTGCCGACATCCAGGACTTTCTGCGGCACGCCGCTTCTCAAGACATGCTCGAATCCCAGCAAACAGCCCAGCGTTGTGCCATGATGCCCGGTGCCGAACGCCGGACCGGCTTCGATCAGGATGTCGGTCTTTCCCGGCGCGCTTCGCGTCAAGGCATGGCTTCCCGCAACAATGAATCGTCCGGCTTCCACCGGCGGCAGGCCTTCAAGTGACAGGGTGACCCAGTCGCGATCTGGCAGCGCTTCAATCACAGGATTGAGGTCAGGCGCAACTTCGCGGATAAGCTCTGCGCAGGCGTCCGCGTCGTCCTGGGTTTCGGCATAGGCGTCCAGCCGCCAGGTCAGGCGGGTGTCTTCCTTGGCGTCGACCGCGCCTGCCGGCGACGGATCGGTCCAGGCCAGCGTGTCCCAGGCGGTTTCAATTGCGGCCCGCGGCCCGCGTGCAGAGATCTGATACATGGGCGCGGCCTTAGCAGGGCGGACGCGGCCTGCCTAGGGCCGGACGACCGTGAACGCGACATCACCGAAGCGATTGCCAATCAGGTGAGTGGCCACGGGCGCGAAGCTCTGTATAAGGCAGGCATGACAACACGATTGAATATCGCCGTCGCAGGCTGCGCCGGACGCATGGGGCGGCAGCTTGTAACAGCCGCGCATGATGCCGGGCATGCGTTGAGCGGTGGCAGTGAAGCCCCCGGGTCTGCGTTTCTCGGGCGAGATCTCGGCTCCATTGCCGGGCTGGACGCGCTTGGCGTTCTTGCCCACGCTGGACTGACCGAAGCGGCGAGCGGCGCTGATGTCTGGATCGACTTCACCGTCCCGTCAGCGACCTTGATGGCCTTGGCCATGCTGCCACGCCTCGATGTGACCGCGGCCGTGATCGGCACCACAGGTTTCAGTGAAGCTGAGGAGGCACAGATCAAAGCGGCGTCGGAGACGATGGCAATCGTGAAAGCCGGCAATTACTCGCTTGGGGTCAATTTGCTCGAAGCGCTGGTCAAGCAAGCGGCTTCGCGTCTCGGAGAAGACTGGGATATTGAAATCCTCGAAACCCACCATCGTCGCAAAGTGGACGCGCCATCCGGAACGGCGCTGATGCTTGGCGATGCCGCCGCTTCGGGCAGGGGGCAATCATTGAGTGATGTCCGCTCCGGCCCGTATGACGGCCCGGACGCCAAGCGCGAACCGGGAACGATCGGATTTTCAGTACGCCGCAGCGGCGATGTCATTGGCGATCACGAAGTGACGCTGGCATCGGACATGGAAATCCTGTCGCTTCGCCATACGGCTCTGGATCGCGCTGTGTTCGCGCATGGTGCCATCAAGGCGGCAGAATGGGCGGCGCGCCAATCGCCTGGATTGTATGACATGGGCGATGTGCTGGGCGTCTGAGCCTGGGGTCTTTACCGGAACGTGAAATTTGGCGGGCGCTTCTCCAGAAACGCCTTGTAGCCGTCGGCAAAATCCTCATTGGAAAAGCCTTCCAGGAACAAATCCAGTGCTTCGCGTTCAGAGTCAGCCCAACCGCTCTGTAGTCCGTTGATCATGCGCTTGATCGCGCGTGTTGACCATTGCGAGGCGGCGGCGATCTGGTTCGCCATCTGGCGTGCTTCGTCCAGGGCGGTTCCCGTCGCAACCTGGCGATCGATCAGCCGCATGGTGTGGGCTTCATCGGCTTGGAAAATCCGGCCTGTGAACAGAATGTCCTTGGTTGCGCTGGCGCCGATCGCCTGCAGCAATCGCCGTGTGTCGCTGGCTGGATAGACAAGACCGAGCTTGGCTGGCGTGACACCGAACTTGCTGTCTTCGCTGGCGATGCGCAGATCGCAGGTCATGGCGATGCTGACGCCGCCGCCAACGCATGCACCGTCAATCGCCGCAATGGTCGGCTTTGGGCAGGCTTCGATCGCGTTCAGTGCAGCGGCAATCGTCAGTCCGGACGCTTCAGCGCTTTCGCGCGTCGCGTAAATGGTTTCAAACTCCGAAATGTCAGCGCCTGCCGCGAAAGCCCCGGCTGTCCCACCATGGATGATCAGGACTTTTACATCCGGGTCGTCGATCGCGGATGCCACCATGTCCGGGATCGCAGCCCACATGTCGACCGAAAGGGCATTCCGTTTTTCCGGTTTGTTGAGCACGATTTCGGCGATTGGCGGGGCGAGATCGAGTTTGATAGATGCGGTCACAAATAGGCCTCGGGCATGAAGGGTAAATCGGTGTCTTCAGGGCGCGCACCCGCGGCGGTCAGCATGGCGTGGACCTGGCCGCGATGATGGGTCTGGTGATTGAAGACCTGCATCAGGCACAGGGCGCGATTGCGCGTCTGCGCCGCGCCGGTTGAATCCTGATAATGGAGATCACCATCGATCTGGCTCTGGTCGATTTGGTCGGCCCAGCTCAGGAACGTTTGATCGGCGGTTTGGCGCCGGTCCCGCAAATCGGCCCAGTCATCATAAAGGGTGGTCGAACCCGGAATGCCTGTGCCAGGGGGCGCCCAGTCGCTGAGACGGCTCATCCAGATCTGGTCAGCCCACAGCACATGCGAGAGCGTCGCGTGTATGGACTTGAAAAAGCTGCCGCGGTCGGCACGTCGTTCCGCATCTGAAAGTGTTTCTGCAGCGCCATAGATGCTGTCATTCTGCCAGCGATTATAGCGCGCCATGCGTTGCAAATAGTCTGGTGTGATCATGACGGTAAGCTTAGTGCGCCGCCGCTATCCCGTAAACTTGCCGGAGCGTGGAAATCCGCGCATTGCGACCTTGCCCGCCTGCGCACGTTTGCCGATCCACTCGCGCCATTCGGGGAAGCCGCGCATCCGACCCGCGCTATCGGTGACGATCAGACCATCTTCAGCATGGAATGCCAGGACGTCGCAGAGCTTGTCCGTGCCGCGATAGTTTTGCAGCTTGTTGCCCTTGCCGCGCGCCATTTCCGGAAGTTCGTCGAGCGGGAAGATGAGCAGCTTCTTGTTGGTGCCAATCACGGCAACATGATCGCCTTCGGCGATGTCGGTCTTGAGCAGCTTCGAGCCTGGCGGCACGCTGACGACAGACTTGCCGGCCTTGCGGTTGGATTCCAGTTCGCTCTCCTGAACCACGAAGCCATAGCCGGCGTCTGAAGCCATGATGCGTTTGCGCGACCCATCGAGCTTGAACATGCCAACGATTTCAACGCTGTCTTCGAGGTCGATCGAGATCCGGATCGGCTCGCCATGTCCACGTCCGCCTGGAAGCTTGTCACAGGGCAGGGTGAACGCCCGTCCGTCAGAGGACATCAGGATCAGCTTGTCGGTCGTGTGCACTTCTTCCGAGAATAGCAGCGTGTCGCCATCCTTGAACTTGGCGGACCCGAGATCGAGGCCGTGGCCCTTCATGCCGCGGATCCAGCCTCTGGTGGAAAGCACCACCGTGACCGGCTCTTTCGGCATCGACGCTTCGAGCGCAGCGCCAACGTCGATGACGGGCGCGTCCTCGAAATTGGCGCGGCGGCGGCCGAGCTCTGTCTCCGGATCAAAGACCTTGCGGGCTGCGCGCAGTTCTTTCTTCACTTTCGTCCACTGACGGGCTTCCGATCCGAGCATCGCGACAATTTCGCTGCGCTCTTCGTTCAGCGACTCGTGCTCCTTGCGGATTTCCATCTCTTCGAGCTTGCGCAAGGCGCGCAAGCGCAGGTTGAGAATCGCTTCGGCCTGGATTTCGGTGATCCCGAACCGGTCGATCATTTCCTGTTTCGGATCGTCTTCCTCACGGATGATGCGGATCACTTCGTCAATGTTGAGATACGCGATCAGATACCCGTCCAGCAGGTGCAGTCGCTTCTCGATCTTGTCGAGGCGGAATTCAGCCCGGCGGATGACGACTTCGCGGCGGTGGTCGAGATAAGCCCGCAAGACCTGGCGCAGCCCCATCACCTGCGGGGCACCTTTGTGCAGGACATTCATATTGAGGCTGAAGCGAGACTCCAGATCACAGATCCGGAACAAGCTTTCCATCAGCACGTCCGGCTCGACCGTCTTCGCCCGGGGTTCGAGGATCAGACGAATGTCTTCGGCGCTCTCATCGCGGACATCGGCAAGCAGCGGCGCCTTCTTGGTTTCGATCAGGTCCGCCAGCCGCTCGATCAGTTTCGATTTCTGGACCTGATAGGGGATTTCGGTGACCACGACCTGCCAGGTGCCGCGGCCGAGGTCTTCAACTTCCCACTTGGCCCGCATCCGGAAGCTGCCGCGTCCGGTTTCATAAGCCTCGAGGATGGATTCCTTGGGCTCGACAATGATGCCGCCCGTCGGGAAATCCGGCCCTGGCATGACCTCCAACAGCTCTTCCGTCGGGGTGGTCTTGCGATCGACCAGCAGCAGCGCTGCGTCGATCACCTCGGCGACATTGTGCGGCGGAATGCTGGTGGCCATACCCACCGCAATCCCGGTCGCGCCATTGGCAAGCAGGTTCGGGAAGCCTGCCGGAAGCACCACCGGCTCTTCGTCATTCTCGTCATAAGTCGGTTTGAAATCGACGGCGTTTTCGTTCAATCCCTCAAGCAGAAGCTGCGCGGCCTCGGTCATCCGGCTTTCCGTATAACGCATGGCCGCGGCGCTATCGCCGTCGATATTGCCGAAATTGCCCTGACCATCGACCAGCGGATAGCGGACCGAGAAATCCTGCGCCAGGCGGACCATCGTGTCATAGATCGAGGCGTCGCCATGCGGGTGATAATTACCCATGACCTCACCGACCACTTTCGCGCATTTGCGATAGCCGCCATCCGGGTTGAGCTTGAGCTCGCGCATGCCGTACAGGATCCGGCGTTGCACCGGTTTCAGGCCATCGCGGACATCGGGCAGGGCGCGAGATGTGATCGTCGACAGGGCATAAGCGAGGTAGCGCTTGGTCAGCGCCTCGCTCAGCGGTTCGTTGATAATGCGATCGTCTTCTGGTTCCAAAAGATCGGTCATGCGCACCTCTAAATCTCTGCGGTGGCGTAGAATCGCCACACTCGTGTACAGGTTAACAGAAAACGCCGATTGGTTAACGAAGGAAGAACATGCGCCACTGGCGACTTATTTTAATCGTGATCGGGCTTCTGGGGGCGGCCTATCTGGTGCACCGTTTCCTGCCGACTCAGCACAACCCGCTGCGTCCCCCCGATCTGACCGAGCCGATCGGCTTGGCGACCTATTCCAAGCTCACGGATCTCAAGAATGACGAGGCCATGTGCCGGCAAAAACTGACCGAAGCGGGGGTCGAGTTCGAGATTGTTGGCGCCGATGGCGCAGAGACCAGATGTCCGCTGGAGGAAACGCTCAGCCTGAAGCGATCACTGACACCGTACAATGCCGCGCCACTGCGCATGACCTGCCACCAGATGGCGGCGCTCCATATCTGGGAACGACATGTTGTTCGACCTCAGGCCGAAAAGATCTTCGATTCGCCAGTGCGCCAGATTCAGACCTATGGCTCATTCAGCTGTCGCAACATTGCCGGTACGCGCCAGCGCAGCCAGCACTCCTATGCCAATGCCATTGATATTTCAGGATTTATTCTAGAAGACGGCACGGAAATCCGGGTCAAGGATCATTGGCGCGAGCGCAGCGACAAGGGCAAGTTCCTGACCCGCGTTCACAAGAAGGCGTGCCGCTTGTTTTCCGTCACTTTGGGGCCGGATTACGATGCTGCCCATGCCGATCATTTTCATCTCGACATGGGCAGCACTGAAACCTGTCGCTAGGACCTAGTCGTCCTTGCAGGAAAACCCGTCTTCGGTGACTTCTTCGACGGTGCCCGGTCCACCACAAACGCGCAGCGCGGTTTCGGTGTTTTGAGCAATCTCTTCGGAATCGGACCAATCGCCCTCATCCACGTGGATACAGCCTACGAGTCCCAGGAGGGCAACGCTCATCGCGCCAAACAAGACAGTCTTTTTCATTATCAGCCTCTTACTAAATAGCTCTCAGCCCTGAACACGTTCTCCCTGTGCTAGGTTGTGTCTGAACGCAACTTGAATATGGCAGAAATCAGCCAATAAGTTTCGGGACCAGCCGCGCGCGCTCAGGCGGTAGAGGTTTGTGCACGCTGGAAAACAGCCGTTCCGCAAGGAAATAGCCGGTGAGTTGCAGTGCATCCTCGATGTCTTCGGCCATGGCAAGCGCGGCCGGATCGATCAGAAATGCGGGCAAGCGAAACAAGCGCTCAACATAGCCTTCGGCTTCGGATCCTCGCACCGCCCGGCCAGTCTTGGGCGAGACATGTGTGAGCCCGTCATTGGCACCGGAAAGGGCGCATTTGTCGAGATCGAGCCCGAACCCGAGCGCCGACAGGAGACCGAGCTCCCATTTGGCGTACAGCGCCGGCCAGACAGGCCAATTGTCGAGCGCGTCCAGGAGAAGTGTGGTCGGCTGGTACAGGCTGGACCCGGCTGCGTCGCCTTCGTCGACGGCGCCGCGCAAGATCGACGTAATCGTGGTGATTGCCGCCAGGGCTTCGGGGCGATCGAGAAAGCGACCGGCCCGGCTGGTCGTGACTTCAGCCACGTTGAATCGCCCAAGTTGCTCTTCAAGGCGACCGGTCCAGGTCACCGCCAGGGCGTTTCCAGCTTCATACAGTGCGCGTTTCTTGCGACTGGCGCCGCCATACACGAGTCCGGATCGGCGCCCTTTGGTCTGCGTCAGCACGTCCAGGATGAGGCCGCTTTCGCCGAAGCGGCGGCCTCCCAGTATCAGGGCCTGATCATGCCATTCCATTCACTACATCCGGGTCGCTCAGGATGAGGTTTAAGAGATTCTGGCTGATTTGGCTAAGCATCAAACTCCAGGCCGACCGAAGCATAAGCCTCGCGTCGTTCCATCCATTTCGGATCGACTTTCACGAACAGGATGAGGTGGACGGTCTGACCCAGCATCTCGGTCAGGTCTTCGCGCGCCGCCTTGCCAATCGCCTTGATCGCGCTGCCGCCCTTGCCGAGGACCATGCCCTTGTGCTGTTCGCGGGCAATGATCACAGCTTGTCGAATCCGGACCGAGCCATTGTCGAACGGCTCCCAGCTCTCGGTTTCGACCATCAATTGGTATGGTAGTTCCTGGTGCAGGCGCAGCATCAGTTTCTCGCGCGTGACTTCTGCCGCCAGCAAGCGCATTGGCAAGTCGGCGGTCTGCTCAGGCGGATACAGGGCCGGGCCTTCCGGCATCCGCTCGCCAAGCTTGGCCAGCAAGGGCGCAATCCCGTCGCCATTCAGCGCCGAGATCATGAAGATCTCTTCGTAGACGCCAGCCGCGTTCAACTCGGCCATGATTGGCAGCACCTTTTCATGCGGGAACAGGTCGATCTTGTTGAGCGCCAGAAAGACCTTCTGGTCATTCTCTTTCAGCGTTTCCATGACCCGGCGATCATCTTCGACGGAGAGTTTCTGCGCGCCATTGGCTTCGCCCGCTTGATCAGCGACCCAGGCGGATGCGTCGATCAGATGGACCACCGCATCGGCCTCTTCAGCCCCGGACCAGGCGGCTTTGACCATGGCACGATCGAGGCGCTTCTTGGCACGGAAGATCCCAGGTGTGTCGACCAGAACGATCTGCGATGCGCCTTCATGGGCGACGCCGCGGATCGGAAAGCGAGTCGTCTGCACCTTGTGCGTGACGATCGCAACCTTGGTGCCGACGAGATGATTGGTCAGGGTCGATTTACCGGCATTCGGGGCGCCGATAATGGCGGCAAAGCCGGCATGGGTGATGTCAGAGGCGTCCGGCAGGGCGGTGTCAGGTGAGGTCATGATTGTTCCAGAAGGTCGAGAAGCGCGCGGGCGGCGGCGCGCTCGGCTTCCGCCTTGTTACCACCTTTTGCGGTCGCTTCGCCATGGCCTTCAACAGAGGCTTTTACAGTGAAGACCGGGGCATGGTCCGGCCCGCTCGTCTCCAGGGTCTCGTACGCCGCATACGCGGTCCGGTTCGCACCGCACCAGTCGCTGAGTTGCGTCTTCGGATTGGCCTCGCGAACGTCTGGCTCTTTCGTCATCGTGTCGAGGATCCAGCACCGCTTGATGAATTTCTCGGCGGCATCGAGACCGCCATCCATGTAGATCGCCGCAATCAGCGCCTCGACAGCGTCGGCAACCGCTTTGTCGTAATTGGTGTTCTTGTTGCCGCGCATGGACGCGTCGACGAACAGGTAGTCGCGCAGGTTCAGTTCCGCCCCGACCTTTGCGCAGGTTTGCCCGGACACCAGGTTGTGGAACAGCTTGGTCATAAACCCTTCGCGTTCCTTGGGATACTTGTTGATCAGGATCTCCGCGACAATCAGGCCAAGGACGCGATCGCCGAGAAACTCCATGCGCTGGTTCGAAAAGCCGGCGCCACCGCGATACTCGTCAATCAGGCTTGGATGGATCAGGGCGTGGATCAGAATGTCTTCGTCGTGAAAGCGATACCCAATCGCGGTTTCCAGCTCGCGTCGCTGTTCACCACTGAGTTTCGGGTGACGCGGGATCTTGGCATTCGCGCGCAGACGCGTGCGTTTCGGTCGGGACGGGCGTTTCATGCCGGCAGGGCCTCGATGATCACGTGCGCTTCTGCCCAGGGATGGTCGTCCGTCATGGTCAGGTGAACATGCGCGACATGACCGGCCGGCGTCAGTTCGTCGAGCCGTTTCTTTGCGCCTTCTGTCAGGTTCAGCGTCGGCTTGCCTGAGGGCAGATTGACCACTTCCATCATCTTCCAGTGCACGCCCCGGCGCGGCACTCCAGTGCCGAGGGCCTTGGCGCAGGCCTCCTTGGCCGCAAACCGTTTGGCATAGGTTTCCGCCGACAGCCGCCGACTGCGGGCCTTGGCAATTTCACCGTCGGTGAAGCAGCGTTTCTCGAACCGCTCGCCGAACCGCTCCAGCGAGCTTTTGATGCGGTCAATGTTACAAAGATCATTGCCAGTGCCGATAATCATGCCCGTGCCTCATCCATCAACTGTCGCATCTGCCGAATTGCGGGTTCCAGGCCGGCAAAGATCGCTTCACCGATCAGGAAGTGGCCAATATTGAGCTCGGTCAGTTCCGGAATGGCTGCGATCGGCTTGACGGTTTCATAGGTAAGGCCATGGCCCGCCTGTGGCTCGATTCCGATCTCGACGGCGCGTTTGGCACAGTCGGCAATCCGTTGCAGCTCAACGGCCGCCAGCTCGGCTTCGCCAGCCAAAGACAGCTCGACAAAGCGTCCGGTGTGAAACTCGGTGATATCGGCGCCCATGCGCTGTGCGGCGATCAGTTGAACCGGGTCTGGCTCGATGAACAGCGAAACGCGGCTGCCATTGTCCTTTAGCGCGCGGATCATCGGCGCCAGCTTGTTGTGCTCCCGCGCGGCATTGAGGCCGCCCTCGGTGGTCCGTTCTTCGCGCTTTTCTGGCACGAACATCGCTGTTTCCGGCTTATAGTCCATGGCGATGACGTGCATCTCGTCCGTCGCGGCCATCTCCATATTGAGCGGCAAGTGCGTGGCTTCGCGGATGGCCTCGAGGTCTGGGTCCATGATGTGACGGCGATCTTCGCGCAGGTGAAACGTGATGCCGTCAGCCCCCGCGTCGGTCGCCACTTTTGCGGCGCGGGCAATATCCGGATGCGCCCCGCCACGAGCGTTCCGAATGGTTGCGACGTGATCAATATTGACGCCGAGGCGGATGCGATCGGTCATTGCGTCAGTCCTCGGCTGCCTGGCTTGTACGCCGGAATGGCCTGCAACTCGGGGGGCAGGGCATCAGCGTCATAATCCGGAAACTTGATCGCCGCGAGCGATACCAGCTCACAGCCGACATCGGCTTCGCCGCCGCTGCGGTCAATGATGCAAGAGCCGCCAACGACTGTGCCCGGGAGTTTCTCAAGCGACTCAACGGTTTCGCGGAAGGACAGCCCCGTGGTGACAATGTCTTCGGCGATCAGGACGCGGTCGCTTTCGCCGATTTCAAAACTGCGGCGCAGTTCGAAGGCGCCGTCGACGCGTTCAACAAACACGGCCCGGCAGCCGAGATGGCGCGCCAACTCATAGCTCGGAATGACGCCGCCCATGGCCGGGCCGACGACCACGTCAATCTCGCCCAGACGCGCTTTCACCTTCTCGGCCAGGGCCGCGCAGAGTTTCGACGACAATTCCGGCTGGGAAAAGACCAGGGCCTTTTGAAGGAAGACCGGACTGCGGCGCCCGGAAGAGAGGATGAAGTGTCCCTCGAGCAAGGCCCCGGCATCGCGGAACACTTGCAAGACCTGATCATTATTCAAATTCGCTCTCCTCTAGGCGCTCGACCCGTTCGACCACGGCGAGGGCCCTGAGCGCCGCCTTGATCTGTTCAAGATGCCGTAGATCCTCGACTTCGATGTCAAAGACAAGCTCCATGAAGCCGGGGCCGCGATTGTGGGTCGATACACCGCGAATGTTGCCGCCCGCTTGCGCGACGACGCTGCATTGCTGGGCCAGCACACCTTTGTGGTCGGCGGCGTTGACGGAAATTCGTCCGATCGCGCGCACCCCCGACTTGGCGAGTTCGGTCCATTGCAGATCGACCCAGAGGTCTGGGCGGTCATCATATTTGGCGACCTGGCCACAATAGATCGTGTGCACGATCAGGCCTTTTCCGGCCTGACGGACACCAACGATACGATCGCCAGGGATCGGGTGGCAGCATTCGCCGAGGTGGAGCGTGACCCCCGGGGTCAGGTTTTCGCCAGCGATCAGGCTGGCGGCATGCTCGTCGTCGAGGGTGACGGTTTCATCCGGTTTGGAGCTCTCCAGGTCGAGGCCGGGAAAGGCGATGCTGATGATGCGGCTGACTTCGTCCTGCGTGCGCCCAAGCGCTTCGAACATGGACTGAACGCCATCGAAGCCAGCGCGTTCCGAGATCTTTCGCATGTCGACGCTGACCGGGTCGATCTGGTGTTGACGCAGGGCACGTTCGAGCAGGTTGCGGCCGAGATTGGCGAATTGCTGCGTTTCGAGCTCCCGGCGCAGTTTGCGCTGGGCGGCGCGGGCGCGGCCAGTGACGCACAGGGTCTCATAGCCCGGAAGCGGGCGCGGCTCGTCACGGCGAATGATCTCGACCACATCGCCATTCTGCAGCGCTGTACGCATGTTCCGCGGCACACCGTTGATCTTGGCACCATCGCAAGTGTCGCCGACCGCTGTGTGCACGGAATAGGCGAAATCGAGTGGCATCGATCCCGCCGGCAACAGAACCAGGCGTCCTTTCGGCGTGAACGCGAACACGTGCGTCCGGTACATTTCCATCTTGGCGTGCTCGAGGAAATCATTGGCATCGCCGCCATGTGACAGCAGCTCGCCGAATGCCTTCAGGTTGGCAGCAGGGTCGAGGCCGGCAGCTCGCGAGCTTTCGACATCGAAGCCATACGCGCTGTTCTTGTAAGTCCAGTGAGCGGCGACGCCCCGCTCGGCAGTGTCGTCCATGTCTTCGGTGCGGATCTGCAGCTCGACCAGGCGATTGCCACTGGCGCGCACGGTGGTGTGCAGCGACGCATACCCGTTCGGCTTGGGCACGGAGATGAAATCGCGGAACCGGTCGGGCAGGCAGGCCCATTCCGTGTGGAAGACGCCCAGTGAGCGATAGCAGTTTTCCACCGTATCGACGACGATCCGGAACCCGAAGATGTCGGCCACGTCCTCAAACGAAATCGATTTCTTCTCCAGCTTGCGCCAGATTGAATACGGCTCCTTGCGGCGGCCCTTGATCCGGCATTCGATGCCTTCGCGTTCCATGACCTGGCGAATGGCGAGGCGGATCCGCTCCAGGTCATCCTTGTTGCGCGATTCCAGGGCCTCGAGCTGGCTGAGGATCTGTGCCCGTGCTTCAGGATTGAGGTGTTGGAAGGCGAGGTCTTCCATCTCCGAGGCGAGATAGTGAAGCCCGACACGACGCGCCAGAGGCGCATACAGGTCCATCGTCTCGCGCGCGACCCGGCGGCGGGATTCTTCCTTCTTCTTGAAGTGCAGCGTCCGCATATTGTGCATGCGGTCGGCCAGCTTCACCAGCAGCACCCGAATGTCGTTGACCGTGGCCAGGATGAATTTCTGGAAGTTCTCGGCCTGCTTGCTGGCCTCGCTCTGATATTCGAGTTGGCCCAGCTTGGTGACGCCATCGACCAGTTCGGCGACATCGGAGCCGAATTCCTTTTCGATCAGTGCCAGATCGACATCATCGCAGTCCTCGACCGTGTCATGTAGCAGTCCGGCCATGATCGTGGCTTCGTCCAGGCGAACCAGTGACAGCAAGGTCGCGACCCGGACAGGGTGGGAATAATATGGGTCGCCAGACTGGCGCAGCTGGTCGCCATGCTTCTCGCGGGCGAAATCATAGGCACGATGCAGACGGGCACGGTCAGCGTCCGGCTGATAGGCGAGAACCATGCCGGCGAGTTCTTCTTTGGTCAGGAACGGCTCATCATCGCGTACGCCACGCGGCGGCCTAGAGGCGCGCGACCGGTCTTCAGGTTTGACGGTCGCTGTTGCCATTTACACCTACATTCGGTCGTCGCGGCCGGATTCGAGCTCGGCCTGGTAAGCGCGCATGACGTCTTCTTCGGTCGCAGCCGGGCCAGACTCGAGCGCCAGGCGATCGGCTTCGCGCTCTTCCTCTTCGCCAGGGCGGACTTCCTGAAGCTCGGCAACGAGAGACTCCTTGACCACTTTCAGGTCAACGGTCTTGTCGGCGATCTCGCGCAGGGAGACAACGGGATCCTTATCATTGTCGCGATCGACAGTGATCGGTGAACCTTCGCGAATCATGCGCGAACGCTGAGCCGCCAAGAGGATCAGATCAAATCGATTTGGAACCTGCTCGACGCAGTCTTCAACGGTGACACGGGCCATGAATATCTCCTGTAGCCCGCCCTTATATGCAGTGCAGCACACGAGCGCAACCCGCCCTTGCATTCTCAAGCTGCACTATTTACGCAACCCTGCATTGCTCGTCGTGCAAGGGAAGGAATCGGGTGTCATGAACAGCGTTCCGGCCGAAGCGCCAAGAGACTGCGACCTGTGCCCGCGACTGCGCCAGTTTATCCTCGATCAGCGCGTCAAGGAACCGGATTGGTTCAATGGTGCGGTGCCAAGTTTCGGCGACGAAAACGCGCAATTGCTGGTCATTGGCCTGGCACCAGGAATGACCGGCGCCAATCGCACCGGCCGCCCTTTCACCGGCGATTGGGCTGGCGATCTCCTCTATGCCACACTCGACAAGTTTGGCTTCTGCGACGGAACATATGACCGCCGCGCTGACGATGGCATGACCTTAAACGGCGCGATGATTACCAATGCCGTGCGCTGCGTGCCGCCGCAGAACAAGCCGGTCGGCGCCGAGATCAATCAATGCCGCCCGTTCCTGAAATCGCGGATCGATCAATTGCCGAAGGCGAAAGTGCTGCTTTGCCTGGGCAAGATCAGTCATGATTCGACGGTTCGAACGCTTGGACTGAAGCTTAAGGACCACCCATTCGGGCACGGAACCGAGTATCTGGTCGGCAATCAGACCTTGTTGTCGAGCTATCATTGCTCTCGCTACAACACCAATACTCGCCGCCTGACCGAAGAGATGTTCGAGGCGATCTTTGCCCGCGCCCGCAAGCTGATCGACGGATGAGCCTTGCGCAGGGTCAATCTGCGGCTTAGCTAGTTTACACATTTGAACTCCAAGGGGGGAACCTCCGAATGACTCCACTTTACGTCGTCCTGGGCCTGATCGTCCTGCTCGCCGTTTTTGTAATCGGCATTTACAATGGCCTGGTGGCCAAGCGCCAACGCTGCAATCAGGCGTTCGCTGACATCGACGTGCAGCTGAAACAGCGCCAGAATCTGATCCCGAACCTGGTCGAGACCGTCAAAGGCTATGCCGCGCACGAGAAGGAAACGCTCGACGCCGTCATCCAGGCGCGCCAGGGCGCTGTCAGTGCCAGCACACCAGGTGAGATGGGCGCAGCCGAAGGTGTCCTTGGACAAGCGCTGGGACGCCTGTTCGCGCTGGCTGAGGCTTACCCGGACCTGAAAGCGAACGAGAATTTCAAGGACCTGCAGGACGAACTCGCCGTGATCGAGGACAAGATCGCTGCCGCCCGGCGGTTCTACAACTCTGCGGTGCAGGACTATAACACGGCGCGCGAACAGTTCCCGGGATCACTGGTCGCTGGCAGCTTCAATTTCGAGCCCCGCGAATTCTTCGATCTAGGCGAAGATCGCGCGACGATGAGCACGCCCCCGGAAGTGAAGTTCTAATTCGGTTGGGGCGGCGACCGGGACGATTCCGGAATCCGCCCCACTTTCGATTCTATCTGTGAATCATGATTGATGGGATCCTCAAGACCGGCCCAGCAGACGGCTGACAGACCCGACAACCAGTTTCAGCGGTCTGCAAACATCCCTTCATTCAACAGACTTGCGACTGCGATGATCGCTGAAAAGAGTCCCGCTGATTAGAGACGTCAGGACGTCGTTTTATCTCACAAATGTCGGCAACCACGTTGCGAGCGCCGGGATCGCAGCAACCAGCGCGATCATGATCATTTGCAGGCCGATGAACGGGATCGCGCCGCGCCAGATGTCCATCGTCTCGACGCCGTCCGGGGCCGCGCCGCGCAGATAGAACAAGGCGAATCCGAATGGCGGCGTCAGGAAACTGGTCTGCAAGTTGAGCGCCATCAGAATGGCGAGCCAGACCGGATCAGCGCCCAGAATAATTAGCGGCGGGGCAACGATCGGGACGACGACGAACACGATCTCGATGAAGTCGAGAAAGAAGCCAAGAATGAACATGACCAGCATGGTGATTGCCAGAGCGCCCCAGAGGCCACCTGGAATCCCAGTCAGCAGGGCTTCGACATAATGATCGCCGCCATAGGCCCGGAAGACGAGGGCAAACAGGCTGGCGCCGATCAGGATCAGGAACACCATGCTGGTGATCTGCACGCCGGACTTGATCGCCTATTTGAATTGACGGGCACGCGACAGCACGCGGGCGGCTGAAAGCAAACCACCAAGGAAGACCAGGCTGGCAAAGGCTGCGACGCCGATCCCGATATAATCGCCCGCCGAAATGGTGTCGCGATTGACACGCAGGTCCATCATGTTGGCGAGCAGGCCGAGCACGAAAACGCTGGCAAACGCGGCCCAGATGCTGCCGAGATCACCCGCCTTGCCATGGTCAGGCGCGAGGCGGAGACCGGCGAGAAGCAGCGCGCCCCCTGCGCCGATGGCGGAGGCTTCGGTGGGCGAGGCAAGGCCGCCGAGGATCGACCCCAGAACGGCGATGATCAGCAGCAGGGGCGCTCCCAGGCTGCGCGCGATCTCTGCGATTGTCAGCGGCTCCGCGTCCGCGTCGATGGTCACTGCCGGGCTTGCATTCGGGCGCAGGATGGCGGTGATCACCAGGTAAAGCAGGTACAGGCCGACCAACATCATGCCCGGGACAAGCGCACCGGCGAACAGGTCGCCAACCGAAACAACACCGGCGCCGCCCCCCGAGCGCATGGCTGCGGACTGGTTGGCATTGGACACCGCATCCGCGAGCAGGATCAACACGATGCTTGGCGGAATGATCTGGCCGAGCGTGCCACTGGCCGCGATCGTTCCGGTCGCGAGTTTCGGGTCATATCCCTGCTTCAGCATCGTCGGTAGCGCAATCAGCGTCATGGTGATCACGGTGGCACCGACAATGCCCGTCGAGGCGGCGAGCAAGGCGCCGACAATAACCACAGCATAGCCGAGACCGCCGCGCACCCGCGCCAGAAGCCGGCTGGCCGTGTGGAGCAGATCATCCGCGACTTTGGACCGTTCCAGGATGACACCCATGAGCACAAAGAGAGGCACGGCGATCAAAACCTGGTTTTCCATCGAACCAAGAATACGGCTTGGCAGGTTTCTCAGGATCGGCAGCGGGATCAATCCCATCTCGACACCGATAATGCCGAAGATCAAGGCGACACCGCCCAGTGTCAGCGCCACCGGGTATCCGGCGAGAAGCGCCAGGATGGCGCACAGGAACATGCCGAGGGCAAAAATCAGTTCGAGTTCCATTACAGCGCCTCCGCACTGTGATTGGAATCGTCGGCAGGCGCGCGCAATCCGCGAATGACCAGCGCCGCCTTGATCGCCTGACTCAGCGCTTGCCCGATCATCAGGATCGCAAACAGCGGCACCAGCGACTTGAACAAATACTTGATCGGCAGGCCGTCGCTTTCATTGAACGGTTCGAGGCCAATCCAGCTGCGCGCGATCAGGCCCGAGCCCGCATACAGGATGAGGACGCCAATCGGGACAATGAAGACCAACGATCCGAGCAGCTCGATCCCGGCTTTGATCTTTGGGCTGAATCGCGGCCGCAAGATGTCGACGCGAACATGGCCGTCATCACGCAGGGTCGCGGCAGCACCGAGCATGAACATCATGGCGAAGGTGAAAATCACGCTGTCATTGAGCCAGCTGAAACTGAGGCCGAATACATATCGCAAGAGCACCGCGGCCAACTGGATCAGGATGATCAGGAACCCGGCGGTCAGCGCAAACCCGAGCGCGACACCGGAGATCCGGTCGAGTGCCGCGCTCAACTTTTTGGAAACGCCGCCCAGGGGTTTGGGGAGCGCCAGGATGAGCAGAGGCAGCGCCAGCAGTGGCAGCAGCGCATAGCCTGCATACCGCAATCCGGTTCCGGCAACGGAAACAATGTCTTCCATGGACCCCAGCTCCTTGTTCCGACCGCACCGGAGGGGCGACTAGAGTTCGCGCGCCACCATGTACGGGCTGTCCGAAATGCTCGCCCAGCCGCGCATCTTCTTGAGGGCGTCTTCAAAGCTCTCATAAATCCGGCGCTCGAGATCCCCCTCATTGCCCGCATCGCTGCGAATGTCAGCGGAGATTTCCTGCACGCGTGCCATCACGTCTTCGGGGAACTGGCGCAGTTCGACGCCTTCCTCGTTGACGAGCTTCTCGAGATAAACACCGTTCTGATATGTGAACTCGCCGACCGACAAGTGGTTCACTTCGCCGGCAGCAGTACGAATGATGGCCTGTTCGGAAGGCGTCAGGCTTTCCCATTTCGACTTGTTGATGCCGAGCGCCAGCGCGCTGCCCGGTTCGTGGAAGCCCGGGCCATAATGGTATTTGGCCTCGCGGTGGAAGCCGAGGAAATAGTCATTCCACGGGCCGACCCACTCGGTCGCGTCGATCCGGCCGGTCTGTAGCGCCTGATAGATTTCATTGCCTGGCAGCGCTTCCGCGGCGCCACCAAGCGCCCGCACCACATCGCCACCCATGCCCGGAATGCGCATCTTCAAGCCGCGAAAATCGTCCAGACTGTTGACTTCCTGCTTGAACCAGCCGCCCATCTGGTGACCGGTATTGGCAGCCTGGAACGCGATCACGCCATATTGGCCAGAAAGCTCTTCCCAGAGCTGCTGTCCGCCGCCAAAATCGATCCAGCCCATGATTTCAGGCGCGGTCATCCCCATCGGGACGGCGGTGAAGAAGTTGAACGCCTTGGACTTGGACTGCCAGTAATAATCGGCGCCATGATACATATCGACATTGCCGGACGCGACGGCGTCAAAGGCTTCAAAGGCAGGCACCAATTCGCCGGACGCATAGACCTGAATCTCCATCTGACCGTCTGACAATTCGCTGACGCGGTCGGCAACGCGCTGCGCTGCGGTGCCAAGGCCCGGCAAATCTTTCGGCCAGGTCGTGGTCATCGTCAGACGACGTTTCTTGCGGGTCTGAACGGCGGGGCCTGCAGCGCCGTCACTGGCAGATTGTGAACAAGCGGTGGCGGCCAGCCCAGCTGCGCCAAACGTCGCAGCACCGAGCAGTTTCCGGCGGTCAATCATGTGGTCTCTCCCGGTGGGTTATTCTGTATCTTCAAGCGCGCGCCAGCGTCCACCGTCAAGCACTTCAAGCGGCTTGAAGCGGCGCTTGTAGTCCATTTTCTGGCTGCCTTTGATCCAATACCCCAGATAGACATGCGGCAGCCCGAGCTCACCCGCATGTACGACATGGTCGAGGATCATATAGGTACCGAGGCTGCGTTGCCGGAGCGTCGGGTCGAAGAAGGTGTAGACCATCGAAAAGCCGTCGCGAACAATATCTGTCAGTGACACGGCGACCAGAGGCGCATCGTCGCCTTCGCCGATCCGGTATTCGAACAGCAGGGTCTGGACTGGGCTGTCATTCACCATCGCGCAGAATTCGCGATACCCCATATCGGACATGCCGCCACCATCATGGCGGGAGTTCAGATACGACTTGAGCAGCCGGAAGTGCTCACGATTGGCCTTCGCTTCGACCGGTTTGCGGACCAGGTCGGCATTGGCGTTGATGATCCGTTTCTGATTGCGGCTGGCCTTGAAGTTGGGCACATCGACACGCACAGACCGGCAGGCATTGCAGGTCGGGCAGGCCGGGCGATAGGCGACGCCCTGGCTGCGGCGGAACCCGGCGCGGCTGAGCTGGTCGTGCAACGCATCCGGATTGTCCTGGGTGAGGTGCGTGAAGCCTTTTCGCTCGATCTGACCCGGCAGGTAGGGGCAAGGGCTTGCGCCGGTCACATAGAAGCGCAATCCACGCCGGAGGCCCGGGAGCTGAAAGAGCGATTCGTCTAGCTTCATGCCGTCAATTTACGCATCTAAAGGTCAAAGCGCCAAGGGGCTATGATGGTAAAAGCCGCCCACATCAAGATCACAAGTGGGCCACCGAAGCGTAAGAAATCTCCAAACTTGTAATGTCCGGGTCCCATAACCAGCATATTTGTCTGGTAGGCAATAGGTGTCGCGAAGGCACAATTGGCGGCGTAAATCACCGCCAGCAGGAACGGGAACGGGTCGGCGCCGGTCTGTTCGGCCGCCGATATCGCAATTGGCGTGAACAGAACCGCGGTGGCGGCATTGCTGAGGATATTGGTCAGCACCGCGACGGCGAGGAAGATCGCTGACAGGATGGCGAGCGTGCCATAAGGCGAGGCCAACATGACCACGAGTTCGGCAATCATCTGCGCCGCGCCGGTCTTTTCCAGCGCCGCCCCCATGGCCAGGGCGGCGGCGATGACAAGATAGATCCGCAGGTCCAGGGACCGCGCCGCCTGCCGGTGGTTCAGGCATTGCAACAGGATCATCGCCGTCGCAGCAACAATCGAGGCCAGCGTGATGCTGGCAATGCCGGTCGCGGCGGCGATCACCATCACCACCGTGATCAGGCGCGCAACCTGCGCCCGCGCGGTGGTCGGGAATTCGCTCTGTGACCATTCCAGCAGGATCAGGTCGCGGCTGGCCCGCAGGTTTCGGAACGCGCTGACCGGGCCGCAGAGCAGCAGCGTATCGCCGGCCTCAAGCCTGATTTCGCCCAGTTTGGTCCGGATCATCCGGCTGCGGCGCTGGATGCCAAGCGTCACAGCGCGGGTCAGGCGGCGGAATCCAAGCATTTCCACCGTGCGTCCGGCCATGCGCGATCCGGGCGCGATCACCGCTTCAACCAGGCCGAGCTGGTGTTCACCGGAATCATCGGTTTCCGGAACGCCGCTTTGCCAGATGTCCTGCAGCATGGCCGGCTTGCCGGACAGGAGATCCGTCAGCGCTTGGCGGGTGGCAGCAACGATGACCAGGTCGCCGGGCATCAACCGGACTTCGTCATAAGGTGGCAGCAGCGCCCGTTCGCCGCGCTGGATCATGCGCACGGTCATGTCCTTCAGCTCCGGGAACATCCCCGCGATGGCTTGTTTTCCATCCAGGAAATGACCGGGTGTGACCTCGAACTGGGCGACGAACTGCTTGCCCGATTTGACCATGGTCTCGGTAAAGTCTTCGCGGTTGGGCAGCAGGATTGGCGAGGCGATCAGCAGGTAGAACAGGCCAACGCCTGCCAGCATCAAGCCGAAGACTGACTGGTCGAAAAAGCCGAGCGTGTCCGGGGTCAGGCGCTCATAAGCGTCTGCCGCCAGCAGGTTGGTCGAGGTCCCGATCAGGGTCGTCATTCCGGCGAAAATGGAAACGAAACTCAGCGGCATCATCAGCCGCGAGGTCGACGCGCCCATGCGCGCAGCAATGGCCGACATGATCGGCAGGAACATGATCACGACCGGCGTGTTATTGGTGAAGGCGCTGGTCGCAAACACAGCCAGGAAGGCGAGGATCAGCGTGATGACCGGCCGTTTGTCATAGGACCGGACCAGCGCCTTGGTCGGGCCTTCCAGCGCCCCGGTCTGGAACAAGCCCTGACCGACCACCAGCAGCGCCATGATCGTGATCAGGGCAGGATTGGCGAAGCCGGACAACAGGTCGGCGAGTGTGATCTCGCTGCCATCATGCGAAGCCGCACCGGGCAGGCTGAACAATACCAACAAGGCGGCGATGACGCTGACCGAAACCAGCTCCATCGACCAGCGATCCAGCATGTAGAAGACGATGGTTATGGCTACGGCCGCGAGGCTCGCCCACATGGGCCAGTGAGCCAGAATATCTGCGGTCATTCAGCCTCCCGATTGATTCTCATCGTTCGGTGAAGTTCTAGGCGGTCTTCTCGTTGATGACCAGAACAATCGAGATGCGGCGATTGGCGCCGTCGGTTGGAGCATCCTGTAACAATGGCCGCGTATCTGCGAGCCCGGCCACACTCTTGATCCGGTCTTCGGAAACCCCCGCGTCGAGCAACAGCCTGCGTGCCGAATTGGCCCGGTCGGCCGAGAGTTCCCAGTTCGAGTAGCCGTCCGTCAGGCTGGGATTGGAATCCGTGTGACCCTCAATCATGACCGGGAAAGCGAGAAACGAAATCGCCTGACCGGTCAGCCGCGTCAGCTGCTCACCCGTCGCATTGAGAGAACCATCCCCGGTGTCGAAGAGGGGTTTTTCCGTCATGTCTGACAAATCGATCCGCACCAGGTTCGGTTCAGCTGTGATGGTGACACTGGCACCGTAGTCCTGGAATGCCGGATCGGCGCGCAACAATTGCGCGACGGACTTGGCCTGCAAGACCGGGTCGTTCGAGGTCAGCTCAACCGATTCTGCCTTGGAGCCGAATTGCTGGGCCAGGGCCTGACGTTCACCGGCCGTGACGCCATGCACGATCCACATGATCAGAAAAAACGCACAAAGCGCGGTCAGGAAGTCGGCATAAGCCAGCTTCCAGGTGCCCATCTTGCGGGCGGACGCGGCGGGCATTCTGCCCTTTACGCGCCGGGATGAATAAGCATTCGCCATATTTTTCCCTACAGACCCTTCTGGTCTAGTCATCGCTCATAGGGCATCAGGGTGAATATCGGTTGAGAATGGCCGGCAGGATTTAGATGAAATTTGTTCGATCCTCCCGGCAACAAGACAAAGGAACTACGCGATGGCGAAAACCGCATTTCTAGGGCTCGGCGTAATGGGCTATCCGATGGCGGGTCATTTGGAGGCGGCAGGCCATGAGGTGTCGGTCTGGAACCGCACCGCAGCGAAGGCAGAGTCCTGGGCGGGCAGCCACAAGGGGCAGGCCGCTGCCACCCCGGCGGAAGCCATTGCCGGCGCCGAATTCGTTTTCCTCTGTCTGGGCGATGATCCGGATGTTCTGGCGGTGTTTGAAGCGCTGGAATCGCGCCTGGAAGACGGCATGATTATTGTCGATCATACCACGGCCAGCGCCAGCCTGGCGCGTGATCTTTACGGCCGCGCCGCAGCCAGAGGGGCCGCTTTCATCGATGCGCCGATCTCTGGGGGACAGGCCGGGGCGGAGAATGGCCAGTTGACCATCATGTGCGGCGGCGATGCTGGTGCGTTCGCGAAGGCAGAGCCGGTCATGGACGCTTACGGCAAGCGGATGACGCTGATCGGTGACAGCGGGTCCGGCCAACTGGCCAAATCGGTCAACCAGATTTGCATCGCCGGCGTGGTGCAAGGACTGGCAGAAGGGATCCATTTTGCGGCGCAGGCCGGGCTGGACGTGGCCAAGGTGATGCAGGCGATCAGCGGCGGCGCGGCACAAAGCTGGCAAATGGACAATCGCTGGGAAACAATGCGCGATGGCCATTACGAACACGGGTTCGCTGTTGACTGGATGCGCAAGGACCTGCGCATCACGCTCGAGACAGCACGCGAAAATGGCGCCAGCCTGCCGCTGACCGCCATGGTCGATCAGTATTATGCTGACATCCAGGCCATGGGCGGCAATCGCTGGGACACGAGCAGCCTGCTGGCGCGAATGGGACGGGGCAAATCCTGACATGACACCGCTCCAGATCGCAGACGCTGTTGGCGTGTTCGTGTTCGCGCTGTCCGGCGGGCTTGCCGCCTCGCGTCGCGATCTCGACCTGTTCGGCATTCTGGTCGTGTCGCTGCTGCCAGCGATTGGCGGCGGCACGCTGCGAGACCTGTTGCTCGATCGTCCGGTGTTCTGGCTTGAGCAATCGAACACGATCTGGATCGCCCTCGCGGGCGGGGTCGTTTCGGCCATCCTCGGAGAGCGCATTGCACGCTTCAAGACGTTGATCTGGTTTGACGCGATGGGGCTGGCCCTGTTCAGCGTGGTCGGGGCGCAGGCCGCGCACAGTCTGGGATACGGGCCGGTTGTCGTGGTCATGATGGGGACGATCACTGCCAGTTTTGGCGGGCTCATTCGCGATGTCGTCTGCAATGAAGTGCCGTTGATCCTGCGGGAAGACATTTATGCAACCGCGGCCTTGCTGGGAGCGGTTGTGTTCTGGGCGGCGATGACCTTTGGCCTCGGTGCGCCGTGGGCGATGGCGCTGGGCGGCGCGACGGCCTTTGTCATTCGCGCCTGGGCGATCTCGCTGAAATCGATCAAGCCGCGGCTGTTGGTGCCGTTTCGGAAAAAGAAAAAGGACGAGTGATGCGACGCCTGGACCTTCATATGCGCGCCGGGGAGGCCTTCGAAACTGCGCTTCGTGCGATCCGCGCCGCTGAGCCGATTGATTATGTGATTGTGCCGCTGGAACAACAGGACCGACGTCTGGTGTCCGTGTTCCTGCGCGACGGCACACGGCAAACCCTGGTCGACAATCTTCAGGGCTGCCTGGAAGACGAGCGCGACTGGCGGATCTCTCTGGTCCCGATCGAGGCGACGGTGCCAGCAATCCCGGAAGACAAGGATCTCAAGCAGCGCCAGGCCTCGCAACAGAAACGGGCACTACGCGAAGAAATCTATCAGGATGTCTCGACAGATGCGAAACTCGACCGCGATTTCCTGATCTTTGTGGTCTTGTCGACCGTGGTCGCGGCGGTCGGCTTGCACTCGAACAGCGTTGCGGCGGTGATTGGAGCGATGGTGATCGCGCCTTTGCTCGGACCGATCCTCGGCTTCTCGCTCGGCGCTGCCCTGGGGGATCGCGACCTGTTGTTCGGCGCCGCCAGGACGCTGGTCGCCGGTATCGTCCTGGCGCTGGCCTGCGCGATCTTGATCTCATTCCTGATCCCGGTCGACTTCACCAGCCGCGAACTGATGTCTCGCGCGGAAGTGCGGCTGGATGGCATGGCGCTGGCGATTGCCGCGGGCGCGGCCGCGGCGCTGTCCCTGACCCGGGGCGCCAATGCTACTCTGGTCGGGGTTATGGTCGCCGCCGCCCTGTTGCCGCCGGGCGCGGCCATCGGCCTGTTCATCGGGTCTGCCGAGTGGGCGCTGGCCTCGCGCGCAGCATTGCTGCTGTCGCTGAATGTGGCCAGCCTAGTCTTGTCGGCCCTGGTTGTCTTCCGGTTGCGCAATATCCGTCCGCGGACCTGGATCGAGCGCAAGGGCGCGACCCGCGCCGTCGCGGTGAATATGGGACTTTCAGCCGGGCTCCTGGTGATCGCCATTGTCTTGATCCTGGTGCTGGATCTGGGCGCAGCGGTCTCGATCGGCTAAGACAAAGCGCAGGGAGGACAGGATGGCAAAAGCAAACAACAAGACGCAGACGACGAGCGTCGATCCGAAAGACTTCATTGCGGCGGTCGAGCCGGACAAGAAAAAAGTGGATGCGGAGGCGCTGCTGGCCTTCTTCAATCGCGTCACGGGATTGAAGCCAAAAATGTGGGGCCCGAGCATCATCGGCTATGGGCGCTATCATTATAAGTATGAAAGTGGCCGCGAAGGCGAGTTCATGCTGACCGGATTCAGTCCGCGCAAACAGAACCTGACCTTGTATGTCATGCCGGGATACCGCTTTGGCGAAATGCAGGAAAAATTGTCCAGGCTGGGCAAGCACAAGCTTGGAAAATCCTGCCTTTACATCAACAAACTTGCGGATGTGGACATGGATGTTCTCGAAGAGATCGTGACCGAAGGCGTCGCGTATATGCGCGAGACGTACGAAACCTGGGACGAATGACGCCTCAGACCATCGTCGCCTATTGGTGTCTGCCGAGCGAGGCAGATGGCACGGCTTATCGTCGCGTGATTGACACACTCGCCGAGGCGCAGGGCGGGGCGAGGTTTGATCCGCATCTGTCGCTTGGATCGCTGAGCGCGCATGACCCAGATCTGGATGACGTCTGCGCGGCGCTGCAGGGGCTCGTTTTGCAGCCCTCCGGTGTGGGGCGATCTGACGTTTTCACCACGTCGCTCTATGTTGAATTTGCCGCAAGCAATCAATTGACCAATGCGCGTCGCTTGCTTGCCGACCGTGACGGGTTTCGATCCACCCGCACATTCGCCCCGCATATCAGTCTTTGCTATGGCCCGCCGGTCGGGGAGGCAGCGCTTCAGTCAGAGATTCAGGGCCTGCTGTCCCGGCCGATCCGAATTGATCGTTTACAAGCGATGCAGATCACATTGCCCGTGGAAACGCACGCCGATGTTGCCGCCTGGTCGCCGATCGAGACGGTTCAGGTCCAAGGCTAGTCGGCGCGGGCCGCATTGATCTTCTTGGCGAAACCGGACGCGCCCAGGCAGCGGACGGACAGGGTGCCGATTGCGGTGTGGACGTCGATCACCTGCGTGCCGACACTGTTACGAACCTCGACGCCGGTGATCCCGCGCAACGGAATGAAGACGTTCAGCGACTCCGGATCCTTGTGCACCGCCTTGTTCAGCGTATTGGGATGAAATTCGACATAACTGTCCGTGAGATAGAGCGTGCCGCCGACCCAGTGTCCGCCCATGACCAACTTCGAAGCCTTGGCGCCCATGCGCCCGCCAGCGCCGACCATGCGACTGGTGCGATCCCCCAACTCGGCATTTTTCAACAGGGCGGTGGCCAGTTTCTTGGCGATGATATTGTCAGGTGGGGACATGAGCCGCTCTCCGCAGGTTGCGGGCAGTTAATACGGCGCGCGAAGGTTTGGCCAGAGCGGCGCGCGGATCAAGCCGTCCGCGCGGCTTCGATCTTCGCGATCAATGCATCCGCGCCGTGACAGCGGATCGACAGCGTATCAGCAGTGGTTTCCAGGTCGATGATCGTGCCGACCATGCCGAACCGCTTGCTGATACCGGTCAGTTCCGGCCACGCGATGCGAATTCTCAGCTCATCCATATTCTTGAAAAAAGGCTGGTTCAGTTTGGATGGGTGGAACTCGAAACCGCCTGGCTTGATGATCGCCGTGCCCGAAATCCACTGCCCTCCAATCATCTTCTTCGACAGCGACGCACTGATCTGTCCGTCCAGTCCGAGGATCATCTTGGACAGGCGTCCCATCCTGGCGCCGTCGAGCAGGGCGCTGACTTTTTTCCTGGCCAGGATCTGATCTGGATCGGGCATGGCGGTCGTTCTGGGGCGGCGCCGCGGCGACTAGCCAAGCCTCTGCGCGGCTTGTTCGGCAAAATAGGTGATGATCCCGCTGGCGCCCGCGCGCTTGAAGCTGAGCAGGGTTTCCATCATCACCCGGTCGCCATCAATCCAGCCATTCTGGGCAGCTGCCTGGATCATCGCATATTCGCCAGAGACCTGGAACGCGAAAGTCGGGACGGCGAAGGTCTCTGACACACGGCGAACAATATCGAGATAAGGCAGGCCGGGTTTGACCATGACCATGTCGGCGCCTTCCTGAAGGTCCATGGCGACTTCGCGCAGCGCCTCATCCGTGTTGGCCGGATCCTGCTGATAAGTCTTCTTGTCGCCGATCAGAGCGGTGGCCGAACCAATCGCCTCGCGATACGGGCCATAGAAGCCGCTCGCATATTTCGCGGCATAGGAGAGGATCATCGTATTGGCGAAGCCGCTCTCCTCCAGCGCCGAGCGGATGGCTCCGATGCGTCCATCCATCATGTCGGATGGGGCGACAACGTCTGCGCCGGCCTCTGCCTGCACCAGGGCCTGTTCGAGCAGCACCGCCGTCGTCTCGTCATTCAGCACATAGCCGGCTTCATCGATCAGGCCGTCATGACCGTGGCTGGTGAATGGGTCGAGCGCGACATCGCAGATGATGCCGACATCCGGCGCCGCATCCTTCATCGCCTTGATCACGGTCGGGACCAGACCCTCCGGATTAAGGCTTTCGCTGCCATCCTCGTCTTTGCGATCGGGATTGATGTGCGGGAAGATGGCAATCGCCGGAATGCCGAGTTTCGACGCCCGTTTCGCCGCCGCTGCGGCTTCGGCCACGTTGAGTCGTTCCAGACCGGGCATCGCCGCGACCGGAATGCGGGCCTCGTCGCCATCATGGACGACCATCGACCAGATCAGGTCGGCCGGGGTCAGGGTGTGCTCAGCCGTCAGGCTGCGGATCCAGCCAGCTTGACGAAGACGGCGCAAGCGCGTGGACGGGAAGGATTGCGGAAATGGTGTATTCATCGCTTCGCGATAGCCGTCCTGTCGGTCGGGATCAACGTCTTAGCCACGCCAAATCGGCGCAGGCCTAGTCTGCATCGACGCGTATCTTGCTGAATCGGAACAGACTTCGACGGACTTTGCGGCGCATGAAGCAGCGTTTCGAGACGTCCATGAACGGCTTCTGTGCCTCCTCAATCTCCAGCATATACGGCTCAAGGCGGTCCGCAGACAGCTCCTTGAACCCCAGTGAGGCATAGAAGGGGCCATTCCAGGCAAGGTCTCGAAAGGTTGACAGGCTGACATGCGGCAGCTTGCGCGCTTCTGCTTCGGCCAGCGTGCGGATGACGAGGGCCCGGCCAATGCCTTTCTTGCCATGGTCCGGATGAACGCTGATCTGATCCAGGTAAAGCCCCGTTCCACGCGGCCGGATCAGGGCAAAGCCAATCGCCCAGTCATGTTGATTGCGGGCGACGAACACATTCGACAAAGGGATCTCGGTTTCCAGAACTTCAGCCGGCACATGATCGGCCAGCGCTTCTTCGGTCAGCAATCCAGTCGGTGCAAACAGGGCAGAAGCTGCCTTGTCGACAGAGATCAGCGCAGGAATGTCATCCAACTCCGCACGAGTGATGGAATATCCTTCCGGTAAATCAGGCATTGACGAACTTTTCCCCTATGGCATTGCTGCCGCCAGATAAGCACAGACGAGGCAAATTTCCATGACCACACGACTAAACGAAGAACAGGTCATGATTCAGGACATGGCGAAACGCTTCGCGGCCGACCAGCTGGCGCCGCACACGTCCGAATGGGATCAGCAAAAACACTTTCCGGTCGACGTCATCAAGCAGACCGCCGCGCTTGGATTCGCCGGGATATATGTCGGCGAGGATGTCGGCGGGTCGGCGCTCGGCCGGCTCGACGCAGCGTTGATTTTCGAACAGCTGTCATATGGCGACGTCTCGACCGCGGCTTTCATTTCGATCCACAACATGGCGAGCTGGATGATCGACAAGTTTGGCTCGGATGAACTGCGCAAGGCCTGGCTGCCAAAGCTGACCAGTATGGACCTGATCGCGTCCTATTGCCTGACCGAGCCAGGTTCGGGGTCTGATGCCGCCGCGATGAAGACAACCGCGGTGCGCGATGGCGATGAGTATGTTCTCAATGGATCCAAACAATTCATCTCAGGCGCCGGGACCAGTGATGTTTATGTCCTGATGGCCAAGACGTCAGACGCGGGCGCGCGCGGCGTCTCTGCCTTTGTCATCCCAATCGACACGCCGGGGCTGAGCTTTGGCAACAATGAGCAAAAAATGGGCTGGAACTCGCAGCCGACCGCGCAGGTCCTGCTGGATGACGTGCGGGTGCCTGCGGCCAATCGCATTGGCGATGAAGGGCAGGGCTTCAAGTTTGCAATGGCCGGCCTGGACGGCGGCCGCCTGAACATCGCCGCCTGTTCGCTCGGTGGCGCACAGCGCGCCCTCGACAAGGCCTTGGACTATGCCAAGGAGCGCCAGCAATTCGGCCAACCCATCGCCAATTTCCAGGCCACGCAGTTCAAGCTCGCGGACATGGAAACTGAGCTGCAAGCTGCGCGTGTGATGCTGTACGAAGCCGCCGCCAAGCTCGACGCCAAGGCCCCGGACGCGACACGCTGGTGCGCCATGGCCAAACGATTTGTCACCGATACCGGTTTCAAGATCGCCAATGACGCCCTGCAGATTCATGGCGGCTATGGCTATCTGTCAGAGTATGGCGTCGAACAGATCGTGCGGGACCTGCGCGTGCATCAGATCCTCGAAGGCACCAATGAAATCATGCGCGTCATCGTCAGCCGGGACATGCTTAAAGGATAATCCTAAAAATCCATCGCGAATCCCTGTACGCGGGTAGGCATGGATGACGGGGCAGCCATTATTGAGCTCGCGACCCTTCGCGAGATTTGCAGCGCAGAGATGCAATGCCTCCGCGGTTTTCTGAGTTTGAGAGATGTCGGCATCGATGATGCCCTGGCGAACTCCCATATCGTCCGCTTCAACGTTTTCAGCCAGTCGCATTTCGGCATCGTACCGGTGCTGCGGCTGGAAACCGATGACGATTGCGGGCACGGGCTGTGCCTGTCGCAAGTCGTTGTCAGCCCGCGGTGTCCGCCTGTGATGGGCGAGACC
The DNA here is from genome assembly GCA_965228095.1 of Henriciella sp. Lineage (GTDB taxonomy): Bacteria > Pseudomonadota > Alphaproteobacteria > Caulobacterales > Hyphomonadaceae > Henriciella. The sequence continues at coordinate 3,437,555 of OZ245793.1, read as the reverse complement.
GCTGTCGTCTCGCCGCTATCAGACCAGCTCCTGGAAAACGAAGAGCGGATCGTGCGAACCGCCTTCCTCGCGGCCAAGGAAGCGCATACCGGATAAGTCAGCCTGCGGGCGCGGCAACGCTGCTTACAGCGGCGGCGGTGCGTATTTGGTCAGGTTGATGCCGTCGACGGCGGCAATGTACTCATCGATGGTCGGCGTGCGACCAAGAATGGTCGACAGAACCACAACTGGCGTCGAGGCCAGCAGGGATTCGCCTTTCTTCTCATCGCTGTCGGCAACCACGCGGCCCTGGAACAGGCGGGTGGAAGTGGCCATCACGGTGTCACCATTCTCGGCTTTCTCCTGGTTGCCCATGCACAGGTTACAGCCCGGGCGCTCGAGATACATGATGTTCTCATACGCGGTGCGGGCGGTTGATTTCGGTGCGTCATCATCGAACTCGAAGCCGGAATATTTCTGCAGGACTTCCCAGTCGCCTTCCTCTTTCAGCTCGTCGACAATGTTATAGGTCGGCGGTGCCACGACCAGCGGCGCGTGGAACTCGACGGTGCCGTTCTGGGCTTCGATATTCTTGAGCATCTGCGAGATGATCTTCATGTCGCCCTTGTGCACCATGCATGAGCCGACAAAGCCGAGATCGACCGCCTTGGTCCCTTCATAATAGGAGATCGGGCGGATCGTATCGTGCGTGTAACGGCGCGAGACGTCATCATTATTGACGTCCGGGTCAGCAATCATCGGCTCATTGATCTTGTCCAGATCGACCACGAACTCAGCTGCATATTCAGCATTCGCATCCGGGGTCAGTGGCGGGCGCTCACCCGAGCGGATGTCGGCAATGCGTTGATCGGCTTTCGCGATCAGGCCTTTCAGGACGCCTTTGTCATTGTCCATGCCTTTTTCGATCATGATGCCGATCCGGCTCTTGGCGATCTCAAGCGACTGGATCAGGGTTTCCGGCTCGGAGATACAGATCGACGCCTTGGCCTTCATCTCCGCGGTCCAGTCGGTGAAGGTAAAGGCCTGGTCGGCCAGCAGGGTGCCGATGTGAACTTCGATGATCCGGCCCTGGAACACATTCTCGCCGTCAAACGCGTCGAGCATCTGGGCCTGCGTGGCATGCACGACATCGCGGAAGTCCATATGATCCTTGAGCGAACCCTTGAATGTGACCTTGACCGATTGCGGGATCGGCATGGTCGCCTCGCCCGTGGCGAGCGCCAGGGCCACGGTACCGGAGTCAGCGCCAAACGCGACGCCTTTCGACATCCGGGTGTGCGAGTCGCCGCCAATGATCACATCCCAATCATCGACCGTGATATCGTTCAGAACCTTGTGGATCACGTCCGTCATCGGGTGATATTCGCCTTTCGGGTCACGTCCCGTGATCAGGCCGAATTTGTTCATGAAGCTCATCAGCTTCGGCGTGTTGCGCTGGGCCTTGATGTCCCAGACAGAGGCGGTGTGACAGCCCGATTGATAAGACCCATCGACGGTTGGCGAGATCACGGTCGCTGCCATCATTTCCAGCTCTTGCGAGGTCATCAGGCCGGTGGTGTCCTGCGAACCCACAATGTTCACTTTGACGCGGACATCAGATCCCGCATGCAGGGTCTTGCCTGGAGCAACGCCAACCGCATTGCGGTTAAAGATCTTCTCGACCGCGGTCAGGCCCTTGCCGTCGTGCGAGATCTCTTTCGAGGTCGCATAGACGCTCGGGGCTTCGGTGCCGAGGATCGCCGCGGCGGTGGTTTGCAGCTTCTTGCCGAAGACCACGGCATAGGAACCGCCAGCCTTCATGAATTCGACCTTTTGCGGGGTCAGGGCCGACGAGATGTCGACCAGCTCTTCGCTGCCATCCTCATTGTAGAGTTTCTTGGTCTTGGTGTTGATGGTCAGGACCGTGCCCGTATCAACCGAATAGAGCTGTTCCAGCACGGGCTCGCCATCTTCATCGATGACCGGCGCGCCATTGTGATTGAGCTTGCGGCCCCAGTTCTGCAGGTCGATACCGATACCGCCCGTCACGCCGACCGTGGTGTAGAAGATCGGAGAGATGCCATTGGTGCCGCCGACAACCGGCGCAATGTTGATGAAAGGCACATATGGGCTGGCCTGGACGCCAGTCCACAGCGCGACATTGTTGACGCCGGACATGCGCGATGAGCCAACGCCCATTGTGCCTTTTTCAGCGACCAGCATGATCCGCTTGTCCGGATGCTGGGCTTGCAGGGCCTTGAGCGCGTTCTGCTTGTCCTGGTCATGTTCGAACAGGCATTTGCCATGCAGCTCGCGGTCAGAGCGCGAGTGTGCATCTTTGCCGGGTGACAGCAGGTCCGTCGAAACATCGCCAACCGCGACGACGAAGGTCACGACTTTGATCTCTTCCTCAATTTCGGGAAGCTCGGTGAAGAAGTCGGCGCGGGCATAGGATTCCAGAATGCCGGTGGCGACGGCGTTTCCAGCCTTGTGGGCTGCCTCAAGGCGATCGGTATCGGCTTCGTACAGGAAGACCTGGGTTTTCAGGACCTTGGCGGCGTCCGCAGCAATTGCGGTGTCATCTCCAAGCGCCAGGTCGAGCAGCACTTCCACGGACGGGCCGCCTTTCATGTGGGACAGCAGCTCGAATGCAAAGTCGGCGCTGATCTCGTCGACGCTCTCCTCACCGAGAATGATCTTTTTCAGGAATTGCGCTTTGACGTCCGCCGCGCTCGTGGTGCCGGGCAGGGTATTATAGATGAAGAAGTTCAGAGATTGTTCGCGATGCGGGTGACCTGGCTGCTTGATCTGCTCAATCAGTTCGGCGACCAGCGGTGCGTCTTCAATCGGTTTCGGGTGAAGGTCGTCTTTTTCGCGGGCTTCGATCTGGTCCAGGTATTCGGTGTACAAGCTCATGTCTTCTGGCATCCCTTTTGTCATGCGTGACGACGCGGCAGCGCCGGTATTCGCGCCAATCGTCGGTGGATTTAGCGTCCATGTATTTAAGCTCGCAGATGCTTGCAAGGTGGTAGCCGCCGTTTAAGGCGAACTGTCGCAAACTAGGGCGACACCTCCTCGACCGTGTAGCGGGAAATCGCTTGCTGGGCGGCTTCGAAGTCCGGTTCGAGCTCAAGCGCGTTTTGCAAGTCGTAATAGGCGTTCTCGTATTGCTCCAGCGCGTGATAGGCGAGGGCACGGTTATACAAAGCTTCCGCCATTTTCGAGGTCTCCAGCTCAATGCTCTCGGTGAGGTTGGCAATGGCCTCGTCATGGCGCCCCAGATAGATCATGACCGCGCCGCGATTGATCAGCGCTTCCGGTGACCCTGGTGCGATTTCGAGTGACTGATCGTAGGAGTCCAGCGCCTCTTCGTGGAAGCCGGCGCGCATTTGCAGAATGCCCAGATTAACGTACGTCGCGGCCCGATGCGTCGTGGTCATGCCGATGCGTCGGAGCGCTGTCTTGCAACGCGCGATGGCATTGGCGCGGCCTTCGTTTCCGCTGACTGCATCGACATAACATTGTCGGGCGAGACCGTCTCCGAGGACCAGAGATTGCGCTTGTCCAGCCCCGGCGAGGGCGATGAGGGCGGTGGCAGCGGCGAGCGTCTTGAGTGCGGTCATGACCATTGATCCTTCTGTTGATGGATGAGTATTGTGCCCGGTCGCGCGCCATGTCGCTGCTGGTGGGGCGATCTCGGTCTGCGCGGGATCAGCGCGCTCGCTTTGGTGCGAATGGCACCCATATGGTGCGAATGTTATCGGAAAGCGCTTCTAGGATAGGGCGCTGCATCGCATAAAGAAGCCATGGATTCGAACACCAATCGTCTCGAACAGGTTGCGGATCGCCGGGCCGATCGACTGGCTTATGCCGCGATCGCGTTTTTTGCGATCCTGTCCTGGGTGATCTCGTCCAGTTCCGATCTGATCGAAGCGCGGGCCGCTGGCATCCGCATCAACGCCATTGAGCCGTGGGTCATCCACTTTGCCTCCGACGTGGCCGTCCTGCTGGTCGTGCCGATTATCCCGCTCTTGTTATCGCGCGTGAGATTCACACGGGAAGACGCTGTTAAAACCGCGCTCATCCTGTTCGCCGGATTGATTGTCTACATCATCGTGCAGGTCTTGTTGATGGCCGGCGTCCGGTCCGTTCTTTGGCCGGTTTTCCTCGATGGCTACTATGAATCCAGTGTCGGCGAGCCGTTGGTCTGGTTGTATGAGTCGCGCCAGATTGTTTACACCTTCCTGCTCAACCTGGCGGCGTTCTACTTGTTCCGCAGCATCGGCCGTTTGCGGCTGGATGCGGCGGGACGGACCCAGCAAGCCGAGGACCATCAACGCCTGGTCCTGAATTCCGGCGGGCGCACGCTGATCTTCCGTCCAGCAGAGATCTGGTGGGCCAAGGCAGCGTCGAACTATGTCGAGATCCAAACCGAAACCGGGACCCACCTGGTGCGCTTGTCCCTGTCAGAGCTGGAAACATTGATCGAGAAGATCGATGCCTCGCATGTGCGCTGTCACCGCTCTTACCTGGTTCAGATCAGCCAGATCGCGACGATCACGCCGCGCGGCAATGGCGGGGCAGAGTTGCGCCTCACTTCCGGCCTGACCTTGCCGATCGGGCGTTCTTATCGTGCCAATGTCGAACGGCTGGTCAAAGGCGAGTGAGGCGCTCGCACGAAAAGACGGGGATGCCGCGAAACGCGACATCCCCAAGTTCAGAAAATGAACGTTTCTTGGTCTAGGCAGGGGCGTGCATCATCTCATGCACGGCGGCCGCGGTCAGGCCCTGGCCGCCAATGCCCCAGTCACCCTGTTCGACTTCCATGATCCGGACCCAGGTCACAGGTCGCAGCGCTTCTCCTTCGATTGAAACCATGGTGTCGGTCATTTTCTGAATGATCTCGGCTTTCTGGGCCGGGGTGAACACATCCTTGATGACGTCGATTGTTACGAGTGGCATTTTTGTCTCCTTGTTGGTTTGTGGCCGGGTCATCCGGCGACGAGGAGACCATCCCAGACCGGCGCCGGATCCGATACTCGCCCGGCGATAGCAGGCCGCTATCGAGGCGACAGCCATCCACTACGCAAAACGTAGTAAGCTGTGAATTCGTTCGGTTTTCAGGGTTCAAGCGGCGGGTTCTTCACCGACAAATCGCTTCGGACGAACATCGGCATAGCGCGATTTCGGGAACCAGTCGGCGGCGGATTTCACCAGATAGGTCTCGCCGGTCAGCATGATATCGTCAGACTTGATCGCGCTGCGCACATCTGTGTCGCCCATCCAGATCTCGGCCAGCGCTGGCAGCGTGGTCGAGATGTACAGGTCGATGTCCTTGCCAGGATCGTCGGTGCACAGGTCAACGACATTTCCATTCGCAACGAGCCACCATTTATTGTGCGCGTCGAGGCCGGAGAATGAAACCGAGAAGACGGTCTCGCCATCCGGGAGTTCGGACGTGTTCAGCGAGCGGTGGAAGTCCCACATGAAAGTGCCGACATCCAGGTCTTCCTGGTTCATCCGGCGCCGGGCCCAGCGCAGGCCCCATTTCGACATGTAATTGACCAGCGGCGCCAGCTCACGCCCACATTTGGTCAGCCGGTAGTCGGTGGCCTTCTCACCGACGACAGACTTCTTGATGATCAGGCCGTCTTCCTCCATCTGCTTCAGCCGTTTGCTGAGCACGGTCGGTGAAATTCGGGGCAGGGCGCGCTGGAATTGATTGTAACGGTTGGCGCCCATGAACAGCTCCCGCATCAGCAGCAAGGTCCAGCGATCACCAATCATATCGGCCGCCTTCGCAGCTGGGCACAGGCTGCCGCTCTTGTTCGGTTCGCGAGGGGCGTCCTCGAACTCCAGATCCATGTCTGACATCGTGTCCCAAATCCCAACTACGTCTTGCGTAGTGAGATACTACCGCAATCATGCGCGGCTTACTACTCGCGGCTGAGTATCAAGCAGCGGGCGGCGCCAGCAGACTGTCTCCATCACGCAAAGACAAGGAGACAGACATGCTTGATACCGTTCAAACCCGCCCGGACCGCGTCGACATCAAGGCGCTGCAATTGCCCCTTCGCGAGACCTATGCGCGTTTGCCATCGGCGGCGCAAATCACCGACCATGCGCGCACCCGTTGTGACACTGTGCCGGCCAATCAACCGCTTTATGGCACTGTCGAGTTTGGCGACCCAAATCCCACCCGGCTGCCGATCGCCTTGCATGAAGGCGTTGGCGGGCGCAGCGATCAACCGGTCCCGGGAGAGCTTCTGTGCGGCGCCGTTGCCAGCTGCCTCGACAGCACCATCCGCGTCATTGCCAACATGTTCGGGGTCAGCATTCGCACGCTCGAAGTCGAGGTCAGTGCAGATGTCGACCTGCGCGGCACGCTACGCATGGATCCGTTGGTTCCTGTCGCTTTCCAGAGCTTGCGGGTCGACGCCAACATCGTGCCAGAGGGCGACGTGCCCTCGGCGCATCTGGACGCCATCCTGGCCGCCGCAGAGCAGAGCTGCGTGGTGTTGCAGAGCCTGCGCCAGTCGCCCGAGATCACGGTTGCGAGACGATAGGCGACTGCCGGGGCCGGTCCTTCCGTGAAGACCGGTCCCATTCGGCCTTTGACGCCCGCGGCGGAAAGCGATTATTCTTCCCGACATGACGCTTCCCTCAGATGAAGCGAATGGAGGAACATCATGAACATTACCGCTGTCGAAGGCCTGGGTGCAGAGATCACCGATGTTGACATCACCTCGTTGACCGACGCTGAGTTCAAGCAGATTGAGGCTGCTTTCGCCGAGCATGGCGTGATTTTCTTCCGCGACCAGACGACATCCGAAAACGATCATATCGCCTTCGCCGAGCGCTTCGGTGAGATCAACGTCAATCGCTTTTTTGCGGCGCATCCTGACTATCCGCAAATCGCGCTGGTGGCCAAGGAACCGGATCAGAAGGACAATATTGGCGGCGGCTGGCACACCGATCATTCCTATGACCTCGAACCTGCGCTCGGCTCCGTCCTCGTCGCGCGCGAACTGCCAGACAGCGGCGGCGACACCATGTTCGCCAGCATGTACAAGGCCTATGAAACCCTGCCTGCTGATCTCAAGAAAAAGATCGAAGGTCGCAAAGCCCTGCATTCCGGAAAGCACATTTTTGGTGAGTCTGAGGCGAGTTACTACAACACTTCGGATGCCGGGTCGCATGATGACGGCACCAGCCGGATTGGCAATGCGGCGGTCGCCGAGACTCTGACCGACCCGGAGCACCCAATTGTCATCACACACCCGTTGAGCGGCAAGAAAGCGCTGTATGTGAATCCGGCCTTTACCCGCGAAGTGGTGGGTATGGACAAAGCCGAGAGTGATGAACTTCTCTCCGAGCTCTACACGCACGTGTTCAAGGGGCATGACTTCCATCACCGGTTCAAATGGGAGCCTGGATCGATTGCCATGTGGGACAATCGATCCACCTGGCACTGGGCGTTGAACGACTATCAGGGGCAACGCCGGATCATGCACCGGATCACGATTGAAGGCTGCCCTCTGGGCGCCTAAACCCTGTTCAGTACAGTCAGTCATCGGGGGGATGAGATGAAACGAACAGTGAGAACCTGGGCCAGTGCAAGTGCACTTCTGGTCGGCCTGGCCAGCTGTGTGGTTGGCGGCGAACCGGCGGACATTGAAGACTGGCCGGGCATGGCCTCCTTGCAGATCTCAACCGCAACGAGCGGCGATTATCACCTGTGCGGCGCGACAATGATCTCGGAACAATGGGTGCTGACGGCGGCGCATTGTGTCGAGCATGCGAAACTGGAGACGGATGACGCGGGCGCGACCCGCGTGATTCAATACCAGCTTGCAGGGGATCCGGAAAACGCGTTGCAATCGCTTGGGCCGCTCAAGGTCGTGGCCGGGCTTGGCGATCTCGGAGATGACCCGACGGACGTGACGTTTGATGTCGCGCACATGATCATTCATCCGGATTATCAAACCGGTGCCACGCATCGCGGACATGACATCGCCTTGCTGCGCATTGACGGTGGCTGGACGGGACCGGTGGCCAGCATTGACGGATTGCTCGCCCCGCCGACGCGCTATCGGCGGGACGAGGTCGAAGTCGCAGGATACGGGTTCCTGTATGAAGCAGGGAGTGCGGAAACCGCCATCGGGAAGCGCGGCGCAGTGAATGCGCCAAGTCTCGCCTTGCAACAGGCCAGCGTCCCCACTCTCAGCCCGCGTGCCTGCCAGCGCCGGATGGACACCACGATCCGGCAATATGGCGAAGAAGACGCGCTGGAGGGACTGCTGCTCTCAGGCGACACACATATCTGTGCGGGTGTCGGCGAAGTCGACAGTTGTACCGGGGATAGCGGCGGGCCGCTGGTCCACCGGCCTGAGGGCGGCGACCCGGTGCAGATCGGCATTGTCAGCTGGGGCCTCGGCTGTGCGCGCGCCGAAGCACCGGGCATCTATGTCCGGGTCGCGCATTACACGGATTGGATTGCCGCCCATATCAGCGACGCGCCGAGCGCGACTTAAGCAATCATCCCGCCATCGAGAACAATCGTATGGCCATCGACCCAGGCGCTGGCGCGTGAGGCCAGATAGATGGCGGTTCCCGCCATGTCGTCCGGTTCACCCATGCGTCGCCGCGGGATCTGCTTGATCACGGATTCGCGGATGGCGTCCGAATTGGTCGCTTCCTTGGTCATTTCACTCGGGAAGAATCCGGGCGCGATGCCGTTCACATTGATCTTGTGACGCGCGAGGTCGGTGGCCAGGTGCTTGGTCAGGTGGACGACCCCCGACTTACTGGCCGAATAGGCATAAGACGGCATGCCTGGATTGGTGATGCCATTGATCGACGCGATATTGATGACGCGTGCCGGATCTTCCTGCGTGCCGCCTGCGCGCAGCAGCGGCAGCGCCTTTTGGGTCATGAAAAACACCGACTTGATGTTGATGTTCATCACCTTGTCCCAGCCATCTTCCGGGAATTCATCAATCGGTACGACCCAGTTGGCGCCGGCATTGTTGACCAGGATGTCGAGTTGGCTTTCGCGCTCGGAAATCTCGGCGACGAGCTTTTCGATCCCAGCCACTCGCGACAGGTCGGCCTGGATCGGAATACAGGTGCCGATTTCGGACAACTCTTCGGCCTTCGCTTTGAGCCGATCTTCCTTGCGCGCCGAGATATAGGTTTTCACCCCATTCTCGACGAATCCACGCGCAATCATCGCGCCAATACCGCTCGATCCGCCCGTGACCAAGGCTGTTTTTCCGGAAATGTCGAATAATGACTTCATGAGGTGTCTCCCAGCAGGTGATTTTGTTGCAAGCTGGCGCAGGCTGGAGGCCTTGTCCATTCTACCGCGAGGATAGTCCCGCAAATGCGGGAGCGATCTGACGATCAGGGCTAGCTCGGTGGCGGGAATTGGCCTAGGGAGCGCGCGGTTCTTCCCGAAACTGAGAGACGCCTCATGGCCCGTTCGACCTTTGCTGCGTATGCAGACCGCATCAACCTGACCAGCTGGGCGCAAACCCAGCGCGCGACGTTCACACCGAACCGCTTGAAGACGGAGTTGCTGGCTGGCCTCACTGTGGCGCTGGCCCTGGTGCCAGAAGCCGTTGCGTTTGCCTTCGTGGCTGGGGTTGAGCCGCTGGTCGGCCTCTATGCCGCGTTCCTGGTTGGCCTGATCACCGCCGTCATGGGCGGACGCCCGGGCATGATTTCAGGCGCCACCGGTGCGCTCGCCGTCGTCATGGTGGCTCTGGTCGCGCAGCACGGTGTGGAATATCTGTTCGCCACGGTGGTTCTGATGGGGATCCTGCAAGTCGGAGCAGGGGTGTTCAAGCTTGGCAAGTTCATCCGCCTGGTGCCGCACCCGGTCATGCTTGGTTTCGTCAACGGCCTCGCCATCGTCATCTTTCTGGCCCAGCTCGGCCAGTTCCAGGTGCCAGGCACCGCCCATCCGGATGGCCATTCATTCCTGCCAAATGGCGACTGGCTACCAGCTGGCGAGATGACCATCATGCTGACCCTGATCGCGATCACCATGGCGATCATTTGGGGGCTGCCCAAACTGACCAAGATCATTCCTGCACCGCTGGCGGGGATCGCGGTGGTCGCGGCCCTCGTCATCGGCTTTGGCATCAACACGCCAGTGGTTGGCGATCTTGCTTCAATCAAGGGCGGCTTGCCGGCGTTTCATATCCCCGCCGTGCCGCTCAATTTCGAGACGTTTGAGATCATCTTGCCTTACGCCGTCGTGCTTGCCGCGATCGGTTTGATCGAAAGCCTGCTAACGTTGAACCTCGTTGGTGAAATCACCAATCAGCGCGGCGGTGCGTCTCAGGAATGTGTGGCGCAAGGTACCGCCAATGTCGTCACCGGCTTTTTCGGTGGCATGGGCGGCTGCGCGATGATCGGCCAGTCGATGATCAACGTAAAGTCTGGCGGTCGCACGCGTCTGTCCGGGCTGTCCGCGGCCTTGTTCCTGCTTGCCTTCATTCTGATTGGGTCGCAGTGGATCGAGATGATCCCGCTCGCGGCTCTGGTTGGCGTCATGTTCATGGTGGTGATCGGCACGTTCGCCTGGAACAGCCTGCGCATCATGTCCAAGATCCCGTGGACGGATGCATTCGTGATCATTCTGGTCACCGGCGTGACGGTTTGGAAAGACCTCGCAGTCGCGGTTGTCGTCGGCGTGATTGTCAGTGCTCTGGCGTATGCCTGGAACAATGCCAAGCGCATTCATGTCCTGCAACGCGACTCGGTCCGCACACCGGGGGCGACCGTCTACGAGATTGAAGGCCCGCTCTTCTTTGGCTCGACGGATGGATTTGCGGAACTGTTTCATCCGGACGAGGATCCGGACGTTGTCATCGTCGATTTCATGCGCTCGCGTATCGTCGATCAATCCGCCCTGCAGGCAATTGAAGATCTCGCAGCCAAGTATGAGTCGAAGGGCAAGTCGCTGAAGCTGCGACATCTCTCGCGCGATTGTCACCGCCTGCTCACCAAGGCCGGTCAGCTAATGGTCGATAGTGAGGACGATCCGGATTACGCCATCGCGGTGGATTACAATGTGCGCACCGGCATCTTTGGGGGCGGGCACTAATCACGGCTCGCCTTGTCGTCACCTCTGGACCGGCCCGGCGTCTCGCGCTAACGCCGAGGCATGACAGATTCAGTCCTGACCAGAAGTGAAGGTGGTGTCGGCTATATCACGCTGAACCGCCCCGATGCGCTGCACGCGCTTAATCTTGATATGTGTGAAACCATTCTCGCGGCGCTACGCGTCTGGGCGCAGGATCCGGGCGTTCACATTGTTGTCGTCGATCACGCCGCGGGCTCGCGTGGTTTCTGCGCTGGGGGCGACATTGCGATGTTGCGAGAAAGCGGAATAAGCGACGGCAAGGACGCGCGCGCCTTCTTTGCTGAAGAGTATCGCATGAACGCGGCAATCGAGAGTTTCCCGAAACCATACCTGGCCCTGATCGATGGCGTAACCATGGGGGGAGGGGTCGGCCTGTCGGTTCACGGGTCTTATCGGGTCGCGACTGAGCGCACGTTGTTTGCGATGCCAGAAACCGGGATTGGCCTGTTCCCCGATGTCGGCGGTGGGTGGTTCCTTCCACGCCTGTCCGGAGAGCTCGGCACCTGGCTTGCCTTGACCGGCGCGCGCCTGAAAGGGAGCGATGTCGCGGCGGCGCGCGTGGCCACGCATTTCCTGCCATCCGAACTGTTGCCCAACCTGAAGGCGCAGATCGCCGAGGCTGATTTCTCAGCCGGTGCTGCCGAGATGCTTGGCGAAATCCTGTCGCGGCTGACCCACGCGGTCCCGGCTGGCAGCTTCGAGGCGCACATGGAGACGATCAATGCCTGCTTCGCGGGCGACAGCGCGGAGGCCATGGTGGCAGCGCTCGAGGCGGACGGCTCCGAATGGGCCGTCAAGCAGGCCGAGACGATCCGCACCAAGTCGCCAGAAACGGTGAAGGTCGCGCTGCGCCAGGTCCGCGAAGGCGCGAAGTGCGAGACGTTCGAAGACAATATGCGGATGGAATACCGTATTGGCTGGCGCAAAGTGCAGTCAGCGGATTTCCTGGAAGGTGTGCGGGCCGTGATCATCGACAAGGACCACGCCCCGAACTGGACACCGGACACGCTGGAAGCGGTCTCTGCAGCGGACGTCGCGAAATATTTCGCGCCCCTCGGCGATGATGAGCTCAGCTTTGAGTGATCTGCACACCCAACTTGCCGCGTGGTGCCAGTCCTATGTCGCCGCCTTCAATGCACGTGATGCTGACGCCATTGCCGCACATTGGAGCTTTCCGGCGTTGACCACTCAGGCCGGGCGCTCCTTCGCGTTTAAGAGCAGTGAGCATTTCAGCAAGAACACGGAAATCCTGCTTGGCTTCTATCAAGCGCAGTCCGTCGACCGGGTCGAGCGCGAGTTGGTCGGGTGCCATGTCATGCACCGCGACGCCGCGGCGATAACTGTATCGGACGTCATGTACACTGCGGCAGGCGAGACGGTTGCAAGCTGGAACGCGGCCTATGTGTTGCAGCGTGTGGACGGCGCATGGCGAGCGGTGATGGCCGTTGCAGATGGCGAAACCGAAGCCTGGGCTGCGCGCGGAACACCACTCGGCGGTTAGGGCGATCTGGCGCCAAAAGCGGGAATTGACGCTTGTTCTGGCTCTAAAAGTAACACTTTTGGCTGTTTTGTTAACCAAGACGGGCTGAAAACAAGACGTGCTTAACGAATTATAAGGCTCAGTACTGTAAATCTACTCAAACTACAACAAAAGTTGAGTGGTGATGGTAATGACAATGACTTATGGCGCAGCCGAGGCTGCGAGCGATGGCGTGAGCGTCGCTGAATCTTTCGTAAAATCTCTTTCGCTTCTGGAGCAGGCACATCGCCGTCTCCACGATGTCGTGAAAGACGACCTCGAGCGTGGTGGGGAGCGTCATCTGACTGGCGTCCAGGCTCTGCTTCTGTACGAAATTGGTGAGGATGAGACGCCTGCTTCGACGCTTCGTTCGCGCGGTGCATTCGCAGGTACTAGCTTGTCTTATAACGTGAAAAAGCTGCAAGAAGGCGGATATCTGATCCAGTCTCGCTCGGAGCGTGACAAGCGCACCGTTCGTCTGAAACTGACCGAACGGGGACACAAAGTCCGCCAGCGCGTTGTTGATCTGTTCGAGCGTCAGGCGACGGCGCTCGAGCCAACGGCCAGCGTTCGCAAGGATGATCTGAGCCAGCTCAACAAGACGGTTTCGCGCCTCGAGCGCTTCTGGACTGACCAGATCCGTTTTCAACTATAGATAAGTTTACAGCGCCCCGAATACTTGACAGGTTCGGGGATGCTCGGGAGGATACTTATCTGCTTAGGGACGCTGCCGTGGCCATGCGCTGCGGCAGCGCCTTGGACTCAGCCAGACGACACACTGTATGCCCGCGCCTCGATCGCGCGTGAGAGGGTGGAAGGACTGACCGGCTGGCGCAGTGATCTCTACCTTGAATATGGTGTCAGCGATGCGCTGACTTTGACCGGGAAGGTCGAGGGCGTGTCTTATGATGCGGCGGGTGACTTCAACACCCAGGGTTGGCGAACAACGGTTCGGCGGAAGCTGTATCAATCGGGTCCATTCAACGTGGCGATAGAGGGCGGCGTGCTGAAGGGCGCCGCGGTCGGCGGGCGCAATGGCTGCAATTCACTAGGAGTCGAACTGCGCGGCGGCGCGTCCTGGTCCGGTGCCTGGCAGGAACGGCAGACATTTGCCTTCGCTGAAACCGCGATGCGCGAGCATGACTCCTGTCACCGTACGCGTCACGAATTCGGCCTCGGACAGGCGCTGACTGAACAGGTGTGGAGCGTGACGCAGGTCTGGATCGAGCGTGGCTCGCGCAATGCCGACTCGGACAAGATCCAGTCCGAACTGATGTGGCGGCAACCGTCTTTGGATCTCTCCATCGGCTACCGCAGTGAGAATGGCGGCTATTTCACCGAGGAAAGCATCTTTTTTGCAGTCGCCAAGACGTTCTGAGGGGTGTTTTTGCGCGAAAAGTCGTCGTAGACGTATTTCATGCCGGATACGTCGACAAAAATAGACTCACCCCTCGCGCGGAAGGACCTGATTGAAGGCCTGGATGCGCTGGAGCAGCGCCTGTTGTGGCTGTCCAGCTGGACAATTCACAATGCCAATCACATTCGACCCAGTCGCGATGGATTGAAAGTCGGCGGGCACCAGGCCAGCTGCGCGTCAATGACCACGTTGATGGCCGCGCTCTATTTCCATGTGCTGCGTCCCAAGGATCGTGTCGCGGTCAAGCCGCACGCATCGCCGGTTCTGCACGCAGTCGAATACCTGTTTGGACGCCAGAGTCAGGACCAGCTGGAGCGCTTTCGGGGGTATGGCGGGATGCAATCCTATCCGTCACGCACCAAGGACCAGATCCGGGTCGATTTCTCGACTGGGTCGGTTGGACTTGGCGTTGCGGTGACGGCGTTTGCCTCGCTGGTGCAGGACATGTGGTTGGCCCGCGGCGACATGGATCAGGCCGATGCCGGCCGATTCATCTCCCTGCTCGGCGATGCGGAACTTGACGAGGGCAACATCTATGAAGCCCTGATCGAGGCCTATAAGCACGACATCCGCAACACGTGGTGGATTGTTGACTACAATCGTCAGAGCCTCGATGCGACGACATCGGAGAAGATGTTTGATCGCTTTGATGATATTTTCGAAACCGCTGGCTGGGATGTGCTGACCCTGAAATACGGGGTGCGTCAGCGCGCGGCGTTCAAGAAGCCAGGCGGCGCGCGGCTGCGAAAATGGATCGATGACTGCCCCAACGATCTCTATGCGGCGCTGACCTATGAAGGTGGCGCGGCGTGGCGCCGCCGTCTCAGCAAGGACCTGAAACGATCGAAACAGACGCTCGATCTGATCGACTCCTATGACGATGACACACTTGCCAATCTGATGACCGAGCTTGGCGGGCATTGCCTGGTGACGTTGCTCGAGGCGTTCGAGCAGGCAAGCGCCTCGGAAACGCCGAAACTCATAATCGCGTATACAACCAAAGGGCGCCGGCTACCGTTCCAGGGCCACAAGGACAACCATTCTGGCCTGATGACGCCGACCCAGATCGGCGAGTTGCGCGATCGTCTTGGCATTTTTGAAGGCGAAGAATGGGCCCCGCTCGCGGGCTTATCCGAGGCCCGCACGGATAAGGCGAAAGCCGTGCTGGCGCAGGCGCCGTGGCGTGACGCGAAGAAGGAAAGACGAACAGCGCCGACGGTGGCCGTGCCCAGCCTGTCCGACATGCCCGACCCCGGCCGCGGCAAGAGCTCAACCCAGGTGGCGTTCGGGAAGATCATGAACGATCTCGCCCGCGAAGAATCCGATTTCGTGTCGCGCATCGTCACCACATCTCCGGACGTCACCGTGTCGACAAATCTGGGTGGCTTCGTCAATCGCAAGGGACTGTTCTCACGCTCAGCGAGCGAAGATGTGTTCAAGAAACGCAAGATTGCCAGTCCGCAAATCTGGGCGCATAGCCCGAAGGGGCAGCATATCGAGCTTGGCATCGCCGAGAACAATCTGTTCCTGATGCTGACCGCACTTGGCCTGTCCAAGGATTTGTTTGACCAACGGATTTTCCCGGTTGGAACCGTCTATGACCCGTTCATCGCACGCGGGCTCGATGCCATGAATTATGCTTGCTACCAGGATGCGCGCTTCATTCTGGCAGCAACCCCTTCAGGGGTGACGCTGGCGCCGGAAGGCGGGGCGCACCAGTCACTGAACTCACCGCTGATCGGGATGGGCCAGCCAGGTCTGACCTATTGGGAGCCGGCTTATTCGGACGAGGTGCGCGTCATCCTGCGTGAGGCGTTCGACGCAGTTGAACGAGACGAGGGTGGATCGTCCTATTTGCGCTTGTCGACTCGTCAACTCGATCAGATCGATCGCGAAATGACCGCCACTTTGGCGGACGACATTTTGAACGGTGCTTATTGGGCTGAAGTGCCAGGTGGAGATAGAACGGTTGCGATCGCATATTGCGGCGCGCTGGCGCCGGAAGCTCGCGACGCGTTCGATCAGCTCAGGGAAGATGTTCCCGGCGCGGGCCTGTTGGCGATCACCTCGCCAGATATTCTGCATCGCGACTGGATGGCAGCGTCGCGTTCGCCGTGGACAGGCGAAGCTGGCCGAACCAGTCATATTGAGCGACTGCTCGGCGGATTGGCGCTCGGGTCCGGACTCGTCACCCTGATCGATGGCTCGCCGTCGACCTTGTCCTGGCTCGGATCGGTTCGCGGCCAGCGTGTGCGTGCGCTTGGCACAGAACGGTTCGGACAGACCGGTGATCTGCCCGACACCTATGCCGAGCACAGACTCGACGCGAGTGCGATTTTGGATGCTGCGGCGAGTTTACTCGCCTGAGTATCCGGTTTCGGCCATGATATAGGCAATGACCGCCGTCCGGTCTTCAGGTTTGCGCACGCCGGCGAAGCTCATCTTGTTGCCAGGCAGGAAGTTGCGCGGGCTCTCCAGCCACTCGGCCAGGATTTCTGGAGTCCAGACAATGTCAGACTCCTGGACGGCTTTCGAATAGGTAAAGCCCTCAACAGCGCCGATTGAGCGCCCGAACACGCCATAGAGGTTCGGTCCAACAAGGTTCTGACCGCCATCGGTGAGCGTGTGGCAGGATTGGCAGAGTTTGAAGGTGCGCTTACCGCGTGCGTAATCTGCACTTTTGTACGGTTCCGGCAGCGCAGCAAAGGCTTCGGATGGATCTGCCGCAACCGGCGCGGTATCTGAATTTGTTGAGGTATCCGACGCAGGTGACGGATTTTCAACGGTTTTTTCTGGCTCGGCCGGGGCATCACCGCCGCCGCCTCCACAAGCAGCCAGGAGAGCGGCTGAGGCTGTTACCAAAAGGCTAATTCTAGAAAAAGTCATTAAAAAACGGTCCCTTAGTGGAATTTAACAAGAGTATAATGACGCGATTTACAAATCGCGCAACCGTCCAACTTGTCTCAACGGTATGATTTTTCGCCTCGGCCCGATGCGGATTTCCGAAGATGACCGGATTGCCAGTAATCACGGGGCAATAAGGGGGATATTAACCATGATCGGCTAGTCTCAGACCATAAAATAAAAATACCGATGGTGGTTTGAAAATGAAATGGGCTATGACTGGGCTCGCCGTGTTAGCGGTGGCTCATGCAGGCGCGGCGCATGCCGGTCTGCAAGATTCTGATCTTTGGATTGGGTTTTCCGACAGCGATAACGGCTTTTTGCTGGACGAAGATACCGGAGACGTCTGGATGACGGGTCCGTGTCTGAAAACGCTGCAAACAGCAACAAATACGGGTTCGACCTGGGTTTCGCACACGATCGAGCTGGTCTCGATTGGGCGCTCGATGGTGACGCTGGACCAGCGGTTCGAGCTCAATACCAGCGAAGCTGCGCCGCAAATCGTCGTGACCTCCAATGGTCGCGGCGGGGCGCAGAGCTTTGCCGTCACGCTGGATCGCAATTGTGATGCCGGTGGACGCTGCGCCGACCTGATCGCAACGCAACAGGCCTGCCAGGGCTAGTGGCGCGTCCCTCAGGGGGCGAATGATGCGGTTACGTCTGGTTTCTTCTGTCGCGGCTATGGCCGTCATGTTCAGCGCTGCAAGCGGCGCTGGGGCAGAGGAAATCAACCAAAATTCTGCCGCAGACCGAAGCGCGGGCACCGCCGCGGATCAGCCGCTGACTGTCGTAGATACTGAGACTCCACAACTTCTGGATCAAGCACCAGACGTTGCGTTTTCGGTTGAGCATGTCGACATGTTGATCGAAGGCAAACAGATTTCGGTGCGCAGTCGCCAGATTGGCGATCAAGCCCGTGAATACAACCTTTCCGACATTGCCGAAGCGCTGCGCAGCCGGATCGAGCTGCATGAAACACTGCTGGGCTACCATCGGTTCCAGGATGGTGCGCTGATGTCGATCAACATGGCCGACGGAAAGGTGCGGTCGAACAAGGTTGTGCTGGGCAAATTGCCGGAGTTTGAGCCGCGCGAGGCGGCCGATCCATGGATCAGCCTGAACGCTGTCGCCGTGATGTCGGGAACCCACGTCAAACATGGGGAACAGGGCCGGATCGAACTGACCCTGGATGAGCGTCTGAAACCGCAATTCGGCCTGGAAGTCTGGGTCAATGGCGCGCCCATCGACACATTCAGCAACGAGGCGCGCACCATCGGGCCGGTTCTGCTGGTGCCGTTGGAGCCAATCGTCGAGGCGCTCGGTCACGCGCTGACCGTTGCCGATGGTACTGTCACGGTGCGACGCCAGCAGGATCAGGCGGCAATTCACCTGGAGCTCGCGACCGGCCTGATTTCGGTGAACACGACGCCGCGCGGGGTCACGCCTGATATGCAACTGGCCGAGCGAGACACACTCTTGCTGCCATTTGGGGCAGTGGAAAGCCTGACTGGGACGCATGTGAAGCTGGTGCCCGGCACAAATCGGGTCGAGATTTCCCTCGACACTCGCCTCGATAGCACCGCCTTACCGGGCGCGGACGTCGCAGAAGAGGCGCGTTCGACCCCGTTCACGCTGGAAAGCATCACCTATGATGTCAGCGATCGTGGTCCGTTGCGGGTTGAGGGCCGCGCCCATGTCAGCAATTACAATTTGCGCGCTCAGGTCGAGACAGCTGGCGGGCTGCAAAACCTGGCGCCGACGCAGCCGGCCTGGGCGTCTGTGGACGTTGCTTCGTTGAGTGGCTGGGCGGCAACCGTTGGTGACTACAATTCCAGCTTCCGCGAGCTTGCGGGTGTCGGCGGCAACCGCATTCGCGGGGCGTCCTGGCGCAAACAACGCCCGAGCGGCACGATCATCGCAATCGCCGCTGGTGTGCCTCTGACCGGGTCCGAGAGCAGCGACGAAGGCGTGGCGACACCGAGCTTTAGCGGCTTTGTCGCTGGCGGGCGTTTGATCGCCGAGGATCAGTCACAGGATATCGGGATTTCTGCCAGCCTGTCAGAAGACGGGGAAACCGGCGCGGTTGTTGTCAACGGTCAGAAATCCTTCCATTTCGACAATCGCGACAAGGGCCTGCAATCCGCTTATGTCGCTGCGGATGTCGGTGCGTTTCAGGGCGACGCCAGCGGCGCAGACCTGCGTGCCCGTGCCTCGGTCAGCTATGCGCTGAACAAGCAAACCGGACTGTCAGCCTCAGCCAGCTATGAAGGTGCGAAATTCGCTGCGGGCGCGGAGCGCGCCAATTTCGCTGGCGTGTTTGATCACCGAGTTGGCGCGCGCACCAATGTGTCAGTTGGTGCCAATTGGCGGGCCGAAGAGCCGTGGGGCGTGCTCAATCGCGTCTCGCTGGCGACGCGGGCTTCAGTGCGCCATCAGGGCGGCGATGAAGCGGCATCGGATGCCAGCCTGAGCTTTGCTGCCAACGCGCAAATCGGCGAAACCGGCCCGAACGTGTCTGCCGTGGTGCAAACCACGTCCACCGATCAGAACGGTGTGTCGGCCAGCAGCACTTCTTTGCGCCTTCGTGGGATGCAGCGGTTCGACTGGGGCAGCGTCACCGCCTCGTATCAGAACACCAGCTCCGCTGCGGCGGAAAGCTCGCAGCAATTCGTCGCCACGGCGCAAGCGAACCCGGTTCGCAAGCGTCTGAACAGCAAGGATGCTGTAGTGCAGGTCGCGCCAAACGCGACGGTCAACTGGAATGGTGTCGAAACCCGTATCAATGCCGGTGTGTCCGCTCTGGTTGATGCCGGCCGCACCTTTGGGACGAAACTGAAGCTGCAGGGCCGCTTCTCTGCATTCTCTGATTTCTCTGCCGATCAGGAAGAGACCGTGAACACTCGCTTCCTTGGCGCGCTCGAAGCGCGTTATGCCATCAATCGCAACACCCAGATCACAGCGATCTACACAGACGATTTCAATGGCCGAAACGATCTTTCTGTGGCGCTGCGCGGAACGCTCAACTTCAACCCGCCACGCCAGAGTCGTCTGCCGGATGAAGGCAAGGGCATCCTGAACGGTCGCGTCTTCCTGGATCGTAATCGTGACGGTATCCGTCAGAACAATGAGCCGGGTATTCCGGGTGTTCGCGTCACGGTGATCGGGACGCGTCTGGCGTTGAACACCTCGCGCGAAGGCTATTTCACCATTCAGAACGTCAAACAGGGCTTGTATTCGGTGACGGTCAGCAAGAAGAGCCTGCCGCTTGGCTATATGGTCCCGGAAAATGCCCAGCCGCGCGTCACCATCGGGGCCGGACGCCGCACAGATGTCGAGATCCCGTTGATCCTGTCAGGGCAGGTGCGGGGCACGATCTTCGTCGATGCAAATGCCAATGGATCCGTTGATCCTGGAGAAAAACGTGTTGAAGGACAGTGGGTTAGGCTGATTTCCGAGGGGAGTGGCGAGATTCTGACCATTCACTCGGCTTCGTTCGGGCAATATGGATTCGAGAATGTCGCGCCAGGGACCTATGAACTGCAGGCGACTGTTTCTGGACAGCCGGTGAGCCAGACCATTCAAGTTGACGACAAGAACCCGTTCGTGATCGCGCCCATTCCGGTTCCGCCCGATCTTGTCGACAAGGGCGGCGGGGTCGACCTCGCCTCCGGGGTACTGGGAGACCCCTGACACCTATCCGCCCCGGCCCTTGGCCGGGGTCTTTTTTTGTTGGGAGGAAACAATGAGCGTATTGGCTCAGGACAGGTGCGCCAGTTGGCGAAGGGCCTCCGCGGTGACGTCGTCACTCGGGAAGAACAGTTCGATCTTGAGGTCATCGAGGGCGAGATCTTCGGGCGTGCCGAATTGGGCAATGGTTGAAAACAGTGACAGGCGCAAATCCCCGGCACGATAGACGGTCGGGATAACGGGCGCATGTGGAAGGTGGGCGGGGTGCGGCATGTCGCTCAAGGCGTCGATGGCGAGATCCAGTCGTTCATCGCCGCCGCAGGCGGCGCTTTCGACGCGCAGTCGATTGGCCATGTGATGCGCGACCTCGGGCCAGTTCTCGATCATCGACTGCACCATCGGATCGAGCATGATGTCGATGATACACGTGCCTTCACGGGCGCCCATTAATCCGAACAGATGCGCAGCTGGGCCGTTCAATTGCAGGATCGTCCAGTATCGATCGACGGCGATGGCCGGGTAGGGTGCATGTCGGTGCAGCGTGTATTCCACGGCTTCGCGGATCGGGGTCATTTCCTCAGAATTCCAGTTGCGTTGCGGATAGCGTGCCGCAAAGCCGGCCTGGGCCAGCAATTGATTGCGCACCGCCAAGGGCAGAGCCAAAGCATCCCCGAGCCGGCCGATCATTTCCCGGCTCGGATTGGCGCGGCCGGTTTCCAGAAAGGACAGGTGCCGGGACGAAACGTCGGCTTCCACCGCGAGTTCCAACTGGCTGTATCGGCGCGCTTTGCGCCAGGATTTCAGGGCTTCGGCAAACTGGGTCATGAGCGGTTTATATCGCATCCGGCGGGCGCGGTCAGTTACCTCAGAGGTAATTGATTTCATTCCGCCTGCGCTTCTATGCCGAGGGTCTGATCAAAAGAAGGAGCGTCCCATGTCGCATGCTTTTCACAAATTCTGGCTCAAGGTCATGGCGGTTGTCGTGGCATCATTCGGGCCGATTTTCTTTTTCGGAACGATGCCGGAAACGCTCGAGCCGGCACGTCTGACGCTCGATCTGATTTCTTGGCCACTGGACGGCGCAACCACATATGACTCGCCAGATACGCGGTTCCTGTCCGCGCTCGCAGGCGGGTTCTTGTTCGGCTGGGGCGTGACCATCTGGTGTCTGTCCCTATGGGTCTACGACCTCGCGCCGGAGGGCGTGAGAAAATCTGTCCTGTTCGGCGCATTGGCCTGGTTTATCGTCGACAGCACTGGCTCGGTGACCTCGGGCAACGCAGTAAATGTGTTGTTTAATATAGGGTTTTTGCTTGTCGCCGTTGGTCCGCTCTGGCGCCCGGCGCGATCGGAAACCGTGGCCGCGTAGGCATTGTTCAGCGGCCGGCGTCGCGTCATTGCGAGAGGTGCCGTCCATTCCCCATTGCGCTCGCTGAAACTCGGCTTAAACCGCGCACCATGCTGACGATCTCCGGTCTTGATTATCGCATTGGTGCGCGGACATTGTTCGAGAACGCCTCGGCGCAGATCTCGTCTGGTTGGAAGGTCGGGCTTGTCGGACGCAATGGCACAGGAAAGTCGACGCTGTTGCGCCTGATCAAGGATGAAATCGAACATCCGACCACAGACAGCGCGATCCGTCTCAGTCAGGGGGCTAAGCTCGGTTGGGTCGCTCAGGAAGTCGCACCATCGGACGAGACCATTCTCGACGTCGTCCTCGCCGCGGACACCGAGCGTCACGATCTGATGCGCGAAGTCGAGACGGCTGAGGCCCCCGATCGCATCGCCGCCATCCACGAGCGGCTCGTCGATATTGATGCCTGGTCAGCGGAAGCGCGTGCGGCCGAAGTGCTGATGGGGCTCGGGTTTTCCGATGCCGACCAGCGCCGCGCGACGCGGGAATTTTCCGGCGGCTGGCGGATGCGGGCAGCGATTGCCGGTATTCTGTTCGCCCAGCCGGATCTGTTATTGCTCGACGAACCGACCAACTATCTCGATCTCGAAGGCGCGGCCTGGCTCGAATCCTATCTCAAGAAATACCCGCATACGGTGATCGTCGTGTCGCACGATCGCGAGATGCTCAATCGTTGCGTGACCCACACGATGGCGCTGGAGCACAAGCGGCTCACATTGTCGCCTGGCGGCTATGATGCATGGCTCAAACTGCGCGCGGCGAAACTGGCGCAATTGGAAAGCCAGCGCGCCAAGCAGGAAGCGGACCGCGCGCACCTGCAGGCCTTTGTCGACCGCTTCCGCGCCAAGGCGTCAAAAGCGCGTCAGGCCCAATCACGGGTGAAGATGCTGGAGCGGATGCAGGAAATCTCGATTCCGATTGCCGAGCGCACCACGCCATTCTCGTTCCCGACATCCGACGACAAGCTGGCGCCGCCGCTGCTGGAGCTGCGCGAAGCAGCGCTCGGCTATGGCGACGAGGCATTGATCCTGTCTGATGTCAGCCTTCAACTCGACCCGGAGGACCGGATCGCGATCGTTGGTGCGAACGGGCAGGGCAAGACGACCCTGGTCAAGTCGATTGCCGCACGCTTGCCTCTGATGGGCGGGGACCGCGCGGCGCCACGCAGCATTCGCATCGGGTACTTCTCGCAAGACCAAATGGATGAGCTGACCGCCGGTGAAACGGTGCTGGATCATGTCCGCGCCGCCCTGCCCCTCGATACGCCAGTCGCCAAGCAGCGCGCCGTCGCCGCGGAAATGGGGTTTTCGCATGAAAAGGTCGACACCAAGATCGAGCAATTGTCCGGCGGTGAAAAAGTGCGCCTCCTGCTCGGCCTCATGGCGATGGAGCGCCCGCACATCCTGATCCTCGATGAGCCGACCTCGCATCTCGACATCGATAGCCGCGAAGCGTTGATTTACGCGTTGAACGATTATCGCGGCGCCGTCCTGTTGATCACCCACGATGTCTACCTTGCGGAAGGCACAGCCGATCAGCTCTGGCTGGTCAAGGATGGGCGCGCGACGCGCTATGATGGCGACCTCAATGACTATCGCCGATTGATCCTGCAGGCGGACCGCGCTGGACCGGGGGCGAAGCAGGATGCCCCTAAAGCGGCTGCGCCAAAGCATGACAAAGCCGAGCAGCGCCGCCGGGCCTCGGATGCGCGCAAAGCGGCCGCGCCCTTGAAAAAGAAAGTCCAGGCGGCCGAAGCGCAGATGGAAAAGGCAGCGGCTGACATCGCCGCAATTGACCTGGAGCTGTCCAAGCCCGGCCAGGGCGCTGACCATATCCAGGACCTGATGAAGAAGCGCGCGGTGGCTCAGGACCAGGCCGAGCAGGCGGAGCACGACTGGTACGAAGCATCCGAGCAGTATGAAGCGATGGTCTCTGGTTAGCCGGGCCGCATTAAAAAAGCCCGCACCAATCGGCGCGGGCTTTGTTGTCTGTGTTCAGACGGCTGTGATGTGAGACTTAGTCCTCATCTTCCTTCAGCAGGTCTTCCTTAGAGACGGTTTCTTCCTTGACCTTGGCGGTTTCCAGGATGTGATCGACAACCTTGTCTTCATAGATCGGGGCGCGCAGCTGAGCCATCGCGTTTGGATCTTTCTGGAAGAACTCGATGACCTGACGCTCCTGGCCCGGGAAGTTGCGGGCTTCGCGGATCAGCGCCTGCTGGACTTCCTGTTCGTCAATCTTGACGTCGGCAACACGGCCGATCTCGGCCAGAACCAGACCAAGGCGCACGCGACGCTCGGCGATCTTGCCATATTCTTCTTTCAGGTCGTCTTCAGACTTGTCCTTGTCTTCGTCCGGCGTCCGACCAGCGTCCATTTCAGCCTGAACCTGCTGCCAGATCTGGCCAAATTCCTGCTCAACCATTTTCGGTGGCAGGTCGAAATCGTGCTTTTCGTCGAGGATGTCGAGCAAGTTGCGCTTGGCTTTCGCACGTGAAGCGCCACCAAATTCATTTTTCAGCTGCTCAGTGACGAGTTCCTTCAGCTTGTCGAGGCTCTCAAGGCCGAGGCCGGTGGCGAACTCTTCGTCCAGATCAGGCGTTTTCGGTGCCCGCACTTCATGGACCTTGACCTCGAACACGGCTTCTTTTCCGGCCAGGTGCTCCGCCTGATACTGCTCGGGGAACGTGACTTCGACGTCTTTCTCGTCGCCGGCTTTGACGCCGATCAGCTGGTCTTCGAAACCAGGAATGAACGAGTTGGAGCCGAGCACCAATGTGTGCTCTTCAGCGGCGCCGCCTTCAAATGGCTCGCCATCAAGCTTGCCCAGGAAGTCGATCACAACTGCGTCGTCCTTGCGCGCTTTCGCGGTCTTGGCGCGCTTGTCATATTTCGGGTTGGCTTCAGCGATCTGAGTCAGGCGCGCGTCGACCTCATCATCATTGATTTCAGCGACCGGCTTCTTGACGGTCAGCTTCTTGATATCGACCGGTTCGAATTCCGGCATGATGTCGACATGCATGTGGTAGGCGAGGTCTTCTTCGCCCTCGAGCACCTTCTCCATGTCGCTTTCCATGTGCATCTCAGGCTGGCCAGCCGGGCGCACGTCCGCGTCTTCGATGGCCTTCTGGCTGGTTTCCTGAACCAGGGCCTGGACCACTTCACCCATGATGTCCTTGCCGAACATCTTCTTGACGTGAGAGGCTGGCACCTTGCCGGGGCGGAAGCCCTTGAGGTTCATCTGCGGGCGGATTTCCTCAATGCGCTCGTCGAACCGTTTTTGCAGATCAGCTTGTGGGACGCTGACCTTATACATACGGCTGAGGCCTTCAGAGGTTTCGACGCATTCCATACTGGTCATTCCTTATTGCGGGTCGGGTTGGCGCCATAGAAGGCTGAAACCCGCGCCATTCATTGGCGTTTTGTCGACTGAAACGGCGTCCTATAGGGCAGGGGCGCGCGCATGTCCACGCCGGGTTGATGACCTTTTGCAGAGAAAAGCACCGCGAGGGGTTGAGGCGGGTCAAAACCACCGCTAAATGCCCGGTTCTACTGATGCGGATGTGGCGAAATTGGTAGACGCACCAGATTTAGGTTCTGGCGCCGCGAGGCGTGGGGGTTCAAGTCCCTCCATCCGCACCATAACTCCGATTATTGTCTCGTAAAAACAACTCGGTATGATGTCCCGTCAATATCTTTGAGGCGGCCCCAGGGCGCCTCGGCGACGGCGCAACGTCCTGCCGGAATCCGGACAGGACATGAAGGCGGTGATGGACGCCATGCGCCGTTTCAACGTCGCGGCGGCAATCGACTGACGTGCTCTGATTCAACCCGTGCCCATGATGAATCGCAGGACAAGATAAGGCACAAGTCCGAAGGTCAGGATGAGCACTTTGTAAATCGAGAAATACTGGAAATAGAGCCGAGGCAACTCTTCTTTCGCGACGCCCATGGTCGAGCTGTGGAGATTCATCGCCGTATCCTTGATGGCGATGAAGATCAGCCACGAAACCAGCATCAGCGCGTAGTTCAACACTGTGAACCAGGCCAGAAACTGGGTCAGGTCGTTCAGGGTCATGATGGCCTCACTTTCGATGTTGCGAGCGCCGATCATAGGCCGCAAAACGGGAAGCAGAGAATAGCGACAATTCCTTACACGCTGATCTCGGCTTGTTCCGGAGTCAATTTGGACCCACGCCGATCACTGTTCCGACAACCACGCGCGTGCTTCCAGAACGGCGGGACGCGTGACCGAGTCGCCGCGCGCCAGTTCGCTCACGGCGAGATAATAGGCCGTCGCCAAGTCGCTTTGTGCGTTGCCATCCGCCGCTCGCGCAGCACCGTGAAGCGTGTTCAAGCGCTGAGGGCTGCGTTGAAGTGACAGCTCATAAGCCGCGATCGCATCTTCGAATTGACCGTTCTCAAGGAGCATGTCGCCCAGAAGCTCCAGCGTTGGCAGGACTTCACCAGGCGTAATCGCATGCTTTTCGGTCGTCATCGATAGGTCTGCGGCGTCCTGCATAAGCGACACAGCTGCGTCCGTTTCCCCAAGTGCAAACAGGCGCCAGGCGTCGGCGGTCTGGCGCTGTATCTCGATTTGTTGCGCCCAGTATCCATTGCGCTGGGCGACGCTGTCGCGAAGCGCGGCCAGCGCGGTCAGATCGGCATCAATGGCGTCTGTTTGTCCGGAGCGGGCCATGCCGATCGCGCGTGCGAAATGCGTGATTGCGACATAGGGTTCGAAGGCGCCATCCCATGGAAAGTCTGCGGGTGCGCGCGGGCTCAGTTGCGCCGCGGCGGCCCAGTCCCTGCGCTCCAGCGCATACCGCGCCGGAATCGCCGAAAACGCGTAAGCGGATGTATGCAGGCTGCCGCTATAAGGCGGGCGCAGGGTTTCCGACGTCTCCAGAATCTCGAGAACCGCTTCATCATCTCCCTTCTGAAGGTGCGCATAGGCCAGGTAATCCAGCGCATGCGTATAGTGACCATTAATGGTGCCGGTTTCGCGGCAAATGCTGAGCGCTGTTTCGGCGGAAACGTCGTTCCAAGTGATCGCTTTGTCCCATAGACCAAGTCGCGTGTAGATGTGTGTCATCATGTGCGTTGCGTGCGGCACCTTGGGGGTGATCTCGCCATAATGATCGGCAATGTCGAGGGCTTGGTCAGCCAGTTCTGGATAGTCGTTGGCATGAATGTAGTAGTGCAGCGCGCCGGGATGATCGGGCTGCGTCGTCAGCAATTCATCAATCGCTGCAGCCACCTGTCTCTGTTTGGACAGCGAACGATCATTCGGGTCTGCTGTCGCCAGCGTCGACAAGAGATAGAACGCCTCAGCATCGACATCCTCCGGATAGGCCGTGTGCAGCGCGTTCCAGGCCGTCTGAAAGCTCTGCAAGCGTTCCGACTCGCTGCGGTCCGCACCGTCGGTGAAATAGGCGGCGACTGTGTCCACATAGGCCTGTTCCCGCGCGGTCGCGGTGCTCTGGGTCCGGGCGGTTTCGACCAGGTCTGCACCAAGCCTCATTTTTTCGGCCGACGGCGTCGTCGGCCATAATGGGTTGATAATTGTCATGGCCTGCCCCCAGCTCGCCATGGCGCAAGCTGGATCCGCGTTCTTGGCCATGCCGAAAATGAAATTCGCCTCGTCATACATCATGTGATGAGTCAGTCCGACGCCGCGTTGAATCAGTTCAGTGGCTTCGTCGCTGCAGCTGGTTGCAAAGGTCACCGCGCCGATCGGCGTGGTCAGCATATCGAACGTGCCGGCTGGCGCCGGTTCGGTCGCTTCGTCCTGTGGTGCGCCGCAACTCACCATCGTCAGCGCCGCCGTCAGTCCGCAGGTCGCATAAATCATTCGTCGCATGTCATCCCCCCGAATTTCGCGAGCGGCAGTAATGACATGCCTGTTCTCGATGACAACCCGTCATGCCTCGAAGGCGCGAGCTGATGCGGCGATTCTGGCACCTGAACGGCGCGACAGCTCGCCAAGGTCAGAAGGCGACGAGGTTCAATCGCTGGGCTTTCAGGACGGCGGTTGCCAGGTTGGGGACGCGCAGCTTTTCCTGTGCGTTCCGGAGATAGCGGGACACCATGGCGTTGGTGACGTCGAATTTATGCGCGACGCCTTTGGTGTTGTATCCATTGGCAATCATGTTCAGGCAGTCGAGTTCTCTCTGGTTCAGTCCGACACGCATGGTTTCGAGCTGGATCAGATGTGGGTACAAGACATCCTGATAAACCTGGATCACAGGCTGAACGCTTGGCGCGACATCGCTGAGGAACATCGTCAACCAGTCCGAACTGACTTCGCCCGTCATCACCACAGCCGCCGCCGCGTAGGATTTGGACTGGGCCGAACGAACCGGAAAGCAGATCGTCCCGGCCGTTCCGAACAGTTTGTCCATTTTCCGATAATAGTCGTGCTCGGCTCGCGTCAGCTTGATTTCGTTGTCGTTATACCATCTCAGCCCTGTCGCGAACGGCTCAAGTTGCGGTCCGTAAAACTCCTTGCCGCCTTTCCTCAGCGACGGCTGGGTCGACCGGAAGATGTCTGACATCTCTTCATGGGCGGACGGGTGCATGTCGCTGAAAACCAGCGACAGCTCATTCAGAACCCGGCTGTTCGGATGTCGGTTCGGGACGATTGAAATAACCGCTTCAAGCACCAGGCATCGATTGAATCCGAGGGCTTTGGAGAGGGTTGAGATCGCGTCGAAAGCGTCGTGAGCATCAGACGAGGAATGTATCCGCTCTAGAATGAGTTTTGTATCAGTTCTGCTAGGCGCTTTCGACTTCATCAAAGTTGAGACTTGGCCACAACGAGAGAAGAATCAAGGCCTGCAATCGCGCGCGGGATGTCGGTAAAATTTGACTCCATTACTGCGCATTACTTGTAGAGATGCCACTTTGAGTTGCAATGTCGTTCGCCGGGGAATCGATATTGTTCGGCAATACTGGTATAGCGGCGAGTCTGGTATACTGCTCTGAGTTCAGTATAATTTTTGAACTTGGCAGGGGAATTGAAAACGCCAACAATTCGCTCGATCGAACCAGAGAAGAGCGATTGTATGCCGCCAAAGGTCCCTGCCAAATCATCCCGTTCCGATCGCGACAGTTCCGTTTCAGGCAGCCCTGGTGAAAGCCCAAATCAAATCGATAAAGAGATCGCCAAACGCTTGTTGCGCGTCCGCACATCACGGCAACTCAGTCAGCAGGAGATCGCCGGACGCGCCGGGTTTTCCATGCAACAATACGCGCAGATCGAAGCGGCCAGGATTCGGATCGACGCGTCGAGATTGAGCAAGCTCGCAATGGCGCTCGACCTGCCGCTTTCCTGGTTTTTCGGTCAGTCCCATGCCGAGGACCTGGTCACCTGGGACGGCGCGCGCGGCGGCCAGGATATCGGGGAATCAGACCGTCAAAGAAGCGATCGCAGAATCGCAGACCTGCGCGACCGGCTGGACGCGATCCGCTCAAAGGGGAGCAATAAATAGACCTTCGCGACGACCTTGTCGGCGGGATGTGGAGAAACCTGTCTCTGCATCCCTTTTTTTTGAGGGACCGTCGTCGCGAACGGGCCTGGCACGGCGAAGGTCACACAGGATTGAATTCGCCCCTTCATCGAGTCGGCCTAAGTGATACACTCACAGACGGTTGTGAAGGTGATTGAGATGCGACGGGTAACTTCTTCGGCTTTGGCATTGGTTGTTCTGGCCATGGCGGCTTGCGGACAGACAGGCGGACAGGCGCCCAGTGAACAAGCAGCGGCGCCGGCCGACCTGACGGGGCCATGGACGCTCGACAGCGCGTCGTCAAAGATTGCATTCGCTTCGATCAAGTCGGGCGAACTCATTGAAACCCACTACTTCCCCGGACTGTCCGGATCCGTGACGGCATCCGGCGAGGCATCCGTGACGATCCCGCTTGATCAGGTCGAAACCAAGATCGATCAGCGCAACGCGCGCATGCGCACGATGTTCTTCGAGACCGACCAGTTTCCCGTCGCCGAGATCCGGGCATCGGTCGACCCCGGTGCGTTTTCTGACCTCGCAATCGGGGCGCGTTTCACCACCGAGCTGGAGGGCTCTCTGTCGCTGCACGGAACCTCTTCGTCCGTGTTTGCGGAGGTTTTCGTAACACGCATCGGTGCGCGCCGCATCGAGGTCGCGACCAGTGAGCCGGTCATCGTACACGTCGCAGATCACAATCTCGAAGCCGGGCTCGAAGCCCTGAGAGAAATCGCCAATCTTCCTGCGATCACGCCTGCGGTGCCAGTGACATTCACGCTCGTCTTCGAGTCGGACAGTGACGATTGAGGGCAGGTCGCGGCGCTGGAGCAAAGGTTGACGCTAGACGTGTTCTGGGCGTGATCTGGAATAGTTTCTCGGCCTTGTAGTATTGACGAAATCTGTAAAATGTACTCGTCAATGCAGTCATGAGAATGATTTGCCTGACATGTTTGGCATTGCCTTTGTTTTCTGTCGTCAATGCCGAGCCTGGAGACATCGCATTCAATGACGTGACGCTTCTGTGTGCGCAAAAACAGGCCTTCTATAACTCTGTGAACAGCGATGGCACGCTGGATCGTGAAGACGCCGAAATCTCTCAATTAAGGGGGAGGATTCATCACGTGTTTGATGTGGATGAAGAGGCCGGCAAGATTCGACAATTCAGCACCATTCGGCGAACCTTGTTTCGCGAGTATCCGTTTCGGAAATGGGGTGACATCTATATTGGCCGATTCGATTTTGCCGATGGTCCCGGCGGCGCCGGCGTCGTCTTGAATCTGGAAAACATGACTTACATCGCCCGAATGGATTTTGGCGGACGAACAGGTGCTTATGTCACCAATGATCGCACAGGCACTTGCAAGTTGGTCACTGGCTTCGCGGATTTGCCGCCAACGAGCGCGATGGCAGCTGGAATTCCTGACGACGAGGTCGGTTCATACTACGCTGAACAGGACGCTGAAATTGCGGCGTGGCGCGCCGAAACCGAGCAGACCGAGGCGCCAAAAGAATCCGGTGCGAGCGAGTCGATTGAATAGCGGTCAGGCAAAATCAGAGGGGGGCAGGATGCGCGGCTTAATTGGATGTTTGATGGTGCTCGGTTGGGGCAGCCCGGCTGTTGCTCAAGAACAGGGTTGGCGACTCTACTCAGGCGAGATGGCGCTGGATGTTCGCGGCTCCGTGCATCTGGATCAAGAATATGACTATCTTTCGGTCCGGACGACGGACCCCTCGCGGCCTGAGATTCGCTTCTCTTGTAGTGATCAGCACGGTTTGAAAGTCACCATTCTGTTTGAGCCTGCGGAGTCACGTCAGCCCTATCCGAAGCGGATAAAATACAAGGCTCGGCGCGGCAGCCTCACGATCGACAATCGCAAGACGGTTCACGTCATGTGGACGCATGTGAAAGACACGCGAACGATTCAGAATCGTCAGCCGGAGACGGCGAGAATGCTCTTCAATGCCGTTATTCAAGCGACCGATTTTGAGGTTAAGGAGCCCCTCAAGAAGAAGGTCAGAATCGAATTTCCTCCTGTCGACGACGGCTTTCGTGCCTTTTCAAAATCCTGTCATGTCACAGGCGGGTCATAAACGACGACCTTCGGACACGACCAATCGCTTAACCATGATTTGAGGTCTCTCGCCTAAGAACACGCGTATGGGACTTTGGACACAAGCAGATGCTTTAAATCGCTGGCTGAGCGGACCGGCGGTGTTGCCTCGCCTGCAGCGCCTGGCGATTCTCTACGGGTTTTTGTTTCTCGCCACCACGGTTGCCGTTTCGATCGTCACCCCCGGTCTGGTCTACGGCTCTGGCGGCGTGATTGGGGCCGACTTCCTGGCGTTCTACACGGCAGGTGACATGACGCTGCAAGGCAGGGCGATTGAGGCGTATGATTTCGCTGCCTTCGATGCGGCGCTGCAAAGCCGGGTCGAGAACGATCATCTTGGCATGATGTGGCAATATCCGCCGCTCATGTTCGTGATTGCCGGTCTGCTGGCATTGATGCCGTACAAGATCAGTTTCTGGGTTTGGATGATGGCGACCGGCGCCGCTTTTGCCTGGGCGCTCAATCGCATCGTACAGACGGTGCAGCCAGACTGGGCCGGGCGGCGGGTGACCTTGCTTCTCATTCTAGCGTCGCCGATTTCGGTCAGCATTATGACCAACGGCCAGATCAGCTTGCTGACGGCGGCGCTGCTCATGCTCGCTGCGTTTCGGCCGCGCCGTGATTGGCTGGTCGCCGGGCTGGCGGCCGGCCTGCTGACCATGAAGCCGCAGCTCGGAATTTTGATACCGCTTGCTTATCTCGTTGCAGGGGCCTGGCGCGCATTCGCGGTGGCAGCCATGACCGGGGCGGCCTTGCACCTTTTGTCCATTCTTGTGTTCGGGCCGGAGAGCCTGGCCGCTTTCTTCGCCGCCGTCGCGCGTCTTCAAGCCGATGTTGCTGGCGGCGGTGTTCATACGCCACCGGTCAGCATGACGACTGTGTTCGGTCAGCTGCGCTTGTGGGACGTCCCATCCGGGGTCGCCTTGCCCGTGCAGTACGTCATGGCGGTGCTGGTGATCGCAATCGTGGTCTATCTCTGGTGGCAGAGGCGCGACGATGACAAACAAGCCCTGTATCTCGCTTCACTGCTCTCCAGCGGCGCCATCCTGGTGACACCTTATGCGTATGCTTATGAGATGACGGCGCTGGCGATTGCTGCCGTCTGGATGGCGTTTCAGAGCGGGCCGTATCGGCGCTTCTCGATTCTAATTCTGAGCGGATTCTGGCTGGCGCTTGCGCTGCGGCGTTTCGTGCCGCCAGACTTCGTGCTTCAAATTCCATTCCTGACAGCGATCAGCGTCTTTGTGCTTCTCGCTTACGCTGGCTTTCACCGTCCAAAATCAGTGTCCGACGAGGCCTGAGGCCTGTCCACAAAGGGTGGCCGAGACCAGTTGCAAATGGTTCTCACCGACGTGACGCCAGGTCGCACAAATGGTGGGCAGAATTCCAACTGAAAAAGGATAGGATAAAGCGCTCAGTTAATGTTGCGCTCGCTTGGAAAGCATCCTATCGGGGCGCAAAGAATTGTCCGCGACTCTGATGGGAAGGTGCGCGAAATGTCCGACGTCGAACGACTTGCGCTAGACTATATGCCGGTGATCCTGTTTCTGGGCATCGGTTTGGCAATGTCTCTGCTGTTCATTGTAGGCAACGCGATCCTCGCGCCAAACAATCCGGACCCGGAGAAAAACTCAGCTTACGAATGTGGCTTCAACGCGTTTGACGACGCCCGGATGAAGTTCGACGTTCGATTCTATCTGGTCGCCATTCTGTTCATCATTTTTGACCTCGAGGTCGCGTTCCTGTTCCCGTGGGCGGTGAGCCTTGGCGCGATTGGCGTGTTCGGTTTCTGGTCGATGGTCATTTTCCTCGGCGTGCTGACGATCGGATTCATTTACGAGTGGCGCCGCGGCGCCCTCGAGTGGCATTAGGAGTCTGCCAATGTCAGGGGAGTTCAAACCTTACGCCCTGGGCGCCGGACGCGCGGCCGTCGAAGGCGGGCACGAAGTCCGTCAGGACGATCCATTCTATGCCGGTCTGTCCGACCATCTGGCTGACAAAGGCTTCTTCACGGCGAGTGCGGATGACCTGATCACCTGGGCCCGGACCGGATCGCTGATGTGGATGACCTTTGGTCTTGCTTGCTGCGCGATCGAGATGATGCAAGCGGGCAACCCGCGCTATGATCTCGAGCGCTTCGGCATGGCTCCGCGTGGCTCGCCGCGCCAGTCCGATGTGATGATTGTTGCCGGAACGCTGACCAACAAGATGGCGCCGGCCTTGCGCAAGGTCTACGACCAGATGCCAGAGCCACGTTACGTGATCTCGATGGGGTCATGTGCGAATGGCGGCGGCTATTATCACTACAGTTACAGCGTCGTGCGCGGCTGCGACCGGATCGTGCCGGTCGACATCTACATTCCAGGCTGCCCGCCGACTGCGGAAGCCCTGGTTTATGGCCTGCTGCAATTGCAGAAGAAGATCCGCCGTGAAGGTTCGATTGACCGCTAAGGGATGGTTGAGATGACAGAACAGATCGAAGCCCTCACCGAGCTCGGCGAGCACATTGCCAGCAAGATGCCGGACGCAGTGCGCAAGGTTGAAGTTCGCGTCGGTGAGCTGACTGTCTATGCCGAACGTGACCAGATTGTCGCCCTGGTCGACTTTCTCAAGCGCGATTCAATGTGCATGTTCGAGATGATGATCGACATTTGTGGAGTCGATTATCCAGAGCGCAGCCAGAGGTTCGAAGTCGTCTATCACTTCCTGTCGATGCGCCTCAATCAACGCATCCGGGTCAAGATCTCGACCGACGAAGATACGCCGGTGCCAAGCATTGTTGACCTGCACCGCGGGGCTGACTGGTTCGAGCGTGAAGCGTTTGACATGTATGGCGTGGTGTTTTCCGGCCATCCGGACATGCGACGCATCCTCACCGATTATGGCTTCGAAGGGCACCCGCTGCGCAAAGATTTCCCGCTGACCGGGTTCACGGAAGTGCGCTACGACAATCTCGAGAAGCGGATTGTTCATGAACCGGTCCAGCTGGCCCAGGAATATCGCAACTTCGATTTCCTCTCGCCCTGGGAAGGCATGACGGCCGATATTCCCGGCGATGAGAAAGCGACCACCGAAGAGGAGGGCGCATAATGGCCGACGATATGAAATCCGTTCCGGAGGAAGATCGTACCTTCACGCTGAATTTCGGACCTCAGCACCCGGCGGCGCACGGCGTGCTGCGCATGGTGATGGATTTGGATGGCGAGCTGGTCGACCGCATCGACTGTCATATCGGCCTGCTGCATCGTGGCACTGAGAAACTGCTCGAATACAAGACCTACCTGCAGGGCCTGCCTTACTTTGACCGGCTGCACTATTCGGCGCCGATGAACCAGGAGCATGCCTGGTGTCTGGCGATCGAGAAGCTGGTTGGTGTCGAGGTGCCGCGCCGCGGCAGCTTCATCCGCGTCCTGTACAGCGAGCTCGGCCGCATTCTCGAACACTTGCTGAATATCGGCACGTTCATACTCGATGTCGGTGCGCTGACGCCAATCACCTGGGCCTTCGAAGAGCGCGAAAAGCTTATGGGTTTCTACGAGCGCGCGTCGGGCTCACGTCTGCACGCAGCCTATTTTCGTCCAGGCGGCGTCCACCAGGATCTGCCCCAGGATCTGATCGATGACATCATGACCTGGTGCGAGGAATTCCCGGCGATTCTGAACACGCTGGAAAACCTGATCACCGAAAACCGCATCTTCAAACAGCGCAATGTCGACATTGGCGTCGTCGATGAAAAGACGATCATGCAATACGGCTTTTCGGGCCCAATGGTCCGTGGTTCCGGCTTCGCCTGGGATCTGCGCCGCAGCCAACCTTATGAAATCTATTCGGAAATTCCGTCTTCGGTGTTCCCGGTCATCATCGGCAAGAATGGCGACAATTATGATCGCTATGTCGTCCGCATGGAAGAGATGCTGGTGTCTTGTGACATCATGAAGTGGTGTATCGAGAACATGCCGAAAGGCCCGGTTCTGGCCGAGGGTACCAAGGTCTCGCCGCCACGCCGTGCCGAGATGAAGAACTCGATGGAAGCCCTGATCCATCACTTCAAACTCTACACAGAAGGCTTCCACGTGCCCGAAGGCGAGGTCTATGCCGCCGTCGAAGCGCCAGCCGGTGAGTTTGGTGTGTATCTGGTCTCAGATGGCTCCAACCGTCCGTATCGCGTCAAGCTGCGCGCGCCGAGCTTTGCCCACCTGCAGGCCATGGATCACATGTGCAAGGGGCACCAGTTAGCCGACACGTCGGCGATCCTCGGTTCGCTCGACATCGTGTTCGGTGAGGTTGACCGCTAGTGCGCGCGTGGCTCGCTCTCTCGGCGCTCGGCCTTGCAGCGTGCGGTCCTGCCGGCGCGGATGCTGCCATGGCGGATTTCAAGCAACAGGCCGTGACCCACACACCGATTACCAATGCGGTTGCGAGCTCCAATACGTTCTATTTCTGCAAGGCCGCGACGAGCAAGGAGTACGATATCCTGTGCGAAACGTGCGACGTTTCCTTGCACGATGACGTCAATGACGCAGGCGACGTCACGCGCGTAACCGCTTGGGCGACCCACTATTATCACGAGCTGAAGCCCTGGGAGGCCGGCGAAACCCCGCGTATCTCCACCAGCGGTGAACGCGCCTATGAGAAATTCGTTGCTGACGCGCCGGATAGCGCGGCTGCCCGTCGCCTGTTCGACGACGCCAATACCTGGTGCCAGGGCCGCCGGTCTGGTGAGTTCGTGGTGCGCAAGGATGAGATCGATGCCCGATTGAACGGAGAGGCTCAATGACCGCGTTTCCCGAGCAGCGCTTCTCGATCGTCACACTCGGCGTGCGCGACCGCGCCGCGATGACGAAATTCTATGAGGACGTGATTGGCTTTACCGACGTCGGCCCGCCGGGCATGACCATGTTCGACATGGGCGGCATGGTGCTCGGCCTTTGGGAGGCTGACAAGCTGGCAGAGGACGCGGGCCAGGTCGCCCGACCGCCGGAAGGATTCCGCAACGCTGCGCTTGCATACAATGCCCGCTCGGAAGCCGAGGTGGACGAGATCTTCGCGCGTCTGAGAGACGCTGGCGTTGAGATCACGACCGCGCCGCACAAGGCATTCTGGGGCGGCTATTCTGGTTATTTCGCTGATCCTGAAGGCAACGCCTGGGAAGTGGCGTTCAACCCATTCTGGACTTTTGACGAGGCAGGTCGTGTGATCCTGCCGAGCGGGGAGACAGCGTAATGGCGCTGAGACGATTTGATCTTGAAGCCGGTGGCGACAGTTTCGCTTTCAAGCCGGAAACCGAACCGACCATCGCGTTCTGGCTGGGTAAGTACCCGGAGGACAAGAAGCGCTCGGCGGTGATTCCGATGCTGTGGCTGGCGCAGAAGGACAATGAAGGCTGGTTGTCAGAACCGGCCATGCGGGAAGTCGCTGACCGGCTGGAAATGCCATATATTCGTGTCTACGAAGTCGCGACCTTCTACACCATGTTCCGCCTGCAGCCGGTCGGAAAGCATCATATCCAATTGTGCGGCACGACGCCGTGCATGCTGCGCGGTGCAAATGATCTGAAAGAGGTTTGCCAGAAAGTCATCGGCAAGCCGATGTCGGTAACTGATGATGGCCGCCTGAGTTGGGAAGAGGTCGAATGCCTTGGCGCCTGTGCCAATGCGCCAATGGTCCAGATCAATGACTATTATTACGAAGACCTGACCGTCGACTCGCTGACCGAGATTCTCGGCAAGCTGCAAAACGGCGTCGATGTTCCGCCTGGGACCTTTGTCGATCGGGTGAATTCAGCGCCGGAGGGCGGAGCCACGTCGTTGCTGTCTGGAGATCTTTATGATGGCTCTCGCAATGCCATTTCAGGCCTGCCAAACCTGCCCAAGGATGCGCCCGCTGAGCCCGCTCCGGCAGCGCCTCCGGCACCTGAGAAAAAGACGACGCTGATCAAGGATTCCAAGCCTGCCCCGAAAGCGGAAGACAAGCCGGAAACCGTTGAGGTTGCCGCGGGTGAGGAAGACGATCTCAAGCGCATCAAGGGCATCGGGCCGGTCAATGAGAAGGCGCTGAACGAGCTTGGCATCTACAAGTTCAGCCAGATCGCCGCCTGGACCCCGGCCAATGTCGACTGGGTCGAGGATTTCATGTCCTTCCCGGGTCGCATCGAGCGCGAAGACTGGATTGCCCAGGCCCGGACCCTGGCTGAAGGCGAAGAAACCGAGTTCTCCAAACGCGTCGACGCTGGCGAAGTGGATTCATCAAAGGATGAGGGGGATGATTGATGCCGCTCGTCGAGAAACCCGATCCAAGGAAGAAGTTCATTCTGGCCGCGATCATCGACTCGATCCTGGTCGGGTTGGGAGTGGTCATCTTCCTCGTCTCGAACAATGCGATTTGGCTGATCATGGCTTTGGTCATGGGCGCCATCGTCAGCGCGCCGCTATTATTGTCGGCTGCGCGCGAAATGAAGGAGCAGCGTGATGCTTCAAGATAAAGACCGTATCTTCACCAATCTGTACGGCGCCCATGATCCTGGTCTGGACGCCGCCAAGCAGCGTGGTGCCTGGCACCTGACCCGCGAGATGCTGGCGCAGGGGCCGGACTGGCTGTGCACCCAGGTCAAGGAAAGCGGGCTGCGTGGCCGCGGCGGCGCGGGTTTCCCGACCGGCCTGAAATGGACCTTCATGCCCAAGACAGTTGGTGAGCGCCCGCACTATCTGGTTGTAAACGCTGATGAATCCGAGCCGGGCACCTGTAAGGACCGCGAGATCATGCGCCATGATCCGCACCTTCTGATCGAAGGCTGCATGGTCGCCAGCCGGGCGATGCGGGCGCACAAATGCTATGTCTATCTGCGCGGTGAATACATTGCCGAACGCGAAGCGCTCGAACAGGCGGTCAAAGAGGCGTATGAAGCCAAGCTGATCGGCAAGGACAATGTGAATGGCTGGGACTTCGATCTCTATGTCCATCACGGCGCCGGCGCCTATATTTGCGGCGAGGAAACAGCTTTGCTCGAAAGCCTGGAAGGCAAGAAGGGCCAGCCGCGCCTGAAGCCGCCATTCCCGGCCAATGCTGGCCTTTATGGCTGCCCGACCACCGTGAACAATGTTGAATCGATTGCCGTCGTACCCACCATTCTGCGCCGCGGCGCGCAGTGGTTTGCCGGCTTTGGGCGTCCGAACAATACCGGCACCAAGCTGTTTTGCATCTCCGGCCATGTGAACAAGCCGTGCAATGTCGAGGAAGAGATGTCGATCACCTTCCGCGACCTGATCGATACCCATTGCGGCGGTATTCGCGGCGGATGGGACAATCTCAAGGCGGTGATCCCGGGCGGGTCGTCTGTGCCGATGGTGCCAGCTGAGCAGATCATGGACGCACACATGGATTTCGACACGCTGCGCGACCTGCAATCCGGCCTCGGGACCGCGGCGGTCATCGTCATGGACAAGTCGACCGACCTGATCCACGCGATTGCCCGGATCGCCTATTTCTACAAGCATGAAAGCTGCGGCCAGTGTACGCCGTGCCGGGAAGGTACTGGCTGGATGTGGCGCGTGCTGGAGCAGATGGTCATTGGCGATGCCCATCATGACGATATCGAGAAACTGCTCGATGTCTCGAAACAAGTGGAAGGCCACACGATCTGTGCGCTTGGCGACGCAGCGGCCTGGCCGGTGCAGGGCCTGATCCGCCATTTCCGCCACGAAATCGAAGACCGTATCACCCAATACCGCGCCCCTCGTGCACTCGTGCAGGGCCACACAGTGGCGGCGGAGTAAGAAACATGTCCGACGATCTTTTCAAACTGAACATTGACGGCCAGGAAGTTGAAGTGCCGCGCTCCTACACGCTGATGCAGGCGTGTGAGGAAGCAGGCGCCGAGATCCCGCGCTTTTGTTATCACGAACGTCTTTCCGTCGCCGGCAATTGCCGCATGTGTCTGGTCCAGTGGCACGGCGCGCCGAAGCCGATTGCGTCTTGCGCGCAGACGGTGGGCGACATGCGGATGAACCCGGATGGGACGCCGCCTAACATCTCGACCAAGGGCGACTATGTCGAGAA
Organism: Henriciella sp.; assembly: GCA_965228095.1. GTDB lineage: Bacteria > Pseudomonadota > Alphaproteobacteria > Caulobacterales > Hyphomonadaceae > Henriciella. The sequence goes on along the minus strand of OZ245793.1, from coordinate 3,397,807 downwards.
AGCCCGCAATGGTGTGATGGAATTCCTGCTCATCAACCACCCGCTGGATTGCCCGATCTGTGACCAGGGGGGTGAGTGTGACTTGCAGGATCAGGCAGTCGCCTATGGCCGCGCCGAAAGCCGTTATGAGCTGAACAAGCGCGCCGTCGAAGACAAGAATATGGGCCCGCTGGTCAAGACGATCATGACCCGCTGCATCCAGTGTACACGCTGCGTTCGGTTCGCCGCAGAAGTGGCGGGTGTTGAAGAGATTGGCATGATATCGCGCGGCGAAAGCGCTGAGATCACGACGTATCTGGAAGAGAGCCTGACCTCGGAACTTTCCGGCAATGTCATCGACCTTTGCCCGGTTGGCGCGCTGACCTCCAAGCCGTACGCCTTCAATGCGCGTCCGTGGGAGTTGCGCAAGACGGAAACCATCGATGTCATGGACGCGCTCGGCTCGAACATTCGCGTTGACGCCAAAGGCGATGCGGTGATGCGTATCATGCCGGTGATCAATGAAGAGGTGAATGAAGAGTGGTTGTCTGACAAGTCGCGCTTCATCTGGGACGGCCTTGCCCGGCAGCGCCTCGACACGCCTTATGTCCGCAAGGATGGCAAGCTGACCGCTGTGGATTGGGGCGAAGCGTTCGAAGCCACCAAAGCGGCGCTGGCCGCACCGGCTGAGAAAATTGGCTTCGTCGCGGGTGACCAGATCGAAGTTGAGCAGGCCAAGGCGGCCCTCGATCTCGCCCGAGCGCTTGGTGTTCAAAACACGGATTGCCGCCCCGCAGGTGCCGCTTACGGCACAGATGGTGTGCGTGAGCGCTATTTGTTCAACCCGACACTGCTGGGCGTTGAAGACGCAGATGCGCTTCTGCTTATTGGCACCAATCCGCGCCAGGAAGCGGCGGTCTGGAACGCCCGTATTCGCAAGGCCTGGCTGTGGAATGATTTGAAGGTCGGTGTGATCGGCGAGGCGGCCGACCTGACTTACGAGTACGAACATCTCGGCGACAATGCGGAGTCGCTGAACGGCCTGTTCAAACGCGACAGCGAGGTCGCTGAAGCGCTGCGCAATGCCGAGAAGCCGATGATCATCGTTGGCGAAAGCGTCCTGTCACGCGAAGACGGCCAGGCCATCCTCGCTGCTGCGCACGATTACGCCCTGGAAATCCAGGCCATCAAGGATGACTGGGCCGGGTTCGGCGTCCTGCATACGGCTGCTGGTCGTGTCGGTGCCCTTGATGCCGGCTTCATTCCCGGAGTAGGCGGCGCGGATACCGCAGCGATTCTGGGCGGTGGTATGGAGACGATCGTTCTGCTCGGCGTCGACGAAGCGGATTTGTCGAACACCGGCAACGCGACCGTGATCTATGTCGGTAGCCACGGCGATGCCGGGGCAAGCAAGGCTGATATCATCCTGCCTTCGGCGGCTTACACCGAAATGGCCGCGACCTACGTCAACACGGAAGGCCGGGTTCAGATGACCCGCCGCGCGGTCCAGCCCAAGGGCGCGGCGCGCGAAGGTTGGGCGATTTTCCGGGCGTTGTCTGACGTTGTCGGCAAGACCTTGCCTTATGATACGGCTGATGCCCTGCGCGAGGCGCTTCGCGAGGCCAATCCGGTGTTTGCCGGACTTGGATTCGCGCCGGGCGATGCCGGTGTCGAAGCCCTCAAACAGTCGATTGACGCGGGTGGTGTGGCACTCAATGCAGCGCCTTTTGCCGCAGCGATCGACGATTTCTATCTCACCAACCCAATCGCACGGGCTTCCAAGACAATGGCAGAGTGTTCTCTGCAGAAACAGGGTCTTGAAACCGTGATGGCAGCGGAGTAGGGCGGCGCGATGACTGGATTGATCGAACAATATGGCGTGCTGACTGGCTGGCTTCTGGTGCTTGGCCAGATTGGCTTGTTCACACTGGTTCTGTCACTGTCGATTGCCTTTTTGCTGCTGCTGGACCGCAAAGTCTGGGCGGCGGTGATGATGCGCAAGGGGCCGAACGTCGTTGGTCCCTTTGGCTTGATGCAGAGCTTCGCGGATTTCGGGAAGTTTCTGCTCAAAGAGATCATTATTCCGGCGGGCGCGAACAAGACCGTATTCCTGATTGCGCCGATCCTGACACTGACCTTGGCCTTCGCCGCGTGGGCCGCGATTCCAGTGGCGCCGGGCTGGGTAATTTCCGACATTAATGTCGGTATTCTCTACCTGTTCGCGATATCGTCGCTGGGCGTCTATGGCATTATCATGGGCGGCTGGGCCTCGAACTCGAAATACCCATTCCTGGCCTCGCTGCGCAGCGCGGCGCAAATGGTCTCGTATGAGGTGTCGATTGGTCTGATCATCATCACGGTGATCCTGTTGGCTGGATCAATGAACCTGACCGACATCGTCAACGCTCAGGATGGCGGCTTGTTCACCTGGCACCTGCTGACCTTCGAACACCTGCTGATGTGGCCGGTCATGTTGGCCGCTTTCGTCATGTTCTTCGTCTCTGCGCTGGCTGAAACCAACCGTCCGCCTTTCGATCTGCCGGAAGCGGAATCAGAGTTGGTGGCCGGCTATCAGGTTGAGTATTCGGCGACGCCCTACTTGCTGTTTATGTTCGGTGAGTACCTCAACATCGTGCTGATGTGCGCGATGATGACGATCCTGTTCCTCGGCGGCTGGCATGGTCCGATCCCGCTCAGCGCGGATTTCGTCAACATGTTCCCGGAATGGATCGTCAATCTCGGTCATCTCGCCTGGTTCATGGCCAAGCTCGTTTTCTTCTTCTTCCTGTTCGCCCTCGTGAAGGCCGTGGTGCCGCGTTATCGCTATGACCAGCTGATGCGACTCGGATGGAAGATCTTCCTGCCAACCGCGCTCGCCGCTGTGGTGATTGTGGGTGGTTATGTCGTTTATGGAGGTGTTCAAGCATGAGCCTCGTTCAAACCATTCGTGGCGCACTGCTAACGGATTTCATTTCGGCCTTCGGGCTCGGGATCCGTGAGATGTTCCGCCGCAAGGCAACGGTCAATTATCCGTTTGAGAAGAACCCGGTCAGTCCACGCTTTCGAGGTGAGCACGCGCTGCGTCGCTATCCGAACGGTGAGGAACGCTGCATCGCGTGTAAACTCTGTGAAGCAATCTGCCCGGCCCAGGCGATCACGATTGAAGCCGAGCCGCGTGAAGACGGCTCGCGCCGTACCACACGCTACGACATCGACATGGTCAAATGCATCTATTGCGGCTTCTGCCAGGAAGCCTGCCCGGTGGATGCGATTGTCGAAGGACCGAATTTCGAGTTCGCCACGGAAACCCGTGAAGAGCTCTATTATGACAAAGAAAAATTGCTGGCGAACGGAGACCGCTGGGAGCGGTTGATCGCCAAGAACTTGGAACTGGACGCACCGTACCGGTAGCGACCGAATTGAGGCGGCGAGGGGCCGTCAGAAGGGAATAGGGGCTCAAGCAGTGGAACTGATCGCCTTCTATATTTTCGCGGCCATTGTGACCGTGTCGGCCTTGGCTGTGATTATGGCCAAGAACCCGGTGCATTCGGTGCTTTGGCTGATCCTGACATTTTTTACAGCAGCTGGCTTGTTCGTCCTGATCGGGGCGGAGTTCCTGGCGATGCTTCTGGTCGTCGTTTATGTCGGCGCTGTTGCGGTGCTGTTCCTGTTCGTGGTGATGATGCTCGATGTCGATTTCGTTGAGCTGAAACAGGGCACACTCAGGTACTGGCCCTTCGCTGTGCTGATCGGCCTTGCCTTCATCGCCGAGATTGCGCTTGCGAGCTTTGCGCGCGGGTCCTCGCAAAACAACACATTCGATGCGGCGCCGGGCGCAGACACCAACACGGAAGCGATCGGGCAGGTCATGTACACGGACTATTTCCTATTGTTCCAGATGGCCGGACTGGTGCTGTTGGTGGCGATGATCGGTGCGATCGTGCTGACCCTGCGCGAGCGCCCGGGCATCAAGCGCCAGAACATTGCGCGGCAAACGTCTCGTCGTCGCGAAGATTCGACCGAGAAAGTCGCGGTCGAGCCAGGGCGGGGGATCTAAACATGGACCTGACCATCAACCACTTCCTGACGATCTCTGCGATCCTGTTCACGATCGGCGTTGTCGGCATTTTCGTGAACCGCAAGAACATTATCGTTATCCTGATGGCGATCGAACTGATCCTGTTGTCAGTGAACATTAATCTGGTTGCATTCTCGGTCTTTACCGGCACGATCTCTGGCCAGATTTTCGCGATGCTCGTCCTGACCGTTGCCGCGGCTGAAGCCGCCGTCGGCCTCGCAATTCTTGTCGTTTATTTCCGCAATCGCGGAGACATTTCGGTCGAGAGCGTCGACCTGATGAAGGGGTAGGGAAGCAGCCATGTTATCTGACAACTTCATCCAGTTTATCGTTCTTGGACCTGGCCTGGCCGCACTGATCGCGGGCCTGTTCCAGCGCTTTATCGGCGATCGCGGTGCGATGGTCGTGACAACCGGAACGGTTGGTCTCGCCGGTGTCCTGTCGATCTACCAACTGTTCGTCTATGCCTCGGGCGCGGGCGGCGCCGGGCATGTTGAACACGCCTCGCTGGCGGCAGATACCGGTCAAGCCGGGGCCTATGTCGGGCAGCACATCATCAAGTTGATGACCTGGATTGACGTCGGCCAGTTCCAGGCCGACTGGGCGATCCGTGTCGATGCCATGTCGATCGTGATGATGGCAGTGATCACCAGCGTGTCTGGTCTCGTGCACCTGTATAGCTGGGGCTATATGGAAGAGGACCCGCACAAGGCGCGCTTCTTCTCTTATCTCTCGCTCTTCACTTTCACCATGCTGATGCTGGTAACGGCGGACAATTTCATCCAGCTGTTCTTCGGTTGGGAAGGGGTTGGCCTCGCCTCTTATCTCTTGATCGGGTTCTGGTATCAGAACAAGGCGCCCAACGATGCCGCGATCAAGGCCTTCGTGACCAACCGGGTTGGCGATTTCGGTCTCGCGCTGGGTATCATGGCGGTGTTCCTGGTCTTTGGTTCGGTCGAGTTCGACCCCGTGCTCAGCGCCATCAAGGAGAACGCGGAAGTTGTGCCGCTGGCGCTGGCGGAAGCCGGGCAAGTGCGCGACGTGATCGTGCCATTCCTGGCCTGGGAAATCCCGGCGCTGGAGTTGATTGGCGTGCTGCTCTTCATCGGTGCGATGGGCAAGTCAGCACAGTTCTTCCTGCATGTCTGGCTGCCGGATGCGATGGAAGGCCCGACCCCGGTGTCAGCGCTCATCCACGCCGCGACGATGGTGACCGCCGGCGTGTATCTCGTCTGCCTGGTCTCGCCGATTTATGAATATGCGCCATTCGCAGCATCGATGATCGCTCTGATCGGCGCTGTAACCGCGCTGTACGCCGCGACCGTCGGCATGGCGCAGAACGACATCAAGCGCGTCATCGCTTATTCGACCTGTTCGCAGCTCGGCTACATGTTCTTCGCCGCTGGCATCGGCGCTTATGAAGCGGCGATGTTCCACCTGTTCACGCACGCCTTTTTCAAGGCGCTGCTCTTCCTCGGGGCCGGCTCCGTCATTCATGGCGCGCATCACGAGCAGGACATGCGCAAGATGGGCGGTTTCGCGAAATACATGCCGCTGACCTATGGCGCGATGATGATCGGGACGATCGCAATCATCGGCCTGGGTATGCCGCACGTCTGGGGCTTCTCCGGCTTCTTCTCGAAAGATGCGATCATCGAGACCGCGTTTGCTGCAGGCATGAAGGGCGTTGCGTTTGGGCAGCTGGCCTTCTGGTTCGGGATCGTCGCGGCATTGTTGACCAGCTTCTACTCCTGGCGCCTGGTTTACATGACGTTCCACGGCCCGCGCGCGGAAGCCGACGATCATCATCATGATGAAGCGGAAGCGCATGATGATCACGACCATGACGACCATCATGGTGATCCGCATGAATCGCCAATGGTCATGCTGATCCCGCTTGGTGTGCTGAGCGTCGGTGCGATCTTTGCCGGTTGGTACTTCTACGACGCCTTTGTCGGTCACGACTATAAAGCGTTCTGGGATGGTGCGATCTACACCGCCAAGGAAAACACGGTCCTGAAAGACAAATACAATGTCCCCGAATGGGTGTTCTGGGCGCCGTTGATTGTCACTGTGACCGGCTTCGTCCTGGCGACATTCACCTATCTGTTCAATCGCGGTATCGGCGAGCGGATCGCCAAGACGGGCGGCCCGCTGCACGGCCTGTTCGCCAACAAGTGGTACTTTGACGAACTTTACAATGCGACCCTGGTCAAGGGCTCCGCCTGGCTCGGCAACCTGTTCTGGAAAGGCGACAAGAAGGTCGTGGATGGCCTCGGTCCTGACGGCGTTGCGGCTGTGGTTCGCTGGGGCGCAAGACGCCTCTCGGCCATGCATACCGGATATCTCTATCACTATGCGTTCGTGATCATCGGGGCCGCCCTGATCTTCGGCGCAGTCTTGTTCTGGCGCAGCGGAGGCGCGGGCTAATGGATTTCCCAATTCTCTCTGCGGTGACGTTCCTGCCGCTTGCAGGCGCGATCCTGATCCTCCTGATCAAGGCGCTGACAGGCGCACAGATCCGCGCCGATGGCTCTGAAGACGAGCGCGTCATGTATGCTGGGCTGCTGTTCTCGGTCGCGACCTTCATTGTCTCGATCGTGATGTTCCTGAGCTTTGACATGAACGGCACCGGCTACCAGCTGGTCGAGGAAGTCGATTGGTTCTCGGGCATCAAGTACAAGATGGGCGTCGATGGCATGTCGATCCTGCTGATCCTGCTGACGACATTGCTGACACCAATTTCGCTGATTGCCAGCATTGGATCGATCAAGAAACGCCTGACGGAATATGTCGTCGCCTTCCTGGTGCTCGAAACCTTCATGATTGGTGTGTTCTGCGCACTCGATCTGGTCGTGTTCTATGTGTTCTTCGAAGCGGGCCTCATTCCGATGTTCATCATCATCGGCGTGTGGGGCGGCATTGACCGTATCTATGCCAGCTTCAAGTTCTTTCTCTACACCCTGCTTGGCTCGCTCTTCATGCTGGCCGCGGTCGTCTACATGTACTTGACGGCGGGCACTTCAGATGTCGCACAGCTCGAGCAGTTCGCGTTCGATCCGGGGGCTCAGACCTGGCTCTGGCTTGCCTTCTTCGCCTCGTTTGCGGTCAAGCTTCCGATGTGGCCGGTTCATACCTGGCTTCCAGACGCACACGTGCAGGCGCCGACAGCCGGCTCGGTGATCCTGGCCGGGATCCTGCTGAAAATGGGGGGCTATGGCTTCCTCCGCTTCAGTCTACCTATGTTCCCGGAGGCCAGCGTGCTGTTCCAGCCCTTCGTGTTCACGATTTCGGTGATCGCGATCGTCTATGCCTCGCTGGTGGCGTGGCGCCAGACCGACATGAAGAAGCTGATTGCCTACTCATCGGTGGCGCACATGGGCTTCGTCACGCTCGGCATCTTCTCGTTCACGGAGATTGGCGTGCAGGGCGCAGTTTTCCAGATGCTGTCGCACGGCCTGATTTCCGGTGCGCTCTTCCTGATCGTCGGGGTTGTCTATGACCGCATGCACACCAGAGAGATTGCGGCCTATGGCGGCCTTGTCCACCGGATGCCGGTCTATGCAACGCTGTTCATGCTGTTCACCATGGCCAATGTCGGCCTGCCGGGTACCAGTGGCTTTGTTGGCGAGATCCTGACCATGGTCGGGGCCTTTCAGGCCAATACCTGGGCCGCTGCCGGGGCTGCGCTCGGCGTGATCTTCTCCGCTGTCTACATGCTGACATTGTACCGTCGCACCGTGTTCGGAGAGATCACCAATCCTGAGCTGGAAAACATCCAGGACGTCAACGTCAAGGAACTGATCTGCCTGATCCCACTGGCGATCGGCACAATCCTGCTCGGTATCCTGCCCAATCTGATTTTTGACATCACGCGTGATTCCTCATTGCACGCGATTGCCCAAGTGGCTGGAGGATAAGCAGCATGTTTGACCTTGAAGCCATTCTCGCCGCCATGGCCCCGGAAGTCCTGCTCGCCGCGGCAGGTCTGTTCGGTGTCACTGTCGGCGCCTTCATTGGTGACCGTTTCAACAGCCTGTCGTTCAAGTTCGGCGCGCTGGTCCTGTTCGCCGCAGCTGCTTTGTCGGGATATTACTGGGATGGCGGCCGGGCCTTTGATGGCCTGGTCGAGACTTCCAGTTTCGCCAACTTCGCGAAAGTCGTGAGCTTTATCTCAGGCGGTATCGCGCTGCTGATGGCGGAGGGATTCCTGCGCCGTCACGAGACACTGCGCTATGAGTACTCGCTGCTGGTGATATTCGCCGCGCTGGGCATGGGCATGATCCTGTCCTCAGCCAATTTCATGACTCTGTACCTCGGCGTCGAGACGCTCAGCCTGTCCTCATACGTGCTCGCCTCGTTCCACCGGGACAGCCCGCGCTCAGCCGAAGCTGGTCTCAAATACTTCGTCCTCGGGGCGCTCGCCTCGGGTCTGCTGCTCTATGGCATGTCATTGGTCTACGGGTTCTCTGGCAGCACCAGTTACGAGATTGTCGCCGAAGCGGAGCCAAGCATGGGCTTCATGTTCGGCATGGTGCTGATGATTACAGGGCTCGCTTTCAAAGTGTCGGCCGCGCCAATGCACGTGTGGACCCCGGATGTCTATGAAGGTTCGCCGAGCCCGGTTGTCGCATTCTTTGCGACCGCGCCGAAAATGGCCAGCATGGTCGTCTTCGCGATCATCATGTTCACCGCCTTCCCGCAAGCCATGGCGGTTGAAAACTGGCAGTTGATCGTCGGCATCATCGCCGCCGCATCGATGATTATCGGGGCATTTGGCGCGCTGCCACAATCCAATCTCAAGCGTCTGTTGGGCTACTCGTCGATCGCCAATATGGGCTACGCGCTGGTTGCAGTCGCCGCGGGTGTCCAATACGGGGCCGGATCGCTGCTGATCTTCATGACCGCTTATGTGATTGCCTCGCTCGGCCTGTTTGGAGGCGTGCTGTCGATGCGCCGCGAAGGCGGCATGGTTGAAGACATTAATGAACTTGCAGGCCTGGTTCGCCGCCAGCCGGGGCTAGCCACCGCGTTGACCCTGCTGCTGATCTCCGTCTCGGGCTTCCCGCTGGCCTTCGGCTTCCTCGGTAAGCTGGCAGTGCTTGAAGCGGGCATGGATGCCGGTCTGCTGCCATTGATCATCATTCTGGTCCTGAGCTCGGTGATCGCGATGTACTATTATTTGCGCATCGTGAAGATCATGTGGTTTGACGACCAGGCCGAAGATTTTGAGCCGGTCGATGGCTGGGTCACAATGACCGTTTATGTCACTGCTCTGGTCAGCATCGCATTGTTGATCTTTGTTGCGCCATTCAGCGACATGGCCGCCTCAGCAGCGGCGAGACTGATCTCGTGATCCAGCGCGCACCAGTTTACTGGTACGACGAGCTAGATAGCACCAGCGAAGAAGCCAAACGCCGCGCCCGTGCCGGAGAGACCTCGCCTGTCTGGATCGCGGCCCGCAGCCAGACCGCCGGACGCGGTCGCCTCGGGCGAAACTGGGTGTCGCCGCCCGGCAATTTGTTCGTAACGGTGTTGTTTCCCGAGCCTGGCGGCCTGTCGATGGCGGCGCGCATCCCGTTCGCGGCTGCACTCGCCGTTCGAGAAGCCTGCGTCGCAACGCTGCCGGAGCTGCCGGCCAAGTTGAAATGGCCGAATGATGTGCGCATTGACGGCGCCAAGATTTGCGGGATCCTGACCGAATCCGGTGAAACCAATGGCGTCGTCTGGATCGCGCTTGGGATGGGCATCAATGTGCAAACGGCGCCTGACGTGGTGGAGCAGGCCTCAACCTCGCTCGCCGGGCAAGGCGCATCACCTGCGCTGACGCCGGAACATGTTCTGGACGACCTGAAACTGGCGCTCGACAAACGCGTCGAACAGGCGCGCCACCAGTTCGATCAATTGCTCGACGATTGGTTGCGCCACGCAGAAGGACTAGGTCAATTGATGGAGGCGGGGCCGGTCGACCGGCGCGTCACAGGAATTTTCGAAGGGCTCGCCTCGGATGGTGGCCTGAACTTACGTTTGCCCGATGGGTCAAGAGAGACCATAAGGGCCGGTGATGTAGATTTGGTGAGGCGAGTGGACTGATGCTTCTGGTCATTGATGTCGGCAACACGAATACGGTTTTTGCGCTCCATGACGGAGACAAATGGGTGTCGAGCTGGCGCAGTTCGACGGATGCCAGACGCACAGCCGATGACCACGCCGTCTGGCTCGGCACGCTGATGCGGCTGGAAGGCCTGGAGCTCGGTCAGATTGATGGCTGTATCATCTCGACCGTGGTGCCGCAGGCCAAGTTCAATTTCCGGAACCTGTCGCGTCGTTATTTTGACGCTGAGCCGATGTTTGTTGGAGAACCCGAAACCAAACTCGGCGTGCCAATCCGGATCCGCCGACCCGAGCAGGTCGGTGCGGACCGACTCGTCGCCGCGATCGGCGCGCATCTGCTATATGAAGGTGCCAAGCTGGTCATCGACAGTGGAACGGCGACCACTTTCGACGTGGTCGGCCCGGATGGCGGCTTTGAAGGCGGCATCATTTCACCTGGGATCAATCTGTCCATGCGCGCCCTGCACGATGCCGCGGCGCAGCTGCCGCGGATTGCCATCCAGAAACCACCGCAAGTGATTGGCCAGGACACGGTTTCGGCCATGCAGTCGGGCGTGTTCTGGGGTTATGTCGACCTGATTGACGGCATCGTTGAGCGCGTGAAGGAAGAGTACTCAGCGCCGCTGACGGTGATTGCCACCGGCGGCGTCGCATCCCTGTTTGAAGATGCGAGTAAAACCATAGATCATTTTGATCAGAGTTTGATGGAGGTCGGCCTGTTAGAGGTCTATCGCCGCAACAAGAAAGACTAATTGGGGCTGATGAACAAAACCAAGGACGCTGAGCTCGTTTTCCTGCCACTCGGCGGATGCGGCGAGATCGGCATGAACCTCAACGCTTATGGCTATGGGCCAGCGCATGACCGGCGCTGGATCCTGATTGATGTCGGCGTCACCTTCGGCGGCGAGGATACACCCGGGATCGACCTGATCACGCCCGATCCGACTTTCCTGGAGGACCAGGGCGACAATATTGATGCGATCTTCCTGACCCACGCCCATGAAGATCACATTGGCGCCATCGGCCTGGTCTTGCCGCGTCTGCAAACGAAAGCGCCGATCTATGCGACACCGTTTACCGCTCACCTGGCCCAGGCGAAGCTGATCGAACGCGGTTTGAAGCACACAAGCATCAATGTCATCCCACTCGGCGCAGAGGTTGAGGCCGGGCCGTTCAAGGTCCGTTACATCACGCTGACCCATTCCATTCCGGAACCGAACGCGCTGGCGCTTGAAACACCGCTGGGCACGATCCTGCACACGGGCGACTGGAAGATCGATCCCGATCCACAACTTGGCGCTGAAACCGACATTCCGGCACTGACCCAACTCGGCGAGGATGGTGTCCTGGCCATGGTTTGCGACAGCACCAATGTCTTCGTCGAAGGCGAGAGCGGCTCCGAAGGCGTGGTGCGAGACAATCTGATCAAGCTGATCGGCTCTCTGACCGGGCGGGTCGCGGTCACGACGTTTGCTTCGAACGTTGCCCGCGTGGCCAGCGTCATCGAAGCCGCGCGTCAAGCGGGTCGAAGTGTCTGTCTGGTCGGACGCAGCATGCACAAGATCACTGATGCCGCTGTCGCGACCGGTGTGATCAAGGACATGCCGGACCTGATCAGTGAAGATCAGGCGGGCAGTCTGCCGGATGACAATCTGCTATTCCTCTGCACCGGCTCGCAAGGCGAGGCGCGCGCCGCCCTTGGCCGGATCGCGCGCGATGATCATCGCCATATCAGCCTTGGCGAAGGCGACACAGTGATCTTCTCCAGCCGGGTCATTCCCGGCAATGAGAAGGGCATTTTCGATATGCAGAACGCCCTGGCAGAGAAAGGCGTCCGGATCATTTCTGACAAGATGACCGACGGCCCGATTCATGTCTCGGGTCATCCAGCGCGCGATGAGTTGCGGCGAATGTATCAATGGGTGCGCCCGAAGATTGCTGTGCCGGTACATGGCGAACGACGCCACATTGTCGAACACGCGGCTTACGCTAAGAGCCTGCAGGTCAGCGAGGCCGTCACCCCGCGCAATGGCGATCTCATTCGGCTGGCACCGGGCGAGGCCCGGATCATCGATACCGTGCCGAACGGCCGTCTCTACCTGGACGGCAATCGTCTCGTGCCCGCGGAAAGCGAAGGCATCCGCGAGCGCCGGGCCCTGGCCAATTGGGGTTATGTCAGCGTGGCAGTGGCGATTGATGAGAATGGCGATCTGGTCGATGGCCCCTTGCTGACCGCACGCGGCTTGTCAGAAATGGATGGCAGCACCGCGGATGAAAGCTTGATCGATGTCGATGATGCGGTCGAAGAAGCGATGACCAAGATGAAACGCCGCAAGCGAATGGACGATGAAGAAGTCGAGCGCGTGCTGTCACGCGCCGTGAAGAAATCCTGCGAACGGACGTTCGGTCGCAAGCCGCTGGTGGATGTGTCTGTGCTAAGGGTGTGAGTGAAGGAGTATGGTGATGTCAGAATTCAAGATCGGTCCACTCAATCATGTCGGGGTTGCGGTTCCGGATATCCGCGAGGCGATGGACACATATCGCACCTTGTATGGCGCCACCGACATTACCGAACCATTCGATATGCCGGCGCAAGGGGTCAAGGTCTGCTTCGTCAATCTGCCGAACAGCCAGATCGAACTCATTGAGCCGCTGAATGAGCAGAGCCCGATCCACAATTTCATCGCCAAGAACCCGAAGGGCGGTCAGCATCATGTCTGTTTCGAAGTCGATGACATCAATGAAGCGGTCAGCGTGATGACAGCGCGCGGCGCAACAGTGCTCGGTGAGCCCCGCATCGGTGCTCATGGTACGATGATCATCTTTATCCATCCGAAGAACTCCAATGGCGTGCTCGTCGAACTGATGGAAAGCCCGAAGGATGGAGCGCATTAAATGGATCCGGTTGGCGCCATTGTCGTGTTCGTCATCACCTGGTGGCTGAGCTTCTTCTGTGTCCTGCCGATCGGCGTGCAGGGGCAGTTCGAAGACGATGGCAACGTCATCGAGGGCACCGAAGAGGGCGCTCCGAAAGATCCGATGCTCAAGAAGAAAGCGCTATGGGCGACCATTGGTGCGGTGGTTCTGACGCTCATCGCTCATTTTCTTGTCGTACCGTGGCTAGCCGCCAGCTGACAGATGCTCGACCAGTTTTGAGAAGATTGCCACACCCTCTTCGAGTTGGGCCGTGGCGATGAATTCGTCGGGCTTGTGGGCTTGATCGATGGAGCCAGGGCCGCAAATCACGGCGGCCATTCCGGCCGCGTGAAACTGTCCGGCTTCCGTGGCATAGGCGACGGCGCGAACGGCATTGTCGCCCGTCAAGGCGCGGACCAGCGTCTCGGCCGGATTGTCCGGAACTGGCGCCAGCATCGGCACGTCGGACAGGATGTGCACGTTCACGCCTGCCTCCGGAAACCGCTTGCGCATGTCAGCATCGGCGGATTTTGCGACCTCGAAGAATGGCTGCAGGATGTCGTGAGGATCAAAGCCGGGTGGGCAACGCAAATCGAAGACAAAGCGGCAATGCCGGGCCAGGATATTGTGCGCGGTGCCACCGTTGATTTCACCAATCGACAGGGTCGGGAAAGCTGGCTCGAAGGGCGAAGCCGGATCGGCTTGTGAGCGCAGCTCAATCTCGATCTGCCGCAGCACCGACATCAAGTCGATGGCGACCCCATTTGCCGAAACGCCGAGATGTGGCTGGCTGGAATGGGCTTCGTGGCCGAACACTTCGACTTCGGCATAGACAATGCCCTTGTGGCCAGACACGACTTGCCAGAGCGTCGGTTCCCCGACCCAGACCGCGTCTGGTCTTGCACCATGCTTGACGATCTGCGCGATCATGTCCGGCGCGCCCTGGCAGCCGACCTCTTCGTCATACGAGAACGCGAAGTGGATGGGTTTGGCGAGGTCGAGCTTGGCGAATGCCGGTGCATAGGCGAGGCAGAGCGCGATAAAGCCTTTCATGTCCGACGTGCCGCGACCGTAGAGCAGGCCATCGCGCTCGATCAGGGCGAACGGATCGCTCGACCAGTCTTGTCCGTCGACAGGAACGACATCCGTATGGCCAGAAAGCACGATCCCGCCAGGAATGTCTGGCCCGATCCGGACCCAGAGATTGGCTTTCGTGCCTTCGGCATTCGGCACGCGCTGGCACACCGCACCGAGAGGGGTGAGCTGGGTTTCGATCCAGTCGATCAGGTCGAGATTGGAATGGCGCGACGTGGTGTCGAACGCGATCAGCTTGTCGAGAATGTCTCGAACAACAGGATAAGTGCTCATGCGCCGTCTATCGCCCGGCCACCGACCAAGCGCAACGCTTTTTCAGGCGCGGCGGCTAGTCGATCCAGATCGGTGATGACCAGGCCCGTTCCTGAAGCGTCAGGGGCAGCTCAGGATTAGGCGGTGTGCCGGCCCGAACCGCGTCCCATGTGCTCCAGCGGCATGTTGGATTTTCCAACACGCGCACATAATAGGCACTGACCTGCGATGCGTCATAGGTCGGATCCTGCCACAAGGCTTTCAACTCTCCTTTGCCCGAGCCGGCCGTTGTTTCGCATGTCGATGTGTCGACCGAGGCGCCATTGTCAGCGCAGCGATTGGTCTCTGGATCAGGTGCCGAGCCATCCGAACAGGCAACGTCATAAATCGCTTCGCGCGCCACACCGTCGTCTGCCCAGACTTTCACGATCTGAAGTCGCTGCAAGGGCGCAGACTGCGGGTCCTGGGTGGCCCAGGCAAGCAGCTGCGGTGCGTCACCATCGCCGCGTGCGAGGTTCCCGCCCATCGGCACGCCGTCGGCGTAAGCCTGATCGAGCAAGTCCGCGGCGTCCAGGATATCGTCGCTATACTCGCCGGCGAACAACCGTACTTTCATGCGAGGACCAGAGGTTCCGAACGTCTCGCGATTGCGCATGCCATCAAACAGGTCTTCGCGCGTGTTCGCTTCGGCCCAGACGCCAACCAAGCCGGCGGCGCTGAACTTGGCGCCAGTGAGCACACGGCGGTCAGTGGCGTTCGGCACATCGGCCCAATCGGTATAGCCCTCTGGAGGCACGGAGCTTCGGCTTTGCGGGCCCGCGCCATCGGTTGGGAACTTGCCCCAATGCGTCTCCTCATCCAGCGTCGCTGCCGCGATATGCGTGTCGCTGGAGCCGATCAAGCCAAACTCATATGGATTGACCCCAAGGTCTTCTGCGATTGCCATTCCGCGCGCCAGCGAAGGGCGGACATAATCTCCGACATTCACGGTCGATTTGGCGGAGCTGCCAATGAAATAATCGTATTGCTCGAACCCGGCCCATTCGTCGTTCGGTGACAGCGTTGGGTGGGTTTCCGAGGTGCCCTTGATCTGCGTGATCTCGACGATTGGCTCATTGCGCAGGCGGGTCAGAGCATAAGTCTCGGTGAGCGGTTCTCCGTCATAGCTTTGCAAGGCGAACATTTCGCCATTCGACCCATTGGAATTGTGCGGAATGGCGAGCGAGTCGATGCCGCCATCGCGCTGTCCGTCCATCCAGTCCCAGAGGTCTTCCGGATTGGTTGAGTCGAGCGTGGAGAAGATCTGGTCCGGCGCCTGGTCGCGGAAGATGACATTGCGATGCAGGTTGGCCGCGGAGCCTTGTTCGACACTGACAATGGTCATTGCCGTGAATTCATAGCCCGCGAATGTGGTGAAGGTCCCGGGCTCATAATGACGATTGGCGGTGTTGATGGTCTCCGCCCAGATCTGGTTCATGTGCGACTGATCGCGAATTTCCTCGATCGGCTGTCCGGTGACAAAAGAGATGCCGATATTCGCAAAGGTCTCTGCCGAGGCTGCGGCGTCGTCTCCAAACGCAGCCTGCGCGGTCATCGTTCTGGACAGCGGGTGATTGGGGTCATCCATGAACGGAATGACGCCCAGGTACTCGCCATGGTCGGTCACCGCGAGGAAGTCGAGCGGCGGTCCCTCGAGCTGAATCTCATAGCCTGCATCATGAGGAATCTTCTCACCCTTGGCGAAGCGGTAAGCATCATCCGGAGTCCGGCGGGTCGCGAAGATATAGGCATCGAAACTGTTCTTTGTATGGACGTGGAGGTCACCGAAATAGGCATTCTTGGTGGGGGATCGTTCGATTGAGACATCTACCTCAACCTCGGCCGTGTCGCTGTCTTCGGCCGGGCCCGCGTCGGGCTCAGGTGCCGAACAACCCGCTGCCGCAAGGCTCAATAGTGCAAACACTCCCAAACGATTCATGACTTCCCTCCGTTTCCTTCCCGCCCTCAGAGTGCCGGTCTGCTCGAGGTTTGTCCATGTTGACGCGATGGAAACGGTCTGCGCCGTCACACGGTCTGAGCATTCAACCAAGTGACTAGCGCATCGCGGCGCAGGATACGCACTTGTCCATAACCGCGTTCGATCAAGCCTAGAGATTGAAGCCTTGCCAGCGCCTCATTCATCGAGGCGCGCGACACGCCAAGTGTCGATGCGAGATCGGATTGCCTGAATTTCAGGACCGCATCCGTCGCGATGGGCGGCGACAGGATGAGCAGGAATTTCGCCGCGCGCTGTACCAACGGTAAGCTGCGCACGGCGTGCAGCATCTCCAGAATGAGATGAGATCGCATCAGCGTGGTTTGCAGCAAAGCGGTCATGTAGTTCGGATCATCTTCGCACAAGGCCAGAAACCGGAGCGCCGGGATATCAACAATCGTGGTTTCGCCGACAGCAGAAATGTCATGCGTGCGGGGCAGGGTGGTAAACACCGTAAATTCGCCGAACGTGTGCCCCGGTCCAATATAGGAGGTCAGGATGAAGCTGCCATCGAGCCCATATATGCCCGCTTGCGCCGCGCCGTCCTCGATCACTGAAATCCCCGGATTTTCGTCGCCGCGACTGTGAACGAACTGTCCGTCACCGAGCGTGCGGCGATGACCTTCGCGTTTCAGTCGTTCGACCCGGTCGGCCGTCAACAGGGCGAGAAAAGGCGTCGGTTGGTATTGTGCGAAATCAAACATTTTGAAATGTCGCATTTTTGACATTCTTCGACAAGCGGACCTGCTAGACTGCTTGCAAGACAGAAGAGGTACGAGTCGCGAACGGCTCGGCTGGGAGGAAATCATGAAGATCAGACGTTCAGCGTCCTTGGCCGTTCTGGCTCTGGCATTGGCGGCGTGTAATGGCGCCCAGGAGGCGAGCGACGACGCCGCGCCAGTGGAAGCCGAGACCACCGAAACCGAGATTGCGGAGGCTGCGATCGCAGTCAACCGTAATGCCTATTTCGGCGACCTCCACATTCACACGCGCAACAGTTTCGACGCCTACATCTTCAATGTTCGCCGCACCGCCGATGATGCCTATCGGTTCGCCAAGGGCGAGACGGTTCAGCACCCCTCTGGTTTTGATATGACGATTGCTGGCGGCCCGCTGGATTTCTATGCCGTCACGGATCACGCCGAATATCTGGGCATCCTCCCAGCGATGAATACGCCGGGCACAGAGCTCAGTGAACTGCCACGCGCCAAGGCCATGTTCTCTACTGATCCAGAAGCCATCACCGCCGCTTTCCAGGGGGTGGGGGCGTCTGTGCGATCTGGCGAGAAAATCGAGGACATGTTCGATCAGCCATTGATCAACTCGATCTGGCTGGAAAATGTCGACGCCGCCGAGCGCCACAATGAGCCGGGCGTGTTCACGACCTTCGCCGCTTACGAGTACACATCGGTGACGACAAATTCAGAGGACGGCACCTTTGGCGGTGGCAACCTTCACCGCAACGTCTTCTTCCGCGGCGCTGCGCCAACGCGCGCCTTCTCGACGCTCGATTCCACCAATCCCGAAGATTTGTGGGACTGGATGGATGAGATCCGCGGCGACGGATTCGAGGCGATTGCTGTGCCCCATAATCCGAACGTTTCCGACGGCCAGATGTTCAAGCTGGAGACTTATGACGGTGCGCCTCTGACGGCGGAATATGCCGACCAGCGTATGCGCAACGAACCGCTGGTCGAGGTGACCCAAGTGAAAGGCACGTCTGAGACGCACCCGGATCTGTCACCGAATGACGAATGGGCCGATTTCGAGATCTACACGCGTCTGCTGGGCTCGTATGAGGTCTCGGCGACACCCGGCAGCTATGTGCGGGAAGCCTATGGAATGGGACTGAAACTTGAGGAAGAGCAGGGCTTCAACCCGTTCAAGTTTGGCCTCGTTGCGGCCTCCGACAGCCATGTTGTCGGCGGCGCCTATGCCGAGAGTGATTACTGGTCGAAAGTCGGCATTGTTGATGGATTACCGATCAATCGCGGCTCGGTCCCGTTCGACCCGGATGCAAGCTGGGCAGATCAGCCGGTCAATCAGCAAACTATGAACGCCACGGAGTGGTTTTCGCGCTGGTCGGCGTCTGGCCTGACCGGTGTGTGGGCCGAAGAGAACACCCGCGATTCAATCTTCGACGCGTTCCGCCGCAAAGAAACATTCGCGACGACAGGCCCCCGCATGAAAGTGCGTTTCTTTGCCAGTTTCGACTTTGAACCCGGCCTCGAAAATGAGGCCGACCTGGCTGGCAAGGCCTATAGCCAGGGCGTCACCATGGGCGGTGACCTGATCGGCGACGGTCGCGCGCCAACGTTCCTCGTCTGGGCGATGCAGGACCCGAACGCGGCGCCGCTGCAACGCACGCAGGTGGTGAAGGTCACCAGCTCAGGCGAAGCAGTTTACGATGTTGGCTGCCACACCGGCTCGCCGGATCCGGACACGCATCGCTGCCCCGACAATGGCGCCAGTGTGGATCTTGAAACCTGCGCCCCCGTGGGGGACGGCGCAGGGGAACTGAAGACCGTTTGGAGCGATCCCGACTTCGACGCTGGCGAGCGTGCCAGCTATTATGTCCGCGTGCTTGAAAACCCGACTTGTCGATGGTCTACATGGGAAGCGCTGGCCGCTGGCACTCCGCCGCGTCCGGACGTTCCATTGACCCTTCAGGAGCGGGCTTACACGTCACCGATCTGGTACACGCCCGGAAACTAGATGACGCGTCTTCTCAAGGAACCTCTGGTTCATTTCGTCTTCCTGGCGGTCCTCATCTTCGGCGGGTATGCCTGGGTCACGTCTGATCGCGGCGCGGCTGAGCGGACGATTGTCATTACACAGGCCGACATGGAACGCCTCGCGGCGCTGTATGCAGTCGAGGCTGGAACCTTGCCGACCGAGCAGGACATGCGGGCCATCATCAGCGACCAGATCCAGCAACAGGCGCTGGCGCGCGAAGCGCGGCGGCTCGGAATGGCCGATGGCGATACGGTGGTCGAACGCCGTCTGGCGCAGAAGATGACCTTCATGATCTCGGATGTCTCGGAGGTGGAGCCACCGTCTGACGATGTCCTGGAGGCCTGGTTGCAGGAGAACGCGACGAGGTTTGAGCAACCCTTGCGTCTGTCCTTTCAGCACGTGTTCTTCTCGGATCCGTCAGACGCTCGAATCGGCACGGTCCTGTCTGATTTGAACGCGGATCCGGCGGCCGACTGGCGCAATGTCGGTGATCCATTCATGCTGCAAAGAAGCTACGCTGAACTGCCGCTGCGCGAGATCGTGCGTGTGTTTGGTGCTGCGTTCGCGGGTGAACTGGCGCCGCTCGAGGCCGATACATCACGCTGGACAGGGCCCGTTTCCTCGGCGCTCGGCGTGCATCTGGTTCGTGTCAGCGCCCGGTCCGACTCCCGCATGCCAGCGCTGGATGAGATCCGGAGTGCGGTCATTCAAGACTGGCGGGATGAAGAGCAACGTCGCCGCACAGCGGCCGAGATCGATGCCATTGTCAGCCGCTATGAGGTCGAGATTGAAGGCGTGACCGACAATTGAGACTGTTGTGGACGATCTGTGCAGCATTGATCTGGTGCAGTGGCACGCTGTCGCCAGCGCAAGCGCATGAGGTCAATCCCGCCTTCCTTGAATTGACCGAAGTGGAGGCGGGCCAGTTCGATGTTGTCTGGAAGCAGCCCCTGAAAGATGGTCGCCGGCTGAAACTTGATCCGCAGTTCCCAGACGGGTGCGAAAGTTCGCCCATGCTGCTGGAAGGCGCGCGCGGCGCCGTCGTGTCGCGCTGGACCCTGACATGTGCGCTCGATCAAGGCGAGATCAGCATTGTCGGGCTGCAGAGAACGCTGACCGATGTATTTGTTCAGATCCGTCGCCTGGATGGATCAGCGCAGTCGATCGTGCTGAAACCTGCCGCCGCTTCTTTCGCGCTCAGCGACGACCAGACCAGCGCGCCGCTGTTTGCCTATCTGCGCATCGGAGTTGATCATATCATTTTCGGGTTTGATCACTTGCTGTTCGTCCTCGGGCTCTGTCTTCTCGTCCGGCCGTCGCAATTGCTGCTGACCGTGACCGCGTTCACGGTTGCGCATTCGATCACACTCGGCCTGTCGACCCTGTTCGGGGTGACGCTACCGGGGCCGCCCGTCGAGTCGGTGATCGCGCTCAGCCTCATTCTTCTCGCGCGTGAAGCCTTGACCGTTCAAGCTGGCGGTACGTCGCTGACCAGTCAGTATCCATGGCTGATCGCTTTTGGGTTTGGTCTTATCCACGGCTTCGGCTTTGCTGGCGCCCTGGCAGACATCGGCCTGCCACCGAATCAGGAAGTCTGGGCGCTGCTGCTGTTCAATCTCGGCGTCGAGCTCGGACAGGCCCTGTTCGTGCTCGTCGTCCTGGCCGCTGGCTATGTTGCCTGGCGCATTGCCCAATCCTCCAAAGAGGTCGGCAAGACCCTGGCGGCCTACCTGATCGGCGTCTCGGGCACTGCGTGGTTGTTCGAACGCGTGATCGCGTTCTGACACCGATTCCGGCGATCGAGATTTCGCTTGTCATGAAGAAAAATCCTGGCGGAGGAGGAGGGTGCCACACTAGCTTTACTCCGTTTGATTAGGAGAGAGCTCAAAACTCCGGTAAGCCCTACCATTATTGGGTGATGGGCATATGGTGCAATTTGATGCAATTCCTTGCGATTGTCAGCTGGTAAGAAAACGGTAGGAAAAACGACTTGTTGCTGGTAAGAAAATCAGGCACAAGAAGGGCCTGCAGCGAGACAACGCCGCGAACTAAAAAAATATCAACAGAGGTGCTGTTGATGGTCATTTTATAAAGCCAGCGCAGCACCGACTCAGGAGGTGCAATATGGCAATCAATCTACTCTCAGACCGCAAGATCATGGCCGGGAAAGAGAGCAAGACCCTCAAAGACGGGGAAGGCCTCGAACTGGATATTTCAGCCAAGGGCAAGCGCTCATGGTTCGTGCGCTATTCATTCGGGTCGAAACGTGCCCGCAAAAAGATCGGTGTTTACCCGTCGATGAGCAAAGAGGAAGCCCGCGAGACACGTGACCAATATATGAAGTGGATCGCGGCAGGCATCGACCCAGAGACGCGCACGGCTAATGTCGTGAACATCAACGCCGCAAAATCTGGCGTTCTGACCTTTGGCGAATTCGTTGATAGCGAGGTGCCGAAAATGACCACAAAGTTGACCAATGCGAAGCACCGGGCGCAGTGGCTTTCGACGCTTCACACATATTGCAAGCCAAACCCGATCTGGAGCAAGCCGCTCGCAGACGTTGACCAAGAAGACGTTGCCGAATGCATCGCGCCGCTGTGGCGTCAGAAGAATGAGACCATGGGCCGTGTGCGCGGTCGCATTGAAAAGGTCATGGATCGCGCCAAGGCACAGCGCAAGTTCAAGGGCGACAATCCGGCGTCATGGTCGCTGATGCAGCACTTTGTCGAAGAATTGACACCAGAGGAAAAGCAGCCGCGCCACCATCCGGCGATGGATTATGACCGTATGCCGGAATTTTGGGGTAAGCTCAGCGAGCGCACAGGCGCGGCAGCAGATTGCCTACGCATGGTCATTTTGACATGCTTGCGGAGTTCCGAAGCCAAAGGGGCTGACTGGTCAGAGTTTGACTTTGAGAACATGGTCTGGAACGTGCCTGGCCCGCGCATGAAATTGAACAAGCCGCATGAGGTGCCGATCACGCCCGCAATGATGAGCATTCTGGAATCCATTCCGGGTGAGCGGACGGGTTTCGTGTTCCGAAATCCCGTCAAAGGTAATGTGTTGAGCGAGAATGCGATGCTCTCGCTGATCAAAAGAATGCGGTCAGACGCCATCAACAGCAAAGGCGAGCGCATTACGGTGCACGGCTTCCGGTCATCGTTCACCGATTGGCTAGGCGACTGCACCGAATATGACGAATTGCTTGGTGAGGCTCAGCTAGCGCACGCTAAGGGCAAGGTCACACGCGCGTATCGCCGTGGCAGCGCCGTCGAGCGCCGCAGAGAGTTGATGACGGTTTACGGTGACTACGTGACCGGCTTGCGTGAGATGAGCGCCCTGCCGTCGAACGTTCACCGACTCGCCTCATAACCAAATTACATATGATTCTGAGAGGCGGTCTGCGGGCCGCCTTTTTCTTTATCCGGTCTCCAAACATTACAAATGCGTTAGGTTCAACACCGAGTGTCAATAGCGCAATTCGTACTCGCCTTATTCTATTGGTGATTCCAGCCGTATATATGCCGTATATACTCTAACTCCTTGATAAGAATGATGTTTTGGCTCTTGCCAAAAGCGAACGACACCCCCCTCATAATCGCATCAAATCAAACTCAATCGCAGAGGATGCCATGACTGAAACAGCAACAAACCCAGCGCCAGAAACGGCCACAGCCGCGCCTCTTAACCCGGCCAACGACATCAACACCGATGTCATGAACATCGCCAAAATCTGTAAGGCGTCAGGCTTCTCTCGCCCGATCATCCGCCGCGCTATCGATCAGGGTGAGCTGAACTCCTTCCCATATGCCAATCAGGTCTGTGTGCTGCGCACTGAATATGTGCGGTGGGTCAACTCTATTGGTCAGCCCGCCACATAAAAAAGAACCGCGTTGAGATTTGGACGCCCCAACGCGGAAAATTTTTCTTTTTTCTCGGCCACTTCGACAAGGCCAAGCCCCAAAAAACAACGAAAGCCGGTTTTAATGTTCAATGCGCCTCACGGCGTTGGGAGACTTGCAAATAATGGCTATCACAGCACTCGTCAACGCCACCAAACCGCCGCCGCCACAAGATATGTGGTGTGTTCCAGCCTTGGTCCGTTACCACACTTGGCGTCATGGCGGCGGCCTTATCGCGGGGCAGGTCGCATGATCATTCCAGCCCCAAACCGCAGCTTCACTGAGACGTGCCTTGAATGGGCGCGGCAGGGCGTGCCCGTGGTGCTTAAGTCGCCGTGCACAAACCTGCCGCTCTATGGGTACGTTAATCAGCCTGCCAAATCTCCTACCGAGATTGCGGCGCTGATTGCCCGGCACAAGAGCCGCGGCGCAGGCGTTCGCATTCCAGCCGACTGGTGTGTGCTTGATTTTGACGCTGACTCTGATGCCCAATACCGCGCCTTTCGCGAGCGCTATTATCTGCTCGATGGTGCTATTGCTCGCACGCCGTCTGGCGGCCTGCATGTCTGGTTTCGGTTAGAGGGCGATGCGGTCATCATCAACGGCACCGATGTCGGTGAGCCGGTTGGCGTTTCCAAGATGGATATTCTGACGGCTAAGAATTTGGTCAGTATGCCGGGCTCGTGGCGGCCAGCCGAGAAACGCCGCAACAAGTGCGAGGGCTTTTATCGCTGGCTCAAGGTGCCGAAAATCGTGCCATTCCTGACGGCGCGTGTGGTCGAGCTGTTAAAGCCGAAAGAGCACAAGCACGTCGAGGCCGAGACCATCGCTTTCAGTGGCCAGAACACGCGCTATGGCGAGGTTTGCCTGCGGAATGCCATCGACACAGTGGCGGGCTGCATGCCTGGCAATCGGAACGCCACCCTCAACTGCGAAGCTTACAACCTTGGCCGTGTGGCCGGGGCAGGGGAGATCGAAGCGCGCGCCGCCAAGAACGCCCTGTTTGCTGCTGCCAAGGCCAGTGGTTTGGTCGCAGAGGATGGTCAGGCGCGCGTCGTGAAGACTATCGAGTCAGGTTTCACGGCTGGCATGGCCCGGCCCCTTCAAAAGGAGTCGCGCAGTGCAGGATAGCATCACACCACCGCCTGACTTTATGTCGCGTATTCCGCCTGAAAGTCTAGACCCGGTACAGACGAATTCGGACCCTGACACGCCCATTGCGCCAGAGGTTTCTGGCAATATTGTTGCGGAGCGCGGCAAAGAATTGCGCTGTAAGCTCAAGACTGTCGGCGCAGTTCAGCCAAACCTCAATAAGCCGTACTTGATTAAGCGCTGGCTGACGGCGGGCACCATGTCTGTGATCTATGGGCCGTCGCATGTCGGTAAGACGTTCATGGCGCTCGACATGGCGGCTCACGTTGCGTGCGGCGTTCAGTGGAACGGTTGCCGCGTGAAGTCGGGCCGCGTTCTTTACATCGCTTGTGAGGGTGAGGCAGGCATCAGCGAACGTTTTGCGGCGCTGCGTGCCAAATTCCCTGACCTTGATGGTGCGCCATTTATGTTGCTGCCCACGAAGATCGATCTGTTTGAGGGCGTCGACTGTCACGCGCTGGCCTATGCAGTTTCAGAGTTCGACCCTGACATGATCATCGTCGACACGATGAGTCGTGCCATGGGTGACGGTGACGAGAACAAGTCACAAGACATGAATCGCTTTGTGCACTCGTGCGAGGTCGTGCGTGACGGCACTGCTGCGCATCTGATGATCATTCACCACAGCGGCAAAGACGTGGCCAAAGGCATGCGCGGCAGCTCGGCGCTCAAAGCGGCTATCGATGTCGAGCTTGAGATCAACGAAGACCGCGAGCTAAAGATGCACAAGCAGCGTGACGGCAAAAAGCAACCGTCCGTCACGTTCGATCTGAAAGACGTGCTGCTTGGCGTCGATGATGATGGTGATGAGGTCAACAGCGCAATCGTGGTTGATCTACTTGCGCCGGTCACACCGATCAGACCAAAGCTCACAATCGACAAGCTGACGGGCCACGCTCAAACGGCTTGGTATTCGCTAGATGAGGTCCTGAAAAAGCAAGGAAAAACGGTAACAGGCCACCGGGACATTCCCCATAATGTCCAGCATGTCCCGTTTGATGCCTGGCGAGCCGAGTTTTACCAGCGCGCTTTTAAGCCAGATGTCCCGCCTAACACCAAGAGAAAGACCTTTCAACGCGTCGTTTCGAAGCTCAGAGAAGCGAAATTGGTCAATAAAATCGATGAAGTAGTTTGGGTTCGCACCGATGCCAAATAATATTCAAACCCTAGGCGGGACATACGGGACACAGGCGGGACGTAGGCAGGACATGTCCCGTTGGCAAAGCGGGACACCAAAGCGGGACAAAAAAAGCTCTCCCCCTTTAGGGGGAGCTTTCTGTCCCGATTGTCTCGATGCCGGGACACCGGCCCAACACCTCACTCAACCTCTCAATTTCAATCCCGGTCATCTGATGACCATCAATGCGGAGGGCTATATCCATGATCAAACTCAAATGCATCGCCGAGGCTCTGGTCAAGTGCGATCTCGCGCTCGCAAATCTGCAAAACAAAATCGCCAGAAATGAGCCTCAGAGGCGCGTCAGCACCCCGCCATAACTGACCATCCATTTCGCGCAACACGGTGCTGAGAAGCCCAAATTCTAAACATCACAATCGCCTCGCCAGCCCGGAAGTCGAAAAATGCCCAAAGAAATTGAAACTACGAGCACCGAAACATTCTGACAAAAGGAGCGGAGTGACCGACGCAAAGCGCAATAATCTCCGCGACGCAGTGGGCCATCATTCCCGCGTTGGTGATCGGCTTGCAGTTTCAATGGCATATCCTGTTCCTGTTCGCGCTCGGCCCGTTCAGCACGTGGATAAATGCCGCCGACCAAAAGCACTATAGAGACTGAGTTAGCGCCGAGTTCGCTCCAACCGGGCCACTCGCAGCAGAGCACTCTCTGCCGCAGATTGCTCGTTGGCCAGCACTGGATCATCTGGAGTCGATAGATCGGCTTCCCAGAAGTCTATGATATCTTCGGGTTCAGGCGGCACCCATTTTCGGGCGCGCCATTTCAGAACGGCCGCACGTTCGCTCGCCGTCATGAAACGGCTGTTCGTTAGGTCAGTCATCTTGTTGCCGTTTATAGACTAGCGCTGGCGGGTTTGACGTAATCAGTACGCCCGGCACATGAGCTCGCCGCTCGGCATTTGTAACCCGATGCCAATTTGCCTGCTCCAGTGGATTAACGCTTGCCGCCGTCGCAAACTGAGTGCGCCGCGTACCACCACCGGAGGTAAGACGAGCGGCGCACCCTGGCTGGTCACGTGCCGGAACTAGAGCCCGAAGTTCGGCAACTGGTAAGTTGCGGGTAAGAAAATCGGGTAGATCAGCTCGAATCTCCATGACTACGGGGCAAAGTGGCGGAAGTGTCATCCGCTACACCGGCATCTCTCAAAATAATACGCGATCTATACGCGAACGGCTCGCTGGCTTCTTGTTAGACCGTATATACTCTGTCTTGACCCTGGATGGATATGGGGAAACACCCGACACCATTATCGGTTTGAGAACATGTCTCTCGATTTCAACGGTGACGCCGCATCTGGAGACATTCCACGCGCGCGCGCACGAGTCTGTTTTCCTATCCGCCAATTTCATTGACCGCTTTCGGCGTCTAAGCACGCATTGGTGAGCGGCTTATCTCGCCCTAAAACGGCCGCTTAGCTTGGTATCTCCCCAGCTTGCCGTGATACGTGGTCATGCGCGCGTTAAATCTTCGGCGATTGACGCCAGAGTGTCATGAGCCTTCGATCAATTGGGTTTGCCCTAGTAGCCGTCTAAATTTTTTGAGCGCCGCAGGGGCCATTTTGCCATCGAAATGCGTCGCACACTGTTGAAGTGCGCTCTCTACCCCGCCGGATTTCGGATCATTGCTTTGACCGATCTCTCTCAAGAATTCGAGGTGGTATCGCAAACCGAGGGTTAAGTTGAATACCAGAGGCGCAAGTTGATTATCTGCGATCTCAATACGTTTGTCGCGCCGCAATGCTTCTATGAAGGCTGTGAACTGTCTCATCGCGTCATCATATATTTTGGCAAGTTCATCGAGCAGCGTCTGACTGTGCTCTCCATAAGAAGACTGATCTCGAAACATAAAACGGAAATCTCTGATTTCGTCAGTGATCGTCCTTAACAATTCTGCAAAGCCTTCGATCTCACGTCCGGGTTCAGGCCAAAGCGTTTTTCGCCACTCCAGGCGCTCGATATAGGCCGCGTTCAGGGCCTCGAGCAGCGCTTCTTTGTCTTTGAAATGATACCAAAGATTGCCTTTCGCTATTCCGGCAGCGGCGGCGAGATCGGCCAGCGAGACATTGCCAAATCCCCGTTCGTTAAACTCCTTCAACGCGGTCTTCAGAATTTTGTCGCGTGTCTTCGATGCCACAATCGACCTCCTATTCGATTGCACCCTTGCATTCTTTTTCGATCTAGTCCAGAAGTTAGGCCGATCGGCCTAATAATAGAATCGCCGACACTTCTTGGGAGGAAAAATTGAGCTACACGACCATTCTCAAAGCAGCGACTGCAACCAGCGTGCTATCTCTCGCGCTAGCATCGCAAATCGCAATTGCGCAGGACGATACGGATGAATCCGACCGCCGCCTTTCGACGGTTACGGTCACATCGCAGGTGCGCGAACAAAGTCTGATTGATGTCCCGGTATCGGTTGCAGTGGTTGATGGGGTCACACTCCAGGCTGACAATCTCCAAAAGCTTGAGGACATTCAGTATGCCGTTCCGAACTTCTCGTTGACCGAAACCGGCATCGCCACAAACATTTTTATTCGTGGCATTGGCTCTGGCGTCAATCAGGCCTTCGAGCAGTCAGTCGGAATGTATGTGGATGGTGTTCACTATAGCAGAGCCCAACAGACGCGAGCGCCGTTTCTGGACATTCAGCGGGTCGAAGTCCTGCGTGGCCCACAATCCATTCTCTTTGGCAAAAACTCCGTTGCTGGCGCGCTGTCGATCACAACGGCGAAACCGACCGATACATTCGAAGGTTCAATTCTCGCGTCTTATGAGTTCGA
The DNA here is from genome assembly GCA_965228095.1 of Henriciella sp. Classification (GTDB taxonomy): domain Bacteria; phylum Pseudomonadota; class Alphaproteobacteria; order Caulobacterales; family Hyphomonadaceae; genus Henriciella. The sequence continues at coordinate 3,369,573 of OZ245793.1, read as the reverse complement.
GAACGAAGAGATTATCACTGAGGGATACGTTTCCGGGCCGCTGTCCGACCGCGTGAGAGGCAGGTTGGCGCTACGCTACAGGGACACCGACGGTTATGTTGAAAACCTTCGCACCGGGCAAAATGACCCGCAGCGTGAGGACGTCACAGCCCGCGGTACGATCGCAATCGATGTGACAGACAATCTCGAAGCGACGTTTAAGGCAGAATTTTCGGACTTTGACGTGACGGGTCGGAATTTTGAAACCTTTGTTTCTGATCCAGCAGCCGCCGGTCCTTTTGCCGGTCTGACATACGGGCAGATACTGGCAAATGTATTTGGGCAAGACGCTTCCGTTCTGGATGAGGCTCAAGACAATGTTCGAGGTGGCTCTGGCGAGTTTTCTAATAACGAGTTGCAAACCTACGCGTTGAATCTGGATTGGCAGCTTGGTGACTATACATTGCAGTCTATCACCGCACTTTCATCTTTTGAGTATGTCGAAAACTGCGATTGCGACTTCACTGGCGCCGATATTTTCAGCGCGGGACTGCAGGAAAGCTACGACCAGTTTAGCCAGGAAGTTCGTTTAATCTCTCCGGAGTTTGAGAGCCACGACTTCATCCTGGGCGCATACTACCAAACGACGGAACATGAATATGCCGACCAGATTGTGGTGCCTGGTACATCCGTCTTGATCCCGGCCGTCAATGCTCAGGCCCCAGGGTTTGGGAGCCTGCTCGCGAATACTCAAGCCGCGCGAGAAGCGGGCGTCGATGCGGACGTGATTTCAGCTTTCGCGCAGCTCAACTGGCATTTTGCAGACAGTTGGACCCTCCAATTGGGGGGGCGGTTTACGTCTGAAGAAAAAGACGGGTTCCGCAACATGGTAATCGAGGCTTCAGACGGTTCCGCCCTGCCTGCCGCACAAGCTGCGGCACCATTGGTGTATGCGGGCGTTTTTGGCATCACATCCGAAAACCTGGCAGCCCTCGGCCCGCAAGGGTTGGCATCTATCGGGCTCCTGGGAGAAATACCTGTTTCCGGGTCTCGTTCGGAAGAACAGTTTTCACCGGATGTGAAGCTGCAATGGGACGCTACGGACAATCATATGTTTTACGCTTCCTGGTCTCAGGGCTTCAAGTCTGGAGGCTTTGATTTTCGAGCTAATAACCGATCTGTTTTCGCAACTCTCGAAGACTCCTTTGAATTTGAAGATGAGCAGGCAACAAACTATGAACTCGGTGGAAAATTTCGTTTTGGCGGCACGGCTGAACTGAACGCCGCGGCCTTTTTCACGGAATTTGATGATTTGCAGGTCTCTATCTTTGACGGAATTCTTGGTTTCAACGTGGGCAATGCTGCATCGGCTGAAATTTCAGGACTTGAACTCGACGGACGCTGGGCTGCGACAGATCACTTAACGCTTTCCGGATCGCTCGCGCTGACGGACTTTGAGTTTCAGGATTTCCAAAACGGGCAATGCTATTTCGGCCAAGTGCCAGACACCGATCTCGATGGAGATGGTACCCCAGAACTGTGCGACTATAGCGGAAACTCAAACCAACTTGTTTCCGACCTGCAGGGCACGCTCGCGGCTGATTTCACATATCCGGTGTTTGGCTCCTACACGCTTGATGCAAGTGCCGATGTTTTCTTCACCAGCGAGTATGATGCCGCGCCAACATTCGATCCTGATGGCAAGCAAGGCGGATATGAGCTGTTTAATCTGCGCCTCGCTTTGTCGCCCGATGACGACCGTTGGCAAATTGCGCTGCTAGGTAAGAACGTATTTGATGAACAGCCGCTGCAATATGCCGGAGCCATTCCACTGGCTGGGAATACCTTTGGAACAAACTCAGATACCGGAATTTTCCTGCAAGGCCGTCAGGTTGCGCTGCAAGCGCGCTTGAACTTCTAAAGGGGAGGACGAGTCGTCATGAGGAAACTCAAATTCTTATCTGCTTTTGTTTGTGGCGGCTCGTTCCTTTTGGGCGCTTGCGCCCAAACGCCCGAACCAGTTGCCGCTGAACCTGTTTTAACTGAGTATCCAAAAGTGAACGCCGAGCTGGTCACGTTTCACGAACGCTATCAGCCAAGCCTCGTCCGCGCGAGTGATAGCGTTCACGCGGCCTACGCCTATGATTACTCAAATTATGGCTATATCGAAGGCGACGATGGAGTGATCGTTGTGGATGCCGGCTGGTTTCCGGGGCAGGGCCAGAGGTCTATGGCGGATTATCGAGAGATCACGGAAAAACCGATCGTTGCGATTATCTACACCCACCTCCACCTGGACCACTATGGTGGTATGTCGGGTATCATGGGCGATCAGGACTTTGATGGCCCTATTTACGGCCCGGAAGGTTGGGAGAAATGGGTTCAAGAGAGCTTTAGCAATATTCGTCCTGAAATGTTCAGACGAATATATATGCAGATGGGGCTGCTATTGCCGGACGGGGAGGAAGGTACGGTTGGCTCAGGTGTCGGACCAAGACCTGCTGTCGGCGGCGCTCCTGTTTTTTCACATCAGCCAAATATCGACATTGGCGAACCGACAATCGTCAATATTTCAGGCGTCGAAATCCATCTGATCCCCACGCCAGGCGATCTGAACGAGCACCTCTATATCTGGTTGCCTGACGAAAAAGTTCTGTTTGCAGGCGATGTCATAACCGGCACATTTCCCGCCATCGAAACCGTACGGTTTGAAGCGGGGCGCGATCCGCTTAGGCAGGTCATGGCTTATGAGCGGGCGTTGGCGCTCGAACCAGACTTCATTATTGGTGGTCACGGTCGCTTGCTGACGAGTGCCGAAGACGTGCAAGATGTTATTGGCGCCTGGCGGGACGTCACGCAGTTTATGGTCGACCAATTGGACCGAGCATTTGTAAACGGTCTGTCGGCAGATGATGTTGTCGATTCACTTAAACTGCCACCCGCGTTGGCGGATCATCCCGATCTGCAGCTGTATTATCACCGCCTCGAATGGATGATCAAAACCATGCACTTGAAGCGCGCCGGATTCGTGGGCGAATCCATGGATTATGTCACGCTTACCGACAGTGAAGAGTCCAAGCGTCTAGTGCCATTGATGGGCGGTCGCGAAGCCGTTCTGAGGGCAGCGGAAGATGCGGTGGAATCTGAGCCGCGTTGGGCGGCACGGCTCGCGACTTATTTGCTGCAAAATGATGACGCGGATGCGGAAGCCAGAACGCTCCGACTAGACGCGTTTCGCCGAATTGCAGGCGAAACCATCAGCGCAAATGAGCGCAATTATCTCCTGACAATTATCAAGGAAGAACGCGGCGAGATCGACTGGGACCAGCTTTTCTCGGGTCCCGATCTTCAGATCATCGAAACGCTGGATACCAAACGCGTGCTGGCCTTGATGCCGTCCAGGTTCCGCGCTGAAGCGGCTGACAATGATGCATTTTCTGTCTCGCTTCGGATCGAAGGAGAGGCTGATCCATACTATTTCACCGTTCGAAACAATACGTTGTTTTTGAAACAAACAGCCCCTGAACAGATTGACGGGTCGGCACGCATTTCGCGCGACATCCTAAATCGTATCGCGGCGCGCGCCACGAACTGGAGCGACGTCCTTTCTGATGGCGGCGTAGATGTCCTGTCCGGTGAACACACCCTGCAACGCTTTGCTGAGTTAATCGAATAAAGGAGCCATCCATGACGGACTTGAAAGCCCTTGAAAAAGAAGCCAACGCTGCCGCGCGCGCGCGAATGGGAGAGTTTGCTTGGCCAACGGTGATGCTGGGCATAGCTGCGGTTAGTACGTATGTCGGGACGATCTGGCTTGCAGTGACTGATGCATTGCCGCTTTGGTCGGCATTTATCATCGCGGCGCTATGCGTCTACGCTGTCTACACCGTGCTTCATGATTCCGTGCACGGTTCAATCAACGGTAAGAACAAGTCGCTCCAATGGCTCAATGACTTAATGGGATATGCGGCCGGTCAAGTCATGGGGATTTCCTATCAGGCGCACAAAAAAGAGCATCTCGCTCATCACCGCCACACAAATGAACCCGGCAAAGACCCAGATATGTTGTTCGCCGGTGGCGGCACCTTCGACGTGATCGCCGGCGCTTTTAAAGCCGTGCCGGTGCAATATTCATACTATTTCGAAAACGCCTGGAAAACAGCGTCATCAAAAGAGAAGGCGATCGTAATCACCGAGATTGCCCTGATCTTGGGATCAAGATTGGCACTCGTATTTGCGGGGTTCTGGCTGGAATCTCTCGTAATCTTCGTCGCTAGTGGCGTCGTGGGGCTCATGCTCTTGGTCATTCTCTTCGCATGGTCCGTTCATTATCCGCATAACCAGGTGGGGCGATATACCGATACGACCATTCTGCTCTTACCGAAATGGATCGAGACGCCGGGAACGTGGGCATGGCTATATCAAAACTATCACGCCATTCATCACCTGTTTCCACGCATCCCATTCTACCGATACCGTGAAGTCTATAGAGATATCAAACCGATTATGGACGCCAATGGTGCACCGACCCGGGTCATTGGAAAGGGCTTGATTTCACCCGCCATTTCAGAGCCTGCGAGCGCCTGAGGTCAAAGATTATGGTGATCAAGACGATCGACCGGAAACACATTCCCGAAGCCTTCGACTATATAGTCGTCGGCGGCGGGTCAGGCGGTTGTGCCCTCGCTGGCAGATTGAGCGAAGACCCGACAAAGGTGGTTTGCCTTTTGGAGTCGGGCGGTGAAGACAAGAGTTTTCTCATCCACATGCCGGCTGGCGTCGTCGCTATGATGCCTGGAGGCCCAACAAACTGGTCCTTCGAAACGGTGCCTCAGGCTGGGCTCAATGGACGCAAAGGGTATCAACCTCGTGGCCGTACACTGGGAGGCTCATCGTCGATAAATGCGATGGTCTATATCAGGGGGCACCGTAAGGATTATGACAGGTGGGCCCACGAAGAAGGTGCTACGGGATGGTCGTACGCAGACGTTCTTCCATATTTTAAAAAGCTTGAAAACTTCGAACCGGGCGAAGACGAATTTCACGGAACGGGTGGTCCATTAAATGCCACGAGGCATCGCTCTCCCAATCCGGTAAACGAAGCTTTTTTCGAAGCGGGTCGACAGTTACAATTGCCAGAGACGGATGATTTTAATGGCGCGCAGCAAGAAGGCTTAGGTTGGTACCAGGTGAACCAGAAAGACGGACGTCGGCACAATGCAGCTCGCGCCTACATCCATCCTAATCTTGCACGCCCCAATCTGTTCGTCATCGCGAACGCTCACGTGAAACGCGTCACGTTGGACGACGAAAAACGGGCAACGGGTGTCGATGTTCGAATCGGAAGGATAGGGACTCATCTGGCTGCCAAACGAGAAGTGATTCTGGCCGCGGGTGCATTTCAGTCTCCACAACTATTGATGCTTTCTGGCATTGGTCCTGCGGAACACCTTCGCAAACACGGGATCAAGATCGCGCATGATTTACCGGCTGTCGGTCAAAATCTGCAAGACCATATCGATTACGTGTTGAGCTATAAGTCCCCCTCGAAGCAGACCTTTGGAATCTCTTTACTCGGATTGCCTGGGCTCGCTGTAGATATGTTTCGTTACGTGTTCAGCAAGAAGGGAAGACTGACGACAAACTTCACTGAAGCTGGAGGGTTTCTTAAATCGTCTCCAGACATTGAGCACCCGGACCTGCAATTGCATTTCGTAATCGCCCTGGTAGACGATCATGGGCGAAAGCTACATTGGGGGCATGGCGTTAGCTGTCACGTTTGCGTCTTGCGACCGAAGAGCCGGGGTAACGTCAAACTTGTTTCTGCCAATGCAGAGGACGCCCCGCTGATTGATCCTAACTTTTTGGCTGAGCAAGAGGACATGGACACGTTGATGCGAGGCGCCAAGCTGACGCGCCGCCTCATGCACGCGCCTGCTTTTGATACGCTGCGGGGCAAGGAAATGTATCTAGAGGGTGTCGAAGATGATGCGGTCCTCCTCGAGGACATCCGAAACCGGGCGGATACGGTATACCACCCTGTCGGCACCTGCAGAATGGGGTCCGACCCCGACAGCGTGGTTGACCCTTCATTGCGGGTTCGGGGCGTTCAGGGCTTAAGAGTTGCAGATGCTTCGGTCATGCCATCAGTCGTTTCCGGCAACACAAATGCCCCTTCGATGATGATCGGAGAGCGGTGCGCGGATTTCATCCACAGAGCGCTTTGACCCCGTATATAGTCAAAATCTGAGCGGCTTAAATTCGCCCCACAACGGCCTCTCGTAACGTCTTCTTTGGGTCAAAAGCGGACATTAGGTGAGTGTCTTAGTTGGGCATTTTTGGGATGCTTACACGTCCAACTTTTTTAGTGCTTAGCGATCAAAAAAAGTGTACTAATTGAGCGCCGCATCTGGCGGCCTTTAAAAAGGAATACGCGTATGAGCGGTCTCAAGAAAAAGGGCCCAGCGCGACGTGCACCTAAAAGAGCACGACAAGCCCACATATCCTCAGAAATCTTGGCTATACCAAACAGTCGGCGTCGAAATCGCCGGGATAGCCTAAAAGGGTTTTTCTTCGAAAATGAATGACGAAAAGAGTGTTCGCGATTTTCGCGAACGCACGCTCAAGATCGTACAGCTGCGCGCTCTCGAGCGGGATGATTTGCGCTTTGTTCATAGCCTCAACAACAATAGGCGTGTGATGAGATACTGGTTCGAGGAACCCTATGAGTCTTTCGTCGAGCTCGAAGAACTGTATCTAAAACACATTCATGATCAGTCGGAGCGTCGATTCATTGTCGAAACGCGGGATGGCGAGCCCGTAGGATTGGTTGAACTTGTAGAAATCACGTACATTCATCGCAGAGCCGAATTTCAGATCATCATAGCTCCGCCGCATCAAGGCAATGGTTACGCGAAGCCAGCCACTCAAGCGGCGTTGGATTATGCGTTTCGCGTTCTCAATCTGCACAAAATATACTTGGTCGTGTCGACCGAAAATCCGGTCGCCATAAGCATCTATCAAGACTGTGGATTCGCGGAAGAGGGTCGCCTCAAAGATGAGTTCTTCGTGGACGGAGAGTACCAAGACGCGCTGCGCATGTTTCAGACGCAGGAGGTTTATCTCTCGGACCATGGAGGGCCGGACAAATTTCGCTTGCGCTTCGCGAATTAAGCGGTAAAGCGCGCCAGCTCTCTCTTAGGATACAAAGATATGTCTGAGACTTTTACACTGGGGTGGGAAGAATGGATTGACCTGCCTGATCTCGGATTGCCCGCGATCAAAGCGAAGGTGGATACCGGTGCCAAAACTTCGGCTTTGCACGCTGTGGAAATCGAACCCTTTGGTCCATCGAACAATCCTCAGGTCAGATTTCTCATTCAACCGGACCCTAAGAATCCGAACCTCGAACTCACCTGCTCTGCACGCGTTGTGGATCGGCGAGATGTGACCAGCTCGAATGGTGAAACCGAACTCCGGTACGTGATCGAAACAGCCGCAAAAATGGGCGAGCGAACCTGGCCCATTCAGATCACGCTCACCAATCGTGAAAACATGGCATACCGTATGTTGCTCGGACGCCAAGCGATCGACGATGACATGGTGGTCGACCCGAATGAGTCATTCGCGCAACCAGTTTTGGACTATGAAGCATACAAGTCGCTTCCAAAACGGAAGCCTGTGCGACGGCCGTTACGCATCGCGCTCTTGTCTCGAGAGCCAAACACTTACTCAAGTCGACGCCTGGTCGAGGCGGGTGAAGCACGCGGTCACATTGTCGAGGTGATCGATACCAAGCGCTGTTATATGCGGATCGGCGGTTTGCGACCTGAAGTTCATTACGATGGCGAGAGCCTACCGTACTACGATGCTGTAATCCCTCGCATCGGAGCGTCGATAACAGCCTATGGCACCGCAGTGCTTCGCCAATTTGCCAGCACTGGGGCGTACTGCCTAAATACGGCAAACGGTATCATCGCCAGCCGAGACAAACTGCTGGCACATCAGCTTTTGTCCGATGCGCATATCGGTATGCCGCTCACGACTTTTGCGAGTTCGCCTAAAGACACCAAAGACCTCATCGCACTCGCCGGCGGCGCTCCGGTCGTTGTGAAGCTGTTGCAATCGACACAAGGGCGCGGCGTGGTCTTGGCTGAAACCCGAAAAGCTGCAGAAAGTCTTGTCGACGCTTTTCGGGGGCTCGATGCGAACTTTCTAGTGCAACAATTCGTGGCCGAAGCCGCCGGCGCCGATGTCCGCTGCTTTGTGATTGGAAATCGTGTGGTTGGCGCGATGCGGCGGCGTGCGGCTGAAGGCGAGTTCCGCTCCAATTTGCATCGGGGCGGGACAGCTGAACCCGTAAAACTGACCAAAGTCGAGCGCGATACGGCGCGCAAAGCCGCCCGAGTTCTGGGACTAAAAGTGGCCGGTGTTGATTTGCTGCAATCGGATAGCGGACCGAAAGTGCTAGAGGTCAATTCTTCGCCGGGTCTGGAAGGTATTGAGACTTCAACCGGCATCGATGTAGCAGATCAAATTTATCAGTTTCTTGAGTCACGCGTACGACCGCTGTCGAAGCAAAAAGACGCTTTGCGCGTGAAATAGTTCTGGAAAAATGCTGATAGTTCGTCCTGTACTTTCGCTGGTGCTCGCAGTCTGGTTCCTGCAACTCGCAGGCGGCATGTTGAGCGTTGTAACGCCAGTGGGACTCGCAGAACTTGGGGCCGCTTCCGATGCAGTCGGCTTGATCGCTGCCCTACATGCCGCAGGATTTATGGCGGGCGCTTACTATGCCCCGCGACTGATCGGTGAGCTCGGAAACATTAGAGTATTCGCAGCAGCAGCCGCGCTGACGGCTGTTGGCGCGATTTCTCAAGGATTGTGGATGTCGGAAATTGGCTGGGCCTTGATACGGTTCATTCAGGGCGCGACATTCGCCGCGATGTTCGCAGCGGCCGAAGCTTGGCTGGGGCGCGTGACTCCGAAAGAGCATAGGGGAAGCGTCCTGGGCGTGTACAATGTAGCTGCGAAAGCGGCGCTGCTTCTCGGGCCCCTCATCATCCTTGGAATGTCCCCACTTGATCCCAAGAACTTTCTCTGGTGCGGCCTGTTCTTGGCCGCGGCTTTGGTCCCAGTTTGTATCACTAAGCAACAAGAGCCAGCGCGCGTGCAAACCGGGCGCTTGCCACTCATCAGAATGTTGAAAATCTCGCCATCAGCCTGCGCGGGCGTTTTCGTCGCTGGGCTGGTGAATAGCGGGACACTCGCCTTGTTGCCCATCTACACAAGCAGGCTCTCTATCGACATGAACGCGCTGACGCTTGCGGGGATCGCTTATAGCACCGCGAATGTCGGGGGGCTGTTGAGCCAGTGGCCCGCTGGGCGACTGTCTGATCAGGTAGATCGTAGAAATGTGGTAGCAGTCATGTGTATCGTCGCCGGCTCAGCCGGGGGCGCGCTCTGGCTATTCGGTGCGACAATCGCCTTACCTGCAATGCTCGCACTGCTGTTCGTATGGGGAGCAGGGTCCCTGTCATTTTATGGCGTCTGCGTTGCGCACGGCGTCGACCGCGTAGACGACCAAGACATGACGCCGATGATGTCGACGCTTTTAATTGTCTGGGCTTTAGGCTCTGTCATTGGGCCACTAATCGCGGGGCTGATTATGCAGACTTCGCTCGGAGCCACGGGTTTGTTTGCCTTTGCATGCGCTGGTTTGGCTGTGCTTGCTGTCATCATGTTGATTAGACGCATCGAGAAATCGCCAGTTCCCGAAGACGATCAATCGGAATGGCAACCTGCGATGCCTGCAGGCATTCCAGGGGGCGATCTCGACCCTCGGACAGACTGAGCGTCCTTTTTTTACGGCGCTTTAAGTCGCTCCGCTAATGTCCGCTTTGACGGTGTGGACTCACCCGGTCATCGCAACACAGGCATTTAATCGCTCAGCTGGTGTGTCATAGTCCAGTGTTTTTCTAGGGCGCTCATTCATCTGTCTGGCGACAGCGTTGAGTTTGGCTTGTGAGTGGACGGACAGATCAGTGCCTTTGGGGAAGTATTGGCGCAGCAGCCGGTTGGTATTCTCGTTCGATCCACGCTGCCAGGGGCTTTTCGGGTCGCAAAAATAAACCTGGATGTCAGTCGCCAGCGTGAAGCGCTTATGATCCGAGAGTTCCTTGCCGCGGTCCCAGGTCAGCGACTTGCAGAGTTCTTTGGGCAGCTTCTTTGACTGTTTGATCAGCGCTGCAATGACCGTCTCGGTATCCCGGCCGCTAACCTTGGCCAGCATAAGATAGCGCGTATGGCGTTCGACCAGGGTGACGATATGGCTACCCTTTGAACCGGCGATGAGATCGCCCTCCCAGTGGCCTGGCACAGCGCGGTCCTCGACCGCCGCCGGGCGCTCTCGGATCGAGACCATATCCTTGATCTGTCCGAGGCCCGACCGACGCAGACTGGACGCACGCGGGCGACGCATCGAGCGGGGTGACCGCAAATACGCAATCAGTTCTTTCTTGAGGGCACCGCGGGCCTGAACAAACAAACTTCGATAGATGGTCTCATGTGACACGCGTCTGGCCTCATCATCCGGATACCGTTTCTTCAGCCAGCCAGCGATCTGCTGCGGTGACCATTGCTGGCGAAGCTTGTCAGAGACTGTCCGGCAAAGCGCCTTGTTGCAAGACAGTTTGCAGGGCTTGGGACGTGAAGCACGGGCCCAGGCGGCAGCATCGGCTTTGGTGGCTCGATAGGTTTTGCGGCCACCATTACGCGCCACCTCCCGACTGATCGTCGATGGTGCGCGTCCCAGATGTCTTGCAATCCATCGATACGACCGACCCGCTCCCAGACCGCGAGAAATTTCTTCACGCTGGGCCAGGCTGAGCGACACCAGGCTGCGTTTGCGCGGTTCTGGCCGAAATCCGCCGGTGCGAGAAATCAGCGGATGGATGGAAGACGAGTCCCGCTCAAACCTCCGCCCAATCGAGGACATCGACTCCCCGCGCTGCCAACGATCCCAAATCTCCGCCTTTTCAGCCTCTGAAAAATATCTCCGACGACGTCGCTTCATCACACCACTCCAGTTTTGATCTCAACCTAAAGTGTTGCAACGACCTGTTGAGCGCGCCCGGCGAAAGCGGACAAAAGCTCACCAATACTATTCATCAAAAGTGAACATCGAACAGCGCACTAAAGTCCGACAATTGGTAAGATAGGGGTAAGAAAACTGCACCGATCAGGTCGAGCCCCAATGTTCACAGGATGAAGTGGCTCCTCGTATAGAACCCTAACCGATCAATTTGCGGTTCCCGGCAAGCCCGACGAATACACGCTTGCGGCGGTCTACATTGTTGCGGCGAACCCCGCTCAATTCGATAAGCGCATAGACGAGCGCATCTGCGTTATCCGGTGACTTGCCTTTGCGGCGAGTATCCCCCGGAACGAAGCTCATTAGCTGGTCGAACAGCTCGGAGGTCTTATTCCGGTCTTTACGCTTGAACGCCTTACGGTTGTCCTTGGAGAGCAGGTCAGTGATCTCTGCCGGAAGGGTGGCGTATATCTCATCTGAAAAGCTGACACGGTTGTTCTCAAACAGACCGACGACTTGCTCAGCGCGAACCACCTTGCCCTTTTTGGCCCGAACCTCTTTGACCCGGAAGGCGTATCGCATCTCGGCTGGCGCAGCAGAGCGGATCGTATGCTGGCACATGTCGGAACCGAAATTGGTTTCAACGACAATGCAGTCAGCCTCGAAGGCCCGGTAAGCCCATAGGACCATCGCGGCCCATTCAGCAGGGGTGCCGTTGATCGAGAGATCAGCGAGAACGTGGAACTCGTTTTGGTAGTCGATGCCCGCAACTATAATCCCGGTCTTGTCGCCTTTGACCGTCCCGCCCGGATCGACGGAAACGGCGACGCGCTTCATAGCGCCTAGGAGCGGCGTATCCTTCTGACGAGCTTCGGAGATCATCTCCGGCGTCCACAAGCTATCGGGCAGGGAGAGCAGGTATTGCCCTTCAAGGAAGCGCTTGCGCCGGAGCATGGACATACGGCCTAGCTGCTTAAGGTAGTTCGCAGAGAGGTGCGGATTGTCCGTGGGGTTCATCTGGAAGAAAACGTAGTCGCTCGGATCTTCAAGCGCGAAACCGTCTTCCGGATTCACGCCCTCGATAAACTCCTGATAAGACCAGTGACTAGCGGTCGTCGGGTTGAGGTCGTAATAGGCCCGCTGCGTCAGAAGCTCGCCGTTAGGCTTATACGCATTCTGCGCTAGTCGCGTCCTGACCGTCTCTACCGTCTCGAAGCTAAGCTGACTAACCTCGTTAAGGGCAATCGTCGCATATTCCTTACCGAGGATTTTCTCGACTCGCTCGTCATCGTCCAAGCCGGAGAACCATATCTCTGAGCCGTTCGGAAACGTCGCAAACTGGTCGTGCTTGTTCACCTCATATTCGAGATCCGGATAGGCCAAGCGCATGACTTCCCGAAACGTCCCCATCATGATCGCCGTTCGAGCATCGACGTTGCGTAGACGGCTCATCAGGTGACGAGAGTCGGGGGTAAGGCCAGCGCGCTTAACGATAGCCCAGACGATTAGGAACGTCTTACCGGAGCGAGAGCCGCCATAGAACAGCGTATGCGTCTGAGGGCCGCGCAATACCTCGCGACCGTCCATCTGCTTAGGCGTCAGCCTGAAACTAGATCTCATCGTCGCCTTGGATCACTGGGAGGACAGACGCTTTCAATTCCTTCTTGTCCGAGAGCCCCAAATCACGGGCGATGATGTTCGCATTGAGCATGTCCGCAGCTGCGGCGGCGAATTTTTGATTGCGGATAATTTCTTCCGCGCGAGAAGTGACCTCTAAAAAATCAGTCCGCGTCTTATAATTCTCCCACGTCTGTGGAGCGATTTGCAGAAAGATGCAGAGCCCACCAATGGTCATAGCTCGCACCTTTGGCTGCGGCGTTAAGCGCGACTCGCCTTTGTAGGTTGAAGCGACGGCTTCGATGAGGGGATTTTCAGCCACCCAGTCGAAATACTCGACGCAATCGGCCCATAATTTTTCTGGGCAATCGTATAGGGCGGGGCGACCGTGCGAGGCTCGGGCTTTCCAGAACTTGTTAGCGAAGCGCTTGTCTACGGCACCAGATTTAGTGAGGCGTGGACTCGGAGCGAGTTTGTCCCGTCCGTCCATGCGACCGCTGTTAAGTTTGACCGGTTTGCTCATGCGTTTCCCCTTTAGAGATTGAGAGCTGATGGAAATGAAATGCGGGTGCGCCGTCTCTTCACGCTCTGTCGGTTAGGATGAGCGAGTCACTTGAAGGAGAATAAGATGACGACGAACGAAGCGATTTATCTGGACAGCCTGCGCTATGAGTTAGCGCGTTCGATTGAGTGGCTGGCTGATTTGTTGAGCGGTAAGAACCTGACTTACGCAGATGACTATGAGGCGTGGCGATCTGCTGTCGGGAGTGGGCTTTCTACCATAACGATGTTGGTAGAGCTTATTGATGTAATGCCTATGGTGTTTTCTCGTCAGAGAAGGAAGCGGAGCGGGTGCCGGGAGCGCTTAGAACCCTCTACCGGTAGGACGCACTTCGTTAGGTGTTTTGGTCTGCCGATGACAATCCGACTTCAAAGCTTATAACGGTTTCAAGGCGGGGGATTTGGATACGTGAGATGGCTTTTGACGATACTGGCAGCGGTCGGCGGCGTGATTGCGGCGTGGGCGCTTTGGAGCGTCGTCGTGATCCTCATTTACAACGCACAGGACGCTGAAACCGAGACGCTACCCATCGCCGTAGAGCTGGCGTTTGCGGCCATGGTCGCGATGCAGATTTCGGGCGGCTACTTGGCGGGCCGCATGACCTATAAGGCGCTGACGCAGAAACCAGAGTATCAGGAGTGAACTGACCATGGCTTCTCGAATGACAATGATCGACAGGTCCGCTTTCGGCGTCAAAGCGGCCTTTGTTTTGACTTGGTGATCGGGGTAATCAGAAAACACTGACCGGAGAGTAGCCGTGATATGGGTTCGAAAATTCTGACAAAACGAAAAGTGCTGCGGACACTGTTACTTTTAGTTGTTTTCGCTGCGATCGTGTTTGGGTTCCAACCTACGGCAAAATTCGTTTTCCGAATCGACCGCTGTTACGATGCTGGAGGATATTGGGATAGGAACGTTGAAGAATGCGTCGGAGCTGGCGAACACTATTACCAATGATTATTCTGTTCGCACGTCCGCTATCGGCGTCGAAGCGGACATTACAAAAACTGAGCTACGCGCCACATGAGCAGCGAATTACCGTCATACGCATAAAGCTTATCGGAGCGCCCGCTTAGCCACTCTATTTCACCTTCGAGGAAGTCAGACTTCATGAGGTCCCACGTAGCCACTGTTTCGGCGTTCTCCCCTGGACGCAACTTCAATAGCGCTATGTTTCCTGCCTCATCCCCATATCCGCCGGCCGCGATAACGTTTGAATTAGCCACCGCAATAGCTTTGGTTCCACAAAGATTCGTATCCCAGGTGATCTCGATTCCGTCTTTAGACGTCCAGATCGGAAAATCTGTATAAGTGCATGTCCACACTTCATCCGCAAAAACGTTCATAGCGTAACAATCAGCTATTCCTTTGATCTTCGCCATCGATACTAACTGTCCTTCGGCGTTGAAGGATGCAACTCCGGCAGAACTGGGTGGCCATTCCAAATCCGGAATGCGCCATTGATCGTTCCCGAATACGCCTTCATCAAACCACCCTACCCAAATTCGGTTGAGACCGTCGATTTGGACATGTTCGATTCCGTCACCGAGCTCCATTGTTCTGAGTTCTTCTCCGTCGTTACTTAAAACGCGAGCGTTGCCTTTTCCATCGGAGCGCGCGTTCACTAGCAACCAACGTTCGCCATCAAATCGATCAAAGAGTGGAAATGAGTATCGTAATGGCATGGTCACTTGTTCGTGCAATGAACCGTCAATAATCACCCATATTTTTCCGAGAGCTTTCGGTAACAAACGCGGAAACAACCCGTTGGTTTTGCCCTCTCGATCGCTCTTCCATGCTGTGTTCAGGTCTTCGCTCGAACCGAGCACAGCTAGGGAGCCGTCGATCAAGATTTGATACCGTATTTGATACCAACCATCAGGCATGGCTGGTAACTCGATCTGGCTGGGAGGTGGAATGCTATTCATCATCGCTTCTGTACTTCATTTTGAGCCAGCGTTGATACCCACATCCAAAAAAGAGATGCCTAATTTGGTCGGCGTCCGCTTTCGGCGTCGGAGGAGACTTCACGCTGTCCACTGAACTTCCCATGTACCGCCTTCATCAGGCTGGCGACGGAAGACACCAGTGACTTCCTGGGTTCCGATGGGAGTCGATTCCTCAACCTGCGTAAGTATCGCTTGTAACTCTTGATTTCTTTCTTTGTCTGCTGGCAGTGCAGGATGCGTTTCTTTCGTGGTCTCACCCGCAGAAAATGCGACCTCCCATCGCCGCCAGATCGACCAAAGCTCTCGGACCAACAATAAACAATCCGAAGGAACCGGCTTCACGATGAATTGGTCAGAATACGCGCCATCCGCTTCACTCCAAATGCGATCATAGAATACTAGTGTTCCGTCCATGAAAGCATAACCGCGGCGAGGTCCGTCCCAAAAAGCTTCGACAGTTTCGACGCGGTTCCAGCTCATGAGAGATCGTTTAACAGTTTCAAGCAAAGTCCGCTATCGGCGTCACAGCCGACATTGGAGATCAAACTCATCCCGGTTTATTGTGGCGCTAGTAGCTGTTCACGTCGGACAAAAAGCGGACATACGCGACGAGTAGCCAGCCATCGACTCCAAGCCCATTTGCGCTCGCCTCGCGTCGACATCGCCTTCTGCGACCGGAAATGGCCGCCAACCGTTGTCCTCTGAGCATTCGCCTTGCGAACCGTATTTTTGTCGCCGTCCCTCTTTAATCGCGACACGGTCTGATAAAAAAGCGAAGCTCGATTTTGAGGTTTCGCCCGATGTTGCCAACGGTTCCAACAACGCAGCTATCCGTTTCTGAAACTCAATATTGCTTGAGTGTTGAACGATAAAAAAGGCCGCTTTGTCTGCGTCGGCACCATAGTCTGAAATGTTGAACCACCCAGCTCGATTGATCCGATCTTCGAGCCAACGGTCATTATCCTCCGATTGCCATTTCATCGCTGCTTCAAACTCTGATTGAGTAAGTCCTGTCATTTCATCGATGGTGGTCTGTTCAAGGCGAACATCTGCAAGGAGCTGAGCAATGTACGTGTCTTTTTTTGCGCGCTCGAAAACTTCGCAATGCCTTTTTTTCTGCGCAACGCATGTATCGAAGCGCATGACGTAAAATTCCCAACCTTTGTCGAGGTCACCGTCAATCTCCGTGGGAAATTCTAGTTGCTTGATCGCAGAATCAGAAAACGCAGGCGAAGACGCCGTAATCGGTCCCGTGAAGTAGTATCCGTCGAAATAATCATGCTCAGTTTCCGTAATTTCGAACACTCGCGAAGCGCTATTATCGCCGACGTTGCCACTCATCTGGAACGGGCCGATGCTTTCCTCGACGGTGCCATCTTCGTGCTCAACGCTTACGTTCACCCATGCTTCACCGGGACCGTAGCGCATTCTGAGCGAAAAGACCGGACGTTCTTTGATTTTAGACGCCATCGGCACGAAGTGCTGACCAAACTGATCGAAGGCGTGTTTTCGAGCGTGGAAATCGCCAGTCAGCAAAACCACAGCTCCGTCAAAATCGGCGAGGTTCTTGTCCACTTGAATTGCCATCGCAGCATCTCTGGCGACTGAGCGGTTTTCGGCGGTCACCCAGTCGCGAGTTTCGGCGTCAAATGCAAACACCAACACTGCGTGTCCGTTTGACTTCCACGCCGCAATCTTGTTCAGCAGTTTTAGAATGGCTTCAGTGCTTCTTCCGTCGTGCGTACTCCACATATCTGGCGCTGCTTCCCGCACCGCATCCATATCGAGTGGGAGTCGCAATTGAGAATCGAGAGAGGCGCCCTGAGACCAGGTTGCCTCCAATCCCACGCGAACCGGCATGCCTCGATCCAGCATCACGCAAATCAAATGTTCGAACGCGTCAACGGACTCGTTCGTTCCATGCATTTCCCCCAATACGATTACATGTGTCAGAGCACGCTCCACGACGGCTTCTGTTCCGTCGTAGATCGAGCAATTGCGATTGCCGGAGGTGTCGTCGGCAGGTTGAGCTTCCGCCAGCCCTGACGACACAAAAATTATCAAAATGAACACTCGTAACAACACGGTCTCGAACTCCGGGATAAATTTAAGAAATTGTCGCTTCCTATTCTAACTGCAAAGCTCAGGATCGCATTTTCATGTAGCTGGCCTCGTACTTTTCGCACCATTTGGATTGTCTTGCGCGCGAGACGATACAGCGCTCGACCGTTCCGGAGAGCCGGTCCAATCTTACGACTTGGTTTCCTTCGGCGACCACCTGAAACGAATACCGCTGGCTCAATCCGAGAAAAATCAAGCCGAGCGCGACGGCGAAATAACTCAATGTCTTGATTGTATTCTGCATTCTACCTCACACAATTCTGTTTACTTCCAAATTCGCAATCAATTGCACCCGCACATCATTAAGCAAAGCAAATGAAATCGTCTATTTGTCTTTGAAGATTATTTGATCGGAACGAAGAGAATCGAATCCCCAGAAATTTGTGTGGCGCGTCCGCTCTCGGCGTCAGAACGGCCAAAGAAAACGGCGGTGGATAATCAGCTTCTGCGCCCTATCCGACGACGATAGTCGCGGCTTGGCTGGCAATCTCTAGCTGACCCGAGTCAACGTCAGGCGCTGCGAACTCCCAAAAGCTCGTCGTCCAGGCTTCCCACGGAGGTCCGTCTGCCAAGCAAAGAATGACCTGCCCGGATGAATTGATCAGCCAAGTTTCCTCTTCATGAAATCCCCAATCGTCTACAGGAACACGCTCGGTTTTGAAGTTGGGGTTTGCGGCAGCGAGACGCCTGTAATCGTCCGCATTCGGTGGAGCTTCGCTGATAAGCCACCCAGAAGGATCGGTGCCGCAAGAATAACGTGGAGGCTCATCGCCGATTTGTGGTGTCGAAATGCACGCAGACGCCATCAAACTCAGTGCCGCGGCCACTCGCAAATCTGACGGCATATTCTCGCTCCTCCGATCATTCGCTTTATACTTCAACCGATTGTCTGGAGCCAGCAATCCTTGGCGATAATTGATTCAACGACATCGTCGGCTATCGGCGTCAAAGCAGACGTTAGTCGAATTTCACCCGCTTAGTTTTCAAGATGGCCACAACGATCAATAGAACGGAAGAAATGAGAAGGACCAAACCAGGAATCACGCCAATCTCAGCACTGTGTTCACTCAGAATGTACGGCCCACCAAGCCATCCGATTCCGATTCCGAGGCATGTAATCCATCCCATCACCGTCACGGGCATCCATTGGAAAAATCCAAGCTGAGCACCGCCCGACTGAAGTTCAAACCAGTGTTTTGACTTAGATTTCATAACGATCCTGCTCCGAGCCATGGCGACAATCTATCTAGTGGCAGAATTAATACGCGTCACCAATTCGCGACGAAATTCGGTACGATGTCTGCTGCCGGCGTCAAAGCGGTCTTTGTTTTGACTTGATGATCGGGGTAATCAGAAAACACTGACCGGAGAGTAGCCGTGATATGGGTTCGAAAATTCTGACAAAACGAAAATTGCTACGGACGTTGTTGTTTTCGATTGTTCTCGCTGCGATCGTGTTTGGGTTCCGACCTACGGCAAAATTCGTTTTCCGAATCGACCGTTGTTACGATGCTGGTGGATATTGGGACAGGAACGCTGAAGAATGCGTCGGAGCTCGCGAACACTATTACCAATGATGATTCTGTTCGCACGGCTGCTTTCGGCGTCAAAGCAGACATTGAGCGCTATGTAATTCGAGAAAAAGACGAAAACCCCGTCACCCGAGATTGAAAAACGAAGAAACTCCAAAATTATCGATGCGTCAGTTTGGTGCTTCACAATTGTCGGATCGCTTTTCGAAGGGGGGATCGCAATTCCAACCATCTCCCGCGTCGGTCAAATGACCGTTCTCGGGAACCTCGATTTCCACACAACCGCTCCCTCTGACTGCAAATCCTCTTAGACATTCCCACCCCGGCCCGTACGGCACATCAGAAAGAAATGCATTCGCCGGAAGCGTTATTCTGGCACAAATCGCTCCGGATTTGCGAAACCCTCTGGCGCATTCCCAACCGACTCCGTAAGGACTTCCGGACAGAAATGCGTTCGGGGGAACAACAATCTCAACGCACAACGACTCGTCCCGGCGAAACCCTCTTTCGCATTCCCAACGCCGACCGTCTGCTCTCAGAAATGCATTAGCGGGAACTATGATTTCTCGACACGTGTCACCGGTCGCAAAATACCCTCTCCGGCAATCCCAGCCCGGGCCAAAACTCTTATCATTAAGATACGCGTTCAACGGAACGATGATCGCCTCGCACTTACCGTATTCCTCACGGAAGCCCTGATCGCACTCCCAACCTCCTCCATACGTCTTGGCAGATGCGTTGTCCGGTATTGCCTGATCCGGCGCTTGAGCGTTGCTAGGGGCGACGAAACTGGCGAGGCAAAGCGCGCCGCCAATCAAACGGTATAGGTGAGTTCGTTTCCGCATCATTTCATTCACTTTCTGTGTCATCCCCGTCGAGGCTCTGCGCTGCTCGAGCTGCACGTTGCGCTGCGACGTACCGATCGGTGTCCCTCGCGATCACCTTGTCGAGTTCTTCAGGGTCAACCGCCCAAAAACTGATCGGACTACTTTCTCCATCAGGAGGATGTGCAATCAGTATCGTCTCGATCGGACGGAAATTTATGATTGCGCCACCAGGGATCGGCACTTCTTCAGTTTCAATCGTGTACTCCCCGGGCAAGAATGAATGTTTGATGCCGTGAAGTTCGAATGGGAAATGGAACGTCACTCGTTTTTTGCTCACGCGCTTCATCACTCTGTGCTCCCGAGTGCGCGTTCGACAAAAAAAGCGAAGACCAACGGATCGAGTTAAAACGTTCTGGTCGCGGTGCGCACTGTATACCAACTGAGATTGGAAAAAGGCGCGAGGCCTAATTAGAACCTCGCGCTAAGCTTTTTCGCTAGGCGTCCGCAATCTGATCGACCGCTTCTTTACCTTTGCGGGGATCAACGGCCGTAGTGAAAGTTACCTTTTGGCCTTCACTTAACGAACGCATACCGCATCGCTCCAGCGCGCTCACATGGACAAACATGTCTGGTCCGCCATTGTCGGGTTGAATGAAACCAAACCCTTTTTGGTCATTGAAAAATTTTACAGTTCCAGGGGTCATAGATAACTCCATAGTGTTTACCGCACGCAGAATCGCGCACGGTTGGTCGAGTCTTTTTTGGGAGTTGTCTAAGATGCGTGCGCTGCTTGAATTGAGTTGGCAGCGTTCGAAGCCTGATTGTCCGGCGAAAGTTCGAACAACACCTGTCTAGTATTCGATGCCGTTTAGCAAGCGATAAAGTGGGTTAGACGCCTTAATCCTCCGACCGAACGATATTCGCCTGCTACACAGATCTATCCTTGCAGTGGCTTTAGTCGAGGTGGTTATGTCCGCTTTTGACCCGAAGCGGACGTTGGCAACTTAGTTTAGTCTCCTTTGGGTCATTGAAGCGGACATTAGCTTGATCTGTTATCCGCGGCATGTGATCTGCTTAGGGCATGTCCAAGTTTTCCGGCAACGCTTATCTAGTCCTTGCGACTTTTGAGAAAATCAAAGCTTCCAGTGAGTTCCTTAGTCCCGATGCTGTCGGAGCGGTGGGATACATGGCCGTAAGGGCGATCAATGTTGAATCCGTTGAATCACAATTGCGATCAGAGTTGGCCGAAATTGATCTAACCTTGATCGAAACCGACGAAATCCAGCCACTTCCTTCAATAGATGAGTTGAATGAAATCGACGAACATTTGGCCGACAAAGTCTCGAATTGGGAGCCCGGTCGCGCAACATGTTGGGGCACGGTACATCAGTATTTGTCCTCCGAAAAATCAGACAGTCTTTGGGGTCCGATATTACACGGGACTTGGCGTTCCATCGCGACCATAGAGGGCAGAGTTGCTGAAGAGGGAGACGTCAAAACGGGACGGGCAGTTTTCCATATTGATGGACCGTCTGAGCCTTATCATATGCGTCTTCCGTCACTTGCGCGTTGGATCGATTCCGACGTTCCAGGAGAACTCGTAGTAGTGATACAAGCAGAAAGCACCAAAAACGGGCCTGTGCTTGGAGTCCGGCCGGTCACAGGCGGAAATGCCGTGGTTACTCTAGAGGAACTCGAATTACTCGATGTTGACGAGCAAGACCTCTGGTGATGGAAGAAGGAACCGGTTAGCCAATGTCCGCTGAGACGCCGAAAGCAGACACGTCGAATTGCGTTTGTTCGATCATCAGGTAACTTGAGCACCGTCTTGGACAAGGGTGTTGGTGGATGATCGAAATCAAAAAACATCAGGTCGCCGACTTTTCAGACAAATTTTGGGAACAGTTGAAGCAAACCGCGTCGAATCGACCTTCGATGGCCATCCATCATCCCACATTGATCAATCACACAATCCAAGACGCTACTACGATCACGCTTCATCACTCTCAGAGAAACTTTGGCCTCGACGCTCGCATGGAGCTGTCCGGATTGACCAGCCGGTGGACGTTACATAGCGATGGAGCGTTGCGCGTTAAAATGACCTCACTAGCGAGTGTTTTAGCGTTTGCGGGACTAGGGGCGAGTTTGCTTTTGTTGCTGGCTCAGCAGTATTTTGGTTCCGCCTTGGTTTTTGCGTTGGCGATTGGCTTCTCAATAGACCGGCTATCCCTGTCTCCGGAAGCGAAAGAAATGCTGCATCATATCGAAGGACACCGTCCTCGATGAGCAACTAGGCGAGTGATTATGACGTCTGCTTTGACGCCGAAAGCAGCCTCCGTCGAAACAGAGCGCAAATCACAGAATTGCGTGAAGCCAAATCAAACGCTTAGAGATCATGCTCGATGAAGGGGAGAACCATCGGTGATCGTAGTTAGCATTCACGAAGATGACGAAGGCATGCGTAATCTTTATGCCGCATCAGCCGCTGACGCTGTGTTCTCAGAAATGGATAAAGCCATTGCAGCGTCCGAAAAGAATCGCAGCGCGTCCGGATTGGGTTGGGATGCAATGCACATGATCAAACACCCGAGTCCGACATTTGCCGATGAGGGGCTTAAAACGACCCAACTTGCCACAGCGCTAGAAGGCATAATTCCACGAATCTCGAGATTCACAATCGGGGGCACGACGAGTAACCCATTTTATTCCGAAGACGAAAATCCTCTTGCGTTCGGTTACGGGGATGAACTGTATATCAAGGCAGAGGTGTCGGGTGACCTAGTGAGCCACATTTGGTATGATGTGCAAACTTCCGAAACAGCAAAGTTACGAGGCCTTAGACGCACATTCGAAGCGATCAACGAAGTTATTCCGTGCGTTTTAGCCGATTATTGGTCGAAGGCAGACGGGTTTCTGTCGAATGGCGAGTTTCTCGATGATTACTTTGCGTTTCTAGCTAGTTTAGCGACCGAGTAAGGGGCTGCTAATCTGACATTGAAGAGGACATCATTTGTCGTCTTCGAGGCTGAGCACAAGCATGCTCATTGGCACTGACACGGACATAACGATTTTATCGAGGTTGACCAAGATTCGGATACCAACCTAACAATAGATGGATGATGCGACGCTTGTTCGGACTTGGTCGGAACCCCAAGACATTTGAGTTTGAATGTACCGATTGTGGCGACATTCACAGAGGTTCACCCTCTTTTGCCTATGCCAAGCCAACTTACTTCTTTGATGTTCCGGAGTCCGAACGCGATGCGCGCATAAAGCTCTCAGACGACCTTTGCGTGATTTTGCCTGCACCAGATGATCGAGAAGGCGAAACAATTTATTGTATTAGAGTCACCCTGGATATTCCGATTCATGGTGCGCCGGACCCGTTTTGTTGGGGGGTGTGGGTTACGCAATCCGAAGATAGTTTTGAGAGATATGTGGAAACATTCTTCGGCGACCAATCCGGAGACGGAAGTTTTGGCTGGTTAGCAGTCACGATGCCGTATTACGACGAAAGCTCCCCTGGAGAGCCGTTTGAAGCCTTGGCCTGTGACGTTGAATGGGGACCAGTGGGCAAAAGACCAAAGGTCATTTTGCAAGAAGCAACCCACCAGCTCTATTTGGATCAACGCAACGGGATAAGCTGGGAAAAAGCGACGCTGTTGGCTCGCGCAATGATGCACCCCGACGATTGAATGGTCCTGTAACGACAGCTTTGACGCCGCTGGCGATTACGCCTGATTTAGTATCCAGAATTTGACCACATATGTATGACGCCTTCAGAATCTCGAGCGGCAAACACATCTGCGCAAACTTGTGTGTCGTCGAGCCGATGAGGCGCTCTTGGAAACAGCTTCGTTCTTATGCGTGGACGCGGTGCGGTTTGAGCCGGAACGCATTCAATCGGCCACGGCCATTCTTCTGGCTGATCAACAGTGAAGCTGATCGCTCTAATACTGGTGTCTAAGTCGTGATGTTCATGGATGTTGATAGCGTTCTCCGGCAACCAAGCAGGTATCCAACCACGACCAATCGCTCCGTCGGCTCTAACCGCATCCATGTTTTCATACTTCGCGTACATTCTGAGATCGTTGAAACGAGCGGCAAGCGCGACCGATGCGATCAGGGCGACACTCAGAATGATCCAGCGCATATTTCATCCTCGCGTTCGGAGGTATTTGCACCTTGCCTGGTGACTTTTTTATGTCCGCTAAGACGCCGATTGGAGACGCAGACCGCAAAAGCCATTGAGTTGAAGATAGCTCGCGCAACGGCTAGACGATCTTAGATGGATCACGCCCCAGTTTCCAAAACCAAAGATCAAGAGTTACCTGTTCCAAGCGCTTGGAGATTACCACTCCAGGAAATAGCGGATGCATTGGTTCTGCGAACGACAATCCCCCAAATCGACGGTTTTGTGATCAGTCCGATCGATATAGATCAGCTCGAAATTTGCCGAGAGAACGTGAGGGATTACCCTGACCCGATTGGGCCGTTGACCGTGGAAAGTTGGAAGACGTCTATTTCCGTTTGGGACGAAGGCTACTGGTCGGTGTTGGTGGACCTCACTACGACTTCAGGCGAGGTCAGTGACTTGGTGTTTCATGCAAAAGTCACCGAGCACGAAGATCAATATCTTATCGAACCCGGCCTAATCTACGTACCATGAGGTCCGCCATGACGCCGAAAGCAGACTTCGCTTAGGGGCAAGACCGGATACCAGAGAAATTCATCAATAACGATGTTCAACCCGTTCGCCCGAAAACGGTGGGCTGACTCGATCAAGTGGGGAAATGGTGTCATCGGCGAGGTGGGTTAGGTTCGTAACGTTCAGAGAAGAACCTCTGCACTTCTGACATTGGTATCAAGATCAATTTGCTGCGGCGGATCGCTTTTAGGTTTCCGCGCTTGATCTCTGCCCTGACCCAGTTCGCGCTAGCGCCAATTGGCTTCACGAACTCGGAAATAGAGATCGCTTCACGTTCTGGGTAAAGGCGCTCGTACGCTTCAAACATCTAACACTCCTGATGGTAAGGCGGCGGACGGAACCCCAGCTTGCAGTACTAGAAGAACCGCCCGCTTAACCCGCTGATTTTCGCCACCAAACGGGGCGCAGCGAGATCTGAAAATGAATTTTGCGCACAAAAAAACGCCCGGGTTGGGGGCGCTTCAACTACACTGGGTGCCAATGTAGGAATCTTGCCGGTGATTTGTGTAACCGTCAATTGCTAAATGCGCGAAACGCGCAAAAAGTGCAGTCGTAAGCTCATAGGCTTTTCAGGGCGGCAACGGCGATGCTCGAAACGCAACCCATGGGCCGACACTGATCAGTGCGAACAGGCCGACTAGGACCATGCGCGTGCGGCCCCATCCGTCGCTAGCGGTTCCGAGTATCAGATTCACGAGACACCGCCTTCACACCCGGTGAAATCGCGGGTGCGGTAGAACTTCAAATTGGTGTTCGGGTCCGGCAACTCGGCTGACCAATAATCTATGAACAGCTGAACCTTCTCCGGCGTCCGCGCATTGGCTCGGACGGCCGCCGACTTCAACAGGGCTTCGCGCTCTGCTGCCAGATGCCGACGCGCTATTCTCTGCATTGGTTCGCCGGGGCGCGCATACAAAAGGTGCTGCTTGAACGCGATTAGGACGTTATTTTCACAATCTGCCGACACTGTGCCGGTTTCAAACTCCTGTAGCAGCTGGTCAGTGGTAGATTGAGCGGTTGCAGGTGCTCCAAGCAGCGCTAAGGCCGCGATTGCAATCAGGGGTCTCATTGCTCTGCCTCGTATATGTCGGCGATGATTTTCAGGTCATCGGCCAGCACTTCGCGCTGATTGGCGATGGTCATTTCGCGAACGCATTTCATGAGGCGCTCACGGCGTTTAAAGGCTTCGCTGTCTTCGAACACGATTGCCCTGTCAGCATCCGTCCATTCTCCGCAGCGAGCGGCTCGGTATTCGTCCAGCCAAGGTGCTTCCTTCGGGAAATACTCATACAGCTCGTCTTCACTAATCCGGTCCATGCGGTGCGACGGGGTGCGGAAGATTCGCTGCACGAACGAGTCAGACGCGCCAAACTCGAACAGCATATCGCGATAGGCTTGTTCAAGCTCCGCGTAAGCGGCCTTTGCCTCTGCGGGCGAGAGAGCAGCGTTCATCTCAACGTCGAACTTCGGACGGTGCAGCCCCATAGAGTAAAACTCACTCACGAGATTGCCGTTCTCGTAGTTGCGGACATGCGAATAGCTTCGCGTTCCACCCGACAAAAAGATCAAGACGCACGCGCTGTCGCAAACGGTGTCATTGCCAGTCAGGAAATCCACGGCGGTATAGCCCCAAAGCTCATTGGTTAGGCGAGCGATCTTCATCGCTTCCCCGACATTGCCACCCGGCGAATTGAGCTGAATGATAACCGGCTCATCTTCGTAGGTCATAAGCGCGGCGTAGAAGCGAAAATCGTCAAAGTCACCTTCCTTGATCTCGCCGTTGATAACGATGCGATCATTCTTGCTTACGTACACCTCTGACGCTGCCGTCTGGGCTAGTCCGGTAGCGGCGAGCGCCAAGGCCGATAAGCTTGTCAGTGTTCTAATCATGTCGTGTCCCCTCAGATGAGCAAGTCTTCGTCACTAAGGCCGCCCGTAGGGTCCGGCCAGTCGTCCCATGGCACCCCTTGCCAGATGCGTCCGCGATAGGTGGCGTAAGGGTTTCCGTCCACTTCATAGTCAGTGAAGACCATCAGTTCACAGGACGTATCGTTCGGATTCTCAGGCATCCAGTCGATACGTCCGCCACCCTTATTGATGTACTGAGCCGGAAATTCCCATCGCCCTTCGTTGTCGGTGACGACGGCGTAGAAAGTTATGGGGCTGTCCAAGCTCTTTGCCTCAAAGAACACTTCGATGGTGAACGTCTCGCCGCGACTCATCAGTTTGCAACGTGTCGAGAGATTTGCAGGTGCATTCTGTGTCTCTGCCGCAATTCTATTCGCTCGCGTTAGCTCATCAGACGAACCGAGGCCCCCAATGAACAAGTTCCAAAGCGATGAGGTCGCGAGGAAGCCGAATGCGGCTCCTAGTATTGGTGCCATCACCCAAGCCACGATTGGTAAGATCGGGCGCAACGCGCTGTAGCGTCCGTTATAGTCTTCTAGGTCGGTGAGCATGTACCCTACGAGATAGTACCCGCCGATTATTCCGGCGATGGTGCCCGCCGTGAAGAATAAGCTTCTCATGATGTCCCCCTTCGTCGTCTGCAAATGCGCCGCGAACCGGCCTAATAGTCAATGCAATTGATAGAGCCGGACCTGATTCGTCGCTTCCATGATTCCAATATAGTTCGTCAAAAGAGGAACAGCAGCGAAAAGTTCAGCAAATGACGAACTTTATTATCAATGCCCGGAATCGCATGTCAATTGACGAACAGTCGCGAGACCTGTAAAAGTCGCCATATGACGAACGAAGAGGCCAGACTGGCCATGAAAATCTTAGGCCTTTCGCACACTGATTTGCGGGAGAGCATCAGCGAGCTGACCAAAAAGCCGATCAGCAAAACCGTTGCTGCCAACTGGTTCTATAGAGCCGCAAGAGACAACAAACCCGTGCCGAGTTTCGTCACGATCTTCTTGCTGCTCACATTGGAATTGAAGGGCCTGCGGGACGTATTCCACGAAAACGTCGAAGCTGGCATGGCCGATGCCTGATTCGAAGGACTCCAACGCTAGCTGGTGGCTGAAACTCGGAATCGCGATTTGGCCGTTCAAATGGAGTCACGCGAGCTTTTTGGTTCGATCACCCTTGGTGAGAATTGCGGCAACCGTACCCATGGCGGGATACATTATTTTGTTTGGCGATGCTTTCGACGGCGCGTTTGGCAAATTGTTCGATTTCACCGGAGCGTTGGGCTCATCGCACCTGTTGTTTTCCTCGGAATGGAAGCTTCGCATGGTCTACTATGGTGGGCTGATTATCGGCGCATCGTTACTGATATACATTTTGCGTTGCCCATCTCTCAGCAAACGCAATCATTCCGACACCGAAGCGATAGACGAGTTCAACCGCACGGGCATTATAAACGATCTTCTAGTTGAGCCACATGCGAGCCGAGAACACAAATTAGACTTGGTGTTTGCTCGGCAATTTGAGCCTGCTGCAATCAGATTGATTATCGCCATGTCCATGAACTGCGAAATCGAAACAAGGGAAAAGGTGCTTCGCGTTAACCAGCCGGGACCAATCCTTGCTGGGATTGATCCGCAAGCCATGCGCCAACCCGATGCACTTAGGCTGCATTTGAATAATGTGACGACGCAAGCACGGGAGGGGAACTCTGACGGCGTGAATGAGACGCAGGAGAGTTTCATTTCGTTTTACAATTCTGCGGTGCAGATAATGTATCATGAGAGCGCAGAATCCACAGCGGTGCGTGACGCCGCACGCAATGTCGCGGCGCATAAATTCGGGCGCGCGGAACACTTAAACCCTCTGTCGCGTTTCTTAGTCTGGAGCTTGTCCATGGCTGGTGTTTCCTTGGCAGCAATGCCCGCTCTCGACGTCTTGTTGCAGGTGGGCCTAGGCGATCTTGGACTGCTGCCAATGTTCGAGCAGTATCTCATCGATATTGGCTGGCGCGCCGAAGAGATCGACGCCGCGCAATGCGTCCCCGCGCCCCAACTTCCAATTTGCGAAGGCGCGGAAGAATGACAAGCGAGCCCCGTCGCCCCTGTCTGGATTTGGAAGCGCTTTAGAACCGTCGAAGACGAAGCCCGCTCAGTGCGAATAGCAACCGCTAGGCTCTCAAAGGACATGCGCGCTCTGGAGCGCGATCTAGAGGCGTTACTAGAGGCGGCTGGCGACAAGTCCTAATCAGGAAATGCCCCGTCAGGAACGACGACAGCGCCAAGCATGTTTTCGAGCTTGTTGAAGTCCGCGCTGGTCTCTGCGGTTTTCCCGCTCTCAAATGTGATCTTAACGCCCCGGTTCGTCGGTTCGATCTGGTCGATATGGTCAGCGTTGATAAGCAGGCCTTTGCCGTTCGCTGCGTTCGTCGTCTTAAAAAACATGGCTACGCCGTTCGTTGTGAACGGCAGACATACGAACGGCGGCCCTCGTCTTGAAGGCCGCCGCTTGTGGATAGGCTAGAAAGCTGTGGCTAGGCCGCGAGCATCCGGTTCATTTTGCGCTCGTCGTACCCGGCCTGCTTCATCAGTGTCTTAGCCCGCGCCGGATCGTTTTTGATGATCTGCGCTTGAATAGTGCGGTTGATCGATTCCTTAGCGAACGGGTTCTTGCCCTTAGGCGTCGTCGGAGCCCCGTTATTGCCGTTTGCTGGCGCTCCTGCGTCTGTCTGGCAGAGGGTAGGGAAGCGCTTGCGGAACACGTCGGTGACAAACTCTTCGATGTCGAGCGGGTCGCCTTGGTTGCTCATCGCAATCGTGCCGTCAGTGTCGTAGCAGGTGATGTCGCCGGACTCGTCTTCTTTGATCAGCGACTTGAGGGTGGCCATTGCTGCGAATGACTGTTCAGGATGAACAACGCCAAGCGCGGCGCGTTCGATCCGCCCCTCATAGCGATACTTGCTCAGCTCGCCTTTGAGCGTAGCGACTTCGGAGCGAGCGGCATCGCGTTCGCCTTCCATGACTTTGACGCGGCTTTTCACCTCTGCGTCGATGCGGGCTTTAACCGCCTCGTCGTCGTTGCCGCCGCTGGCCCGCAGGCGTTCGTTCTCGGCTTCCAGCTCTGCGACACGCGCCTCTGCCGCCTCTGCGCGCTGCCGGTTTTTAGCGTTAGTGGTCAGCGCCTTTGACTGAGCCTTTTTTAGGCCAGCAACTTGATCATTGTGCCAAGCCATCGTTTCGGCGTCCGGAACGAAGCCGCCGTAGTTGTCGCCAGCCTCGTCGGCAGCAGGCGTATAGTCCGGGTTCGCAGCGAGCCATTCCGGGTTGAGAATCTTGTTCCCACTCTCATCCAGCAGCGGTGTGCCGTCGTCGTCCAGTAGATACTTTTCCATGCTCTATTCTCCTCTATGGATTTAAATTGATCAGGCGTTCGCCGTGTCGTCGTCCAAGTCGTCGTCATTGACGCCCGCGCCTAAGTCGAAATCGATGACGTTTGAGTCGGGATCGCCCGGATCGAAGGTGTCATCGCCGAAACCTCCGCCTAGCGGGCCTTCCTCTTCGATCTGGCGCTCGATCTGTTCGTCAGTCTCGTCAGCGCCAATGATGTGGACTTTGCGCAGGCCGTCGCGGACGTGGCGTTTCGTGATGTAGCCTTCTGCGTGGAGGGAACTCAGGTAAGAGACGTCACCAAGCGTAAGCGGCTGGAAGTGAATCGACGGGTTGAAGCGAAACACGAAGTCCTGCGCATCTTTAATCCCGCGCCACTCTGCCGCCTCTCGAACAGCGAGCGTGATCGCCTTAGCGACGTCGCGCATCGCCGTTGCGATCATAGAGCCTTCGGACGCTTGCTGTAGGCGCTCTGTCTCGGCAGTCTGGTTTGCGTGCGACATTGGTTTGAAGGCGCGAGCCCCGAGACCTGCCATCTCCTGCGTAAGACGCTCTAGACGCTTCTCCTGAGCGCCTAGCGCGCCTGACGGGGCCGATACGTAACCAACAGTGCCTTTTCTAAGCAGAAGCGGCGTAGAAGCGCCCCACGCGATCTCTGGCGCGTCAGCCTCGCCAGCGCCGCCCGCATCGTCTCCAATGCCAGCAGCGGAGTAGTCGTCCTGACCGAACCAACCGCCATCATCATCAAAATTGATGTAAGCCTGCGCGTTCGCACTCCACCACATATTATGTGCGTACTCTGCCGATGCGGCGAAATAGGCCGCTGCGGTGCGCAGCAAGGGTAGGAAAATCGGCTGCTTATAGTGCCAGCCACCAATGCTGAAAAACGGGATATGCCCGAGCGCCTTAAGCTGCTTGCTGATCTGAACGCGCTCGCCGACAAGCACCCATTCCGAGCCGGTCGAATTGCCCTTGTCGTCATGCGTGTGTTCTAGGCTCCAGCGCTCTGAGAAGTAATTGCCCGTGTCATCATCTATCCCGAGGATAAGGCGCTGCTTTTGCTGTTCTTGGTTGAAGGCGCTTTCATTCGGCCCGTCATCTTCACAGACAACGACTTTAAGCTTGCCGTCTCTATGGTTCCAATTGACGATGCCGTTCGCCGGGTAGTGGTGGATTACCGCCTCGCCAGATGGGTTCGGATTGACGAACAAGCCGCCGCCACCAAACTTGAGATAGCAATCGAGAACGTTCGTCACGCCAGTTTCGAAGTCGGTTCCATCGGCAAAGAGGCTGTCGAGAATCGGCTTGATCTCATCGCCTTTGATCTGCGGCTCACGTGAAAAGGCCTTGCCGGTCGCGATCAGAACGTTCGCTATCCCGACTTCCGGATATCGGCTGCGCTTAATATAGGCGTTTGCCTCTGCGTAGAGATCGCGCAGGATAAAGGCCCCGGTTCGCTCGCCCTTGAATCCGTGCGCCATCGACTCGGGGACGATTAGAAAGTCGAGTTCGACAGCGCGTTCTTTGACGTCTTCCTCACCGAGAAAGGACGTCGCTATGAAGTCGTGCGTCTTCATATAGCGCGAGTAGGTTGGGTGGAGATACTCTAGGTCATCGGATCTGATTTTCATCGCTTGCCTCGTGATTGGATGAAGGCAGCGATAGAGATCTGGAAACGACAACAGAGCCGCGCAGCGAGCGCTGAAGCCCTGCGGTTAGTGTCATTGATTTTTGTGCACCCTTGATGCCCATCGTCCCGCCTTACGGTTATGAGACGGCCCCACCTAACGGAAACGCCCCGACGCCGTAGAAGAATCAGAGATCGCGTCTAAGGGCAAGCGAATACTTGTATAGTTTACAGTAGTCGTAGATTTATTCTTCTATAGAATTTTTCTATAGGCAGAAAAGGGATAGTTGTAACGATGACAAGAATAGCATTCGCGCGCGCAATACGTCTCTAATCTTCAATAGCCATCGAAGGAAACGCAAGACGTAAGAAAAAATGCAGTTAGGCGTAAGAATTTTTTGAAAATGTAATGAAATCAGTGCGTTATGGCGGAGGAGGAGGGATTCGAACCCCCGGAACGCTCGCACGCTCAACGGTTTTCAAGACCGCCGCATTCAACCACTCTGCCACTCCTCCGCAGCAGGACGCTTCCTTTTCAACAGTCCGGACAAGAATGCAAGGCCTGTCATGAAATTGCCTGCATTCCGCCGCTTCTTGGTTAATCAGATCTTACTCGAAGGACGTGCAAGTTTTTGTTCCCATTCACCATACATGCAGGTTGGTATGGTAAACGTCTGATCATCGAGAAAGAGCTGAATGCTCTGCCCAACCGTTTCGGATTGGGACCGCAGAATGAGGTTAGAGATGAAGACGACAGTCTCCCGCGCACTGTTATTGGTGCTTTCTGGCACCGCCATATCCACACTCGCGTTTTCCGGAGTCGCGCAGGCGCAGCGACGCGGTGCGCCGATCAAGTACGCCGGACAGTCTTCGTTCCAGCCTTCGCCTGAACTGTTGCAAAGCCAGATGCAGGCAACGCAGCCCCAACTCGCACAGACAGTTGATGCCCGGCTGAACACAGATGGTCGTGTCGAGTTCCGATACCCGGGTGAAGTGGCCGCTTCAGCGCCGTCAACCGCTGTTGACGTGGCCGGTTCGGTCGCGCCGAGCGCAGCGACGTCGTCCGGAAAACTGGTCCTGAACGCTGCGCCGGCAACCAAGTTTGTCGGTTCTGAACTCGCGGGCGGCGCCCTGGATGTGGGCACCTCTCTGGCCAAGCCGATTGTAAAGTCTGCGATGCCATCCTCGGAGCCGGCCGCGGCGCCGTCGCAGCCGATTCGAATCGCGTCACTGCAGACCCAACGGCCTGTCAGCACCGGCAAGCCGCTGACGCTCAGCCGTGTGAAAGTGAACCGTGATGCGCCGGTCGGTGAAGAACGCGGCAAGGCGAGCATCTATACCGATGGGTTTGACGGCGCGCCGACTGCGAATGGCGAGATTTTCGACGAAGCGGCGATGACCGCCGCGCATCCG
This sequence comes from Henriciella sp., assembly GCA_965228095.1. Taxonomy (GTDB): domain Bacteria; phylum Pseudomonadota; class Alphaproteobacteria; order Caulobacterales; family Hyphomonadaceae; genus Henriciella. The sequence continues at coordinate 3,336,852 of OZ245793.1, read as the reverse complement.
AGCCTTCCGCTGCCAAGCCTGGTTCAGGTGATCAATGAGGACAATGGCCGCGAAGTTGTCGTTCGCGTCAACGATCGCGGGCCATTTGACGGTAAGCGCATCCTCGAACTGTCGCCGCGGGCGGGCAATGTCCTGGGAATGCCCGGACAAGGCACTGCGAATGTCCGCGTTCGCTACCTCGGGCCAGCCCCGGTCAAGACCAATGCGGCATCGTTTGCCTCGAACGCGGTTGAAGACGAGTCTCTGCCTCCGGTCCAGACGCCGGTCGTCGCAGAACCGCTGCCAACCGTCTCTGTCGCAGACTATGGCGCGCCGGCCTTTGACACACCCGAGCCGGTGACACCGGTCCAGGCATCAGCCCCGCTTGCGAGCGGCAACATCTTTATCCAGGCCGGGGCCTTCGCGGATATCGCCAATGCCCAGAACCTGACGTCGGCGCTGGATCGCGGGCTGGCCGTCCGGATCGAAGAGGCGCGGGTCAATGGCAGTGACTATTTCCGAGTCCTGATTGGCCCGTTCCACTCCACGCAGGCGGCAGAAGTACAGCGCAACCAGCTGTCCCGTGCCGGCATTGTCGATGGCTTTCTAACCACCCGATAGGTCTGTCCTCTGTAAAGATTGACCTTCGCCACGAACTGGCCCTTTTTCTTCCCCAGAAAAAGGGCCTCTTTCTTTGTGTCGAAGGGAAAATTCTATGTCCATATGGCGACGTCTTCTGGTTCTGTCATCCATCTGCCTGGCGCCCCTGGCGGCGCAGGCGCAAATCATCGGGACGGACGCGGATTATGCTGTGATCATGGATCATGAAAGCGGTGAGATCCTGTGGTCAAAGCAAGGCGAGACACCGATGATTCCGGCGTCGATGACCAAGATGATGACGGCCTATTTCGTCTTCGACCTGATCGACCAGGGCGAGATTACGCTTGAAGATCAGATGACCGTCAGCGCCGACGCCTGGCGCCGCGGCGGGTTTCCATCCGGCACCTCGACCATGGGCTTGCGTCCGAATGAACGACCGACGGTCGAAGAACTGCTTCATGGCGTCATCATCATGTCGGGCAATGATGCCTGCATCGTTTTGGCGGAAGGCATTGCCGGGTCTGAAGAAGCCTTTGCGCAGCAAATGACCGACCGCGCACATGAGCTCGGTCTGACCAGCGTCAATTTCGTCAATTCCACCGGCCTCGAAGGCGAAGGCCATGTCGTATCGGCGGCAGATTTGGCGGCGTTGGCGCGGCTTACGATTGAGAACTATCCACAATATTATGACTGGTATGATGACCCGGAATATACCTGGGGTGAGTATACCCAGGCCAATCGCAATCCGTTGCTTGGCACCATGGATGGCGCCGACGGACTGAAGACCGGTCATCTCAGCGCCTCGGGTTATGGCCTGACCGGATCCGCGGTGCGAGACGGCAAGCGCCGGATCATCGTGCTGAATGGGATGCCGAGCAAGCAGGCCCGCGCCCAAGAGGCCGAACGGTTGATGCGGATGGCGTTCACCGCCTTCGAAACCCGCACGATCGAAACCGGCGATGCCCGCCTGGCCGAGCTTGATGTGTGGATGGGCGAGCGGCGCACCGTCGGTGTGCAACTGGCTGAAAGCGTAGATGTCACCGCTCACAAGCGCGCTTTCGCCAAGGGCAAGACCGAAGTGGTGCATGACCGTCTGATCGAAGCCCCGATCGCGGCTGGCGACCAGATTGCGACCCTGGTGGTGACGATTGAAGGCAAGGATCCGATCGAATTGCCGCTCGTGGCAGCCGAAGATGTCTCGCGGTTGGGCTTTGTCGGACGAGCCATCGAAGGCCTCAGCCGGATGTTGGACGGAGGCGCATAGAGCCGTGACGGAGCTGGGGCGGTTCATCACGCTGGAAGGCGGCGAAGGAACCGGAAAATCAACACTCATCAAAGGACTGGAGGCGGCGCTGACGGCGCGCGGCGTCGAGGTCATTGTCACGCGCGAACCTGGCGGCACGCCGCTGGCAGAGGCCGTGCGTGCGCTCGCCCTGACCCCGCCGGAAGGGCACGCCTGGACGCCGATCGCGCACGCCTTGCTGATGAACGCCTCGCGGGAAGACCACCTGGCCAAGCTGATCCGACCGGCGCTGGCACGCGGCGCCTGGGTCCTGTGTGACCGGTTTGCGGATTCGACCCGCGCCTATCAACGCATTGATGGCGTCGACCTGGACACCGTCTTGCAGATCGAACAGATCGTGGTGGGCGAGACCCGGCCGGACTTGACCCTGATCCTCGATGCGGCGCCCGAAGATCTTGCGGCGCGGCGGCAGGAACGCAATGTCAGCGACGTGTTTGAGCAAAAGGATTTTGCCTTCCACACCCGGATCCGGGAAGCCTTTCTCGAAATCGCCGAAGCAGAGCCTGAGCGCTGCGTCCTGATCGATGCGCGACACATACCCGAACAGGTACTTGCGCACGCTTTGGAGGCGATCGACATCAGATTGGCGGCGTCATGAGCGAAGCCTTTCCGCTGATTGGTCACACCGCCGCGTCTGACAAGTTCGAACGCGCCAAGGCGTCCGGACGCCTGCATCACGGATGGATTTTCCAGGGCCCCTCCGGTATCGGCAAGTCGATTTTTGCCCGCCGCATCGCCGGCTGGATGCTGGGAGCCGATGCTCCCTCTGCACCCGCCGATGACAAGACCATGCAGCTGATCCTGTCGGGCGGGCACCCGGATCTGAAATGGGTCCAGCGCGAGCTCAATGAAAAGGGCAAATTGCGGCAGGACATTACCGTCGACCAGATCCGCGATCTGAACAAGTTTTTTGCGCTGCGCCCGGCGATGGCGGGGTGGCGCGTCGGTGTCATTGATGCGCTTGATGAAATGAACGTCTCTGGCATGAATGCCTTGCTGAAAACGCTGGAAGAGCCGCCGACAAACGCACTGCTCATCCTGATCTCTCATGGCACGCAGCCGATCCTGCCGACGATCAGGTCGCGCTGCCAGGTCTTGCGACTGTATCCGCTGTCCGATGACGACACCAAGGCCGTCCTCAAGCAGCAGGACGGCGAAACCACACTGGCTGCCGAGCTGGCGCAAGGACGTCCCGGATACGGACTGGAGCTGGCGCAGACCGGCGGCGCGAAAGCGGTGCAGACGGCCAAGGCGATGTTGCGCAATGTGCGCAAACCCACCGGCGGCGTCGTGTCTGCGGCCTTGAGCGCGGCGGTGGTCGATGAAGGCGCGCTCCGGGCGTTTGAAGACACGCTGCTTGCCTGGGTTGCGGAAAAGGCGGAGTCGGATGCGGGTCTGTCGTCCACCTGGCTCGCCATGCACGAGGTGCGGGCCACCGCTGAGGAGCTGAATCTGACCCCCTTGCAAACCGCAACGAAACTGTTTGCGACCTTGCAAGATGGTGTGAAGGCTGTAAGCGCCTGAGCCCATGTTTGATACGCACGTAAACCTGCACGCTGAAGTGTATGAGGATGACCTGACCGAGGTCCTGGACCGCGCCCGCACAGCCGGAATCGCGCGGATGCTGGCCATCTGTGAGCGTCTCGACAGTTTTCCGCGAGTGAAAGCCATTGCCGATCAGCATTCCGACATCTGGTGCAGTGTCGGCACGCACCCGCATCACGCCAAGGATTTCACCGACACCACGGCGCAGGACCTGATCGATCGCGCTGCCGACGACAAGGTCGTCGCGATCGGCGAAACCGGCCTGGATCTACACTATGGCTATAGCCCCGAAGCCGAGCAGGTCGCCAGCTTTCGAACCCATATCGCAGCAGCACGTGAAACCGGCTTGCCGTTGATCGTGCACACACGTGAAGCCGATGAATTGACGGCCAGCATTCTCGAGGAAGAACATGCCAAGGGCGCGTTCCAGATCCTGCTGCATTGCTATACTGGCGGTGCCGATCTCTGTCAGCGCGGCCTGGCCCTCGGCGCTTATGTGTCAGTGTCAGGCATTCTGTCTTTCAAGAGCGCAAAAGACGTGCGCGCCGTGATCAAGGATGTGCCGCTTGATCGCGTGATCCTGGAGACTGACTGCCCGTACCTGACTCCGATGCCGTATCGTGGCCGGCGAAATGAGCCTGCCTATCTGCCTTATGTTGCTGACGCGCTGGCTGACCTGCACGACCTGACCCGCGACGCTGTCGGCGAGATGTGCGAAGCCAATGCGCTGCGCCTGTTCAACAAGATCTCATGACCGACCGAACGCTCAAGTTCACGCTCCTGGGGACCGGATCTTCCGGCGGCGTTCCGCGCGTGGGTGGCGACTGGGGCGCGTGTGATCCTGACGAGCCGAAAAACCGGCGTCGCCGCTGCTCGGCGCTGGTTGAGGTCTGGCAAGGTGATGAGGACGCTCAGAAGACGAGCATCCTGATCGACACGTCGCCGGATCTTCGCGAGCAGCTCCTGGACGCGCGCGTCCAGAGGCTCGATGCCATACTGTTCACGCATGATCATGCCGACCAGACACATGGTATCGACGATGTCCGCGCGCTGGCCATTCGCAATCGCGCGCAGGTGAAAGCATATTTGGACGCGGCCACGCATGCGACCTTGTTCGACAAGTTTCGCTACGCCTTTGAAGGGCAGGGTGGCTATCCTCCAATCATCGATTTGCAGCCGCTGATCTCCGCCTACACGCCGATACGATTGGACGGTCCGGGTGGTCCTGTAGATTGCCTGCCGCTGGATCAGGAGCACGGACGCATTCGTTCGCTGGGCTTTCGCTTTGGCGATCTGGCTTATTGCAACGACCTGAATGGTTTGCCTGACCGGACTTTGGCCGCGTTGGACGGGCTCGATGTCCTGATCATTGATGCGCTGCGCTACACCCCGCACCCGTCGCATGCGCACCTGGAGCAGACGCTGGACTGGATTGCGCAGCTCAAGCCGAAGCGAGCGGTCCTGACCAATCTGCATGTCGATCTCGACTATGCGACGCTGATCAGGGAATTGCCCGCAGGCGTTGAGCCGGCGTTCGATGGCTGGAGTTGCGAGGCCCGGCTCTAGGCGGGTTCAGTCAGGCTGGTGACCATTTTCCCGACCGATCCATAATCGGTCTTGCCGGTGCCGAGGACCGGAATCTCGTCCACATGGAAGACTTTCTTCGGCACGGACAGTTCCGAGACGCCATGAGACTGACACCAGGCCAGCAGCGCGCCGCGGTCAGCATCGGCGGCCGTGGTCAGCAGGACCACTTGTTCGCCCTTGCGCGGGTCCGGGATGGCCGCGGCGGCGTGCATCTCATCTGGCCAGATCGCGCTGGCACAGTTTTCGACCACGGCGAGCGAGACCATTTCGCCGCCAATCTTCGCGAACCGTTTCACGCGGCCCATGATCCGGATGCAATCGTCCTCGTCCATCACACAGATGTCGCCTGTGTCGTGCCACCCATCTTGTGGCGGCTCGATCACGCCAGGGGCGGATGAGCGCATGTAACCCATCATGATATTGGGGCCGCGAATGCGCAGCTTGCCGCCTTCCTCAATGCCTTCGACCGGGAGGAGCTCATACTCCATGTCAGCCATCAGGCGTCCGACCGTGCCAGGCTTGTTGAATTCCATCTGGTTGGCGGCAACGACCGGGGCGGCTTCTGTGGCGCCATAGCCTTCGAGGATTTCGATATTGAACTTCTTGCGCACGAAGGCGCGGGTTTCGTCCTTGACGCGCTCAGCCCCGCAGACGGCGAGGCGTACCCTGTCAAGCGCGCCTTCTTTCGCGACGCGCGCATACTGGCCAATGAACGTGTCGGTGGCGAGCAGGATGGTCGACTCGGTTTCTTCAAGGCGCGTGGCGATTTCTCTTGGTTGCAAGGGGCTGGGATGGAACACGGCGCGGACGCCGGCGATGAGCGGCAACACGGCGCCCACGGTCAGGCCGAAGCAATGGAACGTCGGCAATGGGTTGAACACGCGGTCTGTTTTCGGATCGAGCCCGATATGTGAACGCACCTGTTCGACATTGGAGATGATATTGTGGTGCGACAGGACCACGCCCTTGGGTTCGCCTTCCGTGCCCGACGTGAACAGGACGACGCCGGGTTTCTTGTGGTTTTGACGGCGGTGGAACAGGCCTGGGAAAATCGGACCGAGCCCGCCTGCAACCTTGTCCATCAGGCCGAGCGCTTCGCGGACGTCTTCGAGATAGATGAACTCAGAGACGTCATCGAGGTCAGCGATCAACGGTTCGAGACCGCCCAGCTCAACGAATTTGTGCGCCGTCACGATCTTGGTGATCTTGGCGGCTTTCATCGCGGATTTGATGTTCGCGGCGCCGGCGGTGAAGTTGAGCATGGCGGGCAGGCGACCGGAGGCGAGGACCGCGCAAAAGGCGATCACGGCGCCAGCACCTGTGGGCAGCATGATGCCGACGGTTTCGTCTTTCTTGAATTTCTTGCCGAGGGCAGAGCCAAGCGCGAAGGCCCCGCGCAGGACTGTCTTGTAATCGACCTCCGTGCCGTCGCCGTCGACAATGGCGACGGTCTTGCCGCCAAATTCCCTGGCCGCCCTGACAATGGCGGAAAAGATGTCAGTATTGGCGCGATTGGCGCGCCAGGGCAGGGGAGCAGGGATCGTTGTCTCAGTCATCGTATTCATTGGTCCGGACGCTTAATCTTTTGCAACAAAGTGTCACAGTCAGTGAAGAGTGCAAGTCTCAGGTGCTGTTCTGACTGATCAGCAAGCCAGCTATGTCCCGCTGCAGCTTGCAGTTTTTGCCGTTCCGCTCCATTTAAGGGCGATGGTCACTTTGATTGATAAGAAACAGCAATATCGGCACCCAGAGAAGCGAAATCGCCCGGATACGCCGCTCTTGCGCAAGCCCGACTGGATCCGGGTCAAGGCGCCGACGTCAAAAGGCTATGCCGAGACGCGCGAGATCGTGAAGTCGAAGGGACTGGTCACGGTTTGCGAAGAAGCCGGGTGCCCGAATATTGGGGAATGCTGGGACAAGAAGCACGCGACCATGATGATCATGGGCGATACCTGCACGCGCGCGTGTTCGTTCTGCAATGTGATCACCGGCAAACCAGCCCCGCTGGATGAAGATGAACCCCGACGGGTTGGACTGGCGGTTGCCGAAATGGGCCTCGAGCACGTCGTCATCACGTCCGTTGACCGCGACGACCTGGAAGATGGCGGTGCCATTCACTTTGTTCGCACCATCGAGGCCATTCGCGCGGCTTCGCCGGGGACCACGATCGAGATCCTGACCCCCGATTTCCTGCGCAAGGATGGTTGGGAAGCCAAAGTCATTGATGCCCGACCGGATGTGTTCAACCACAATCTGGAAACCGTGCCGCGTCTGTATCTGTCGATCCGCCCGGGCGCGCGCTACTTCCATTCGCTGCGCCTGCTGGAAAAAGTCAAACAGCGCGATCCGTCGCAATTTACCAAATCCGGCCTGATGGTTGGCCTCGGTGAAAGCAAGGAAGAAGTGATGCAGGTGATGGACGATATGCGCTCTGCCGGCATCGATTTCCTGACCATTGGCCAATATTTGCAGCCGACGCGCAAGCACGCCGCGGTTGACCGCTATGTCAGCCCGGAAGAGTTCGAGGCATATGAAGAGATTGCCCGCTCGAAAGGCTTCCTGATGGTGTCGGCGTCGCCGCTGACCCGCTCGAGCTATCATGCGGGTGAGGATTTTGCCCGCCTGCGCGCCGCCCGCGACGCCCAGCTCGGTCCGGATGCCTAAAGTCTCAGAACAGGTGCTGATCCCGCACAGCGCGGACAACCTGTACGAACTGGTGCGGGACATTCGCCGCTATCCGGAATTCATCCGCTGGATCCGCGCCGTTGGCGTGTCTGAGGAAAAGGGTGATGCAGACGGCCAGTATAGCTGTCTCGGCACGGCCGAGGTGCATTTCAAAGGCTTTGATGAACGCTTTGCGACTTATGTCCATGCTGACCCGGTTGCCCGCAGGATTGATGTCAAACTGGCACGGGGACCGTTCCGGCATTTGCGCAATCGCTGGCAGTTCGATCCGCGCGACGATGGCAATACGCGGGTGCATAGCTTCATTGATTACGAGTTCAAGAATCCGGTTCTGAGTTTGCTCGCGCGGGCAAATTCGCGGCTTGCGGTGGAGCTGATCATCGACGCGTTTCGTCAAGAAGCGGACCGGCGTTTTCGCTGACAGGTCGCGTCGCGCCGACGGAAATTGCCTGTCTTCAAACCCTTACCCAAGTGGATAATATTTCACTAGGCGCCTTAAACGGTTGCCAACACACTCTGCCGATCATCGCGCCAAGAGCGACTAATAGAGTGGACGACCGAGTTATGACTTTCCAACACGCGCGCACCGCAGCCCTGTGTGCTGCGAGTGCGACGCTGATTTTCGTGGCGGCGCATGCCGAAACGCCAGACGACCCGTTCGCGGGCATCCATTTCGTGCCGGCGGATGAGCGATCAGACCCGTTGACCGATCCGGTGCCGTTTCCGGTCGGGATTTTTTATGTCCAGCCCAGCGTTGATTTCACCGCCGGGCTGACGACCAACCTGTTCGCGACGGACGGCAATTCGGAACAGGCAAGCCATGTTGGGTTTGCCCCAGCGCTGGCGTTTGAGTCGCGCTGGACGCGGCACGGCCTGAACGGGCGGTTGCAGGTCGATCACTTGGAAATATCGGACTTTCCGGACGAAAGCCGGACCAATGTCCTGCTCGGGCTTGATGGCCATCTCGATCTCGGTGGCGCGACCCGGTTGTCGGCCGCCTTCCTCAGCGAAGACCGGACCGAAGCCCGCACGGCATTCTCCAATATTGCCACCTCGCTGGAGCCGAACGAATACAGCCGCCTCGCCGCCGGCCTCGGACTCACCCACCAATCCGGCAAGTGGCGTACCGAAGCCCAGCTTGATCTCACCAGCTTCGATCATGACGATGTCGAAGTGCCCGGCGACCTGTTCCAGGATCAGGACTTTCGCGACCGCGACGAGGTCGAAGGGCGCTTGCGCCTGGCCTATGCCGTGAATGACACCGTCGCGGCCTATGGCGAGGCCACGCATGCGCAAGCCTCATTCGATCCGCCTGGTTTCTTCAATGCCTTCAACCGGGATCATGCCGGCACCACGCTCAGCGTCGGCTCGGTGTTCACCTTCGGCGACCATGTCCAGGGCGATATCGGGATCGGCTATTTGAGCTATTCATTTGATGATCCGAGCTTTGCCGACATTGATGATGTGACGGTGTCCGGGACGGTTCAATGGCTGCTCGCCAGCGCCACCACGCTTGAGACCAGCGTCACCCGCGGCGTCATCAATCCTGGCCTGCTGGACACCATCGCCGCGACTGAAACCGGCGCCGACCTGCGTCTGGTACATGGCATCACCCCGCGCCTGTCCCTGGTCGGGGCGGCAGGCTTCAACACGTATGAGTTTGAAAACCTGACCCGCACCGACGACCGGGTCGATGTCCTGCTCGGCGCGAACTGGAAGCTGAACAAGTCGCTCTGGCTCGAAAGCCATTATGAGATGCTCGACAGTTCGTCGCCGGTTCAGGCCTTTACCGACAATCGGGTGATGTTTCGGATGCGCGTCTTCCCTTAAGCGCGCAACCGGTCGTCGGCCGCAATCGTCGCAGCGATGAAGCCGCCCCCGAGAATGCGGGTCGAGCCGGCGGCATCATACAGCACGCTGGCCTGGCCGCGGGCGACGCCTTCTTCCGGATCATCGAACCAGACCGCCGGCTGACCTCGTTCAAAGCCGAGGCGTCCGGGCGCCGGCTCCCGCGTGGAGCGGACGCGCACCAGCACCGGTTCGCCGCGTTCGCAGGCGGCTTCGAGTGTGCCATCGCCTAGCCAGTTGAGCTCTTCCATGGTCAGGCCTGCGGTCAATAACGCCTCGCGCGGACCGACAATGACCTGGCGTGCCGGCGCGTCGATCTTGACGACAAAGAGTGGTTCGCCAGTGGCCACACCGAGGCCGCGGCGCTGTCCGATCGTGTAGTGGATGACGCCGTCATGCTGGCCCAGAACGCGGCCATCCAGATGCACGATGTCGCCGCCGCGTCCGGAACCCGGGCGCAGTTTCTCGACAACGGTGGCATAGGATCCTTCCGGCACGAAACAGATGTCCTGGCTGTCTGGCTTGGTGGCCACCGGCAAGTTGAAGTGATCGGCCAGTTCGCGGACCTGCGTTTTTGGCAGGTCGCCAAGCGGGAAGCGGACATAGTCCAGTTGTTCCCTGGTCGTCGCGAACAGGAAATAGGACTGATCTCGGCTGGCATCGGCCGCGCGGTGCAGTTCCGGTGCGATCGCGCCGTCTTCGCGGCGGATATAGTGTCCGGTGGCCAGGCAATCGGCGCCAAGATCCTTGGCTGTGCGCAACAGGTCGGAGAACTTCACGGTCTGATTACAGCGAATGCAAGGGATCGGCGTGGCGCCAGACAGGTACGTGTCGGCGAAGTCTTCCATGACCTGTTCTTTGAACCGGCTTTCATAATCCAGCACATAATGCGGAATGCCGATCTGATCGGAGACATTGCGCGCATCGTGAATGTCCTGCCCGGCACAGCAGGCGCCTTTCTTCTCGATCGCGGCGCCATGATCATAAAGCTGCAGGGTGATCCCGATCACGTCATAGCCGCGCGCCGCCAGCAAGGCCGCGACGACAGACGAGTCGACGCCGCCGGACATGGCCGCAACGACACGCGTTTCGGACGGGGGTTTGGCAAAGCCGAGCGAATTCTTAGCCCCTGGCGCAGGGGCCAGCTCACGCGCGGTGAGCGAGGTCATATCTATCATATCTCTCTCCAGACGGGTTCAAGGCCCGCAGCAGATGGGTTTGCGCCTATATAGTCAGAATTGTGCCGGACGCCAGCGGCGCTGTCAGCCCCGCATCAGGCTTCGAAGTAAGGCCGGTCACCGGCAATCGTGACGCGTTCCATGATCCGCACATTGGGGAAATAGTCGCTGGCGGCATAATGTTGGCAAGCGCGATTGTCCCAGAAGGCAAGTGATCCGGGCGCCCAGCGGAACCGGCACTGATATTCCGGCAACCAGGCGCGATGATACAGGTATTGCAGCAGCTTGTCGCTCTCGTCGCGCTCCATGCCGAGAATGTGGTCGGTGAAGGCGATGTTCACATACAGGCCGCGCGCACCGGTCTCGGGATGCGTGCGCACCACCGGGTGTTCCTGCGGCGGAAACTTCTCGTGCAGGGCTGAGGCGTCCTTGTTCAGGCGACGGGCAAAGACGCGGGCAATATCGTGAACCGCGGTCATCTTGCAGAGCCGCTCTTTCAGGTCCTCGTCGAGGTCCTCGTACGCCATGACCATGTTCGAAAACAGCGTGTCGCCGCCGATTTCCGGCAATTCGATGGCGCGCAGGATTGACCCCAGGGATGGCTCCGCGCGCCAGGTGACGTCGGAATGCCAATTGTTCTCCTGGCCTTTCGAATTCGGTCCGTGGGCGATGCGCAGGACTTCCGGATCCGGCTGGTTCTTGGGGGTCGCCGGGTGGATTTCGAGGTCGCCAAATGAGCGCGCGAAGGCAATGTGCTGCTCGCGCGTCAGGTCGTGCTGGTCGCGGAAAAACACGACCTGGTATTTCAGCAAAGCGGCGCGCACTTCCTCGACCAGCTTGTCATCGAAATTGGCAATGTCGGCGCCGATCAGTTCGGCCCCGATCGCCGGAGAGAGCAGCCGAGGTTCGAATTTCGAAAAATCATTGTGCGCGTCGTAAGCCATGTTTCCTCCGGTTTTTCTTTTTTGATAGCACAGTCCGGCGCGCGGCCCTAGGCAAGCCCTAGATTTGCGCGCGGATCATGTTCAGCGCCGCTTCAATCGTCGCCATTCTGATCTCGTGCCGGCCGATTTCGCCAAGCATCAGCATTTCATGCATCATCGCCTTGTTCTCGCGCGCGCAGGCAATGTGCACGGTGCCGACCGGTTTCATCGGAGTGCCGCCGCCCGGTCCGGCAATGCCGGTCACGGCAATGGCGAGATTGGCGCGGCTTTGCTCCATTGCGCCTTCGGCCATCAGGCGCGCGACAGGTTCCGAGACTGCGCCATAGTCGGCAATCACGTCTCCGGCGACGCCGAGAATTTCGGACTTGGCATGATTGGAATAGGTGACGAAACCACGTTCCAGGACTTTCGAGGATCCGGCGAACTCGGTGAACAATCCCGCGATCAGGCCGCCGGTGCAGCTTTCAGCCGTGGCGATCTTCACACGACGTTCCATCGCTTCGTCCATGACAAGAAGACCAAGGTTGCGGATGCGTTCTGGGAACATTTACGAGGGCCTATGTGTTTGAGGAAATGGGAGAAAGGACGGCGCTTGCCTGAGCGGCGATGCCTTCGCCGCGTCCGGTGAAGCCGAGCCCTTCCGTGGTGGTCGCCTTGATGCTGACTGCGGTGAGATCCAGCCCGGTAATCTCGGCGGTGCGCTGGCGCATTGCGTCGCGGTGCGGTTTGACTTTTGGGGCTTCGCAGATGACGGTCAGATCACAGCTTGCGAGCGCCCAGCCGGCGTCGGCGGCGATCTTGACGGCATGTTCAAGGAAGATGGCGGAATCTGCGCCTTTCCATTTCGGGTCCGACGGGGGGAAATGGTCGCCAATGTCACCGAGTGCTGCGGCCCCGAGAATCGCATCCGTCAAGGCATGCCAGGCCACGTCCGCATCCGAATGGCCCGACAGTTTCTTGTCATGCGGAATCTTGATCCCGCACAGCGTGACCCCATCGCCAGGCGCAAAGGCATGGACGTCAAATCCGGTTCCGAGGCGGGGGGCGGAGACAGCGGGCATCAACATTGTCTCTAACCGTTTGAGATCCTCTGGATAGGTTATCTTCGCGAGAGTTTCGCTGCCATCGATCAGGCGGACGGATCCCTTGCCCGCTTCAATGGCGGCGAGATCGTCGACCAGATCGTCTGCACTCGCCAGCGCGGCGCCGATCAGGCCAGCCTTGAACACTTGCGGGGTCTGGACGCGATAGAGGTCGGCGCGTGAAACGTCGCTCAGCGCGTTGCCCCCGCAACGCTTGAGGGCATCCGCAACGGGCAGGGCGGGCGCCGCGGCATCTGCGTCCGACATCGCGTCGATCAGATCTGTGATGATGGATTGCGTCAGGCCGGGGCGGGCGGCGTCGTGGATCAGGACGAGGTCATCAGGCCCGAGACCACACGCCTGCAACCCGGCTTTCACAGACTCGGTTCGGCTGGCGCCGCCCGCGACAAGGAGGACATCGTCACCGCAATGGCCAGAGAACAAGGCGGCATCACCGGCGGGGATGACCAACACACATTTACCGATCGCAGGGTGCGCGCGAAACGCGTCAACTGACCAGGCGAAGACCGGCTTGCCGCCCAGCATCTGTCTTTGCTTCGGCGTCTCTCCGCCCGCGCGCTGGCCGCGTCCGGCCGCCACAATTATTGCCGCAATCATCATGAATGGTGCATACCGCGTTGCGGTAAAAAAGCCACAGGCTGCCTAAGAATGATGCAACGAAGCTCAGTGCTTGACTTTTGTGCAGTGCAAAAATGTGGTCTAGAGGCGCGGATGATGAAAATGCCCTCATTTAAGGCAGAGCGAGTCTGGCTTGCGCCCATGTCAGGCTCCACGGATGCCGCGTTCCGTCGCCAGGCCGTGCGCTATGGCGCGCCGGCGGTCGTGTCGGAAATGGTGGCTGGTGAAGCGCTGGCGACGCAGCGCGCCGATGTCGTGCGCAAGACGTGTCGGCACGAAGGGCGCGGCCTGTGGATCGTCCAGCTTGCCGGACGGCGCCCAGAAGACATGAAACGTGGCGCGGAACTGCTGGTCGATGCCGGAGTCGATGTCATCGATATCAATATGGGCTGCCCATCGCGGCAGGTCACAGGTGGCAATTCCGGCTCTGCCCTGATGCGCGAGCCAGAATTGGCGCTGCAGATCATCGAGGCGACCCTGGACGGCGCGGCGGGGACGCCGGTGACGCTGAAAATGCGCCTGGGCTGGGATCATGACTGGCTCAACGCCCCGGAGATTGCCGGTGAGGCGGTGGCGCGCGGGGTGCAGCTGATCACCGTGCATGGGCGCACGCGGTGCCAGTTCTACAAGGGTCAGGCGGATTGGCGCGCGATCTCAGACACCGTCGAGGCAGTGCCTGTGCCGGTGATCGCGAATGGCGACATTGGCGCGGTTGCAGCCGCCGATCAGGCGCTGGCGGAGTCCGGGGCTTATGGCGTCATGCTTGGGCGATCCGCCATGGGGCAGCCCTGGTTGCTGGGGCAGGTGGCGGCGCATCTGTCCGGCAGCGAATTCTGCCTGCCGAGCCTGCAGCAGCAGGCCGACGGGCTGTGTGAACAGATCGAAGACAGTCTCAGCCTGTATGGGGCGTCGCTCGGCATTCGCATCGTCCGCAAGCACATTGCTGCACACATTGATCGCGTGGATCTGCCCTTGATGGAAACCGACCGGCGTCAGATCCGCGCAGATCTGTGCCGGATTGACGATGCCCGGGCGCTGATTGCGCGCTTGCAGGCGCTTTACCAAGGCTCTGAAACGAAGGTGGCCGCATGATGACGACCCTGGACCTGGTCGGGCTCGCCCCGTTTGCCTTGCTCGGCCTGGATGAGCGCCGCCGTGTCAGTGCGGCCAATCCCGAAGCACAATCCATGCTCGGACACTCCGAACGCGCCATGTATCGCAAGCCGCTGAGCGAGATCCTGTTTCACGACTCGCCGGTGTTCGCGCTGATGGACAAGGCGGTCGCGCTCAAGGGCGATGTCACCGCCCACAGCATTCCCGTCAGCGGACCCGGATTGCAGAAAGCCCGCGTGCTCGACCTGCGCCTGCGGCCGCTGCAGGATGGCGGCTTCGTCATCGCCATGACCGAGGCGAATGACACCACCATCGTCAACAACAATCCAGCGGGCGTCGCGGCCTTCGGACGCATTCTCGGGCATGAGGTCAAGAACCCGCTGGCCGGGATTTCTGGCGCAGCACAATTATTGTCGCGCAATGCCCGCGACGACCAGACGGCGATGCTGGACATCATCCAGAGCGAGTCGCGCCGGATCGAGCGTCTCGTCTCGCGCTTGTCCGCGTTCGAACTGTTCTCGGCGCCGGCCAGGGAAGCGCTCAACATTCACGAACTGCTCGACCGGGTCGTGGCGGCCGAGGAAGCGGCCCAAGGGGGGCAATCGACCATTGTCCGGCTATATGATCCGTCCCTGCCGGACATCATGGCTGACCAGGACCATTTGCACGAGGCGTTTCAGAACGTCCTGAGGAATGCCGTCGAGGCGGCGCAGGGGCACACCCAGACCCCGCGTGTGCAGATCGAGACGGCGTTCGAAACCGGCTTCGCCATCGTCCGCAAGGACGGCTCCGAGCGGCTTGGCCGTGCCATCCGTGTCACCATCGAGGACAATGGGCCCGGTGTGCCGGCCGAGAAGAAAGCGCGCATGTTCGACATGTTCATGTCGTCAAAATCCGGCGGCCGCGGGCTGGGGCTGAGTGTCGTCAACGAGATCGTCACCGCGCACAAGGGCCGCATAAAAGTCGACAGCCGCCCAGGACTGACGCGGTTTTCGATCTATCTTCCACTGCCGTCGCGAGACAAGTCATGAGTCAGAAAACCGTTCTCCTCGCCGAAGATGATGCCAGCATCCGCCTGATCGTGAACCAGACCCTGGTGACCGCAGGCTACGCCGTGCGCGCGACCAGCTCGCCGGAAGCCCTGGAGCGCTGGGTGCGCAATGGCGAGGGCGATGTCGTGGTCACCGATGTCTATCTGACCGACACGCCGATTTTCGAATTGCTGCCATCGTTCAAGCTGGTCCGTCCGGACCTGCCGATCATTGTCATGAGTGGCCAGAACACCATCCTGACAGCCGCATCGGCGGCCCAGCACGGGGCTTATGACTATCTGCCCAAGCCGTTCGACATTGATCAGATGACGGACCTGGTCGGGCGGGCGTTGAGCGATGCGAAACCAGGACCAGCTGCAGCCAGCGCTGCGGCCAGCGAACCGGCGGCCAACACTGCCGTGCCGCTGGTTGGGCGGTCGGCGGTGATGCAGGATGTCTATCGCATCATCTCGCGGGTGATGAACACTGACCTCACGGTCCTGATCGAGGGCGAGTCCGGCACCGGCAAGGAGCTGGCCGCACGCGCCATTCACGACCTTGGCGAGAAACGCAGCGGGCCATTCCACTCGCTCGACCTGGCCGCAAGCCAGCCTGGCGATGTGAATGCCGAACTGTTCGGCACCGAGGCGGCGCCAGGCATCGCCTTCGACCCGCACGCCACGATCTACCTGGATGAAGTCGGCGATCTCAGCCAGGACGCGCAGACGCAGCTGGTCAAGCTGATGCGCGAGGATGGCGGTGCCCGCATCATTGCGTCGACGCGCCAGCCTCTGTCTGCCCTGGTCGAGGCCGGCGACTTTCGCGAGGACCTGTATTACCGGATGAATGTCGTGCGCATTGAAATGCCGCCATTGCGCCGGCGCAAGGATGACATATCGGAACTGGTCAAGGCCTTCCTGATCCGGGCCGAAGCGCGCGGCCTGGCGCAAAAACAGATGGCCAAGCCGGCCATGGACCTGCTGATGGCCTATGACTGGCCGGGCAATGTGCGCGAGCTCGAGAACCTGATCTTCCGCCTGGCCGCACTCAGCCCCGATACGACGATCACGCAGCGCGACATCGAGCGCGAATTGCGCGCCGAGTCGCTGAAGGAGCAGGGGCAGGAGGCGTCGCTGGAAAGCGAGATCGAGGCGCTGCTGCATCGCTACGTGATGGCCGACCTGTTGAAAGGCGGCGAAGAGGATGAAAAAATCTACCAGACCGTGCTTGGGCAGGTCGAGCGACCCTTGATTAAATTGGCGCTCAGCGTCACCTCCGGCAACAAGCTTCGCACCGCTGCCTTGCTCGGTGTGAACCGAAATACGCTGCGGGCACGCATGGGGGTTCTGGGAATGACAGAAGACTGATTGACCTTTACGGAAAGTGTTGCTCTAAATCACCACTGTTGCTGTTGGGTGACAGTGTGTTTTTGAGGTCCCGTATTTGGCTTCCCGTGTATTAGCCACTTTGAGACGCAATGGTGGGCTTTGGTTCCAAGGCCTGTTCGTCCTCGCGGCTATCGGCGGGGCAGCGGCGACGATTATCGCGCTTGGCCGCAGCAGTCCCACCGCGCCGATCCCCGAAGGCCTGATGGTCCTGCTGATCGGGAACATGGTCATCCTCGTGGTTCTCGCCGGCCTGATTGTCTCGCGGTATCTTTCGATTCGACAGGAGCGTGCCGAAGGCGGCGGACGCCTGACCCGGCGCTTCATGCTGCTGTTCGGTACGGTGGCCCTGATCCCGGCGGTCATCGTCTCGCTCTTCCTGTGGCTGACCATCGCCCGCGGCATTGATACCTGGCTTGGTGAAACCGTCCTTACCCTGGTCGATGAGATCGGCACGATCACGGCCGAAAGCGGTGAGCAGTTCGCGGCGCAATTCGAAGCCGATGCCGAAGCTGTCGCCGATGATGTTGACGCTTCGGCGGGCGGCTTTGAGGCCAATCCGGAAGCGTTCGAGACCATATTCAGCGTGCTGGCAACGTATCGCGAATTCTCGGCCGCCTATATCATTGACCGCAATGGCTATCCGCTGGCGATCGCCGAGAATATGAGTTCGCCCAATCATTACGGTCGCCCGGCTGCAGAGTATTTTGACGCCGCCGATCGCGGCGAGACGGTCGCCGTGCTGCGGCCGCAAGCGGGTTATACATTTGCCTTGCAGCGGCTTGAAAATTTCGGAGCGAGTTACCTTTACCTGGCGCGGCCTGTGGATCCGGAACTGTTTGCGCGCCTCGATCGTGCTCGGGCGGCCGGCACCAATTACCGTCTTGCGCAACAGCGCAGCAATGAGATCCGCACGCTGTTCATCGTCTCCTACTTGCAGATCGTCGCCCTGGTGCTGCTGCTGTCGGTTCGCCTGGCACAGGAGATTGCAGAGCGTATTTCGCGGCCGATCAGCCGTCTCGCACAAGCGGCCCTGGAAGTGTCGGAAGGTCGCCGAAACGTCTCTGTGCCGCTGCCGGAATCCGATGATGAGGTCCGGGCGCTGTCCAACTCGTTCAACCTGATGACGCGCCAGCTCGACGAACGCCGCGATGACCTGGTCTCGGCCCGTGAAGAAGCCGAAGAGCGTCGCCGGTTCCTGGAAACCCTGCTGGTCGAACTGAGTTCCGGTGTGATCCGAGTCGACTCCAAGGGGATTGTCACAATCGCCAACCGCTCGGCCGAAACCCTGCTCAATCTGGGGCAGCTCGAAGGCCGTCTGTTGCCGGAAGTGAATCCGGAAATCTGGAGCCGCGTCGAAGAAGTGCACACCCGGCGCGGTCAGGATGATTCCTTCATCAACATGATGACCGATGACGGCCTGCGCCATGTCCGTCTGAAAGTGACCTCTGACACAGTTGGCGGCTATGTCGTCACGCTGGATGACACGACCCGCCTGATCTCGGCCCAGCGCCAGATGGCCTGGCGTGATGTCGCCCGCCGCATCGCGCACGAGATTCGCAACCCGCTGACCCCGATCCAGCTGTCGACTGAACGCATTCGCCGTCGCTATGGCGACCAGGTCGATGATGAAGACGGCGTATTTCAGCGCTGCATCAACACCATTCTCCGGCAAGTCTCCGACATTGGCCGGATGGTGCAGGAATTCTCGGACTTTGCCCGGATGCCGAAACCGACGCCGGTGCGGTTCGATTTTGCCGCCCTGATCACCGATGTCGTGTTTGCGCAGCGCGTGGTCTACCCGGATTACCGCTTTGTGCTCGACCTGCCGGAAGACGGGCTGGAGATTCAAGGCGACGAACGTTTGCTGGGACAGGCGCTGACCAATATCGTCAAGAACGCAGCCGAAGCATTGTCGCGTCGACCAGAAACGGACGAAACGCAGGGACAGATCAATGTCACGGTCGAGCAATCAGAACAGGATGGCTTTATCCTGATCTCGATTGTCGACAATGGGCCTGGCTTCCCGGAACAGGCGCGCGACCAGTTGATGGAACCATATGTGACCGCACGCGAAGGCGGCACGGGCCTGGGACTGGCCATCGTCAATCGCGTCATCATGGATCACGGCGGCACGGTTCAACTGCTTGAGCCGGACGAAGGCGTCGAAGGGGCAATCGTAAAAATCGTTCTACCTTACAGTCTGGCCGGGGCGGCAGACGCGGAACATCAGACTTTGGAGTATGCCAATGAGTACTGACATTCTAGTTGTTGATGACGAGCCCGATATTCGCGAGCTCATCGCGGGCGTCCTGGAAGATGATGGTCATGGTGTGCGCGTCGCCGCGACGGCAGAGCGCGCCATCGAGGAGGTGCGTGGGCGCACCCCGAGCCTGGTCGTCCTGGATGTCTGGTTGCAGGGCAGCGACATGGATGGGTTGTCGGTGCTCAAATATCTCAAGACCATCGATCCGGTCCTGCCGGTGATCGTGATCAGTGGTCACGGCAATGTCGAGACCGCGGTCGCCGCCATTCGTCGCGGGGCCTATGACTTCATCGAGAAGCCGTTCAAGGCCGATCGCCTTCTGCACCTCGTCTCGCGGGCGATTGAATCGTCCAAGCTCAAGCGCGAAAATGAAGCCCTGCGCTCGCACAGTTTTTCCGTCTCTGACTGGATTGGGGACAGCGGCGCTGCGCAGGCCTTGCGCACGCAGATCGAGAAGGTCGCGCCGACAAATTCCCGCGTGCTGGTCTCGGGCGAAGCAGGCGTCGGCAAGGAATTGTGCGCAAAACTGATCCACGAACATTCACGCCGCGCAGGCGGTCCGTTCATCGCGGTCAACGCCGCCAATATCGCGCCAGAGCAGATGGAACGCGAATTGTTCGGGGAAGAGGACAATGCCGGCATGCCGGTCAAGATCGGCGTGTTCGAGCAGGCCCATGGCGGCACCTTGCTGCTCGACGAGGTCGGCGACATGCCGCTGGGCACGCAAAGCAAGATCCTGCGGGTCCTGACCGAGCAGCGCTTCCAGCGTGTCGGTGGTGGATCAGACGTGAATGTGGATGTCCGCGTGATGTCGTCTTCGACGCGCGATCTGGAACAGGCGATTGCGGCCCAGGCCTTCCGCAAGGACCTCTATTATCGCTTGAACGTGGTGCCGCTGAGCGTGCCGTCTCTGGCAGATCGGCGCGATGACATTCCGGCGCTGGTCGAGTATTTCAGCGCCCGCATCGCCGATTCGTCCGGCCTGACACCGCGTGCCTTCAGCCAGGAGGCGATTGCGGTCCTGCAATCGATGAACTGGCCCGGAAACGTGCGCCAGCTGAGAAACCTGGTCGAGCGTGTGCTGATCCTGTCGCGCGATAGCAATGCCGGCGTCGTCAATGTTGATGAATTGCCCCTGGATCGCGGTACCGGCGATGGCGGCGACGCGATGGGCGTTTCGGCAGACTTTGTCGGCCTGTCGCTGCGCGACGCACGCGAACAATTCGAACGCGACTACCTGTCGCTTCAAATCACTCGATTTGACGGCAATATCTCGCGAACCGCCGAATTCATTGGCATGGAGCGGTCGGCTCTACACCGAAAATTAAAGGCCCTTGGTGTAAACGCCTCCGCGAGTCGCACGGAAAACCGGTAGATGCGTGTAATCATCTGTGGTGCAGGCCGCGTCGGGCAGGGCATCGCTCGCCATTTGGCGCAAGAGCACCACGATATCACTATGATCGACGAAAATGACGATCTGATCGAACAGGTCCAGATCGATTATGACGTGCGTGGTGTGGTCGGGCACGCGGCGCATCCGAATGTGCTGCGGGCGGCAGGCGCCGACGCGGCCGACATGCTGATCGCCGTGACGCATTTTGACGAAATCAACATGGTCATCTGTCAGGTCGCCGACACGCTGTTTTCAGTGCCGACCAAGATCGCCCGCGTCCGCGCACAGGCCTATCTGGATGCCGAGAATTCGGAACTGTTCTCCAAGTCGGCGCTGCCGATTGACCTGATCATCTCGCCAGAGATTGAAGTCGGCGAGGCGATCCTGCGGCGCATCCGGGCGCCGAGCGCTGTTTCCAGTATCTCGTTCGAGGCCGGTGAGCTGCAAGTGCTGGGCATGAAAGTGCAGGAAGACAGTCCGTTGCTTGAAACCGCCCTGGATCAGATCTCCGGCCTGTTCCCGGAGCTCGGGGCCCGCGTGGTCGGGATCAAGCGCGGGGCGTCGGTGTTTGCGCCGCGCGGGAATGATCAATTGCAGCCGGCCGACATTGCGTATGTCGCCGTCTCGCGCCGCTCGGCCCCGCGTCTCAACAAGCTGTTCAATCGTGATGTCAACGAGCACAAGCGCGTCGTGATTGTCGGAGGCGGCAATGTCGGCCTCTATGTCGCCAGTCAATTGGAGCGCGAAAGCAATGTCCGGGTGCGCATCATCGAAGCCGACCCGGCCAAGGCCGATATTGCGGTGTCGGCCCTGAAACAGACCATTGTCATCCATGGCGACGGCCTGGCGCGTGACGTGCTGGAAGAAGCCGGTGCCGACCAGGCGGACATCGTCATCGCGGTGACCAATGACGACAAGACCAATATGCTGATCGGCAAGCTGGCCAAGCAGATTGGCGCGCGGCGGACGCATGCGCTGGTCAATGCCTACGAATTGGTGGCGATTTCGCAGGATCTCGATATCGATGCGGTGCTTGATCCGCGGGCGCTGAGTGTCTCCAAGATCCTGACCAAGCTGCGTCGCGGACGGATCCTGTCGGTGCAGTCATTGGAAGACGGTACGGCCGAGATTGCCGAAGGCGTGACGCTGGACTCCTCTCCCCTGATCGGCAAGCCGATCGATTATGCCCACATGCCGGACGGCGTGACCGCGGCGGCGGTGATCCGGGATGGCGAGATCATCTTCCCATCGCCGGGGATGACGGTTGAAACCGATGACCGCCTGCTCCTGTTCTATGAGACCAGCGCGACCCGCAAAGTCGAACAATTCTTCCGCGTGAGCGCCGATTTCTTCTAGGCGAGGGTAAACGCGTGAACCATCTGGCCATCGTTCGCATGATTTCGCTGATTGGATTGGCGTTCTCGGCGCTGTTCGCGATTTGCTTTGTCGTCGCGCTCGGTGCCGGCGAAACAGCGCAGCAGATGGTGTTCGCCGGGTCCAGTGCGACCGTCGGCGGGTTTGGCGCGACTGTGCTGCTGCTGACGGACAAGCCGAAACGCCGGGCCCAGGCCAAGGATGGCCTGGCCGCAGCGATCCTGTTCTGGCTGGTCGGCGGCGTCATCGCGACCATTCCGTTCTTTGATTATCTCGGCTCGCCGAACTTCCTGGCCGCGTTCTATGAAAGCGTCTCCAACCTGACCACGACCGGGCACAGCCAGACCAATCCGGCCCTCAACCCGATGCCGACCAGCATTTTTGCCTGGCGCGCCTTGTTGCACCTGTTTGGCGCGATTGCCAGCGTGACCATTGCCGCGACCGTGTTTTCCGGCCTCAATCTCGGTGGCCCTGGCGTGCACCGCAACCGCTTCTTCAGCGAACCGGAAAAGAGCTTTTTCGATCCGGTGCCGCGCGTCGTCCGGGTGGCGGCCATTCTCGTGCTCAGCGGGACGGCGATCCTGTCAGCCGTGTTGCTGGCGATTGGATTGGCGCCGCGCGATGCCCTGGCGGGTGCGGTCAGTGCGATCACCACCGGCATGGTCGATCCGTCGGCGTCGATCACGGCGCCGGCAGGCGGCGCGCTGCACGCGATCATCCTGTGGATTGGCCTGGTCGCCGGGACGCTTGGTCTGGTGGCCATTGACGGCGCCGGGCAGGGGCGGATCCGCTCCGTCGCGTTTGATCCGGAGACCCTGGCCTGGATCGGCACGCTGGTCCTGATCACCGTCCTCGCCTTTCTCGCTGGCCTGCCCATCCTGGAGAGCTTTGGCTGGGCCACCTCATCGCTGGCGACCAGCGGCATCGCGCTCAGCGACCCGCAGCAATTCTCGCGCTTGCCGATTGTCCTGATCCTGTTCCCGGTGCTGATCGGCGGCTCGGCCCTGTCGGCAGCCGGAGGGTTCAAGCTGGCGCGGCTGATCATCCTGACCCGCAGGGTGGCGCTGGAATTCATCCAGCTCGGCTATCGTGGCAGCGTCCAGCATTTCAAGTTCCGCGGGCGGCGGCAGTCAGAGACCACGGTGATGGGAGTCTGGGTCTACCTGGTCGGCTACATTGTCGCCTGCACGATCGGCACCCTGCTGCTCAGCGCTGCCGGCCTGTCCTTTGACGATGCGATTCGCGCCGGGATTGGCAGCCTGTCCAATGCCGGACACATCCTGGTCGGGATGAATGCCGATCTGTCACCGCTGGCGCAAATTTGTGCCGTGCTCGGCATGATCCTGGGCAGATTGGAAGTGATTGCCCTGCTTCCGGCGCTTAATCCGACTTTTTGGCAACGATAGACCGCCTATCCCTTGCAAACTGAGGTCAATCGTTATAGCGGCTGCAATATAAAAGAAGGGCAGACAAACAATGTCTTCAGAAAAAAAGCAGAACCTCCAGGATACTTTCCTAAACGCAGTCCGCAAATCAAAGACACCTTTGACCATCTTCCTGGTCAATGGCGTGAAGTTGCAGGGCGTCGTCACCTGGTTTGACAACTTTTGTGTGTTGCTGCGCGGCGATGGTCGCCCACCGCAGCTGGTCTACAAGCACGCAATCTCCACGATCGCGCCAGGGGCTCACGTCCAGCTCTTCGATGAAGAAGATAGCTAGAACGTTTGACGCAAAAACCGATTGATCTTGAACAGCCGCCCGAAACGGCCGGGATCATTATTCCATGGACACAGGTTGCGGATCGCCCCGGCGACGAGCGGCTGGGTGAAACCGCGGGCCTGGTCGAGGCGCTGGGCTGCGAGCTCGCCTTCCTGCGCGCCGAACAGGTGCGCAAGCCGACGCCCGGCTATCTGCTGTCTGGCGGCCTGCTCGACCGGCTGATCGAGGATGTCCACGCCTTTGGCTGTTCGATGGTCATCATCGACGCCTCGCTGAGCCCGATCCAGCAACGCAATCTCGAAACCCGGCTCGGCGTCAAAGTGATAGACCGCACCGGGCTGATCCTCGAAATCTTTGGCCTGCGCGCGCGCACCAAGGAAGGCACGTTGCAGGTCGAACTGGCGCGGCTGCTCTATGAGCGCTCGCGCCTGGTCCGGACCTGGACCCACCTTGAACGCCAGCGCGGGGGGCGGGGCTTCCTTGGCGGTCCTGGCGAAACCCAGCTCGAGGCTGACAAACGGATGATCGACCGTGCCGTCGGACGCCTGCGCCGCGACCTTGAAGACGTCAAACGCACGCGCCGGGTCCAGCGGGAAGGTCGCAAGCGTCGCGACAGCCGCGTCGTTGCCCTTGTCGGCTATACCAATGCTGGCAAATCGACCCTGTTCAATCGCCTGACCGGGGCCGACGTGATGGCCAAGGACATGCCATTCGCGACGCTCGACACAACCATTCGCAAGCTCGAGCTTCCGGTGCTGGGTGAGGCCAGCCTGGTCGATACGGTTGGGTTCATATCCGATCTGCCGACCCACCTGGTCGACAGTTTTCGTGCCACCCTGGAAGAGGCGCTGGAGGCGGATTTGCTGATCCATGTCCGCGACCGGTCCAGTGATGCGGACGAGGAGCAGAAACAGGACGTCCTGGAGGTGCTGCATCAGCTCGCAGACCTGGAAGATGTCGACTTGCCACCGATGATCGAGGTCTGGAACAAGATCGATCTCGTGCCCGGTTTCGTGCGCGAGGGGCTGGAAGCCGAACTGGTTCGCATTCAGGACCGGATGATCGCGGTTCCCGTGTCGGCGGTGACCGGGGAAGGCGTCGATGATCTGCTCGCCGCCATCGAGCATGTCCTGGATCAGGGCCGCGCCAGGTTCCAGGCCAACCTCACCAACCAGGACGGCGCGTTCCGGGCCTGGCTGTACGAGAATGTCCAGGTCGAGGACGAGACCTATTCCGAGACCGGCGATGTGCGCCTGACCCTCAGTCTGACCAAGGATGAATATGGTCGACTCGCCGCCCGGTTTCCGAAACAGTTGAAAACCCAGTTCGAGAAAGTGGATTAAATGGCCGACAAAGACATTCTGTTCCTGCTGCCGCCCGGGTTTGAAGACAATGACCGTCGGGAGTTCTGCCCCGAATGCGCTGAGCTCTGGGGCGTCTTGCACTATTATCCGGCAATCAAGGACGCGCTGGAGATTCGCCATGTCGGCATCGCCCATCCGCGCGCCCCGATCTGCGTGGAGCTGGGCGACGGCAACTGGAATGCGCCGACCCTGATCCTGGCCGCCAGCAACGAGACAGTCGTCGACAGCGAGCGCGCCAATGGCAAAGCCTATCTCGGTTCGGCGCGCGCCATCGCCAAATATTTCGCTGTTCGCTTTGGCACCGCCGTTCCGCGAGGGAGTTAAGCGACATCCACACCTTGCATCACGCCGCGAATGGACAAATATAACGGCGTCTGCCAGACCATGGCCCAATCTATTCCGCTTGAAGGTAGTTCTATGTTCGATCCACGCCCGACTGATGTGAATCTGGTCCCAACAGTTATTGAGCAAACCAGCCGGGGAGAGCGCGCGTTCGATATTTTTTCGCGGCTGCTGAAAGAACGCCTGATTTTCATCACCGGTCCAATTGATGACACGACCGCTTCACTGGTCTGTGCGCAATTGCTGTTCCTGGAATCGGAAAACCCGAAAAAGGACATTGCGATCTACATCAACAGCCCAGGGGGTTACGTGACCGCCGGTCTCGCGATCTATGACACGATGCAATATATCCGCTGCCCGATCTCGACAGTCTGTATCGGGCAGGCGGCCAGCATGGGCTCGCTGCTGCTGGCGGCGGGCGACAAGGGCAACCGCATCGCACTGCCAAATTCGCGCGTCATGGTGCACCAGCCATCTGGCGGATATCGCGGGGTCGCCTCTGATATCGAGCGCCACGCGGAAGAGATCATCGACCTGAAAAAGCGCCTGAATGACATTTACGTGAAGCATACCGGCCAGAATTACGCGACAATCGAGAAGAAGCTCGACCGCGATACGTTCATGACGGCCGAAGAAGCCAAGGAATTCGGCATTATCGATACCGTTTACGAACGCCGCAGCGACGCTGGCGAAGAGTAAACGGCACTTTTCCTGCAAGTCACAATGCGAGCGAAGGCTTGCACGAGCCCGTCAGGGTTCTAAAGTTGTAAAAAGGAACTAGGATTCGTTCCGAGTAAATCGCATGTTAAGGCATGCGTGTCATAGAGGTTGCCAATGGCAAAGCAAAACGGTTCCAGCGGCGATTCTAAGAATACGCTCTATTGCTCTTTCTGCGGGAAGAGCCAGCACGAAGTTAAGAAGCTGATTGCGGGTCCGACCGTGTTCATCTGTGATGAATGCGTCGAACTGTGCATGGATATTATCCGCGAGGAAAATAAGGCTTCCGGGTTCAAGGCAAAAGAAGGTGTTCCTTCACCTCAAGAGATTTGTGACGTGCTTGATGATTACGTCATCGGACAGAGTTATGCGAAACGCATTCTGTCGGTGGCCGTGCACAATCACTACAAGCGTCTCGCCAATCCAGGCGGTGCCGACGGGGTCGAGCTCGCCAAGTCCAATATCATGCTGATCGGTCCAACCGGTTGCGGCAAGACCTTGCTGGCGCAGACACTGGCGCGGGTTCTGGACGTGCCGTTCACGATGGCCGACGCGACCACGCTGACCGAAGCCGGTTATGTCGGTGAAGATGTCGAGAACATCGTCCTGAAACTGCTTCAAGCCTCTGATTACAACGTCGAACGCGCCCAGCGCGGCATCGTCTATATCGACGAAATCGACAAGATTTCCCGCAAGTCCGACAATCCCTCCATTACCCGCGACGTCTCGGGTGAGGGCGTGCAGCAGGCGCTGCTCAAGCTCATGGAAGGTACGGTTGCTGCGGTGCCGCCACAAGGCGGTCGCAAGCATCCGCAGCAGGAATTCCTGCAAGTCGACACAACCAACATCCTGTTCATCTGTGGCGGTGCCTTTGCCGGCCTCGACAAGATCATTTCCTCGCGCGGAGAAGCGACCTCGATCGGCTTTGGCGCGGATGTGAAAGACCCTGAAGCCCGCCGCGTTGGCGAAGTGCTTCGCACGGTCGAGCCGGAAGACCTGCAGCGCTATGGCCTGATCCCGGAATTCATCGGCCGTCTGCCGGTCCTGGCGACGCTCGAAGATCTCGATGAAGATGCGCTGATCACCATCCTGACAGCGCCGAAAAACGCGCTGATCAAGCAGTATCAGAAGCTGTTCGAGATGGAGGACGTGAACCTCACGTTCACCCCGGATGCCCTCGCAGCGGTCGCCAAGAAGGCGATTGTTCGCAAGACGGGTGCCCGTGGCCTGAGATCGATCATGGAATCGATCCTGCTGGATACGATGTTCGAATTGCCCGGATTGCGCGGCGTCGACGAAGTCGTGATCAACGCGGAAGTGGTCGATGGCAATGCCAAGCCGCTTTACGTGCACGCCAAGCAGGTTCAGCCGAGCGAAGCGTCCTAGAACTTAGGCGCACATAGAACAAAATTGTCAGATTTCCACCGTTTTTTGGTGGTTGAACTCGTCTTGTGCGAACATCAAATGAGACGAACGCCAGAATCATCCGACAACAGGATGAAGGTGATGGTCGCCGCTGAGCGGGACCAGATGTATAGGAGTCTATTATGACGACCAAAAACCTCCCAGTTCTCCCGTTGAGAGATATTGTTGTCTTTCCAGACATGGTGGCGCCGCTTTTCGTGGGCCGTGACAAGTCTGTGCGTGCCCTCGAAATGGTGGATGAGAGCGAAAACGAAATCATGCTGGTCGCGCAGAAGGATCCCTCGACGGATGATCCGAATGCCGACGACCTGCACCCGGTTGGGACCACGGCGACGATCCTGCAATTGCTGAAATTGCCGGACGGCACGGTCAAAGTGCTGGTCGAAGGCAATCACCGGGCCCGTGTCAACGCCTTGGAAGATCGCGGCGATCACTATGTCGCCGAGGTGGGCCTGATCGAAACCGATGATGGCAATTCCAGCGAGCTGGAAGCGCTGATGCGCGCCGTGACCGAACAATTTGAGAGCTACGCCAAGCTCAATCGCAAGATTGCGCCGGAATCCGTTTCGACGATTTCCGACATTATCGAGCCTGGCAAACTGGCTGACGCTGTCGCATCGCAGCTGCAGGTCAAGCTGGCTGAGAAACAAGGCCTGCTTGAACTGTCTGACGTCAAAGACCGTCTGGAGAAAGTCCTGTCGCTGATGGAAGGCGAGATGGGCATGATGCAGATGGAGCGGAAGATCAAAAACCGCGTCAAGCGTCAGATGGAGAAGTCGCAGCGCGAGTATTATCTCAACGAGCAGATGAAGGCGATCCAACGCGAACTGGGTGACCAGGGCGAAGGCGAGCGCGATGAAGTCGGAGAGCTTGAAGAGAAGATCAAGGAAACCGGCCTGTCTGAAGAGGCGCGGGCAAAGGCTGAGCAGGAGGTCAAGAAACTCCGCCAGATGAGCCCGATGTCGGCTGAGTCAACGGTCGTCCGCAATTATCTCGATTGGCTGCTGTCGCTGCCATGGGACAAACGCAAGGACATTTCGACGGACCTGGTTGCGGCTGAAACGCAGCTTAATGACGATCATTATGGTCTCGAGAAGGTCAAGGAGCGCATCCTTGAATATCTCGCGGTTCAGAAACGCACCAACAAGCTGCGCGGCCCGATCCTCTGTCTCGTCGGCCCGCCAGGAGTAGGCAAGACCTCGCTCGGCAAGTCGATTGCGGAAGCCACGGGGCGTGATTTCGTTCGCGTGTCGCTTGGCGGTGTGCGCGATGAAAGCGAAATTCGCGGTCACCGACGGACCTATATTGGCTCGATGCCTGGGCGCGTGATCCAGAGCCTGAAGAAAGCCAAGACCGGAAATCCGCTGTTCCTGCTGGATGAGATCGACAAGATGGGCATGGACCATCGCGGCGATCCGTCTGCGGCTTTGCTCGAGGTGCTCGATCCGGCGCAGAACTCGACCTTCAACGACCATTACCTGGAAGTTGATTACGATCTGTCAGACGTCATGTTCGTGACCACGGCGAACAGCCTGAACATGCCGCAGCCGCTGCTCGACCGGATGGAGATCATCCGCATCGCCGGCTACACAGAAGACGAAAAGCGCGAAATCGCTGTCCGCCACCTGTTGCCGAAGATCCGTGCCGATCACGGCCTGGACGAGACCGAGTGGGTGGTTCAGGACGATGCCATCAATGACCTGCTGCGTTACTATACGCGCGAAGCCGGTGTCCGTTCGCTGGAACGCGAATTGGCAAAGCTGGCCCGCAAGGCGGTGCGTGAGCTTGGCCATGAAGGCGTGAGCCAGGTCACGGTGACGCCGGCCAATCTTGCTGATTATTCGGGTGTCCGGAAGTTCCGCTTCGGCCTCGCTGACGAAGAAGACCAGATCGGTGCCGTCACCGGCCTCGCCTGGACCGAAGTCGGCGGCGACCTGCTGACAATTGAAGCGGTGTCGATGCCGGGACGCGGCAATACCAAGGTCACCGGCAACCTGCGCGATGTGATGAAGGAATCGATCTCTGCGGCCCAGTCGCTGGTGCGCGCGCGTGCGGTCGATCTCGGCATCAAGCCGAGCGTCTTCAACACCACCGACATCCACGTCCACGTACCGGATGGCGCCACGCCGAAGGATGGCCCGAGTGCCGGTATCGCGATGACCACCGCGATGGTCTCGCTGCTGACCAATAATCCGGTGCATCGGGATATTGCCATGACGGGCGAGGTTTCGCTTCGCGGACGGGTGTTGCCGATTGGCGGCCTGAAGGAGAAGCTGCTCGCGGCTCTGCGCGGCGGTATCAAGACGGTTCTGATCCCGCAGGAGAATGAGAAGGACCTCGCCGACATTCCGGAGAATGTCAAAGAGAGCCTGACCATCATCCCAGTGTCTGACATCAACGAGGTCCTGGCCCGCGCCCTGACCAAGTCGCTGGTGCCGATCGAATGGTCGGAGAAGGATGAGGAGGCGCTGGCCGCAACCTTGTCCGGTCGACCGTCGCCGAATGATGGCAATGCGCCGGTGCGCCATTAGTCACCGTTCGGCCGCTATGGAGTCACATCTGAGACGCCATGGCGCCACTGCCGGGCCGCGTTTCATCCACGCTTCAGCGGCATGATATCAAACTTCAGCGGCCCCTGTTTTTTCTCGCAGGGGCCGTCTTGCTTTTCTCGGCAAGACAAGGCAAAGGAAGCATCCCGGAAGGGCGGTTAGCTCAGTTGGTAGAGCATCTCGTTTACACCGAGAGGGTCAGCGGTTCGAGCCCGTTACCGCCCACCATTTTCCCGATCTTGGTCAGTCATTGTCCTGCATGCGCTCGCGCATGGCATCGGCTTCCTTGATTGCCGCTTCGAGCCGCGCCTCGGAGGTTTCGAGATTCTTCTTCGGATCCTTGTAGAAGGCGGTCATCTTCATTGCGGCCAGCAGGATCTTGTTGAGCAGCCAGCCGCCTGGTTTCATCGGTCGATCGAAATCGAATAGCAGGATCACCCGCTCCTGATCAGTCTCGTTCCAGACCTCGTGTTCATACGTGTCGTCGAACACGAACATTTCGCCGGGTCGCCAGGCAATGATGTTGTCATGGACGCGGATCCGGCATTTCTCGGCTTCGTCCGGCACGATCAGGCCCAGATGCGCGCGCAGGATGCCCTTGGTGACGCCTTTATGAGCCGGAATGTGGTAGCCGGGTGCAAGGATTGAGAACATCGCTGTCTGCAGGTTCGGCACCGCTTCCAGCAGCTCAGCCGTGCGCGGCGTCAGCTTGGTGTTGGTCTCCAGGCGCTTGCCGAACCCGTAAAGGATGAAGGTCCGCCAGTTCTGGCCCTTGGCGAGGCGATACTGGTCGGGTGAAATGTCCTGGAATCCCGGAATGACGTCTCGATAAGCAAGGACATCGCGGGCTTCCTTGAGAATGGTCTCCCACTCCGCACCGATGGTCTCGAGAAATGCGAAATGCTCGTTCGACAGGACCGGTGTATCCGGGATCTTAGATTGCCGTGACTGGAACCCTGCAACCCAGCGGATCAGCTTCTTGCCGTTCTTCTTGATAAATGCCCGGCGCGGTTTTGTGAGCGTGGCGGGTTTTTCAGGGGTTGTTTCGACGGAAGCCATACTCAGTTCACCAAAGATCGTTCTGTTGCCAGCATATAATCGCGCGTCATCGGTGTTGCATCTACCGTTTTGCTCAGCTGGATCTGGAAATTCATGTGATTGCCATAGCGGAAAGTGAACTCGCTGACGATGAGGTAAAATTCCCACATCCGGCAGAACCGCTCATCGAACATCTCTGCGACCTTGTCGCGATTGGCCTGAAACCGGTTGTCCCATTCCCGCAATGTGTGGGCATAATGCAGACGCAGGATCTCGCAATCGGTGACCCAGAGGCCGGCTTTCTCGATCTCCGCGAAAGTCTCTGACAGGGCAGGGGAATAGCCGCCAGGGAAGATATATTTGCGAATCCAGGCGCCCGTGGTGCCGGGCCCGCCCTTGCGACCGATCGAATGCACCAGAGCACAGCCATCATCCGTCAGGCGGTCGCGGATGGCCGAGAAATACTCCTTGTAATGCGCGACGCCGACATGCTCGAACATGCCGACCGAGACGATTGCGTCGAAGGTTTCGGGCACATCGCGATAATCCTGCAGGCGCAGGGAGATCTTGTTCGACAGCCCCGCTGTCTCAACGCGGTCCAGGCCCAGCGCCAGCTGTTCGTCCGACAAGGTGATGCCAACCACATCACAGTCGAAGTTCTCTGCCAGATAGAGGGCCATGCCGCCCCAGCCGCAACCGATGTCGAGCACCCGCATCCCGGGTTCGAGGTTCAGCTTGGCCGCGATGTGCGCCATTTTCAGCGATTGCGCCTGTTCCAGCGTGATGTCTTCGCGCGGCCAGTAAGCACATGAGTAGTGCATGCTCTCGTCGAGGAACAGTTTGTAGAAGGCGTTCGAGAGATCGTAATGGTGTTGTACATTTTTTCGTGATCGCGCCGCCGGATTGTGCTGATGCCACTTTCGAATGCGCTTCAACCACCGCTTCAGGAGCTTCTGGACCGGATGCTTGCGCAGCCCGGTTCGATTGAGCGCGAACAGCTCGAGCAACCCTCGAATGCCGCCTTCCTCAATGACCAGCGTGCCGTCCATATAGGCTTCACCGGCATACAATTCCGGGTTCAGAAACAGCTTCCGGTACAAGGACTTGTCTGCAATTCGCACCGTTACGGCCGGTTTTCCGCCGTTTCCGTGTTTGTGCATTTTTCCGTTGACGTCGATTATTTGCAGCGTCCCGGTTTGAACAAAGCGCGACATCATGCCGTTCAAAAGTTTCACCGTTTTTCCTCCGGAAACAGAGGTGTAGCACGCAGAGCGCGTTTTGTGCACCCGCTCGCCTACTGCGCGAAAACTGATGAAAAAAGATCACGACGCGGAGGAAAAGGTTGTGCTAAGTGCAAAAAAATATGACAAACAGATGAACAAACGTACATCTAGAGTAGTTGCAGACGTTCGTATGAGCGGGGGCGTACGACATAGGGTTGACCATGCGAACGAAAACTCCAAGCTCAAATAGTATTGAGTTTAATGGCGGTGGCTTTGAGACGCTTTGCGAAGCGTTGGATTATGCGGCCAAGGGCGAAACAGGCCTGAACTTCTATTCCGTACGTGGTGAGCTGGAATATGTTCTGACATATACAGATCTGCGCCAACGTGCCCTCGAAATGGCTGGCCGCGTTGCAACCGACGCAGAGCCCGGCGCGCTGATCGGCCTGATCGCGGAAACCACACCGGACTTCGCGGTCATGTTCTTTGCTTGCCAGTATGCCGGCGTCCTGCCTGTGCCGATCTCGGTGCCGGTGACATTGGGCAGTAACGAATATTACAAAGACCAGATCCGCCGCATTGGTGAGACGGCAAACCTGCACAGCTTGCTGGCGCCCCGATCGATTCTCGGCGTCATCCAGGAAGCGCTTGAAGAGACGGATATCAGGGTCGGTGATCTCGACGGATCTGATTTCTCGGAATCGCGCTCGCCGCTCCGCCCGTTCCAGGCGGACGAGATGTGCTACATCCAGTTTTCTTCCGGCAGCACCAGCTCGCCGAAAGGCATTGTCGGTAGCCAGAAGAGCGTCACCACAAACTGCCGGGCCATTCAGTCCGGGCTGGAAGCCCAGGCCGGGGACCGGATCGCGTCCTGGTTGCCGCTTTATCACGATATGGGCCTGATCGGTCAGTTCATTGCGCCACTGATGTCGCAGCTATCGATTGACTATATCGATCCGCAATCCTTTGCGCGTCGTCCGTCGACCTGGCTCAAGCTGATCAGCGAAAATCGCGCCACGCACTCGTACAGCCCGAGCTTCGGGTATGAAATCTGCGCCAAGCGCTGGCGCGGCGGAGATCTGGATCTGTCGAGCTGGCGCGTTGCCGGGATTGGCGGCGATATGGTGCGACAGGACGCGCTGGACCTGTTCTCGGAAGCGTTTGCCGAACACGGCTTCTCTCCAACCGCATTCGTGCCAAGCTATGGACTCGCCGAAGCGACCGTCGCTGTCTCGTTCAGCCCGTTGCACAAGGGCGTGACGGTCGACGAAATCAATTCAGATATCATGCGGACGATGCATCGCGCCATTCGCGCTGATGCGACCACCGAGGAAAAGAACAAGCGCGCGTTGATTGCGTGCGGCAAGCCCATTCCGGGTCACGAGATGATGATCTGCGACGATGCCGGTAACGAGCTTGGCGAGCGTGGTGTCGGCCGGATCCTGTTCCGGGGCGACAGCGTTTCGCCGGGCATCCTCGACCGCGACCGCGGCATTATCAAACTGACCGATGAAAACGGGTGGCTGGACACTGGCGATCTCGGTTATTGGCTCAATGGCGAGGTTGTGATCACGGGTCGACATAAGGATCTGATCCTCTGGAATGGCCGGAATATCTGGCCGCAAGACATTGAATGGACGGCCGAAAAAGCAGGCGGCCGCCACATCGCGAAATCCGCCGCATTCAAAATGTCGGATGAGGGCGGAAACGGCCAAATCTACCTGTTGGCCGAATGCAAGGCCCGAGAACCAGAGCATCGCGCGCAGCTGATGTCGGAGATTTCAGAAAACGTTCGTCAGAAGGTCGGTGCGCCCATTTCGGTTGTGTTCGTGCCAACCAAGAGTCTGATCATGACGTCTTCAGGCAAGCTCAGCCGTATGCGGACCCGCCAGAAATTCCTGTCTGGCGAATTTGAGCGGGCCGAAGCGTCGCTTCAACTGGCCTGATGCCTCAACCGTCCAATGCCGAGGGGCAGGGGGCAGCGCCGGTCGCCGTGACCGGAGCGTCAGGATTTATCGGCACGCATCTGATCCAGAAATTGAGCGAAAGCGGCCTCGCCTCGCGAGCATTGGTCCGCATCAAGCGCGGCCGGCAGCTGGATTTGCCCGCAAGCACGACGCTGGTGCCGGGGTCGCTGTCGGATGTCGATGCTCTGGATGCGTTGCTGCGCGGGGCAAAGGTGTGCGTGCATCTGGCAGGCGCAACCAAGTCGATCAGTCCCTCCGGCTTTCACCGGGCCAATGCCAATGGCACCTATGGGTTGGCGTCCAAGGCGGCAGCGAATGGCGTCGAACATTTCATCCACGTATCGTCCCAGGCCGCTCGCGCGCCCGCCTTGTCTGGCTACGCCGCGTCGAAAGCGGCGAGCGAAAGCGTGCTCGCGCCCTTCAAGCGCGACATGAAGATCACCATCATTCGCCCGCCTGCAGTGATCGGACCCGGCGATCCGATGCTTCAACCGATGTTCGATCTGATCAAGTCAGGCTGGTTGCCAGCCCCGCAAGATCCGCGCTCAGGCAAGCGGCGGTTCGCGGTGATTTCGGTTCGCGACCTGGTCGCGCAGATCGCCGATGTGGTTCACCACCCGGACACGGCCGACGGATTGATCGAGCCTTGTTCGCTGAGCGCGACGACATGGGCAGAAATTGCATCTGCCGCGGGCGATGTGCAGAACAAGACCGTGCGCGCGCTACGCGTGTGGCCGGCTGTGTTGATTGGATTGGGGGCGACGGCAGACGCCGTCGCCAAGATTGTGCGACGCCCGATGCCGGTCTCGTATGGCAAAATTCGCGAGATGCTGGCTGCAGATTGGACCTATGACAGCGCCGTACAAAATGCGATGACACTGGAGGAGATATTAGGGACATGCTTGAGTGAGCCGTCCTGAAGTAGCGTAATCGGGGCGAGTGAGATGGCTGAGCATTCAGAGATTTTTGCGACGATCTGTTCCGTCCTCGACGAATACGTCCCGGAAGGGACGGAAATCACGTTGGACACGAAGATTGTCGCGGATCTGGAAATTGACTCGGTCAACGTCTTCGATCTCATTATGGAAGTTGAGGACGCTTACGATATAAGTATCTCAATGGAGTTGATCTCGAACACTCACACCGTGGGAGAGCTTGTAAAAGTAGTGGATGGTTTGATCGGTGCTAACTAAAGCGAAACAGTCGAAGCCGTTATTCGAAAAATTTGCGGCAATCACCCAACGTCACGAGATGGCAAAGATGCTGGGTCAAAGCCCCATCGGTGTGCCGTTCGATAAAATCCTGACCCCGACGCGCGCGACCTTTGAAGGGCGCGAGATCACCCTGGTCGGCACCAACAATTATCTCGGACTGACCTTCAATCCGAATGTTCGTCAGGCGATGATCGAAGCGGTCGAGACGCAAGGTTCGGCGACCACAGGCAGTCGACAGGCGAATGGGACTTACGGCAATCACACCGCTCTGGAACAGGAACTCAAGGCCTTCTTCGGAGCCGAAAGCGCGATCGTATTCACCACCGGCTATCAGACCAATCTTGGTGCGATCAGCGCGCTTGCGGGCGCGGATGATCATATCCTGATCGATGCCGACAGCCATGCCTGTATCTATGACGCTTGCCGACTGACCGACGCCGCGACGCACCGTTTCCGGCACAATGATCCGGAAAACCTCAACAAGCGCCTTCAGCGCCTACCGGACTCCGGTGGCCGACTGGTCGTGGTCGAGGGCATGTACTCGATGTTTGGTGACGTTGCGCCGCTGGCAGAACTGGTCGAGGTGGCGCACGCGCATGACGCCATGATCTTCGTTGATGAAGCCCATTCGGTGGGTTGCTTTGGCGACAAAGGGCGCGGCATCGCCGAAGCCCAGGGCGTGCTCGAAGAGGTCGATTTTATTTCCGGTACCTTTTCCAAGAGCCTCGCGTCCATCGGCGGCTTCTGTGTCTCGCGTCATGCCGAGTTCGAGAGCATCCGGTTGATGAGCCGCGCGTACATGTTCACCGCTTCCGGTGCCCCGGCCAACATCGCTGCGGCCCGCGCCGCCTTGCAGGAAATCAAGGCCACACCTGAGCTTCGCGATTCGCTCTGGGCGATGTCGAACAAACTGCTTGCGGGCCTGACCGAAATGGGCTTTGACCTCTGTGCGCCGGCTTCACCGGTGATTGCCGTGCGCCGCCCGGATGAGCTGACGGCCGTTCGACAGTGGGGGCAATTGTTCGAACATGGTGTCTACGTCAATCTTGCCGTCCCACCAGCGACGCCTGGCGGCACTTGCCTGCTGCGTCTGAGTGTGAGCTCTGCTCATAGCGAAGAAGAGATCGACCAGGTCCTCGAAGCATTCTCGAACCTGACCTAGGTCAGCGAAACGCCCCTTTGCGAAACAGACGCCACGCCATTACAGGGGCGTAGAGCAGCGGGTACTTGCGGGCGCGATCGCTGACTTCAATCTCTGCGCCGCTATGCGACTTGATCTTCTCGAGCACATAATCGAGGCCGGCATCGAAAGTGAAAAAGGCCTTCAGGACTCGAAACGCACCCATCGGCTTCCCGACCATTCGACGCGTAAACCAGCGCACGCGGCAGGCATTGCGTCGTAGGCTGCCAAGATCGGCGAAGGCGATGGTGGCAGGTGCGCCTGTCGTGCCGAACTCGGCTTCGGCCAGAGCGCGATAATGATCGCTGTGACGGGCGACGATCAGTTTCGATCGCCCGACCGCATCTTCCGGGCGCAACTCTGTTTTGTAGCTTTCCATCAGGCCGCGTTCCCAGATCGCGGTGCTGGCTAATTCGTCGCGCAAGAGCGGGGCCGTTTCGCGCAGGAAATGACGCGTTCCGAGCGCCAGCGTCTCGAGCAGGTCTGCGCGCAAGACAGGATCGTCGCAAATGATCTGAGTGGGTTGTGCGAACCGGGCCCAGAGCATGGTTTCCAGGGCCGCGCCACGGGTACGCCGACGGAAGGCGGGCAGACTGACAATCGAGTATTTGCTACGCAGGCGCTCCGCGCCTGGTCCATCCGCTTCGCAATAATGGACGCTGGGTGGTGCCAGGAAGGAGCCAAGCTGTTTCAACCCGATCCCGTGCACATCGCGGTAGCGATCGACCAGGACATAGAAATCGAGCATCTTGCCGGCGGCTTCGCCAGCTCGCAGGCTGGATCCGTAAAATAGCAGCGCCTTGACCGCGTCGCCATGCTTTGCACGGATGGTCGCCACCAACGATTCCGCACGATCCCCGATCGGTTGCTGCCCCGCCTCGATGATGTTGGCGATGGCGCTGAGATCTGAGGCGGCGGTCATCGGATGAAATCCAGGTCGGGCGATGCGCTGATCCTGAACGTGCCGTCTGCGGGCATCGGCAGCTCCTCGCCGTCGAACACGACGGGCCCCTCACAACTGAATGAGAATTCCGTGCAGCCACGCGATGACAGGCCATGCGGTTCGAGGCTCTTGCCAGTGCGACCAGACGCCAATTTCGCGACGCCCGAGCGCAGTTTCTGGATCGGCCAGGCCCCTTGCGTGTATCCGATCGGATGATTGCCGCGATCCCAGAATGGACGCATGCCCAGGCTTAGTGAGTCGAAGGTCGAGAACAGGGAAAATGCCTGATCGTCGTGCGGCGTTCCGGGTGTCTCCGGAAGTTCGACAAAGCGCGACGGTCGCACAACGGGTTGCCCGTCATGGTACTTCGTTCCTTCCGGGAACAGGCCGAGCTGCAGGATTGCGCGGGCAATCGCAACCGAGCCGCGTCGGCGGTCATGAAGGTTTTGCTGCGTGTACAGCATGGCGCGGGACAGAGACCCTGTCGACAGCAGAAAGCCGACATAAGGCGAGTCCGTTTCCGAGGTCTCGACCATCAACGCCTTGTGTTTGCGGGTTTCGATCGCCGCTTCGTTCGACTTTGACATGCCGACCCGTCCACGCACGAAATCCGGATGGGTTGCGCTTAATCCAAGATGCTTGAATGCCAGGTTGGTGCTGCCACCCGGCAAGATGGCGAATTTCGGCAGGGCCGACGTGCCATTCGCAAGCTCAACGCCAGCAGACAGAGCCGCCACGACTGTGCCGTCACCGCCTTCGACAAAGATCGAATCGCGGCCTTCACTGAGATGCGGATGAAGCAGCGGCGCCAGCGGCGTGCTGCCATCGAAGAAGATCAAGGGGATATCGCCATAATCGACCGATACCTCCGCCAGCACAGACCCGCGCGTGGCGACTTTGTGGCTCTTTGGATTGACAATGAAGATCGGCGCGCGCGTCATTTGGCCTGTTCTGCTTCGAGATTGAGATGAATGCCCAATCCTAGCAGCAAGAACAGTGGCAGGCCTATAGCCATTGGCACAGAAGCTCCGCCCCCTTCAGCCACGGTTTTCAGCACGCCGTCAAAAATGAAGTAGGCAAACCCGATTGCGATGCCGATCATCAGTCTCTGATCACCGCTTTGGCGGCGACCGAATTGCTGCATCAGAGGCACCGCGACAAGGACGAAGCCGATCGCGGCGATTGGCATGGTCAGGCGGTTGAACGCCCAGATCAGATATGCCGACGACGGCCGCACCCCGGACCCGCGGAGCTTCGCCAGATTGAGTTGGTCTGCCAGCGACAGGTTACGCGGAGACGTGCCCAGTTTTTGCAGCGTTGCCGGTGTCTGTTCGGTTCGCCAGACGGTTTCCTGCTCGATCGCGTCTTCATCGAAGGCGGTCGTCAGGGCCGATTGCAGG
Organism: Henriciella sp.; assembly: GCA_965228095.1. Classification (GTDB taxonomy): domain Bacteria; phylum Pseudomonadota; class Alphaproteobacteria; order Caulobacterales; family Hyphomonadaceae; genus Henriciella. The sequence continues at coordinate 3,297,819 of OZ245793.1, read as the reverse complement.
CGCCAGCCGCTGGCGACATATCGTGCTCCCGCGGCCCGCGTGATGGCATCGACAGCGCCGGCGCCGTCACGGTGATAGATCACCAGGTCAGTGAGCACCGCGCCGCGTTGGCTGCCAATCTCGACGAACGAGTCCTGGTCGGCGATCCACAATGATCTTGGTTTGCCGGCATCTTCTTCAATCAGGGCCCCGACACCCAGCCAATTGTCGAGGGCCGACGTCGTTCGCGGCAGTGTCTGATCAATGAAAATGACCGACACGATGGTGACCAGCAATACTCCGCGCAGCAGCGCTTTGATTTGCATGATCGGCGAGACGCTCATCGATACAAAACCGACCAGTTCCTGCCTGCGGATCAAGGACAACAAGGTGATCAGGAGGCTGATGAACAGAGCGAACATGAAGATCCGGTCGTATAGGGACGGCAGTCGCAGCAAGATGAATTGCAGGGTGCCGAACGGTCCGGAGTCCTCAGGAAGAATGTCTGCATTGCCGATGCTGTCGACAAAGCTCAACAGTGACAGAAGCGCGAACGTCGTCACGAACCATCGGGCCAAGAATATGCCCTCGAAATAATCTCGGACGAGTTTCATGACGGTGTCGTCTCTTCTTCGTCCTTGGATGAAAACAGACGCTTCAAGTTGAAAGATGGCAGCGATGACAGCGGCGGTTGGGCCATGGTCATGGCGCTGCGCAAGTAGAGCGCCAGCGAGAATACCAGGACCAGGAGAATAACGCTCCAGCTGCCAAGCCAGGCGGGGATCTCTCCATCAAGCGCCATCGTCTTGGCCAGTTCCAGCAATTGCTGGATGGCGATCAAGGTCACGAGACCGATCAGGATGGCATTCGAGGGTGGGTTGCGCCCATAGCTCAGGCCATAGGGAATGGCGATCAAGGGCAGGAGAAGCACCAAGACGAACCGTGCGAGCTGATCATGGATGGACGCCATCGCCTCCAGGCGCGGGATCGGATCGGACACGCGCGCCGTTCCCGTGGTTGCGTGCGCCCAAAGTTCCCACAATGTCAGCTCGCGGACGTCTTTTCCGCGTGGCCTGAATTGGGTCAGGGACGAGGGCGGTCGCCATTTCAGCGATTCAAATTCGAGCCGCGAGCCAAGCTCTCCGGTTGGTTCGATTGCGGCACCCATGCCAAAATCGAGCTGGATTTCTGCGATCGTGCCATCGGCGCGACGCAACACGCCTTTTTCGGCGACGATGATCCGATGCCCGCCCTCAGGCAATCGTTCCAGAATGAATGAGCTGTCGAGATTGCCGTTGCTGCGATCAACGCCTTCGGTCCAGACTGTCCAATTGTCGGCTTCGACAAACTTGCCTTCGCTGAACACGGTTTCAATGCTCGCTTCGGCAATGGCGCTGACGATGGAGCGGTATTGATAGCGAGACACGGGCTGCAGATAGGCCGTGACCACGAGCAGCGCGCTCGCCAATAACACTGACATGAGCATGAATGGCCGCGAAATCATGAACAATGACTTGCCGATGCCCCAGACCGCAACCAATTCACCGCTTCGGCTGATCCGACTGATTGTGATCAGCACCGCCAGGAAAAATGCCGCTGGAATACCGATCCCGGCATAGTGCGGTACAAGATTGAGCAGCATCTGCCCCGCTTCGAGCATATTTCCAGGCGAGCGCGAGACCAGGTCGGCGATTCTGAGCAGTCGTTCGAGCAAAAGAATGCTGACGATCAGCAGCAGCAGGCCACCAAAGACCCCGATGCATTCCTTGAACAGATATCGCTGAATACGCTGCATACGGATCGTTAGCTCAATTTTCACGACAGTACACCCACTGATGTGAACTGCATCAGATCATGCTAAACACGAAAACTTGATTGCGAATGACCGGTTTTCGCCTATTTGGTGACATGAATCAGTGAGACACAGCGGCATGTTTGATCGCTTTATTGCCATTTCTATCGCAACGTTGATGTTTGCCGGATTTGCAGCCGCAGAGCTGGATATCCGTGAGCATGAGGCGGCGGCTGTGTGCGCGCCAGGCACGGGCCAGGTGCAAGTGACCGTGCAGGGGATTAGCGCGGAAGGCATTCTCGCTGTTGAGCTTTACGCCCCAAGCAAACGGGATTTTCTTAAGAAAGCGTCGCGCATTCATCGCATTCGTGTTCCGGCAGAAGAGGGGTCACAGACGGTCTGTTTCGAAGCCCAGCCCCCCGGCCGATATGCGGTTGCAACTTATCATGACAAGAACGCCAATCGAGATCTCGACCAACGCTGGAACCGAATGCCGAAAGAGCCGTTTGGCCTTTCCACCAATCCAAAACTGCGCTGGGGTATTCCGAGATTTGACGAGGCCGACTTCGAAGTCCCTGAAGAAGGCGCAGAGATTACCATCTGGCTTGTTAAATAGGTCTTGCCCAGTCGAAGCCGACAGGCTTAGTACTTCCGATTATGAGCCTTTCAATCCGCTCGGTGCAAAATCCGAGTGATATCAAAACCTTCGTCGACTTGCCGTATGATGCATATCGCGGCGAAACGCATTGGCGCGCGCCATTGCGAATGGAACGCCACGAGCATTTCAATCCGCGGAAGAATGCGTCTCTCGAGGCCCTCAAGCCGACCTATTTTCTGGCCACTCGAGAGGGCCAACCGGTCGGTCGGATCGCCTCATTCGTCAACCCAAAACACATCGACCGCTACCAGGATGGCTCCGGGCATTTCGGTTTTCTGGATACGCTGAACGCGAACGATGAAGAAGTCGTGCGCGGTTTGCTGTTCGCGGCTGAGGATGATCTCAGAGGCCGCGGCATGTCGGTGGTGCGCGGGCCGTACAATTTCTCTGTCAATGATGAGTGCGGGATGCTGGTGGACGGGTTTGACACGCCGCCTGCCGTTTTGATGCCTTATGGACGTTCGGACCTTCCCAGATTGGTCGAAGGGGCTGGGTATTCCAAGGCGATGGACATGTTTGCCTTACGCCATCGTATGGGCGAGACGTTTTCGACTCCGCCTTTTGTCAGCCGCTTGAAAAAGCGATTTGACGCCGATCCGGCAATTTCCGTGCGCCCGCTCAACATGTCAAAACTGGTCGAAGACATCGCCTTGATCGTCGACATTTTCAACAATGCCTGGTCCGAGAATTGGGGCTTTCTGCCATTCACGGAGGATGAGGCAAAATTCATGGCAGATGCGATGAAGCCGATCCTGAATTCAGATTCCTTATGGATCTCTTTCATCGATGGCGAGCCGGCCAGTTTCACCCTGATGATCCCGAATCTGAATGAAGCGATGCTCGGCCTGGATGGGCGGTTGTTGCCGTTCGGTTGGATGCAGCTTCTGTACAAGATCAACATCTCTGGCGTGAAATCGGCGCGCATTCCGCTTGCCGGGACACGTCGTAAATTTCACAAGACGCGCCGCGGCATGACCGCCACCGTCGGGGCCTGGGAGGCCTGTCTGAGTGCGCAACACGCCAGGGGGGTGCGAGAAGTCGAATTCTCCTGGGTGCTGGAAACCAACAAGGACTTGCTTGGGCTCGCAGATATCTATGATTGCGATCGCTACAAGACCTACAGAATCTATGAAAAAGCGCTCTGATCAAATGGCAGCGACAGATGCAGCTCCGATCCGAGCGCTGATCCTGGCCGGCGCACGCGCCGAAGGGGATGCATTGGCGACGCAAGTCGGTGTGCCGTCCAAAGCGTTCGTCCGGGTCGGCGGCAAATCTATGCTTGGCCGCGTTCTGGGAGCGCTTGAGAACAGCCGCTCAATCGATCAGAAGACGGTGGTTGGATTGCCCGATCACGATGCCGGTTCAGAGGGCGCGGCCTGGGTCGGCGTTGACAGAATTCCCGGCGCTGACGGGCCTGCGGCGAGCGTTGCGGGGGCTTTGGCAGCTGTCGAAGAACCCTTTCCGGTCCTCGTGACAACTTGCGATCATGCCTTGCTGACGCCTGAGATGGTTGATGTTTTCCTCAATGAAACCAGGCATTCGGGCGCAGACTTGACGGTGGCGCTGGCGCGACGGGACGTCATCGAGATGCAATACCCAGATGTGTCGCGCACCTACCTTCGGTTTGGCGATGCTGCCTATTCGAGCTGCAACCTGTTCTGCTTGCACACGGCTGCAGCCGCGCGCGTTGTGGAGTTCTGGCAAAGCGCTGAAGCAGACCGCAAGCGTCCTTGGCGGATCGCCTGGCGGTTCGGATTGATCAATGCCATGCGCTTGCTGATCGGTCGTCCCGCGGTCGAGCGCGCCTTCGCGATTATCTCCAAGCGACTCAAGGTCAAGGTGCAGCCGGTGATCCTGCCATTTGCCGACGCTGCCGTTGATGTCGATACACCGGACGATCTTGCCCTGGTGGAACGCATTCTTTCAGAGCGCGGCGAATGACCGAGGCACCGCGCACAGAGTCGGACGGCATCGTCGCCAGGATCCTCAAGAACATGGGGTTGCTGTTCGGCGGCAAAACCTCGGCTGTGGTGATTGGGCTGATCGTCCTTGGCATCGCGGCGCGGGCGTTGACCATCCAGGAATTGGGAAGCCTGTTGCTATTGCATGCCTTTGTCGCGCTGATGACGGGCATCGCGACGTTCAAGTCCTGGCAGGCTCTGATCCAGTTCGGGGCCGAGCCGTCGGAAGCTGGGGATCTGCCGAGGTTCCATCGCTTGCTTAGGTTTACGATTGGCCTCGACATCACCGCCGCCTTGTTCGCGGCGACGTTGGGCGTGATCGTGTTCCTGATCGCACGCCCGTATCTTGGCCTCCCCGACGAAGTGTTCGGATATGCCCTCGCATATTGCATCCTTTCGGCGACCAATTTGCGGTCGACGCCCCTCGGTTTGCTGCGCTTGCACGACCGCTTCGATCTGATCAGTCTCAACGACCAGGTGATTCCGGTTATCCGGCTGACGGGCGCCGCGCTGGGGCTTTATCTTGGGGCCGGTCTGGGCTGGTTCATCCTTGTCTGGCTCGCCGCCAGCACGGTGATGAACTTCGTGTTGCCGGCATTGGCACTGAGAGAGCTTTCGCGCCGCGGAGAACTGGACGGGCTGTTTGACCAGCGCCCGACGCTGAAAGCGCCGGAGCCCGGGATCTGGCGCTATGTCTGGATGTCCAATATCGACGCCACAATCGATTTGCTCGACAAGCAGATGCCGACCCTGTTGTCCGGAGTGCTGCTCGGGCCAGCCTTCGCCGCCATGTTCAAGATTGCGCGCGACGTGTCCAACGTCCTCGCCAAGGGGGCGGGGCTGCTCAACCAGGTGCTCTACCCGGAATTGGTGCGCCTGATGATTGCCGGCGATGCGCCGCGCGCGGTGCGCATCATCCTCTACACGAGTGTTTACCTGCTGGGAGCCGGGATCGCGCTTGCCATTCTGATCAGCATCTTCGGGCCGCCAATTTTCGCAGCAGCGCTCGACCCGAGTTATGAGGGCACAGCGACGGTCGCGACCATGCTGGTGATCGCGGCGGCTTTGATGGGAGCCGCGGCGCCAATCTATTCCGGACTGTATGCGCTGGGAAGCCCGGGCCGCGCCGCGCTCAGTCGTGCCATCACCGTCATCCTGACACTGGTGTTCTTTGTCGGTCTGTCACTGACAATTGGCGAGTCGGGTCCGGGTTGGGCCATGGTCTGCGGCACCGCGGCCGGGCTGGTCATTACCAGCTTTATCGCCCTGTCCCGCGCTCAGTCGGCGCGCGAGGCGGCGGGCCAGGCGTCGCGCAAGGTCGACACCAAGGCAGAGACCAAGGCCGGATCGTCCGAACCACCCGACAAATCCGGCTGACCTGGCCAACCGGAATCTTGCAGTGTCCAGTCACCGAACGTCTTTGGTCCACGATAGCGGGGCAGGACGTGGTAGTGCACGTTCGGATCGACCATCATCAGCATCAAATAGTTGATTTTATCGTAGTCGAAGAATGACGAGAGCACCTGCTCAATATCCTTGATCACCACCCCGTGTTCGTTAAAAACCGGTAATGGCAGGTCTGAAAACCGTGTCTCAGGTCCGTTCGCGACCATTACCAGTGCGCCCAGCGTGCACTGTTTTGGGCGCACCAGAACAGACCAATGTTCGTAAGCGGCGATTTGCGTTTCGGGGCCTTTGAATTTCAAGAATGTTGGGTTGAAGTCTGTCATGTGTTTTCCTGTCCATCGGCGTGTCGATTTGGCCTGCGCGCTACGTCCCCAATGTGAGACCTTCTGATGTTGCGCTTGACCGAAAACCGTCTTCCGAGAGTTCGACTGATAGGTGAGGTGCCTGTCAAGCTTTGGGGCTTGAAACTGGACGAATGGCAGACCCGAACCTGGAAGAAACTGGGAGCGGAGGACGTCGCGCCTGACGGTGACTTTCTGGTCGGAAGCGACTGGATCCTGTCACCTGCTTTGGCGAAAAACCTTCTCGCGCAACCGGGTGCGGCGCTGATCGTCAAAGAAAAGGCCCTGGATCAGGAGCGCGTGGCGGCGATTCATTTCGACTCAGCCGACCGCGCCAGCGAAAACGCCGACCTTGTGAACGCCGTCAATCCGGACTGGGAGGCGTTGAAAGCGGCCGGACTCACCCCTGGCTATATGACCGATTTCGTGGGTGACTATGACCAGGCCCTGCGCAAGCGCGAAGCGCCTTACGCGATGTCCCTGTTTTCCAGCACGCCGGCGGCGGTCGAACGCCGCCTGTTCAAGGGGTCGTACAAGGGCGTCACCGACCTGGTTACGAAATATGCGTGGCCGGAGCCTGCGCTGCACGTGACGCGGCTGTGTGCCAATCTTCGACTGACCCCGAACATGGTCACGACAGCGAGTCTCGCACTTGTCGTGCTTGCCTTCTACTATTTCTGGATTGGCGCCTGGATCCCCGGCATACTGGCCGGGTGGGCCATGACCTTCCTGGATACGGTTGACGGCAAGTTGGCGCGAACCACGATGACCTATTCGGCGTGGGGGAACATATACGATCATGGCATAGACCTGATTCATCCGCCGTTCTGGTACGGGGCGATCTATGTTGGTTTGCTGGCCACGGGTGCCAGCCATCCATGGTTGTTGCCGGCCTTGATCGTCATCTTGGCGGGATATGTTGTCGGCCGTATTACCGAAGGCATCTTTTTGCGCGCGTTCGGGTTTCATATCCACGTCTGGCGCCCGGTTGATGCTTTCATGCGGGAGATCACGGCGCGCCGGAATCCGAACTTGCTGATCTTCATGCTGCTGACCCTGGTCGGGTCGCCGCTTTGGGGGTTCATTCTTGTTGCAGCGTGGACCGCGATCTGCGTGCCGTTTCACATTGTCCGGTTGGGTCAGGCCTATGCGAGCGCCGCGCCCGTCAAATCGTTCATGGACACATAGCCAGATGCCCGGGACCGCAATTTTCGACATGGATCGAACCCTGACAAAGTCAGGAACGTGGTCGCGTTACTTGTTCCAGGTCAATGCCGGGCGGCCAGCCTTCTATCTCCGTTTGCCGCTGCTCGCCGTGCACGCGATTGCCTATAAACTTGGGTTCTTTTCGCGTCGGTCTGTCAAGGAACATGGCCTGAAAACGCTGACCTGGGCCAGCGAAGAGGCATTGAAGCGCGCGGCTGAGGCATTTGCCGAAGAAGAAGTGCGTAGCGGCTTGCGGCGCAATGTCGAGGCCGTGCTGCGCGCCCATCGGGCCGCAGGCGACAGGCTGGTCATGGCGACCGCTGCCGCGGAGCTGGTCGCCAAGCCGATCGGCGAGAAACTTGGTATGGACCTGGTCATCTGCACCGACCTTGAATGGACACCGGAGCGTCGTTTGAGCGGAAAGATTGCAGGCGAGAATTGCTATGGCGCTGAGAAACTGAATCGCCTCAAGCAGGTTGACGCTGGCCAACCGTTCGCGCGGCCAGTGACGGGCTATAGTGATCATGTGTCTGACGCGCCCTTCCTGTCCTGGGCCGACCGCGGTGTTGCGGTGAATCCATCAAGCGGGTTAGAGCGCATTGCGGCAGAGTCCGGGTTCACCATAGAAGACTGGGACCGACCGCCGAATAACGAACAAGAAAGCAAGACCGGAGCAAGATGAAAGCCATTATCCTGAGTGCTGGCAGAGGCTCGCGCCTGTTGCCGCTGACCGAGACGCTGCCGAAATGCCTGCTCCGCGTGGGCGAGACGACAGTGCTGAGCCTGCAGCTCGATACGCTCGAACGGGCCGGGGTCAACGAAGCGATCATCATAACCGGGTTCATGGCGGGAAGCGTTGAGGCTGAACTTGCCGGCCGCAGCGGTCCGATGAAGGTACAAACCCTGTTCAACCCGTTTTACCAGGTCGCCGATAATCTCGCGAGTTGCTGGATGGCGCGTGAGCACATGACGTCAGACTTTCTGCTGATCAATGGCGATACCTTGTTTGAGCAGAAACTGGCTGAGCAGGTGATCCATAGCCCACCGAACGACATTCAGGTCACCATCGACAAGAAGACGAGCTATGATTCCGACGATATGAAAGTCACACTTGATGGAACGGCGCTACGAGCGATCGGGAAAAGCCTGACAGCGGATCGTACCAATGGCGAGTCGATCGGATTCCTCCGCTTCATGCAGGATGGACCGGCCTTGTTCACCAACAAGCTGCATCAATTGATGCGCACTGGCGACGGCGTGAAAGCCTGGTTCCTCAGCGCGGTTGATGCGCTGGCCAAGACTGATGCGGCTGTGGAGACTCATTCGATTGAAGGGTTGACCTGGGCCGAGCTGGACACGCTCGAGGATTACGAAATCGTCAAGCGCGCCTTCGGTTAGCGCGTGCCTGAGGGCGTTTACAAGACGCGCGTATCGAGGCTTTCGCCACGCTCGACCAGCGTCAGTTTTCCGCCGGAATTGCTGAGGCTTGTCACACTGCAATAGTTCGGGCGGAACACCGTCACCGCTGGTGCGCCCGCGATGTGTCCAACAATCGCGTTGATCGCGATGAAATGGCTGAACACGACGGTTTTTTCAGGAAGCTCTGAGATCTTGGTCAGCAGATTCCGGTGCCACGACTGAACCAAGTCCGGAACATCTGACCAGGTGCCGGCCATCAGGCCGCGCAACCATTCCCGGCGATCGCCAATCGCGTCAGGCGTCGGAATTTCCGTCACTTCCGGTACCACGGTGACGTCCAGCCCGGAGCGTTCGGCAAACGGGGCAGACGTTTCACGGCACCGCATCATGGGACTCGTGATCGCATGGCTGATATCCATCGCAATCAGACGCGTGGCGACGGCTTCGGCCTCAATCGCACCTTTGTCGGACAGTCCCGGATCGGGATGTTCGCCCCAGCCTGCAGCTGCTTCACCGTGGCGAACCAGATAAATCATGCCGCAACGAGTTGCGGGTCTTGGTCATACGCTTTGAACACTTCCAGCGCCTGATAGTAGAGCACCGGCTTGGCGATGTTCAGACGTTCACGGACGTCCTCGATCGGCTGATCGAGCAGGGCGATGATATCTTGTTCGATGATGCGCTTGGCCGCTTTGCCGTTGCGGCGTCCTTCGGCCAGGACCTCTTTGACCCGCGCTTCTTTCGGGGCTTCCTTGGCAATCTGGCGATTGCCCATGAACGCGATGAAGCTGACGCCCATACCACCGTGCTGGCTATGGGTGTAGCCGAGCAGGGCGTCTTCGCCGAGCGCGTCGCGGCCATAACCGGTCAATACGTGATACATGTCATGTGTGTCGCGCAGGCGATTGGCGTACCACAACAGATCGTCATCGTAGTTTTCATGTTGCTTCCGGTTTGCCAGGCTCTCTTCGACCAGACCGTGCGCCGTCAAACCTTCGCGTTCCATGAAGTCTACATAGGTTCGGCCAACGGTGCCTTTTGGTAGGGCCTTCAATGGCGCATGATCGTCGAGAATATCCGGTAGAAAACTGCGTTGTTCGAGCAGGCGCGCGCCGCTTTCAGTGGCCATGAATCGCAGGAAGTCCTTGCGCGTGGAGTTGCCGTTGAGTGCTTCGATGATGTGAAAGACCTGCTCTGTATCTTCCTTGTCGGCGATCAGCTTTTGCATGTGGCGCCAAGCTTTCAGAGGGCGTCGCTTTGGCTTTGGTCGATTCGGATCAATGAACGGAACGGGGCGACTCATACTTGGTTCTCCTAGTGTTGAAGCAACCATACCAGAACTAAGTTAATCGAACAATGACGCATGCGTCATGTTTTTCAGGAGCAGCGTTGCACGGAAAATAGGCATTGGTGATCAATGCTTGATCACGCGCTGTGTGAGGCAGGGACTTCGGCGGGCCGTCTATCGCGTCCGGACCGGAGACAGCCTATGCGAAGGGCAATGCCAATCAATGAAGGGTTGCGGGAATGAAAAAGATCGAGGCGATCATCAAGCCATTTAAACTGGACGATGTGAAGGAAGCGCTGCACGAGGTCGGCGTACAGGGGATGACTGTGGTGGAAGCCAAGGGCTTTGGCCGTCAGCGCGGTCACACTGAATTGTATCGTGGCGCCGAATATGTCGTCGACTTCCTGCCAAAACTGAAAGTCGAGGCCGTGGTTGCCGACGCCGCGGTCCAGAGCGCGATCGAAGCGATCACCAAGGCCGCTCAGACCGGCAAGATCGGGGATGGCAAGATTTTCGTGTCGGACATCGGCGAAGCCGTTCGAATCCGCACCGGCGAAACAGGTGACGGCGCACTCTAGCGCTCGATTGAATACAGACAGGAAATGAATTGGAGGGCTTTATGGCCGATAATGTAATGAAACTGATGAAGGACAATGACGTCGAGTTTGTTGACCTTCGCTTCACAGACCCGCGCGGCAAGCTGCAACACGTCACATTCGACAAGAGCATGATTGATGCTGACTTCTTTGAGGACGGTCAGATGTTCGACGGATCTTCTGTTGCGGGCTGGAAGGCCATCAACGAGTCCGACATGACGCTGAAGCCGGATCTGGCAACCGCGAAGATCGACCCGTTCTTCCAGCAGACGACGCTTGCCGTCATGTGTGACATTCTCGATCCGATTACGGGCCAGGCCTACAATCGCGATCCACGGATGACCGCGAAGAAAGCCGAAGCCTACCTGAAGTCGACCGGCGTCGGCGACACGGCCTATTTCGGTCCCGAAGCAGAATTCTTCGTATTTGACGATGTGCGCTGGAACACCGAGCCGCACAATACCGGCTACAGCTTCGACTCGACTGAACTGCCTGCCAATACCGGCAAGGTCTACGAAATGGGCAATATGGGCCACCGTCCAGGTCCAAAAGGTGGCTACTTCCCGGTCCCGCCTGTTGATTCCGAGCAGGACATGCGGTCGGAAATGCTGTCGGTCATGGGTGAGCTCGGGCTGGAACCAGAGAAGCATCACCACGAGGTTGCACCGGCGCAGCATGAGCTCGGCATGAAATTCAACACTCTGGTCACCATGGCTGACAACCTGCAGCTGTATAAATACGTGATCCACAATGTTGCTGCGAGCTATGGCAAGACCGCGACCTTCATGCCGAAGCCGTACTTTGACGATAATGGCTCCGGCATGCACGTTCACCAGTCGATCTGGAGTGGTGGCAAGCCGACCTTCGCAGGCGATCAGTATGCGGGACTGTCCGAAACCTGCCTCTACTACATTGGCGGGATCATCAAACATGCCCGCGCCCTGAACGCGCTGACCAATGCATCGACGAACTCCTATAAGCGCCTGGTGCCAGGGTTTGAGGCACCGGTCATGCTTGCTTATTCGGCCCGCAACCGGTCCGCCTCGATCCGGATTCCGTTCGGCTCTGGCGAGAAAGCCAAACGCATCGAGACCCGTTTCCCGGATCCGACGGCAAACCCGTACCTGGCCTTCGCCGCCCTGCTGATGGCCGGCCTCGACGGTATCGAGAATAAAATTCACCCCGGCGACGCCATGGACAAGGATCTGTATGACCTGCCGCCAGAAGAGGCGAGTGCGATCCCGCAAGTCTGCGGTTCCCTCCGCGAGGCTCTGGACGCGCTCAATGCTGATCGCGACTTCCTTAAGAAGGGTGGCGTCTTCGACGATGATCAAATCGACGCCTATATTGAATTGAAGATGGAAGAAGTCATGCGCCTGGAACTGCATCCGCATCCAGTCGAATTCGACATGTACTACAAAGTGTAAGCGCTAAGTCGTTTCACAGAAGCTGGCTTGAAGCACCGGAATCGGAAACGGTTCCGGTGTTTCTGTATTCGTCGCTCCGGACGGACGGGTGCCAAGCCTTGAAACTTGATCAATGCGACTGATTCTTTGTCATTTTTTGGAATTATCGTACCGTCACAGTTTTGTGTGACAACAGAATCAAAAAGACCGGTGTATAGACTCTGCAGCCAGTAAGGGCCGTGACGCGAAAATGTACACTGATCTAAGTCAACACCACATCATTTATACGGGAAAGAACGCCGTTTCGGATGCCGAGTTAGATCTCGTGGCGGATTGCCTGGAGAGCATTCGTCAGACGTCCACGATCAAGCCAGGGATCACGCCAGAAACTCGCGAAGAGCTGGAACGGTATCTTGGATTGGCAGAGGCTGCGCTCCGGCGTGCTCACGCCGAATCAAAGCTGCGCTAAGGCGTTTTTCGAAGCAGATTCTCTGTAAATGAAATTGCATTGACCGCCGCAATTGCCTGATTGCGCAAAATTTTCTTGACCGACGCTCGGGTTGTTTTCGCTTGCCGTAGCGTCAGCAATCTGCGACCTTGGTTGTTCGGACACAATCTCCTCCGCGAGAGATGGAGAAAACCGAAATTGCGGGGACGGGACAATGCCAGATACGATTCACCAGGCGGGGAATGATTCGGTCGCTTTGCCATCCAAGCGAAGCCATCCGGATCCTGGTTATGATTTTGCTGAAGTCACAGCTCGGATCGGACACGCTTCCGATGGAGATGCGATCTGGGATATCATTTCAGAAGTTTGTGAGGATATTCAGGTGAAGGGCGCTTGTTGCCGGTGCTTTCCGAGCAACGCCGCGGCGGAACCGGAAGTCTTCTTTTCGAAAACTCCGGCGTTTGACGATCAGCTCGAGCAAGTACTGCAAAGCTCACCGGGTTATCTGGATGCGTTTCTTCATGCTTCCGTCAAAAGTCCGAAGCCGTTTCGGTGGCGAGAAATTCCTGACATTCTCGATCAAAAGTCGCCGCAGATCGATTCTTACAGCCGCAAGATCGCGCCGATGGGTGATGGCGTTGTGGTGCCAGTTTTCGGGCCGCTGTTTCGCAATGGTTATTTCGTGTTCCAGGGCGAAGACGGGCGCGAGTTTGATGATGAAGAGATGCTGATGCTGCATTCCATTTCTCAAACGGCTTACCTGAAACTGTGCGACCTGATGTACCGCGAAGAGGAAGACCAACGCTCGCTGTCGGTTCGCGAACTTGAAATCATCAACATGATCGCGCGTGGTCACAGCAATCAGAGCGTCGCAGAGTCGCTGAAAGTGTCGATCAACACGATCAACACTTATATGAAACGCATCTTCGAAAAACTTGACGTGTCGGACCGGGTCAGTGCGGTCATGCGCGCCTATGCACTGGGATACATCGCCTAGCGCGACAAACGTGGGGTTACTTCTTTTCGCGTTGTTTGACCGCCTGCCAGAGCGCTTCCTGCTCATCCAGGGTCAATTCGGAAAAGTCCTGCGCACGCGCCACGGCCAATGCTTCCATCGCTCGAAATCGGCGCTCGAACTTGCGATTGGCTTTGCGTAGCGCGATCTCGGGATCCACCTTCAGGCGCCGTGCCAGATTGGCAATCACGAACAGAACATCGCCGATCTCTTCTTCGATATGATCCGCATTGTCTGACGCAATTGCTTCTTCAATCTCGATTTTCTCTTCTTCGAGCTTGGCCAGGATGTCGCGCGGGTCGACCCAGTCGAAGCCTGTGCGGGCGGCGCGCTTCTGGAGCTTTTCGGCCCGCATCAGGGCCGGAAGGGCGAGGGCGACGCCGGCCAGGGCGCTTGGATCATCTGCGAGTTTTGCATCGCGTTCCTGAGCCTTGATGGTTTCCCAGCTGGCGGTCTGTTCTTCGCTGGTCTTCTGGCGGTCGGTTCCGAACACATGCGGATGTCGGCGCACCATTTTTTCCGAGATGGCCTGCGTCACATCGCGAATGGAGAAGTGATTTTCGTCCGCCGCGATTTGTGCGTGAAACACGACTTGCAGCAACAGATCGCCCAGTTCGTCGCTGAGATCGGTCATGTCATCGCGATTGATCGCATCGGCCACTTCATACGCTTCTTCGATCGTGTAGGGAGCAATGGTGGCAAAGGTTTGCTCCAGATCCCAGGCGCAGCCGGTTTCTGGAGTCCGTAACCGCCGCATGATTTCGAGCAGGTCTTCAAAATCATAGGGCGGGGTTAGAGAGTGATCCGTCATGGCAGCTGCTCCGCAAAGGCGTCTGTCGTCCCGCCTAACGCGATCACAGAATGCGGCAAGGAAAAATGCCGGATTTCTCACCCGGTATATCGGGTCGAGCCACGACTCTGCGGTACCTGTGTGTCCCCGAGACCGATTGACAAGGATCAGCGGAGCGCCGAGATCTTCAACGCGAATGAGCGTGGAGAATCACTGTGACCGACGTCAGGTGCGTTGCCCCAACTGGCTGTATGCTTGGCGAAGGTCCGTTATGGAGCCCGACCGAGGGATTCCTGTGGTGGGTCGACATCCTGCGCGCCAAGCTACACCGCCACAATCCCAAGACCGGCAACACACGGCGCTATGAATTGCCGCTCCATGCCAGTGGGTTGGCACTCTCGGATGGCGCATTGATCATGATCGGCGATCGCGAAGTCGGCCGGTACGACACGGCGACTGAGAGCTATCGCAAGATTGTCGGACTGCCGGAGCCAGAAGGTTTCCGCACCAATGATGCCGGAATTGCGCCGGATGGCAGCCTGTGGTTCGGCACGATGGAAGCCTCGGGTGAGCAAATGGAAGGCCAGTATTATCGGCTTGCTGCGGATTTGACGGTTGAGCCAATTGGCCTGCCAGAGGTGCGCATCACCAACACGATGCAATTTTCGCCGGACGGCCATGTGTTCTACACTTGCGACAGTGCCGAACAGGTCATCCTGGCCTTCGATCACGATCCGCAAACCGGAGCGCTGTCCAATCGCCGCGTGTTCGCGACAACCTATGAGGCGGGTTGTTTTCCCGATGGCTCGGCAATTGATGCCGAAGGCTATTTGTGGAACGCGCAATGGGCTGGGTCGCGCGTGGTGCGATATGCCCCTGATGGTGAAATCGATCGGATCGTTCCGTTGCCGATCTCGCGACCGACCAGTTGCGCCTTTGGCGGCGAGGACATGAAAACGCTGTATATCACATCGGCCCGTGATGGTCTGACCGATGCGGCGCTGGACCGCCAGCCGATGGCCGGCAGCCTGTTTGCCCTGGATGTCGAAGTTCCCGGCCTGACCGTCCCCGAATTTGGCAAATCCCGCAGCTAATCTGCTTGCGATTTGGATGCTTTGCACCCAAGTGACTTCACAAGCGCAAAAATGCGCAGTATGGAGCCGGATTACCCCAAAAGTCAGGAACGCGAGAGAATGGCCGACAAGGACAAAAAGAACAGTGTTGGTCCAATTACCTTCGCCCGTCAGGTAGAAGCTGAGGGTCGAAAAGTAACCTGGACGTCAACACCAGAGACCATTCAGGCGACCATCATGGTAGTCGTCATGTCGGTGATTATCGCGCTGTTTCTGTTCCTTTCGGATCAACTGATTGCACTCGCAATTCGTCTTCTCACGGGCCTGGGCAGCTAGACCCCACAACAAGGAGTGCTTCGCCCATGGCTGAGGCAAAATGGTACATCGTTCACGCTTACTCCAACTTCGAAAAGAAGGTGGCACAGGCGATTCGCGACCAGGCCGCGATGAAGGGTCTCGATGACATGATCGAAGACCTGGAAGTTCCGACTGAGGAAGTCGTCGAAGTCGTGCGCGGCAAGAAGAAGACCATCGAGAAGCGGTACTTTCCCGGTTATGTCCTGATGAAGGCGAAACTGACGGATGATGTCTATCACCTGGTCAAGGACACCCCGAAGGTGACTGGTTTTCTGGGCGCCGATGGCGGCAAGCGGCCTCTGCCGGTTCCACAAAGAGAAGTCGATCGCATTCTCGGCACGTCTGATGAGCCGATCGAGGAACGTCCAAAGCCAACCGTCGTTTACGAGATTGGCCAAGAAGTACGCGTCAACGAAGGCGCGTTCCAGGGCTTCGAGGGCACGGTCGAGGAATTCGATCCGGAATCCGGCCGGATGAAAGTCAACGTCTCGATCTTCGGTCGCGCAACGCCGGTGGATCTCGACTTCACCCAGGTCGACAAGATCGCCTAAGCGCGTCGTGGTCAACGCAGCGTTTGAGAAACCCGTGCCATGAAAGGCGCGGGTTTTTACAATTGATCGATCAGTCTTTGCGTCGTCTGATCATCGGCCTTGCGTTCGCCTCTGAGCGCAGGTTTCAGGCGCGTGGCCATGGTCTTGCCGCGCTCGACGCCCCATTGGTCAAAACTGTTCACTTCCCACAAGACACCCGCCAGATATGTGCGATGCTCGTACAGCGCGATCAACGCCCCCAGCGTTCTCGGCGTCAGCTCAGACGTGTGCATGAAGGTGGACGGCCGGCCTCCCGGGTGAACCTTCTGTCTGGCAATGTGCGCGGGCAGGGCAGGCTCTTCTGACTCGACGTCTGCGATGCTGCGCCCATTTGCCAGCACTTCTGCCTGCGCCAGGGCATGTGCGGTGAGGGCTTCGACGCCGGCGTCATCGCTATGGCTGCCGGGTGCGAGGATGAATTCTGTCGGCACGATATGTGTGCCCTGGTGCAACCACTGGTGATAGGAGTGTTGCCCGACTGAGCCTTCGCCACCCCACAAAAGCGGCGCCGTCGGCAGCGGCGCGGCAGCGCCTTCGGGGTCGACGGATTTGCCATTCGATTCCATTTCGAGTTGCTGCAGATAAGTCGGCAGCATGCGCAGGCGGCGCGAATAGGCGAGCACGGCCCGGGATCCGAAGCCGAGGAAGCTAGTATTCCAGACGTCCAGAAGCGCCAGGCGCACGGCGAGGTTTTCCGCCAATGGCGCTGATTTCACATGGCGATCCATGTCCGCGGCGCCGTCAAGGAACGCGCGGAACGAGTCGGTACCGAAACTCGCCATCACGGCGACCGATGCGGCGGACCAGATCGAATAGCGCCCGCCGACGCTGAGCGGCATGGCGAGCGTGGTGGCCGGGGTGCCATCCAGCCACTCAGTGGCGCGATCGGGGTTGGCGGTCACCAAAAGCAGGTGCTTGGCGGCGCGATCAGGACCCAGGGCGGCCTCAAGCCATGTGCGGGCCCTTGCGAGATTGTACAGGGTTTCTTCGGTGCCGAAGGATTTGGAGATGCCAATCACCAGCGTCTTGGCCGGATCGAGACCGGCCAGTGCGAGATCCAGGTCCAATGGATCAACATTGGCACAGAAGCGAAGGTCAATGTGTGGCAATTGCCGGTCGGCGAAGGCGTCGGCATAAAGCCGCGGTCCGAAATCCGAGCCGCCAATCCCGATATGGACAATCGCCCGGATGTCCGCCGTGCTGGCCAGCGACTCCGCCTTTGCCAAGGCGTCTGTCGTGGTCGCATGCTCCTGCGCCGTCGCTTCGGTCTCTGGCGGCAAGCGCAGCGCCCAGTGCAGCGCGGCGCGATCTTCCGATGGGTTGACCGTGGCGCCCTCGAACAGGCGCGCGATGGCCTGGTCGAGAGCTGCTGCTTCGGCGTGAGCGAGCAGGGTGCGTTCGACGTCTGGGTTGAGATAGTGGCGCGAAAGGTCGGCGCGCCAGCCAGCAGCGCTCAGGTGCGCCGATGTGCGGGCTGCAGCGAGGTCGCGCAACGCATGGTTTTTAATCTCGGCGGCGAAGGCGTTTAATGTGTCGATCGTCATTCCGGAAAACTTCTTAGTCGCAATAATACACCGTCAGGGCGTCGCCGCCGGCGCGTTTCATCACGCTGACGGGGGCCGACTCGGGCGCGGTTTCAAACACCTTCTTCTTCTCCTCGCCTGTAATCAGCAAAAGAATGCTGCGCGCATAAGCGACGCAGGGCTGGGTCAGGGTCATGCGTAGGAGATTCGGTCCGGTGACGTCACTCTCGATGGCTTCGACGGCGGCGACGACGGACGTGGTGTCAGCCGAGACTGCGTCTTCATAGCCGCGCCCGCCCTGGAACCAGGACAAGGTGTGCGCATCCGGACCCATGCCAAGCAGCATGACATCGGTCAGCGCCGCGTCGAGATAACGGTCATTGACCTCATCGATGGCGGCAAAAGGATCCTTGCCCGGGGTCTTCATTGGCACAAAGTCAGCGGCCGCGGCCTGATTCTGCAGCAGGGTCCGCATCACCATGGCGGCGTTTGACGCAGGGTGGTCAGCATCGACCCAGCGTTCGTCGCAAAGCCCGATTTGAACGTGTGACCAGTCGAGGTCAGCATTCGAGAGTGACTCATAGATCGGCCCTGGGGTCGAGCCGCCCGAGCCCATGAATACGGCGCTGCCGCGACGTGCAATGGCGTCTCGCAATGCTGCGGCGAGCCAGTCTGCGGCGGCGGCCTGCAATTGGGTTTTGTCGGCGAACTGCCGGAATGCATGTCCCTGCGTCATAGTAGCAGGGAAGGGCCTGTATTGGCGGTCTTTGTCAAGCAGTTTCGCGGCCGACAGGAAATTGTCTGCATAGATGCGCATGTTAGGAGCTTGAAACCTGCGACGGGCATGTGTATGTGGCCCGCTTCAACGGGACTCTTCTGGCCCGCTTTGAGAAAGGACCAACGTCCGGTGGGCCGGACAATTGAGAAAAGGAGGCCTGATATGGCCAAGGAGAAGTTTGAGCGTACAAAGCCGCACGTGAACATCGGCACGATTGGTCACGTGGACCATGGTAAGACGACGCTGACGGCGGCGATCACGATGGTGCTGGCGGATGTCACGGGTGCTGAGAAGCGCTCTTATGAGGACATTGACTCAGCCCCTGAGGAAAAGGCTCGCGGCATCACCATCAACACGGCGCACGTTGAGTATGAGACGGAGAACCGTCACTATGCGCACGTCGACTGCCCCGGTCACGCTGACTATGTTAAGAACATGATCACCGGTGCGGCGCAGATGGACGGTGCGATCCTGGTTGTGAACGCGGCTGATGGCCCGATGCCACAGACCCGTGAGCACATTCTTCTGGCCCGCCAGGTTGGTGTGCCAGCGCTGGTCGTGTTCATGAACAAGGTTGACCAGGTTGACGATGAAGAGCTGCTCGAGCTGGTTGAGATGGAAATCCGTGAACTGCTGAGCTCTTACGAGTTCCCAGGTGACGATATTCCGATCGTTGCCGGGTCTGCGCTTGCTGCTGTTGAAGGCCGCGACGACGCGATCGGTAAAGAGAAGATCATCGAGCTGATGGCTCAGGTTGACGAGTATATCCCGACCCCTGATCGCCCAGTTGACCAGCCCTTCCTGATGCCGGTTGAGGACGTGTTCTCGATCTCTGGTCGCGGTACGGTTGTGACCGGCCGGGTTGAGACCGGGATCATCAAGGTTGGTGAGGAAGTCGAGATCGTTGGTATCCGCGACACCCAGAAGACCACGGTG
Organism: Henriciella sp.; assembly: GCA_965228095.1. Lineage (GTDB taxonomy): Bacteria > Pseudomonadota > Alphaproteobacteria > Caulobacterales > Hyphomonadaceae > Henriciella. The sequence goes on along the minus strand of OZ245793.1, from coordinate 3,278,256 downwards.
ACCGGTGTTGAAATGTTCCGCAAGCTGCTCGACCAGGGCCAGGCGGGCGACAATATCGGCGCCCTGATCCGCGGCATCGACCGTGACGGTGTTGAGCGTGGCCAGGTTCTGTGTGCGCCAGGGTCAATCACCCCGCACACGACGTTCGAAGCCGAAGCCTACATCCTGACGAAAGAAGAAGGTGGCCGTCACACGCCATTCTTCACCAATTATCGTCCACAATTCTACTTCCGTACGACAGACGTGACCGGTGTGGTGACCCTGCCAGCGGACAAGGAAATGGTTCTGCCAGGCGACAATGTGAAAATGAGCGTTGAGCTGATCCAGCCCATCGCCATGGACCAGGGTCTGCGCTTCGCGATCCGTGAAGGTGGCCGCACCGTCGGCGCCGGTGTTGTGGCCAGCGTCAAAAGCTAGGCCATAAGCCAAACCCAATCGAAAAGCCCGCCTGAAAACAGGCGGGCTTTTTTATGCGTGAAATTTGCAATCCAGAGAGATTCCTGCCCGCAGAACCACGATCACGACGCAGTTTATGTCTTGAGCGTGCGCGCGGCGCGTGGTGTACCTCTTACACATTCTGCAAAAGCAGACACGAATATCAAAAGCCGGGGAGGCACATTTGACCGAAGCTGTAGCGGAAAGCGCGACTGCGAAACCTCGAGATACGAGTTTCTTTGGCCATCCAAAAGGATTGGCCATTTTGTTTTTTACCGAGATGTGGGAGCGGTTCTCTTATTACGGGATGCGGGGTCTGTTGATTCTGTACCTGACCCAGCATTTTCTGTTCTCGGATGAAAAGTCAGCTGTCATGTACGGCGCTTACACGGCGCTGGTTTACGTGATGACGATCATCGGCGGGACACTGGCAGATCGCTATCTCGGACAACGCAAAGCGGTCACCTTCGGGGCTATCCTGCTTTGTCTCGGTCACTTTGGGATGGCGTTCGAAGGCAGCGGCTCAAAAGAATACATCGTTACCAATGGCGCTGAAATCGAGCTGCTCGACGAAGGCCGTGGGGACAACCGCAAACTCTATGTGGAAGTCGACGGGGCCGAGCGCCGCGTCACGTTTGGCGCGGATGGCAGCATCAGTTTCCTGGAAACCGCTGACACAGCCGATGAACCGACCGCGGGCATTTTTCAGACGATTGCGGCGGACGATTTCTCAACCCGCGTCGAGCGCCAGCAGACGTTCACGCTGATCCTGTATTTCTCCCTGGCGTTGATCATTGCCGGGGTCGGGTATCTGAAGGCCAATATTTCGACCATCGTGGGGGCGCTCTATGAGTTTGACGACCCGCGTCGCGATTCTGGCTTCACACTGTTCTATATGGGCATCAATCTCGGCTCATTCCTGTCCTCGATCACCTGTGGGATCCTCGGGATTGTCTATGGCTGGCAATATGGTTTCGGCCTCGCCGGTATCGGCATGTTGGCCGGACTGGCAGTGTTCGTCTGGGGGCAGAAATTCCTTGATGGCAAGGCCGAGCCGCCAAACCCAGATGTCCTGAAAAAGTCCTTCCTGGGACCGATCAATGTCGAGCTGGCCTGCTATCTCGCCGGTTTGGGGATCATCGCCGTTGCCATGGCGATTGTCATGAATGCCGAGATCATTCCGGATTGGTTTGTTGGTAGCCTCGGCATCCTGATTTTCATCGGACTGGTGAGCTATTCCTTCATTCAGCTGCAAGGCACCGAGCGCAAACGCATGTTCGCTGCGATCTACTTTGTCTTGGCGCAGATCCCGTTCTGGGCGCTGTTTGAACAAGCCGGATCCTCGCTCAACCTGTTCACTGATCGCCTGGTCGACAAGACCATGTTCGGCGTCAACGTTCCGGCGCCGGTCTTTCAGGCTCTCAACGCAGGTTACATTGTCATCTTCGCTCCAATCCTGGCCTGGCTGTGGATCTGGCTGGCCAAAAAGGGCAGAGAGCCATCGACACCAGTCAAGTTCGCCATTGGTGTCTTTCTCGCGGGCCTCGGCTTCCTGTCGCTCGTCGCCGGTATTGGCGCGTCGGGCGCGGCCGGTATGACAGCGGTCTATTTCATCTTCCTGATCTATTGGGTGCACACGATGGGTGAGCTGATGGTGTCACCGGTCGGCCTGTCAGCGGTGACCAAGATGGCGCCCGCGCGCGTGGTGGGTATGACAATGGGGGCCTGGTTTCTGTATTCCGGTCTGTCCAACTATCTCGCAGGGATCATCGCACGCGGCACTGGGGCAGAGACCATTGGTGGCCAGATCACCGATGTTGCCGCCGCCAAGGCCAACTATGCCGCGGTGTACTCGAATGTCGGTTATGTCGCGATGGGCATTGGTGTGTTCATGCTGCTGATCTCGCCGATCATCAAGAGCTGGATGAGCACCGATGTTGGCGCCGTCGATTCCCTTGATGACGAATTGCGCGCGTCGGGTGAGAAACCTGCTTAACCCGCGCCGCCCACGGTAAGGCCGCCGACTTTCAGGGTCGGTTGGCCGACACCGACCGGCACCGATTGACCGGCTTTGCCGCAGGTTCCGACGCCGTCATCCATGGCGAAGTCATTGCCGATCATCTCGACCTGGCTCAACGCCGTCGGGCCGTGTCCGATCAATGTGGCATTCTTCACTGGCGCGACGATCTGGCCATTCTCGACCAGATAGGCCTCGGTGCACTGGAAGACAAAATTCCCGGACGTGATGTCGACCTGTCCGCCGCCAAAATCGACGGCCCAGATGCCTTTCTTGATCGACGCGACGATGTCATCAGGATCGTCATTGCCGCCAAGCATGATGGTGTTGGTCATGCGCGGCATGATTGTGGCGTCATAGGATTCTCGGCGCCCATTGCCGGTCGGAGCAACGCCCATCAGGCGAGCATTCTGGCGATCCTGCATATAGCCTTTCAGGATGCCATCCTCGATCAGGACGGTGCGGTTGGTCGGTGTGCCTTCATCGTCGATGGACAGCGAGCCGCGGCGGGCGTCGATGGTGCCATCGTCAATCACGGTTACGCCTTTCGAGGCAACCTGTTCACCGATGCGTCCTGAATAGACGCTGGTGCCTTTGCGGTTGAAGTCGCCTTCGAGGCCATGCCCGACCGCTTCGTGCAGGAGGACCGCGGGCCAGCCCGGCCCAAGCACGACTTCCATTTCACCGGCCGGTGCCGCAATCGATTCGAGATTGACTTCGGCTTTTCGCAGGGCTCGTTCGGCGAGGCCCTGCCAGCGGGCCGGCGCGATCCACTCATCGTAAGCCGCGCGCCCTCCCGCCCCGGCCGAGGCGGTCTCACGGCGGCCCTTGTGTTCCAGCGTGACTGAGATGTTGAGGCGTACGAGGGGGCGCACATCATGGAATGTCTCGCCGCCCGGCCGCAGGATATCAATTTGCTCGTGAGACCCGGCAAGCGACACGGATACCTGCACGACACGCGGATCCTTGGCACGCACCCAGGCGTCAATTTCTGCCAGCAATCCGGTCTTGACTGTGAAACCTGGAGCTTCGGTCGGGTCGATCGGTGAGTAGAGCCGGCGATTCGTCAGGGTCGGGCCGGTGGCGAGATTGCCGGAATAGCCGCGCTTGGCCTGCCGCGCCGTCTCTGCTGCTCTGCGAATCGCTGCAATCGACAATTCACCTGAATGTGCATTGCCGCTGGCTTCGCCGGCAACGACTCGTAAGCCAAATCCTCGCGTTGTGTCATAAGTCGCGGACTTCAGTCGCCCATCATCGAAGACGAACCCTTCGGACCGAGATCGTTGGACATAAACATCGCCGTCATCCGCATTATGTGCGGCGTCTGCAAGTAGAGTGGCGGCGTCTCGGGCGTCGAAGGGCAGGTCTGTATAAGTCATGCCTCGTATTTGACGATGCCGGCGCGCTCGATCAAGCGTCCGACTGAAGCTCTATGCGATTTAACTCGCGTCTTCGACTGTAAACCGAGTCAGTTGGCGCTCAGCGAGATCCCACTCGGGCCGAAGTTCCAGCGCTCTGACGAAATCATCATATGCACCCGCAATGTCGCCGGTATGCTCGCGAGCGATGGCGCGATTATAGTGCGCCGCGAAGAGGTCGGGTGATTCGAGTTCGATGGCGCGGTTCAGCGAGACCAGCGCGGTTTCAAAGTCTTTCTTGTAGATATGCGCAGCGCCCGCATTCAAATATGCGGCGCCCATGTCAGGTTGCAATTCCAGCGCGTCGGCATAATCCGCGAGTGATTCTTCATAATTGCCCTCGCGCATGCGCAAAACACCGCGATTGACGTGGGTTGCGGCGCGGTTGCCTTTCGTCATCGTCTGTTCGCGCAAGGCGCGCGTGCAGATTTCCTCGGCATTTCTGTAACTGGAATAGCGGTTTTTGGTCTTCTGGTAGCACTCACCGCCAAGGCCGTTACCGATCACGAAGACCTGTGCGGATACCGTTTCGGCCAGCAATGCGGCGGCAGTCGCTGCGATCATAAGTTTGAGCTTCATGGCTCACCTCCTGGGAGTTTTCTTAACCATACACTAATCGCAGCCAACTAGCGACCGAGTGCGACATTTTATTAGAGCTGGACGTATTGGGTAGACCTCGCTGTCTGACGTATATATGGCATCAGCCAAGACTGGATGGAGTGACTCTTGCGTTACATCTTTGCGTGGATCTCTGCGGTGCTGATGACAGGATCGGCTTTCGCGGAACAACTTGTTGGGCAACCGACCCCGGGAGCTCTTGGATTTCAACCTGCGGCGACGCGGATCATGGAGCGTGTAAACAGCTTCCATAACTATCTGCTCGTCATCATTACCGTGATCACGCTGTTTGTGCTGGCACTGCTGATCTGGGTCTGCCTGCGCTATAATCGCCGGGCCAATCCCGAGGCGCGGAAATTCAGCCACAACACGACGATTGAGATTATCTGGACGGCCGTTCCGGTGATCATTCTGGTGGCGATTGCCGGCCCGTCATTTTCGAACCTGTTCTATCAGGAAAACGAGCCCGACCTGGAACTGATCGCGCAGAGCGGCGACATGGACGATCCCAATGTCTATGTTGAAGCGGCAAAAGAAGGCTGGATCACGGTCAAGGCGGAAGGCATGGGGAACTGGGCCTGGACCTATTACTATGTCGACGAGCTCGATGCCGATGGTTATCCGGTTCAATACGTTTCGAACGGCATCCATTTCGGCCTGCCGACGGACCCACCGGCGACGCCCGAAAAGCCGCGCTACCTGGCGACCGACTATCCAATGGTGATTCCGGTCAATCGCTACATCCGCTATCAGACCACGTCTGACCGTGTCATCCATGCCTGGACCGTACCGGCCTTTGGCGTGAAGACGGATGCCGTGCCAGGGCGCTTGAACGAGGGCTGGTTCCTGGTTGAGGAAACCGGCGTTTATTACGGCCAATGCTCTGAGCTTTGCGGCAAGAACCACGCGTTCATGCCAATCGAAGTGCGCGTCGTTCCGCAGGACCAGTATGATCGCTGGCTTGAAGTCATGAAGACGGGCGATATCGATGCGGCGACAGAGCTTGTACAAGTCATTAACTCCACCGGCGAGGACACACGCCTCGCATTGGTCGAGTAAGAGAGGGATTTAGATCATGCCTATGGATCAAGTTGCTGATCACGATCACCACGACCACGATCACAAGCCAGGATTCTTTGTCCGTTGGTTGTTCTCAACCAACCACAAGGATATCGGCACGCTTTACCTCGTATTCGCGCTGATCGCGGGTATCGTTGGCTATTCTCTGTCGGGTCTTATCCGTCTGGAGCTGGCCGAGCCGGGCATCGGCCCGCTCACCGGAATTGTCGAAGCGCTTTATGGCACCAGCGGCCCGCAAGCCGTTGAGCAGGCCAAGAGCTTCTATAATACAGTCATCACCTATCACGGCCTGATCATGATCTTCTTCATGGTTATGCCGGCCCTGATCGGTGGATTCGGGAACTGGTTCGTGCCGCTAATGATCGGCGCGCCGGACATGGCGTTCCCGCGGATGAACAATATCTCGTTCTGGCTGACAGTCGTGGCCTTCGTGCTGGCTTGTATTTCGATGCTGGTGCCAGGCGGTAACGGCGTCAACGGGTTCGGCGGTGGCTGGGTGCTGTATCCGCCGTTGTCAGGCATGGCCGGGCACCCGGGTCCTGCGATGGATCTGTTGATCTTCTCGCTGCACACTGCGGGTATTGCCTCTATCCTCGGCGCGATCAACTTCATCGTGACCATCCTCAACATGCGTGCCCCGGGCATGACGCTGCACAAGATGCCGTTGTTTGCCTGGTCACTTTTGGTCACAGCGATCCTGCTGCTACTGGCGCTGCCGGTTCTGGCGGGTGCGCTGACCATGCTTCTGACTGACCGTAACTTCGGATCGCAATTCTTCGATCCGTCCGGCGGCGGCGACCCGATCATGTTCCAGCACCTGTTCTGGTTTTTCGGTCACCCGGAAGTGTACATCATGATCCTGCCAGCCTTTGGTCTGATCTCGCACATCGTCTCGACCTTCTCGAAAAAGCCGATCTTCGGTTATCTCGGCATGGCGTATGCGATGGTCGCGATTGGTGCGATTGGCTTCATCGTGTGGGCGCACCACATGTACACGGTCGGCATGCCGTCTGACATGAAGGCCTATTTTGTGGCGGCAACCATGGTGATCGCGGTGCCGACGGGGATCAAGATCTTCTCATGGATCGCGACCATGTGGGGCGGGTCAATCGACTTCTCTGTTCCAATGGTCTGGGCGATCGGTTTCATCTTCCTGTTCACCGTTGGCGGCGTGACCGGTGTGGTCCTGGCAAATGCCGGTATCGATCACTCGCTGCACGATACCTATTATGTGGTCGCGCACTTCCACTACGTGCTGTCTCTGGGTGCCGTGTTCGGCCTGTTTGCCGGTTGGTATTACTGGTACGAAAAGATGTTCGGCCTGAAGTATAATAAGTTCATCGCTTATGCTCACTTCTGGATCATGTTCATCGCATCGAACCTGATCTTCTTCCCGCAGCACTTCCTGGGTCTGAACGGCATGCCACGCCGCTATGTCGACTATCCGGATGCGTTCGAGCTTTGGAATTACGTCTCATCCATGGGCTATTTGCTCTCAATGATCGCAACATTGCTGTTCTTCGTCGGCCTGGTGGAATCAATGGTTCGCCGCCGCAAGGGCGAAGCCAATCCATGGGGTGAAGGCGCCACCACGCTGGAGTGGACGTTGCCAAGCCCGCCGCCATTCCACCAGTTCAACGAGCTGCCAGTTGTGAAAAATGAAGGCGGCCACTAAGGCGGCCTAACCAAACCAAATTGGGGCGGCCCTTCGTGCAACAGCGCACGGAGGGCCGTTTTGCTAGATCGACAAAGGGTATTGCACTATGTCTCTCGACATGACCGCACCACAAGCCGAACCGAAGCTCGCGACCGCGCGCGACTATGTTGAGCTGATGAAGCCGCGCATCATGATGCTGGTCGTGTTCACGGCTGTCGCAGGTCTGGTCGCTGCTGTCGGCGTTTCCGGCCAGTCGATCAATCCGGTGCTTGCCGCGGTTGCGGTGCTTGCGGTTGCGCTCGGATCCGGCGCGGCCGGGGCGATCAACATGTGGTTCGACGCAGATATTGATGCGGTCATGACCCGCACTGCGACGCGACCGGTGCCGTCTGGCGCGGTTCCGCGTGATGAAGCGCTGACCATGGGGCTGATCATGTCGGCTCTGTCCGTGCTGCTGATGTGGATCGCCTCGAACGTTCTTGCGGCTGGACTGCTGGCGCTGTCGATTGCTTATTATGGCTGGTTCTACACCATGGTGCTAAAACGCCGGACCGCACAGAACATTGTCATTGGCGGCGCCGCTGGCGCGTTTCCACCAGTGATCGGATGGGCGGCAGTCACGGGTTCGACGCCGCTCGACGCCTGGATCCTGTTCGCCATCACCTTCTTCTGGACTCCGCCGCATTTCTGGGCGCTCAGCCTGGTGGCGCACAAGGAATATGAGAAGGCCGGGGTGCCCATGCTGCCAGTCACCAGTGGTGCCAAGGCCACTCGGCAGCAGATCCTGATCTACACCCTCCTGCTGGCGCCGATCGGGCTGTCGCCGCTCGCCACCGGGCTCGGTGGCTGGGTCTATGGTGGAGTCGCCGTGGTCCTCACCGCCGTCTTTGTCTATTTTGCTTTCAAGGTCTTCTTCAGCAGGGCAGGGGACAACGATGCCGGCGACGCTGAACGCAAACTGGCAATGAGCATGTTCGCGTTTTCAATCCTCTACCTCTTCGGGCTCTTTGCCGCACTCATCCTTGAGCATGGTTTCGGTCTATACTTCCCGCTCGGAGGCGCATGATGAGCGAGACTGAACCGCAACCCCCTCAGATCGACCGAGAGGCGTTCCTGAAGGCCCAGAAGCGACGCAATATGTGGCTGGGCTGGGCTTTGTTTGCTTTTGTCGTGATTGTCGGTGTGACCACGGCTATCCGCCTGCAGCAGTCTGACTTTGGTGGCAGCGATCGTTTGTATTTCTCGGGATACCTGGATGAAGCCGCCAAGGAGAAGCGTGACCGGGAAGCGGAAGAACGCGCAGATGCAGCAGCAGAGAGCGCACCGCCAGCAGAGGAAACTGGTGATGAATAATTCCCGTCTCGCCTTGCTTGCCGTGATTGCGGCGGTCGCGATGCTCGGTCTCGCCTTCGCATCAAAGCCGCTTTACGACACATTCTGCCGCGTCACCGGTTTCGGCGGCACAACGCAAATGGCCGATAAGGCCCCGGAACGTGTCAGCGAGCGTGAAGTAACCGTGCGTTTCGATGCCAACGTGGCGAATGCGCCATTGAAATTCAAAGCCACGCAAAACGCCTTGCCGGTGCAACTCGGTGCCCACAGCCTGGCTTTTTACGAAGTGACCAATACATCTGTCAGTGATGTCAGCGTGATCGCCAGCTACAATGTGACGCCGCATAAGGCCGGGCGGTTTTTCAACAAGCTGGAATGCTTTTGTTTCGAAGAACGCATCATCAAGGCAGGAGAGACCAAGAAGCTGCCTGTGATCTTCTTTATCGATCCAGCCATGGAAGAAGAAAGCAATGTCGATGATGTGCGTACCATCACCTTGTCTTACACTTTCTTCCAGAGCGATGATTTTCAGGGTGCGGCGAATACAGCATCTCTCGATTGACCTATTGCAGAACCGGGGCGCAGCAGTCTAAAAGCGCCGAGAATTGAAACCATTGCCACAAGGGATTCCCTCTCATGGCCGACGACGTCAAACACGACTATCACCTTGTAAACCCTTCGCCTTGGCCGTTGATCGGTTCCATCGCGGTCCTCGCGCTTGCTGTTGGCGGCGTGGTGTACATGAAGGGCCTGTTCGGAATTGAGCAGGGCCAGCTCTGGACGCTCCTGCCGGGATTCCTGATGGTGATCTGGGTGATGGCTGGATGGTGGCGTGAAGTCGTCAAGGAAGGCCGCACGGGCGACCACACCCCGGTGGTCGAGATCGGTCTCAAATACGGCATGGTGTTGTTCATCGTGTCTGAAATCATGTTCTTCGCTGCATGGTTCTGGAGCTTCTTCGAACTGGCCATTTTCTACCCGGCCCGTGTCGGTGAGACATTTGACAGCACCAGCCCCGTCTGGGAGGGCCTGACCGCCTTCGCACAATGGCCACCAACCGGTGTCACGACGTTTGATCCGTTCCACCTGCCTCTGATCAACACGCTGATCCTGCTGCTGTCCGGTACCACCGTGACCGCTGCGCACCACGCGCTGCAGCACGACAAGCTGGACAATGCCAAGTTCATGTTGATCCTGACAATCATCCTCGGCGTCATGTTTACTTGCCTGCAGGCTTACGAATATTCCGAAGCCCAGTTCACGTTTGACGGCACGCTGTATGGATCCGCCTTCTTCATGGCGACAGGCTTCCACGGCGCACACGTGGTCATCGGGACGATCTTCCTGACGGTCTGCCTGTTCCGGCTCTACGCCAAGAACATGACCGCCAAGAAGCATCTCGGCTTCGAATTCGCAGCCTGGTACTGGCACTTTGTTGACGTGGTCTGGTTGTTCCTGTTCGCGTTCGTCTATGTGCTGCCACACCTGATCCTGGGACATTAAGGCGATGCCGAAGGAGGTCTCGCCGATTTCGGCAGGCCTCGGCTGCCGATGCCCGCGCTGCGGGAAAGGGCCTGTATTTCAATCCTATCTTGGATTCGCGCCCAGCTGTTCGGCCTGCGGCGCGGATTTTCAGAAAGCCGATTCAGGCGACGGCCCGGCCTTTTTCGTGATGTTCCTAGTCGGTATCCTGGTGACGCCACCTGTCCTGCTGGTCCAGATCATGTTTGACCCTCCCGTTTGGGTTCACATGGTCCTGTGGACGCCGGTGATTGTGGGTATGAGCGTCTGGTTGCTGCGCCCCTTCAAATCGCTGCTATTTGCCCTGCAGTGGAAAAACCATGCCGAAGAAGCGCAATGGGAATCAACGGGCTCGCACGGAAAATGATGTTCCGACCAATGCCTCTATTGACGGTGCTGAGCAGTCTAAGCCTCGTCATCCTGATCCTGTTGGGATCCTGGCAATATGACCGGTACGCCGAGAAAATGGCAGCGCCAGCGGCCGCGGAGCAGATTGAAGCCGCGACCGACCTAAACATCACGGTCAACCGTTTGGTTTCGGGGAAAGTGCAGCAAGTGTATGGCTTCGCCGATAGTGAACCGATCTGGCGTCGATATGTACCCGGGCGTATCTCTGAAAGCGGCGAGTCGGTTCTTGTCATGGTCGAAGCAACAGGCGGCCCAGCTCCGGTCCCGATTGCGGTGTCGTCATTTCCGGAGACGCTATCACTTACGGCCATTCTTGCGCGGAAAGAGCCGAGCAAGAGCGGCTTCAATGCGGCCGACGCGCCCGATCAAGATCAATGGTACAGTCTGAACCCAGCTGAGATGTGGCGCAATCTCGGGCTCGAGGGCGAGCCGCTCATCGCTGAGCCCGTCATCATGACAGTTCGCGACGCTGCCAATCTCGAGCGCTCCCGGCAGACGGCAAATCCTTACGCTTATGCCAAGCCAGTGGACCCGTTGCCGCCAGAGCGGCATTTTGGGTATGCTCTCACCTGGTGGGGGATGGCATTGGGGTTGATTGGCGTGTATGTGGCGCTGCACCGCGCGCGCGGACGATTGAAGTTCTAGTAAAGGCCATTTGCCATGAAATACGTTTCGACCCGCGGTCAGGCAGAACCTGTCGATTTTGTTGAAGCCTGCATGACCGGCCTGGCGCCAGATGGCGGATTATTTGTACCGGAGAGCTGGCCACAGATCGCGCCTGCGTCTGCGACGGAGTCCTATGTCGATGTGGCGACGCGAATCCTCAAGGCGTTTGCCGGAGACTCACTGAGCGATGCCGATGTCCGCGGACTTTGTGAGCGGGCCTATGCAACTTTCTCGCATCACAGCGTTGCGCCATTGGTTCAAACCGGTTCCAACCAATTCATGATGGAACTGCATCATGGCCCGACCCTGGCGTTCAAGGATGTCGCCATGCAATTCATCGGGCAGCTCTATGACCTCGTTCTGGAACGTCGTGGGCAGCGAATGAGCGTCGTCTGTGCCACATCTGGGGATACTGGCGGCGCCGCGGCGGCGGCATTCGCCGGCGCGACGTCTGTCGACCTGTTTATCCTGCACCCACACGAACGCGTGTCGCCGGTGCAGCGATTGTTCATGACCACCACTGGCGAAGCGAACGTCCACAACCTCGCCGTCGAGGGGGATTTTGACGATTGCCAGGCGCTGGTCAAAGCAATGTTCGCGGACAAGCCGTTTTCGCAGGATGTGAACCTGTCAGGCGTGAATTCGATCAATTGGGCGCGCATTGCCGCGCAGTCGGTTTACTATGCCACGGCGCAAGCGACCGTCGGACGAGACCGGCCGATCCGCTTTGTCGTGCCGAGCGGCAATATGGGAGACGCGTTTGCCGGTTATGTCGCGGCGCGTTGCGGGTTGCTGTCTGGGTTTGAGATCGTCTGCGCCGTGAACGAGAACAAGACGCTTTCGACCTTGCTGATCGATGGCCTGATGCAGCGCGAGCAGGCGGTCGCCACCCCAAGTCCCGCCATGGATATCTCTGTGCCCAGCAATTTTGAACGACTGTTCTTCGAAGTCGCCGGACGCGACGGGGATGTCGTGCGCCGGACGTACGACCAATATCGTCAATCAAGCTCGGCGATTTTGCCAGAAACCGTTCGCGGTCCGTTAGCATGTACTGGCTTTAGTTCCGAAGTTGTCACCAATTCGGACACGTTGGCGGAAATGCGAACATTCAAATCAGAGACCGGATACCTGATCTGTCCTCACACAGCCGTGGGAACCGCGGCTGAGCGGCGCCTGAACCAATCGGACGCTTGCAGCATTGTCCTGTCCACAGCGCATGCTGCCAAATTTCCAGAGACCGTACTGGAAGCGACAGGCGACGATGCCCCGTTGCCCAGCCGGTGTGATGAACTGAAGACACGTCAAGAGCGCTTTGAGCGGGTTGCGAATGATCTGGCCGTTATCAAGGCGCACATTCGCACGCAGATGCGTGCCGAGGCTTAGACGATGAGTGTCCCAATCGGTGAGTGGCAGTGGAACAAGAGCACCCAACGACTGACCCTGTCGCTCGTACCTCCTTCGCTTGGGCGTCTATTATCGGGCGACTGGGCGTTGGAAGATCTGAACAATGTTCTTGATGGATTAAGTCGCCAACGCCTGCGCAGCGGTCTGGATACGGCCAATGGTGATGTGGCGCTGGAATTGGTGACCGCAGAAGGAAGTGTTGTTCATCTCGCCGGTGGCGCGGTTGACGATTATTGGTCGCGGGGCGTGATCCTGTCCGTCGGCGAATCGACGGTCGCGGCAGACGACGCGCCGATGGAATTGCTGCCGGTTTTTCAACCGATCATCTGCCTGCGCAGTCGCCGTGTGGAAGGGTTCGAGGCGTTGGCGCGATGGGAAGGACAAACCGGAGGACAAAATCCTGTCGGCGACACGCAAGGGCTTGCCTCTTCAATGCTGATCAGCGCGGCAGAGTCGCTGGTTAATTTTAGGCGTGCGGCGCGAAATCCGGATCTTTTTGTTCAGGTCAATATCACCAGTCTGGATCTCGAAGACGGTCAACTTGTTGATCTGATTTCAGCTCTACAAAGCGGGCACAAACTGCAACCCGGATCGATTCGATTGGAACTGACGGAGCAGGATGCTCTGCGCGACACGCAACAGACCTTGAACCGGCTTCACGACCTGAAGGCGGCCGGCGCTGGCATCGTGCTCGATGACTTCGGGTCTGGTCACTCATCCTTCCAGTGGCTTGCAGATCTGCCTGCAGATGGCCTGAAAGTTGATGCGTCGCTGATTCAGCAAATCAACAATCCGCGTGTCGAGACCATTCTCGAAGCGCTCACCTTGATGGCCCGACGATTAGGAATGACGTCAACAGCAGAAGGGGTCGAGGACGAAGCAATCATGTCGACGCTGCGGACGCTCGGATTCGACCATGCGCAGGGGTTTGCGCTCGGCCGACCCATGTCTGTGAACAGCGCAGAAGAATTCCTACGCGCCTAGATCCACTTCCAGCGAAGAGATTGCGTGCACGAAATTACTCGGCGCTAGTGTCGCATTACCCGTCCAGCGAATGCGTGGGAAACGACGCAGGATGTTTTGATATGCAGATTCCAGCTGCATGATCGCGACGCGCTTACCGAGGCAAACGTGTGGTCCATTGCCGAAAGCCAGGTGCTCATTCGCGTTCGCGCGTTCAATATCGAACGTGTTTGGATTCTCGAACTTGTCGGGGTCGCGGTTTGCGGCGGCATAATACATCACCACCTTGTCGCCTTCGCTGAGCGCCTGGCCACCGAGATTGGTATCTTGTGTCACAGTTCGGCGCATATAGGTCACCGGACTAACCATCCGCACAGCCTCATTGACGAAATTCGGGAACAGCTGCGGATTGGCCATCAGTTTCTCGCGCTCAGACATGTTCTCTGTGATCAGTTTCATGGTTCCGGACAGAGAATTCCGTGTGGTGTCGTTGCCAGCGAAAACAATCAGCAGCCAGGAACCGTCGAGGAATTCGTCAGACAAGGGCTCCCCATCAATCTCGGCATTGGCGATCGCGCTCAGTAGATCATTCTTCGGATCCTTGCGTCGCAGTTGCAGTTGATGGCGGCCATAATCGAACAAGGCTTGGATTTCGTTCATGAACTCCATGATCTGTTCTGGCGTCGCGTTGCCGAGCCCTTCCTGTTGTGCCTGGTATTGCGCGTTCTCCAGATAATGCATCCAGTGAACCAATTTAGGTCGATCAGCTTCGGGAATTCCAAGGATCTCGCACAAGGTGAAGAGCGGTAGCTCAGCCGAGAAGGACTCTACCATGTCGACGATCGGACCCTTCGCCTGCATATCGTCGAGCAGCGCGTTGACCTGTGCATCGACTTTCTTCTTGAGGTTGGCCACATAGTCGGGTCGGAACCAGGCCATGTGTTCCATCCGCAGAGGCGTGTGATGTGGCCGGTCCAGGTTGATCAGGGAGTTCAGCGAGGATGAGTGCAAAAGCGGGTGCCGCGGCACGTCTGGCAAGCCGTACGTCATCAGGATGCCGCCGCGCTGAGAGGAGAAGGTGGCTGGATCGAGTTCTACCTGTTTGATCAATTGGTAGTTTGTGAGTGCCCAGAACCCGCGTGCATGCTCTTCCGGATGCCACATGATCGGGGCGTCGCGGCGCATCCTGTCGAACGCCTCGAACGTATATCCGCCAATGCTTGAAAACACATCTGGCTCATTCAGCGCCACTGGTGGGTCGATGGGGTAAATGGGCGGGTTGGAAGGCGGCGCGGTCGGCGTTTCCTGCTGATAGGTGTCTGTAACGTTCTGAAAGCCCATGCATATCTCCATCGCGGCGGTACCGCGGCGGTGTTGAGACAATGATGAGGACGCCGCGCTTAACGTTTAGGTTAGCCTATCGCTTGCGTCTGTGAACCCGTGTCCTCGCGGGAGACGGCTTGCGTCGTGCCGGTTTCTCTTCGGGCGAGGGCAGGAGGTTGGCAGGCAAGACATGGGCCAGCGATTCACGCAGCTGCGTGAGCGGAATTTCCTGAACCGCCCCAGGCCTCAAATCATCTAGCTCAAACGGGCCATATTGCGTCCTGATCAATCGATTGACCTTCAGACCAAGATGCTCAAGCGCCTTGCGCACCTCGCGATTCTTGCCTTCAGTGAGGCGCACATTGATCCAGTTATTGGTGCCTGTTTCCCGTTCAAGCTCGGCTTCGATCGCGGTGTATCGGGTTCCGTCGTCCAGGGTGATGCCGCCTTTCAACGTATCCAATTGCGCCTGTGTGATCTTACCGTGTGCCCGCGCCCGATAGTGGCGGACGAATCCGGTCTTGGGCAATTCCATAGCGCGCGCGAGGCCACCATCATTGGTCAGCAGCAGAATGCCTTCCGTCGTCAAGTCGAGCCGGCCGATGGTGATGGTCCGGGGCAAGGATTTGGGAAGCTCCTCGAAGATTGTCCGGCGGCCTTCCGGATCCGACGTCGTGGTGATCAGACCAGGTGGTTTGTGATAACGCCAGACGCGTGTTTCTTCATGCGCTTTCACGGGCTTGCCGTTGACGCGAATATCTTCGCGACCGGTGACTTTGAAGGCTGGCGTGGTCAGCTTTCGTCCATTGATCCGCACTTCACCGCGTTCAATCATGGCTTCGGCTTCACGCCGCGATGCGACGCCTGCGCGGGCAAGATATTTGGCAATTCGCTCGCCGTCCTGCCAATCGCGGTCGGGGCCGGATGGCTTTCTCTGCGGGGCTCTGTTTCGCTTCCGGTTCGTCTCACGACGGTCCGCCATATGGTTCTCCGATCAGGATGAAAGTCCAAAGACTGGCGCCAGAATGGCAAATCCGAGACCAATTTCCAAGGCTATCCATACAGGCATCAGACCGTTTTCCCGATTTTCGCTTCGATCCAACAGCAATGACAGCAGGCGACCCATGCCGGCGCCAATCCAGCCCATAGCCAAGGGGAACAAGGCGAAAATCTTGTATTGCAGGTCGAGCTGTCCCTGAAGCATGATGATCAGAGCCGACAAGTGGATCAGCAGCAGCAGGCCACCATAGGTGGCCCGAAACTCAGAGAAGCCGCCCGGTTTTTCCGGATCGGGGTCGGCGACCAGGCGGACGACCCCTGCCGCCCACCGGGGCAGCAGCAACGCGCCAAAGCCGAGCGCCGCACAAAAGCCCAGTGCGATGATCGCGATAATGTCGAGGATGGGGGGCATGGCGGTCTCCGCGTCGTCTTGATCAAACTATAGGGCGGGGTTCCCGAATTGACAGGGATTAGATGATACCGGCGTCCCTCCAGGCCTCTTTCGGCCAGCGCCGGTGTTGCCAGAACCACTGACCCGGGTTGTCCCGGACTTCCTGTTCGACGAAGGCCGAGACCCGCGATACGCAATTGAACAGGTCGGCCTTTTCATCAGTGGTTTTTTCCGGCGTGAATGGTGCGTGCACCGTCACCTGAAATCGCGCTGGTCCGGTCCGACGCGTCGAAATCGGAACGATTGGGACGCCATATTTCAACGCCAGCCGCGACGGGCCGGGCGCCGTCATCGCGTCATGATTGAAGAACGGGACCGCTAAACCTTCGTTGAATTTCTGATCGTTCATCAACGCCACGCACCGGCCATTGCTGAGCGCGCGCATCAATTCGCGCGTTCCGAGGCCTTTCGGTGCCAGCACACCGATCCCGTAATCGTGTCGCGCCTTGTTGAGGCGGCGATCGATATAGGGGTTGTTGAGGGCACGATAGGTCACCAGGCAGTCGACCGGACGCAAGCAGATCGCGGCACCGATGACTTCCCAATTGGCGAAATGGCCGGCGACAATGACGGCCCCTTTGTCAGAGGCCTCGATCGCGTCGAGGTGTTCGCCGCCGATGATTTCAACACGGTCGCCTTTGTAGGGATTGATTTTCGGCAGATGCGGCAGCTCGCCCGCGGTGCGCCCGACACTTTCCCAGGCTCGTTTGGCGATCTCCGTCCGCTCTGTGTCGCTGATGTCCGGAAAGGCGAGTTTTAGATTTCGATGCACCGTCTTGTTTTGCGAGAAGAGCGGACCGATTGTTCTCATCAACCAGCCGAGAAAGTTAGAGGCGTTGTCCGCGCCGATCGCTTTCATCGGCCACCAATATATTGCGTCCCAGGCCAACGCCTCCATGCGCCAAACCATTCGTTGGCTAAATGTCGAACGATTGTCGATGTCCTTGGGACGAAGATATTGTTGCTCAGGCTTGGTCATCTGGAGGCGGATTGATCACATTCACGAGCAGTTTGTCGAGATCTTCTTTGCGGTCGAATCGCACCGCCACCGGAAGTGCATGGATATCCTGTCTCTGGTCACTCCGAAGTCGCGCCAGGTCCTTTTCCGTCGTGATCAGATCGGCATGGTAATCCTCGGCCAGGCGATGCAGATAACGCAGGTCTCCGTCTGTGAAAGTGTGGTGATCCGGAAACGGGACGGCATCCTTCACGTCGACGTCCAGCAGTCGTAACGTATCAAAGAATTTTTCGGGACGACCGATTCCAGCGAATGCCACATACGGCCCGACAGGCGGAGTCTCGGTCGCGACCAATTCTGCCTTGAAAACCGGAATACCGAGGTCAGACAGCGCTTCCGGGGGCGACGCGTGTCCCATGACAATGACCGCATCAGCGCGCGCCAGGCCGCGATCGATTGTTTCTCGTAAAGGTCCCTTCGGGATGACGTAGCCGTTGCCGAACCCAGCGGCGGCATCAACGACGACGATAGAGATATCCTTGTGCAGGTGCGGGTTTTGATGCCCGTCATCCATGACCACGATATCGACGCCATCATTCGACATCATCTGGCCGGCGGCAGCTCGGCCCGCGCCGATCCAGGTCTCGCCTGTCGCGGCAAGCATACGCGGTTCGTCTCCGACGTCTGCGGCTGTGTGAACATTCGGATCAACACGTAGAGGGCCTTTGAGTTTGCCTTTATATCCACGGCTCAGGGTGGCCACGCGCAGGCCGGTCGATTGCGCAAGATCTTCGCGCAAGGCCTCAACGATGGGACTCTTGCCCACACCGCCTGCAGTTAGATTGCCAATGCAAATGATGATCGGCCGAACTTTGAGGGGCGTGGCGTTCGCGATTCGCCTGCGAGTCACCTCCGCGTAAAGCCAACTCAACGGTGATAACAGGATGCGCAGGAGTGGCGCGGCTTCGCGAGATCGCGGATCGACATCACGGGCCCAGAATCTCGGCTCCCTCATGACAACAGCCCTGCCTGTTGTCGCATCGGGACAAGCAGATCGAGCGTTCGCGCCATGGGGCCTATGGCATCCGTTTCCAGCATCTCGCGCAATTCAGCAGAAACGGCTTGTGCTGGAAAGGCTGCGGCTAGCGCCGCCGCATCGTCCACCACGGCAAACCCGGTATGTTTCTGAAGACGCAGCGCGAGATCTTGAAAGTTGAACAAGCTGGGCCCGGTCAGGACGGGTTTGTTCAGTCGCAGCGCCTCGAGTGGATTATGTCCACCCACCCCGGGGGCGTGCCCACCACCGACATAAACCGTATGCGCGAGCCTGTACCATAAGCCCATTTCCCCCATCGTATCGGCCAGCAAGATGTCGGTTTCCGACGTGATCGGATCGCCCTCTGATCTGCGCGCGACGCCGTAGCGCGTGCATGACAGCAGCGCATCGACTTCGTCGCCGCGTTCGGGATGGCGTGGGGCAATGATCAGGAATGGCGCATTCGACACCTGCATGAATGCATCCAGGATCAGCGCTTCCTCGCCGGCGTGGGTTGAGGCTGCGAGCAGGATCGGGCGCCCGTCGACGAGGCGTTTGATTTGAGTGAGTTCATTCATGTCGACCGTCGGGGCTGGAAGCGACGACTTGAGATTGCCTGGATTGTGAACGCTGGTCCCTGACAAGGCTTCCAGACCCGTTTTGGTTTGTGTGTCTGCGCTGATCATCAGGTCGAAGCAGCCAAACACCTTTCGAGCTGTCTTGCGCCAGCGCATCCAGCCCTTGATCGATTCTTCCGTCATTCGCGCATTGATCAACGCGGTTGGAACGGATGCCTGTTTGAGCAGCAACAATTGATTGGGCCAGATTTCGCCTTCGGCAAACAAGGCGAGATCCGGCTTCCAATGCTGGATGAAGCGTTTCGCGGTCCCCGGCGTGTCGACCGGTGCCATTTGTTGTACGCAGGTGATCGCCTTGAACGCAGGATCTTCTGCAAACTCTGAGACGATCAGCTCCGCTGCCGTCTTGGTCTGGCACGTGATTAGAACAGAAAACGCAGACCCGGACTGTTCGGCCAGTCGCCGGATGAGTTCTAGGTGCAGCTGGCTTTCGCCGACGCTTGCGGCGTGACACCAAACCAGACGACCTGACGGACGTTCGGCTAGCTCGCGCGCCAGTCGTTCGTTGAGACGCCCTGCGAACTCTTTGCCGGACGTCACGCGTGAACGAAAGAAAGCGCCCACAAAGGGCGCCAGGATCGAAGTCAGAAATTTATATAAATGCAATCCGAGCGTCATTGCGCTCTTATAGACCGATAGGTTGGCTTTCGCCCACCTCTAGCGTCAGCCGATAATTGCAGAAATTGCGCTGCTATTTGGCGCAGCGGAACTGTTGTCTCCCCGGTCGTCCGAATCTGGCGCGACGGAGAATCCCATCCATGCCAGAAGCACGGCGATGGTGAAGTTTCGAATGGCGATCAAGATGCCTGCCATGACATACCCCTGAAAATTATCGAATATCATTAAACCAGAATCGTCTTAACGAAAAGAGGGCAACGCAGATAAATTTTTCTCGATGCCCCGTGCCTGTGTCAAAGATGTGTTGAGGAAAGACCATGCAAATCGACATTGAACACTTGCTCGCAATGACCGGTGGAGACGCCAATCTCGCCGATGAAGTCCTCGATATTTTTCGCAATCAAGCAGAGACCTGGGGGCGAATGCTGTCTCCGGACATGCAGCAAAGCGAGTGGGCGGATGCAGCACACACACTCAAAGGGGCGGCGCTCAGCATTGGTGCAACCGAATTTGCGGAGGCTTGCGCGGTCGTCGAACAGCGGGGCAGGGGAGGCGAAGCAGTTGGCCGGGTGGAATCAGCGACCCTTTTATCGTCTCTCAAGGATGATTTGGTGCGCGTGGTCGAAGCCTGTGCCCGCGCGAGTTACGAGTTGTCCAAACCGGGCTTGAGGCGATCGAACGATTCAAATTCATAGGCGATGCAGCGATCGATCAGTGTGCGCCAGACGGGCTCGGCGATGGCGGCGGACAAGCCTTGGCGCTCGGCTTCTGCTTTGACCTTGCTGACCACGTCCTCGATGCGCGGCCGGTCGAGCACTGCCTTCCGGGCGCCTTTGATCCGCGCGGCAGCATCCATGAAGGATTGCCGCTCTTCAAGCAGCGCGACCAGCAACCGGTCGATGCGGTCGACTTCGTGGCGCACATCGATCATGGTTTCTGCTGTTTCAGCGGAATGATATCTTTGGTCTGGGTTTTTCACGTCGCTCAACATCGTTTCGGACCTTTGCAGATGATCCATATCTAAGAGTGCCAGAATAAATTTCGATGCGGTCCACCGCCGCGCCTTTCGGGCAAAGAAATAGGCCTTCCGAGCAGAGCTCGGAAGGCCTAAGTCGCAGTGAAATTTATCAACGCTCGATGAATGTCGGCATGCGCGCCTGAATTCGGCTGTCCCGCAGTGTTTCGGCTTCGATCATCAGCGCCTGGATTTCCGGGTCATTGATCAGCTCTGCGAGTTGTCCGATGGCGCGAAGCTCCTCCATGGATGCAGAAGACGATGCGCTGAGGAACGGAAATCCGCCGACGCTCATCGGGTAGGTCATGATCCGAACGTCGGAGTCTTCCTCGATGCCGGCCAGTTCGCGTGCTTTCGCGATGGCGACAGTGAGCCCGCCCAGTTCATCGACCAGCCCAATGTCCGCCGCGGCTTCGCCGCTCCAGACTCGGCCTCTGGCGACCGTGTCGACTTGATCCAATGTCAGGCCGCGGCCCTCAGACACCAGCGTGGTGAAGCGGTCGTATCCACGTTGGAGCCAGCTCCGGATCATCACGCGCTGCTCGTCCGTGAAGCCTTCTGTCGTCGAGAAGGCGCCGGCGAATTCGCCGCCCACCTTGATCGACTCCGCATTGATTCCGATTCGGGCGAGGCCTTCATCAATGGCCAATTTGCCGCCAAAGATGCCGATGGAACCGGTAATGGTCGACCGATTGGCAACGATCCAGTCTGAGCCGGTTGAGACATAGTAACCACCAGACGCCGCCACAGAGGCCATGGAGACGATTACCGGCTTTTCTTCTTCTTCCTGGATGCGCTCGATCGCACGCCAGATCTGATCGGATGCCGTGGGCGAACCACCAGGACTGTCGACGCGGAACACAACCGCTTTCACGTCTTCATCGCGACCTGCTTCAAGGATGGCGGCGGCGATGGTGTCCGAGGCAAAGCCATTGCCTTCCTGGAACAAGCTGCCGCCTTCGTCACCGCTGACGATCGGTCCTTGACCGCCCACGATTGCGATCACGGGCGACCCGAACGCGCTGGTCGGGGCCGCATAAGACGCAACATCGATCGTGATGGCGTTTTCGCCCGCGCGCTCCGTCGCGGCGTCGCGCGCGTCTTCGGGCCATCCGAGTTGTGTGGCCAGGTTCAGCTCGATCATGCGCTCGGCACTGATCGGGCTCGATTCGAGCGCACTTTCGGCCTGTGAAATCGTGATGCCACGATCGGTCGCAATATCGCCGAGAGAGATCTGCCAGATTGATTCGGCAAGCTCGGTCATCGCCCGTCGATGCGGTTCGGTATAGGTTTCTTCTTTATAAGTGTTTGGCGCATTCTTGTATTCGTACAGCGCCTCAATGTCTGGTGTGACGGAGAGATTGTCGAGCAGGCCTTTCAGGAACAGCGTTTCAAACACAATACCGCCGGCAATCACATCGCTGCCTGGTTGAACCCAGATTTCATCTGACGATGCGATCGCCCGATATCCGGATGGGCCGCCACCATAAGAGCCCTGGCTGTGCGTGATGATGAACTTGTCGGCGGCTTTGAATTTCAGGAACGCATCCCGATACTCTTCCGCGCGAGACGATCCGATGCCGTACTCGCTGGCACGGATAAACAGACCCTTGACCTGATCATCAGCTGCCGCCGCTTCGAGCTTGGTAACGATGTCGATGAATCCCGTCCCGCCACCGAACAGCACCTCCGGTCCAGATGTCGGGGCCTGGTCAGCGTAGCCGCCACGCAGATCGAGTGTCAGGACAATCGGATTGCCGTCATCCTGGCCGGTCTCCGGACCTGCTGCAGACTTCATCGCATTGTTGACGGTCATCTGAATGAGCCCAACCCCAATGAAGAACAGCAGCACCAATCCGATGATTGATCCGATAACGGCCCCGCCCAGGGATGCAAAAAAGGTTTTCATGGGAGAAACGCTCCGTAATGTTTCTTATCGGATAACGATATGGGCGTTAAGATCAAGTTTGTCAAAACACAAAGATCACATCGATTAATTAGAAACGCGTTCACCCGCGGCTTTTGTCGGTCTGATCTCGCAAAAAAGCAGTTGTTCGAAACGTGGCGGTGATTTGGGTGTTGCAACCCGAAATTGGATTGGCTATGTCCCCCGCTCAGTTGGGGTGTCGCCAAGTGGTAAGGCACCGGTTTTTGGTATCGGCATTCCCAGGTTCGAATCCTGGCACCCCAGCCACTCTTTCAAATTTCGTCTGTGTTGTGCAGCGCGCACTATAGCTCGCGACAATCGCACTGCGGACGGTATGTAATATTATTTCAAAAAAGCCTTGCAACTGCCTCAATTATGAATGAGAGTTTGACAAGCTCTCGCGCTTTTTGCAGAGGTGAGCCAGTATGCGATTATGACCACAGGTTAATCCTGTTCGCTGCGTAGAATTAGAAAGACGTAAAGTCTCGAGGTCGAAAAATGGGAGGAGGTGGGTCTAGCCCGTTTTCCTTTTTTACCTGCGCGGGAATGTGTGTGCCCGCCCTAAATCGTTTCAGCAAAACGCTGAGGCACCTAGAAGAGATTTCAGCGACGTCGACTGGCGGCGCGCCATTAGGAGAGTGAGAGGCAGACTTCATGAAGAATGTTCTGACACCGGCTCGCGGAGCCATTCTAGCAGCTACTGTCGTCGGGTTGACCGCGCCTGCAGTTGCACAGGGACTGGATCGCGCGATTGCGACCGGCGAACAGGCGACCCGACGCGCCGAGCAAGTTCAACAACAAATCAACCAGCTCGATGACGAGCGCGCGGACATGGTCGGTGAATTCCGGACTTTGCTCCAGCGCAAGACAGCAGCCGAGCTGTACGCAAGACAGCAAGAAGCGGCCGTCGAAAGCCAGGAGCGTGAGATCGCTTCATTGACTGATCAGCTGAGCCGAGTGGACGAGATCACCTCTCAGACCGTTCCAATGCTCGAAGCGCTGATCGACGATCTGGATGCTTTCATCGATGCCGACCTTCCATTCCGCCTGGAACAGCGAAAAGACCGCGTCGCGCGTCTGCGTGAGTATCTCAGTGATCCAGCGATTTCCGTGACCGAGCGTTACCGCCAGATCATGGACGCCTACACCGCTGAAATGGAAGTGGGTCGCAAGACTGACACCTGGAAAGAAACCATCACCGTTGATGACAAAGAAGTCACCGTCGACATGGTTCTGTTTGGTCGTGTCGCGTTGGTCTACATGGATCCGACCGGTCGTTATGCCAAGCGCTATGACCGCGAAACCCGTTCGTGGGTCGATCTCGAGAGCAAATACAAAGCCGAAATCGAGAAAGCGATTCGAATCATCCAAGGTAAGCGTACTCAAGACGTGATGTACGTTCCTGCAACTAAGCTTGCTGTTCAGTAAGCCCCAATGGAGTTGAGGAAAGAACACATGAAACCGTTCACTAAATCACTTAAAACCATTGGGATCGCGGTAGCGTTTGCTGCCACCTCAATGGCCGCATCTGCCCCAGCTGTCGCTCAGTCACTTTCTGATATCCTTGCTCGGGTACAGCAAGACAGCGAAGAGCTTTCGGCGGAGAATCAATCGCGACTGGACCAGTTCCGTCGTGCCTCTTCTGAGCAAGCTGCGGCGATGGCCGCTGCACGTGGCGAACTGAACGCCGCGAATGCTCGTGGCGCCGCACTGGGAGCCCAGTTCGATGCCAACCAGGCCCAGATCAATGACCTTGATGCTCAACTGCAAGAGCAAGCCGGTGACTTCGGTCAACTGGTTGGTGAATTCCGCGCTGTTGTCGGCGAAGTACAACCGCTGATGCGCGAAAGCCTCGCCAGCTTCGATTATCCTGGTCGCTATGAAGCCCTTTCCGAGGTTGCCGAAGCTGTGGCGCTTCCAACCCGCGAAGAGCTGGACCGTCTGCCCAAGGCGATCCTGCAGGAAATGATCGCTCAGTCTGAAGTCAAAACCTTCATGGCGCCGGTCTCCATGGGCGGTAGAGACGAGTCTGTCGAAGATGTCGCCGTTACGCGTGTGGGTACCTTCATCGCTGCGACGGATAATGACGCAGGCTTCGTGACCATCGAAAAAGCCGGCAATGGCGACTTCTTCCTTGAGAAGCTTCAGCGTCAGCCAGGTGGCCGTTTCCGCAGCGCATTCCGCTCGCTGATCAATGCTGACGAAGGTCGCACCCTGACCGTTCCATTCGATCCGAACCGCGGTGAGCTGTTCAAGATCGAAGGTGACAAGCCAGGCCTGATGGAGCGTGTGAACCAAGGTGGTATCGTTGGTTACATCGTTCTGACACTGCTCGTCATCGGTCTGACCGTTGCCCTGTTCAAGATCATCACCCTGTTCTTCATGGGTGGCGCGATCCGTTCGACGGCGAAAACCAAGCAAGCTGGCGACGGCAACCCGCTCGCCCGCGTATTCGAAGCTTATGAGACCAACAAGAATGCTGATCTCGAAACGCTCGAACTGAAGCTCGACGAGCAAATTCTGCGCGAATCTCCGAAAATCGAGCGCTATAACGACATCGTTAAAGTGCTGGCCGCTGTTGCCCCGCTCATGGGACTGCTCGGTACGGTTATCGGTATGATCATCACCTTTACCGCGATTACCAATTTCGGTGCCGGTGATCCGAAACTGATGGCTGGCGGTATCTCCGTTGCGCTTATGACCACGGTGCTTGGTCTGGTCGCTGCGATCCCGCTGCTGCTTACCCACGCTCTGGCAGCTGCCATGGCACGCGGTAACCAGCAGATTCTGGACGAGCAAGCAGCCGGTCTTGTCGCCGAGCGCGCAGAACGAGGTGGGGCGGCGTAAGCCGTCCCTTAACGGGAGCCCATAAATGTTGGGAATGACCGAACTACAGGAGTTTTTGGCCCGCGGTGGACCAGTGCTTCTATGGATTATGGGAGCCACCTTCGTGATGTGGGCCCTAATCCTGGAGCGCCTGTTCTACTTCCGTGTGGCGCATGCTTCTGTCGCAGAAGAGGCTTTGTCAGAGTGGCGCTCGCGCTCTGATCACAAGTCTAAGTTCGCGCACTGGGTCAAAGACAAGCTGGTCTCCGAAGTCCGTCAGAAAGCACAAGCCAATGTCTCTTTCGCGAAAGCGATGGTTGCCTTGGCGCCGCTGCTCGGACTGCTCGGAACCGTGACTGGAATGGTGACCGTGTTTGACAACATGGCGATCACAGACGGTGCGGATGCCAAGGCCCTGTCACGGGGTGTGTCGCAAGCGACCATTCCGACCATGGCCGGCATGGTTGCCTCGATTTCAGGAATTCCATTTGCAACCGGGATGGACAAGAAAGTCCGCCGCCTGGTGCAAAAGGTCGAAGACCAGATGGAGATTTACTGATGAGAGGACGCGCTAGCCGCCCATCTGAAGAGGCACATGTAGATCTGACGCCGATGCTCGACGTTGTCTTCATCCTGCTCATCTTCTTCATCGTGACCTCGACCTTCCTTCAGGAAGAGGCCCTCGGTGCTGAGCCGCCACCACCGCAAACGAACGCGCCAAGCAACCCGGCGCCTGCGATTATCGTCTATATCGACGAGACCGACCAAATCCGCGTCAATCGCAAGCTCACCGATATCTCGGCTGTTCGCGGCGGAATGGAGCGCGCCCGCGCAGAAAATCCAGAGAGTGCCTTGATCATTCAAGCGCATCCACTGGCACGCACGGGCACGATCATTGAGGTGCGTGATATCGCTTATGACGCACAAATGGAGCGGGTGAACATCGTCCGTTCCGCAGGTTAGAGGAGGCAAGATATGGCTCGCAAAATGCGCGCAGCGGCAGAAAGTGCCGAGGACGATGTCAACCTCACACCGATGCTCGATGTGGTCTTCATCCTGTTGATCTTCTTCATCGTTACGGCTCAGTTCATTCGTGAGCCAGGCGTCGAGATTGATCGAATTGAGGTCAACAACAAGCAACGGCAAAACCCGCTTGGGATCCTGGTCGCGATTGATGCGAACAGCGAGATCTACATGAACAAGCAAGTGGTTTCGCTGTCCGAAGTCGGGTTCCGAATTCGCGAGCTTCGCGAAGACAACCCAAAAGGGCGCTTGGTCGTTCAGGCAGATGCCGAAGCTCAAGCAGGGGTGCTGATCGATCTCATGGAGATCGTGAACGAAATTGACGGACTGGGGCGCGTGCCGCTTTCAGTCGTCAACGACTAGGAGGATCTGATGTTTTCAAATCCACTCACGCGTTTTCTGATCGGTGTCCCACTGGCACTGGTTATGACGCTGGCGCTGTTCCACCTGATGCGGTTCTTCATCTCTGCGGATTTCGAAGAGCCGGAAAACCTTCGGGAATACAACCTGGAAAGCATTACGCCAGAGGCTCAGGAAGAGCAGGTCACGCGCCGCGCTCGGAACAAGCCGCGCAAGCTGAACAATGCCGACAAGCCGCCGCCGCCGCCAAAGCTGACGGCCAGCAAGTCTGACATTGATCTGCCAACGCCAAACATCCAGGGCGCCCCTCCAAGTGAATTGCCGCCAACCCGGCTGAATTCACTGGCGATTGATCCCGTCGCGATTTCCGACAGAGACGCGCAACCGATTCGCCCGCCGGTCCCGACCTATCCGAGCCGGGCCGCCGAACGCGGTATCGAAGGATCTTGTGACGTCCGGTTTGACGTGGACACACGGGGCAAGCCGTACAATGTCCAAGCCGATTGCACCGATCGCGTTTTCAAGCGTGAAGCAGAGCGGGCCGTGAGCCGCGTTGAATTTGCGCCGAAGATCATTCGCGGTCAGGCGGCCGAGCGTCGCAACGTGGTCTATCCTCTTGAGTTTACACTCGCCGACTAAGGCGACTGCAAATCGAACAGGGAAGGGGAGGTCGTTTTGATCTCCCCTTCTTTCTGGCTTGACGAATGTTATGAAGTTACATAGTGTAATATCATAACAAAGGAGGCTAGAATGACGAGTAAGATGACCACAGCAGGGCGTGCGCCTGTGTCAGGATCTGGAGTCAGGCGATTTGCAGTGATGGCCGCTCCTGCGGCGGTCGTGACCGCGTCACTCTTCCTTGCGATGCAGGAAGTGATAAAGGTCGACGACTTCGAACCACCGAAGCAAACTGTGTATGAGATTGAAGCCTATGTCGCTCAGACAAAACCAATCGAACGTCCAGTTCGACCGAAACCAATCGAGATAAGGCCAGCAACGCCGCCGCCGCGCCCGCCGGCATTGGTAAAATCGGTTGCAGAGATAGGCGCGCCGATCTCTGGATACACAGGCGTGGCGCCGGCGACATATGATCCGGGTGAAATCGACATCATCAAGCCGCGAAATGCGATGGCGGCCATCGATAGAACGTTCCAGCCGATGACCCCGCCCGTGCCCGTTTATCCCCGTCGCGCCGCACAGCAAGGGCTCGAAGGTCACTGTGACGTTCATTTGACTGTGTCACCGCGCGGAGAACCCTATGATGTGCAAGCCACATGCAGCCATGCAATGTTCGAAAGAGCCGCGAGGATCGCTGTCCAGAAAGTCAAATTTGCGCCCAAAATTCGTGATGGACTGCCGGTCACTGTGACAGGCGTCGTCTACCCCCTTGAGTTCCGCCTGGAACCATAGGACACTGGAGCTGTAAAAGTCTGGGAAAATGCTTCAACAATTGGATTGAAGCGCTTGAAATCGGAGAGAACTTCCGGTTCAAAGGAGTTCAACCGCCAAGACGGCGGAGAGGAGTGAAATAGTATGATCAAGAACATCATGAAAAGCGCAACCGCTGTTGCCATCATGGTCGCCATGGGGAGTGGTGTCGCGAATGCGCAGGCTTGTGAAGAAACACAGTTCAGTTCTACCAATGCCGAGAACTATCTGACGGCTGAGACAGAACTTCTGGTCAACGACAACCCGCAGGCGGCTCTGGTCGCGCTGAACGCGTTGAAGGCTCAACAACTCAACTGTTACGAGGAAGGCGCCGCATTGCGTCTTGGTGCAGCGATCAAGATCCAGACGGAAGATTATGAGGGTGCAGTGAACGATCTGCTCCTTGCGATCGACCGCGGATATATTCCACCAGCCGAGCAGAAGACCACATTCTACAACATTTCTCAGATCTACCTGTCGAGCAATAACAAAGAAAAAGCGCTCGAATATTTCGACAAATGGATGGCTGCAGGCGGTGTGCCGGATCGCGGCCAGAAGTGGACGCTGGCGGTTCTTTATCAGCAGATGGACCGCTTCCCTGAGTCGCTCGTCTGGGCGGAGCAGGTGCTCGAAGCCGATGGCCCTGGTGCCGATCGCTCGGTCTATGACTTCCTGATCTTCCTGTACGACAAGACGGGCAATTTCGCGAAAAAGGCTGAGTTGCTCGAGCTTTTGCTCGCGCGCGATCCGTCTGATCGCCGTCTGTGGGACGCCATCGCGGGTGACTATTTCCGCGGCGGTCAGGATCGCAAGGCGTTTGAAGTTCAAAAAGCGATGTATCTCGCCGGCATTCTTCAGACCGAAGATGAGCTGATGCGGATCGTGAACTTCTACAACTCGTTCGACGTGCCATACGCGGCAGCGAAAATTCTCGAAAAAGAGATGAATGCTGGCCGTATTTCGAAAAGCTATCAGCGCCTCGAACTGCTCGCCAACCTGTATCAGGTGGCGCGCGAGTTCCAGAAAGCCATTCCGGTAATTGAAGAGGCTGCGCAGATTTCATCTGACGGTAAAATGTATGAGCGCCTTGGGCGGTCCTACAGTGAGCTGCAGTCATGGGCCGAAGCGGAAGACGCATTGGTGCGGGCCATCGATAAGGGCGGCCTGGCCAATACGGGCCTCGCCTGGGTGCTGGTCGGGCAATCACGCTATGAGCGCGATGACCGTTCAGGCGCGCGAGAAGCCTTCCGCAATGCCAACAATCGCGGTGGTCGCGGCTGGCTCGACTTCATGCGGGCTGAGGACAACACCGCAGTGGCGCTGGCCCGCTTCGAGATTTTCAACGAAGTAAGCGATTACAAGAAAGAAAAAGAGCGTTGCAAGGATCTAGAAGTGATCGGCAATGCGCCGGAATCTTGTGGCTCAGTAGACGAGCGTCTGGCGGCAGCTGAAGAGCGCCTGGCGGAGTTCGATCGTAACACTTGATCGATCTTGAATTTTGATGCGAGCCCCGGACTTAACAGGTCCGGGGCTTGTGGTTTTTTAGAAAGCGTGAAACCAAGACTGTCATGGTCGATTTGAGTATCAAGACGGCTGACGACGAGGCAATTTGTGAACGAATTGTCGACCTCGAAGCTGCAATGCAGGCCCGAACATTCGATTGGGCGAAGATCAACACTGGAAGCTGGAACCGCGAAGGGCTGGAGGCACTTGCGCCGGATCTGGGCAATGCGTTCAGTGCGCTGGAAGCAGACATAGAGCTGATCAAGACAGATCCGTTCGAGAAGATTTCGGATGCGGGTCATGTCGAGGCGTTTGAAACCGGGCCGGTGATCCGGATGTCGTCGCGACCGGATGCCGAAATGCAGATCGTGATGAGCGGCCATTATGATACGGTCTTTCCGCCTCAGACATTCGAAGCGATCAAACAGATTGATGATGACCGATACAATGGACCGGGCCTGGCCGACATGAAGGGCGGTCTTTCGGTGATGCTGGGGGCGCTACAAGCCTTCGAAGCGGGGCCGTTGAAAGACAAGATCGGCTATCAGATCGTGATTACGCCGGACGAAGAAACGGGCAATTTTGCCAGCGCGCCGTTTCTCACCCAAGCCGCGCAATCCGGTGCGATGATCGGTATGACGTATGAGCCGTGCATGGACACAGGCGCGATGTCGGGCGGTCGCAAAGGGTCAGCGGTGTTCGATATTGTCCTGCGCGGTCGGTCGGCGCATGCCGGACGTGCGAAGGAAGAAGGGCGCAGTGCGCTTGAGGCAGCCGCAAGCATGGTGGTCGCCCTGGAACGCCTGAACGGCCAACGAGAAGGCGTGACGTTCAATGTCGGCTCCATTGATGGTGGAGGTGCGGTGAACATTGTTCCGGACCTGGCAATTGTACGCTTTGGTGCGCGAGCGCCGGATGCGGAGGCGGCGGAATGGGCCACCCGGGAAATTGAGAAGCTGCTACAACAAGCACAGGCCAGAGACGGCATATCCGGCCATATGCATGGCGGATTCTATCGTCCGCCCAAACCCAGAAACGCAGCGCAGGACGCCTTGTTCACCGCCGTATCTGACACCGGGCGCGCGATCGGACTGGAGCTTGAATTCGTCGATACAGGCGGCGTGTGTGAAGGCAACAACATCTTTGCGGCCGGCGTTCCGAACGTCGATACACTGGGAGTCATGGGTGGACGTATCCACTCGGATGAAGAGTATGTCGTAATGTCGAGTTTCGTGCAGCGGGCGCAGCTTTCTGCGCTCTTACTTAACCGAATTGCAGACGGGCGGCTGGACGCTCGCAAAATTAAGGCGCTGATGGGATGAAGTCTCCTTATGTAATGCGGCCGGCGGAGCTGTCTGATTTTGACGCGCTCCGCGCCATCGCTGTGGAGTCCGGGCCGGGATTCACCTCTTTGCCCGTGGACGAAGATATTCTGCGCAAACGCTTGCTTAAGTCTGTCGACTCTTTTGCGGGTCGCATCGAGCAACCGGAGCTCGGCAAGTATCTAATGATGCTGGAAAATGTCGAAACAGGCGAGATTGGCGGCTGTAGCGCAGTGAAATGCGGCATCGGTATCAACTCGCCTTTCTTCAATTACCGGATCATCACGCTGGCGCAGGCGAGTTCGGAAGCTGAGCGGCGGTTCGATATGGACGCGCTGATTCTGACCAATGAGTTTGTCGGGTGCACCGAAGTGGGCACCTTGTTCCTGAGCGCGGCCCATCGCGGCGCCGGAGTTGGACGTCTGCTGGCGCAGTCGCGTTACTTGCTGATGTCGACCAAGCCGGAATGGTTTGGTGAAAAGATCATCGCTGAATTGCGCGGTGTGGTTTCGCATGATGGCGATACGCCGTTCTGGGAATGTCTGGGCAAACATTTTTTCCAGATGACATTTACCGAGGCGGATTATCTATCTGCGACGACGGACAATCAGTTCATTCTCGACCTGATGCCGAAATACCCGATCTATGTGGACTTGCTGCCCAACGAAGCGCGCGAAGTGATCGGGCGGTGCCACGCTGACGGCGTGCCGGCATTCAAGCTGCTCGAATGGGAAGGCTTTGAGTTCGAGCGCGTCGTCGACATTTTCGACGGCGGCCCCATCATGCAGGCCTCTCGAGACATGATCCGAACGGCGCGCGAAAGCCGCGTCATGGAGCTGGAAGTCGGAGAGGCAACAGGCGAATCCGGCATTGCGGCGCGGCTCGATCTCGAAACTTATCGCGCCACGTTGATCGAAGGCGCCGTGATGGGCGAAAAGCGATTCATTACCAGCGCCGATACGCTCGAAAAACTCAAACTCAAACGCGGCGACAAAGCCCGCATCTGGCTCAGGAGCTAACATGGCGAAAAGTGTCTACATTAGAGGGCGCTGGACGGACGGTGCAGATGATTGGTTCGAGAAGACCAATCCCGCCACAGGTGAAACGAGTTGGGACGGGCAGGCCGCCAGTGCCGAACAAGTCGCGGACGCCGCGCGCGCTGCACGCGAGGCGCAATCGGATTGGGCGCGGCGGCCACAGCATGATCGCACAACCATTCTCGAACGCTACGCAGAAGAGATCACCAAGCGCTCGGATGAAATCGCCCATGCGATCAGTTCAGATATGGGCAAGACCGCCTGGGAGGCCAAGGGTGAAGCCGGGGCGATGGCGGCAAAGGTCGGCATTTCCATCAAGGCGCAGGTCGAGCGCGCTGGAACTTCGTTCGCCGAGGCCGCGTTCGGATCGACCCACCTGACCCACAGGCCGCATGGCGTTATGGCTGTGTTTGGCCCCTTCAACTTTCCCGGCCACCTGCCGAACGGCCACATCGTACCGGCGCTATTGGCCGGAAATACTTGCGTGTTCAAACCGTCCGAATTGGCGCCATCTGTCGCGCATGTCATGGCAGATGCGTTCGCAGCCGCCGGCCTACCGGACGGTGCATTGAACATCGTCCAGGGTGGACGTGATACGGGCGCTGCACTGCTCGATGGTGATATTAATGGCCTGCTGTTCACGGGATCGGCGCAAACCGGACTGTTCTTTCACAAGCATTTTGCAGGTCGTCCGGAAGTGATCCTGGCGCTCGAAATGGGCGGCAACAATCCGCTTATTGTCTGGGACCCGGCCGACATCGATTCCGCTGCGGATATCGCGGCACAATCATCGTTCCTGACGACCGGCCAGCGGTGTTCGTGCGCCCGCCGTGTGATCTTGCCGAAAGGCAAATGGGGCGATCAAGTGGTTGATGCGATTGTCGATCGGGCGAAAGCCCTGAAGATCGGTGATGCGTCCGAGGACGAGGCTTTCATGGGGCCACTGGTCTCGGAGCAAGCGGCGCTAAACGCGACAGATTTCCAGATGATGCTGTCGAAGAAAGGCGGGAAGTCGCTTCGCCGGCTCAAGCGTATGGAACGCGGCGGCGGGTTCGTGACGGCTGGCGTGATTGATGTGACGGATGCGACGGGCGTGCCCGACGAAGAATTGTTCGGGCCACTGATGCAAGTCATCCGCGTCGATGATTTTGACGAAGCGATCGCTCGCGCCAATGACACGCGGTTTGGCCTGTCAGGCGGCCTTGTGAGCGATGATGACGCGCTCTGGCTGCGCGCTCACGCCGAGATGAACGCGGGCATCCTCAATCGCAACCGTCCGACGGCGGGTGCCAGTGGGGCAATGCCGTTTGGCGGGCCGGGCCTGTCAGGAAATTTCCGGCCGGGGGCCTATTACGCTGCAGACTATTGTGCCTGGCCGCAAGCCAGCCAGGTGTCTGATGCTGCGGCACGGCTTGGCGCGATCGGATTCCCGAAGTAGACAGCCAACACCTATTTCAGCTTCGCCCTGAGCCTGTTGAGACGCGAACGCTGACCCAATCATTCGGGCGCCTGAAAGACGCCCTTCAACAGGCACAAGGCAGGGGTTCCCATGTCTTCCACCGAAACATTAGAGGTCAATTTCGACGGTCTGATCGGGCCGAGCCACAATTATGGCGGCATGTCCGACGGCAATCTGGCAAGTCAGAACAATGCCGGCGACGTCTCCAATCCGCGTGAAGCAGCGCTGCAAGGGCTAGAGAAAATGCGCATGCTGGTGCGGGCCGGCTTCGTGCAGGGCGTGCTGCCGCCGCTTGAGCGTCCCAATCTCGGCTTTCTCGTCGATGCCGGGTTTCACGGCGGCGATGAGCAGGTCGTGAAACGCGCCTCGCGTGATGCCCCGCTGCTGCTGAAAGCAGCCTATTCTGCTAGTTCGATGTGGACAGCGAACGCCGCGACCGTCTCACCGTCCGCCGACACCGATGATGGCCGCTTGCACCTGACAGCGGCCAACCTGTCCTCGATGCTGCATCGATCGATCGAGCATCCGGAAACGACGTCGTCGCTCGCCGCAATATTCGATAATGAGACGGCGTTCAGTGTGCACGCGGCGTTGCCGATGCACGAGGATTTCGCCGATGAAGGTGCCGCCAACCATGTTCGACTCTGTGCGGCGCACGGTGAGGCCGGTGTCGAACTGTTCGTGTATGGCCGCGAAGCGGGAGAGCGTGTCGTCGGTTTCCCGGCACGTCAGACGCTGCTCGCGAGTCAGTCCGTATCCCGCTCGCATCAGCTCAGATCGGAACGTAGCGTTTATGCGCGGCAGTCCAAAACGGCGATCAATGCCGGCGCGTTCCACAATGATGTCGTCTGCGTCGGGACGCTCGACACCTTGTTCTTCCACGAGTTTGCGTTCGAAGACACAGCGCGCACCTTGGCCGATATCCGGACCGCCGCGGACGGATTGTTCGAGCTCAAGCCCGTCATGGTGCCAGATGCCGAAGTCCCCCTCGCAGACGCCATCAAATCGTACCTGTTCAATTCGCAGCTATTGCAATGGCCGGGGGAGGATCGCCTGGTTCTGTTGGCGCCAATGGAGACACAGGAAACGGCGTCGACGCGCGCATTTTGCGAACGGATGGTGCAGGGCAATGGTCCGATCGGGCGCGTTCAATATGTTGATGTCCGACAGTCCATGCGCAATGGCGGCGGCCCGGCCTGCCTGCGGTTGCGTGTGGTCATGACTGCGGAAGAGCGCGCGGCCTGCCATCAGGGTGTCCTGCTCGACGAAGCGAAGATTGACCGATTGCAGGCGGCTGTCCGGGCCACTTATCGAGATCGTCTCAGCGTTGCCGATCTGGTCGATCCGGCCTTTGTCGAAGAGTGCCTGACGGCGAGAGAGGCGCTGCTGCGTGTCCTAGAGCTGGAACAGCTAATCTAGTGGCCGTCTTTAATTTCTCAATCGACGCCACGCAAGGCGCAGCTCGGACCGGTGTCCTGAAGACACCGCGCGGAGACATTCGCACGCCAGCATTCATGCCGGTCGGAACCGCCGGCACGGTCAAGGCGCTCTACATGGATCAGGTCAAGCAGACCGGCGCCGACATCATCCTGGGAAACACCTATCACTTGATGCTGCGTCCGGGTGCTGAGCGCGTCAAACGGCTTGGCGGTTTGCACGCCTTTTCGAAATGGTCCGGCCCGATGCTGACCGACAGTGGCGGATTTCAGGTCTGGTCCCTGTCACAGCTTCGCAAGATGGACGCCGACGGGGTGACCTTTCGCAGTCACATTGATGGCTCAGAGCATCGCCTGACGCCTGCGCGCAGCATTGAAATTCAGGCCGACCTGCTGGGCGCAGACATTTCGATGCAATTGGATGAGTGCACGGATTATCCTTGCACGCATGAAGCGGCGGAAGCGTCCATGAGACTCTCTCTGGACTGGGGCACGCGTTCTCTGGAGGCGTTTGGAGCGCGCGAGCGTCAGACCCTTTTCGGGATTGTCCAGGGGTCAAACTATCCTGATTTGCGCGAAGCCTCGGCGAAGGCCGTGGCGGGTCAGGGATTCGGTGGAATTGCTCTTGGCGGGCTGGCCGTTGGTGAGGGGCATGATCAGATGTGTCGAACCATCGATATGACGGTTCCACACTTGCCAGACGCGTTCCCACGCTACGTCATGGGTGTCGGCAAGCCCATCGATCTGGTCGAGGCTGTGGCGCGGGGCATCGACATGTTTGATTGCGTGCTGCCAACGCGGGCAGGGCGCCACGGTCAAGCCTGGACGTGGGACGGACCGATCAATCTCAAGAACGCCCGATTCGCCGAAGATCTTGCGCCACTCGATGAAGCGGTGCCGTGTCCGGCGAGCCAGGATTATTCGCGCGCCTATTTGCATCATTTGATTCGGGCCGGTGAGTATCTCGGATCGATGGTGTTGAGCTGGCACAATATTGCTTTCTTCCAGGCACTGATGCAACGCATGCGGGACGCCATTGCAGATGGCACCTTTGATGAGTTGCGGACGGAGCTTGCCGCCCGCTGGGACAGCACAAAGTCGAAGCCAAAATCGGCCGAGACGGCCTAGCGGAACAGGATCTTTGGTTCTTCTTCCTGTGGGGGCAGGGGAGAGGCCGGGTATTCGCAGCCTTTGGCCATGCCGATACCTTTCAGAAACGTCCGGCGATGCGATCCGCGTTCATACGCCTTGCGCACCTTGGTGGCATGGCTGTTTGCGCCCGTTACCGTCCGCACCAGTCCGCGATAGGGGATCAGGCCGGATGCGCCAGACGCCACCGCGTCGAGGAATGCCGTTGACGCGCCGTCTGCCGCGCGCTCGCTCATGCCCTTCTTGTCGGGTGGTGGAATGTCCCAGTCGCGCCCCAGCAGCTCGTCGAGCGATAACACTTCCTTGGCGATGACTTCGCATGTCACTTCGGGATGGACGAGATAAGGGTTTTTGATCTCGTTGAATTTCTCCGGAATCTTGTCGCGTTTCAGATTGACATCTTCGAGTGGAGAAAGGGCGGCGTCGCCTATGCCCTGTTCCGTGCGTTCCAGTGCCGTTTCGGTGGTGGTCTCCTCCGGCACGTCTTCGACCGGTATTTCATAGTTGGGGGGCGGTGCGCTCGCGCACGCCGCGATGAACCAGGAGACGGACAGGGTAATCAACACGTTTTTCATGCTCTGATTTTGCGAGTTAGAACGCCATCTGACAAGAATGTTCATACACGACTGATTTCAGCAGCAAAAACCGTTGACCCGGGGCAGGCACTCAACTATGTGGGCCGTTCGGATGCGCCCATAGCTCAGTTGGTAGAGCAACTGACTTTTAATCAGTAGGTCACAGGTTCGAATCCTGTTGGGCGTACCATTCCGGTTTCTTCTCCGCGCTTGTATTCCGCGACGTCTGCGCAATTATCAGTCAGATCAAAGGATTTGACCGAGGAGGTGCCGATGAAACGCGTTTTGCTGATCGTATTGGGATTGATCATCCTGGTTGGGCTGGTTGGCTCATTTGTGGTCACCAGAGACGGCAAACAGGTCACTCCGGAAGGGGCAGGCACGGTGACCATTGGAGCATCGACGTTTGAGGCCTTCCCGCTGCCGGACTATGCCGCGACATTTGTCGATGCTGACTACAAGAGTTACCTCGTTGAGGTCGAACCCGGGATCAAGATCCATATTCTCGAGGTCGGAACCGGATATCCGGTCTATGCGCAACACGGCAACCCGACTTCCGGCTTCCTGTATCGCAAAGTCGCGGCGGCGCTTCCGAAAGACCGTGTCCGGGTGATCATGCCAACCATGGTCGGGCTTGGTTTCTCGTCCAAGGTTCCAGCCAGTCAGCACACACTGGAAAACCACATACGCTGGATGACCGCCGCCATCGATGCCTTGCAGCTCGAAGGTGTGATCTATGTCGGACAGGATTGGGGCGGGCCAGTGGGCATGGGCGTGATGTCAGAGCGACCAGGATTGCTCAATGGCGTGGTGGCGATGAATACAGGCTTCAACGCCCCGACCGAGAAAATGAGCCTCAGCCGGGCCCACGCGACGGTGAAAACTCCGGTGATAGGAGAATTGCTGCTAGAGGTCTTTGGGTCGATTTTTGACGCGCTGCCAGACGTTCAGAACGATCCAGCGTCGATGCCGGCTGATGTGCTGCAGCTCTATGGCCAGCCACTGCGCGATAGCGGCAATGCAAAGGCGCCGCTGGCACTGATGCGCATGGTCACGGACGGGCCCGATCATCCAAGCGCGACACAGATGCGCCAGATCGAGGCTTATGTCGAAGGGCTCGATATACCCGCCGAGATCGTCTGGGGGCTGAATGATCCGATCCTCGGATCAGCCTTGCCGATCATGAAGGCGAACTTCCCAGACGCCCGCGTGACCGAAACCCAGGCCGGACATTTCCTGCAGGAAGAGGTCGCAGATGAAATTGCCGCCGCGATCATGCGCCTGGTCGAGCGTGTGGATCCGCTGGAGGTGGAATCCGTAGGCGACGTGGAGACCCGCACGCCTGGTAATGATGACAGCGATTGATTAAATCTCGCTCGGAAAGTGTCTCTTTGCTTAACCGTTTTGCGTGATAACCTGTGGTTATGCGCTTACGCCAGATTGAAGTCTTCTATGCCATCTACTCCGCTGGCTCCATCAGCAAAGCCGGAGAGCTCCTTGGCGTGTCTCAACCTGCGGTCTCAAAGGTCCTGAGACACACCGAAGACATGCTCGGTTATGCCTTGTTCGAGCGGACCACCACGGGGCTCCTCCCGACACGAGAAGCGACCGAACTGTTCGAGGGTGCCGCCAAAGTGTTCGCCGAGGTCAATCGTTTCCGAACGCGGGCGAGCGGGGTGCAACACAATACGGACAAACCTCTGCGCATCGCCCTGGCGCCGAGTATCGGCTTGTCGGCGGGACCGACGGCAATTGCAAAGTTTTCAAGGGATTACCCGACCAACAGTGTCGAGATCGAGACCTTTCACTTCGACGAAGCAGTGAACGCCCTGCGCTCCGAAGAAACCGATATTGCGATCTCGTATCAGCCGTACCCGAGAGAGGGGCTCAGGATCATTCCGATCACCACTGCGAAGTTCGTCTGCGTGACCCCGAAAGATCATTGGATGGATGGTCGTAACTCGATCGGCGTGCAGGATCTGATCGGCGAGTCGATGATCTACCTGAATGTTGATGCACCGCTCGGTCACTTGTTGAGTTCACACCTGGCGAACGTGTCGGAAATACAACAATCCGGTCGAATCGTCGTGAACACCTATTACATCGCAAAAATGCTCGTCTCGAACGGGGCAGGGATCGCAATTGTCGACGAGTATGCGGCAAGAGGCCCGGCCGGTGCCGACGTTGATATCTATGAATTCTCAGAAAACATTACACTTTCTGTCGGAGCGATTGTGCGTGAGAATTATTCCGTCTCGGTGGCGGAGCGCGCTTTTCTGGATGCGCTTACCGCTGAGTTGGAAGCGGTATCGGCTTAACGCCTATAACCGCGGGTTATACCCATAGCTCATTAAATTCATTGTCATGCGACACCCGGATAACCAGTCATGGCGGTGATGAATACTGGGAGGAATATGGTATGTTCGTCAAAGCTTCTTTCAAAAGCGCGTTGCTTGGCACCGTCTGTCTCGTGTCTGGAATGTCCGGATTTGCACAGGACACGACGGATACGGACGAGGAATCGCGTGAACTCGACAAAGTCGTCGTGGTCGGATCTCAGATTGTTGGGTCCGATGTCGCGGGTGCGTTGCCGGTCACGGTTCTGAACGTTGACGACATCGACGTGACAGGCGCGGGCAGCGGTGACGAACTTCTGCGCGCCATCCCGCAAGTCGGCGATATTATCTTCAGCGAAGCCGAGTTTACTGGCGTCAACGGCGCGCGCGGCGATATCGGCTCGATCAACCTGCGCGGCATCGGAACCGGTAACACGCTGGTCCTGCTCAATGGTCGCCGCCTGGTATTGCACCCCGGCACGCAGGTGGAAGACTTCGTTCCGGTCAATACCGTCAACTCTCAGTCGCTGCCGGTCACCGGCATTCAGCGCCTTGAAGTGCTGCGCGATGGTGCTGCCGCGATTTACGGTACGGATGCTGTCGCGGGTGTGATCAACACCATTACGCAAGACGATTATGAAGGGCTCGAAGCCAGCCTGCGCTATGGCGGCTCTGAAGGCACGGATCTACGCGAGCTCACCGGGACGCTGAAATGGGGCAAGAATTTCAACGATGATCGCAGCAATATCTCGATCTTCGCAAATTTCCTGTCTCGTGACGGTTTCTCGGCGCTGCAACGCCCATACACGGGCACCGAAGATTTGCGGGTTTTCTTTGAAGGCACGCCATTCGAGGGCGACACGCAGCTGCGGAACCTGTCGACGCAAACCCAGTGGGCCGAGTTCCGGTCGCTGGCAGGCACCATCGCCGCGATTGGTGATGATGACTTCCACATCCAGCCAAACACGTTCGCAGGCTGTCTGGTTGATCTCGGCAATGGCGTCTGCGCCGACAATGGCGGGTCGATCGACACGGCCTTGCGGCTTGATCGTGCGCGTTACCGCGAAATCGTCGGTAACACGGATCGTCAGAACATCATGGCCTTCTTCAATCACGAGTTCGACAATGGGGCCGAATTCTTTGGTGAAGCGACCTACTATCACGCCGATTACAATCGCGAGCGTGAAGCGGCTCAGATCCTGTCCAGCGGCCGTCTCGTCGTGCCAGCCACATCATTCTACAACCCGTTCGGGGTCGATCTCGAAATTCGCGATTATCGCCCGCTCGATATCGGTCCGCGCCGGGTCGACGTCGAGAATGAGAGTTTCCGGCTCCTGGGTGGTCTGCGCGGCGATTGGGGAAGCTGGGATTATGAAACGGCGTTCCTGCACTCCGAAGCAGAAACGACGGACGTCACCAATCGCGTCTCGAACACACTGTTCCAGCAAGCCCTCGCGCGGACCACGCCGGACGCCTACAACATCTTTGCTGGCGGCAACACCACTGACACCGATGCGCCGGGCACGTTCAACAACCAGAACCAGGCAACGATTGACAGCTTTATCGTTCCTGTTTCCCGGGTGGGTGACACCTCTCTGACGCTCGCCGATTTCAAACTGTCCAACGGATCTCTGATTGAGATGCCGGCAGGTGGTCTCGGGATCGCATTGGGTGTCGAGTTCCGGCGCGAAGAATTCAAGGATGATCGTGATGATCGCCTCGATGGCACGATCGTGTTTACGGACATCGTGACGGGACGCGTCATTCCGAGTGATGTCATGGGGTCCAGCCCGACGCCGGACACCAATGGTGACCGGGATGTGTTCTCCGCCTTTGCAGAACTGGCGGTGCCTATTGTCAGCGAAGACATGAACTTCCCGCTGATGCACAGCCTCGACGCGCAATTGGCGGTCCGGATGGAAGACTATTCCGATGTCGGGAGCGTGGTGAAGCCGAAAGTGGCCTTGTCCTGGTACCCGCACCCGGATTTCCAGGTCCGAGCGGCCTATTCGCAAGGCTTCCGCGCGCCGAACCTTGAACAGATCAACGCAACCAATGTCCGCCGCGTGAATGGCGGCCGCGAAGACTGGATCCTGTGTGAAGCAACAGCGCGGGCAAATTCGACCCCATTCGACACGGGCGATTGTGACAGCGTGTCGGTCGAAAGTGTCCGTTCTGGCGGTCCAGACCTGCAGCCGGAAGAGAATGACAATATCTCGATCGGTGTCGTCTATCAGCCATCCTTCATTGATGATCTGACCCTCACCGTCGATTGGTGGCGGATTGAGCAGGAAGACGTGGTTGGCATCTTTGGCGATCAGAACCAGATCTCGCTCGACTATGCGCTTCGTCTCGGTGGCAGCTCGAACCCGAACGTTGTCCGCGCCGCGCCGACAGCGGCCGAGATCGCGCTCTATACGGCCGCGGGCCTGACGCCAGCTGGCGAAATCGTCGAAGTTCGCGACCAATATGTGAACCTCAATCCGCGTGAATTCGAAGGCATCGACCTTGGCATGAACTGGCGTCTAGACGCCGACGCCCTCGGTGACTTCACCTTCAAGGTGAACGCCGCTTACCTGAAAGAAGCGTTCCAGGCGCCATCTGCCGAAGCGCTGACAATCCTGAACGCGGTTGAGTCCGGGGCGGCCAATGACGCTGTGGACGTGCCAGGCTCACAGGACCGCATCCAGCAAAATGGACGTCCTGAATGGCGCGGGAATGCCAGCATGATCTGGCGCAATGGCCAATGGGGTGCCGGGCTGTTCTACAACTATGTCGGCGACGTGATTGATACCTCCGTCACCGGACCGAATGGAGAAATCTTCGAGGTCGATCCATTCGAGACGGTCAGCCTCTATGGTCAGTACACATTCGACGAGTGGCTCGGTGGAGATACGCGCATCCGGATTGGTGCCCGCAACATCACCGACGAGGATCCGCCAATCGCAGACGAGTTTGCGTCTGGCTATTTCCCAAGCCTTCACTCCAACCGTGGGCGGTATTGGTACGTGGATATCCGCAAGGAATTCTAATTCGTACCGGCGCAGGTGAGCTTTGCCTTCCGTGGCTCACCTGCCTGCCCAGGGGCTTAAGATGAAAATCGCGATCATTGGAGCAGGCGTCGTGGGAGTGACCACGGCTTATATGCTCGCCAAGCAAGGCCATGACGTGTCCGTGTTCGATCGAGAACCCGGCGCTGCGATGGAGAGCAGCTTCGCAAATGGTGGCCAGCTCTCCTATGGATTTGCGTCACCCATGGGTTCGCCTGATCTGATCCGGAAGATCCCGAACATCCTGCTCGGTGCCGACCCGGCATTCCGCCTGCCATCGATGATCAGTCTGGAGTTTCTCGGCTGGTCGATGCAGTTCCTGAATCACTGCCGCGCCGGGGTATCTCGAAAGGACAGCGAGAAGCTCTCGCACCTGGCTGCGCAGTCGGGCCGGGTGTTTCAGGACATCCTGTCAGAAACAAGCTTCGAGTTTGGTCATCGCAGAGCCAGCAAGCTGGTTTTGCTGAAATCTCAATCTGAATTGGACAAGGCCGCGAAAGCGCTGTCCGCGGAGCCGGTGCGTTCCGGCAAGAAGGTCCTGTCCTGGCAGCAATGCCTCGAAGTCGAACCAAACCTGGCGCGCTATACAGGCAATGCCGTTGGTGGCCTCTGGGTTGATGGCGATGAAGTCGGCGATGCAGCGCAGTTTTCAGAACAACTCGCTGAAACAAGCCGCAAGCAATTCGGCGCCAGGTTCCAATTCAATGCCAATGTGACCAGCGTCGAGCCGTTGGACGATGGCGGTCACG
The DNA here is from genome assembly GCA_965228095.1 of Henriciella sp. GTDB lineage: Bacteria > Pseudomonadota > Alphaproteobacteria > Caulobacterales > Hyphomonadaceae > Henriciella. The sequence continues at coordinate 3,235,519 of OZ245793.1, read as the reverse complement.
AAATCGTCCTGCTGAGCGATGAGCGCATCCGGTTTGACGCTGTCGTGTTCTGTACCGGTGTCGCCGGAACCAAGCTGCTGAAACAACTCAATATCAAACTGCCCATCTATCCAGTGATGGGATACTCGCTGACCGCGCCGGTTGGCGAGGGCGCGCCAGAGATTGCGGTCACTGATGCCGGCTACAAGATCGTGTTCTCACGTATTGGCGACCAGGTCCGCATTGCCGGGTTCGCAGATTTCGGGATTGCCAGCGAAGAACGACGGCGCCAGCGGATTCAGGAACTGATCGAGACGGCGCGACGGCTGATTCCCGATGTCGCTGATTACTCTCAAATCAAATCAACATGGATCGGCGCGCGTCCCGCCACGCCGAGCAGTTTGCCGGTTGTCGGACAAACCAAAAGATCCGGTATTTATCTGAACATGGGGCACGGTATGTTCGGATGGACTCTTTCTGCGGGGGCGGCGCAAACGCTCGCAGATCTCATTGGGCCTGCGACGCAGGTGTCTCAAGCTGCATAGAAAAGGTGTTTCATGAAACAGTATCTCCCCCTGATCGCCCTGGCTTTGAGCTTTGCTTGTACGCAAGGCCCAATCGCGACGGCGCCAGACGCGCCAGGCGCTGAGATCGAAACCGTTGAAGGTGACTATTGCCAGACGCCAGTTTTCAAGCTCGACGCCGATTTTTCTTCGGCCAATATGGCGTCCTGTGCGGTGATTGATGCGCGAACCGTCGAAGTCTTCCTGAAGCCTGAAGACACGCCCATCAATGCCAGCCCGTGGTACGCCGTGCGTGTGACGCCAGAGCAATCCGGCGACGTTCGCGTGATCCTGCGCTATGAAGAGCATCCGCATCGCTACAAGCCGAAGGTCAGTCTCGATGGTCAATCCTGGTCTGTGGTTCCAGATGCGATGGTGGACGTAAGTGGCGCGGGCTATCGCGTCAGTATCAAGCTGAAGCTAGACGGCGCGCCGATGTATCTATCGGGGCAGGAACTGTTCACCAATGGTGCACACAATGCCTGGATTGATGCGCTTGCCGGGAAATCATTCGTGGATGTACGCACGATCGGTCAGTCTGTCGAAGGACGTCCGATCCGTCTGATGACAACGTCTGCTGAGGTCGATGCCCCCAAGACCGTGATGCTGGTTGGTCGACAACACCCGCCAGAGGTCACCGGCGCATTGGCCATGACCAGTTTCACCGAAGAAGTGCTTGGCGACTCTGTGCTGGCACGTCGGTTTCGGTCCGCTTTCGATCTGGTCATCATTCCAAATCTCAATCCGGATGGCGTCGAGCACGGCCATTGGCGCCACAATGTTCGCGGCGTTGATCTGAACCGGGATTGGGGCCCGTTCACGCAGCCGGAAACCCAGGCAGCGAAAACGGTGATTGATGAGATCGACGCGCCGGGCCTGGCGCTGTTCCTCGATTTTCACTCGACCCGCCGCAACGTGTTTTACACCCAACCTGTCGGCAATGATGGCACGGAGTATGGCTTCACCGCGGAATGGTTGAAGCGCGCCCGCCGGAACACGCCAGGCTACGAGTTCGGTCGCGAAGGCGCGCACAATGTCGATCTGCCGACCTCGAAAACCTACATTTATGAGCGCTTCGAAATCCCCGCCATCACTTATGAACTTGGTGACGAAACCGATCGCACGGAAATCGCCGCGACAGCCCGAGTGTTCGCGCGCGAAATGATGACCCTGTTGCTGGAACAGGAATAGTGATGGGCCGGGCGTCATACTTTGCTGCCGCGATCGGCGTGCTTGCGGCAGCGTGTCAGCCGTCTGAGCCTGTCACCTACGATTTTCGGATCACAGGTGGCACCGTTTATGACGGCGTTTCCAGCGACGGCCGCTTGATTGATGTGTTCATCGATGAGGACCGCATCGTCTATGTCGGGGACGCGTCTGAGCAGAACATGACGGCCGACGCTGTAATTGACGCGACCGGCCTGGTCGTCGCGCCGGGTTTTATCGATCCGCACACACATACATTGTCGGATGTCCTGTTCAGCGATGATGGCAAACGCTTGAACGGTTACCTCACCCAAGGTGTGTCGACGGTTGTGGCCGGCAATGATGGCGGCGGCCCGGTCGATGTCGCTGGATCATTGCGCGCGGCAGACGCACGCGGGACGGGCGCTAATTTCGCATTGTTTGCTGGTCACAATTCCATCCGCGCAGAGGTGATGGGTCGCGAAAACCGTGTGCCCACAGACGCGGAGCTATCGGCAATGCAAGACCTGCTTGCGCAGGCCCTGGATCATGGCGCGCTTGGTTTTTCCACGGGACTCTATTACGCGCCAGGCTCTTATGCCCAGCGCGACGAGATCACTGCGCTTGCCCGCATCGCCGCCGAACATGAGGCGCTTTACGAGTCGCACATTCGCGATGAAAGCTCCTATTCAGTTGGTCTGCTCGGCGCCATTGATGAAGCCATCCAGATCGGCCGCGACAGCGGCGCCGCCGTTCACATCGCGCACATCAAGGCACTGGGAGTCGATGTCTGGGGGCAGAGCGCAGACGTCATCGCGCGGATCGAAGCTGCGCAGGCCGACGGCGTGACCATCACCGCAGATCAGTATCCGTGGTCGGCCTCAGGAACACGGATTTCGAACGCGCTGATTCCGAATTGGGCCAAAGCTGATTCCGACGAAGCCATGTTCGAACGGTTGCGCGACCCCGGAAATCAGGAACGACTGATTGCAGAGGTGACAGAGAACCTGCGCAAGCGTGGCGGGTCAGACGCGATCCTGCTGGTTGCCCGCGTCGATGGTCTGCCCAGTCGTACGCTGACAGATGAGGCGGCGGCGATGAACCTTGACCCAGTGCGGGCCGCTATCGAGATTGTCCTGCGCGGTGATGCGCGCATTGCTTCGTTCAACATGCAGGACGACGATATAGAACGGTTCATGACGCAGCCCTGGGTCATGACCAGCTCGGATGGCACCAATGGTCACCCCCGCAAATATGCCAGCTTCCCGCGCAAATACGCGACATATGTCCGTGACACTGCCACGCTCTCTCTGGCCGATTTCATCAATCGCAGCACGCGCCTGACGGCTGAAACATTGCAGCTCTGCGATCGCGGCCAGCTGAAACCGGGCTTTTATGCCGACATCGTCATCTTCGATCCGGCGCGGTTCGCACCTGTTGCCGATTTCTCCAATCCGGCTGAACTTTCGGTTGGGGTTGAGCATCTTTTTGTAAATGGCGGCCGCGCCATTGCTGATGGCGCGGTTTCAGAAGAATTGCACGGTGTGGCCTTGCGTCGTGCCGTCTGTGATCAAAACAAGGAATCCGTTCAATGATCAAAGCCTGGTTCAAAATCACGCTGTGGAAACGCATTCTCGGCGCACTGGTCCTCGGATTGATCGCTGGTCTGATCTGGGGGGAGGGCGCCAACTCGATCCGCTGGATGGGCGATATCTTTGTACGTTCCATTCGGATGCTGGTCGTGCCGTTGATTTTCACCACTCTGGTTGCTGGCGTTGTCTCCATGGGCGATGCGCGGCGCCTCGGATCCATTGGTCTCAAAGCCTTTGCGTTGTATCTCGGCACGACCGCGCTCGCGATTACAATCGGCTTGATTTTCGGGACCGTGATGCAGCCAGGGGTCGGGGTTGATTTGTCCGGCGCGGAAGCCGAGACGCTCTCGTCGGCAACGACCCTGGGCGAACGGTTGATCAACATGATCCCGATCAATCCGATCGCGGCCCTGGCGGAAGGCAACATCCTTGCAGTGATCATTTTCGCGATCCTCATCGGCATCGGTATCATCATGGTGGGCGACGAGGCCAAGGTCTTGCGGGACGTCTTCAATGCCGGTGCCGACGTGATGCTAAAACTCACATTCATTGTCATGGAACTGGCGCCGTTCGGCGTGTTCGCATTGATCGCCTGGGTCGCGGGGACGCAAGGCGCAGAGACCTTGCTGAAAGTCGTGACGCTAGCCGTGGCGGTGTATGCCGCCTGTGTCGCGCACATCATTATTGTGCAGCTCGGCATGGTGAAGTTTCTCGCCCGCTTGCCGATCCTTCCGTTTGCGCGCGGCGCCGTTGATCCGCAATTGTTGGCGTACTCAACCTCGTCCAGTGCAGCGACGCTGCCAGCGACGATGGCGGCTGCGGAAGAGAATATGGGAATAGGGGTGCCCGTGCGGTCTTCCGTCCTGCCGCTTGGTGCGACTGTGAACATGGATGGCACGGCGCTGTATGTCGGGATCGTGGCCTTGTTCTCGGCGCAGGCCTTTGGCGTCGAGCTGGCGATGAGTGATTATCTCATCATTGGCCTGACCACGACATTGGTTTCGATCGGCACCGCATCGGTGCCATCGGCGTCGCTGTTCCTGCTCGCCGCGGTGCTGACGTCGATCGGGATCTCGGCTGAGCAGACGGCGATCATTGTCGGGTTCATTTTGCCATTTGACCGCGTCCTCGACATGATGCGTACGGTGGTGAATGTCACCGGCGACCTGGCGGTGGCAACGGTGGTGGCGAAGTCTGAAAACGAGCTTGATGAGGAAACCTACAATGCTGCGCCTGATCTCTAGTACGCTGGCCGGGGTCGCCGCCGCCTTCAGTGCCGCCTGCCAATCTCCGGCAGCGATGCAGCCAGCGGTCCCTGCAAGCCTGTCCGGTCAAGTCGTTGATCCCTCGGGCGCGGCTGTTCAAGCGCAGTTGCAAATCGGCGAACAAACGATCGTAACGTCCATGGATGGGCGGTTTGAGGTCTCGCCGGATGCAGACCTGGTCTATCGCATCGAGTTCAGCGCCGACGGCTATTACCCGATGCGCCAGACATTCAGTCATGCCGAGTTGCACGCGAACGGCGACCTTGGCGAGATTGTTCTCGTCGCTCAAAAGCCGGGCCGAACGCTGTTCCTGTTTGGTGGAGACGCGATGATCGGGCGGCGGTTCTACACGCCATTTGAGGGTGAGCCGGTACTGGTCCGCGAGACCTCGGTTCTCGAAGATTCCAAGCAGCTCTTGCGAGAGATGAAGCCATATATAACTCGCGCGGATTATGCTTCGATTAATCTGGAAACACCAATTTTCAACACTCCACCAGGCGCTGCGGCGCCAAAATCAGTGACATTCTATTCAAAGCCGGAAACGCTCGCCGCGTTGACCTGGGCCGGCGTCGATTACGTCGCGCTTGGCAACAATCACACGTATGACTTTCTGGAGCCCGGGCTCGACATCACCATGCAGCATCTTGCGCAGAGCGATCTTGATCATTCCGGGGCCGGAAAGACCGAAACGCCCGCCCTGCAGCCGCATCGTGAACGGCGCGGCGACACGGCGTATGATTTTCTGAGCTATGTCGGTTGGCCCGCCGGGACGCCGTCCCAGTCCGCAGATGCTTCAAAAGGTGGCGCCGCACTTGGCACGGCCGACAACCTGCTCAGCACAACGCGCGCCAGCATCGACTCGGGCGGTGTGCCCATCCTGCAGTTTCATGGCGGTCTTGAATATGTTGAAGAGCCAACGCTGGCCATGGAAACGAAATTGAAGCGCGCGATCGATGCTGGCGCAGGCCTGGTCGTGGCGCACCATCCGCATGTGCCTCAGGGTCTGGAGCTCTATGACGGCAAGCTGATGGCCTGGTCGCTTGGAAACTTCCTGTTCGACCAGTACTTCTATTCAGCACAAGCAGCCTCGATCCTGTATGTGTGGATGGATGACGGCGAGTTCTATCACGCGGAAACTGTCCCGGTTTACATCAAGGGTTATCATCCGACGCCCGCGCTGGGACCGATGCGGAACAAGATCAATCGCCGCATCCATGACCTCTCAGAGCGCCGTGGGACGCACCTGAGGCGCTCAGGTGGGCATTTGATCGTCACACAGGCGAATACGCGCCCTGAGACGCCGCTTGTCTTTGATCAAGCCGTCCAGTGCCAGGACGGGCGCAGTCGTGTCGGAAACGATCTGCTGGCGCGAGGGGATTTCGACAATTATGCGCTGTTTGACGCGCCCGACCGGTCCTGGCTGGATCTGGCGCCCGCGCTTGCCGTGCGCCCGATAGATGCGGATGGTTGGAATCACGCCTTGTTCGCCGTGATTGACGCGGGTGAGACCGTCACCACAGGCATGCGCAAGTTCCAGCGCGTGATCAAGAAAGGCACGCCAATGACACTGCAGGCGGATTTCTCGGCGTCTGAAGCGGTCGAAATCGCCGCCTTCGTGCAGGTGCGAGCAGACGGACAGGGTTTGAGCGAGGCACTTGAAAATGGGCGCCGGGTGGAAATCGGGCGCGTTGCAATGGCGGCAGGGGAGACCCGGTCGCTGAGCTTCGACTTTGACACGCCTCGCACGCGAACGCGGTCCTTGCGCGTCTTGATTGAATTGACTGCGCAGGACGCAGCGACAGAGGTGGCGATTGACGATCTCGAGCTGATTGAATGGCAAACACCATTTCGGTCTGACGCGGGTGACTGTCGGAGCGATGTCACTGAATAAGCGCCGATCCAGAGTGGATACGAACGTGGCCTGAAGCGCGTCAATCCGATTTGAGCAAGCCGTGCGTCGTATCCATGCCAATATGGGCTTGGAACGACACGGACAGAACTTCCCATAATGTAGATTATCGAATTTATGGATTGAGATCCCCGGACCTTGCTGATCATCCGCGGCACGCATGTCTGGCACGCGCCACGCGCGGCGCGTCACCTCTGCACCGTCGCTTAGCGAATCTGTCTCCCCTCTCGACGTCATGCGTTCATGGCCTCGGAAAGGACTTGTTAAGAGTCTGGGCGCTGACGCGCCGCGTCGCCTATGTCCCCCCCCTTCCCCCTGCGGTTCGGAGTCGCAGCGCCGAGACCGGTCGCGCGCGCAAGGCACGGGCTAAAGATTGATCAATTTGTTCAATCGCACTAGCCGCGCGGAATGCGGTGCACTAAATCAAAGCCATGGTAGCGACGACCTCTCTCACCGGCGAACACGCAGAAGATGTGCTGGCACAGGTGCAGAGCTGGCAGTTGGACGGTCAGGATTGTGCCCTGGTTTTCGTGATTGGCACCGAAGGTGGTGCTGTGCGAGCCCCCGGCGCATTAATGGCGGTCGGGTCCGGGCACAGTGTCGGTTACATCTCTGGGGGCTGCATCGACGCAGATGTCGAGCTGCAAGCGCGGTCTGCGTGCCAGGATGGCCAGGCGCGCAAGCTCCGATACGGCGCGGGCTCGCCTTTTGTTGACCTGCCGCTGCCGTGTGGCGGCGCCATCGAGGTGTTGATCCTCCCGGCGCCGGATCCTGCGGTGGTACGCGAAGCCCTGGCGGCCTTGACCGGTCGACGCGACATCCAGCTTTCGGTCACGGACACCGGCCGCATGCAGCTGGTCACGCCGGATGATAAGCCCGGCGTCGGCGATTATGTCTTCGCCTATTTCCCGAAGCTCCGTCTGCGCATTGCGGGTCGCGGCGCCGACGCACTGGCGCTCGCCGCGATCAGCGAAGCGTCTGGATTTGCCACCCGGCTGCAATTGATCGATCAGGACGATATCGCGCGCGCGCGGGCAACTGGTCTGAAAACCATCGAACGGTTGCAGCTGCCCAGCGCGATCCCGCCGACCGACGACGATCGCTGGACCGCTTTCATCCTGTTGTTCCATGACAGTGACTGGGAAATTCCGCTTTTGAAACAGGCGCTTGAGGGTGATGCCTTCTATATTGGCGCGGTTGGCAGCAGGCGCACCCACATGGCGCGGTGTGAGGCGTTGCGCGTCGCCGGGTGCACTGGCGAACAGGTGTCAGCGGTGCACGGACCGATCGGACTGGTGCCGTCCTTGCGAGACGCGTCAATGTTGGCCGTATCGGCGCTCGCCGAGATTATCGAGCACTTCCCCGGCAAGGCCTCGAGCCGACGACCGGTGACGGCGGTGCTCATGCTGGCGGCCGGCGCATCCCGCCGATTTGAGTCCGGCGACAAGCTGCTGGCTGATCTTGATGGCCGTGCCGTACTCGATTGGGCGGCATCGAAGGTCAGCGCAGATGCGCAGACGATCAAGGTGGCGGTTGTCTCTCCGGACACACCGCAGCGCGCCGACATTCTCCGCACACATGGCTGGCGCGTGGTCGACAATCCGGACGCCCATCTTGGCCAATCGACCTCGGTTCGTGCAGGCATTGCCGCGATTGCCCAGGACCACACGATTGATCAGGTGATCGTCGTCTTGGCCGATATGCCGTTTACGCCCGCCGCCCATCTGCACGTCTTGCGCGAAGCTGCAGACACACCGGCTTGCACCGCAGTGATGAGCGAAACCGACGGATTGCTGGGACCGCCCGCCTTGTTCAAGCGCGAGCATTTCGCCGCGCTGACCAGGCTTGACGGCGACCAGGGCGCGAAGGCCGTGTTTCTGAACCTGTCCGAGGGCGCTGTGACCCGGCCGCTCGCCAAAGAGTATGCAATGGATGTCGATCGGGTCGAGGATCTCGCCAAACTAAAGGAACGTGTTCTTGCCTGACGGACTTCCCACGCCGGCCAATGCCCCGCTTGTCGACCAGTTCGGTCGCCAGGTGACCTATCTGCGCCTGTCAGTGACAGATCGATGTGATTTGCGCTGCACGTACTGCATGGCCGAACGGATGCAATTCCTGCCGAAACAGGAGCTGCTGACCATTGAAGAGCTGGACCAGGTCGCGCAGGCCTTTATCCGGCGCGGCGTTCAGAAGATCCGAATCACCGGCGGTGAACCACTTGTGCGACGCGGGATGCCGGAGCTGATCCAACGGCTCGGCGCCTATGTCGGCAATGGTCTCGACGAGCTGACCTTGACCACCAATGCGACGCTGCTCGATCAGTTCGCGGGATTGCTGGTCGAAAATGGCGTCAAACGCATCAATGTCTCGCTGGACTCGTTGAACCCGCAGACGTTCGAACAGATCACAAGACGCGGAAAACTCGACAAGGTTCTGTCCGGCATCGATGCGGCGCTGGACGCCGGGCTCAAGCTCAAGATCAACACAGTCGCGATGAAGCACGAAAATCTCGGCGAGTTGCCGGACATGATCGAGTGGGCGCACGGCAAGGGCATGGACCTGACCCTGATCGAGGTGATGCCGCTTGGTGACACCGGAGAGGATCGGATTGACCAGTACATCCCCCTGCCATTGGTCAGGGATCAACTGGAACAGAAATGGACGCTGGAAGATGTCGCGGTTGCTGATGTGAATGCCGGGCCGTCGCGCTATGTGCGAGTCGCAGAGACAGGCGGCAAACTTGGCTTCATTACGCCGCTGACCAATAATTTCTGTGCCGGCTGCAACCGTGTGCGGGTGACCTGTACTGGACGCATCTATATGTGCCTAGGACAGGACGATCATATCGACCTGCGCGCCGCGCTGCGTGAGTCCGACGATCCTGATGCCAGTCTGCATCAATGCCTGGATCGCGCACTGATGAAAAAACCGGAACGCCACGAGTTCAGTATCAAGCAACGCGGTCAGGCCCCTGCCCTCGGCCGGCACATGTCTGTGACGGGGGGATAGATGGCGAAACTTCTCTATTTCGGGCGTTTGAGCGATGTGACTGGAGCGACAGCGGAAGACCTGCAATTGCCAGACACGATTGCCACGGCTGGGCAGCTGCGCAGCTGGCTCGACCTGCGCTTCGAAGCGAATGGCGCCTTGCTTGAGCCAACGGTCCGTATCGCCGTGAACAGCGAGCTGTGTTTTGACTCAACCGAACTCAGCAATGCCGATGAGATCGCATTCATGCCGCCGGTGGGTGGAGGTTGAATGATCTCTGTCAGCGATAAACCGATTGATGCCAGCGCCCTCTTGAACACCTTTGAACAGACGGCGAAGGACGCCGGCGCGATCGTGTCCTTTTCCGGTCTGGTCCGGCCGAAGGCGCAAAGCGGCGAGGTTGAGACGCTCAGTCTGCAGGCCTACTCGCCGATGACAGAGAATGGCATCGAAGACGCCGTCGCTGAAGCAAAGGCGCGCTGGCCGATTTCTCATGTCCGGGTCGCGCACCGAACGGGCGATATGCACCCTGGCGATACAATCGTCTTCGTCGCGGCAGCGTCTGCACACCGGCGCGCCGCGTTCGAGGCGGCAGACTTCCTGATGGATTATCTCAAGACCAAAGCCGTGTTCTGGAAACGGGAACGCACGGATCAGGGCGAGACCTGGATCGAGCCGCGCGACCAAGACTACCAGGATGCCGCGCGCTGGCAAAAAGCGACTGACTGACGTCCATCACATCTGTGAAATGTGCGCCTGATTGGGTGCCTGAGATCACTTTTCGACGGTTCGGCGCGACTTTCTCGAGATCAAGCCTTTACTGCGTGAACGATTGGATCATTATTTACCATGATGCGTGGAGGCGAGTCCTATCGGGGACAGCCGCGAGCGAGTGCTGGAGGATGCACGAGATGGCAACACTTAAGATAAATGGCGAAACAGTTACGGTGGATGCGGCGGACGACACACCCCTGCTCTGGGTGCTTCGCGATCACGTCGGACTGACCGGCGCCAAGTATGGCTGCGGCATTGCCCAATGCGGCACCTGCACAATCCATGTCGACGGCAGTCCGGTGCGCTCTTGCGTGTATCCGGTCGGGGCGCTGACCGGCGAAGAAGAGATCACCACGATTGAAGGTCTGTCCGAGGATGCCAGCCACCCGGTGCAAGCAGCCTGGGCGGAGCTCGACATTCCGCAATGCGGGTACTGCCAGCCGGGCATGATCATGGCGGTGGCCGGGATGCTCAACGACAATCCAAATCCAACCGACGAAGATATTGATGCCGAAATCACCAATATCTGTCGCTGCGGGACGCTGGCGCGGGTGCGCAAAGGCATCAAGCTCGCGGTTGAGAAAGCGTAAGGGAGGACGACATGGCTGATACAATTCATCTTTCCCGCCGCGGCTTCATTGTCGGCACTGGGGCAACCGGTCTGACGATCGGAATTCTTGCTTCCTGTACGCCGTCATCGACCGAGCCGGAGGCACCCGACTATTCGCATCTGCCACCGAATGAGGAGGTGAATGCGTGGGTCCACATCGACCATGATGACACAGTGACCGTCCGTATTGCCCGCTCCGAAATGGGCCAAGGCACGCTGACCGGGCTGGCGCAGCTGGTCGCAGACGAGCTAGATGCCGATTGGGACAAGGTTACGACTGTGTATCCAACCCCCGGTGAAAACCTTGCGCGCGAGCGTGTGTGGCGTGACTATTCGACCGGCGGCAGCCAGGGCGTGCGTGGCTCGCAGGACTATGTCCGCGAAGGCGCTGCCGCGGCCAAGGCGATGTTGATCGAAGCGGCTGCTAATGAATGGGGCGTGCCGGCATCGGAGTGTACCTCCGCGAACAGTATCATCACCCACGGCCCATCGGGTCAGACGACGACTTATGGCAGAGTTGCCAATGCCGCATCGCAGCTGGCACCTCCGCTGGAAGTGACGGTCAAGGATCCGAGCGAGTGGACGATTATCGGGCAGGCCAAGAAGCGCCTGGATACGGCGGACAAGCTGATCGGCAAGCAGGTCTATGGCGCCGATATCGGACCAGACGACATCGCTGAATATACCGAGCTCGAGTTCGACGGCATGCTGACCGCATCGATCAAGCAAGCGCCGAAGATCGGCGCCTCTCTCAAATCGTTTGACGCAGCGGCGGTCGAAGGCATGCCAGGGGTCAAGAAAGTGGTCGGCCTGAAGAATCCGTTTGGCGAGAACCAAAACGCGGTCGCAGTGATCGCTGATACCTGGTGGCAAGCGCAAAAGGCGCTGGAAGCCCTGCCAGTGGAATGGGAAGGCGGCGTCGAATTCTCGACTGACGCGTTTGAAGCCGAACTCGATGAAGGCCTCACGGCGGAAGACGCCTTCGTCGGCAATGGCGGCGGCGATCTTGCGACCGCTTTTGCGGAAGCCGACCAGATCATCGAAGCCACATACAACATGCCGTTCCAGAACCATGCCTGCATGGAACCGATGAACACCACCGCTCTGTATACGGGCGACCGGTGCGAAATCTGGTGTCCAACGCAAAATGGCGAGGCGGCGCTTGCGGCTGTGTCGGAAGCCTCTGGCCTGCCCATCCAGCAATGTGAAGTCTACAAGGTCCACCTTGGCGGCGGCTTTGGTCGACGCGGCGCACCGGATTATGTCCAGCAAGCTGTGATGCTTGCAATGGAGATGCCGGGGACAGCGGTCAAGCTGCTCTGGAGCCGTGAAGAAGACATGATCCATGGCTTCTTCCACCCGATCACGAAAGGCCGTGTGCGCGGCTCGCTGGATGCTGACGGCAACCTGACAGGTGTGCATTTGCGTATTTCCGGCCAGTCCATCCTGGCCGCGCTGATCCCGCAGGCGCTGCAGAATGGGGTCGATTATGCGACCTTCCAGGGCTTGCTGCCATCCGGGGTCGATCCACGCCTGGAAGATCAGACGCTGAAATATTCGTTTGATAATTTCCTCGTCGATCATGCGATGCGAAATCCGCCCGTGCGCCCAGGCTTCTGGCGTGGCGTGAACCTCAACCAGAACGCCATCTATCTCGAATGTGCGATGGATGAATTCGCACATGCGGCCGGCCGTGACCCGCTCGAGTTCCGCCTCGCGCATTTGCAGGACAGCCCGAAAGCGGCGGCGGTTCTGCAAGCGGTCGCGGATCGTTCCGGCTGGGGCCAGGATGACGGCAAGGCGCGGGGTCTCTGCGTCATGTATGGCTTTGGGTCCTATGTCGCGGCGTGCGCCGAAGTCACCGTCGATGATGCCGGTGCGCTTTCGATTGATCGCATTGTCGCGGCCACGGACCCTGGTCATGCGGTCAACCCGCAACAGATCGAAGCGCAGGTTGAAGGCTCCTTCGTCTATGGCCTCTCGGCCATGCTGTTCGGCGAGATTACGTTCGATGGCGGCGAGGTGCAGGAACAGAACTTTGACACGTTCAATTCGATGCGCATCGCTGACATGCCGGAGGTCGAGACCATTATCATGCCGTCTGGCGGGTTCTGGGGCGGAGTTGGTGAGCCAACCATTGCCGTCGCCGCGCCAGCCGTGCTGAACGCGATTTATGCCGCCACCGGCAAACGTGTCCGGCAATTGCCGATCAAGGATCAGAATCTGCGCGATGTCTGATCCTCGCCGCCTGCCGCTTTTCTTGCTCCCGGTCCTGATCGGACTGGGCGCTTGCGGCAGCGCGGATCGACCTGACACTGAACTCGGCGCGGTTGGGCCTGCCATCGAAACCGACCGGGCCCATACGCTGACATTGGCCTGCACGGGGTGTCACTCCGATGTCAGCACCGCCGTCGTGTCACTGATCGCTTATGACGAGATCATGCTGCGGGACGCGCTGATGCGCTACAAGACCGAGCAAGACGGGACCACGGTGATGCATCGTCTGGCGCGGGGCTATTCAGAAGAAGACATTCGCGAGATCAGCGCCCGGCTTGGTGCGCCGGAGACACGCGAATGATGCGGCGCATTGATCGCCGCGCGTTGTTGATCGCGTCCGGACTCAGCGTCTTGTCTTCTACCTTGCCCTTATCGGCGTTCGCCCAGACCCGGGTGAAGATCGTCGTCCTTGGTGGTGGATTTGGCGGCGCCACGGCAGCTGGGCAGCTGAGATCGCTGTTACCCGCCGCTGACATCACACTGATCGACGCCAATGCCAAATACACGGCCTGCCCGTTCAGCAATCTCGTGCTTGGCACGGATCGCCCCTTGAGCGCGCAGGAATTCTCTTATGACGGCTTGCGCCGCCGCGGCGTCGAGATTGTCACCGCTTTTGCCACCGAGGTGGACGCTGATGGTCAGGCTGTGGTGCTCGAGGATGGCAGCCGGATCGCGTATGACCGCCTGATCCTGTCTCCGGGCATCGACCTGCGCTGGAACGCGATTGAGGGCTATGACCAGGCCGCCAGCGAAGTGATGCCGCATGCCTGGAAAGCCGGGCCGCAGACGGCGTTGCTGCGCCAGAAACTCGATGCGCTGGCCGATGGCGACACAGTGATCATGAGCGTACCGACAGCGCCGTTCCGTTGTCCGCCCGGGCCATACGAACGCGCCAGCATGATTGCGCACTATCTGAAATCCCGGAAACCGCGCTCCAAGCTGATTGTCCTGGATGCCAAGGACACGTTTTCGAAAATGGCGCTGTTCCAGGAGGCCTGGGCCGAACATTATCCGGATCATCTTGAATGGCGCGGCGCCAGTGACGATGGCACTGTCTCGCGTGTGGACGCCTCGGCGGGCACCGTGCATACCGATTTCGAGGCCTTTGCCGCGCTTGTCATCAATGTCATCCCGCCGCAAAAGGCCAGCGCGATTGCCGACCGCGCCGGGGTCAGCGATGCCACCGGCTGGTGTCCGATCAATCCGCTGTCCTTTGAGTCGACGCGGCAGGCCAAGATCCATGTGATCGGCGATGCCACGATTGCCGCACCGATGCCGAAATCGGCCTTCTCGGCCAATTTGCAGGCCAAGATCTGCGCGGTGGCGGTGGCGCGGATAATGTCCGGCCTCGACCCGGAGCCAACCATGCTGGTGAATACGTGCTACTCCTTTACCACACCGGACCAGGCCATTTCGATTGCCGGCGTCTATTCGAACGAGGCGGGCGCCTTGACCAGCATTGCCGGTGCCGGCGGGGTCAGCCCGTTGGCTGCCGACACGGCCGTACGCACCCAGGAAGCGGCCGAAGCGCGCTCCTGGTTCGAAACGATTACGACCGAGGCGTTTGGGTGAGACTCCTGTTTGCGGGACTGGCGCTGGTTGCCGCTGCTTGCGGCGCGCCGGATCAGGCGCTGATCAAGCCGGCGCAAATTTCCGGCGACGCGATCCCTGCTCCGCTCACCTCGATCGCAGGGAATGCGGATCGCGGAAAGGTGATCTTCGTCGACCGCGATGCAGGGCATTGCGTCCTGTGTCATGCGATGAGCGATTTAGATGTGGAATTTCAAGGCGATATCGGTCCAGATCTGAGCCTGGTCGGGGCGCGCCTTTCGGCCGGGCAGCTGCGCTTGAGGATCGTCGATTATCAAATCGTCCGCCCGGGCACGCTGATGCCCTCCTATTATCGCATTCATGACTTACATCAGGTCGGTACAGCGTTTGCGGGTGAGACAATCCTGTCGGCCCAAGACATTGAGGACATTGTGGCGTATCTTGCAGGCCAGAGGATGATCCAGGATGAGGAATGATCGGCATATCGGCCTGAACCGCAGGCACCTGCTGACAGCGGGTGCCGGCGCCGTGTTCGTCGCCGCCACCCCGCTTCGCAGCGTCGCCGCGCAGGCCGACCTGGAGCAGGCCCGGCGCGACCTGTTCGGCACGCGCCCGGTGACAGAAGGCCGAGTCTTGCTGCAATTACCGCCGATTGCCGAGAATGGCTATTCGGTGCCACTCAAGGTCGAAGTCGACAGCCCGATGAGCGAGACGGACCACGTCAAACGCGTCGTCATCCTGTCGCCGAGAAATCCCCTGCCCTTGATCGCCCAGTATCATCTTACCCCGCGCTCCGGGCGTGCGCATGTCGATGCGCGGATCAGGCTCTCCGGCACTCAGGCGATCCAGGCCATCGCCGAAATGAGCGATGGCAGCCTTTGGTCCGGCAGCCAGGAAACAGTGGTCACGCTGGCCGCCTGCGTGATCTTGTGAGGAGGCTGACATGACCGGAATTCGTCTTGCCGTGCCAAAGACCGCCAAGTCCGGCGACATAATCGAGCTGAAAGCCCTGATCCAGCATCCGATGGAGAGCGGTTATCGCCGGGGCTCGCGCGGAGAGGTGATCGAACGCGACATCATCACCCGGTTCGAGTGTGATTATGATGGCGAGCAGGTCTTCGCCGCCGATTTTCATCCCGGTGTCGCCGCCAATCCGATCCTGACCTTCCACACCCGCGCCACCACCAGCGGCACATTGACGTTCCGCTGGACCGATCAGCATGGCGAGACCTGGTCAGAGACGGCGCAGATCGAGGTGTCATGAGAAGGTTCGGCCTGGCAATAGCCGGTGTCTGGATCGCGGCTTGCTCGGCTCCGCCTGAAGAGGCGCCAGCCCGCCAGCTCACAGCGGACGAAATTGTCAGCGGATCGACCTTCCTCACTGCAGAAACGCGGGCGTTGCAGGACGACGCCTTTGCCAATCCCGGCTTGCTCTGGGTGGATCGGGGCGCGATGCTGTTCGCCCAGCCGCAAGCCGAACAACCCGCCTGCGTCGCCTGCCATGACGACCAGCTCAAAGGTGTCGCTGCGACCTATCCCGCTTTCGATGAAGCGACGGACACCGTGCTCAATCTCGAAGGCCGGATCAATCAATGCCGCATCAAGCACCAGGAAGTGCCGCCGCTCGCTTATGAAAGCGATGAGCTGTTATCCCTGACCGCTTTCGTCGCGGCACAGTCGCGCGGCGATCCGATTGTGGTTGATATCAGCGGACCGGCGGCGGAGGTCTATGACGTTGGCGAAACGTATTTTCAGAGGCGTCGCGGCCAGTTCAATTTCTCATGCCAGCAATGCCATACAGAGAACTGGGGCAAGCGCCTGCGCGGCGATACGCTCAGTCAGGGCCATGGCAACGGCTTCCCGGCCTATCGCCTCGAATGGCAATCCATGGGCTCGCTGCACCGCCGCCTGCGTGATTGCGATACCGGCGTCCGTGCCGATCCCTTGCCCTATGGCGACCCGCTCTATATCGCCGTCGAACTCTACCTCGCCGCCCGCTCACAAGGCCTCGAAATGGAAAGCCCGGCGGTGCGAAGATGAAAATAGCGGGCCCGGAGGCCCGCTATTCTGGTGGTTCTTTCGTACGATATGCCGACGTTTAGAAAGTCGCGGTGATACGGCCAAAGAACGTTCGACCAAGCGTGTCATACGTCGCTGGATAGGTGTTGGATTGTTCGGCCGAGTCATCACCAATGATGACGAAGTCTTCGTCCAACATGTTCTCGACGCCAAACGTCAATCCGACGTTCTCCGTAACATCCCAGAACAATGTGAGATCGAACTGATCGTAAGCATCGACACCCTCAATGAACAGATCTGGGTCGCCTCCATTCGCGAACAGGTCATCCTCCACAGCTGAGATCCTGCTCCAACGCAACCGGGCGCCATAGTCGCCCAACGACCAGTCAAAGCGCGTGTTGAAACTCCATTCCGGTGTCGGTTCGCCGACAGTCGCGCCGTAATAGCCAACATATTCAATTGGCTCTTCCCCTTCCAGCGGGATCAATGTGTTGGCGTCAGTCCATGTGATCAGGGAGTACACGCCAAACGTGCCATAGCCTTCGGTTTCGAAATGATAATCAACCGAAAAATCGACGCCTGACGTACTGAGCTCAGCTGCGTTGCGTGGATTAGAGGTGAAGATATCCACCCGTCCGTCGGAATCACGCGTAATCAATTCGCAAAACTCAGTGACCCCTTCCAGATAGCAAAGATCAAAGATCGTCTGCGACGGTACGTTCGTCGCCACGTCGTCAATTTGAATATCAAAATAGTCTGCCGTGAGGGTCAGATTGTCGATAAACAAAGGCTCCCAGATGACGCCGAACGTAATAGTATCTGCCGTTTCTTCAGCGAGGTCTGGATTGCCGCCGAACAGGCCTTCGATCTGTGAGTTGACCTGCAAGTCTGACCCCGTTGCGCCGGCTGGCAGATTTGCCGCCGCAATCGGGTTGCTTTCGCAATTGATGACCGCAGCCGCCTGTTCTTCGGCAGTCAGGTCGTCAAAGCCACCATTGGTGCCGCCAGAGCAAGGATCCGCGATGTTGGGGAACCCGTTGACCAGAGGCGAGAACAGCTCACCAATGTTTGGCGCACGGACCGCCCGTTGGTACTGCGTTCGGAACCGGATGCCATCGACCGGGACCCAGCTCAGGCCAGCGGCATACGAACTAACGTTGCCGACGCCTTCGGTTGAGTAGTCCGACAATCTGTATGCCCCCGTGAACGTCACTTCCTCGGCCAGAGGCGCGTTCTCGATCAGCGGCGCGTTCAATTCTGCAAAGAACTCGGTCACATCAAACCGGCCAGATATATCGGGCGCCTGGTTGAAACCTCTTACGTCGGGACCGAGGCCGGCCCCACTCGTGGAGAGGCTTTCTTCACGATACTCGGCACCAACGGCAACTGCGAAAGGTGTTTCGGCCATTGGTGAGGTCAGCCCACCCAGATCGCCGCTCGCGGTCCCCGAGAAAATGAACTGCTCGGTTTGGCCCGTAATCATGCCGGTGACGGAGATTGCTTCGACCACTTCATCGCTGAGGCCGTTCGCATCAAAGATGTTTGCCGTGCCGTCGCGAACCGCTTCAACATAAGCAGATTCAGAGATGTTTCCGGTTTGCGTGATCGACGTATCCGCCTGACCGAAAGACGCGAAGACGTCCCAGTCCCAAGTATCGGTCAATGCGCCGCGAAGTCCGGCATTCACTTGAAAACTGTCATTTCGGATGTCTGACAATCGGCCTCCGGTTTCTAGAAACCGGCGACCTGCAAAGAAAACGGCGTCATTCACGCCATTGCCATCGGAATCCGGATTTGCCTGGGCGTTCGAGATCTCAGTGAGCGCTGCCAGCGCTTCTGGGTCACCGACGAGGAACGGATTATCGAGATTGACCGTAAGCTGTGTAAACACAGGCGTAGGCGCCAACAATTGTTCGGTCTGACTGGTGACAAAGACAGCTTGCGCATAGGCTTCGATCGAGTCCGTCACGTCATAAGAAACATTGCCGTAGATCGAGTATCGCTCCTGCGGGATTTGAAGATAGTTGGCGGGTGCATAATTGTATCGATTGGTGTTCTCGCCCGAGTTGATGAATGGCAGAATTCCAGCGCCGTCGGGATTGAAAATGAAGCCGAACGTATCGGTTGTGCAATAACCAAGGCCGACACCGTTCGCGTCCTCGGCTTCCGCCGTGCCTTCGACATCGCAGGGAAGGCCGATACCCAATATGTCCGTATAATTCACCGAATAATTGACGAATGTCGACGGAATATTGACCGACCCTGTTTCCTGAAGACCACCGTCGGCGCCCGTGTCGATCAGTGTAACTGCCGACGCATCGCGATCACCTTGGAAGATGCCTTCTCGTTGCGTGTACTCGAAGCTGAACACAGCGTTGCCGCGATCATTGTCGAAATTCCCGCCCAAAGTCAGTGCACCGGTATAGATTTCACCATCGCCATCCTCGCTCGCTTCATAGCCAGCGGATGCTTCCATGCCTTCAAAATCGTCCTTCATGATGAAGTTGACGACTCCGGCCATCGCGTCGGATCCGTAAATGGCAGATGCGCCACCGGTCAGAATGTCTACGCGTTCAACCAGGGCAGCTGGGATTGTGTTCAGGTCAACGGAACCGGGGTTCTGATTTGACGTCACATAGCGACGGCCGTCGACGAGGACCAAGGTTCGATTGGATCCCAATCCACGCAGGTTCACTGTTGCTTCGCCAATTCCCGGATTGTTCGAGGTCGAGTCAAAGCCCGGAATGACTTGCGGCAAAGTGTTCAAGAACTGCTCGGCATTCACCGTATTGGACAGGGTTAAGTCGTCGGAACTGACATTCGCGATCGGACTGCTCGAACTCAGGTTTGAATTCATGATGCGCGAGCCAGTGACTGTCACCGTCTCCTGCCGCGCTTCGTCATCGGTGTCGGCGTCTTGCGCCAGCGCAACAGCGCCGAAGCTGAATCCGGCCAAGCCGGCAAGGATCGTCGTCTGCACGAGACGACGTTTCGTTTGTAGGTTCATGATCTCTCTCACTTCCAAAGGTTTGGAGCCCGCTGGGCGGGCTTGAGATGGCGAAGCGCACACGCGCCATCGCATCCCATGCGGAGAGTTTTCTGGTTCTGCGATCAAAGTCGCTGTCGGAGAGTCTCAATATTGAGGTCAGCGACACCTCGGTCACGAATTGCGACCAGTGTGGCAAAAATTCAATAGCCGTTCGCGGACACCGCGGCGCGGACTAGTAAGCCAGTTCCTTGAACACTTTCGTGACGTCGCCCTGCCAGTCCTTATGATAGGCCTGCAGCAGGCGCTCGGCGGGCGTTATCCCCGACGCGGCGATCTGGTCGAGTTCCTGCAGGAAGCCGGTTTCATCGTCGCCGGAGACTGACAGCTTGGCGCGATTGCGCAGCCCGCCGCGGGCGATTTTCAGGACGTCCTTGGCCAGGTCCTGCAAGGTGCGGCCACCGGGAACGGGTGCATTCAGGCCGATGGTGCGGACGGTCTGGCGCAAGGCTTCGCGTTCGCCGGCGGTCCAGTCCTTGACCAGTTCCCAGGCGGCATCGAGCGCCGTTTCGTCATACAGGATGCCAGCCCAGAAGGCTGAGAAAGCGCACAGGCTCGACCATGGGCCGGAATCGCTGCCGCGCATCTCGAGGAAGCGTTTCAGACGGACCTCGGGGAAAATGGTTGAGAGATGGTCCTCGAAATCATCTATCGCGGGTTTCTCGCCGGGAAGGATGGGCAATTTGCCTGCCATGAAGTCCCGGAAACTGAGACCGGACGCGTCCAGGTATTTTCCACCGCGGCGAACAAAATACATTGGAACATCAAGTGCATAGTCGACATATCGTTCAAATCCGAAGCCGTCTTCAAAGACAAAAGGCAGCATGCCGGTGCGGTCTGGGTCGGTGTCGGTCCAGATTTGCGAGCGATAGGACAGGAATCCGTTTGGCCGACCTTCCAGGAATGGCGAATTGGCAAACAGGGCGGTGCCGAGTGGTTGCAAGGCCAAGGCGACCCGGAACTTCTTCACCATGTCGGCTTCAGAGCCGAAATCGAGATTGCTTTGCACCGTGCAGGTGCGAAACATCATCTGGCGTCCGAGCCGGCCCACCTTTTCCATATAGGCGCGCATGATCTTGTAACGGCCCTTGGGCATGATCGGGGTTTCATCCATCGACCAGATCGGGCTGGCGCCGAGGCCGATAAAGCCGATGCCGAGCGGCTCGGCGATCTCGCGCACTTCCTTTAAGTGCTGACCGACTTCGTTGCAGGTCTCGTGGATGTGCTCCAGCGGTGCGCCGGACAGCTCAAATTGTCCGCCCGGCTCCAGACTGACGCTGGCGCCGTCTTTCTTGAGGCCGATCAAGTAGCCATTCTCTTCGATAGGCGACCAGCCAAACTTGTCGCGCAGGCCTTCCAGCATCGCCTTGATCGAAGCCTCGCCGTCATAAGGCAGCGGTTTAAGATCATTCCACGTGAAGCCGAACTTTTCGTGCTCGGTGCCGATCCGCCAGTCGGTTTTGGGCTTGTTTCCGGCCTCGAACCATTCGACCAGCTCTGTCTTTCCCGACAGGCGTGGCGCGTTTTCATCAATATCTGTTGTCGGAGTCGTCACGCCCCTGCCCTCCAGGCAAAATCTTATGTCTCAGGCAGATAGGGAGCTTTTTGCCAATCGCCAACTTCCGATTGCCAAAGGGTGAGGACGGACACAACCGCTGTCTCGGCGCGAAGGATGCGCGGACCAAGTGAAATCGGGATCACAAAATCGAGAGCAAGCAGCATCTGCCGCTCTCTGGGTGAGAATCCGCCTTCCGGGCCAATCAGGACGCCGCCCGGTTTGCCGCTCAGGCGATTCGCGATCTGGTTCAGCGGTCGCGCATCGCTGGCTTCATCGCAATAGACCAAAGGATGCGCCGCATCCCATGCCGCCAGGGCTTTGGGCAGCGCCATCGCGTCGTGGACGGTCGGCAGGTCCATGCGTTCGGTCTGTTCGGCGGCCTCAATCGTCTGCGCCGTCATGCGGTCGGTCCGCACCCGGCTGTTCTGGGTGTACTCGGTCACCACCGGCTGGATTACCGAGACCCCGAGCTCGGTTGCCTTTTCAATGATGAAGTCGGTGCGAGCCTTCTTGACCGGAGCGAATAGCAGGGTCAGGTCCGGGCTTGAATCCTGCGGCCGCGTTTGCGCCTCCGGCACCAGCGCTGCGGCCTTGCCACGGACCTCGAGCCGGCAACGCCACTCGCCGTCCTGACCGTTGAAGGCACGCACGGTTGCCCCATCTGACAGGCGCATCACCCGGACCAGATACTTGCTTTGTCCATCCGGCAGCAGCACGGCGGTACCGCTGGCGAGCGGCTGATCGACGAAAAGGCGGGCAATATGGCTCATACGCGGCTCTATAGGACGCACCGCAAGCCGCGTTAAGTCATGGCACCGCAAATAAAAAACGCTATAGAGGAGCGATGGACGAGTATGATTCTGAAACTGAACCGCGGCAGCGAATTCCGCTCGATAGTGCGCTTCCGGACTGGCTGAAGGAGCTGCCCGACCAGAGCCGTCCTTATGCGGCGCTGGCGCGATGGGACCGGCCGGTTGGAATCTGGTTGCTCCTGCTGCCTTGCTGGATCGGACTGGCGCTGATGCGTGTGCCGGCGGGATTCCAGTGGATCGACCTCGTCTGGATCCTTCTGTTCGCCATTGGTGCCATCGCCATGCGCGGCGCGGGCTGCACCTGGAACGACATTCGCGACCGTGACGTTGATGCCGAAGTCGCGCGCACCGCCGACCGACCATTGCCTGCCGGGGATGTAACGTTGCAGCAGGCCTATGGCTTCCTCGCGGCGCA
The DNA here is from genome assembly GCA_965228095.1 of Henriciella sp. GTDB lineage: Bacteria > Pseudomonadota > Alphaproteobacteria > Caulobacterales > Hyphomonadaceae > Henriciella. The sequence continues at coordinate 3,212,976 of OZ245793.1, read as the reverse complement.
GCTTGGGGTCGGCTTCCTGATCTGGCTGTTCCTGCCGTTTGACGCCAAAGTGATCGCGCTGTTCGCAATTCCGCTGGTGGCGGCCTATCCCTATATGAAGCGGATCACCTGGTGGCCGCAGGCCTGGCTTGGCTTCACGTTCAATTTCGGCGCCTTGGTCGGCGCCGCGACCGCAACTCATGTCACTGGTGCCACAGTGGTGCTGTATCTAGGCCTGGTCTGCTGGACTGTTGCCTATGACACCATCTATGCCCTGCAGGACCGCGAAGACGACGCACTGGTCGGGGTGAAATCGACCGCGCGTTTGTTCGGCGACAAGGTCTTGACCGGGGTGTTCGTGTTCCACATGACGGCGACGGCGCTGATTTTTCTCGGCGCCTATTTCGCGGGCGCCGGACGGATCGGCGCGATCCTCGCCCTGGCCTTTCTGGGGCATGGTGTCTGGCAAGTGTCGACGCTGTCCAAGGGGCGTGAAAAGTTCGCTCTGGACGTGTTCAAATCGAATGTATGGGCCGGCGCCATCATCCTTGCCGGGTTGACGCTCGCGGCCTTGCTCTAGGTCAAGCTTGTCTGCCCTTAGGAAAGGGCTGTATTATGCCGCCATGGCCGCTGCAAAACGAATCCGCCCGCTCGATCTGTTCACGCGTGAAGAATGGGAACATGTGTCCCGGCGCTCTGACGCGCTTGGCCTTGGCATGGTCGTGCATTGCTGGGCGGTCATCGCCCTGGCCATGGCGGCGGCAATCTGGCAGCCTTGGCTGATCATCCTGGCGGTGCCGATCATTGGCGCGCGTCAGCTTGGCCTGGCCGTGTTGATGCATGAAGCGGCGCATGGCGGCCTGTCAAAGTCCCCTGCCCTCAACCATTTTTTCGGACATTGGCTGTCCGGCGCACCGATCGGTGGCAGCCTCAAGGCCTATCGCCCTTATCACTTGCAACATCACAAATACGCGCAACAGCCGGAAGATCCGGATCTCATCCTGTCGGCACCGTTTCCGATCACCAAGACCTCGCTGCGGCGCAAGATCATCCGCGATCTGACCGGGCAAACTTTTTACAAGCAACGCCTGAACCAGTTCGCCAATGCCATGGGTTTTGGCATCCGCAACAAGAAGGGTTCAGAAAATCGGTCCCAGTCGGCCCGCGAAGCGGTGATTCCATTTCTGATCGACAATGGTCTGATACTGATAGGCCTGACCCTGCTCGGTTATTGGTGGGCGTTCTTCGTGCTTTGGTTGCTGCCAATGGCGACCTGGAACATGATGATCACGCGGCTGCGCAATATTGCCGAGCATGCCGTGGTGCCGGACCACGCTGACCCGATGCGCCACGCCCGCACTACACATGCCAGCGTGTTGGAGCGGATCTTTATCGCGCCGTACTGGGTCAATTATCACTGCGAGCATCACATGTTCATGCACCTGCCTTTCTATCGCCTGGCTGAAGCGCATCGACTGCTCGAGAAAAAGGGCGTCACCGAACGGATGGAGGTCCAAAGCGGCTATTGGGGCGTGCTGCGGTCCGCCGCCAGCAAGCCTGAGACGGCGGCTGCATGAGCGGCGAAACCGCGTCGGCCAGGAATGTGCTTGGCGGCGCGCTCGAGGATTGCAGTCACGACCCGCTGACCGGGTTCTTTCGCGACGGGTGCTGCAATACAGGGCCGATGGATCATGGCCTGCACACGGTCTGTGTGACGGTCACGGCGGAGTTCCTTCAATACAGTTTCAATCGCGGCAATGACCTGATCACACCGCGACCCGAGTTCCGGTTTCCGGGCCTCAAGCCTGGGGATCAATGGTGCCTGTGCGCGTCGCGCTGGGAAGAAGCCCGCCAGATGGGCGTCGCCCCGCCGGTAAGGCTTGCCGCCACGCATCAGAAGACGCTATCCATTGTTGAGCTCAGTCATCTCAAATCCCACGCTGCGGAGGTTCCCAAACCATGACGCTTCATATTGAAATGGTCTCGGATCTGGTCTGTCCGTGGTGTTGGGTCGGTCTGCGGCGTTTGAAAGGCGCGATGGCGCTGGTTCCGGACCTGGATGTCGAGGTGCTGTTCCGCCCGTTTGAATTGGACCCGACCATTCCCGCCGGAGGCACGGACTACAAGGCCTATATGAAATCCCGCTTCGGCTCGGATCAAAGCCGCGATCGTGCCAATCAGATGCGTGACGCGCTGATCCAGTATGGCGAGGAGGAAGGCATTCCGTTCGATTTCGACCGCATCACGCGGCGCCCGATCAGTTTCGACGCCCACCGCCTGGTCTATTGGGCACAAGGTCAATCGCTCGGCATGCAGGCAAAGGAAGCCCTGTTTGAGGCCTATTTCGCGAAAGGCCTCGACATTGGAGACCACCAGGTCCTGATCACGCTGGCCTCGGAAATCGGACTCGACGCAAACATTGTCTCGGACCTGCTCGCCAGCGATGCCGATGTCGAAACGACACGGCAGGAGCAGTCGCTGTTTCGACAAATGGGGATTTCCGGCGTGCCGACCTTTATTGCGCTGCGCCAGATCGCGGTGCAAGGGGCTGAAAGTTCCGAGAAGCTTGCGCGATTCCTGAACACCGCCGCCGCGCAAGTGCCAGCCGAACGCCCGCTTGCCGGTGCCTAATTAAGCTGCAGCTCGACCAGTTTCTTGTAAACGCCCTCTGCTGCCATCAGCTCGTCATGCGTGCCGGTTTCGACAACGCGCCCATCCTCCACCACGATGATCCGGTCCGCAGCACGTACGGTCGACAACCGATGTGCGATGATCAGCGTCGTGCGGCTGGCGGAGAACTCGGACAGCGCCGCTTGCACCTTGGCTTCGCTTTCTGCATCGAGCGCGGAGGTGGCTTCATCCAGCATCAGGATCGGGGCGTCGCGCAGAATGGCGCGGGCGAGTGCCACGCGTTGTCTTTGTCCGCCTGACAGATTGCGTCCCATCTCTCCGGCTTCCGCGTCATAAGCGCCGGGAAGCTCGAGAATGAACGCATGCGCGTTCGCTGCGCGTGCGGCGGCCTCGATCTCGTCAACGCCGGCCCCGAGGCGGCCAAGCGCGATATTGGCGGCGACCGAGTCATCGAACAGCGCTGTATCCTGCGAAACCAATGCCGTGGCACCCCGCAAGGAGTGGGAATCGACATTGCGAACGTCTGCGCCTTCTACCCGGACCTGACCGGCTGTCACGTCGTACAGGCGCAGGATCAGGTTGAAGATGGTCGACTTCCCGGCCCCGCTCGGCCCGACAATCGCAATGGTTTCCCCGGGTTCGGTTGAAAAGCTCAGGCCTCTCAGCGCCTGTGTGCCGTCCGGATAGGCGAAGTGGACATCATCAAATGCAATCCGCCCTTCTGCGTCCTTGATCTGTACGGCATCAGGCTTGTCCGAGACCGATGCGGGCGCATCAATGATGTCATAAACACGGTCAGCCGCGGCCGCGCCTTCCTGGGCCACCGCGGTAATCGAGCCGAGGGCGCGGACTTCTGGCGATGCAACGCCGATCAAACCGATAATACCGAGCAGGTCGCCGAGCGTGTTGGTGTCCGCCGCGATCCGGAACGAGACAAATCCGAGCAAAGCCGCAATCGCGATCCCGCCGACGACTTCGAGCACCGGATCCACCGCCGCGCGCTGCGACAGCACACGCAGGAACAGGCGTGAGCGCTCGGCAAATCCAACACGGCCACGGTCCTTCTGATAGGTTTCCAGGCCATAGGCTTTGACCACGCGGGCCGATTGCAAGCCCTCAGAGACGAGGGCTGTGACTTCACCAATCTGCTGTTGTGCTTTCTTGGATCTGGACCGGATGGAATTGCCCAACGCGATCACCGGGCCCAATGCCAGCGGATAGACGACCAGAATGATCAGTGCGAGTTGCCAATCGATGATGAACAGCGCCACCAAAACGCCGATAATCGTCACGAGGCTCTTGGTGAAGTTGTTGGCAAATCTCAACGCAGCGTCGCGGATGGCGTTTACGTCATTGATGAAGCGCGAGACGAAGCCACCGGAATTGTCGCCAGAAACACGGGCATAATCGCCATCGGTCAACGCATCGAACTGGACGCTTTGAATGGACACGAGTCCGCGCTGAACGCCGGTATTGTTCAGCATGTTCATCGCGTAAAGCGAGATCGCCCGGACAATTGTCAGAATAATGATCGCGTAGATACCGAACCAGATCCAGCCATCCGAGGCGCTCAGTCCAACGCGTTCGGCGTTTTCCTGCACGAACTGACAGGCATTGCCGCTGCCGCCTTCGAGCTGGCATTGAATGGCATTGCCGACATAAGCCAGCACGCCGCCATAACCGACGGCGCTCAAAGAGGTCAGAACCGCGAATATGGTTCCACCAATGAACCAGTTGCGGTGCGGCCAGAAATGCTTGCCCAGAAGGCGTGCGAGAGACCGTCTGTTTTGCTCTTTGTCAGGCTTAGACGTGATGGTGGTCACCCGTTTCTGGGTCGAGCAACTTGTGCGCGTGCAGGATGAAATAACGCGTTTCTGCACTGTCTACGGTGCGTTGTGCAGCACCTTTCCAGGCATCGTACGCGTCTTTGTAGCTTGCAAACGCGCCGACAAAGTCGATCTTGGACAGGTCTTCAAACTGAACGTCGGTGACGTCTTTCAGTTCGCCCCCAATTACGAGGTGGAGAAGTTGTTTCGTCGTAGCAGTCTCGCCCATGGTCTGGCGCTCCGTCGTCTGTGTCGGTTCATAGGGGCGCACGGTCCAGTTTGGATCTGGCAGCCTCACGCCTTTGACTCGGGCTGATAACAGGGAATGCAGGGCCTTTCCAGCCGCCAACAGACTTCTTTGTGCAGGTTCCCCGCGATTAAACACATACGGTTCACCGAGATGGGTTGTCGCGACGCCACCCGCCTCCTCTACCAGCAGTGTTCCGGCGGCCAGATCCCAGTCCGATTTGCGCCACAGCGTCAGGGCGACATGTGCCTTGCCGGCCGCGACCCAGCACATCCGGATCAGGGTTGCGTTCGGTTTTGGGGTAATAAGATCCACGTCTGGCCAGGGTTCCGGCCAGGCCGGATGGGTCAGCATGCCTTCATTGGTGATGATGCGGCACCCCTCTTCCCGGTCGCAGTCCGTGACGTGGATCTGGCTTCCGTTCAGAAAGGCCCCACCGCCACGCAGTGCCGAATAGGTTTCCCCCAGAAGCGGCGCTTCGACCACGGCCGCGCGCGGTTGTCCGCGCTCAAGAACACCAAGGCCGATGCACCAATACGGCTCGCGGCGCATGAAGGCCCGCGTGCCGTCAATCGGATCCACGATCCAGACGCGGTGCGCGGTGCGGGTGTCATTGTCCAGGGCGGTTTCTTCGGACAGCCAGCCATAGTCGGGCCGCGCCGCCATCAGGCGGTCCTGGATCAGGGCGTTGACCGCGAGATCTGCTTCAGTCACCGGATTGCCCTTGGACTTGTCCCAGAAGCGTACATCGGAGCGTTCATAATAATCGATCGCCAATTCCCCGGCTTCGCGGGCGACGGATCTCAGCAGATCGAGATCTTCGCGATCGAGTTTATTCTCCGGCAATCGACATGTCCTCGATCAACAGCGACGGTGCGTCGCGGCTGCCACGGAATTCGAGGTCAGATGCAGGCACCAGGCGTTTGAACATTCCGGGAAGATCCCCCGCTATGGTGACCTCGGAAACCGGATACTGGACGGCACCATTTTCGAACCAGAAGCCAGCCACGCCGACGGAATAATCCCCGGTGTTCGGGTTGATGGATGGACCAAACATGTCGGTGACCAGCAAGCCGTTGCCAACCCCGCGCATCAGCTCTTCCGGGCTTTGTGCGCCGGCTTCGATATAGGCATTCGATACCCCGACGCCCGGAGAAGATCCAAAGCCGCCACTGGCATGACCATTGGGTTTCATGTCCAGTTGCTTGGCCGAGGCACCGTTGAGCAGCCAGCGCGTGAGCACGCCATCATCGATGAGACGGGTCGGCGCGACAGGCCGCCCTTCCCCGTCATGGGCGCGGCTGCCCATGCCGCGTTTGCGAAACGGGTCGTCGATCAGGTTCACGCCGCGTGCGAACACCTGGTCGCCGAGCGACTCTTTCAGGAAGGAAACGCCGCGTGCCACGCTCGGACCGCTGATGGCGGACAGAAAGGCACCGATCAAACTGCCGGCAACACGGCGGTCATAGATCACCGCCCCAGTCTGGGTTTTGACTTTGCGGGAGCCCAGGCGCGCCACGGTGCGTTCACCGGCAATGCGTCCGATCTCTTCTGCCGAGGGGCGATCTTCGAGGCGACGTACGGAGCGGCTTTCATAGTCGCGTTCCATGGCGCCATCCTGTTCGGCCACGGCCGCCAGGCCAAGCCCGGTAGACCCGCTGCGGCGGTGAGATGAAAAGCCATTGCTGGCCGCGACCCAGCGCTCACTGGTGCTCCAGCCATTTCCGCATCCTGAGACCTGCTGAACGCCAGGCACAGCCAGTGCTGCGGCTTCTGCCGCGAGCGCATCCTGTTCGAGAATATCAGTGGCGATTTCACCATCGCCTGAGACGTCGATCTCCGGCAGGTCTGCGGCCAGTTCGCTGGCATTTGGAAGACCGCAATACGGATCTTCCGGAACCACTTTCGCCATTGCGACACAGCGTTCTGCCAGGGCCACCAGGCCGTCTTCCGAGACGTCGGAGCCTGACACAGATGCCTGGCGCTGACCAAACATGCAGCGGAGCGACACACCTTGTGATTCGGACCGCTCAATGCCTTCCAGCTTGCCGTCACGCACGTCAACGCTGACACCGTCGGAGCGGCCATAGGAGGCATCGGCGCCGGTTGCGCCAGCGCGTGCACACGTGTCGAGAAGTTTGGAGAGAATGGATTCTGGAGAAAGCGTGTTCGTCGTCATGCGCCTCATTTAGAGAGCGCAGGTTTGCTTGCCTAGCCCTTGTCTGCGCCGTTTCTCTGCGACCACAAACTTGACGACAGTGAGGATCGGACGCACATCGCGCGGATGAGCGAGATTAAACCCATTCACATCATCGGCGGCGGCATGGCCGGGTCTGAAGCCGCATGGCAGGCCGCGAATATGGGCGTGCCGGTCGTCCTGCACGAAATGCGGGGCGTCAAAGGCACTGATGCGCACCAAACCGACAAGCTGGCCGAGCTGGTTTGCTCCAACTCGTTTCGATCCGACGATCACGAATTGAACGCGGTTGGCGTCCTGCACGAAGAGATGCGCCGCGCTAACGGGATTATCATCCCGACCGCGGACAAGTATCAGGTTCCGGCCGGCAGCGCCCTTGCCGTCGATCGTGAAGGCTTTGCCGAAGCGGTGACAGAAAAGCTGACTGGGCATCCCCTGGTCACGGTCGTGCGGGAAGAGATTGACGGCATTCCGCCGGAAGACTGGGACAGTGTGATCATCGCCACCGGGCCGCTGACCTCAATCAATCTGGCTGAGGCCATTCGTGCGCATACGGGCGAAGACGATCTCGCCTTCTTCGACGCGATTGCGCCGATTGTCTATCTCGACAGTATCGACATGGAGAAAGCCTGGCGCCAGTCGCGCTATGACAAGCCGGGCCCGCACGGCGACACGGCCGCCTATATCAACTGCGCCATGGATGAAGATCAGTACAATGCCTTCATCGATGCGCTGATTGGTGGCGAAAAGACCGAGTTCAAGGATTGGGAAAAGGACACGCCCTATTTCGAAGGCTGCCTGCCGATTGAGGTCATGGCCGAACGTGGACGTGAGACTTTGCGGTTCGGACCGATGAAGCCGGTCGGTCTGACCAATCCGCACAATCCGGAGGTCAAGGCGCACGCCATCGTGCAGCTGCGCCAGGACAATGCGCTCGGGACATTGTGGAACATGGTCGGTTTCCAGACCAAGCTGAAATATGGCGCACAGAGTGATATTTTTCGCACCATTCCCGGCCTCGAGAACGCTCAATTTGCCCGGCTCGGCGGGATCCACCGCAATACCTTCCTGAACTCACCGAAACTGCTGGACCAGCGTCTGCGCCTGAAGTCGATGCCGCGCATCCGTTTTGCCGGTCAGGTGACGGGCGTTGAGGGCTACGTCGAGAGCGCTGCCATGGGCTTGCTGGCGGGCCGGTTCGCGGCCGCCGATCGGCTCGGGATGGACTTGCCGAACCCGCCGGATACAACAGCGCTGGGTGCCTTGGTCAAACATATCACAGGCGGACACCTGGAAGGCAAAGCGACATTCCAGCCGATGAACATCAATTTTGGTCTGTTCCCATCAGCCGATCCCGATGAGGTGCCAACCAAGGACCCCGAGACCGGCAAACGCCTGCGCGGCAAGGACAAGGGACGGGCCAAGAAGCGCGTTCAGGCCGCGCGCGCCTTGCGAGACGTGGATCATTGGCTGGACTCGCAAACCAAAGCGCTCGAACTGGCAGAATAATCGCGCTAGGAACGCTGCATGGAAAATTCTCCAGATCTATGGCGATCCGTCTTTCCCGAGCCTCAGGCCTCTGGTCACAAATATCATCGCGGTCATACGGCGATTGTCGGCTCTGACACGTTTACCGGCGCAACACGGCTCGCGGCGGACGCGTGTTCGCGGATTGGCAGTGGCCTGGTAACGGTGCTCAGTGCGGCGCAGGCACAGGTCTATCGCGCGACGCTTCCGGCCGACATCATGGTGGCAGACGGGCCACTCGAACAGGTGCGCTCGGTCAATTGTATCCTGGCCGGTCCAGGCGGCGTGTCAGACGCGCAGGCCAACAGTTTGCAGTCGTCGGACGTGGCCGTTCCCACCATTTTGGATGCAGATGCCATACGGCTCAGCACCACACTTGCCCATGCAACCAAAGTCATCACCCCACATGACGCTGAGTTCGAACGCTATTTCGGCGCCATCGACACGGACCGGGTCCTCCGCGCCGTCGACATTTCGCATGAACACGGCCTGATCACCGTCCTGAAAGGTCCCCACACGATCATCGCTGATCCAAACGGACGGATTGCCGAATATAGCGGCGGCTCACCTTATCTCGCCAAGGCAGGCACAGGGGACGTGCTGGCGGGCCTGATTGCCGGTTTGGTGGCGCAGGGCATGCCTGCTTTTGAAGCCGCCTGTGCCGGCGTCTGGCTACACGGAGAAGCCAGTCGTCGCATCGGACCAGGTCTGATCCCGCAGGACCTGGTCAGCGAGCTCAGACCTCTGCTCCGACAGCTCCTAGCCTAGACGCGCTTTCACCTGTCCATAGTGGCGGGAAATATTGTCATGCTCGGAATGTGGCTTCCACTGCATGACGTTGCAGAACCCGCAGGTCAGGTAGAGCGTGATGTCCGCGATCGAGAACCGATCTGCGGCGACCCAGTCCTTACCTTCGAGATGCTGATTGAGGCGCTCAGCGAATTTCTTGACGCTTTTCTCGGCTTTCGCGGCGGCTTCCGGCAGTTGCGGGTTTTCCAGCGGTGCCATGACCGGGTGTGCATTGCGGAACCAGGTCGCGAATTGCAGCATCATCATGAATTCGATGCGCCGATCCCACATCTCGATCAGGCCTTTTTCCAGCGCATCAGAGCCCATCAGGTTCGGCTCCGGGAACATGTGTTCGAAGAAACTGCAAATGGCGCGGCTTTCTGTGATCGTCGTGCCATCGTCCAGGACCAGCACAGGCACCTGCGAAAATGGCGACAGCTCGCGATATTCCGGCTGCTTGTGCTCCCCTTTCATGATCGAGATCTCGACAATCTCCACCGCGTCCAGTTTCCCCTTGGCCTTGAGGAAATTGAAGGTCCGTTCCGGATTGACCGCCATTGGCGCGTGATAAAGCTTCATCGGGTGCTCCCTCGGATAGATCGGGTTAGTTGAATGTCTTTCGAATGCCGAGTGTGACGTTCACCGGCTCGCCTGGGAAGTATCGCTCATTGCCAAAGGCAAAATCGGCGCGATCCGCATAAAGTTCATCGGTCAGATTGCGGACAATCACGAACGCCTCCAGCGCATCGCTGACAGAATAGTTCGCCCTCAGATTGGCGACGAGGTGTCCTGGGTAATCCTGCGTGTTCGCAGGATTGGTGAAATACTCACCAACATAATCGGCCGAAATTTCCAGGGTGAACGCATCGTTTGGTAACCATGTCAGGGCAATCCGGCCAAGCCATTCCGGCGCGGTGTCGATCTCATTGCCATCGAGGATGATTTCGGAGCCATTTCCGACGATCCGGTCGAAAGTGTAGGTCTGGCCTGACCAGCTGAGATTGCCGCCAATCTGGAAATGCTCATCGATCAGCCAGCTCGCAGACAGTTCGATGCCCTGGTGTCGGGTCGAGCCATCGGTGACGTTCAGGCCATCTGAGTCGCGGAAGAAGAAATTGTCCTTGTCGGCAGTATAAGCGGCAATATCGAACAGCAAATCGCCGTTCAAGGCACTGCCGCGGGCGCCGATCTCAAAACTGTCCAGGGTTTCGACGTCGGCTTCTGCCGTGCCTTGTTGCGACTGAAGGCGGTAGAGGTCGCTGGCCTGCGGGGCGCGACTGCCGCGGGCATAGTTCGCGTACAGGCTGACTGTGTCAGAGGCCTCGTAAACAAGTCCCAGTTTCGGCGTTACGAAGCCGAAATTATCGGTTCGGTCGGCCGGGACATTGAAGCGGCCATTCACGCCGGCGGGCGCGTCTGTGTCATAATCATAGTGATGCGCTTCCCCGCGCAGTCCGGCGAACAGGGTCAGCTTATCCGACACGGCCCAATCCAGCTCGCTCCACAGCGCCGCAACCCGGGTATCGACGGAATAGTCATAATGGACCCCGACCGGGAACCGGGAATCGCCAGGGAAAAAGCCAAAGGGCTCAGGCTGAGTTTCTTCGAGATAGCCTGTGGCAAGGTCGACATCGAAGCCGGCGCGCCAGGTCAGGTGGTCGCTGACCTCTCGATCAAACCGCGTCATCACACCGATGGCGGTGTGGCCGTTCTCTTCGAACCCGCGATAGGGCAGGAAATGCTGCCGGAAATCCATATACTGCGTGCGCGCGAATGGGGTCAGTGACAGGCGGCCACCGCCATAATCCCGCTCCAGGCGGATAGCTCCGCGGGCCGCCCAGGCATCGCGATAGGCCAGAGGATCGTCATTGGCCTTGGCGATGTCGCGATCTTCATAGGCATCGACGCCCTGAATGAAATCGCCGGTTTCCTGTTCCAGGTACGCAGCAGAGCCCCAGGCGGTCACGTCCCAGCCCCCGAACACGGTCTCCATCACCCCGGAGCCTTTCAGCTGGAACAGCCCGGTATCGTCGCGCCAGCCAACATCCTTCTGTGCCGACAGGGAAGCGCGGCCGAGATATCCCTGGTCATAGATCAGATCGGCCTTGTAACGCCCAAGCGAACCATAGGAGGCATTCACCTGCCGCTGCGGCGCACCGCTCGGATCGGCGAGAATGACATTGATCAGGCCGTGCACCGCATTCGAGCCATACTTGGCGGAGCCAGGCCCGCGCACGACTTCGATCGCCTCGGCCGTCTCGTGGTGCGGCTCCAGCAAGCTGTTGACGTTTCCGAATGCCGGTGAACGGGTCGGGACGCCATTCTCCAGGATCAGGAAACTGCCCTGCCCTGCGCCGCCGGTCAGCACGGGTGAGCGAATGGCGATCAGATGTTCCTGCCCGGAATTGGTGTGGATGCTCACACCGGGCACCGTGTTGAGCACTTCGGCGGGGTGATCGGCATAAATGTTCGCGATCGTTGCCGCATCAAGAATTGAGGAGGCACCGGCTGCTTCCGGGCTGCGATCGCCATAGGTGGTGATGGTCGACAGGATCGTGTTGGTACGATCCGGACAGAATGGCGACGATTGGTCTGGCGCCAAACCCCGCTCCGCCAGACAGGCCGCCTGCGCGGCATCGGCCTGTTTCTGCGCGTCTTCAAAGGCAAACTGCGCAAACGCGGGGGTGCACATCGCCAGGCTGGCGGTGGCAAGTAAAGCTGTCCGGATCATGAGGTGATCTTAACTCCCGAAGAACAAGGTCTCTGGCAACGCGCCGACAACGGCCCCCGATAGACACGTGGCCAGCGTTCCCGCGACCAGCGTCTTCCAGGCGAGTTCCAGGAAGGTTGTGCGACGATCCGGCTCGATGATCGAGAGACCGCCAATCAGAATACCAATTGATCCGAAGTTTGCGAAGCCGCAGATCGCGTGCGCCGTAATCATACTGGTGCGCGGTGTCAGGCCTTCGCCGCCTTCCCCGGCAAGTTGCAAGAAGGCAACGAACTCGGTCAACACGGTCTTGATACCTATTAATGAACCGGATTGAGCGGCTTCGTTCATCGGCACGCCAACCATGTACATGATTGGCGCAAATATCCATCCAAGCACGCGTTCGATCGACAACGGTGCGCCCATCACGTCTGGCAGCGCGCCGAGGCCGGCATTGACCAGGAACAAGAGCGCGAACGCCGCGATCAGCATGGTCACGATATTGGCCAGGATTTTGAGGCCGTCCGATGCGCCCGTCGCAAACGCGTCCATGGTCGATTCATACTCAAAGTCTGGTTCATGTGCGCGCAGCTTGGAATCGACGGTTTCCGGCACCATCACCAAAGCCAGCGCGACGGCAGCGGGCGCAGCAATCAGAGACGCGGCAAGCAACTGCCCAAGCGCGTTCGGCAGAACGTCCTTCAGGAACACGCCGTAAAGCACCAGCACGCTGCCGGCGACGGTCGCGAAACCAGCGACCATCAGGATGAAAATCTCCGACCGGGACATACCTTTGAGGTATGGCTTTACCAGCACCGGCGCTTCCGTCATGCCCATGAACACGTTGGCCGATACCGCGAGCGACGTCGCACCTCCCAAGCCCATGCCCTTCTTGAACACGAACGCAAAGCTCTTGGTGACCCAGCGCAGGATGTGCCAGTGCCACAAAATTGCGGACAACGCGGCCACGACGATGATCAGCGGCAGCAGGTGAACGGCAAAAATAGGTCCTGGCTGACCGGTAAAGGATTCCCAGCCTTCTTGCGTCCCGAAGGTCGGACCAAACACGAATGTGGTGCCGTAAGCCGTGGCGTCGATCAGGCTGTCGACGACAATATTTGCGGCAAACAAGGCTTCTCGAATGACTGGAATACCGAACAGGATCAAGGCGAAGGTGAATTGAATCGCAACGGCGCCCAGAGCAATTTTCCACGGGAATGCTTTTTTGTTTTCCGAGAGCCCCCAGGCAATCGCAAAAATCATCATGATCCCGAGCAAAGCTCGCGCATTATCCCAACCCCATTCCATCAGCAGCTCCTCACCTGATCATCTAAGCAAAAAGACCTAACCCGCTCATGCCGAGCGGGCTAGCCTTGTTATCAGCACCAGCGATTAGCCAAGCTTGCAGATGCAAATCTTGTGACCATCCGGGTCACGGAAATAGGCGCCATAGAAGGTTGGCATGCGTTCGCCAGGCTCGCCTTCTGACGGGGCTCCGAGCTCCATCGCCTTGGCGTAAACGCGGTCGACGGTTTCTGTGTCGGCGACGCCCAGGGCTGGCATGACGCCATTGCCGCAGGTGGCGGTGCCTTCATCATAAGGGCCGCCAATGGCGAGCATCGGTTGGCCAGGTTCGACGCCGTAAAAATACAATCGTCCATTGTCGAAGAATCGCTTGGCGCCGAGCTCAGCCATGACAGCGTCGTAGAATTCGACCGCTTTTTCCGGGTTGTTTGATCCAAGGGTAACGTATGCCAGCATCTGGGAGTCTCCTGTCCATGTTATTGGTCCCGTGTAGCCATCATGCCTCTCGCGTGGTGACAAGAGGTAACGCAGCGTCGGAGCTTGACGTTTACGTCAGCGGATGGTGCAAGGCCTTCGCACTTGCACAATGAGTAAAAGATTGAGGAGACACATCCATGTCCATTCGTTTTGATGATCGCGTTGCCATCGTAACTGGTTCCGGTGGCGGTCTGGGCCGCGAACACGCGCTTGAACTGGCTCGACGCGGCGCAAAAGTCGTCATCAATGATCTTGGTGGCGCCATGGACGGCTCTGGTGGCAATTCTGAAGCGGCAGAAGCCGTTGTGTCTGAAATCAAGGCCATGGGCGGCGAAGCAATCGCGAACGGGTCTTCTGTGGCCGACGATGCTGGCGTCAAGAAGATGATTGATGACACGATGAACGCATTTGGCCGCATCGACATCATCATCGCCAATGCCGGCATCCTGCGAGACAAATCCTTCTCCAAGATGACGACGGAAGACATCAATCTGGTCCTCGATGTGCACCTGCGCGGCACGTTCAAGCCGGTCCACGCCGCCTGGAACATCATGAAAGAGCAGAATTACGGGCGCGTTGTCGTGACCACGTCTTCGACCGGCCTGTACGGCAACTTTGGCCAGGCCAATTATGGCGCGGGCAAGCTCGGCGTGGTCGGGATGATGAACACGCTGAAGATCGAAGGCGCGAAAAACAACATCAAAGTCAACGCTGTCTGCCCGATCGCCGCGACTCGCATGACCGAAGGCCTGATGCCACAGGCAATGCTCGACAATCTCAAGCCGGAATATGTCACCCCGGGCGTCATGAACCTGGTCAAGGAAGATGCCCCGACCGGCATGATCCTGTCGGCCGGCGCGGGTGCCTTCTCCATGGCACAGATCGTCGAGACCAATGGCGCATTTGTCGGCCAGGGCGAGGCGTTGACTGCTGAAGCCGTCGAAGCCAAATGGGATCAGATCACTGATACATCTGTACAAACCCATTTCGACTCTGGCTCTGGCCACGGCGCAAACATCTTTGCACGCCTGCAGGAAGCGGCAGCAAAGGCCTGATTTTCAGGCAAATCATTACAAAATATGAGAAACCGGCGGCGCCCTATGGCCTCGCCGGTTTTTCTTTTCTATGCTGTGACCGGTACAGGGACTGAAGGGGAGTACTCGTATGCGCGTACTATTCTTATCATTGAGCGCTGGGCTTCTGGTGGCATGCACGGGAAGCGAAACGCCAACGCCTGATCCGGTAGAGCCTGAGATCGTCGAAACCATTGTCGAAGCAGAGGTCCCGGTGATCGATGCCACCGGAGAGACCTGTGGCGGGATTGCGGCGCTGCAATGTCCAGAGGGCTTCTACTGCAAACAGGAAGCCGGGCAATGCCTCGAAATCATGGACGGCGCAGGCACCTGCCAACCGAAACCGGACATGTGTACACGAGAGTATATGCCAGTGTGCGGTTGCGATGGACAAACCTACGGAAATGCCTGTGATGCCGCGGCCAATGGGGTCAGCGTCGCGATCGAAGGCGAGTGCGACAGCCCCGACCTGGAGTAAGGCTTACAGGGTCTGGGCGGCACCTTCGGACAACAGAGCAAGGCGATCAGGCATCTGTTCGTCAACCACCTCTTTTGACTTGCTCACGGTGCGCAGGATCTGCGGACCTGAACTGCTGTCGATCGGCGTGACCAGCAGGCCGGACTTTGACAATTGCTCGATCAGGACAGCCGGGATCGTCTTCACTGCACCGGCCAGCAAGATGCGGTCATACGGCCCATGCTCCTGCAGCCCTTTCAGGCCATTGCCGTGGCGGATCGTGACATTCTCCACTTCCAGATCCTTCAAGCGCTCTCGAGATTGTTCGACGAGACGTTCGTAACGCTCGATGCCATAGACGTGACGGCTGATCTGGCTCAGCAGCGCCGCGGTATAGCCGCTGCCGGATCCGATCAACAATACGCGTTCCTGCTTGCCGGGCGAGACCTGCAAGGCCCGCAACAGTTTGGCCGTCACGATCGGGCGCGGGATGCTTTGTCCGCACGGTATCGGCAAAGCGCAGTCCTCGGCCACCATCTTGGCGAGGTGCGGGGCAACGAAGGCGCCGCGATCAACCGTTTCAAGCGCGGTCAGGACCCCGTCATCCGTCACACCCTGTCGGCGCAGGGACAAAACCAGTCGTGCAGCGCGAAGTGGGTCAGGAATCAGGTCGGCCATGTGTCGCGCATCTCAGCGAGAAACGCGTCATGCGTCAAATCCACATGCAAGGGGCTTACAGAGATGTAACCATCATAAATGGCGCGAAGGTCGGTGCCTTCATCCGGATTGGAAAGTTTGCCGCGATAACCGATCCAGTAATAGGCATTGCCGCGCAGGTCCTCGCGCGCTTCGGTGCGGATGATCCGCTCATCGCGCAGGCCCTGGCTGGTATAGCGAATGCCGGCCACGTCTTCGGGGTCGCGATCCGGGAAATTGACATTGATGATCAGATCATCAGGCCAGCCTTTCTCGATGATCGGCTGCAACACCCGCGCGCCCCAGACCATAGGGGTTTCCCATGGGCAGGAATGCGGGTTCTGGAAGCCCTTGGACTGGCTCAAGGCGATGCTCGGCACGCCATGCTGCATCCCGAACAGGGCCGCCGCGATGGTGCCTGAAAAGGTCGTGTCCTCAGCAATGTTCTGACCGGCATTGACGCCTGACAGGATCAGGTCCGGACGCTCTGGCATCAGCTCATCCAGCGCCAGAAGCACGCAATCGCTGGGCGTACCATTCACGGCATAACGTTGCGGGCCGGTTTCGCGCACACGGACAAACTCCGTCAGCGAGATCGCCCTGCCCTTGCCGGATTGCTCCATTTCAGGGGCGACAATCCAGATATCGTCTGTCAATTGCCGGGCAATATGTTCCAAAACGTCCAGGCCCGGCGCGTTGATGCCGTCATCATTGGTCAGCAGGAGTCTCACGAGATGACCTCAAGCCCACCCATGTACGGACGCAGCACATCCGGTACGGTAATCGAGCCATCTTCGTTCTGATAGTTCTCCAGCACCGCGACCAGCGTCCGTCCGACTGCCAGGCCCGAGCCGTTCAGCGTATGGACGAATTCCGGTTTCGGCTTGGGCGTGTCCTCGCTTGGTGCCGGGCGCCAGCGCGCATTCATCCGCCGCGCCTGGAAGTCCCCGCAATAAGAGCAGGAACTGATTTCGCGGTACGTGTCCTGGCTGGGCAGCCAGACTTCGAGATCAAACGTCTTGCGCGCGCCAAAGCCCATATCACCCGTGCACAGCAGCATCCGGCGATATGGCAGCTCAAGCGCCTCCAGAATGCCTTCGGCGCATTTGGTCATGCGCTCCAGCTCGGCCAGGCCGTCTTCTTCGTCGCGAACGATGGAGACCATCTCGACCTTGTTGAACTGATGCAGGCGGATCATGCCCTTGGTGTCACGACCTGCGCTGCCCGCTTCTGACCGGAAGCATGGCGTGTGCCCCGTCATCCGGATGGGCAGCTTGTCGTCTGCGAGGATTTGTTCGCGCACGAGATTTGTCAGCGAAATCTCCGATGTCGCGATGAGCCAGTGGCCATCCGTCGTCTGGAACGAGTCTTCGCCAAACTTGGGCAACTGGCCGGTTCCGATCAGCGCTTCTTCGCGCACGAGCAGGGGTGGATTGGTTTCCTCATAGCCGTTCTCAAGCGTTTGCTTGTCGAGCATGAAACTCGCGAGGGCGCGTTCCAGGCGCGCGAGCTGGCCACGAAGCGCGACGAAGCGCGCGCCACTCATCGCCGCTGCGGCCTCAAAATCCATGAGCGGCTGATCGATCGCGTTCTTCAGGCCCGCACCGAGGTCTGCATGATCCTGTACATTGTTGCGACCGCCGAGCAGCGCGTTCGGTTCGCCCCATTTGTGCTGTTCGATATTGCCGTCTTCGTCTTCGCCTTCCGGGACATCCGGCAGAGGAATGTTCGGCGTGCCGTAAAGCAGCTTGTCGAGTTCAGCGCGCGCGGCGGCTTCCTGCTCCCCAGCGGCTTCGATCACGTCCTTGGCGTCTGCGACTTCCTTGCGGAGCTGCTCGAACAGCGCTTCGTCGCCGCTGGCCTTGGCCTTGCCGATCTCTTTCGATTTGGCATTGCGCGCCGCTTCCGCTTCTTGCTTGTCAGAGACAGCCTTGCGCACGGCGGCGTCATGATCGAGCATATGGGACACGACCTCGCCGAGCCCCTTTTGCTTGCGCTCAAAGGCCGCGCGGAAAGCGTCGGGATTGTCACGGATGGCGCGGATATCGAACATTAACTCGCCTCATCTTTTGTCGGGCTAGCGTTTAGGATGATGCGTCGAGGGCGTCCAGCGCCCTCTTCGCCTACTTGTCTTTGATCTGCGGGGCGAGACGGATGTGCAGCTCCCGCAGCTGTTCGTCGCGAACCGGGCTCGGGGCCTGCATCATCAGGTCACGCGCCTGCTGGTTCATCGGGAACAGCGTCACATCGCGAATGTTCTCGGCATCCGCCAGAAGCATCACCATGCGGTCGACGCCCGGGGCAATCCCGCCATGCGGCGGCGCGCCATAGCGGAACGCGTTGAGCATACCACCAAATTCGGCTTCCACGACTTCCGGGCCATAGCCCGCTTTCTCGAAGGCTTTCAGCATGATGTCCGGACGGTGGTTCCGGATCGCGCCTGAAGACAGCTCGATGCCGTTGCAGACAATGTCATACTGGTAGGCCTTGAGGTCGAGCAGGTCTTCGTCACTCGTCGCCGCCTCGAGAGCCTCAAGGCCGCCTTGCGGCATCGAGAACGGGTTGTGGCTGAAATCGACCTTCTTATTGTCTTCGTCCCACTCATACATTGGGAAATCGATGATCCAGCAGAAACGGAACACGCCTTGCTCAACCAGATCGAGGTCTTCTCCGACCTTGATGCGTGCGGCACCGGCCAGCTTGTAAGCATCCCCGGGTTTTCCGGCCGAGAAGAAGATACCGTCGCCATCGCCAAGCCCGGTATGCGCCAGGAAGGCTTTCAGGTGATCGGCGTCAAAGTTCTTGAGCACAGGATCCTGCGACACCACCGTGCCGTCTTCACCGGCGCGCAAACGTGCATAACCGAGGCCCGGGGCCTGCATTTCCTTCTTCGCCCACTTGTCCAGGTCATCGAAGAATTTGCGGGATTGAGATTCTGTCGCCTTCGGCGCCGGGATCGCGACAACCTTGCCGCCACCCTTGATGATCTTGGCGAAGATCGAGAAGCCGGTTTTGCTGTCATCTGCAAAGAAATCAGTGACATCGACCAGTTCGATCGGGTTGCGCAGATCAGGCTTGTCAGAGCCATACTTGGCCATCGCCTCGGCATATGGAATGCGCGGGAACGGCCCTTCCGGCAGCACGCGGCCCTTGCCTTTCCAGTCGGCGAATTCCTCGAACACACCGTGCATGACTGGCTCGATGGCTTGGAATACGTCTTCCTGGGTGACGAAGCTCATCTCGATATCGAGCTGGTAGAACTCGCCGGGAGAACGGTCGGCACGGGCATCCTCGTCGCGGAAACAGGCAGCGATCTGGAAATAGCGGTCGAAGCCAGAGACCATGAGCAGCTGCTTGAACTGCTGCGGCGCCTGCGGCAGCGCGTAGAACTCGCCGGGATGCAGGCGAGACGGCACCAGGAAGTCGCGTGCGCCTTCTGGTGACGAGGCAGTCAGGATCGGCGTCTGATACTCCGTGAATCCCTGCTCCACCATGCGGCGACGGATGGAGGCGATGACCTCGGCGCGCAGGATCATGTTGGCGTGAAGCGTTTCGCGGCGCAGGTCAAGATAGCGGTGCTTGAGGCGGATATCTTCCGGGTAATCTGGCTCACCAAACACCGGCAGTGGCAGCTCTGCCGCTTCCGACTGGACGCTCGCCTCCTTCACGCGGACTTCGATCTCACCAGTGTCGAGGTTCGGGTTTACCAGCTCGGAATCGCGGGCCAGGACTTCACCTTCAATGGTGATGACGCTTTCCGTGCGCAAGCGCTCGACGACGGAAAAGGCTGGAAAGTCCGGGTCAAACACGCACTGGGTCAGACCGTAATGGTCGCGCAGGTCGATGAACATGACGCCGCCATGGTCGCGGCGCCGGTGTAGCCAACCTGAAAGTTTGACCGTTTGGCCGACATCGGCCTGGCGAAGTTCACCGCATGTGTGGCTGCGATAAGCGTGCATGATACGCTCCGTTTGGGAGGAGAAATAAAGGCGGCTTTTGGCGTCGGTAGAGGGCGAAAGTCAAGGCCTCGCCGCACGTGAAGGGCTTTTGGCCCTAATTAACTTGTTTTTCAGGCCTCTCCTACAGGTTGTTAGGATGACGAATCAAGCCATGCAGACCGCCAATTCTGACCGCCCGGAACACGTCGAGCGCATTCGCACCGAAGGCATCGTTGTCGAGTGTAACGGCACCGAAGCTCA
The DNA here is from genome assembly GCA_965228095.1 of Henriciella sp. Lineage (GTDB taxonomy): Bacteria > Pseudomonadota > Alphaproteobacteria > Caulobacterales > Hyphomonadaceae > Henriciella. The sequence continues at coordinate 3,192,863 of OZ245793.1, read as the reverse complement.
GATCTCGGCGCCGGCCGGGACCGGGGCTGAATCCGAGAGCTTCTGGGCTGTCGGTCAGTTGATCTCGATCCAGGTTGGCGCGAACCGCGTCATCGGCCTGTTATACAAGGTCGAGAACGGCACCGCCGATTGGGACGATCCAGATAACCGGCGCGTCACTCTGTTCGTTGAATTGTCCGGCGAAGTCCGCAAAGACGAGAAACGCGGACAGGTCTTCTCGGGCGGTATTTCGCGGTATCCGCACATTGGCGCGCTGGCGCACCGCATCCGTCGCGATGATTTGGTGACGATTTACAAATCGAGTGACAAGTCCGCTGTCACCATCGGTTCACTCAGTCAGGCACCGGATATTCCTGCCGTGGTGTCCGTCGACGCGCTCCTATCCCGCCATTTTTCGGTGGTTGGAACCACGGGTACTGGTAAGTCGACCGCGGTGACGTTGCTCTTGCACCTGATTGCCAAGCACAAGCTCAACCAGCGGATCCTCATCCTTGACCCGCACAACGAATATACCAGCGCGTTCGGATCGAAAGCTAACACGATTACGGCCGAAACGCTGGACTTGCCATTTTGGTTGCTGAACCTGGAGGAATTCCAGCAGGTGATCTTCCGTGGCCGCGATGGGTCTGATGAAGAAGTCGACGCACTTCGCGAGTTCATTCCGAAAGCCAAGATCCATTACAAGCATGGCCCATCGAAAGGGGTGCGTCGAAAGTCGTCCAGCAGTTCCGCGTTCACAGCAGACACACCTGTCCCCTACCGACTGGCCGATCTCCTGAAGCTAATCGAAGAGGAAATCGGGTCCCTGGACGGCGCGCTGCGACGCCTGACACTGCGGCGCCTGAAAGCCCGGATTGAAGCCGCCATCAATGACCCGCGATTCGCATTCCTGTTCGGATCGCACAATGCCACTGACCGGATCGAAGACGTTCTGGGCAACATTTATCGTGTGCCGATTGGCGGCAAGCCGATTACCGTTTTCCAGATGTCCGGTATTCCATCGGAAGTCGTGAATTCGGTGGCCTCGGTCTTGTGCCGAATGGCCTTCGACATCGCCCTTGCCAGTAATTCCAAGGTGAAGACGCTGGTCGTGTGCGAAGAGGCTCACCGTTATATTCCGGCTGACACCGAAAGTGGATTCGCGCCGACACGCGCCGCTATTGCCCGGATCGCCAAGGAAGGCCGAAAATACGGTGTCTCGCTGGCGATCATCACTCAGCGCCCAAACGAGCTGGATCCGACCATTCTTTCCCAGTGCAACACGATTTTCTCGCTTCGACTGGGCAATGATGCAGACCAGGACGTAATGCGAAAGGCCATCGCCAATGGTTCTCGATCAACGTTGGCTTTCCTGTCTTCGCTCGCTGATCGCGAGTGCATTGCTTTCGGAAGCGCGATCTCGACGCCGATGCGGATGCGCTTCAGAAATCTCGCCGCAAGCGCACGTCCTTCCAGCCAGAACATCGCTGATGGCAGTGATACCGCCGCAGAGGCACACGCCTCATTGACGGAAATCGTCACTTCCTTGCGTGGTAGCAATGGGCGTGAAGAGGAAGACGCGGACGAATGGCTCGTCAGTGACGAAGATGAAAGCTTCCCGTCAGTGATGCAAGTCCCAACCGAGATTTCGGAATCCTCGGTGAAGCCTCGTTCCCTGTTGCGACGAAAGTCGGGTTAAAAGCGCAATTTGCAGATTAGTCCTCGCAAAAATGCGCGGCTTGCTCTAGGGGCGGTGCAATGTCTGGCCAAGCCCTTATTCCTATTACTGATCAAGACGACCTCGAACTGGCGTGCGAGCGCCTGGCGAGAGGGTCTTTTATCTGCGTCGACACAGAGTTTCATCGAGAGACGACCTACTGGCCCGAGCTTTGTCTGATCCAGGCGTCCTGCGAAGATTATGAAGTCATGATCGACCCGATGTCGGACGATCTCGATATCGGACCCTTTCTGCAGCTGATCGCTGATCCCAGCCGCCCGAAGGTGTTTCACGCCGCCCGCCAGGACCTGGAGATTTTCAATCGCCTGATCGGACATCCCCCTGCCCCGGTATTCGATACCCAGATCGCGGCGATGGCGCTCGGCATTGGAGATTCGATTTCCTATGACAATTTGATCCAGCGCATCCTCAAACGCCGGATCGACAAGTCCAGCCAGTTTACCGACTGGAAACGACGCCCTCTGACTGAGAAACAGCTGGTATATGCACTCGGAGATGTCACTCATTTGCGCGATGCCTATGTGAAGATGATCGCCCGATTGAAAGACGAGGATCGGCTGGACTGGGTTGAAGCCGAAATGGCGCAACTGACTGATCCGGACCTGTATGACACATCTCCGGAAAATGCTTGGAAACGCCTGAAACTGCGCAAGCCGCAAAAGGAATATGCCGCGATCTTCGCCTCTGTGGCGGCGTGGCGTGAAGATAAGGCGCAGACCCTGAACAAACCGCGCCGACGCATTCTGAAAGACGACGCTATTCAGGAAATCTCCGACCAGAAGCCGCAATCGGAAAAGGCCTTTGATCGCCTGCGGGCCGTACCCAAGGGATTTATCCGTTCGAAATATGCGGATGGACTGATGGATGCCATTCGCGTCGCGATCGAAGATCCCTCCGCTTACGCGCCAAAGCTGCCAAAGCGACAACAGAATCCAGAAATGCCGGCAGGCGCGCCGGAAATGTTAAAAGTGCTGCTCAAGGCCGTCAGCGAAGAGGCGAATGTTGTCCCGCGATTGATTGCGAATGCTGCCGATGTTGAGAAACTGGCGCGCGGTGAGACCGGTGATGAAATCGCGGCGATGAATGGCTGGCGCTATGAATTGTTCGGCAAAAAGGCCCTGGCCTTGCTGTCCGGGAAGCTCGCCTTGTCGTTTCAGGATGGGAAAGTTCGCCTGTTCGAGCTTTGATCTATTCGACGATCAGTCGCGGGTGCAGCTTCAGTAAGCCTGACAGCTGCGACAGGCGGCGCTCGACCGTCTCTGAGATCAGGTCGCTATTCTTGCGCGCCACATGCATGCACAATGCCCCTTTGTCGAGGCGCAGGCTGGAGGTCGCCAGAATGTCGCCGGATCTGCCAGAATAGACGCTGGCAAGCCGCATCGCACAGCCAAGAATCTTGGCACGGCGTTTCATGCTCAATTTCAGCAAGCCGGCATATTCGGGCTGTTCGAAAAACTTGAACGTGTAGCGCGAGGCCGCGGCGTATGCCGCAAACAGTCTTTGCGCATGTGACAAGCCCGGCACCGGCGCGCGCAAGACCTGTTCATAGACAAGGTTCGCCCGGTGATCCGGGTGCATTCGCGCACCGGCGTCTGCCATCATGCAGATGGCACGCAACACGTGGTCATTCTGCTTCAGCCGCTCGGCGATCGGGCTGATGAAATTGTAGAGTTCGTGGCCAAACAAGATGGTTTGCTTCGATGATCGCAAAAACAGCGGCACCGCTTCAAGCAGGCCGCTTGCGCCATCTGTGTCGAGCTCCTCTGCAGCGACACCATCCCGGAGGCCATAGGACGAGATGACCGCCTTTTCAGTGCCCAGATGCTCCATCAGCGTGTCCAACAACAGGGCGGCGTGCAGTAAGGTATCAAAACGTCGTTTCGAGACGCCCTGCAGCTGTTCCCGGGTGAGCTTGTCAGACGCAGCGAGATCTGCCGCTTCAATGACGTTCCGAATGTCTGATCGCGACATGGAATAGCCGTGCGCGACCCGCAAGGGATAGTTCAGCAACATCATGTGGACTGCCGCCACGTTGCGCCAGGCGCCGCCGACGGCGAACAGTTTGTTGCCAGAGAATTCCGTTGCCAGATCGCTGCCTGAAAGGATTTTCCGCATCGCCTTGACGCGTTTCTCCAACGTAAGTTCGGCGTCTTTCGCGCGCGCGAGCGGGCCAAGCAGGAAGGTCTCTCCAGGCGAGTCATCGCCGAGGGATCGCAGCTCCATGCTGGTACCGCCAAGGTCGGCGACGATGCCCTTCGGTTTGAAGAAGCCGATCTTCACGCCCAGCGCCGACAATCGCCCTTCATCAGCGCCGGTCAAAACCTTTATCGGCACGCCCAGGATGGTCTCTGCCGTGCGTTGGAACTCGTCGCCATCGACTGCCTCCCTGACAGCCGCGGTGGCGACGGCGCGGACATCAGAAATGTTCAAGCTCGTGGTGATGGCTCGGAACCGATGAAAGGTCTTGAGCGCCAATTCTTTACCAGCCGGTGAAAGACGCCCTGTTTCAGACAGGTCGCGACCAAGGCCTGCCATGGTCTTTTCGTTGAAATATGGAATCAATGCACCGCCGGCGCGTTCATAGATCACCATTCGGCATGAGTTGGAGCCGATATCGATTACTGCGATCTTCTCGGCAGTGATCATTTCGATTTGCGCTCACGTTTGCGCGGTGCAAGGCGCGGTGGTTCGCTGACCACCAGCGCCGAACCGCGTCCGGACAGGCTTGGATTATCCATGAAGTACCGGTGTGCGCTGAAACCGCTATCAGGGTCGCTCGCCGCCATGCGCGTATAATTGCCTTCCGAATCCATCTCCCAGCTCTGCTCATCATCGTTGAGGTTCGCAACCATAATCTGGTTAAGCACCTGGCGGTGCACCGTCGGTACTTCAATCGGTACGAGCGCTTCGACCCGACGCTTCAGATTGCGATCCATCCAGTCTGCAGATGACATGAACACTTTCGCATTTTCGGAAGGCAGCGTTGCGCCGTTGGCAAAGCAAACGATGCGCGAGTGTTCAAGGAAACGCCCGACCAGGCTCTTGACCTGGATCGTCTCTGACAATCCTGGAACGCCCGGCCGCAAGCAGCAAATGCCACGCACCACGAGACGGATCGGAACCCCGGCCTGGCTGGCCTTGTACAAGGCATCAATCACATCCTGATCGACCACCGAATTCATCTTGGCCCAGATCCCGGACGGTTTGCCCGCCTTGGCAGCGCGGGCTTCAGCATTGATCTGTTCGATCAGGAACGATTCCATCGCAAAAGGGGACATGACCAGCTTGTCGAGTTCGGGGCCGTGTTCCGGAGGCTCCTTGTAGGCGGTGATGTAATTGAACAAGCGGCCGGCATCGCGTCCCATGACCGGATCTGCCGTGAACAAGGCGAGATCGGTATATATCTTGGCGGTGACGGGATGGTAGTTGCCAGTACCGAAGTGAGTATAGGTCTGCAGCCCCGGGCCTTCCCGCCGCAGGATGAGAGACACTTTCGCGTGGGTCTTGTAGTCGATAAATCCGTAGACGACCTGCACGCCAGCGCGTTCCAGGTCGCGGGCCAGGCGAAGATTGGTTTCTTCGTCGAAACGCGCCTTGATCTCGACCAGTGCGGTGACATTCTTTCCCTCTTCCGCTGCTTCGATCAAGGCCGACACAATCGGGGAGTTGAGGGTTGTTCGATACAGCGTCTGCTTGATCGCGACGACGTTCGGATCCTGAGCGGCCTGGCGAATGAACTGCACTACGACATCAAAAGACTCATATGGATGATGCACCAGGATGTCCTTGGCGCGGATCGCTTCGAAACAATCGCCGCCCATCTCTCGGATGCGCTCGGGGAACCGCGCCTCGAATGGCTGGAACAGCAGTTCTGGTCGATCATTCATGATCAGCCCGGATAAATCCTTCATGCCCAGCATGCCATCAAGCAGCATGATGTCCCGGGTCTCGGCGCCGATTTCCCGAGCGACGAAGTCCCGCAGAGATTTGGGGCCATCAGAATCAATGTGAATGCGGACAATGCGCCCGCGCCGGCGCTGTTTGAGCAGAATCTCAAACTCTGCGATCAGGTCTTCGGCTTCTTCTTCGATCTCGATATCGCTGTCGCGCACGATGCGGAATACGCAATGGCCGCTGGCTTCGAAGCCCGGAAACAGCATGTTCTGGAAATGCGCGATCACGCTTTCAAGGCGCACAAAACGGAGCACCCCGGATTTCTTGTCCGGCAGGCGAATAAAGCGCGAAGAGAAGGCTGGCATCGGCACCAGCCCGACCATCGGTTCGTCATTCCCGTTCAGTGGATTGAGCTGGAACGCCACCGCGAAGCCCAGATTAGGAATGAACGGAAATGGGTGTGCTGGATCAACCGCCTGCGGAGTGAGGATCGGAAATATCTGGTTTTCGAAGCGATCCTTGAGCCAGGTCATGTCAGAACGTTTGAGTTCCGACATGGCCAGGACCTGGATCTGTTCGCCGCGCAGATCGGTGCGTAGTTCACCCCAACAGGCCTGTTGATCCTTCATCAGGGTCTCGACCGCGTCTTCGATGTCACGCACCTGTTCCGACGGCGTCCGGCCCTCAATGCTGCGTTTCTGTATTCCGGCGCGCGCCTGCTCTCTCAGTCCGGCATAACGAACCATGAAAAACTCATCGAGATTGTTCGCAGAGATTGACAGAAATCGCAGGCGTTCGAGCAACGGATGACGCTGGTTCCGGGCCTCTTCTAGGACGCGTTCGTTAAACTTCAGCCAGGACAGCTCCCGGTTGATGTACCGCTCAGACGCGGCGGTTACTGCTGTCGTGGAATCTGCCATGCCCATTCACCCATTCGAACCCGGTCAGGAGCGCTCCTGTTCGAGGATTTCTCGTGCCAGAGGAATTGTCAGCGGCCGTTCTCCGCTTGCCCCCGCGAGGATTTCCACGCTTTGCTCGATGAGCGAGTAGTCCAGCCCTAATCGCGTGACAAGATAATCTTCGACCGATTTTGGAAGCTCCAGAACCGAACGGGCAAAAGCGCGGCGCAGCCGAGCCCGCATCAGCTCCTCATCCGGTCCGGGTATCTCGGCAAGGGGCGCCGCTTTCAGCCGGGAATTGAGATCTGGCGAGCGAAACGTCCACGATGAAGGCGCCGAATGCGATGCCAGCAAAAGCCGTTTCTGATTCCGCTCGATCGCACTGATCAAGAGCAACAATCCGTCGGCACGTTTGAGCTGATCAACATCGTCGATCGCGACATCGTTCTGGCTGATCTCCTCGACTTCACCGACACCGATCTTGTCGAATGTGATCGCGCTCAGGTAATGCGCCGTGCGCTCGTGCGCCCAGGCCTGCGTCAGCGTCGAGACGCCTGAGCCATCCGGGCCGATCAGGCAGAAAACATGATATGGCCATCGCTCGGAATGACGCACCGCGGCGCAAATCGCGCGATTAGCGGCCGATATTGTCATATTGTCAAAGCTGAGACTGGCCTCAGGAAATCTTAGTGGGATTTGCCTAGACGGCGGCATCAACACTTGCCCTCTAATCTACTCACCACCACTGATCGCAGACGTCATCACCCAACCAATATCCTCGGCATTGATGACAACCCCGCGGTCGCGCAGGTCAGATGTCAGTCGTTGCCCGTCGCCGGCGAACGCAAACGCGATCACGGCGCCATCGGTCGAGATGGCGCGGGTCTGAAAGTTCGAGACCAGCGGCGAACGGACCAGCGCACCGCGCAGCGTGATCCACTCTGTCAAAGACGTGTAACGCACAGTCGCTTCAATCAATGTGCGGCTGGTATCGCGGACGATCGATGTCTGCTTCCAGTCCTCGTTCAACGAGTCCGCCACCGCATTGATAGCACCGCTCAAGGTAGGTGCGCGGCGGGTCGTGCCAATTTGTCTCGGGCCAGATGGCGTCACGGAGACCAGATCGACCAGGTATCCGCCCTGCCCGCCTCTGAGGTTTGCGAAGATCGCCCTTTGGGCACCGTAGAGCGCGATCTCGTCGCGCAGAATATCCCATTCCGTGTCAGCGCGATAACCGGATGCACGGCTGATCAGCAAAGGCACCAGGCTGCCTTTTGGAGATTCTTCCCAGGCGAGGTTCCAAGCCAGATCCATGCCGTTCGAACTGGTCGTGAACAGCACCGCTTTGGGGCCGGTGCTATCTGTATAAGGCATACCGACCTGACGGAAGACGGCCCGCACCTGTGCTGGATTGTAGACCACAGCCAGACTGCCGCGATAACGCCCTGCCCCGGCCACTTCTTCTTCGACATCGACCGCTGCGGCGATGCGGTCGGCCAGTGCTTGATCGATGATCAGATCGGTCACCGCGGCGCGATCCTGTGGCAAGGTGAGCCGTTCGATCAATTGCTGTGCCCCGATCAGCTTGGCCGCCGCGAAGGCTTGTTGCTGCGCTTCTGCGACCGTTGGCGCGCGCTCATCAACGGCAATGCCGCTAATGGTGTAGACGTCGCGGCTTTGCCCCTGAGCGTTCATCACGCCGAAACAGACAAAGGTGAAAGCGATCAGGATCAGACGAATCATTTGGCGGTCCTTTAAACTTGGTCCTGTTGTATCAACTGAGTCATGACGCGTGAACCGCTGATCCGCGCTAGTCAGTCGCCAAAGGCCATGCTAACGCGCGCAGCCATGACGACAAACGCATCTGATTCCCTTTCATATCGTGACGCTGGTGTCGATATTGAGGCAGGCGATGAGCTGGTAAAAGCCATTGGACCCATGGCGAAAGCCACAGCACGGGCTGGGGTGATGGGTGGCCTTGGCGGCTTTGGCGCCCTGTTCGATCTCAAGAAGGAAGGCTGGCAGGACCCGGTCCTGGTTTCGGGGACCGATGGCGTCGGCACCAAGCTGATGCTGGCCTTCGAAACCGGCCGCCACCAAACGGTTGGGATCGATCTCGTGGCCATGTGCGCGAATGATGTCCTGGCACAAGGCGCTGAGCCACTGTTTTTCCTGGATTATTTTGCCACGGGCAAGCTCGAGCATGGAATTGCCGAAAAAGTTATTTCAGGCATTGCCGAAGGCTGCAAACAGGCCGGATGCGCCTTGATTGGCGGCGAAACTGCCGAAATGCCGGGCATGTACCCACCCGGACACTATGATCTGGCTGGCTTTGTAGTAGGCGCGGTCGAACGCGACGCGATCCTGCCGCGTCTGGGTGACATGGCGTCTGGAGACGTGCTGGTCGGGATTGCATCCAGTGGTCCACACTCGAATGGCTATTCGCTGATCCGGAAAGTTGTGGAACGCACAGGACTGTCATTCGAGGACGCCGCACCGTTTTCAAACGAACAATCGCTCGGCGAAGCGCTGCTGACGCCGACGCGGCTCTATTCCAAGGCCGCGCTGCCGCTGATCAAAACCGGATCCATCAAAGGGCTGGCCCACATCACCGGTGGTGGCCTGACTGAGAACACACCGCGCATGTGCCCAGACGGCCTTGTCCCCAGGATCGACCGCCAGGCCTGGAGCGCGCCGCCTGTCTTCGATTGGCTTCAGCGGGAAGGCAACATCGCCGAAGACGAAATGCACCGCACGTTCAATATGGGCATCGGTTTGGTATTTGCCGTAGAAGCAGCACGGGCCGATACGATCATGCAAGCCTTGCAGGATCTTGGCGAAACACCTGTCGTGATCGGTGAGCTGACAAACGCATGACCCGGTTGCGGACCGCCATTCTGATTTCAGGACGCGGGTCCAACATGGAAGCGATCCTCGCCGCCGCGAAGGATCCGTCCTACCCTTCTCTCCCGGTGCTGGTGGCCTCGAACCGCCCCGACGCCAAAGGTCTGGAAATCGCGGCTGCACAAGGGTTGTCGACGGCCGCTGTCGATCACAAGCCGTTCGGCAATGATCGAGAGGCCTTCGAACGCGCGCTGAATGAGGTGCTACTTGCGCACCAGACGGAATTCGTCGTTCTGGCCGGTTTCATGCGCATCCTGACGCCATGGTTTGTCGCGCATTGGCGCGATCGGATGATCAACATCCATCCGTCCCTGCTGCCTAAGTATCCCGGCCTCAACACGCACCAGCGTGCAATTGATGCTGGCGATCGCGAGGCCGGCTGCTCGGTGCACTGGGTCACAGAAGGTGTCGACGAAGGAGCGGTGATCGACCAAGCGCGTGTCCCGGTCCTGACTGACGATACTGCTGAGACGCTGGCAACGCGCGTTCTCGCGCAAGAGCACACGCTGTATCCCCGGGCGGTGCGGATCGCCGCCTCAGAAATTCTGGCAAAAAAAGAGCCGCTCCAGACTTAGGAACGGCTCTCTTTGCAATTTAAGCGTCCTGCTTAGCCAACAATGTCAGCTTCGCTGAAGAATTGCGCAATCTCGATGGCAGCGTTTTCGTCGCTGTCAGATCCGTGTGCTGAATTCTCGCCGATCGACTTGGCGAACAATTTACGGATGGTGCCGTCTGCGGCTTCTTCTGGGTTGGTCGCGCCCATGACATCGCGATAGCGCGCCACGGCGTTTTCGCCTTCCAGGACCTGAACGACTACAGGCGCCGAGGTCATGAATTCAACCAGTTCACCGAAGAATGGACGTTCTTTGTGGATGTCGTAGAAGCGCTCGGCTTGGGTTTGAGTCATTTGGATTCGGCGCTGCGCAACGATGCGAAGACCACCATCTTCAATCACCTTGTTGATGGCACCGGTCAGATTGCGCTCGGTAGCGTCCGGCTTGATGATCGAAAAAGTACGCGTTCCAGCCATGTCAGGCTCCTGTAACTGTCAAATAATGAGGACTTGGCGCGCCTATAACCATGCAATGCAATAGCTGCAACAGCGCCATGCACTGTAAGTCCCATTCTTCATAAATTATCTGAGATCTGATAGCGTCGCTTGATTGAAAAGGAGACGCCCATGGGCGGAACATTACGCATGATGCTGGCCTTCGCGGTTTTGATCGCGGCTGGGTATGGACTTTACTTCCTGTGGACCGGCACCCTTCCCGCCCATACACTGAAAGTGGTTGGCAGTTATGGTATCCTGACTCTGATTGTTCTGGTGATTACACTGATCACCAAACCCGCCGGCGAAAAACACTAGTTATTCGCGCAGCCAGGCGCGGACCGGACCGAGTGCGCCGAGTTCGATTTCCCAGGGTTCGATTTCGGCCTGCGCCCGCAAGTCTTGCAGCAGTCGAGAGCCCCAGACCGCATCAGCATAGGCCTTCGCTTCTCCGGTAATCTCATATCCATAGGTTCGGAACCGCGTCACAACCGGTGCGTAGAACGCGTCGGCTGCGGTCCAATGTCCGAACAGATACGGTCCGTCCGTGTGGTTGGCGTCTCGGCACGTGTCCCAAATGGCGAGCACGCGATCGATGTCCTTTTGCAAGTCTTCGGTCAGCTCAGGCGTCGGTTTACGCGAGCGAATATCGACGCCCATTTTCGAGCGCAGTTGCAGGAAGCCGGAATGCATCTCGGCAACGACCGAGCGCGCCAATGCGCGCTTGCCCGTGTCGGTCGGCCACACCGCTCCGGCATCGGCGCGTTCGGCGATCCATTCAGTAATTGCGAGGCTATCCCGGATGACCAGACCATCGGTGACCAGGACCGGGACCGTGTGGCTGCCAGTCTCCGCGATCAGTTTGGCCTTGGTCTCATCAAACCCCAGCGGCTCGATGCGCTCGCGAATATCAAGGCCAGACGCACGCGCGACCAGCGCGGCGCGAATTGACCAGGACGAATAGTTCAAATTGCCCAGAATCAGTTCTGTCATTTTCCGGCTTCAGCCCAGCCACGTCCTTTCTGTTGGAAGTATCGCGCCGGCAGACCGGCATCCTTTGCGGCCTTGAATTGCCCGCGCGCGACTTGCCGCGTGGCGGTATCGCCGTCGTCGAACATCACCATGCAGCGCTGGAAATCGGCGTCTGCGGGCAGCTCGACGCCGTCCATCAACAAGGCGACGTCGGCGCTATTCTGATTGTCGACTGAACTGGTGATCAGGATCGGTTGCTGTGACGCATCGAGGCCATCTGCCTCTGATTGGCCATGCGGAAGGAAGCTCTGATCATCATAGGTCCAAAGCGCCTCGTCCAGCGCCGCCCGGCGGGTCGCATCCGGGCTCACCGCGAGCACCCGCCATCCGCGTTCTAGGCACTTTTCAAGCAAAGGCCCAACCGCGCGTTCCAGCGTCGTACGCTGCAAGTGATAGAACCACCATTCGGGCGATTGGGCCTCGCTCATTGTCTAGCCTTCGTAATTGTCCGCAATCCAGCGATCGAGCAGGCGTGGGCCGAAGCCACTGGCCCAGCTCGGATCAGTTGGCGCTTTTTCGCCTTCCACCCAGGCGACGCCGGCAATATCTAGATGCGCCCAAGTCTGACCCTTGTTGATGAAGCGTTGCAGGAATTGCGCAGCAGTGATCGAACCTGCGGCCCGGCCACCAATGTTGCGCATGTCAGCGAACTTGGATTTCAGCTGCTTGTCATACTCAGCGCCCAGCGGCATGCGCCAGACATGTTCCCCTTCAGCCTGACCGGCAGCGGTGAGCTGGCCCGACAATTCATCATTATTGGTGAACAGGCCGGCATGGTGATGGCCAAGACCAATCACGATCGCACCGGTCAATGTCGCCAGGTCGACGATTGCCGTCGGCTTGTAATGCTCCTGCGCGTACCAGAGCACGTCACACAGGACCAGACGGCCTTCGGCGTCGGTGTTCTGAACTTCGATCGTCTGGCCAGAGGCCGACGTCAGGATATCGCCTGGGCGAATGGCATCGCCGTCCGGCATGTTCTCAACCAAACCGACTAGGCCGACCACATTGGCTTTCGCCTTGCGCTTGGCCAGAGCCAGCATGGTGCCGACTACAGCGGCCGAGCCGCCCATATCACCGCGCATGTCTTCCATGCCGGCGCCCGGTTTCAGAGAGATGCCGCCAGTGTCAAAGCAGACACCCTTGCCGACCAGAGCCACCGGCGCGTCACCGTCTTTGCCGCCATTCCAGCGCATGATGCCAAGTTTTGATTCCTTGACGCTGCCCTGCCCGACACCAAGCATGGAGTTCATGCCCAGCTTGGCCAGTTCCTTTTCACCGAGGATCTCGATTTCGAGCCCATGTTCAGCCAGGTCCTCAATGCGCGCGGCATAGGTGGCCGGATACAGGTCGTTTGGCGGCAGATTGACCAGATCGCGGGCCAGATAGGTGCCATCTGCACCGGCATCGAGCGGCTTGAACGCGGCTTTGGCGGCTTTGCTGTCACCGGTTACGAGATTGAGCGATTTCAGGCTCGGCTTGTCTTCGGTTTTCAGTTTTGTGCGGTAATTGTCGAAGCGGTACGCAGCGAGCTTTGCGCCCAGTGCTGCCCGGGCCGCATCATTGGCGTCGCCAATGTGCAGATCGATCGATTTGAAACCGCTATTTGCATGCGCCTTGTATACGCTCGCGCCGAGGCGTTCCCAACTGCGGTCATTGCGGTCTTTTGCCTTGCCAGCGCCGATCAGGGCCGCACGCTTGGCGTCGCTTCCGGACGGCAGAACGACGAAAGCGTGCTGTCCCGCCTTGCCACTGAAGCGCCCAGAGCTGCTGGCTTCTGATAACAGTCCGCCCGTCGCCTTATCGAGCGCTTCGGCTTCAGGCGGCAAGTTTCCACCCTCATCTACCAAAAATCCGACAATTTCCGACTTGGAACCGTCTGTGAATGTAATTTTCATGCAAGAACTCCATTTGACGCGCAAAGTAAGCATCGACGCGCGCGACGCAACTCGCTAGGCAGGAAAACAGACAGGAATACAAGCAAATTCAACAATGAACCGAGTCCAGCGCTATCTTTTCAACCGCGTTTTGCGGTCTGTGCTGATTATTGTCGGCGGACTGACGCTGCTCGCCATTCTGGCGCAAGGACTGTCGCAAACGGATATTATTGTCGAGAATCGCCAAGGTGCGCTGACCTTCTTCAAAATTGTCGCATTGGGGGTGCCTCAGATCGTGGCTTTGCTGACACCGATGGCGATGTTCGTAGCGACCATCTGGGCGCTTAACCGATTGCATCGGGACAGCGAGATCGTTGTCGCACAAGCGGCCGGCATGACGCGCTGGCAGGTCGCCTCCCCGGTGCTGCGCCTCGCGGTTCTCGGCGCGATCATTCACCTCGGTGTAAATCTCTGGGTGCAACCGTCCGCGCAGCGGGAAATGCGTCTGACCGTGAATGAGGCGCGCGCCGACCTGGCTTCGTCACTGGTGCGACCGGGACAGTTCACTACGCCTGATGCAAACCTCACCGTGTTCGCACGTGAACAGCAGGGGCCAGACCTGGTTGGTGTGCAGATCGCCGAGCGGGTCGGCCAGTCGGACGCGCGCGACTACCTCGCAGAGCGCGGGCGCTTCATCGAGATTGACGGCAATCCGGCGATTGTCATGTACAATGTGCAAATCCACTTCATGGACGAGAATGACGTCCTGAACATCCTCTATTCCGAGCAGTCGACATTCGATCTGTCTCCCTTCGTGAAAGAGGATGGCAAGCTGATCTACAAGGCCTCAGACCGTTTTCTCCATGAGCTTCTTTTTATCGATCGCTCTAGTTACAACGAACGGCAGAACGAGCTGGAATACCTGTCGGAAGCCAATTCCAGGCTGTCCTCACCATTAATCGGGATTGCCATGGCGTTGATGGCCATCCTCGCTGTCGTTGGTGGCAATTTCAGTCGGCGCGGTTACTCCCGCCGCATCGTGATCGCTTCGGTCGGGGCATTGTTGCTGATCATTGTTCAGCTCTCGGTCCAATCGAGCAGTGGCAGCGACCCGATGCTCAACATCGCTCAATGGCTGGTGCCGATCATCGCCATCGCCCTGCTCTCCTTCGTGTTGTTCAATCGCGGCGAACGCATCAAGGGAGCGCCGTCGCGATGATGGGCTCTCGGATTCAACGATATATCTTTGTCCGGTGCCTGTTCGCCCTGACCCTGGTGGTTGGCATTTTCGCGATCACCATCATGCTGGTGGATGTCGTCGAGCAGCTGCGCACTGTCGGCGGGGACATCGAGCTTTCGCCGCTGTCTGCGGTGCAATTGTCATTGATGAAACTGCCCGGATTGCTGGAAGAGACCTTGTCCTTTGCCGTTCTCGTCGCAGCAATGATTGCCTACAATCAACTGTCGAAGAGTTCCGAACTCTCGGTTATTCGCTCGATGGGGCAGTCGGCATGGCAATTCCTGGCGCCGGTCATGGTCATGGCAGCCGGATTAGGCGTATTCGCGATGGTTATACTCAACCCCCTCGGCGCGATCCTGTCGGAACGGTTCGAGGAAGCCCGGGCGAACATGTTGCAGGAGAGCGGCCAGGTCGCTGAGCGCGTCCGGACCGATGTCTGGCTGCGGCAGGGCAGCGATGACAATCAGATCGTCATCCATGCGGCTTCGGTCGACAGCACCGGACAGGTTTTCACCAATGTCCGCTTCCTGGAAGAAGGGCGCGTCTATGAAGGCGCGCGGCCGACCTCGCGATTCCGCTTCATCCGACGGATCGATGCCGAAACAGCGACGATTTCCGAAGGATTCTGGCAGCTGACCAATCTGACCGAGAACACGCCAAATGGCGCGCCGCAACAGCTCGATAGCCTGGCCATCGAGACCGATCTTGATCCGAACACGCTGCTGTCCCGTTTCACCTCGCCGGACACGATCGGGTTCTGGGGGCTGCCGGGCTTCATTGCGCAAACCAGCCGCGCCGGACTGGACACATCCCGGTTCTCGATGCGTTGGTTCGGTCTGACCTCGCTGCCGATCCTGTATACTGCCATGGCTCTGATCGGAGCGATCGTGTGCCTGCGCCTGTCACGCCTGGGCGGGACAAGTCGGTTGATTGCAACCGGTGCCGGCGCCGCCGTGGCGTTGTTTTTCGTGACGCAAATCGCGTCCAGTTTCGGGTCTTCCGGCGCCATTCCGGCGATTATTGCCGCCTGGTCTCCGGCCCTGTGTGCGCTATTCATTTCTCTGACTGTTCTGGCCTATCAGGAAGACGGGTAAGTAAGATCCGCCCTTGACACAGGGCGCGGCCCCAACCACGTTCCGCCGCCTTGAAGCCCAATATATGGAGCCGCCCTCCCATGAAAGTTGTTGTTGTTGAGTCCCCCGCCAAAGCGAAGACGATCAACAAGTATCTTGGCAGCGATTATAAAGTGCTGGCCTCGTACGGGCACATTCGCGACCTGCCATCGAAAGACGGATCAGTGGATCCTGACAATGATTTCGAAATGGTCTGGAAAGCCGATGCCAAGAGCCAGGCCCGCATTCGTGAAATCGCCGAGGCCGTGAAATCCGGCAACAAGCTCATCCTCGCCACCGACCCGGATCGCGAAGGTGAAGCCATCTCCTGGCACCTGCTGGACGCCTTGAAAAAGCGTCGGGCCATTTCAAAAGACACCGAAGTCGAGCGCGTCGTCTTCAACGCCATTACCAAGGCTGCGGTGACCAGTGCGATGGAAAACCCGCGCGAGATCGATCAGGAACTGGTCGACGCTTACCTCGCCCGCCGGGCGCTGGACTACCTGGTCGGTTTCAACCTCTCGCCTGTGCTCTGGCGCAAGCTGCCTGGATCGCGTTCTGCCGGACGCGTGCAGTCAGTGGCCTTGCGTATCGTGGTTGATCGCGAGCTTGAGATCGAGAAGTTCAAACCAGAAGAATACTGGACGATTGGCGCCAAGCTTCGGGCCACCGATGGCTCCGATTTTCAGGCCCGCCTGCAATCCCTGAATGGCAAGACGCTGAAGAAGTTCGACTTGCCCGACGCTGCGGCGGCGCAAGCGGCGCTGGATCAAGTCAAGATTGGCGGTTATTCGGTCAAAAGCGTCGAAGCCAAACCGGTCAAACGCAATCCGCCGCCGCCTTTCATCACTTCGACCTTGCAGCAGGACGCGTCGCGGCGTCTGGGCTTCTCGGCCAAACGCACCATGCAGGCGGCGCAGAAGCTCTATGAGGAAGGCCGCATCACCTATATGCGAACCGACGGCGTCAACATGGCGGAAGAAGCCTATCACGCCGCCCGTGACCACATTCAGAGTGACTATGGCGCACAATACCTGCCCGAAAAGCCGCGCCGGTACTCGTCGAAGCAGAAAAATGCGCAGGAAGCGCACGAAGCGATCCGACCGACGAATTTCAGCCTGCGACCGGATGATTACAAACAATCGGACGGCGATCTCTGGAAGCTGTACGCCCTGATCTGGCGCCGCGCCGTGGCGTCGCAAATGGAGCCTGCCAAGTTCGAGCGTACGACGATTGATCTCGACAATAAGGATGCATCCGCAACGCTGCGCGCGACAGGGCAAGTGCTTGTCTTTGATGGGTTTATCAAACTCTACACAGAAGGCCGCGATGATACGGACAAGGATGAAAACGCCGAGGCGCGCCTGCCCAAGGTGAATGAAGGCGATCATGCCGACTTGCTCGAGGCGAAGTCGGAACAGCATTTCACATCGCCGCCGCCACGCTATACTGAAGCCAGCCTGGTCAAGCGCCTCGAAGAACTGGGCATTGGCCGCCCGTCTACCTATGCCTCGACCATGTCGACGCTGGTTGATCGCGATTATGTCCGGATCGAGAAGAAACAGCTGGTGCCGGAAGACAAGGGCATCCTGGTCACGTCCTTCCTCGAGAACTTCTTCCAGCGTTATGTTGAGTATGACTACACGGCCAATTTGGAAGAGAAACTGGACGTCATTTCCGACGGCAAGCTCGACTGGAAGGCCTTCCTACGAGATTTCTGGACACAGTTCACCGCCGCGATTGATGACACCAAGGAATTGCGGGTGTCTGCGGTTCTCGACGTGCTCAATGATGCGCTGGGGCATCACGTATTCCCGCCCGTCGATGAGGACGGCAATGTCAAGGAACAGCCGCGTCTGTGTCCGCTGTGCAATGCGGGTGACCTGAGCCTGAAGCTCGGCCGGCACGGTGCATTTGTCGGGTGTTCCAATTATCCCGAGTGTAAGTTCACACGCCCCTTCTCGACCCAGGAAGAAGCCGAAAACGCGATCAATCCTGACGGCGAAGAAATCACCATCCATCCGGAAACCGGCAAGCCTGTATTGCTGAAATCCGGCCGGTTCGGGCCCTATCTTGAAATGGACATCGGTGAAGACAAACCGAAACGCTCGAGTCTGCCAAAAGGCTGGTCGCCGCAAGAGCTGGACCCGGAAAAGGCGCTGATGTTGATCAGCCTTCCGCGCGAGGTCGGTAAGCACCCCGAGGATGAAGAACCCATCCTGGCCAATCTCGGCCGATATGGCCCCTATGTGCAGCACCAGCGAACCTTCGCCAACCTGTCCAGCGTCGAAGAGATGTTCACGATTGGCCTGAATCGCGCTGTGTCGCTGATTGCCGACAAGCGCGCCAATGGCGGGCGCGGCGGTCGCGGCGCGGCAAAAGTGCTGAAGGACCTGGGCGCGCACCCTGAGAGCGGTGATCCAGTCCAGGTGCTTGATG
The DNA here is from genome assembly GCA_965228095.1 of Henriciella sp. Lineage (GTDB taxonomy): Bacteria > Pseudomonadota > Alphaproteobacteria > Caulobacterales > Hyphomonadaceae > Henriciella. The sequence continues at coordinate 3,174,701 of OZ245793.1, read as the reverse complement.
GCCGTTACGGGCCGTATGTGAAGCACAAGAAGACCAACGCCACCTTGCCAAAGGACTCTGATCCGGCGGCGGTAACCATGGAACAGGCGGTCGAACTGCTCGCGGCCAAGGAGGCCAAGGGCGGCAAGAAGAAACGCACCACCAAGAAGAAGAAAGCGACCGCTAAAAAATAGGCCTATCGGGCCCTATTCTGGAGCGGTCCCGCCGGTCTCCATGCTCAGCAAGCCTGGCATGGCGACGGGTGGATGGCCCGGCAATGGCAGCGGCGTGTCCAGTCCTGGAATCCAGATGTACGGTGTGAGGTAGACCACCAGCTCGATCCGGGACTCAACCGCGCCCGTCTCACCCGCGAACGCGTTAAGCAAAGGAATCCGTCGCAACCATGGGATTCCGGAATTCTCCGTCAACCGATACTTTGAGTTCAGGCCACCTATCACAATGGTCTGACCGGATTGGACAATCATTGAACTCGACGCTGTGCTGCGCTGTTTGGCGACGATAATGTCACCGGCGGTGGCCGAGAATCGGGAATCCTCCAGCGTCAAGTCAAGCCGAATGGACTTGTTCGCCATGACGATTGGCGTGATCTGCATTGAAATCCCGGCGGTGATCGAGTCAGTCGTGATAATCGAGGAATCATCTCCAGATGTGTCGACTCGGGCGAATTGATCATCGACGATCTGGATTGTTGCCGGTTTGGTGCTCTGTGTCGCCACATACGGTCTTGCGAGCACTTGCGCCATGTTTTGCGCAGCCAGGAAGTCGACCGTTGCCGTGACCTGGGCCGCGTTGCTGGCAAGTTCGGAAAAGGTTGCGACCAGGTTGCCGCCGGTTTGACCGGGGACCAAGCTTACAGCGCTGAAGCTCCCGGACGCGCCATCGGCAAAGTTCAAGCCGAGTGACTCGACGGATGATGTATCGATATCAACCACCAATGCTTCGATAATCACATGCGCGACTGGCCGGTCGGCGCGCGCAACAAGGTGTGCCGCTTCCGTCACTTGCTCGGCCGAGCCGGAGAGAAACACCGAGTTGAGTTCTGGTACGTTGCCGACCGACAGGTTCTCTTCGTCGCCATAGTCTCGCGGATAGAGGTTCTCCAGCAAGGTCACGACATCCGACGAAGACAGGTGGCGCAATGCGATTTCGCGACTGATCGTCAGTGATGATCCATCCGCTTCGCCACTGTCGGTGGCCGCATCGTCATATCCGAATGACAGCACTTGATCGTCGGCCCGCGCAAGAATGCCCGTCCCCGCCAGAATGAGGTTCAACCCTTCGACCAGCGGTCGATCCCGAAACCGGGCGGAGACGCGTCCGTGAAAGCGTACGTCCACATTTCGATAGGCGACGTTCGGATCTGACAAGATCCGGGCCATCACCCGGTTCAAGTCGGCCTGTACCAGGTCCACGGACAGCTGCGGCAGGCGGCTTTCATCGGGCGCGCTTAATCGCAGCACTCTGATTGCTTTTGCTTCATCATGCGCCCGCCTTTCGAGCGCTTGCTGGGATTGAGCGCGATACGCCTGCAAGAGGTCTTTCTTGTCTTCGCCCGTGACAAAATCCGGGTCTGCGATACAGGCGCCTAGGCTGGTGATCAGGGCCAATCCGATCACCAGCCGGATCCGGCACGACGTGCCGTCGGCGTTCCGTATCCAAACAGAGCGCCCCACCCGCTCATTCGCACGCATTATGAGCAAGCGCCGCTGCTAATACCCAGCGCCGCTCTGCTTCCCACACTTGTATCCTGCGGGATCGATGGGCTTACCGCTCGAATTTGTCGGCACCGCATCAGAGAGTGTTGAAATTTCCAGCGTTTTCCAGCTGTTAGAGGTGACCGTACCGTCGGTCTTAGCGATGATTTGGCATCCTGGGGTCAGGTATAGATTCTTGTCCTTGCTGTTTCCGGACTTGATGCTGACCTTCAATTTGTAGGCACAGCTCGCAGGTACGATGAACGTGTCGTAGTTTCCAGCGGGCGTGTCGCGGGTGAACTTCTTGTTGATGTCCGGGCAGGACGGGTGAATGGCAGGAGAGTCCGGTTGCGTGCTTTTCGCCTTCAACTGCACGGATGCCGCCGTATAGGCGCCAGCGACGGCATAGACGACGACACCGCAAACAGCATCGGCACTTTCACATGAAGCGTGCACATAACGCGACTCTTCGGAGCTGGCGGCGTCTGCAGGTCCATTGACGCCGATCATGGCAACGCCTGTCATGAGCAGCAAGGCGTCGCTCGCGGTGTTGAATGTCATCTCAATTCTCTCCTTCCCGAGGATGGGTGATACGCCCCGCCCTCTTACTAGGAGACGACTGAAGTGGTTTCGACTGTCGCTTCAGACAGTCGTTTCCATGAGCGGCGTTCGTGTGACGCTGACTCAAATTGCATCTGGCGGGTGACCCTATCCTGACGCGACTGTTTTGAACGGGTGTGTGCGGCACATGGAATAGACAGACTTGCGCGCATCTTTCGGATTGAATCCATACATGAGCGACGCGGCAACGACGGCCTGCATCGTGGTCGCAACGCCGAGCCGCTCGCGCGCGTTCGAAATGTGATAGCGCAGGGTACGCTCTGTAATGCCGAGAATGGTCGCGGCTTCGGTCAGGGTCTTGCCGGCGGCGAGCCATTGCAGGCAATTGAGTTCCTTTTGCGAAAGCGCTTGATGGTTGGCACAGGAACCATCTGCTTGAATGGACGGTGCGGGATAAACGTGAAGGGACCGATAGACGGACAGGAAAACGGAGAAGAGTTTGCCAACGAAGCGGCCCACATCCTGACAGATGGGGTCCTGGGTCTTCGCTTCCAGCACCAGTACGCGGTCGCGTTCCCGACACAGAGGCAATGCCGCAAATTCAAGCCAGGCACTCTGCCCGAAATCACAGATCAATGTCCTTTGATGGTGCGACAGAGAATATTCCTTCGGCGCGTCTCCGATGACCCAGAACGCGCTCGACTGGTGAGACTTCCAGGTTTGCCGTTCAATCGTGTCGCGATGGAAGTCACGCAAGCCGACGCGAATTGAGTCAGTCAATGCCCCCAGCAATCGATCGCCGTCCGTGCCCAGGCGGGCAGAAAAATTGCTCCAGACCGGCGTGCTGTTCGCGATCATGGTCGAATCCGAGGCTGGTGTGGGACACCATTTCAGCAAGACATAAGGAAAGCCAATCAGTTCGAATGCCTGCGATGTGGTTTCGATCAGGGTATCAAGATGCTGGCACTGGTAAAGTTTCAATAGAGTCAGGTGCTGGGTCATGCGTAAGCCTCTTTGACGTCGTTGAGCCAGGCTCAACATGACGGAGCGCCTCACTCTCACCGTTAGCGGCGAGCCGCTCGTTTGGTTACGCAGATTTTGAAATTGAAATGCAGGAATTGCTTCCACATCAATTTACAGACTTGATTCTATATAAATATGAAGAATGAATATACTGGGATATACAGTCGATCAATTCAACTTATGGTCGCTTTTATATGCATTTGATTGATTTCAGAAGATGATGGGCAGCCTGCGCTTTCCTCGATATGGAAGACGCTGGTTTATCGCGAGGACCTCTGATGCCCACCGCAATATCGATCCGCAGCGCCCGCGCGTCCGACTTACCTGTCCTGATGGAATTCGAGCAAGGGATCATCACAGCAGAACGACCTTATGACCATACACTGCGACCGGATCCGATCAGCTATTACGATATCGGCGCCATGATCGAAAACGATGATGCCGAAGTTGCGGTCGCCGAGGTGGGCGGACGGCTCGTCGGTTCCGGTTATGTGATCCGCAAACAGTCACGGCATTATGTTCAGCCTAGCGAACATGCGTTTATCGGTTTCTTGTATGTTGATCCCGAATTTCGCGGTCAGGGGATCAACAAACAGGTGCTGGATCACCTGTTCGACTGGGCGCGACACCATGATTTGCCGGAGGTTCATTTGACGGTTTATCCAGACAATGCACCCGCGATCCGCGCCTATGAAAAGGTCGGTTTCGCGCCTTACATTTTGGAAATGCGCCTCAACCTCGACGAGCAAAACTAGAAAGAAGCGGCAAAAAACGCCATAATGGTCGGTCAGCGACAGCGAGACGTCGATATGGACAGCCGCATTTACACCCCACTCCTCTTCACCGCAGGGGCCTTGGTGCTCAGCGCGTGCGCCGCCACGAGTGACGCGCCGACACCACCGTCCGATACGCCAGCGACAATTAACCAACCGGTCCCACCCGCGGCAAATGATCGATTCCAGCCGAGCTTGTCACTCTGCCCGCTGACTCAGGTCTCGAACGCGCCCACCCCGACCGATGGCCTGCTTATTCTCCCCTATCGGCAGTTTGCCTCTATCAATGGCGTTCAGGTCGCGGTTGCACCGGTTGAGAAAGCTTGCCTGTCGTCCGGGTTCGGACCGCGCAATAGCAGCACCCACAAGGGCATCGACCTGCACAATGCCTCCGCCGTTGATGTCTATGCCGGCGCCGCTGGAACCGTGCGCGAGAAACAGTACAGAAATGACTATGGCAACATGATTGTGATTGATCATGGCGACGGCGTGTTCACTCGCTATGCCCACCTGGAATCCTTCGCGAATGGGGTTGATGTCGGCGATAATGTCAGCCTGGGCGCGCATATCGGGGTGATGGGCAACACCGCCAGCTACCCCATTCCCCGTCATCTGCATTATGAAGTGCTGACCGGGACCTGGGGCGCCCAGGCCGGGTCGTTTGCGTTGACCCCGGTTGACTTGTTTGCCCGCCTTTCTGCCAATTAGGACAAGCCAAGCTGTCCGACTTCCTGTAAGGCGCGCGGCATGAGTTTTCCCGATCGACAGACAGTGCTGGATTTTCTTCGCGACAATCCAGGCGCAACATCCAAACAAGACATCGCACGTGGGCTGAAAGTCAAAGGCCGTGAGCGCCAGACCTTGCGCGGCATCCTGAAGGAGCTGGAAGCTGACGGGACGCTGACCAAGACCGGTAAGCGCGCCTGGGCCCAGTCGGACGTCCCGCCACCGACCAGCGTCATCGTGTTCGAACGGGTTGATGGCAATGGTGACCTGATCGCCCGCGCCAGCGGGAAGGACGGCCCTTATGGCCCAGACCTGGTGTTCGATGGTTACACCAAGAAGGTGCGCGGGCCGGCCCCAGGCGTGGGCGATCGCGGCCTGGCGCGGATCAAGCAATCCAATGGCACTTGGTCGGCGCGATTGATGAAACTGTTCGAAAAGCGCGACGACGAACGCCCCGTGACCGGCGTCTACCTGCGAACCGCGCGCGGCGGCCGGATCAAGCCTGCGAGCCGCAAGGTCAAACATGAGCTGCACGTCCGCGAGGATGATGTAAACGGCGCGGAGGATGGCGACCTCGTCGTCGCCATGCCGATGCCACAGCGCGGATATGGCCCCGTGCGGGCACGCATCATGGAGATCATTGGTCGTCAGGACGACCCACGCGCCGCGTCTTTGCTGGCAATTGCCGCCCACGATATCCCAACTGAATTCCCCGAAGCGGTGATCGACCAAGCCAAATCGCATAAGCCTACGGACGTTGCCCGCGTGGATTTGCGTGACACGCCGCTAATCACCATTGATCCGGCCGATGCCCGCGATCATGACGATGCTGTCTTTGCAGAGAAACGCGAAGACGGCTTTCGCGTCATCGTCGCCATCGCCGATGTTGCGGCCTATGTGGTGCCTGGCAGTCCGCTCGATGTGGAAGCCCTGAAGCGAGGCAACTCCACCTATTTCCCTGATCGCGTTGTGCCGATGCTGCCATTTGAACTGAGCGCGGACGCCTGCTCCCTGAAACAAGGTCAGGATCGCTATTGCATGGCGGTGGAAATGATCTTTGACCGATCTGGCACCAAGCGCTCTCACACATTCATGCGGGCCGTGATGCGCTCGGCCGGTGCCTTGTCCTATGAGGAGGCGCAGCAGGCCATTGACGGCTCGCCCAGTCGGCGCGCTGCGACGCTGCTGGACGACGTATTGAGACCGCTCTGGGACGCTTACGGCGCCTTGAGCCAGTCCCGTGAGCGGCGAGGCCCGCTCGAGCTCGACATGCCCGAGCGACGCGTCGAGATCGCAGACGATGGGACGGTCGCCGGCATCCGTACCAAGGCGCGCTTTGATGCGCACAAGCTGATCGAAGAGCTGATGATCCAGGCCAATGTCTGCGCCGCCGAGGAACTCGAAAAAATCAAAAGCCCGTTGCTCTATCGGATTCACGACGCCCCGTCCGATGCCAAGATCGCGGCGCTGTCCGAGTTCCTGAAAACGCTGGACATCGATTGGCCGGTCGGGGAACGGACGCAAACCAAGCGCTTCAATCGGTTGCTGGCGGACTTTGACGAGACCGAGCATGCTGAAGCGATTTCGGAAGTGGTGCTGCGCACGCAGAGCCAGGCCATCTACAGTCCGGACAATATCGGTCATTTCGGCTTGAACCTGAAAAAGTATGCCCACTTCACCAGCCCGATCCGCCGATACAGCGATTTGATCGTTCATCGTGGGCTGATTGCGTCCCTGAATTTCGGACCAGACGGACTAACCGAAAAACAAGCCGTTCAACTGGATGAAACGGCGCAACATCTGGTGCGGACGGAACGACGTTCCATGGCCGCTGAGCGCGAAGCCAATGATCGCTACCTGGCTTTGTTCCTTGCGGATCGCGTCGGTGCCGAGTTCGCCGGCCGGATCACAGGCGTCACCGTATCAGGCCTGTTCGTGCGCCTTGAAGAGACCGGCGCTGACGGGTTCTGCCCGGCCTCACGGATCTCACATGAGTATTGGCGATTTGACGACGCCGCTCAGGCCCTCGTCGCAGAAAGCTCGGGCAAGCGTTTCGAACTTGGTCAAAGCGTTGACGTGCGTTTGTCGGAAGTGACGCCGCTGGATGGCGGACTGCTGTTGGAGATCATCTCGGATCCCAAACCCCGGCGCCCGGGCGAAAAACTACAGCCGCGGACGCGGGGGAAGCGCTATGATCGGCGCAAAGCGTCTGGCAAGGTCCGCAGAGGCAAGGGAAAGCCCGGTGGAAAAGGCGCAAAACGGCGATGAGCAAGCCAGATCTAGGGAATGCATATGATCGCGAAGATGCGGCGGAAGTGATCCTGACGGACACGCCGAGCCCGCGCCCACGCGACGCTGCAACGCTGATTCTCATTCGCCGAGACCAGGCGCAGCCCCGCGTTCTCATGGGCAAACGTTCCGGGCGTCACGATTTCATGCCGGACAAATATGTGTTCCCCGGCGGCCGGGTTGATCCGCAAGATGGCCGTGCGGCGAGTTATAGTGAACTGGCGCCGCTGGAAGAGGCGCGCTTGCGATTCCAGACCAAGCGCATCCCCCGCGCATTCGCGCTGACCGCCATTCGCGAGACGTTTGAGGAAACCGGGCTATTGCTCGGTACCGAAGCAGAAATGCCGCGTAAGGCGCCGGCCGGTTGGGAGCGCCTGTATGAGCTCGATATCGCTCCGAATCTGGAGCACTTACGGTTCATCGGTCGCGCCATCACACCGCCATATCGCCCCAAGCGGTTCGACGCCCGGTTCTTCATGGCCGAAGCCGAAAAGACCCTGATCGACGATCGTCCGCCCATGGATGGGGCCGAATTGCATGACCTGCAATGGGTGACATTAAAGGATGCGATGGCGCTGGATCTGCCCAATGTCACGCGCTTCATGCTTGGCGAGATTGAAGAGCGATTGACGAAAAGTGACGATGCGGGCCCGCCATTTCTGCGTTGGACCCGAAGCGGACACTCCGCCGACAGAATTTGATGCGTCCACGCGGTTGACTTCCGGCTCACAACCCATCATTAGACGCGTTTTCGAGTTTCAGCCCTTAACAAAAGGCGCACCGTTATGGCCAAACCGGCAACGATCAAAATTCGCCTGAACTCAACCGCAGGCACCGGCTTCTTCTACGTCACGAAGAAGAACCCACGCAACATGACCGAGAAAATGGTCAAGCGGAAGTATGACCCGATTGCGAAAAAGCACGTCGAGTTCAAGGAAGGTAAGATCAAGTAAGATCTGACTTCCACAAAATCTCCAAGGAAACCGGGCCTGGCGTCCGGTTTTTTTATGCCGCGAGGTTCTCGATCCGATTGCGGCCGTTTTCCTTCGCCTTGTACAGCGCCTGGTCGGCGCGGTGCAGCAAATCTGCCAACAGCGCGTTCTCGCCATAATGCGTGGCCACACCGGCGCTGACAGTGACGTGGATCTCTTCATTGTTTCGCTCGACTAGGAACGGATCTGCAGCGATTGCATGGCGGATACGTTCGGCGCCAATATAGGCGAGATCGCCTGGCGTTTCCGGCATGATCACCAGAAACTCTTCGCCGCCCGGCCGACAGGCAATGTCTTTCGGTCGAATATTGGTCCGTAGGCGTTCGGCGAATTCCTGCAACACCAGATCCCCGGCTTCATGACCATGTTGATCGTTGACCGTCTTGAAGTGATCGATATCGAACGCCGCAATCGAAACCGGCTTGCCGTCGAGCCCCGACCGCTGCATCCACAATTGCAAGCGCTCAAGCATGTAGCGGCGATTGTAGAGGCCCGTGAGCTGGTCGATCACTGAAAGTTCGAGGCCTGTGTCCACACGCTTGCGGAGGATTTCGATATAACGCTTGCGCCGCACTTGTGTAGCGACGCGGGCTTGCAATTCCTGCAGATCCAGCGGCGTCATGATGATGTCTGACGCTCCAATTCTCAGGCCTTCCGCGCCGAGTTTCTGGTCCTGCTCGTTGCAGGTCACAATGATCGAGAAATTCCGGGCCTCGCGCAATGAGCGCATTTGCGCGCACAGCTTCAACGCATCGTGCCGCTGTCGCGACAGGGACAGGACGACGATGTCGATTTCCTTGAATTTCACGCCGGCGGCCTGGGCATCAATCCAGGTCTCTGCCTGATGGCCGACTCGCTGCAGGGCGGCTGCCACCTGACGGGCTTCTTCGTTGTTCTGATCGACGATCAGGATACTGGCGGGCTTGGTCAGCGTGCTGAGTTCGTGTTCGGTGAGATTGGCCGTGTGCGGGTTTGACGCCTCGCGCGTGCGCAGCTCGTCGGCGACGGCATTGTAGCGTTGCAGCGCTTCCAGACGTGCGAACAGCGCAAAATCATCAACGGGTTTAGACAAGAAGTCGTCGGCGCCCGCCTCTAGTCCGCGCAACCGGTCGTCGCGATCGGTCAATGCTGTCAGCATGACGATGGGAATGTGGCGCGTCGCGTAATTGGCCTTCAATTGCCGACACACTTCATAGCCATCCATGCCGGGCATCATCACGTCGAGCAGGATAATGTCCGGTTGCTTGTGAATCGCGCTGCTGATCGCGTGTTCTCCGCTTTCCGACAGCATGACCGAGTAATAGCGGGCTTCCAGTTTCGCCTGGATCAGGCGCCGATTAGCTTCAATATCGTCGACGACGAGCACGCGGGCGGTCATTTTGCCGGGCCTTTCGGCATCAGGTCATCAACCGTCTTCAGGAAAGAGCGGACCTGAATGGGTTTCGATAAATACCCTTCACAGCCGGCTTCGCGCACGAGCACTTCATCGGTGCGCATGGCGAAAGCCGTCACGGCCAGAACCGGGATACTGGCGGTACGCTCATCATCTTTGAGCCACCGTGTGATGTCGAGACCCGATACTTCCGGCAGCTGAATATCCATGATGATCAGATCCGGTTTTTCAGCCACGGCGAGCGCGGCCGCCTTGCCGCCATCCGCACATTGCAGCGTTTCATATCCACTCGCTTCCAACAGATCACTGAACAATCGCATGTTCAGCGCATTGTCCTCGACGATAAGGACTTTCTGAGCGGTTTGTTTCGCCATCTTCGCGATTCCGAATCACCGGGGATCGTATTTGCCCCGATTCGTTGTACCGTCCGCTTCGTTAACGTTTCTTTTCCAATTGCACCGAACCGCGGAACATGGCAGGAACAAACATGCTTTCTCTTTGCCGTGACTGCGATGAAGTCGTCGCGGGCGCAATGGATGCCTGTCCGCGCTGCGGTTCCGTGCGCGTGGTCAGTCATACCGACCTGGATACGCTTTCGATCGCACATATCGATTGTGATGCCTTTTTCGCCGCGATCGAGAAACGCGACAATCCGGAGCTGAAAAACAAGCCAGTGATTGTCGGGGGCAGAAAACGCGGCGTCGTCACGACCTGTTGCTACATCGCCCGGCTCAATGGCGTGCACTCGGCAATGCCGATGTTCAAGGCATTGAAAGCTTGTCCGGAAGCCATCGTTGTACCGCCACGCCGGGACGCGTATTCGGCCGCTTCAAAACAGATCCAACAGAAATTCAAGACACTGAGCCCGCGCGTGCAGATGCTGAGCATCGATGAGGGCTTTCTCGACCTGTCCGGCACCACTCGGGTGAATGATGGCGCTCCGGCCCGTTCCCTGTCTCGCCTGGCCCGCGAGATTGAAGACGAGATCGGGATCACGATTTCGATTGGCCTGTCAGAAAACAAATTTCTCGCCAAGACAGCGAGTGAACTCGACAAACCTCGCGGCTTCGCCTTGTTGTCAAAAACGGACGCCGTCGACATGCTTGCTGACAAACCCGTCGTCTCCATTCACGGGGTCGGCAAGCAATTGGCCAAGAAGCTCGAACGCGACGGGTTTCGTGTCATCGCCGACCTGCAAACGGCCGATGCGCGTGACCTCATCCGAAAGTATGGTGAAACAGGCCTGTGGCTGCATCAAAGATCCCAGGGAATCGACAATCGTCCAGTGCGCACGGACGGGATCCGAAAATCGGTGTCAGCCGAACGCACGTTTCGCGATGACATATCCAGTTACAAGCTGTTGGAAGATCGACTCTGGCAGGTCTGTGAGGAAACGTCGATTCGCGCCAAGAAATGCAACGTTGAAGGCTCGACCATCACGCTCAAGCTGAAGTCCAAGGATTTTCGTAACCTGACGCGATCGGTGACCATTCCAACCCCGACCAATCTCGCCAATACCTTGTTCAGACACGCAAAGCCCCTGCTTGAACGGGAGACCCAACAAGGCCGAGCCTATCGCCTCATCGGCATCGGTATATCTCATCTGGAGGACGCTCGCTGGGAGACCCGCGATCTAATCGATCCGAGCGTCGAGAAACGAGCCAAAGCCGAACGCGCGAGCGATGCTGCTCGCTCGAAGTTCGGCGACGCGTCCGTTGTCACCGGACGAGCGATCCGGCTGGCGCAGGCGAAATCGCAAAAACCGTGAATTTTTCTTGCCGCAAAGGGGCGGGAAGCGTTAGCTCGAGGGGAACATCAAAGGATCGACAATGTCTTCACCCGAATCCCGTCTCGACTCGCTTGGAATCACTTTGCCAGAGCCCATGGCGCCCGTCGCCAACTATGTCCCGTTCGTGATCACAGGAAACATGCTGTTTGTGTCTGGTCAGGTCAGCGCGGGCCCGGACGGGCTGTTGAAAGGGCGTCTTGGTGAAAACCTGTCCCTGGAAGAGGGTCAGGCGGCCGCACGCCTATGCGCCATCAATCTGATCTCCCAATGCAAGGCCGCTCTCGGTGATCTTTCCAGAATCAACCGCGTGGTCAAACTCGGCGGTTTCGTCAACGCGCACCCGGATTTCGAACAATTGCCAGAAGTCATCAATGGCTGTTCCGACCTGATGGTTGACGTGTTCGGCGACAAGGGCCGCCATGCCCGCGCGGCTGTGGCCAGCCCGGTCTTGCCACGCGGAGTCGCGGTCGAGGTCGACGGCGTGTTCGAGATTGGCTGAGCGATTCACTCTGTCTGACTTTGCTTACGCCCATCGCGGTTTGTGGCGTGATGGCGGCTGGACCGAAAACAGCCTGGAGGCCTGCCTGGCGGCGGCAGAGGCCGGGTTGGGGATCGAGTTCGACGTCCGCCCCGCCAGCGATGGCGTTCCAATCGTGTTTCACGATCCTGTCCTGGGGCGGATGACGCCCCAAGCGGGGAACATTGAGGAGCGAAGCAGTGAGACGCTCATCGGCGCGGCGTTGAACGGCGGCGGCGAGATCATCTCATTCGAGCAATTGCTCGACGCCTGGCCGCGGTCGACGCCGCTCCTGTGCGAACTCAAGATTGACGGCAACACTGATCCCTCCGCGTTCGCGGCGACGGTCGGCGGCATGTTGCTGGACCATTCCGGCCCTGCTGCCGCGATGAGTTTTTCGCCATTAGCCGTCGCCGCGCTGCCGGCGGAGCTGATGCGCGGACAGCTGATCGTGCCGTCGCGCATGTCGGGCGCGGAGGACCTGACCGAAATCGCGCCGCCGGGGATTGATTATTATGCCTGCCATGTCGACGACGCGGATCATTCGTCCTTGCAGCAAGCCCGGGCGGACTTGCCGCTCATTGCCTGGACGGTGAAGGATGAGGACACATGCGCCCGCCTGGTGCCACTGACGGACAGCCAGATCTTCGAAGCCTTCGATCCGGCGGTCGCAAAACGCCACATTCAGCCTACATAAGACCGGCATGGACGATACGGTACTCACAGCGAAAATCATAACCGGACTGACTGAAGTCGATCCGGAGAAGTGGAATGCCGTCGCCAATCCGTCTGGATTGCCATTTGATCCCTTTCTGAGCTGGGAATTCCTGGAAGCGATGGAAGCCTCCGGCGCCGCGCTGCCGGAAACTGGCTGGTCGCCGTGTCATGTCCTGATTGAAGGCCCGGATCAGGAGTTGATGGCGGCCATGCCGCTTTATGCCAAGACCCACAGCCAGGGTGAGTTTGTCTTCGATCACAGCTGGGCCGAGGCCTATGAGCGCGCCGGCGGGCAATATTTCCCAAAGCTGCTCGGCGCAGTGCCGTTCACGCCGGTCTCCGGGCGCCGCCTGCTGACCCGGCCAGGGCCGGACCAGACGCGACTGAGCAATGCCCTGCTCTCGGCCGCGATACAGGTTGCGGCGCAGAATGAATTCTCGTCCTTGCATGTGAACTTCATGACCCCGGACCAGGCCGCGGGCGCTGAAGAGCTTGGCCTGATGATCCGCAATGACCAGCAATTCCACTGGCGCAATGACGGCTATCACTCGTTCGATGAATTCCTCGCCGCCTTGTCCTCGTCAAAGCGCAAAAACCTGCGAAAGGAGCGGGCAAAGGCCCAGGCCGGGCTCAACTTCCGGCACCTGACCGGTGATCAGATCGAGGAGGCCGACTGGGATGCCTTTTTCGAGTTCTACATGGACACAGGCTCGCGCAAATGGGGTTACCCCTATCTCAATCGCGAGACCTTCCGCCTGCTCGGGGACCGCCTGTCAGAGCATATCCTGCTGATCCTGGCATATGATGACGACCGCCCGATTGCCGGTGCGCTCAACCTGATCGGGTCAGAGACTCTGTATGGCCGCTATTGGGGCTGTATCGACACCCGCCCCTTCCTGCATTTCGAGACCTGCTACTATCAGGCCATCGATTTTGCGATCGAACATGGTCTCAAAGTCGTCGAGGCGGGCGCACAAGGCGGCCACAAGCTGGCGCGCGGGTATGCCCCTGTCACGACCCACTCCGCCCACTGGATTGCGCACAAGGGCCTCAGAGACGCGATTGGCGACTACCTCAACCGCGAACGCCAGGCCGTACAGCACGAAAACCATTATCTGAATCAACGCACGCCGTTTAAGAGGGAGTCGTGAGCGGCAGCGCGATCATCCGACGGTGCGCGACGCTCGAAGAAGCACATATCTGCGCTGGGCTTCTTCGCAGTCACGGTGTTTGGGCTGCACTCGATAATGCCGAATACGCTGCCATCGACTGGGGCTCGGTCGCCGCAATCGGCGGGGTCCATATTCGTGTCTTGAGTGCGGATTATCAAACGGCGAAAACCCTCATCCAGGACTGTGTGAATCAAGCACCCGAAGAGCTCATAGAACATGGCGGTTACGGTGAGCCCATCCCAAACAAGCGGCGTTGGCTGGCGGTCAGCATGCTGCTGATCTATTTCGGCGTAGTGGAATTGCTCGGCAGTGCGTTGATTATCTGGCTGGATTATGTCGTCCCCAAGAATTGGATTGAGGTCGATCATGATCCGCAGGCCTTGATTGCCTTCACCTACCAGTCGGGCATTTCACCGCCACCCGCAGGCATTGACGGTATTGTTTTCGTTTTCATGATTGGTTTGATTATCGGTTGGGAGCTGCTAACCACGCGAGCCGAGCTGTCGAAGAAAGACCCGCAAATATGACCCTCCACGCCGATTATGACCCGGACAATATTTTCGCCAAGATCCTGCGCGGGGAGATGCCGAGCGTAAAAGTCTATGAAGACGAGATCGCCCTCGCCTTCATGGACGTGTTCCCGCAAGCGGAAGGGCACACGCTGGTCATCCCGAAACAGGTTGAGGCCCGTAACTTTCTGGACATGCCGACCGAACAGCTCGGAGATTATATGGCCCGCGTTCAGCATGTAGCGCGTGGTGTCGAACAGGCGCTTACGCCTGATGGCGTGGTGGTCACGCAGTTCAACGGCGCGCCCGCAGGCCAAACTGTGTTCCATCTGCACTTCCACATAATCCCGCGCTGGGAAGGCCAGTCTCTGCGTGGACATGCTGGCGGGCAAATGGCTGACCTTGCCAATCTCGAAGAAATCGCAAATAAAATTCGCCCTTGCGTAGAGTAATATGATAAACTCTCCACCGCGAGGGGACGATGCCTACGCTGGAAACTTATATCGAGCACACTCAACAGTGTGAATCGGAGGACGAATTATTTCGTGCTTTCGATCGATTTGTGAGCGAGCTCGGCATCCGCTACGGCGCATATTTCATTATGTCCAAGCAAATGCGGGCGATTCCGCCAGAAGCCGGGCTCGTGCGGCAGAACTTTCCGTCAGACTTCGCCAAAATATACATTACGCGGCATTTCGCGAAGTTCGATCCGATCATCCAACAAGCCCTGAAGGAATCCCGCCCCTTTCACTGGGGCGATGTGCGCAAGCACCGGACACTGAATGCACAGCAGGAACAGATCTTCGAAGCGCACAAGGAGGCTGGACTGCTGGATGGTCTCGCGGTGCCCGTCTTCGGCCCAATGGGAACGTTCGCCGTGTTCAGTCTCGCCAGTCATGGCCGGACGCTGGATCTGACCGACAATCAACTGATCGCGATCCAGTTTGTCTGCCTGCAGACCCACAATCGCTATTTCGAACTGGCGCACATCAATGATGATGCCCCGGAAAAGCCGCTCAGCCCGCGAGAAAAGGAAGCCCTGGCGCTCGTCGCAGCCGGGCTCCCCAACACGGTCATCGCGGAACGCCTCGGGGTGACCGAAAACACCGTCGATACGATGCTCAGGCGCATCTATGCCAAGCTTGACGTCAACAATCGCATCAGCGCCGTGCTCAAGGGCATTGGCTGTGGCATGTTGCTCCCGGAGGGCGACTAGAGCCCGAGCTTTTCGCGCAGGATCTTGTTGACCGCCTGTGGATTGGCCTTGCCGCCCGAGGCTTTCATCACCTGACCGACAAACCAGCCCATTGATTTCGGTTTCTCTTTTACAGCTGCCGCCTGTTCCGGATTGGCGGCGATGACCTCGTCGATGATCGCTTCGATCGCGCCGGTATCCGTGACCTGCTTCAAGCCGTGTGTCTCGACGATGTCGGCCGGGTCCCCTTCCCCATCAATCATGCGCTGGAACACGTCCTTGGCAATCTTGCCAGAGATGACGTCACCGCTGATAAGGTCAATCAGACCGCCCAGCTGCACAGCCGAGACCGGCGTCTGGCCGAGATCCAGCTCCGCCTTGTTAAGATAACCAAACAATTCCTGCGTGACCCAGTTCGCCGCGAGTTTCGAATCGCGCCCCTTGGCAACGGTCTCATAGAAATCAGCGCTCTCGGCATCCGCGGTAAGAACCCCGGCATCATATCGCGACAGACCGTATTCGGTTTCAAACCGGGCGCGCTTTTGGTCCGGCAATTCCGGCAGATTGACTCGAATGCCCTCAATGAAGGCATCGTCGATTTCGAGTGGCAAAAGATCCGGATCCGGGAAATAGCGATAATCATGCGCATCCTCTTTCGAGCGCATGCTGCGGGTTTCGCCCTTGTCGGGATCATACAGGCGGGTTTCCTGATCGACGCTGCCGCCATTTTCGATGATCTCGATCTGGCGCCGGGCTTCAAACTCGATTGCCGCCTGGATGAACCGGAACGAGTTCATGTTCTTGATCTCGCACCGCGTGCCAAGCTCGCCAAAGTCGCCGCTTTCGCGGAATTTTTCGTAAGCGCCCGGCTTGCACACAGAGACGTTGACGTCTGCCCGCAGGTTGCCCTTTTCCATGTCACCATCACACGTACCAAGGGCGACGACGATGGATTTCAGCTTCTTCACATAAGCCGCGGCTTCCAGCGGCGTGCGAATATCCGGCTTCGACACAATCTCCATCAGGGCGACGCCCGAACGGTTTAGATCCACATAGGTCGCGCCAGGATCCATATCATGGATCGACTTGCCGGCATCCTGTTCCAGGTGCAGACGTTCGATCCGGACCGGGAAGGCATACGCCGGGTCGCCATGCGACGGTTCGACATCCACTTCGATCACCCCTTCGCCGACGATTGGGTGCTCGAACTGACTGATCTGATAGCCTTGCGGCAAGTCTGGATAGAAATAGTTCTTTCGGTCGAAGCGAGAGACCTTGTTGATCTGTGCGTTCAGGCCGAGCCCGGTCCGGACCGCTTGTTCGACGCAGAATTCATTGATCACAGGCAGCATGCCAGGCATCGCCGCATCGACCAGGGAGACATTCTGGTTCGGCTCGGCCCCAAATTTCGTAGACGCACCGGAAAACAGCTTCGCATTCGAGGAAACCTGCGCGTGAACTTCCAAACCGAGAACGATTTCCCAGTCTCCGGTGTCACCTTTCAGCGTATATGTCGGGCGCTCACTCATCGTTAGCATCCTCTTTTGAATCTGTTATGTCTTTACTTCGCTTCTGCGCCGCTTCAACCCGCGCCCGGCGTTCGGCCAGGCGGCGATCGATGGCGTGGTCTTTTTTTCCGAAGAATGGGAGGCCGTTCAGCACCGAACCGCCTTCGCTGGCGTCTTGCGCGTCTATGAACTTGTTGACCACCATCGCAATTCGGATCGATGCATAGGCCGCGGCAATCAAGGACAGGGCCCAGATGTGCCGGGACCTTGGATGGAACGGATCGGCGCCGATGCTATAAGCCGTCACCAGCACGATCCCGCAGCTGATCACGAAAGCGACAGCAGCAATGATCCAGAAGCGTGTGCGGGGGCTCATCTCAGCGGCTTACCACCATTTCTCGGGTTTCGCGACGAATCCAGCGGCTTCTTCCAACGCGCCGGCGACTCGGAAACATGTAGCTTCGTCGAGGGCCTTGCCGATGACCTGCAAGCCAAGCGGCAAGCCGTCATTGTCGACGCCGGCAGGCACAGAGATGCCCGGCAGGCCGGCCAGGTTCGCCGTCACCGTGAAGATGTCATTCAGATACATCTGTACCGGATCATCGGTCTTCTCACCGTAGGCGAAGGCCGCGCTTGGGCAGGTTGGGGTCAGCAAGGCGTCAACATCTGCGAAGACGGTTTCGAAATCCTGCAGGATGCGGGTGCGGACCTTTTGAGCGCGCAGATAGTAGGCGTCATAATACCCTGACGAGAGCACATAGGTGCCGATCATCAGGCGACGCTGGACCTCAGCCCCAAACCCTTCAGCGCGTGTGCCCTCATACGTGTCGGTCAGGCTGTCGCCGGCCACGCGCGCGCCGTAGCGCATGCCGTCATAACGGGCGAGATTGGACGATGCTTCAGCCGGCGCCACGATGTAATAGGCTGGCAGCGCATATTTGGTGTGCGGCAGTGACACGTCGACAATCTCGGCGCCCATTTTCTTTAGCCATTCAATGCCTGTCTGCCAGAGATCTTCAATCTCCTGCGGCATGCCATCGACGCGGTACTCTTTCGGCACGCCGATTTTCATCCCTTTGACGCCTTTTCCGACTTCAGAGGTCCAGTCTGGCGTTTCGACCTTGAGCGAAGTCGAATCCTTGTCGTCATGAGAACACATGATCTCGGTCAGCAGCGCCGCGTCAGCCACGGTCTTGGCAATTGGGCCAGCCTGATCCAGCGAGCTGGCAAACGCCACCATGCCATAGCGCGACGCGCGGCCATAAGTGGGCTTGATTCCAACTGTCCCGGTAAATGCAGCTGGTTGACGAATGGATCCGCCTGTATCGGACGCCGTCGCCGCTAGGCAAAGATCCGATGCGACAGCCGTGGCCGATCCGCCGGAGGAGCCGCCGGCCGTCAGGGTCGCGTTGCTATCGCCGCGGCGCCATGGGTTGGCGGGCGGGCCAAAGCGTGACGTCTCATTTGACGATCCCATCGCAAACTCATCCATATTGAGCTTGCCCAGCATGACCGCGCCCTCGTCCCAGAGATTCTGCGTGACCGTGCTTTCATAAGTCGGAGTGAACTCGCCGAGGATCCCGGAACAGGCCGTGGTGCGCACGCCTTTGGTGCAATACAGGTCCTTGATGCCCAGCGGGGCGCCATCGAGACGTCCGGCCTTGCCGCCGGCCCGCCGCTCATCGGATTTGGCGGCCATGCTCAGCGCCAGGTCCGGAGTCTCGACCACATACGCATTCAATGAGGGATTGGACGCGGCAATCGTATCGACAAAGGCCTGGGTCAGTTCGACAGCCGAAAACTCGCCCTTCTCCAACCCGTCGAGAGCGCCTGTCAGCGTCAGTTTTGTGAGCTCGCTCATGCGATCACCTCTATACATATAAATCCGCGCTTTCGTATGCCGCCTTGGCCGCGTGAAGCAAGTCCAAAACGCGGTTGGAAACCGAGTTTGTTGTCGATCATTCATCTACCCTGTGATTTACTGACAACAGGGACGCACCTTCATTACTAGCAACAGGAGCTACTATGCTTGTTCATCGTACTGCTATCGCCGTCCTGCTACTTGCCGTATCCGCATGCGCAACCGACACCTCACCAGAGGCTGTTGCCGAGCGTGAACAGGCCCGCGCGGACGCCGTATTCGCCAATGACATTCGTCGCGGCGAGGAAGTCAAAAAAGTCTGTTTCACCAACACGATTGACGGCTTTGGAGAGACCACCAAACGCGCCGTTGTGATCCGTGAAGGCCGCGACCGCTATCTGGTCGAGACCTTCCCCGGCTGCTTCGACCTCGACTGGGCACAATCGCTGGCAATTAATTCTTTCACCAGCTGCCTGAGCAAGGGCGACAAGATTTTCGCCTCCGACAGCGCCTTCGGATTCGACAAGCGTGACATCGGCCATCAATCGTGCCGGGTCAAAGCGATCTATGAATGGGATCCCGATGCGGAAGAATCCCAAGACGAAGACGACGCAGAAGCGGCAGCTGACGATACGATCGAGACCGCGTCCGTCGAGTAAGACCTACTCGACCGCTTTCGGCACAACGAAGAAGCCTTCATCGGATTTCGGCGCATTCGCGAGCACTTGTTCCTGAATGCTGCCATCCGTGACTTTGTCTTCGCGCATTGGCAGTTTCGCCGCGACCACGGAGGTCATCGGTTCGACGCCTTCAATGTCGACCTCATTGAGTTGCTCGATCCAGCCCATGATGCCGCTGAGATCTTCAGCCAGGGCATCGAGATTCTCTTCCGGAACCGCGATCCGGCTCAGACGGGCAATCTTGCGGACATCATCTTTCGTGACGCTCATAGGGCAGCAACTCCAATTGACCGGCGCAGCGATACGCGTCAGTGAAGCGCAAGACAAGCCCATGCCTGAACTCAATTTACAAGATCTGCCCGTCACCGGGCCCCTGCTTGGTCTCGATCCGGGATCAAAATCACTTGGTCTTGCGGCCAGTGACACGACGCGGCTGATCGCCTCACCAGTCGAAATCATCCCGAGAGGGAAAAAATTGCGGCCGGCGCTGCAGCGCCTGTTCGAGATTTATGATGCCCGCCAGAGCGTCGGTCTGATCGTTGGATTGCCGCTCAATCTCGACGGCACGTCGGGTCCTCGGGTTCAGGCGGCCAAGGCGCTTGTTCACAATATCCTCGCGTTTCGCGACATCCCGTTGGCGTTTCAGGATGAGCGTCTGTCGAGCGCGGAGGCTGAACGCGCGATGCTGGCGGCAGACATGACGCGGGCACGCCGGTCCGAGACGATTGATGCGTCGGCAGCGGCGATCATCCTGCAGACGGCGTTAGATCGCCTGGCCAACCAATCGGCCTAGCGCAGCACGGCGTCGAGCAAGGCACTCAATCGCGCCGAGAATTGTTCGCGATGAATTTCTTGGCTGCGTGACAACACTTCGAACTCGCTGCCCCGCGACATCGCGACCAGCATACGCGCAGCCTCGAGCGGGCGACTGGCGCCGAGACGCTCCAGAGGGTCCGACAACCAGCTCTCCAGCGTTCGCGACCAGGCCGCGACCCGCATTCGCATAGCATCATCCCGACCCGCAAACAGCACCATTTCGTACTCAATCGCCTCCAAACCGGATTGGTCCGGATTGAGCGTCGTCATGCCGCCGAGAAACCGCACGAAATCTTCCCGCGTCTCAACGGGGCGATGCGTGAGGGTCTCGACCAGGGTGCGTTGATAATCATCGATGTAGAGCGAAAAGGCGTCACGGACGAGATCTTCACGGGTGGCGAAGTGATAAGTCGTCGTCCCAGGCGAGACTCCGGCGACGGCTGCCACCGCGCGATGCGTCACCTTGTCGACGCCGCGCTTGGAAATGATGTCCAGCGCCGCCCGAAGGATGCGTTCACGGTTCGCGCCCCGCGGTCCCGGCTTGCGTTGCTCTGCAGTATTGGACATTCGTACGGCCTGATTTGCACATTCGTGCGATTATTACGGTTTCGTATCAATTACGTCAGAAGGTTTCACGCAAGTCAAACGAGATTCTTTACGAATTGGAAATCATCCATCTGTGAATCTGCTGTCGTCCAGCCTGCATCGGTTTCGATCCAGCTCAGATCTACACAGATCGATCGATTTTTATCGATTTCGGTCACTGCCGCTCAACACCCTGGACGTACTCTCTCGACCAAGCTTGTTGGGGTGATGATGCGCACACCGGTTCGTTTCCTGATTGCCGCGATGTGCGGGCTCCTGGCCGGCATTGGCAGCGCACACGCGATCCCGACATCGACCTATGTCGCGCCGGACCCGACAAAACGGTGCTACGCGCAGGCTCAGACGCCGCAGCACCTCGAAACTGTGTCGGACCGTGTCATGATCCGTCCAGCCTCGACACGCCAGCGTCACATTCCGGCGGTTTACGAGTCTTTTCGCCTGCGGGTTATGGTTAAGGACCCCCGCATCGACTTTCACGTCGCTCCTCCGCGTTACACCACGGTTTTTGAACAGGTTTTGATCGAACCGGAGCGTACGGTAGAGGTTAAAATTCCGGCCCAATACGAAACCTGGACGGAAACCGTGATCGTCGAGCCAGCAAAAACCGTATGGAAGCGCGGCAAGGGCCTTTATGGTCAGAAACTGTCGCAATCTGTAGCAAGTATTACAGATACCACCGGACGCGTTTCCGGCGAAATC
This sequence comes from Henriciella sp., assembly GCA_965228095.1. Lineage (GTDB taxonomy): Bacteria > Pseudomonadota > Alphaproteobacteria > Caulobacterales > Hyphomonadaceae > Henriciella. The sequence continues at coordinate 3,153,181 of OZ245793.1, read as the reverse complement.
CTCTGCAAGGTCAAGATTCCGGCTAAAAAACGATCCGTACGCCATTCACGTATGGTGTCGCCGGAACGGACCGAGACGAAACTCATTCCCGCGCGCTACAAGACCGTCGCCAAACAGGTGCTCAAACGCCCCGCCTTCGCCCGCCGTGCCCCGGTTTCCGCGCAATATGCCGCCCTCCCGATGCAGCGCGAGATGCAGGCGGCCAGCCACGTCACCGAACACGTGCCGGCGCTCTATCAGGACGTCACGCGCACGATTGTGCGCCAGGAATCGCACTTGAAACAAGTCGAAGTCGTCTGTGATCAACATGCCAGCCGCAGCACTGTGAGCGCGCTCCAGTCCGCACTGGTTGGCCGTGGCTACCTGATCAAGATTGACGGGATATACGGCCCGGAAACCCAGGGCGCGATGGAGCGCTTTCAACACGATGAAGGCCTGTTACGCGGATACATGACGGTCGAATCTTTCGTTGCGCTAGGTGTCCCCATAGAGCCGTGCGCAGCGCGCGACTGTCCCGGCGCTGCGCCGCAAACGACAATCGCCGCGGCGCAGTCGGCCCTGACCCAGGCAGGCTTTCCCGCGGCTGTGGACGGCCTGCACGGCCCGCAGACACAAGCAGCGCTGGAACAATTCCAACAGACGAATGGCTTGAGCGTCGGCTATCTGAGCGCAGAGACGATGACCGCTCTCAACATCATCGCCAGGATCTGACCGCTGGTGTCGCCATTGGCCAGACAACACCCTCCGCTTCTTGCGACTTCTGATTGTTTTTTAACGGTTTTATCCAAACTCAACACGCACATGTATTGCGCTTAGTGCTTGACGGCCTGATCCGCACCACCGCATAACCAGCCCCAGAAAGAGGGTTAGATGATCTGGTTTCCTGCTGCAGCAATTGCGGGCTATTTGCTCGGTTCCATCCCATTCGGGCTGCTCATCACACGGATGGCCGGTCTTGGCGATATTCGCGACATTGGATCCGGCAATATCGGCGCGACCAATGTTTTGCGAACGGGCCGCAAGGAGCTCGCACTCGCAACTTTCCTTCTCGACAGTTTCAAGGCCGGTTTGGCGGTATTGATCCTGACCCTGCTATCGGGCGAACGAAACATCGGCCTCATTGCAGGCGTCTTCGCTTTCCTGGGGCATTGTTATCCGATTTGGCTCGGGTTTAAGGGCGGAAAGGGCGTCGCCACCTATGCCGGATTGTTGACCTTCGCATCGCCGTTGGCGCTTGCGATCGGGGCACCGGCATGGCTGCTGGTCTTCGTCATCACTCGGATCTCTTCATTGGCTGCGTTGGTCGCTGCCGCCTGTGTTCCGCTGGGTGCCTATCTGTTAGGCGAAACCCGGTTTGCAGCCGCCGTCCTGCTGGCCTTGAGCATTCTGGTGTTCTGGACACATCGAGACAATATCAAACGCTTGCTGAATGGCAGCGAGCCCAAGTTTGGGAGCAAAGGCAAATAGTTGACAAATCTGGGGGACCAGACTTTGAGAAGACCCTGGATTGGCTGCAGCTCTCCCGAACGCCCAGAGTTGGCCCGGTCACGTTTTACCAGTTGCTTGCGCAATTCGGCTCCGCGGCTCAGGCCCTGCGCGCCCTGCCGAAAATTTTACCGCCTGGTACAGCTCCCAAAATCCCTGACAGAACGGACATCGCGCGCGAGTGGGATCTGATTTCGAACTATGGTGCCGACCTGATCCGGTCCGATGATCCGCGATATCCAACCATGCTGGGCCACCTTCCAGCGCCGCCGCCCACCCTGTCATGCCTCGGGAATATCGAACTGGCGCAAAGGCGTTGTGTGGCAATTGTCGGCGCCCGCCAGGCGTCGGCTGCGGGACGCAAACTGGCGAGAGACATTGCCGGCGATTTATCAGATTCCGGGTTCGTGATCGTTTCCGGGCTCGCGCGAGGAATTGACGGTGAAGCGCACACAGCCAGTCTCGATGGCGGCACGATTGCAGTGCTGGGAGGCGGCGTTGACCACATCTACCCGCGGCAGCACGCAGCTTTGTATCGTGAAATTGCCCGGCAAGGTCTGCTGCTCAGCGAAAACCCTTTCGGGCATCGCGCCAAGGCCAACGATTTTCCGCGCCGCAATCGGATCGTGACCGGATTGGCGGAGGGCGTCGTCCTGATCGAAGCCGCCGAACGGTCAGGGTCGTTGATTTCCGCCCGCACGGCACTTGAACAAAATCGCGACGTCTTTGCCGTTCCCGGATCGCCGCTCGACCCGAGATACGCCGGAACAAATAGATTGCTCCGAGATGGCGCCACGCTGGTACGCAATGCAGATGATGTGATTGCCGCCTTGTCGCGTCCGGAGACACGGCGCCTGGAAGCCCCCAGCGGAGAAAGGTTCGGCTCTCCTCACACTCCAGCGACCCCGATACCGAAGGAACAGATCGACGACGTGCTATCCGCGCTCGGGCCAACGCCAACCTTGATTGATGACATTGCGCGCGCGGCCAATGTCGGCATCGATCGCTGCCGAGTCATCCTGGTCGAGCTGGAACTGCAAGGGCGCGCCCTCACCTATTCCGGCGGACTGGCCGCGCGCAATTTCGAATAAGCGACGTACTAAAGACACAACTGACTGATATTTCACATCAATCGCGGGATCGGCGGCTGGACGCTGAGATAGCCACAGCGTATGCGACTAGAGTGTAAGAGTTCGGAGTCGCCAAAAATGCACAAGTGGACGAGTTTCCTGCTGTTTGCGGCGACGCTGGCACAGACGCCTGTCGCATTGGCGCAGACCTCCGACACGCAAGCACCACAGGAAGATCCGAAAGTCATCCTCGATGCCGATAATATCTACGTCAATGACACCGATAATTCGGTGATTGCCGAAGGGAATGTCGAGGCGAAGTATGAAGGCCGCGTTCTGCGCGCTGATCGCCTGATCTATGACCGCAACTCTGATCGCATTCGTGCCACAGGCAATGTCGTCATTCTGGATGTCGAAGGGACGGAGACCTTTGCGGACGAGATCGAGACCAGCAGCAACCTCCTGGATGGATATGCGATCGGGTTTTCGACCCGTACAGCTGAGGGCGGTATCGCCATCGCAGAATCCGCGGTCCGCACGGCGGAAGGCTACAACGCGGTCGAGAAGATCGTTTATACGTCTTGCGAACTCTGTGACGAGAATGATCGTCCAACCTGGGCGCTGCGAGCCCGGCGCGCCGTCCTCGACCAAGACTCGCAAATGATGTCCTATCGGGATGCGGTCCTGGAGATTGGCGGCGTTCCTGTCTTCTACATGCCGTATTTTGCGCATCCAGATCCGACTTCAGAACGCCGGTCAGGCCTACTTCCACCTGATTTTGGGACGTCGTCCAAGCTCGGAGCCTATTACCAGCAGCCTTATTACTGGGCGATCTCACCATATTCCGACTTGACGGTGTCGCCCAAGCTGATGGCGAATGTGAACCCATTGGTCGAAGCACAATATCGCAAACGCTTCTGGTCCGGGACCGTCAACGCGGAATTCAGCCTGACCCAAGAGCAGGAGTTTGACTCAGACGGGGAGAAATTTGGCGAGAAGGAATGGCGCGGGCACATTTTCGCCGATGGCGGTTTTGCCATTCGTCCTGGCTGGCGCTGGGGCTTCGCCATCGAACAGGTCAGCGACGACCTCTATACGCGTCGATACGATATCGAAGGCGAGAATGACGAACGCGGCTTGTATGCGGGTCAACCGCGTTACTTGCTCAATCAGCTGTATACGCAGGCGCAGGGTCAGGACTGGTATTTCGACAGCGCGCTGCTGACGTTTGAGACCAATCGTAACAATGACACGGATGACCGTCTGCCAAAGGCGCTGCCATTGATGTACGGTGAAAAACTGTTTGATCTGAAGGAATACGGTACGGTCGCCTTGTCAGGTTCTACCGCGATTCTGGATCGCAAACTCGGCATAGACAGCTATCGCGGATCTGGCGGCGCCGAGTGGAGCAATCACCACGTCCTGCCCGGCGGCGTACTGGTCAATCCATTCGCCGAAGGCCGCTTCGACTACTACCAGATCGACAATTCCTTTACCGGCGCGTCGGATGAAATCTCGCGCGGTGTTGCCAGTATTGGCTCCAGAATCTCTTATCCCCTGTTTCGACCGGGCAAGCATGTCGACCTGATCGTCGAGCCGGAAGCGATGGTGGCTTATGGCACGTCGGGTACCAATGATCCGGATATTCCGATCGAAGACAGCCTGTTTTACGAACTCGATGAAACCTCACTGTTCGAAGCAAATGCGGCCTCCGGCTATGATACCTATGAAGGCGGCAGCAAGGCCTCGATTGGAACATCGATTACGGCGCGCTGGAAAAACGGCATGTCGATCTCGGCATTGGGCGGGCGGCGCTGGCGCGACATGAGCGATCCGGTGTTCGATGTCGGCTCCAACCTTGACGGCACGGTGTCAGACTGGGTCGCAGGCATTTCTGCCGATTTCGGCAATCCTCTCCGGATCGAAACGCGGGTGCGTCTGGATGATGACGATCTTAAGCTCAATCGTATCGACGCACGCGTAAACACCAATTTCTGGCGCTTCCGCGGCAATGCCAGATATTATCGCATCGACGGCGACATCACGAATTTCGGCCTCGATGACGAGGGCATCCAGGTCCGCGCCGACTTCAAGGTCACCGACAATTACTACTTCCTGTACGGGCTGAGCCGGGACATTTCCGGCCGTGTCGATTCGCTTGGTAATCCTTCTGATCCGCGCGATATCAGCCAGACAATCGGTGTCGCCTATGAAGATGACTGCTCGCGTTTCGAGATCTCATTTGAACGTTCCGAAGCGCTTGATCGCACCTTGGGGCCGACAGATTCGATTAAGTTCCGCTTCGCGCTGAAAACGCTCGGCGGGCTCGGTTCGAACGACGTCGATTAACATTACAGCGCAGTATCGACACATTACAGCCACGTGCGTTGCGCATTGTTCAGCAACCGTTATGTTCCGGCTGCTAGAAGGCGATGAATCATCTGCCGCAGGAGATAGAGTATGTTACGGACAATTGCGCTGACTTCGCTCATGGCGATCGCTGGCTGTGCCCTCGCTTCCGCTCAAGACGCTGCGACAGCTCCGGAAGTGCAACAAATCGAAGGCGTCGTTGCTGTCGTCAATGACGATCCAATTTCCTTTACCGATGTACGCCAGCGTGCGCGATTGTTGCTGCTTAGTCTGGGCGGCCGGCAGCCGACGCAGGAACAGGTTCAGCAGATCACAGCGCAAGCGCTGGAACAGTTGATCGACGAAAAACTGCAACTTCAGGAAGCCGCCGAATATGAGGTGGAAGTCTCCGATTCCGATATTGCCGGGTCGATTGAACGCCTCGCCCAGCAGTCCGGCATCACCCGAGATGCACTGGTTCAAAGCCTATTACAATCCGGGATTAATCCCGCCAGTCTGGAAGATCAGACTCGCGCCGACATTGCCTGGCGCCGGATCATGGGAGGCCTTTATGGATCTCGGATCCGCATCTCTGACAACCAGATCGAGGAGCAGCTTAAACGCCTGCAAGCCGACGCTGAAAAAGAACAGTACCTGACCTCCGAGATCTTCCTCTATGCACCAACCCCGGAAGACAAGATTCAGGCGCGCACCGCGGCGGTTTCGATCCTCGAGCAATTGCGCGCAGGCGCCCAGTTTGAAGTGGCCGCGCAGCGGTTCTCGTCGGCGCCGACAGCGGCGACAGGCGGCGATATGGGCTGGATCGTGCTGGATGATTTCGACGATGCCCGCAAAACCGTTCTGCAAGGCATGGCAGAGCCTGGCCTGAGCGAGCCGATTGAAGTCGAAGACGGCCTCTATCTGATGAACATGCGCGCCAAGCGCGACCCCTCTGATGCGACAACCCTGGTCGACGTGACGCGGGTGACGGTGAATGATGGCTCGGAAGAGTCCCTGCGCGCCGCGGTCAACCGCATTGACGGCTGCGACGCGATTGAAACCGTGACTGAAGACGATGCCAATCTGCGATCGGTTGCGCTTCAGGATCTCGACGTCGAGGATTTGGGACCAGAAGGCAAGGCCATGGTTCTGGACACCGATATCGGCCAGGCCACGGACATCTTCGCACAATCGGGAACGCTGGCTGTGATGTACGTATGTGGGCGCAAGAACGATGTCGAAGCGGTGCCAAGTCGCCAACAGATCGAAGATCGTCTGTATAGCGAACAACTGGGCATGATTTCTGAAAGAAGCCTGCGCAACCTTCGTCGGGAAGCGACAATCATTCGTCGCCAGTAACGACCATTGACGCAACGTGCCCTCCCTCTCGCCGTTTCGATGGGAGATCCCGCCGGATGCGGGCGGCAGATCACCGCACGCGCCTGGCACGAACGCCGCGTTGAGCGTCTGGCACCGTTCTATGTCATTGGCGATCCACGATTATATGCGCCGCTGGCGGAGGTTGAGACGATTGACGACCCGTCTGATGCGCCACAGGTTTTTACCCGTGCCTTGCCCGTTTTACCGTTGATGATCGATGGCTACGAAGCGATCAAGAGTGGATTGCAAGGGACCGCAGGCGCGCCGGAGACGATTGCCAGCATCAAAATTGCCACCAATGCCTGCCTGACAGGCCAGGCGGCAGCGATGGTGACCAATCCGATCTCGAAAGCCGTGCTCTACCGCGCCGGTTTTACGCATCCCGGCCATACGGAATTCATCGCCAATCTGTGTGCGCGCGCACACGAGGATGAAATTTCGCCGGTGATGATGCTGGTCGGAGGCGGCCTGCGCGTCGCCCTGGCAACCATTCATGTCCCGCTCTTGTCCGTCGCCGAACACCTGACCGCCGACCATCTCCGGTCCATCGCGACGATCACCCATCATGCCATGATCGATCGCTTCGGCATCGCCGAACCAAGACTGGCATTTTCAGGCCTGAACCCACACGCCGGCGAAGATGGGACGATCGGGACCGAGGAAAGAGACATTATCAATCCCACCGCGCAAGATCTTCGTGCCCAGGGTATAAACATTTCGGACGCACGTCCGGGAGATACCGTGTTTCACGAAGCGCTGTCGGGGGCATATGACGCGGTGATCGCGATGACGCACGATCAGGGACTGATTCCGGTCAAGACGCTCGATATGTGGGGCGGCGTCAACACGACGCTCGGTTTGCCAATCATTCGAACCAGCCCGGATCATGGCACGGCCTATGACGCTGCGGCGAACCAGACGTGCCGCCCGGACAGCCTGATTGCAGCACTGAAACTGGCGCAGGCGATGAGCGATTTACGAGCCCGCACACATGACTGACCGTCCCGAACTCACCCAGGCCCGTGCCCGCAAGGCGCTGGGGCAGCATTTCCTGTTCGATCCGGACATCTTGCGTCGAACCGCCTCAGCGGCGGGGTCTGTCCATGGTCGCACGGTGCTCGAGATCGGACCGGGCCCTGGCGGCCTGACCCGTGCCCTGCTCGACATGGGAGCGAAGGCGTTGACTTGCGTCGAAGCTGATCCCCGGTTCGCCTCTGCCCTGCTCGATTGGCCGGAAGCCGCTGATGGCCGCCTGAGCGTGGTTGAACGCGACGCCCGGAAGGTCGAGTGGCAATCGCTGCCATCGGTCATCGCCGCCTCTGACCCGGTCATGATCATTGCCAACCTGCCTTACAATGTCGGAACCCCTTTGCTGATTGATTGGCTCAAGGCCGGCGCTTGGCGCGGCGAAATGGCTCTGATGTTCCAGAAGGAAGTCGCCGAGCGCGCCTGCGCAGGTCCCGGGGATCGGCAGTATGGCCGCCTCGCTGTGCTGACTGCAGCGGTGTGTGACGCTCATATCGCCTTCACTTTGCCGCCCGGAGCCTTCCGCCCCCCACCCAAGGTCGATTCCGCCGTGGCCGTGTTCAGCCCCCTCCCCGACGATCGGAAATACCCCGATCTGGCGACACTCGAAAAAGTCACGACAGCGGCTTTTGGACAACGTCGAAAGATGTTGCGTGCGGCCTTGAAGTCTCTCGCCAGGACGGTGCAGCTGGACGCTGTTGCGTGGCTCGAATCCTGCAAGATTGATCCCACTTCGCGGGCCGAAACCCTGACGCAATCCGAGTTCAGGGCGCTCGCAGACGCGTTCCGGGAGGCATCTGATGCGGGTGACACTGGCTAAAGGCGACATGACGCTCGAAATCGATCCGTGTGCAGGCGGATCCTTGAGCCGATTGAAGCACCGCGATCTGGATGTGTTACGCCCTGCCCCTGACCGTGTCGGACCCGCCTTTGACGCTCTTCAATATGCCGCCTTTCCAATGGTGCCATTCGTCGGCCGCATCCATAATGGGCAGTTCGACTGGAATGGCGAAAAAATCCAGCTGCACGCCAATCTGCCACCGGAGCCACATGCCATTCACGGCCATGGCTGGCAGGATGTGTGGAAAATCGAAGAGCAAACGAAAACCGCCATCTCCCTCGTCTATCGGCATCATTCAGACGCGTGGGCATGGGATTATGAAGCGCGCCAGACGTTCCGCCTTGGCACCAACGCACTCAATGTCGAGCTTTCACTCCACAATCTGGATGCGCGACCGATGCCGGCCGGAATTGGCTGGCACCCGTATTTTCCACGCGAAGGCGCGACGCTGATCCTTCCGACGACCCACAAATGGACCCCGGAGACGAGCACAGGCGAAAATGTTCCGACCGCCGTCCAGATCCCTGGCGACCTCTCTCGTGCGCGCATCGTTGAACAGCTTTGTCTGGACACCGCTTACTCGGTCCGGCCCGGCACTGTGGAACTGAGTTGGCCGACCCATTCCGTTCGGTTGAAACCTGACCCGATCTTTTCGCATGCCACTGTCTTCGTCCCGCCTGGAAAAGACTTCTTCTGCGTCGAACCGCTGACGCATGCGCCAAATGCAATCAATTCAAAACTGCCTGCCGACGTATCCGGAGCTCGCATCATCGCCCCCGGCGCATCTCTGTCGGGAACAATCAAACTGTCCGTGATTCACTAGATCTCGCCGAGCAGTCGGCGGACATGATCTTCCAGCTTGTGCTCGCGCAGGCGCTTGGTGCGCTCGACCAACAGGATACGGCGCAGTTTGCCATAGGCCTCTTCGAGATCATCATTGACGATACAATAATCGTAACGCCGCCAGTGCAGGATTTCGGCCTGTGCGTCACGCATGCGCCGGGCGACCATATCTGGGGTAGACCCTTCCCGCGCGGCGAGGCGTTGTTCCAGCGCTTCGATACTTGGCGGCAGAACAAACACAGACACACAATCATTCGGCATCTGGTCGTGCAGCGCATCAGCGCCTTGCCAGTCCACATCGAACAGGACGTCATTGCCAATTTCGAGCTGGGCGACCGTGTCAGCACGCGGCGTGCCGTAATAGCGGTCGAAGACCTTGGCCCATTCCAGAAACTCACGGCGGGCAATCATCTCGCGAAAATCGCCTTCGGCGCGAAAATGGTAATCAACGCCATCGACTTCGTTCGGACGCGGTTCTCGCGTCGTCGCTGACACGGACAGCACGACATCGTCGAATTCTTTCATCAGCATGCGCGCCAGCGTCGTTTTCCCGGCGCCAGATGGGCTGGAAATGACCAGCATGAGGCCACGACGAGGATCCTGATCGGCACTATTCGACATTCGCGGCTTGCTCCTTGAACTGATCAATCACGCTTTTGAGGGCGAGCCCGGCGTTCGTCAAATCAAGCGATGCAGATTTAGAGCAAAGCGTGTTGGCTTCCCGGTTCATTTCCTGCGCCAGAAACCCGAGATCACGCCCGACCGCACCATCAGACTGGACGAGGGATTGCCCACGCGCGATATGCGCCTGAAGCCGATCCAGTTCCTCGGTCACATCCGCTTTCGCCGCCAACACCGCAATTTCCGTGACCAAGCGTTCGTCAGAAATCATGCCTTCCGTGTCAAACTCGGCGATCCGGGTGCGATACTTCTGCGCAATCGCCTGTTTCTGGGCTTCAGCATGGGAGATGGCCTCTGACGTGTGCCGGGTCATTTCGGAGAGTTGACCGTCAAAGAACGCCGTGAGATCCGCGCCTTCCTGACGTCGGTGGGCTGCCAGCGCGTCAATCGCCGCTTGCCCCGTCGAGATCAACGCGTCCAACGCCCCGTCAATCTCTGCAACATCTTTCATCGAAATGGTTTCTGCCTCGACGACGCCGCGCATGCTCATCAGAGTCGCCAGTGCTGACCCGGTCGCCATTGCGCCCTCGGCCCGCTCGTAGGCTGCCATCAAGGTCTGCAGAACCTGCTCATTCACCTGCACGGATTCTGCGCCGGATAGCTCGATCCTCAAACCGACTTGCACGCTGCCGCGCGCGAATGCGGTAGAGACGGCCTTGCGGACTGACTGGTCGACGGCTTCCAGTCCGGACGGCATGTTGACCCGGATATCCAGGCCTTTTCCATTCACGCTGCGGGCTTCCCAACTCCAGCTGCCCCATTCGGCTTCGTCGCTGATACGCGCGAAGCCTGTCATCCCTGAGATACCCATCAATTCTCCCGTTCGCGGGCAATTTCACCGCGCTCATAAGCGCGATAGGCCGCGACATTTCTCTGATGCTCGGCATAGGTCTTTGCAAACAGATGTCCACCTTTTCCATCGGCGACAAAGAACACATATTCGGTTGTCGGGGGATTGAGTACGGCTGCGATCGCGTCTCGGCCCGGATTGCAGATGGGTGTCTTCGGCAGGCCGTCAATCTGATAGGTGTTCCAGTCGGTCTTGGTATCAATTTCAGAGCGATACAGCGTGCGCCGTTGGCCGCGACGATTGTACAGCGGCTCTCCGCGCGACACGCCGTAGATGATGGTTGGGTCGCTCTCCAGGCGCATGCCCTTTTTCAGACGTCCTACAAACAGGCCCGCGACGATGCCACGCTCGTCTGCTGCTGCTGTTTCCTTTTCGACGACTGAGGCAAGAATGATGGCCTCTTCTGGCGTTGAGATCGGAAGGTCGGCCTGACGGCCGGGCCATAGCTCCTCAAGCAGAGCGGCCTGAGCCGTCTCCATGCGTTCAAGAAATTGCGAGCGGGTCGTATTCGCGCCAAAGGCGTACGTATCCGGCAACAACACGCCTTCCGCGAACGCGCGTTCCGGCAAATCGCCGACGAGGTCGGTGGCAGCTTCGACGCGCTTCAGGATTTGCGCCGTCGTCAAACCTTCGGGAATGGTCAGGCGATACTCGATCACATCGCCTTCAATGAATTGCTCGAGGATATCCGCGACGCTCGATTTGGCCGGAACGATATAGGACCCGGCTTTCAAATCGCTTTCGATATCATCGATCCGGGCCTTCAGGCGCAGGATCCGTTTGTCGGCGATCAATCCGTCTTGTTCGAGCCGATTGGCGATGCTCGCCAGGGCTTCACCGCGTTCAATCGTGAACTCGTACTCCTTGGCCATGGGCCCAGGCGCGGCGACTGCACCTTGCAGCCAGTACCAGCCATAAGCGGCTGCGCCAGCCGCGATGATGGCGACGACAATCACGAAGGCGAAAAGTGCTTTTAGAAAACGCATGCAGACGCAAAGTCCTGTATTGGCCCCAGCGCTTGATTGGTCGCGTTAGTCGCGTGTCTAGTCAACCTGCTTCAGGATCAGGGACGCGTTCGTCCCGCCAAATCCGAACGAATTGGTCATCGCTGCCCGCACAGGTGCCTTCTTGGCCTTGTGTGGAATCAGGTCAATTGGCGATTCAACACTCGGATTATCCAGGTTGAGCGTTGGTGGCATGACCTGGTCGCGAATGGCCAGCGCGCAGAAGGCAGTCTCGATCGCGCCGGCTGCCCCCAGCAAGTGCCCGACGGCAGATTTGGTAGCGGACAGCGACAGGTTCTTGGAGTGATCACCGAACAGGCGCTCAACTGCGCCAACTTCGCCTTCGTCGCCGCGCGGTGTCGAAGTTCCGTGTGCGTTGACATAATCGATCTGGTCCAGCGTCAGGCCAAGATTACGCTCGGCGTGACCCGCGGCCATTTTCATGGCGCGGTAGCCGCCCTCGGCACCTTCAGCAGGTGCTGTGATATGGTGAGCGTCACCGGTCAGGCCGTAACCGGCCACTTCGGCATAAATCTTCGCGCCGCGCGCTTTGGCGTGCTCGTACTCTTCAAGCACCAGCACGGCCGCACCTTCGCCCATGACAAATCCGTCTCGGGCTTCGTCATATGGCCGTGAGGCGCGTTTGGGCTCGTCGTTGAATTTCGTCGACATGGCTTTCGCGGAACAGAAACCGGCAATCGCCAGTTCGCAAATAACCGCTTCGGAGCCACCTGCAATCATCACATCCGCGTCACCATACTGAATGAGGCGGGCGGAATCGCCAATCGCGTGTGCTCCGGTTGCGCAGGCCGTTACCACTGAATGGTTCGGGCCTTTGAACCCGTGCTTGATCGAGACCTGGCCGGAAGCCAGATTGATCAGCGCGGACGGGATAAAGAATGGGCTCACTTTGCGCGGCCCGTTCTCATAAAGATTGATCGAAGAGTCGTAGATGCTCTGAAGGCCGCCGATACCCGAACCGATCAGAACGCCTGTCCGTTCCTGCTGGTCCACTGTTTCGGCAACCCAACCAGAATCCGCAACCGCCTCGTCGGCGGCACCGATGGCGTAGAGAATAAACTCGTCAATCCGGCGCCGTTCTTTCGCGCTTGCCACTGAATCTGGGTCAAACGCGTGAGGGTCGTCTTCTGATCCGCCGCCGCGGCCATCCTTGTAAGGTACCTGGAATGCGATCTTACACGCAGTGTTTTCCGGGTCGAACGTGTCGATCGGCCCAGCGCCGGACTCGCCGGCAATCAATCGCTCCCATGTCGCCTCGCGATTAGCTGCGAGAGGCGAAATGATTCCAATACCTGTAATGACAACGCGGCGCATGTATCAGCCTCTAACCGATGTGAGCGTTGATGTGAGACACCGCATCACCGACGGTGCGGATGTTTTCCTGCACGTCGTCCGGGATCTCAATGTTGAACTCTTCTTCAAACGCCATGACCAGCTCGACCAGGTCGAGTGAATCAGCGCCCAGATCGTCGATGAAGCTTGCGCTCTCAACAACCTTGTCACCCTCTACGTCGAGATTCTCGACAACAATTTTCTTAACACGCTCAATAACGTCAGACATGGATACCTCTCTGATACTGCCTGATGGATAGGCTCTCGCAGGAGCCATGGTGTTGCCGTTAGCACACACTTTGTGACAACGCCAAGCCCTGCATACTGTGGAAAGTGCTATGATTTTTAGATCATCGCCATTCCGCCGTTCACATGCAGGGTTTGCCCCGTCACATATGAAGCTTCATCAGAGGCAAGATATACAGCTGCGGCTGCAATATCGCCTCCCTGCCCCAGTCGACCGGATGGAATCTGACCAAGAAGCGCCTCTTTCTGGGCGTCTGGCAGCACATCGGTCATCGGTGATTCGATGAAACCGGGGGCAATTGTGTTCGCGGTGATGCCGCGGCTCGCGACTTCCTGCGCAAGCGATTTGGTGAACCCGATCATACCGGCTTTCGAGGCACAATAATTCGACTGTCCAGGGTTTCCTGTGACGCCGACAATTGACGCAATCCCGATAATCCGCCCGCCTCGGGCTTTCATCATTGGCCGAACCGCCTTGCGGCACAGACGGAAGTAGCTTTCGAGATTGACGCGGATAATGTCTTGAAAATCCTCATCTTTCATCTGCATCAGCAGCTTGTCACGTGTGACGCCGGCATTGGCAACGAGGATGTCGAGCTTGCCGCCCCGTTCGATCGCAGTACCGACCAGCGCATCGGCCTGGTCCGGATCGGACAGGTCGCACACCGCGATATGGGTACGCTCACCAAGCTCGCCGGCGAGGGCTTCGAGCTTTTCAACGCGGCGCCCTGACAGGACCACGTCTGCACCTGCGGCATGCATGGTCCGGGCGATTGATACTCCGATCCCGCCGGTGGCGCCGGTGACCAGCGCTGTTTTTCCACTCAGATTGAACATTTCTTACCCTCTCCTGCCTCTAGGACGCGCTGTTCAGGCGCTCGGCCACAGCTGCAATTTCTTCCGGAGTGCCCATGGTCAGGCCTTCCAACTCCCGCACGGTACGGCGATTCATGACACTCAAAACTTTTCCTGCACCGGCTTCGATTGTCGTCTTCACACCGTTTGCGTGCATGTATTGAACGGTTTCGGTCCAGCGCACTTGCCCCGTCACCTGGTCGATCAGCTGTTGACGAATAGCGTCCGGATCGCTGCCCGCCGTCGCCGTAACGTTGGCGACCAGCGGCGCAGATGGTGCCATTATGTCGATGTTGGACAGCGCCTCTGCCATGGCGTCAGCTGCGGGCTGCATCAGCGAACAATGGAACGGTGCAGAGACGGGCAGCAGCACGGCTTTCTTGACGCCGGCGTCCTTGGCTCCCGAAATCGCCAGCTCAACGGCAGGCTTGGCGCCCGAAATGACGATCTGGCCCGGCGCATTGTCATTGGCAATCTCGCACGGCCCTTCGGACGCGCCCGCTGCGCAGAGCGCTGCCGCCTGTTCCGGGCTGGCACCGAGCAGTGCCGCCATCGCGCCTTGGCCAGCCGGAACCGCGTCCTGCATCGCATTGCCGCGAATACGCAGCACTTTGGCGCAGTCGCCGACCGAGATTGCTCCGGCAGAGGCCAGCGCAGAATATTCTCCCAAGGAGTGACCGGCCACGAACGTGGCCTTGTTGGCGCCGAAACCATGTGCCGCTTCCAGCGCCCGCATCGCAGCAACGCTCACCGCCATCAGGGCGGGCTGAGTGTTCGCCGTCAGTTTCAGATCATCTTCAGACCCCGCCCACATGAGACCGGACAGACCCTGACCGAGCGCCTCATCGACTTCTTCAAAGACGGCTTTGGCTGCCGGGAAAGCCTCGGCAAGGTCCTTGCCCATGCCAATGAACTGGCTGCCCTGACCCGGGAAGATAAATGCGAAATCGCTCATATCCGCTCCTTAACGCTAATTTGGCGCCCGCTTAAGCCGCTCTGTCAGCATAAGCAAGTATCGGGTGGCGCGAAACTGCGCTCGGGCCTAGGATCCGTGTCGCAAGCGGAGACAGCCATGCGCGACCAGAAAACCAAGGGCGATACCTTCAAAGCGCTTCATCAGAGCGGATGTTTCATCATTCCCAATCCCTGGGATGTCGGATCAGCCAAGCTGATGACCCGACTCGGGTTCCCGGCCCTGGCCAGCACCAGCTCTGGCTATGCCCGTTCGACCGGCGTCAACGATTATGAACTGAGCCGTGATCAGGTTATCGCGCACCTCCGAGATTTATGCGCGGCGACGCATGTTCCCGTCTCCGCCGATCTGGAAAACGGTTTCGGTGACCGTCCGGAAGATTGTGCAGAGACCATTCAGCTCGGGGCAGATGCTGGCTTGGTGGGTGGCTCGATCGAAGATTATACGGGTCAGGCCGGGCAACTCTACGACATCGCACTGGCCAAGGACCGGGTCGCCGCGGCTGTCGAGGCGGCGCGGGCCTTGCCATTCACCTTCACATTGACCGCTCGGGCGGAAAACCACTTCACCGGTGATCGTGACCTCGCCGACTCGATCACGCGCCTGCAAGCCTACCAGGAAGCCGGCGCAGACGTGCTCTATGCCCCTGGCCTGCGCAGCAAGGCAGACATTGCCAGCGTGCTCGCCTCTGTTGATCGCCCCGTGAATGTCCTGTTGGGGCCCAAGGAGGGGCTGATCCCGGTCGCCGAACTCGCGGACATGGGCGTCCGGCGGATCAGCGTCGGCGGCGCCTTGGCGAACGTCGCCGTGGATGCGGTGATCAAAGCTGGACGAGAGTTGATGGACGCTGGATCATTCGGGTTCCTGAACGGATTGACGCCGGCTTCGGAGATTGCCGCGTTGATGACCGGCAACACTGACGATTAAGCGTCGCCTCGGCGTGCAATTTCAGCTTGATTTATGCGCCTGTCTGCGCTTTACGACGCGCTTCGCAAGGTTTGCGGTCCTCGCCTTCGGAATGAGCCGGACAAGAGGGGCCATCGTGGAAGGGTTTTCCCGCCCATCTGCGCCGCAAGCCAGAACTTTGGGAAAGACATTATGGCATTATACGAGCACGTCCTCATTGCGAGGCCGGACATCTCTCCTGCACAGGTAGAGTCGTTGATGGAAGAGCTCACTGGCTTCCTCGACAAGCAAGGTGCGAAAGTTAGCAAGTCTGAATATTGGGGCCTGCGCAACCTTTCTTACCAGATCAACAAACAGCGCAAGGGACACTATTCCCTGTTCAATATCGACGGCCCGGCCGAAGCGATCCACGAGCTGGAGCGTCAACACCGGATTTCCGACGACATCATGCGCTACATGACCATCAAGGTTGAAGAGTTCGACGAGAACCCATCACCGATGATGAGTCGCAAGAACCGTCGCGACGACTAGAGGAAGGAAACAAGATCATGGCTTCCAGAAACACCTCTGGCATCAATATCACCAACATTCCGGCTCGCCGTTCATTCGGTCGTCGCCGCAAGGTTGATCCGTTTTCCGGCGATAAAGCGCCGAAAATCGACTATAAAGACGTGAAGCTTCTGCAGCGCTACATTTCTGAGAAGGGCAAAATCGTCCCGTCTCGGATCACGGCTGTGAACTTCAAGAACCAGCGCAAGCTTGCCAAGGCCATCAAACGTGCCCGCATGCTCGCACTGCTTCCGTTCACTGTGAAGTAAGGAGACCTGTCCGATGCAAATCATTCTCCTCGAGCGTGTTGAAAACCTGGGCGGCCTCGGCGACGAGGTCAGCGTCAAGAACGGTTTTGCGCGCAACTTCCTGCTGCCAAAAGGCAAGGCTCTGATCGCCAACGCTCAGAACCGCGCCCGCTTTGAAGCAGAGCGTGAAGCAATCGAAAAGCGTAACGCAGAAGCCCGCGACGCGGCGTCTTCTGCTGGCACCAACCTGGACGGCGAGACGTTTGTCCTGATCCGTCAGTCTGGCGCCACTGGCCAGCTTTACGGCTCGGTCAATGCACGCGACATCGTCGAAGTTGCTGGCGAAGCCGGTCACAAGATCAAGCGCGAGCAGGTTCGCCTGAATGCACCGATCAAGACCCTCGGCCTGCACGAAGTCGGCATCCGCCTGCACGCTGAAGTCCGTGTTGAAATCACCGTCAACGTCGCACGTTCTGCTGATGAAGCCGAGCGCCAGGCGGCTGGTGAGAACATCATCGAGACGCTGCAAGCCGAGCAGCAAGCTGCTGCGGATGAGCAAGCGTCTGAAATGGCTGAAGCTGCCGCTGAACTCGACACCGCGCCGGAAGGCGACGAATAGTCGGTTTCAAACCCAAATCAAAAAGCCGCTCCAAACGGGGCGGCTTTTTTCTTGGCCGGTGTCTGGCTGGATCAAAATTCCGTGTCGGCGATGGTCAGTCGGTGCAACAACCGGTCATAGCCATCATACCCGCCAGAGGCGGCATGCAACAAAGAGCGATTGTCCCACATGACCAGCATGTCCTTCTCCCATTTGTGGGAATAGACGAGGTCTTCATGCGTCTGGTGCTGGTAGAACTCCATCATCAGCGCCGTGCTTTCTGCCCGCTCCATACCGGCGAAGCCCTGAATATAGGAGGGCGAGCTGTAGAGGGCCTTCTGACCGGTTTCGCGGTGCTTGCGTACAAATGGATGCTCTCGCTTTTCCAGCGCTTTCTCGCTGGGAATGATCTTCATGCTGCGGCCCGAGTCCTGGTCATTGTCGCCATATACGCCTTTTGGTGAGTAGCCGAGTTCGGCGGAGTGAATGGCCGTGAGTTCATTCGCCTTGTCGCGCAGGTCATCCGGCAGGCGTTCATAAGCCGCAACCTGATCAGCGAAGCGGGTATTCCCCCCATGCGGCGGAATCGTAATGCCGTACAGAACCGTACCAGCGGGCGGCACCTCCAGGAAACTCCAGTCCGTGTGATAGGTTTCAGCGAAGATCGGCGTCTTTTCGTCGGCATCACGCTGGATCGCAGCGATGTTCTCGTGGCCGTCAATGTGACCGAAAAACGGATCCTCGCCAAACGCGCCAAAATACAGGGTCACCCGTTCCAGGTCGGTGTTGCTGAGTTGCTGCTTGGGGAAGATCAGCAATTTGTTCTCGACCCAATGCGACCGTAACTCGGCGACAAGATCGTCAGACAGGGTCTCGCGCAGGTCGATTCCCGTGACCACTGCGCCGCAAATCGCGCCAGTTGGTTCTACTTTCAGGCTCATGACAGTTCCTCCACGCCCAGAATACGCAGGCGCAGCGGTGTGTCTATTGTTGTCTCAAGCTGTCGCCGCGCTAACCCGCATGCGCTTCATAGCGAAATTCCATCATTCGTTGCAGCAGCGGGCTCTTGAAATTGCTCGGCACGTCTTTCTGGCCAACGAGCCAGGCATAGACTTCCCAGTCCGGGGTCGAAAGCAGCCGTTCAAATTCAGACAGGTCTTCATCGCTCATACCCGCCAGATGGGCGTCGGCGAATGATCCCATCAGAAGGTCCATTTCACGAAATCCGCGTCGCCAGGCACGAAACTTCACTTTTCGACGGCGTTCATCAAGTGGGGGGTGGCTCATGGTCTGTACTCCTACGCCGGACAACCTAAGACGCTGTTTCGGATCTGCACAGGGTAATCCTGTCGCGCACGGATCACGGCTTGTATCAAACGTTCAGATCAGCGCATAAGAGCGGATGCGCGATGAACGCCTGTTCCCTCTCTTCCAGCCGCTGGATGCCCTGCCCGGCATCGGGCCGAAACTGAAACCTGTTCTCGAACGACTGGTGGATGGTGAGACCATCTGGGACCTGCTTCTGCACATGCCCGAGCGCTGGTTGGATCGGCGTCCCCGTGACAGTTTCGATGATCTCGTCCCGGAAGAGATTGCGACCGTGAAAGGCGAAGTCCACGCGGTGAAAGCCCCGTACAATGACCGCGCACCGACGCGCATTCAGCTGTTCGATGGGTCAGGCTTTTTGACCATAACCTATTTCCGCGCCGATTCGCGCTGGCTGCAGGCCCAGTATCCGGTCGGCAAGGAGCGCATTGTTTCAGGCAAGATCACGGAGTGGCAAGGCGAACGGCAAATGAGCCATCCCGATTTCGTCATGGATCCAGCGAAAGGCGAATTCCCGCCGCCCGTTGAACCGATCTATCCACTTACTGCCGGCCTCACCAACAAGCGTGTCCACACCTCGACCAAAGCGGCCGTCGATCTGATCGATGACAATTTGCCTGAATGGATTGATCCAAACCTGATCGCCCAGGAAAACTGGCCGGGCTTCAAGCAAGCGATGCAACTCGTGCACGCGCCGATCGTCTGGGATGAAAACGCCACCCAACGCGCGCGCACGCGTCTCGCTTATGATGAAGCGCTCGCTCGCGAACTGACATTTGCGCGCGCCCGGGCGGCCCGTCGGTCCAGTGAAGCCAATGTTGTGCCGCCGCAAGGCGACGCGCTGAACCGGCTCGTCGCGACCCTGCCCTACAAACCGACCCTGGCGCAGATCCGGGCCACCAAGGAAATCATGGCGGACCTGGGCGAGTCCTTCCCGATGCGGCGAATGCTTCAGGGGGATGTCGGCTCCGGGAAAACACTGGTTGGCACCTTCTCGGCGGTTCAGGCCGCTGAAGGCGGTTTCCAGACCGCCTTCATGGCCCCAACAGAGGTGTTGGCGCGCCAGCAATTCGATACGCTCGACGCGCTGCTGTCCCCGCTCGGCTATTCCGTCGCCGTCCTCACCGGGCGCGACAAGGGTAAAGCCCGCGAAGCAACGCTGATGGGCCTGGCCGATGGGTCGATTCAGGTCGTCGCCGGGACACATGCGCTGTTTCAGGAAGGTGTCAGTTTCAAACGCCTGGCCATGGTGATTGTCGACGAACAGCACCGGTTTGGCGTCGCCGATCGGATGAAGCTGATGAGCAAGGGCAAATTTCCGCACATGCTGGTCATGTCAGCGACGCCAATCCCCAGGACCCTGGCACAAACCATTCATGGTGACCTCGATGTCTCGATCCTGGACGAAAAACCCGCTGGCCGTCAGCCGGTCGAAACGCGTGCAATTCCGGACACGCGCATGCAAGACGTGGTCACTGCTGTCGGGCGCGCCCTTGGCCGCGGTGAGCGCGTGTTCTGGGTCTGCCCGCGGGTTGACGCGGACGAAGAAGATGGCAGCTCAGCCGTCGCCCGCGCCGCTATGCTCAAGGATGTTCTGCGCGCGGATGTCGGCCTCGTGCATGGCCGCATGAAAGGCGCCGACAAGGATGTCGCTCTGGAGGCTTTCAGAACCGGCGAAACCCGCCTCCTGGTGGCGACAACCGTGATCGAAGTCGGGGTCGATGTGCCGGAAGCGACGATCATGGTCATCGAACGCGCCGAGGGCTTTGGCCTTGCCCAACTGCACCAGTTGAGAGGCCGTGTGGGGCGCGGAAGTGCCGCGAGCTTCTGTCTCCTGCTCTATCGCCAGCCATTGACCGAAACCGCGCGGGAGCGCCTGGACACATTGCGGCGCACCGAAGACGGGTTTGAGATTGCCGAAGCAGACTTCAAGTTGCGCGGCGCGGGTGACTTGCTGGGCAAAGCGCAATCAGGTGTGGTCGATTACCGACTGATCGATTTCACCGAGCATGCGCCGCTGATCGAAATTGCCGCCAAGGATGCACAGATGGCATCGGACATGGCCGACACGATCGATCCCAAACGTGCCGAAGCCCTAGGCTTGCTCAGTCACCTTCTCAGTCCGGACCTCAGGTTCAGCGACTGAGGTGTCGACCTCGGCCTTTGGTGGCTCGAAATCCGGAACCACCAAGCCCGCTGTCAGGATCATCTTGGCGCCTTCTTCGACCGTCATATCGAGCGGGATGGCTTCTGTTTCATCAACATAGATCAGGAAGCCCGATGTCGGGTTCGGGGTCGTCGGGACAAATACGCCGATCTTCTGCGTGCCGATCTTGGCGCCGATCTCGCCCTTGGCATTGGATGACACAAACCCGATGCACCACGAGTCTTTCTTGGGATATTCAACCATCACGCAGCGATCGAAACTGGCCTGCTGATTGTTGGCCAGGACTTCAGTGAGCTGCTTGATCGCGGCATAGACATTGCGCACGATCGGAATGCGGCTGAGCACGCGATCGGTCAGCGCCAAAAGCGAGCGCCCGATCAGGTTCGCCGTCACCGCCCCGAGAATGGTCAATGCGATGACCAGCACCAGGACGCCAAAGCCCGGAATGGCATAATTGGTATAGGTTTCCGGCTTCAGGAGTGGCGGCAGCAGCGGCTTCACGCGATTGTCGATGAAGGTGATCAGGAATTGCAGGATGAAATAAGTCGCCGCCAAGGGGGCAGCGATGACCATGCCGGCAAAAAAACGGCCGCGCAGCCATGCGAACAACCCAAGGGGTTTGGGCTTTCCCACGTCCGGGATCATCTCGTCAGGGGTTTTTCCCTTAGCCATGTTGGGCTCCTCAGCCGGCCTTACCGTGCGTTATAGCTTGGCGATACCTAGTTTGACGTTAATTGTGGCGAAGATGGGAAGCAATTCTGACTTTGAAAACAGCCTTCACGCTCTTTTCACACGTGTTTTTGGAGAAAAACACGCATTGCAGTCATTTCGACGCCTTTCCGGTGGGGCCAGCCAGGAAACCTGGGCGCTGAGCGGCACCAATCAAGAGGCAATCCTGAGACGTGCTCCGGGCGGCACCAGTGCTGCGCGATCGTCGGCTGCCATCGGCTTGCCGGCGGAAGCGAAACTGATTGCCCTGGCCGAACAGGCGGGTGTCCCTGTCCCAGAGATCCTGCACGTTCTGGACGGCAACGACCAACTTGGTGATGGATTCCTGATGAGCCGCGTCAACGGCGAGACCATCGCGCGTCCGATCCTGCGCGATGATGCGTTTCAGGCCGCACGCGCCGTCCTCGCGTCGCAATGCGGTGCTGCGCTCGCCGATATCCATTCAATCGCCTTGAACGGTGCCCCACCGGAGCTGCAGACCAGTGACGGCCTCGCGCAGATTGCCCAATATGAGGACATCTATCGCAGTTATGACACGCCGCGGCCAGTGTTCGAGCTGGCCCTGCAATGGCTCAAAGCCAACGCACCGGCACCGCTGCCTTCGGTCCTGGTCCATGGCGATTTCAGGCTCGGCAACCTGATGATTGACGAAACGGGACTTGTGGCTGTCCTCGACTGGGAACTCGCGCATATTGGCGACCCGCGCGAAGACATTGCCTGGCTGTGCGTCAATTCCTGGCGGTTCGGACAAACGCAAAACCGGGTCGGCGGCTTCGGCCAGCTTGATGACCTGCTGCAGGCCTATAATGCCAGGACCGGGCAATCGATCAGCGGCCGCGAAATCGACTGGTGGGAAATGCTCGGCTCGCTGAAATGGGGGATCATGTGCATGATCATGTTCGAAGCGTTCCGCTCCGGCGCCGATGCCAGCGTCGAACGCGCCGCCATTGGCCGACGTGTCTCGGAAACCGAAATCGACCTGATCAACCTGTTGGAGGCGGCCCATGCATGACCAGCCAAGCGTGTCTGAACTGGTTCAGGCTGTGAAGAATTTTATCGACGAGACGGCAAGCCCCAATCTCAAGGGCCATGCCGCATTCCACGCCCGCGTCGCCAGCAACGCTCTGGCGACCGTGTTGCGCGATCTCGAGCAACGGGCAGAAGGTGAATCCGCCGAACGGGCGCGTCTTCTGGCACTGCTTGGTTCAGGCGAAGACGCTGATCTGACCGCCTTGAACCGCGCGCTGAGCGAAAAAATCTGCGCTGGAGAAATGACGTCGTCCACGCCTGGGCTACTGGCCCATCTGAAAGCCACGACAATGGCGCAGGTGGAGATCGATCAACCGCGATATTCGGGCCTGAAAACCGCCCGGTCCTAAGCCGAGCAGCTGCCGCCGCCGAGCACGCAGAAACTGGCGCAATAAGAGTGATTCAGTGCCACCGCCTTGCGCGCACCCTGTAGCGTCGGGCCGAGGTCGAAGGCTTCATCATATGGCAGCAGCGTGCAGGCAACGACGGACGCGCGCGCCGCGCCCTTGCGTTTCACCACCATGCGCTGTGAGGCGCACATCAGCTCGTTCGGATCCTTGTTCAGGATGTCCCAGCACGCCGTGGTGATTTCCGGTGGATCCTCGTCCGCCCGCATTTCCGGGAACAAGACAAGCTCGGTCGTGTCGGCCGGATTGACGGACAGTCGTTCCCGAGCAATGAGGGCCGCATATCCCGCGCGCGACACCGGCTCTTCCTCGCCCCAGACCGTGCGACCGGCCAAAGCCAGTTTGAAACCGTTTTCGGACAGCCACCGCAATCCAGTCATTGCCAGCGCGTAAGAGCCGTCTCCCCGTTCTTCGTCATGCTTTTCGGCTTCATAATGATCGAGGCTGACCCGCATGGTCAGGCGATCGCCAAAGGTATCGCGCAGGCCCAGCAGGCCTTTCTGCACCCGCGGGCGCATCATCGGCTGCATTGCATTGGTCAACATCAGGACCGAATGCCCACGCTCGAGCACGACTTGCAGGATGGCGATCATTTGCGGCGCCATGAATGGTTCACCGCCGGTGAAGCCGATTTCTATGCCCGTCTCGCCGGCTTCCTCCAGCTCATCCAGATACGGCAGGACATCTGCCATGGTGAGATAGACCAGGCGGTCATTCGTCGGTGAGCTTTCAATATAGCAATTGACGCATTCAATGTTGCACAAAGTGCCCGTGTTGAACCAAAGCGTCTTGGTAGCGCCATAAGCCACTTGTGCCCGCACGTCGCCCGCAGCGGTGACTCGTGGATCCGAAAACTTGGCCGGAAGGATACGGGTATCTGCCATGATCACCTTTTATTCCGCAGCACGGAAAACCGAAGTCACAAACGCGTTAGCATTCATCGCCCGGCCGCGCTCACTGCCAGTGTTCCGCGATCCACGGCGTTGGTTTCACATGCTTGTAGAATTTCTTGTACCAGGGGGCCGGCCACTTACCGTCGCGAGCCTGGTCCTGGTCCGGGCGTCCAGTAAACGCGACAATCTTGGTTTCCGGCGGCAGCTCCGGTGTCTGGATCCAGTTCATCGGAAACTTTGGCAGCAAGGAATGCTTGAAGCTGACACACCATTCAGCCGGCCAGTAATTCATCTCCGGCACCATCGCTGAAACATAGTGTTGCTCCACCCGATGTTCGGCATGAACCGGCGCATTATCACGTTGATAATTCTCATAAATATCTGTGTGCTTGCCCATGTGCCAGCGATAGACTGAGGTGTTGCCAATGCCCATGCCTTTCTGGGTCCAGTTCTCTGCCACGCACATTTCGCCAGGCTTGTATTCCCAGAACGGATCCATATTGCCGGTCACGACCAGATCGACATCCAGGAACAGGACATCCCCTTCGAGTCCGCCCAATCCTGGTTGCCAGAGCGACAGCTTGCGCCACGGCGTCCACATCAGTGACTCGGGAATATCGATCGGTGGCAGCGGTTGATGCTCGACCTCCGGTAGCAAGTCTGCCGGGTCATCCGTGAAGCAGACAAAGCGCAAATCGCCGGACGTGTTGCGGCGAATGGCACGGTACAGCCGGTTCACGAATGGCGCTGGGTAGCGGGTGCCCCACTTCATGCAGACGACGTTTTTGACCATGCCCTACTCTCTCAAGGTTCTGCGTGCGTGAACAATCCCAGATCGGCACCAACATGCCAGCCCGAATTGCGCCAATGGCTGGAGTTAAGTTCCTTTTCGATGTCCGGGAACCCGTTGACTGTACGATTTGACGGATGCGCTTCGGCATACGCCAGGATCTCATCCAGGAAAAACCGTCGCCGGATCATGATTGACTGGTTCGACCAGGTCATATGCCGCGCCGAGATCCTGAACCAGCCCTGCGGCATGCGTTCAACTTCGTCGAATATCTCGTCTGGCTCCGTATAGACGTAGATCGAGTTGCCAATCATTTTCGCCGCTTTTCCGGGCCGAACGAGGCGTCGGACCTGGGCCAGGATGGACGGACGGTAATAGCGTCGGAATTTCCACGCTGCCTGATCTCGATAGCCCGGTTTGAGACGGTGGCGGAACCTGAACACATCGACGGATCCGTCAGCCAGGGCGGCCCGGGCAATCGCAACCTGCCGGTGCGCTTCGGCTGCACTCTCGATCAAAGGCAAATCATTCTCGAGCAACAGAACGATATCTGATGTCATACCGTCAGCAAGCATCTTGAAGCCGCCCAGGATGCCGGTGTTCTCTTCCGATCCGATACAAGGCACTCCGTGCTCGGCGGCAAGCGCGCGACCGTCGTCATCCAACCCGTTAAACGCGATCAGAACCTCATCCGCCAGGTCGAACAATCCAGCCTCTCGATACGTACGCAGCGCAGCGCGAAACGTGTCATAGCGGCCGTAACACAGCAGTCCGATGCCAAAGGTCAGGGATTGGTTTTCGGCCAAGCTTGGCTCCTTTCCGGCGAGAATGATCGTCGCCATCTCCTAACTAGCTCGAATTGGATTCAGAAAGAAACCGGAAGCAGACAGGTCGGAGTCCTGTTTTTGCAGAATTTCGTCCCAGCGCGGTCATCCGATTCAGATTGTGCGCCGTAGAAGTAACATTACCGGTTAGACCAGGAGTTGCTTCAACGTGAACCGCGATCCCGCCATTTTCTGGTTTCGAAACGACTTGCGGCTCTCCGACAATGCTGCGCTGGCAGCCGCTGTGAACCGTGCCGGGTCACAGGTTGTGTGCGTCTATATACGCGAGACAGATACAAACGCGCGCCGCGCCGGTGGTGCGTCTGATTGGTGGCTCGATAAGTCGCTGCGCGCATTGCAAGACGATTTGCGCCGTCTTGGCGGCGACCTCATCTTAAGGTCTGGAAACCCAGCCGCGGAACTCGCCCAACTCATTCGCGAAACCGGGGCAACATCCGTGTTCTGGAATCGGCGATACGCGAAGACGGACAGAGACCTCGACGCGGACATCAAAGCCACCCTCCGTGACAAATCCATCTGCGTTGAAACTTTCAACGGGACCTTGCTGAACGAACCCTGGACGATCACCACGAAAACCGGCGACTACTACAAGGTCTTCACCCCCTACTGGCGCGCGGCGTCACAACAATATGCGTGTCCGTCACCGGCCCCGTCACCAACGCGATTCACTAGGTTCACGGTTGCGTCTGACGCGCTGGACGACTGGACCCTGCACCCAAACACCCCGGATTGGTCGACCGGATTCGCCGCGTGCTGGGCGCCAGGTGAACGAAGCGCCAAGCAACGCCTGAACAGCTTTCTCGACACCGGTATAAACGGCTATGTCGAAAACCGCGACATACCCAGCCTCGAACGCGGCACATCTGGCTTGTCACCCCATCTGGCTTTTGGCGAAATCAGCCCCGCACAAATCT
The DNA here is from genome assembly GCA_965228095.1 of Henriciella sp. GTDB lineage: Bacteria > Pseudomonadota > Alphaproteobacteria > Caulobacterales > Hyphomonadaceae > Henriciella. The sequence goes on along the minus strand of OZ245793.1, from coordinate 3,126,824 downwards.
GGCGCGCAATCCAGCTGCGGGTCGACTCCAGCGCGATCCATTCGACCGATGCATGGAAATTTCTCGCGGAAATCGGTTGGCGTGAATTTTCCTATTCTCTCCTGTTTCACAATTCAGATCTCGCGACTGCAAATTTCAAAACCGCGTTCGATCACATGCCCTGGCACGACGACGATCACGCCCTGACGGCCTGGCAACGTGGTCGCACCGGATATCCGATTGTCGATGCGGGTATGCGTCAACTCTGGACCACAGGGTGGATGCACAACCGGGTCAGAATGATCGTCGCCAGCTTCTTGACGAAACACCTGTTGATCGATTGGCGCCATGGCGAGTCATGGTTTTGGGACACGTTGGTCGATGCGGACCCGGCATCGAACAGTGCGAGTTGGCAATGGGTCGCTGGTTCCGGCGCTGATGCGGCGCCATATTTCCGAATCTTCAATCCCTTTACACAGGGCGAGAAATTCGATCCGGCAGGTGCCTATGTGCGCACATGGTGCCCGGAACTGGCGCGAATGCCGAACAAATACATTCACAGGCCCTGGGACGCCGATGCCGCCGTCCTCGCAGACGCGCAGGTCGTGCTGGGTGAAACCTACCCCACCCCGATCATTGCTCACGCGCACGCCCGCAAACGCGCTTTGTCGGCCTATCAGACGTTAAAAGAAAGACGACACGCCGCATGACCAGAATTGCAATCATCGGGTCCGGTATTTCCGGGCTGGGCGCTGCGTACGCGCTGAAGGACACCGCCGACATAACGGTCTTTGAAGCGGCAGATCGCGCCGGCGGTCATGCCCACACGATGGACATTGACTATGACGGCACGCAGCTCAGCGTTGATGTCGGTTTCATTGTCTATAATGCGCTCAACTACCCGAACCTGATCGGGTTCTTTGATGCCTTGGGCGTCGAGACCGAGGCCAGTGACATGAGCTTCGCTGTCTCCAATCCTGACGGATATGAATGGGCATCGACATTGGCGGGCCTGTTCGCGCAAAAACGAAATTTGTTCCGTCCGCGCTTTCACCGCTTCTGGCGCACAATCCTGAAATTCAATGACCTGGCCCGACTTGAACTGGCACACGGCAAGATAGACGATATCTCGCTCGGGTTCTGGCTGGAAAAGCATGGGTTCGAACAGGATTTTCTCGACAATTACATCTTGCCGATGGGTGGTGCGATCTGGTCGACGCCGGAGGCAGAAATGCTCGACTATCCGGCGCGCAGCTTTTTCCAGTTCTTTGACAATCACCGCCTCATGCACAAGGAACGCCCGAAGTGGCGGACGGTCTCTGGCGGCTCTCGCAACTATGTCGACAAGGTGACTGAAAGTCTGGGCAAACGCATTCGCCTCCGCACTGCGGTCGACAAGGTCACCCGATTTGGCGACCGCGTCCGGATCGTGACCGAGGACGGCCAGGATTCGATCTTCGATCAGGTCATTCTCGCGACGCACGCCGACGTCACGCGTACATTGCTGGATGAGAGCTTCGAGGAGCAGAGATTCCTGCTTGGCTCGACCCGGTATCGGCCGAACCGGATCTATCTGCATCGCGATCCGGCTCTGATGCCAACTCGAAAAGCCGCCTGGGCGAGCTGGAACGTCATCAAGCAGAAATCACCGGAGATTTGCCTCAGCTATTGGATGAATCGTCTGCAGAATTTGCCGACGGATTGTCCCTTGTTTGTGACTCTCAACCCGGACACACGCCCGGACCCGGCGCTCACTTTCGCAGAGATGGAGAAAGCGCATCCGCAATTCGATGCTCCGGCGGAAGCGGCGGTCAGGGAGCTCAAACGGATCCAGGGTCGAGACAATATCTGGCTGGCTGGCGCGTGGATGGGAAGCGGCTTCCACGAAGACGGACTGAAATCCGGCCTGTCCTGTGCCCTCTCGCTCGGTGGCCAGGTGCCATGGCAAGTGGAAGGTGTTGACCGCGTCACCACCCTGACGCCCGGGCCCAAAAATGCTAAAGTCGCGATCGGAGCACTTTAGTCGTGTCGGATCTGCCCGCCTTACGCCTTTGGAGAGGTCACACCGTCCATCAGAGATCGGTGCCGTTCGAGCATCGCTTCAAATACGGGCTGGCCTTGATTGATGTCGATATCGATCGGCTGGACGAGGCAAGCGATCAATGCGGCGCCTTCAGCGTCGATCGCAGCAATCTGTTCTCGCTTGACCGCAAGGATCACGGTGTTCGTCGCAACGAAGATCTGCGTCCATGGGCGGAAAGCCAGTTCGCACAAGCCGGGATCCAGCTGGACGGCGGCGCGATCCGGCTCGTCACCTTTCCCCGTCACGGCTTCTACAAGTTTTCGCCGATCTCATTATGGTTGGGGCATGACCCGTCAGGCGCCTTGCGCGGCGTTCTGTACGAAGTGAACAACACATTTGGCGAGACCCATACCTATGTCGCCCGGACGCCGGAAACCGAGCGCCATCGCCACCAGACGGAGAAGGCGTTTCATGTATCGCCCTTTTTTGATGTGTCAGGGCAATATGAATTCAGCCTGCGCTGGACCCCGCAGCGACTCAAGCTGACCGTGGCGACGCTGAAGGGCGCGCAACGCACGCATGTTGCGACGATCGATGCCAAAGCGCGACCGGCGACCACGCCCGCCTTTCTTGCGCTTGCGGCAACCAAGCCCTTGTCTTCGCTTGCCGTTTCGCTGGCAATCCATTGGCAAGCGCTGAAGCTCTGGATCAAGGGCGCGAGATATCACGCCAAACCGATCCAGTCCTCGCTGCGTACAACGATAGCGACAAACAAAATGACTGCGCCCAAAGACGGCCTGCCCTTGGAGAAAACCGGATGAGCTTCACAACGCTGGACCACGCCATCGAAGACCGCTCGAACCATATCGTCGCGACGCCTGATGCGCTTCGACAATTGTCGGGCGTACCGGCTGGCTTCCGACTGGCTGGCATGATGTTGCTGCGGGCGAAGCGGGGCAGCATCCGCTTCGACCTGCCGGATGGCCGACGGGTCTTGTTCGATCACGCAATCAAAGGACCTCACGCGGTCATTGAAGTTCACAATTTTGATTTTGCAAAGCGGGCGATCGCCGGCGGTGATGTCGGATTTGCAGAGAGCTATATGGACCAGGACTGGTCGACCCCGGATCTGACCTCTGTGCTCGAATTCTTCTCGGAAAATTTCGAAGCGGCGGGACAGCTGGCCGTTGGCGGTGTCATGGTTCGCGTCTCGAACATGATCCGTCATGTCTTCAACCGCAATTCAAAGGCCGGCTCGAAGCGCAATATCGAAGCGCATTACGATCTCGGGAATGATTTCTACGAGCTTTGGCTCGATCGTTCGATGACCTATTCATCAGCATTGTTCACGGCGCCAAATCTCAGCCTGCCCGATGCGCAGGCCGCGAAGTACCAGCGCATCGCTGACGAAATCGGTGCCCATGACGGCGCCTCGGTTCTCGAAATCGGCTGTGGGTGGGGCGGGTTCGCCGAATATGCCGCAAAACACCGCGGCGCCAACGTCACTTGCCTGACCATCTCCCCATCGCAACGCGACTGGGCACAGCAGCGCATGCAGCGCGAAGGCCTGAATGAGAAAGTCGATATTCGGCTCCAGGATTATCGCGATCATCAGGGCCAGTATGACGGCGTCGCTTCGATTGAAATGTTCGAAGCCGTCGGCGAGAGCTACTGGCCAAGCTATTTCTCCAAGATTGGTGAGAGCCTGAAGGATGGCGGCAAGGCCGCGCTACAAATCATCACAATCGATGACCGCCTGTTTCCGCGCTATCGCAAGCGCGCCGACTTTATCCAGCGCTATATCTTCCCGGGCGGTATGCTGCCCAGCGAACTGGCGCTGCGGGCACAGATCATGGATGTCGGATTGCGGCTCGAGAAAACCCACTATTTCGGCCCGGACTATGCCCGAACGCTTCGCCACTGGTCGAAAGCCTTTGAAGACAAATGGGGCCAGATCGCCGCGCTCGGATTCGATGAGCGTTTCCGACGCATGTGGCGCTTCTATCTCAGCTATTGCGAGGCAGGGTTCGACAATGGCCGCATTAATGTCGGCCAGTTCACGTTGCGAAAATCCTGACGCGTGACCGAGGTCAATAAAGCGCGTTGAGGACGTACTCGATGCGCTGCCCGCGGACCTCGAACTCCAGTTTCACCCATCGTGACTGATCATCGTACCAAAGATCGACCGTCAGATCAGACGTCAGTCGGTACCGCGTGGCGTCTACGGCCTCGCCGCCTATGTTCAGGCGCTCGTCTCCAAGGCGTTCCACGTCAATATCAAGCACTTCCCCGGTTTCGGTGGACAGCATCTGATCTTGATACACTTGCAGCCGGTTCCAGTGACTGGAGGGGATCGTGGTCAGCGGCAGAGCGCCATCGAATTTTGACCCCTGGACGATTAGCGCGCCGTCTTGCACGTCTGCACTGACAGCGCCCTTGCGCCCGTCATTATTGGATTTTCCCGAAAGCGCGACCAGTTTGCCGTCAACCCAGTTCTCGACGCTATCCAGGCGATACCTGAACGCTGTGATCGGGCCAAACTTCACTTGCAGATCGACATCCGTCGTGACCGCCAACGTGCCATCATCGTCGCGCTCGAAGGTGAGCGTGTGGGTGCCGAACGGCTTGCCCTTGCGCAGGACCGTGAAATCGATCACAGCGCCATCGGTTGCGTTCCAGGATGGCGGCACGAAAGAAACCGATGCGGAGTCTTTTGCACCGGCGGGAGTGGCGCACAGAGCAGATGCCACCAATCCGCAAATGATCGTCCGTTTCAACTGAACCTCCAGAATGCCAGCGGTGCCTGCGCCACGTAACAGATGCACATATCAGCGCCGACCGCGGCGGGACGATGCCGCAAGCCCGGGTGCGCCAGTGCCAGGTCTCCGCGCGTATATTGGCCATGGCCATCTTCGAATGCGCCGCGCAGAACGACTGTGGCTTCCAGCGCGGAGTGGTTGTGATCCGGGGCCGACTGGCCGGGGTCGAGCCGCATCAGTTTGCCCTTGCCTTTGCCGCGCTTGGCAAAATGGACCCCGGACAAGCCTTTTCGCCATGGAACCGTCGCAAACTCTCGACGGGCAAGCTCAAGCGCTTCGGGGATCCGGCGGTCCTGCAAGGGTATCTCAACGCCGCGCTGGTGACAGATTTCCGCGCGCGCTGCACGCCAGATTTCGGCGGTCTCACGCGCGCGTTCTGAGAGCAAGATGTGCAACTCTGCAGCCAGCGCCAGTTCCGCGGATAAGGCACCGCCCGCATGGTCCATCATAAAGGCGTGATAAGCGTCAGAATTCATTCAGCAAAACTTATGTCAGTGTTGTATGGCTTTTTACGTTGCCCATCCCCAACTGGATCACCCGAGAAGAGTTGAATTACAGCGCCACGCAGCCTAGCGTGGCGACCAACAAAAAAGGCCGAATATGACCATCACCAATTCCGTCCTCGATTTGATCGGAAACACGCCGCTCTTGCGCCTGCACAAGCTGTCTGAAGAGACGGGCTGCGAAATTCTTGGCAAGTGCGAATTCCTCAATCCGGGGCAATCGGTCAAGGACCGACCGGCGCTCGGCATGGTGCGCGACGCGGAAGCTTCAGGACGGCTTAAGCCCGGCGGCACAATTGTCGAAGGCACCGCTGGCAATACGGGCATCGGCTTGGCCATGGTCGGCGCCGCGCTCGGTTATGAGGTCGTGATCGTGATGCCGCGCACGCAATCGAAAGAGAAAAAGGACGCGGTGCGAAACCTCGGGGCCAAACTCGTCGAAGTGGATGCGGTCCCCTATTCCAATCCGAACCATTATGCGCGCTATTCTGGTCGTCTGGCGGAAGAACTGAACGAGACCAATCCCAACGGCGCGATCTGGGCAAACCAGTTCGACAACCAAGCCAATCGCAAGGCGCATTATGAAACCATGGGTCCGGAAATCTGGGCACAGACTGACGGCAACGTCGACGGGTTTATCTGCGCAGTCGGATCCGGCGGAACGCTGGCGGGCACAGCCATGTCTCTGCGCGAAAAATCCGGCGGGCGGGTCAAGATCGGAATTGCCGACCCGGGTGGCGCAGCGCTGTACGAATATTACAAGAATGGCGAGTTGAAATCCGAAGGGACGTCGATGACGGAAGGAATCGGCCAGGGGCGGATCACTGCCAATCTCGAGGGTCTGGACGTCGATTACGCTTATCGTGTGCACGATAGCGAAGCGCTCGAGATCATCTACGACCTCATTCAGACTGAAGGACTTTGCCTCGGCGGATCAGCCGGCATCAACATGGCGGGCGCGGTTCGCATGGCCAAGGATCTAGGCCCTGGGCACACCATCGTGACGATCTTGTGTGACTACGGAAATCGCTATCAGGACAAGATCTTCAATCCAGAGTTCCTGCGGTCGAAAGATTTGCCCGTTCCGCCTTGGATGGAAGGCTAATTCATGGAAGCCGGTGACCCTCTCGTTTCGGCCGCGTGGCTGAAGGATAATTTCCAGACGCCTGATCTGAAGATCGTGGACGCAACATGGGTCCCGCCATTCCTGACCGGTCGCCCGTCCGGGCGCGAACGCTATGATCAAGGCCACATTCCGGGTGCCGTCTATTTTGACATTGATCAGATCGCAGATCCCAACACCGAGCTCAGCCACATGTTGCCGGATCCCATTCTCTTCTCTTCCCGCGTGCGAAAGCTCGGGATCGGGGATGGGCACCGGGTGGTCGTTTATGACAGCAACAGCTTCTTCGCGTCGGCGCGTGTCTGGTGGATGTTTCGCGCCATGGGCCACACCGACATCAAGGTGCTGGATGGCGGTCTGAAGGCATGGGAAGCAATCGGTGGTGACCTGGAAGACTTGCCACCCCTGCCGCCTGAGCGCCACCACACGGCTCGCAAACGTGCCGATCTCGTCCGCGACATGTCCCAGATGCGTCGGCATGCGGAAAACGGCGATGTTAAAATCCTCGACGCGCGCGATCAGGGCCGGTTTGACGGCACATCGCCGGAACCGCGCGAAGGATTGCCATCCGGCCATATCCCCGGAAGCGTCTGCGTTCCGGCGCCAGCCTTGATGGCGACTGACGGCACGTTGAAGTCTGCCGACGCGTTATCGGAACTGCTCGATGCGTTCCGCAACACACCCGTCGTCACGACCTGCGGATCTGGCGTATCTGCCGCCGTGATCGCCCTGGCGCTGGCGCGAATAGGCCATTATGACGCTGCGGTCTATGACGGGTCGTGGAGCGAATGGGCCGCACATTCCGACAATCCGATAGCGACGGCATCATGAAAGACGAAACCAAGATCATCCATACGCGATCGGGGCGTGGACCGGTCGAAACCGTAAATCCTCCGGTTGAACGGGGATCGACCGTACTGCTGCCGACACGCGAGGTGTTGTACGGCGACGGCAAGGTCTATGGCCGCATGGGCATGACGGTGCAGCGCGAACTCGAAGCGGCTATGTGCATCCTGGAAAATGCCCAACACTGTCGCCTCACCGCGAATGGACTTCAATCCATCGCCTTGGCGCTCGGAGCCATCCTCGGCGCTGGCGATCATGTCCTGGTCTCGGACAGCATCTATGGGCCGTCGCGCCGGTTTTGCACCCGACGCCTGACTGCCATGGGCATTGAGGCGACGCGATTTAACCCGCTGCTGGGCGCGGATGTCGCCAATCTGATCCAACCGAACACAAAAGCGATCTTTCTCGAATCTCCTGGCTCGCTCACATTCGACATCATGGATACGCCGGCAATCGTGGACGTTGCCAAGGCCCACAAGCTGACGACCCTGTTCGACAATACATGGGGGGTCGGGGCGCTGCACAAGCCGCTCGATCTGGGTGTCGACATCGTCATGCAGGCCTTGACCAAGTACCCTGTTGGGCATGCCGACGCGATGGGCGGCGCGGTGCTGACCAATTCCGCCCGGCTGGCGAACCAGATTGCCATGTGCAGTGAGGACTGGGGCATCTCGCTTGGGCCGGACGACGCCTATCTGGCCTTGCGCGGGCTACGCAGTCTGAACACACGCCTGAAACAACATGAAGCGGGCGGATACGCCGTGGCGAAATGGCTGCAAGAACGGCCGGAAGTCGATCGCGTCCTGCATCCCGGCCTTCCGGATCACCCGGAGCATGCCTTGTGGCAGCGCGATTTCACCGGCGCCAATGGACTGTTTGCGTTCATCATGAAGCCAACGCCAACCGCAGCGCTGGATCGCTTTCTGGAATCCATGACATTGTTCGGGATGGGGTTTTCCTGGGGCGGCTTTGAAAGCCTGCTCATCCCGTGCGACGACCAATTGGATCGGATCGAGGGCGACCGCATTCATGATCGTGCAGGTCCCTTAATCCGGGTCCATATTGGTCTGGAGGATCCGGCGGACTTGATCGCCGATCTGGAACGGGCGTTCGCGGAATTGAACGCCTAGCGCACCTGCCCGCGCACTTGTCCCTGATGCAAGGCGCAAATCAACGTGAACAGTCTTCGCGCGGTATAAAAATCGATTTTGACCTTGCCTTCCAGGCGTTCGGAGACAAGATCCGAGCCTTCATTGTGGATCCCCCGTCGCGCCATGTCGATCGCTTCAATCTGGTGCGGCGATGAGCTGCGAATGGCGTCATAATAGCTTTCACAGATCATGAAATAGTCACGGATCACGCCCCGAAACGGGGTCATTGATAACAGGAAGGCGTGGACGGATTCACCGCCTTCGGTCTTGATCTCGAAGACCAGCTTGCGCTCCTGCATCAGCAGTTTCAGTGAGTACGGACCAGCATCCTTGCCCTCCACTTCGAAACTGTTCTCTTCCAGGAGGTCGAAAATCGCGACGCGACGCTCATGTTCCGCATCCGGTCCGGACGCGGCGAGCGTATCTTCATCAATATCCACACTGACCAGGCGGTTTTCAGCCATGTCTGCTCGCGATCTATCCTTTGTTCGTCCGAACGGACACGGACCGCGCATGGGCTGGCAAGCCTTCAGCCTCTGCAAGGCGTATGGCTGCTGGTGCCAACGCGGCGAATCCTTCCGGACTAGCCTTCTGTACACTCATTCTTTTTAGAAAGTCATACAAACCGAGACCGGAACTGAATCTTGCCGCGCGACTGGTCGGCAAGACGTGGTTCGACCCGGTCACATAATCTCCCAGGGCTTCCGGCGTATGATGCCCCAGGAACACCGCGCCCGCGTGTTTGATACTGGGCAATAGGCCCTCTGGCTCTGCGATTGCCAGCTCAAGGTGTTCCGCCGCGATCTGATTTGCCACGGATGCGGCTGTCGCAAGATCTTCCACCAGGATGATGGCGCCATGCGCATCCCATGCGGCGCGCGCGCGCGCACTCGTGGCCAGAGAATTCAACTGCGCTTCCACAGCCTTATCCACAGAATTGGCCACAGCTACATCGGCGCTGATCAGAATAGACTGTGAGCTCGTATCATGCTCGGACTGGCTCAACAGATCCGCCGCAATCCAGTCAGGGTTTGCAGTGTTATCTGCGATGACAAGGATTTCTGACGGTCCGGCAATGGTATCGATCCCGACTTGGCCGAACACCTGGCGCTTGGCCTCCGCAACATAGGCATTGCCCGGACCGACAATCTTGTCCACAGGCTGCAATCGCCCCGCACCAAATGCCAAGGCTGCCACCGCTTGGGCGCCGCCAATGGGGTAGAATTCGTCGACGCCCGCTTTCAAGGCGGCATAGGCGACAGCCGGCGCCAATTGTCCCTTCGGCGCGGGTGCCACCATGACAATGCGCTCGACGCCGGCAATCTTGGCTGGCACCGCATTCATCAGGACGGAACTCGGATAAGAAGCCAGGCCACCCGGGACATAGACCCCGACACTGTCCAGCGGGGTCCAGCGCCAGCCGAGCTGTACGCCCGTATCGTCTGTAAAACTCAAATCGTCGGGACGCTGCCGCACATGGTACGCCGCGATCCGCTCAGCGGCGAAATCCACAGCCTGCTTGAGATCATCCGGGCAGGCATGAGCCAAACGATGGAGATCCACATTATCGGATTGCAAGGTCGTCGGATCGAGGACGAGCTCGTCGAATTTTGCCGTATACCGGGCAACCGCCTCACCGCCATTCCCTTTCACGTCAGCAATGACCGAACTGACGGTTTCTGTCACGTCTGCGACGGCACCGCGCGGCTCCGACAGAAACGCAGCGAACTCATCGGCAAACTCCGCTTTTCGTGCATCAAATGTACGGGCCATTTTACCGTCGTTTCTTGTCGTGATCCGGACGGTGGCGGGTCGTCCATTCATAAGCGCTATCAAGTAAAGTGACATCCACCGCTTCGACTTCAAGCGCCAATTCACCGTCGCCGGCGAACAGGATCGAGATCTTGCCGCCGGGCGGCTCGTCCGCCGGGTCGAAGGTCAGAGAGAGAACCGAATAGACCATGTCTGGGTCAGCCTTGGTCACAGCCCGCGTTTTCACGCTCAGAACCGTGTCGAATGCGAGAATCGCGCGCACGCGTCCCTGCGGCCCGCGCTTGCTCTTGGAGTCCTCCCACTGGAACCGATTGAGTTCCATCGTGAGTCGTCGCCGTTTGCCATCAAACTTGATGTTTTCCGCTTTAAGAACAGCGTCTTGCACGGCTGAGGAGATGATCTCCAAATCCGCTGCGTCTTCCGCAATCAGTCTTAGTGCCCTGCCCTCAGTCATGCGCGACCTTATTCTCCATCAACGCGCTGAATGTCAGCGCCGCAACCGGTTAGTTTCTCTTCCAACCGTTCAAAGCCTCTGTCCAGATGGTAGATTCGATTGACTTGCGTTTCGCCCTCGGCAGCGAGGCCCGCAATCACCAACGAAACCGAGGCACGCAGGTCGGTCGCCATGACCGGCGCTCCGCGCAGCTGGCTCACCCCTTTGACGATCGCTTCCTTGCCGCGCACCTGGATGTCAGCCCCGAGCCGGGACAATTCCGGCGCATGCATGAACCGGTTTTCGAAGATGTTTTCCCGGATGACACTGGTGCCATCTGCGATCGACATCAACGCCATGAATTGCGCCTGCAGGTCGGTCGGAAAGCCCGGATGCGGCTGCGTGTTCACATCCACGGCCTTGAGATCGGTCCCGTTGCGCTGAATGCGGATGGTCGCCGCAGCTTCATCTGAGGCGACGGTGACGCCTGAGCGCTGCAACGCATCGATCATCGCGCCAAGCGCCGCGACCGGCGCGCCCTCAAGCGTCACGTCACCGCCAGCTGCAGCGGCGGCCATGGCGTATGTGCCTGCTTCAATGCGATCAGCCATCACGGCGTGGGTTGCCCCGGTCAACGCCTCGACGCCTTCAATCCGCACCGTTGCGGTTCCCGCGCCGGTAATCTTCGCCCCCATCGTGTTCAGGCACTCAGCCAGATCAGCGATTTCGGGCTCGCGTGCGGCATTCTCAAGGACCGTCTCGCCGTTCGCCAGCGTCGCCGCCAGCATGGCGTGTTCGGTGGCGCCGACTGAAACGAACGGAAACACGACTTTCGCGCCTTTCAGACCATGAATAGCCGCGGCTTTTACGTAACCCGCTTCGACTTTGAGATCCGCGCCCATGGCTTCCAGCGCCTGCAGGTGCAGGTCGACCGGTCGCGCGCCAATCGCACAGCCGCCCGGCAGGGAGACCGTCGCGTGTCCTTCACGCGCCAGCATCGGGCCGAGCACGTTGAAGCTCGCCCGCATCTTCCGGACCTGGTCATAGGGCGCGATGGTGGAGGTCAGCTCTGCCGCGTTCAAGCGACACTCATTGTCGCCTTTGGGCCAGTACACTTCGACGCCCAGGCTCGCCAGCAATTGGCTGAGGAATCGCGTGTCAGCCAGGTTTGGCATATTGGTCAGCGTCAGCGGCTCGCGCGTCAGCAGGCACGCAGCCATCAGTTTAAGAGCTGAATTCTTGGCGCCAGAGATTGGGATTGAGCCGTGAAGCTTGTGCCCACCCGAAATTTTCAAACTATCCATGATGTGCAGCTATAGCGTCGCAAACGGCGAACGAAAGGCGCAATTGCGGCAGCGCTCGGTCGATCTCGGGTCGGCATTTGACGTTTTATCGATAATCAATATATTCGCGCGCATGACATCCAGATTCAATCGATTCGAGGCAGGTGACGTGGTGGCGATTCCGTTCGGCGTCGGCCTCTCCCATTATGGCATCGTGACCTCGCGTGGCACCGTTATCTCAAACTCGCGCAAGCATGGCGGTGTGGTCGAACAAAGCCTCGCAGAGTTTTCCAATGGCCGCCGCATCCGCTTGTGCGAAAGCACGGATCCACTGGACGCCGCCGTCTCCGAATCACGCGCCCGACGCGCAAAAGGGTCGCCGTACAGTCTCACCGGCTCCAATTGCGCCCATTTCACCCGATGGTCGCGGCGCCAGCGGCCAACGACAATGCAAGTCGCCTCAGCCACGGCCAGCGCTTTTGCCGACATGCTGTTCGGCCCCAAACGGCGCTGCTGAGCGTCAGGGACTAGGACGGTTTAGATTTTTCGGGCGTTTCGTCCGCATTGGACTTGCGCGAAGCCGCTTTTCGCCGTCGCAAATTGTCCCGCAACGCTGCTTTCAATCGCGCCGCTCGTTCCGGCGTTTTGGTTTTGTCAGCCATGATTGCAGTCCGAGTTCAGAAACCATCTTTTCATATGCGTCAGCATAAGCTAATCCCCGGCAACACAAAAGGCCGCGGTAGCTCAGTGGTAGAGCGCATCATTGGTAATGATGAGGTCGGGAGTTCAATTCTCCCTCGCGGCACCAGCCTTCACACAACTAAACATTACTCGCTGATGGCCATGCGCCAGGCCCTCTGGCGACCCCTGCAGGATTCGAACCTGCGACCGTCCGATTAGAAGTCGGGTGCTCTATCCAACTGAGCTAAGGGGCCGTTAGAGCGCCTGCCTTAATGGCAAAGCGTCGAGAATGAAAGTCGTCAATTGTGATTGGTGGTGCATCCAAACACGGGTTTAGATACATCTAGGAATAAAGGGGCGACGGAAATCGTAGTGATATCCGTTACAACTTTGTCAGGACCGCATTTGAGAGCACCCGATCGACCGGCTGGATAGACTTGAATGGCCAGCATTCTCCGATCAGGCGCCTGGGAGGACGACATGCGACATCGGAAACTCAAACTGTTTGCTCAAAGTGCGGCGCTTGCGCTTGTCTTTGGCCTCGCCGCTTGTGGTGGTGGCGGTGGAGGCGGTGGCACTGTCCCTGGTGGTACCGGCACGTCACCGCCGCCTCCGCCCCCACCTCCTCCGCCGCCACCGCCACCTCCTCCGCCGGCGAGCAAAGCTTTCGAGACGATGGAGTCGACGTCGCAATTTCTCAGTCAGGCGACCTTCGGGGCGACCATGGACGACATTACGCAACTGACCGGCACAGCGCCGTCCGACTGGATCCTCGCCGAGTTCAACAAGACGCCAAGCCTCAACCTTGCCTATGTGCTGGCCGAGATCAGCGAACCCGATGCGCTTAACGCCAACGGCATGCTGACGTTCGAAAAACGCCAGACGCCAACCTTCTCGTTCTGGATCAATGCGATTGACGGCGATGACCAGTTGCGTCAGCGCATGGCGTTTGCCCTGTCTCAGATCCTGGTTATCTCTCACTCCGAACAGAATTTCCTGTTCGCCGTGCCAAACACAGTCGCGCATTATCAGGACATCCTGGTGGAAAACGCGTTCGGCAACTATCGCGACCTGCTTGAAGAGGTCACATATTCGCCGGCGATGGGCATCTACCTGACCTATTTGCAGAACACCAAAGGTGATCCGGCCACTGGGCGCATGCCGGACGAGAATTACGCCCGCGAAGTCATGCAGCTTTTCTCGATCGGATTGGTCGAACTGGAGCTCGACGGCGATGTCGTCACCGAAAACGGATCGCCCGTCGAAATCTACGACAATGAGGATGTCACCGGACTCGCCAAAGTGTTCACCGGCCTCAGTTTTCAAGGCGGCAATTTCTTCGCTGGATTCCGCAATCTGCCTGATGGCGCCCTGCATTCGCCGATGCAGGTCTATCCTGAGTGGCATTCTGACCTGGAAAAATCCTTCCTCGGCACCACCATCCCTGCAGGCACCGGGCCAACGGAAAGCATCGACATCGCACTCGATACGCTGGTCAATCACCCCAACACCGCTCCATTCGTGGCGCGCCAGCTGATCCAGCGTTTCGTCACCAGCCACCCGGAACCTGATTATATCCAGCGCGTCGCCACAGCGTTTGCGGACGGGCAATACACGCTGCCAAACGGCACTGTGGTCGGCGATGGCCGACGCGGCGACCTATCCGCGACGATATCTGCCGTCCTGTTTGATCCTGACGCACGAGACGCAACCAACCGTGACGATTCCAGCTTCGGAAAGATCCGCGAGCCGGTCCTCAGATTCGTGCAATGGGCGCGCGCCTTCGATGCCGGCTCGATCACACCGGAGAACACGTTTCCTGTCTGGAACACCGCGTTCAATGGCGGCCTCGCGCAAGCGCCGTACAAATCGCCATCAGTGTTCAACTTCTATCGGCCAGGCTATGTCGCCCCCGGCACGGAGACCGGCGCAGCTGGTCTGACGATGCCCGAATTGCAACTGATCAACGCCAATTCCGTCTCGAACTACGCGAATTTCATGACCTATTTCGTGTTCTCGTTCGCGGCCAACAATACCGGCGAACCGTCCGCAACCAGCTTCATTCCGGACTATTCAGAAGAGTTGGCGCTGGCGACCGACAATACGGCCTTGATCGATCATCTCGACCTGCTGCTCTCACACGGGCGTACCACCGATGAGACCAAGGCGACGATTGTTTCGTTCCTGGATGATATCCCACTCGAGAATCCGAGCGACCCGAACTATGACGGCCCCGCCCTGAGGGTCAGTCTGGCGGTGCTGATGATGATGACATCGCCTGATTACACTGTGCAGCGATAGGAGGACGCGCCATGAAACCCACCCGCAGAACCTTCCTCACCGGTGCCAGCGCATTGAGCGCGGCCACGCTTGCTGGACTCGGCAGTTCGCTTTCCGCCTTTCAGGCGAACGCGGCAGAAACGTCGGGCTACAAAGCCCTGGTCTGTGTCTTCTTCCTTGGCGGCATGGACGGCCATGACACCGTCTTGCCGTACGATCAGGCCTCTTACGATCGCTATGCCACCATCCGCGAACCTCTGTTCAACCTTTATGAGAACATGCAAGGCGGCTCGACCCGTGCGCGTGATCGGCTGTTGCCGCTGAATCCGATCAATTCGGCAGATTTCGGGACGCGCGAGTTTGCCCTGCCTGAGGAAATGAGCGGCATCAAGGGCCTGTTTGACAGTGGCAATGCCGCGATCGTCGGAAATGTCGGCCCGCTCATTCAGCCTCTCAATCGAACCCAGTTTCTGAACGAGACGGCTCCGCAACCCAAACGGCTGTTTTCTCATAATGACCAACAGTCGACCTGGATGTCGAGCCAACCGGAAGGGGCTCAATTTGGCTGGGGCGGCCGGTTTGCAGATGCTGCGCTGAACGCTGGTGCCAACAATGGCAGCACCGATTTCTCGACCATTACCAGTCTCGGCAACGAATTGTTCCTGACCGGCGAAACAGCGCGGCCATATCAGGTCGGTCTCAATGGCGCACCGGAAATTGACGCGCTGAACTTCTTCGAAGACGGCCGAAACACGCCAGAAGGTGAAGAAATCTATCAGAAACTGCGTGATCATTTCGAAGCGATGGATTTCAATTCAGGCAATCTCATTGACCAGGATGTCGCGAACTCCATGCGCACGGCGTTGACCACGAATGAAAATTTCAACGAAGCATTCGCCTCCATCCAGCCGTTCGCAACGGCGTTTCCCGGCAGTTTCCTCGGGCAGCAATTACAGGCCGTAGCTAACACGATTGCGATTCGCGACGCCTTGCTCATCAATCGACAGGTCTTCTTTGTCGCGATCGGTGGGTTCGATACACATTCAAATCAAGTCGATGACCTGCCCGGCCTGCAGACCCAGATCGATCAGGCCGTTGTCGCCTTCTACCTGGCCATGCAGGAAATCGGGCTCGGCAGTGATGTCACGTTGTTCACGGCATCAGACTTTGGACGCACCCTGGCGATCAATGGGGATGGCACTGACCACGGTTGGGGCAGCCATCATTTCGTCATTGGCGATGCGGTTCAGGGACAGCGCATATATGGTGATATGCCGCCTTACGATTTCGGCCATGATCAGGATGCCGGGAATGGCCGCCTGATCCCGACCACATCGGTGGAACAATTTGCAGAACCACTCGGTCGATGGTTTGGATTGAGCGATGCCGAAATCGCAACGGCATTGCCCAATTTGAGCAATTTCAACGCCGGACCCGCGTTCGTTTAGTGGGTCCAGGGCTGCTTGCGCGTGGCGGAGAAATTTTCAGAGTAAGACTTCACCAGGCGCTTGGTGGCGCGCGGCTCTTCGACCGAGAATGTCAGGCCTTCGCGCTTGGCATAGGCAATCGCCTGCTCGCGGCTGTCAAAGTGCATCCGCACCTGGCCTGTCGTGTCGTCGATGCTGGTCCAGCCCATAACGGGGTCTGAGACCCGTTTGGCGCTGGACACGAATTCAAGGACCCAATCTTTGGTCTTTGCGCGACCCGATTGCATGGCGGTCTTGGCAGGCTTGTAAATACGAGCGTCCATTTTGACCGGCCCTTCTAAAGAAACTGGTCGGAGCGATAGGATTCGAACCTACGACCCTCTGGTCCCAAACCAGATGCGCTACCAGGCTGCGCCACGCTCCGGCCTCCCGGTATACTGTCGGTTTTCTGGGTTTCAACCCTGTTTTTGCGGTCTTCGCAGTGTCCGGAATGTCGCATCTGCACGGGCAGCGAGATTCTGGCCATCAATCATCAAATCGGCGCTCACCTGAACCAGGTCATTGTCATAACTCAGGACGCGTGGATGTGCCTCAAGCCAGCTGTGAAGGCCAACGGTCTCATAAAAATGCAAAGTCAGCTTGAGCGTCACGGACGGCCGCTTTGCTGCGTGCCACACAGCGACGGCGAGGGCGCGATCGGAAAACGCACTCGCCATCCCGCCATGCAGGAAGCCCATGCTGTTGCAATGCCGGTCGAGGACATACAATCCACTCCGCAAGTCACCCGGCGCTGTGGCGATATAGATCGGGCCGTTGTGATTAGAGAATTTTCCGCGCGAGACAGCCAATTCGAACCCGTCCGGCACGATCAAGTGCGCGGGTAGATCCTCTTCACGCATGTGTACGACTTATTCCGCAGGCGTTTCGGCGACGACGTTTCCGAAGATTGGATGCTGGACCATGTCCCCTGGCTGGATGCCCAAGGTCGCAGCCCGTCCGCCGTTTAGCTCCAGAACCGCACGAACCGGAACGCCGGGCGAGATTGTCCGCAAAGAGCCGGGCACCGTGTTGCGCGCTATCATTTCAATGCTGCCATCATCTGCGATGAACAGCATATCCAGAGGAATCAGCGTGTTCTTCATGTACATCGCCGGCTCGCGAGGCGGATTGAAATCAAATAGCATGCCCTTGTCGGCATCCATGCTCTCGCGCTCCATCAGCCCGAAGCTGATTTCATCGCGGTCATTGGCAACTTCGACGGAAAACGCATGCGTCGCGTCGGCGCTGACGATCGACAATGGGGTCACTTCCATCGGATCGGCCGCAGCTCCAAGTGCGAAAGCAGTGGCAGCGATGGCGAAAGCGGATACTCGGTTCAATGTCATGACAGACTCTCTAGCCGCCCCGTCTGGGGGCTGCAAGCGACACACACATTGGCGCGCTACTTTTTGATCATGATGACGTTTTCGCCTTTTTGACCTGTGCCGGTCACGACTTCGATTTCCATGCCGGTCTCTAGCGTATCAATTCCAGCTTTTCGCATCACCGAGATGTGGATGAAGATATCTGACGCATCGCCATTGCGATTGACGAACCCAAACCCCTGCGCGGAGTTGAACCATTTCACAATCACGCGCTCATAGACCACAGCTTCACCTTGATCGCGCATGATGGCCGATTTCGGGCGATCCATTTCTATGATGTTGAGCACCTGCCAGCCGCGTTCACGCTCGACAATATCACAGATGATACGGGAATCTTCGTCGGCGGAGTTCTCGCCATAAGCGCGCAAACAGGAGACGTGCATCATCACGTCCTGATTGAGAATCATGCCCTCAACTGATTCGGGAACAACAAATCCGTAGCCCTTGACCGTGTCGAACCATTTGACACGACCGATCAGGCGCACCCCTGACTCTGCACTCACTTTCGCAACCTGTTCAGCCGATTCACTCATGGCCCACACCCCAGTTAACCAAAATGTTAGACTGCACGGACTGCGCTGTCACGCGGGTTTCGTCAGACGACCCACATAAATTCAATTTTTCGTGGTAAAAGTGGCACTCCCTAGGGGAATCGAACCCCTCTTTCCAGGTTGAAAACCTGGCGTCCTAACCGATAGACGAAGGGAGCGCTCTGTTGGAGAGCCGGATATATATAAAGGCGTTTGGGCTTGCAACCTTCTTTGACGGTGCAAATGCGTTTTTTGCAGTGTCGCGCGGGTCAATCCCCCCGGATCACCCATGAATACTCGCGATCATGCACGTCGCCGCGTGCCAATTGTCTCTTGCCTTCCCACCGCTGGTCGCTCAAGACCCTGGCCATGAAGATTGATTTGACTGGCAGTCCCTTGAAGTCCGCAACCTGGCACGACTGGAAACAGGTTGGCGACATTACCGGCGAGGCCTTCGCGCAGGATCCGGTCAATCAGTGGGCGTTTCGCAAGCCGGCCTCGATCCGATCCATGTTCCGGGTCATGGCGCGGGAGATTTATCTGCGCTTCGGGCAAGGCTTCATCCATCCTGAAGGCGGGGCAACCATGTGGATGCCACCAGGTATTTCTGCGAAACCAAGCCGCGTCGGCATGCTGCGCTTTGCGCTGGGTCAGATCGCCCATGGCACGCCCGGTGCGATTGCACGCGGACAGGCGCTCTCACAATTGATGCACGACTGGCATCCCCGCGACGCGCACTTGTATCTGTTCAGCATCGGCACCACGCAGGCGGCACGCGGCAAGGGCGTCGGGAAGGCCCTGCTCGCTCCCGTCCTGGCAGCGTGCGATGAAGCCAGGCTGCCAGTCTATCTGGAAAATTCGAACCCGCTGAATTCAGGCTTTTACGGCGTACACGGCTTTGAACGCATGGGCGTGTTCGAAATCGGCGGCCACGGCAGCCCGGTCATGGAACCGATGTGGCGGGAGCCGACGCCCTAACCCCGACTGAGTGAGTAGTTCGGAGCCTCGCGCGTCATCTGGACATCATGAACGTGGCTTTCATGCAGGCCAGCGCCAGTGATCTGCACGAATGTCGCTTTGTCGTGCAGCTCCGCCATGGTTGCTGCTCCGACATAGCCCATGGCTGCGCGCAGGCCGCCAACCATCTGATGCACAATCGGTCCGATCGGGCCTTTGAACGGGACCTGACCTTCAATGCCTTCCGGCACCAGCTTGTCGCTCGCCGCGTCTTTCTGGAAGTAACGGTCAGCAGAACCGCGCGCCATGGCGCCAAGGCTGCCCATG
Source organism: Henriciella sp. (assembly GCA_965228095.1). Lineage (GTDB taxonomy): Bacteria > Pseudomonadota > Alphaproteobacteria > Caulobacterales > Hyphomonadaceae > Henriciella. Next base: position 3,107,265 of record OZ245793.1, on the reverse strand, counting down.
CCGCGATAGGCCTTGTATGACCGGCCCTGATACAGGAACACCTCGCCGGGCGCTTCTTCAGTGCCGGCAAACATCGATCCCATCATCGCAGTCGACGCCCCGGCCGCGAGCGCCTTGGCGAAGTCGCCGGAGAACTTGATCCCGCCATCGGCGATCACCGGCACACCCGATGCCTGGGCAGCCGTGGCACAGTCCTCAATCGCCGTCAGTTGCGGAACGCCGACGCCGGCGACGATCCGCGTGGTGCAGATTGACCCCGGTCCGATGCCGACCTTGACGGCATCCGCGCCCGCATCGATCAGCGCCTTGGTCGCTTCACCCGTGGCGACGTTGCCAGCGATGATTTGAACCGAGTTGGAAATCTTCTTGGCCCGGGAAACGGCTTCTCCCACGGCTTTCGAATGTCCATGCGCCGTATCAATGATCACGGCATCTGCGCCGGCTTCGATCAATGCGGCGGTGCGCTCAAAACCGGCGTCGCCAACCGTCGAAGCCGCGGCAACACGCAAGCGTCCGCCATCATCCTTGGCCGCATTCGGGTTGACCGCCGCCTTGTCCATGTCCTTGACGGTCAGCAGGCCTTTGCAATTGCCAGCCTCATCCACAATCACCAGACGCTCGATCCGATGCTTGTGCAGCAGGGTCCGTGCTTCGTCGATCGGCACATCCATGGTCACAGTGACCACGTCGCGCGTCATCAAGCTTCCGACTTGTTGGTTGAGATCCGGCGCAAAACGCATATCGCGATTGGTGACGATGCCGACCAGTTTGCCATTCTCAACCACCGGAATGCCCGAAAAGCCAGTCTGTTCCTTGAGCGCTTTCAGTTCTGCCAGCGTCGCCGTCGGCGCGATCGTGACGGGGTTCATGACCACGCCGCTTTCGAACTTCTTGACCTGGGTGACCTGAGCCGCCTGCTCTTCAACCGAGAAATTGCGGTGGATGACGCCAATGCCGCCGGCCTGGGCCATGGCGATGGCCAGGCGCGCCTCGGTCACAGTGTCCATGGCCGCAGAAATCAGCGGGATATTGAGATTGATCGATTTGGTGAGATGGGTGGAAACGTCGACTTCGGACGGTGTGACCTCACTCGCGCCGGGCTGAAGCAGCACGTCGTCAAAGGTGATCGCTTGTCGGATTTTCATGTGGGGAGCTCCCTTTTTGGCTCCCTAATTGAGTCACCTGCTGAGGGCAAGCCCCATTTTGCGCCGCGGATCAGTCCACACAAATCGCGGGCTCGGCGACACCTCCTTCGACCGTCTGATAACACCCAAACGGACTGTCCGAGGATGAGCATTGCCCGGTCGTCGCCAATCCGAACTCTGCAAATTCGCCAACCACCATGCAGCGGTCTGCACATTCGCTGGAATCCGAACAGGAGAGTCCGGCATCGGGTGGGGTCTGGATACACTGCTCCCAGCCGGCCATCCCGTCGCGACGAACCTCACCACCTGCCGCTTCGCAGCGGGCGCGCTCGCGCCGCGTCGCCGTTTCGGCCGCAAAGCTGATATAGGCGTACGCCTCAGGCAGGTTTTCAGTCGGCTCGTTGGCTGAATTCAGGCATGCCCCCAACAGGCCGGTCAACATGATCAAACCGACAGTGCGCAACATCTCGAGCTCCTCCCCTTTTCCCAGTAAAGTGAGCCAATCAGGCGAGGCAATCAAGCGTGATCAAGCGTCAGACGGATCCGGACCACCCGGCACTTCATCCGCCTGATCCGACGGCCGCCCCGGGATGGCATAGCCGCCTTTGAGCCAGCGCGATAAATCCACATCTGCGCAACGCTTCGAGCAGAATGGCTTGAATGCCGGACTCATCATTCGGGTTTCACAGACCGGACATTTTTTCTGGCTCATCGCAATGCAATCCTGCTCTTGTCAGATTCACCCATGCGCACCGTCAAGCGACCATTCAATTGATCGGAGAGCGCGGCATCGGCTTCAACTCGGCGCTTCTGATACGCCCGCCCGGCCGACTTGGAAAGCTCCAGACCGTATAATCGCGCCGGATTGGCCCGCGCCTCACGCGCAGCGGACCGAAACGCAGACAACAATTCAGTTTCATCTGGATCCGCGGCGAGCCGGTCCGATAAAGGGCTGTCGCGCCATGGCACTGATGCTTGCAACAACCCGAATGCAGATGGTTTCAGCACCTTTGCGCCAGGCACGCGATAATTTGTGAAAGCGTCCTGCGCTGTCCGCTGAATCTGGTCTTGCGCCGCCGTGTTCAGCGGATCGACGCAGTCGAGCACCAGCAAGCCACCAAGGCCGCGCAGCGCCGCTTGACGCGCCAGCTCGATCGCGGCGTCCTTGTTGACCGACAAGGCGCGTGCGCCCGCGCTACCTTTGCCGTGTCGTCCAGCCGTGTCGACATCAAAAGCCGTGAGCGCCCGCGTCCGGTCGCAATGAAGACGTCCACCTCTTGGGAGCGTGACGCTCGGCGCCAGCGCGTCTTCGAACGCCGCTTCGACCAGGCCGTGATCGGTTTCGATCGGGTGATCGCCCTTCCCTGCGGCGCGTTCCATCCAGATCGACCAAGCATCGAAACGATCGCCGTCCAAGTCGCTTCTGGTGACACGGGCGAGCTTTCCCGCCCGTGCCGCACTCGCGACTCGTACCGTCAGACTGGCCCCTTCAGTTAATCCGTCGCGCGACTTTAACCGGAGGAATGCTTCCTCCCCCGAGTCCAGACTGAGGAATGCACCTTTCAGATCATCCGCGAAGGCGCGAATGCGGCCACGGTGATAACTTCCGAAAGCTGCCGGTGCGAACGCGCCCTGCCAGCGCTCCATAAACAGCTGAAAAGCACGGCCATCCGCACCAATGGCAACGGCACGGACCTCACCCGGCGATTCGGATCTTATGATGCGGATCCCGGCCGCCATGCTCATTCCGGCTGGCAAGCTCGCACACCCAGAACGGGCAATTTTGTCAGCCACCCTTCTCGATCGGTCAGACTCAACAAGCCCTGCTCTATGCGCTGGCCACCGTCGAGCACCTCACCAGGCGTCACCGACAATTCGAGTTGGCGGCCATCGTTCGATACGTAGGTCATTCGTGTGTTGAATTGTCCGAAAATATCACCTCCCGCGAGTGTCTGAGACAACGAGATCGGGTCTTCGCCTTGAGCGAAGACGGCTGAATCGCTCAGCGCGCGCGAGAAGAAAATGAATTTGGAGACGTCGGTCTGGCTCCACAAAAACAACCCGCACTCTCCCGGCGCCAACGTTTGCGGCCCCAGCCCCGAGCTGGGCACGCTGTCGATCGCTGGTTTCATCGCAATCAAGCGCGCGCGGTCTGCCACCGGATCTGATTCATTCGACTGACACCCGGCCAATAAGGTTGACATGACGAGGACGGCACTGGCGACATATTTCATTGATTGAATCCTGCTGAACGCGCGTGACGATAGACGAATTCGCCATTTTCGCGCACGAATCCGATTTGCGTCAAACCGAGGATGATTTGTGCGTCCTGGGTGCGCACCCGGGTGGCGAATTCACCGCTGCCCGTCAGGGCGGCTTTGGCGTCGATATTGACCTGATCGCCTTTATCGGACTGCCCTTGCATCGCCACCACGAACGCGCCGGTTTCGCAACTGACCGGTCCTGAAATGGACCCGAACTGGCGACCATATTGCGCCGCGAGCGTCGATAAGGCGTCGGTTGACAGCTGCCCAGATGCGCGTTCGCAGCCTGTCTGCGTCAGACGAAACGCGCCTTCATCGATATTAAGCGTCCCGCCCATCGCGCGAACGGCGGGCTCCAGACCTTCGAGCGCACCAATTTCCTGCCGCATGCGGATCTCGTCCGCTGTCAGAGCACGCCGGGAAACGGTCAGAATGGCCGTGCCCTGGCCACCGGCTCCGCCCCATTGCACGTCATAAGACGGCGCCAGAGACAGCAGTGACAGGGGGCGCAATTCAAGGCTGACATCTCCAATCGGCTGCGTGCCGACATAAAACCCACTGATCCGCCCTTTCAGCAAGGTTCCGTCGACCTTCGCCCAGCCGACTCCGAGATTGGCGGCGCCCGACTGGCCCATGATGAAGCCCAGCGGCGTGAACGCGACGAGCCCTGCAAACAACACAAGAATGAACAGGATGAGCATGAAAAACTTGCGCATCATAAACCTCCGGCGACCAGATCAACACTGACCCGGACCAACCCGCCACCGGATTGTTCCATGTTAAATCGCGTGACCTGACCTGAATGATTGGCCTGGACACTTTCCAGCCACAGAAAAATCAGGCGTGGATCGACATCTTCGAACACCAGGCGAACGCTGGTCGTGTCATTGCCCTGAAGGCGCGCAATCGACAGGCCGATATCGCCCGCGGCGCCGGTAATGGCAGCCTTGAAATCATCGATACTGGCGGATGTCGGACGGGCATCATTGGGCGCTGCGGCTCCGCGCGCGCGCTGGAGACCATATTGTTCCTGAATCTGCGCCAGCGTGCGATCAGCTTCATGCAGTCGGGCCTTGGCTTCTGCGCGGGCATCCAGCGACGGCACAAGCATGAACTGCCAGACCACAATGATCGCCGTCAACGCCCCCGCAATGGCGATCAGCAAACGCTCTCGCGGCGCCATGTTGTTCCACCAGGCGCTCATAACGCTTGCTCCAGCGTCAGGTCGCCAATGACACGATTGCCACTTTGTCTGGAATCTCCGGATCGGGCCGACAAACCAGACTCATTCAGAGCGGTCGTCAGGCGGTCGACATCGGCAAAACTCTCGAATGCGACCGAGGCGGTGAGCTGTCGGCGGACGCGGTCATAGCGCAATGTTCGTAACTCGCTGCCTTCGACCTGGGAAAGCGCGTCATACAGCAATGCGCTGACATCCAGGACCGCTGGAAACGGGCGCTCGCGCGCACTGTCCGGCCCACCGCCGAGCGCCAGGACCTGCCGTACGTCGCCACCATGTTCAGGCCAACCCACACGCGCAAACTCCTGTGCCAGCGTGTCGAGCTGTTGCGCCCGCGTGTTCATCGCATTGGTTTCCAGGATCACCGAGCCAAACCAGGCAATGGCGGCGACGGCGGCAAGGCCTCCGGCAAAACGCCAACGGTCGATCCCATCAAGGTCAATTGCCCGGCGCGCCTCGAATGCTCCCTGCCTCAGGCGGATGCCCCGCTTGTCACGATCGGCCCAGGTCGCCAGTTGCACCAGCAACGCCTCCATCGAACTTGCACCGCTTTCGTTTGCGGAGCGTCCCAGCGCATCTGCCACATGCTGTCCGTAGATCGCGATTTCCGGGTGATCCGCGCAGAGCGAAATCAGAACATCCTGCCCCAACCCCGCATCGAGGGTAAAACTGCGCTCACCGAGGCGGCCAAGCACAAGCCCTGGCGCTTCATACAGAATGTTTCCTTCTGGCAGCAGGCTATGTGCCGCGACAATCTCGGCTTCCTGCAACCCCCGCTCGGTCAGCAATGCGATGATATCTCTCAAGCGCCGGGCCGAGATCGCGTTCAATCTACGCGCAGACGTTGGATCAGCACGATTGGGGTCGGACAGCGCCACGTGGCTCGCTTCCACGGCTTCAGCGAGATCATCTTCGATCGCAAACGGCGCCGCGCGGCGCGCTTCATTTTCGGACCTGGCCGGAATGGTGGCCATCAGGCCGGTCACGTCCAGACCACTCAAAATGACCGTCAGATTGCGCCCTCGGCCTTCAACGCCACCGAGACGGCTCCCGACCGACCAGCCACTGCCGCGCGGCCGCGCGACCAGCAACGACTCATCCGGCTGCAGAAGGGCATAAACGCGTGACATCAGCCTGTTCTCTCCCGACGGATGGTTCGGATGGGTCGACCGGTTTGGACCTCAAACAGGTAGCGCATCGACATATCATACCCGCGATAGGACACATTGGTTGAAACTTCCACAAGACTTGTGACCAGACCAAGACGGTCGGTGCGGATCAAGTCAGGATCGATATCCTGGACCAGCGGATCGCCAATCAGGGAGTCGGTGTCAATCCAACCGCCAGACGGTCGCGACGCAATCAGTTCGCGGGCATTCTCGATCGACAGTGCGTCGGAAAACGCCGCGCTCAACAGCGGGGCATGGTACACGTCCAGCGTATTAATGTTCAGCACACCCGGCACTCGGTTGGCGGAGTCCGGCAGCGCACACAATACCGGCCGCAGTCGCGAGACGATTTCAGGTGTGTAGCCGCGAACGCTCCGCAATTCGCTCAAGGCATAAAGCTTCTGCGACGAGGTGCGATAGGATGGCACTTCGCTGAGATAGAACCCGTCTTCCGCGCCGCCATTGCCCGGCACGGAATTGTCATCCATCCAATCGGTCAGCGCCGACACAAGGGCATTGAGATCAGACACGTAGCCATCTTCGATCACTGCCACCAGCAAGCTCTGATACGCCTTCTGCTGATCCGGATCCGCTACGAGAACGCCGCCTTCCACCCCCTTGGTTAGCGTATTCACATCAAAACAATTGGTCGCGTCGTGAACGGTGACGGAAATTGCGCCGTCATCCAGCGGGATCAATTGCGGCTCGCCAAGGCCGGGCATCCCCATCACCAGCCGGTTCTCCAATGGTCCGAGAATATCTGTCATTCGCGCCTTGGCCACTTCCTCTGCCGAAACGGCGTAGAGGGCCAATTGCGCTTGTGCATCCAGGGCGCGGGACCGGACGGTTGACTGCGTCACCGCGTGCAAGACGGCCAACGCCGCAACTGACATGGCAGCGACGATCATCATCACGGTGACCAATGCCGCGCCGCGTTCAGAGGGGGTGCCTGCAATCATGTCCGCGCCCCTGTGAGCGCCGCCAGGGACAATCGCGTGCCATTCTCAAAGATCACGGTCACTTCGATCAGGTCCGGCAGGATATCCAGAGAATGCCCGGCATCGCCTTGCCAGAAATCCGATCGCTGATCGCCGCGCAGAAACCCCAGCTCGATCGTCCGCACGTCGGTGAGCAAGATGCGCGACGCCACAGGCGTGCTGCGTGTCGCATCCGCCCGAAGACTGGCTTCCCGGATCAGCGCGCCGTCCCGCAAACTGTATGCGACTGCCTGGAAATTGCTGCGGGGCTCGATGTTGCCCGGATTGAGCCAACCATCTCGAACGAAACGAAGAAACGGCTCTTCCCCGCGCGGCGTCTCACCGAACAGGTTTCCGGCCGGGGAGTATCCGTCGTCCGGGCGGATGGGTCGGGCATTCAAGGCCGCAATGTCCTGCCGGATCAGGCGTTGTGCGATATCGAGTTGGCGTGTGATCTCTTCCTGCTCGCGAATTTGTTGACCGGTCGTGGTCGCTCCAATCAACAAGGCGGCCCCGGCCGTGGAGACGATGGCCAGGATGAACAAGGCGACGAGCGTCTCCGCCAGAGTGAACCCTGATTGAGCGGGTTGTGGACGTGCCTTCATTGCGCGCCCTCCTGATCAGCCGGCGCAGGCGCGCCAGTCAGGTTTTTCGGGATGTATTTCAAGCTCACCAGGCTCGCCAGAACTTGCTTACTCTCTGCCGGGCGAACGTCAATCCGCAGATTTTGCAGCTGGCCAACCTGGGCGGGCGTGGTCGTCCTGACCCAATTGAAGGTGCGCCCCATCTGGGTTTCCTGCCCGGTCACCACGCCAGCGTCCAGCACGATGCGAGTGGCCATCGCGCGGGCCATTTCGTTTTCCGCCACAGTGCGCGCAAGCAAGCGTGTCTCGAGGCTTGCTGCATTGCGATTGGCATCGGTTGTGATCTGCAGGAGCGGAATGGCTGCGAGCGCCAGGATCCCCATCGCCGCGACGGTTTCGACCAGGCTGAATCCGGCTTGTGCAGATGGCTTACCGTTCGACAAGGCGCACCTCCCCGGACTCTTCGAGGGTTATTTCAATTCGAACGCCGCGGGCGCGCAACTGGAACTCAGCCGGTTGGACAATACCGGTTGGATCAAAGACCAGTTCAGGCCAGTTCTCGGGCTGGGCGCGGGCCTCGGTTTCGACGCTGATATCCATGTTTCGCGGCAACAGGGTTGCGCGGCCTTGTGGTCGCCAGCCATTTCGGCGCCAGCGCATCAGCGCATAGCCGCGCTCATTCAGCTTCAATCCTACGGGTTGGCCGGCAAAGATGGCCTGCTCCTGGGCATCGCGCAGAACGGTCGCAAACGCCTGGGCGCTGGCTTGTTCTTCACTCGGTCTTTGCGGCAGGGTCAGCGTCACCAGTCCCGCCGTGAGGCCGACAATGAACAACACCGTCATGACTTCGACCAAAGTCATGCCGCGTTGGCCGAATTGTCGTGACGGGCGTTTCAAGCGACTGACTTTCCTCAGATGTCCCAGATGCTGATATCGGCATTGTCGTCTTCCCCGCCCTCGCGACCGTCAGCGCCCAGCGAATACAGATCATAAGGGCGGCCATCATCGCCAGGAACTTCGTAAATATACGGGCGTCCCCAGGGATCATTTGGCAGTTTCTGAATATATCCGCCCGGGCGATAGCGGTTTCCATCCGGCGCATTGTCCGGCTTGGTCACCAAGGCGTCGAGGCCTTGCTGCTGGGTCGGGAAGGCAAACATGTCGCCATTATAGGATTGCAGCGCCCCGGACAGACGAGTGATATCCGTCGCTGCCTTGGTCGTTCGACCCTGGCTCATGGCACCGGTGACGTTGATGAGGACCACGGTCGAGAGCAATCCAATGATGAAGACCACGACCATGATTTCGGTCAGCGTGAAGCCCCGCTGGCGTGCCCGCCGCTGTTTCATTTTTGCGTTCATAATCAACCTCCTCAGGCGCCAATCGCCATTGTGTTGAGCTGCAGGATGGGCAGCATGATGGATAATACGATCAGGGCCACGACCCCGGCCAGCAAGACGATCAGAAGCGGCTCCAGCAGGCCGAGCGCAACTGTGGCATTGCTGTCCAACTCTTCTTCCATGTAATCCGCGGCGCGCGACATCATGGCCGGCAGATCACCTCCGCGTTCTCCGCTGGCAACCATGTGCACAAGCATCGGCGGAAACGCGCCGGTCCCACGCATCGCGCGGTTGAGCGGCTGTCCTTCTTCGACCTGACGACGCACGCTGGTTGCGGCCTGTCGAAACACTTCATTCCCGACCGAGCCCTTGGCCGCGATCAGCGCGTCCGGCACCGTCGCGCCGCTGCCTGACAGGGTCGCGAACGTGCGCGCGAATTGTGCGGCATTGGCGCTGCGGATGACCTTTCCGAGCAATGGCAATCGCAAGACCAACCGATCCCATTGCATCTTGATTGCCGGGGTTCTGAACGCGCCACGCATCAGCCAGATCCCAAGCGCAATCAACGGCAGGATCAGTAGTCCCCACCCGCGCATGAATTCGGACACACCAATCACAGCATTGGTGAGCGGTGGCAGTTCCTGTCCCAGCGTTTCAAATTGTTCGATCACCGCTGGCACGACGAAAATCAGCAAGAGCACGACGACCAGCATCGCGACACAGGCAAGCACGGCCGGATAGATGAGCGCCGACAGGAGCTTGTTGCGCAGCTTTCGGGACTTTTCGAGGTGCGTGGCCAAACGCTCCATGACGTCACCGAGCCGTCCCGAACTCTGCCCGGCCGACACCACCGCCCGGTAGTAAGGTGGAAAGGCTTTGGACGACTGACTGAGCGCCTCGGAGAAGGAAAAACCTTCCTGGACGTTTCCTCGCACACGCATCAGCACGCGCCGCGTATTCGGCTTCTCGGCCTCACTGGCAATCGCTCCGAGCGCCTCCTCCACCGTCGCGCCCGACTTGATCAGCATGGCGAGCTGGCGCGTCGTCAAGACAAGGTCGTTGCCGGACAACGACGTTTTCGAGCCTGTCCGTTTTGATGATTTCTGCCGGGCTTCTTTGACATCCAGCGGCGACAGCTGGCGCATGCGCAATTCCTTGCGCGCTGACCGCGCTGAATCTGCAGTGATCACACCCGTTGCACGCTTCCCGTCTGCACCAATCGCGACATAGTCATAGACCGCCATCGCCTAGTGCTCCTCTTCGCGGCGGCAGACCCTCAGCACTTCCTCAACACTGGTCTGGCCGGTTTTGACGTAACGCGCCGCGTTTCGGAACAGTGTGTCGTGCCGGGCAAATGCCATGTCCTGGATCGCGTCTTCAGAGCCGTCAGCGCGGATCAGGTCTCGCAAGCCGCTATCGACCGTGATCAACTCATAAACACCCAACCGACCGTTATAGCCGGTATTGTTGCACGCCATGCAACCTGCCGGACGCCAGAGCTGTGGCGCCTCGTCCTGGGTCAAGCCGAACATTGCGAGTTCTTCGGGCGTCGAGGCGTGTGGCTTGCGACAATGATCACACAGTCTACGGACCAAGCGTTGCGCAATGACGGCTTTGAGGGTCGCGGCCAGCACGTAGGGTTCAATGCCCATATCGCGCAATCTCTGTATCGCCCCGGCGGCGCTGTTGGTGTGCACGGTCGACAGCACCGGACGGCCGGTCGATGCAAATTCAAACGCGACCTTGGCGGTTTCCAGGTCCCGGATCTCACCGACCATCACCACGTCTGGATCGTGACGCAGGATGGCGCGCAGGGTGGCGGCGAAGGTCAACCCGACCTTGTGATGCATCTGCGTCTGACTGATCCCGTCGAGACCATACTCAATGGGATCTTCAAGCGTCATCACATTGCGCTCGCCATTGTTGAGGACGGAGAGCGCTGAGTACAGCGTGGTGGTCTTGCCTGATCCCGTCGGGCCGGTGACCAGCGTGATGCCATTCGGTTGCGCCAGGATTTCGCGCACGCGCGACAGCGTGACATCATCCATGCCGAGCTCATCCAGGCCCAGCAAGGCATTGCGGGTATCGAGCAGGCGCATGGTCACGCGTTCGCCATAGCGGCTTGGCAAGGTCGAGACGCGAACATCAATGCTGCGCCCGCCAATCGAGAGCGAGATGCGACCGTCCTGCGGCACCCGCTTCTCGGCAATGTCGAGGCGGGCCATGACCTTGATGCGAGATGTCAGGGGCGCCGCCAGGCGACGGGTCGGGGTCAGGACTTCCTGCAACACACCATCAATCCGGTAGCGCACGGAGAGGGTGTCCTCGTGCGGCTCGATATGAATGTCGGACGCCTTGCGATTGACGGCTTCATAGATCAATCCGTTGATCAGGCGGATCACTGGCGCGTCGTCATCGCCGTCGAGCAGGTCCGCTGTTTCGGGAATTCCATCGACAAGGCTGGCCAGCCCGCCCTGATCGTCGAGCGCCGCTTCTGCGTCATCCCCGGTGACACCGTCACGGGCATAATGCTCGGTCAGGGCGCGTTCAAACTCCTGCGGCTCCATCGCCTGCAATTGCAGTGACCGGCGCAACACACGGCGGGCCTCGATGAGGCTGAACGGGTCAGCGCCATTGCGCACCCCCAGCCGAACCCCTTCGGCATGCGTCGACAGCACGACAACACCTTTGTCGCGCGCGAACGCATAGGAGAGATCTGTGTCAGGCCGGCTCATCGTGTTGTTGTACACCGTTTTCGGGTTGCTTGTGACCCCTTATTCGGATGGCGGGTTGGCCCCCAGGAACTCGCCGATAAACGCATCGAGCTCAGAGATGGTCTCCCCATCCGGCCCTTCCCGGCTGAGCAGTTCTTCGGCGCGAATGTAACGGTAATTGCGCGCCGTCACCGCCCGAGCATCTTCTTCGGTCCGAACAATGGTCGGACGAATGAACACCATCAGATTGGTGCGGTCATAGGATTTGCGTTCGGACTTGAACAGGTTGCCGACCACCGGGATATCGCCAGCGACGGGCACTTTCGCGTTGACCGTTTCGTCTGATTGCTCAATCAGGCCGCCAATGACAATGATTTCTCCATTGTCGGCCAGCACATTGGTCGTGATCTGGCGCAGATTGGTGACAAAATCGTCCGTGCCACTGCTGAGATCCGTCGATATTGAAGACACTTCCTGAAAGATTTCCAGGTGAATGGTATCATCCGCCGAGATGCGCGGCGTGACATTCAGTTTGATCCCGACATCCTGACGCGTCACGGTTCGGAATGGGTTGCTATTGTCAGAACTGAGCGTCTCGCCGGTTGTCACCGGGATTTGTTGACCAATCAGGAGCTCGGACGTGCCATTGTCGAGGGTCATGTTGAATGGCTTCGACAGGACTTTCGAGCGTTCATCCGTTTCGATTGCGGTCAGGATTGCGCCAAACAACGTGTCGCCATCGCGGCCACCAATTCCGAACGAGCCGCCATCAAGCGCGAGCAAGGACGACACCGCACTATCTGTGAACGGGTTGGTTCCGCCGAACACTTCCGGGTCCGCCACAGCACCGGCAAGTCCGAGCAGGTTCGGCGCAGAGCGCGAGAAATTCGTGCTCATGAAGGGCACGGTCGATTCGCCCGTTCCGGACAACAGGAACTGCACGCCGAGATCGCGTGCGGTTTCGTCCGAGATTTCAACGATGATGGCTTCGACCAGGACTTGCGCGCGGCGTTTGTCGAGGGCTTCGACCACGCGCTCCATGGCGAGGATCGTATCGGGTGACGCACTGATCACGAGGGAATTGGTCGGCTGGTGATGCGCGATCGTCGCCCCCGGGACTTGCGTGTCCCCTGGTGCCGATTGTTCGGCCATGGTCTCGGCGAGGCGCTCCAGGATTGGCACGATGTCTTCAGCATTGGAGTTTTTCAGCTCAATCACACGCAGGCTGTCGCGGACCGGATCGGTCTTGTCCAGCTCTTGCGCCACGCGAATGGCGCGCGCAACGGTCGCCTCATCCCCGCGCACAACGATCGCGTTCGAACTCGAAGATGCGGACACTTCAAACCGGTTGGCCGGATTGTCGTCTCGATTGCTCAACAGATCCGACAATATCGCTTCGATTTCGCGCGCGGGCACATTTCGCAGCTCGATCGTTTCGACCTTGGTGCGATCATTCTCATCAAGGCCATCCACGATTTCACGCAGGCGCGGCATGTTCGACGCATAATCGACCAGGACCAGTGTATTCGAGCGCGCATTGGCAACCACCTGCCCTTGTGCGTCCACCAGTGGCTTGACCATCTGCGCCGCTTCGATGGCACTGAAATTGTCAAGCTTGAACACTTCCGTGATGAAAGCGTTCGGGCCGGAATTGTTCACGCCGGCTTCGCCGATCGCGGCCTGTTCCGGGACAATTCGATAGACACCGCGGCCGGCTGGAATAGCGGCAAATCCATGTATGCGCAGGGTCGACAGAAACACCTGGAAGACCTCATTGGTCGTCATCGGTGCTTGCGACATCACAGTGACTTTGACCCGGCGCACATCCGGGTGAAGGATGAACGTATAGCCGGTAATAATCGAGACATCATCGATCAGCGCGGTGATCTCGACATCGTTCAGGCTGAGCACGTGACGCGCGGCCTGGGGCGAGTTCATTTCCGCCGAAACAGTGCCCTGCAGGGCGAGCGCGATGGCAGATGCTGCGATCAATCTCTTCATCAAAATACCTTACTCACCAAACACTAAACGAACGGTTCGCGGCGATCCGTTCCTGTTAATCTGCAATTCGGCTGTTTCTATTGCAGAAATTCGGCCAATTACGTCATTCATATCCAGATTGACGACCGACGTGCCATTAATTTGCAGCAACACGTCGCCCGGCTCGAGCCCGGCCTGTCGCATGATACTGGCATCACCGATCGGGGTCAGACGGTAGCCCGTGACTTGACCACCAATCATCACTGGCCCGGCATTCATCGCGCCGAACAGGACCTCTGGCCCAGCCAGGCGCCCCTCAATGACGGATGGGATCTCCGGAACCGGTTCACTGTCGGAGACATCTGTCTCCGCGGCGATGCGTGAATCATCTGAAATCACGGACAGACCTGCACCGCGCCCGCCCAGCATCAGGGTCTCGTCAGCGCCATCACGGTTAATGATGACCCGATCAGACAGGATCCGTTCCAGGGTCACGCCCGCGAGAATTTCGTCACCGACGCTGAAATTCTTGCCAACTCCATCCGGCGTTCGGATGACGGCGTTTCCGGAGCCATCACTGTCTGTCGACATACGCAACCCGTCGAGGCGCAAATTCAGCGTCGTCTCTGGCACGTCTTGAACGATGATTTCCGCATCTTCGTGATCGAATGGATTTTGCGTCACCAGCACAGTTCTGTCCGTGGCGACCGTTAGGGCGCTTGATGCGCCGCGCATCGGGGTCGGCAAGGGGCGATCTGTATAATTTGCTACAGAATCCGTCGGAGTCATGACGGTCCACACCAGTTTGGCGGTGAGCAGCGCCAGCACGATGACGAGAACAGCTTCAATGGCCAAGCGCAGTGGTCGCTCGACGCGTTGAAAACTCTCAAGAGCCGTTTGGGCGGCACTCGCCATTCATCTCTCTCCTCACCCAACCCACGCTCGAGGCAATTGTGACCTCTGGGCGTTGATATGTCACGCTTAAATCTACGACACCAACCCTCACAACACGGTTAAATCCATGTGTGAGGATTGGCAGTAGGCTTTCACATTTGCGCTTTTGTGACAGCGCTGTGATTGTGACCTAGAATTTTGCCGTCAGGCTCGCCGACAGGCTGGTTCCGCGCTTGTAAGTGTTGAACTCGGTACGCCCGAGATCGCCCCCATTCATCTGGAACTCCTGATTGTCTTCGCCGAGCAGGTTGCGGGCGCTGAGACCAAGTGTGAACTCCTTGTCGTTAAAGACAAAATCTCGGCGATAGACGAAATCAAGCTGAATGCCCGGATCCTGAACCACATCCGCAATCCGGCTCGTGCCGTCGGCGCGTCCACGCTGCAGGATGCGCTCATCAACCCAGTTGAGCAGCAAGGTTGCCTGTTCGACGTCCGACTCCCAACCAAATTGAAGATTGAGAATATTGTCAGGCGTGCCCTGCAACTGCGCCCCGTCGAGGCCAAACAGGTCGCCGGCAACCGGTTGCGTACTGAAGGGACCAACCACGAGATCGTCAGCCGTCGCCGAGATCTCGGTCGATGTGTAAGTGTAGTTCAGGGAGAACAACCAATCTCGGTCATTGAACCAGACTTGATCAATCGGCATCTGGAACCGCGTACGGAACTCGAACTCCGCGCCATACAGTTCGGCCTCGGGCGCGTTGATAAACGACGTTTGCAGCGAGCCGCCCGGATTGATGAAGGCAAATTCCTCAATCGGATTGGTGATTTCCTTGTAGAAACCCGCCAGCGTCACGAATTGGTTGCGGCCCATGTAATATTCCAGACGCGCATCATAGTTGACGAACTCGGTGTCCTGGAGCTGTTCGTTGCCCTGATAGATCCGATCGGAGTCAGGATCATTGAAGATTGACGGTGACAATTCCCGGAATTGAGGCCGCGAAATGGTCTCGGAATAACCGACGCGCAACTGCAGGTCGTCGGCAAAGTTCCAGGTCATCGTAGCGGTCGGCATCAGATAATCGTTTTCCAACAGGGCCGTCGACCCGACATCCCCAAACCGGCTGGTGGTGACGATGGATTGCTCGGCATCCTCATAGCGGAGCCCGACCGTGGCATTGATGAAATTGGTGATATCCATCTGCCCCTGCAGAAAGGCCGCGGCGATATCGAGTTCACCGACATAGAAGTCGACATCCCGATCCCGAATGTCGAGCACGAACCGGGCCGGATCGATATTGTCTGCCGAGAACAGGAAATCCGGCCGCAGTGCGGCTGTGTCATCGTCCAACGTGTTGCCGCCCTGGAATTCGAAGTTCAGGATCTTGGAATCGCGGTCCGTGGTCGAGTAATCGACCCCGCCGCTGACGATGAGCTCGCGATAGTCGCCCAGCGTGAACATGTACGCGCCGTCGAGGCCAAAACTCATATTCTCGTCTTCAAGTTCGGAGAATGAGAATACGGCATTGTTGCCCGTGGCAGAGTATCGAACGACCCCATCCGGTTCTGTGAAACGTGTCAGCGTGCGCTCATAAGGCGCGTCGCGACCAGACAGTGAGTAAGAGCCGCGCCAATTCAATTCGAGATCACCAAACTGATGCTCACCGGCGAGTTGCGTAAAGACGAGTTCACGCTCGAACCAGCCTGAGGATTCTTCGAAAACGGGAAGAGATTCGGACTGCAAATCACCCTGCGTGATCTGGGCTTCCTTCGACGTGGTGTGAACGTAAAACAGGGTTGCCTGCACCTCGTTCGTATCCCAACCCAAAGCCAGGGACCCCAGTCCGTTCAGAGTCGCGTCATAGGTGGTTTCTGTCGACGTCAGGTCGGAGCGCAATTCCGTGCTGGTCAGGCGCGCGGTTTGGCGGATCGCCTCTTCCGTCTTCCAGCCGCTGTCGAAACCAATGACGCCAACAACGCCCAGATCGAACATGCCGAGTTCATAACCGCGACCAAAATCGATCGTGGCAGAAAAATCTGGATCCACGTCATCGGTCTGAATCACGGTCAGTGGGGTGTTCACGAAACTCTCGCCCGCGGCCTCCACAAACGCGTCCGAATGATCGTTCAGATCTATTCCTTGCGCAACAATATCGACAATCGGACCTGGTAAATCACGAAGGCCATCATCAAACCCGGACCAGTCTGTGTCGCTACCGTCTACGAACAGGCCGTCAGTCGAATGCGTCTCGGTGTTGAATCCGGTGCCCAGCTTGACGCTGAAAAAGTTCTCGCTCGGGATCCGAACGGTTTTGAGATCGATGACGCCGCCGCCGAATTCGCCGGGATAATTGGCCGAAAATGTCTTCTGCACGGCAGCGCCGCTGAGAATGTTGGACGGGAACAGATCCAGCGGCACCGTCCGACGCAGCGGCTCCGGGCTCGGCAATGGCGAACCGTTCAGAAGCGCCGAAGAGTAACGATCACCGAGACCACGCACAAATGCGAACTTCTCAGAGACCACGCTCAGACCGCTGACCCGCGTCAATGCCAGCGCAGCATTGGCATCGCCCTGACGGGTCAGGTCTTCTTCGGACAGGAAGGATGCAACTTGCGACGTTTGGCGTTGCGGCTCGGGAATAAAGGCGCCGCGAACCACGACCGTTTGCAGCGTTCTTTGATCCTGAGCTGCGTCCGTGGGTGCCGCTGGTTCCGACGTTTCTGTCGCTGGGTCATCGGTCTGCTCTTGTGCGCTGATCGCTGGCGTCGCAGCCAGAGAGAGCGCTGTTGTGAATAAGAGCGATTGAGTTAGTGAGCGTTTCATTTTGCTAAACCTCGAGGCTTCGCGCCTTCTGAAAATGGAATGAAGCCGAAGCGTCTTTTCGGGACGCTTCGGCTCGTTGGAGAGTGTCGATCAGCAAGGGTCGCTTGCTTCCAGGCCGCAGGACCAGCCTTGCCACCAGGTGTCGCTCGCATCTTTGACGGCGCCGATATAATCGGTTGCGACAAAGAACGGATCGATTGTCGACGCATCAAATGCCGTCACACCGGCTTCCGTTGCACCGTTGATGAAGGTCGATGTCAGGGAGTTCGTCGTCTCTGCATTGTTCGCGTCAGCGGCCAGAGCCAGCGGCGCCACCGTGGTGCCATTCGCAGTCGAATTGGCAGACGTGAGCGGGGAACAATCAAACAGCACCGAATTGAAGCTCGGGTCCTCTGCTGCTTCGAAGGTGGCATTGTCATTACCGGCATCCTGCCAGCGGAAGCACTCGGCTTCGTCGACAACCACACCGTTCATGTACTGACCGACCGTTCCTTCGTTGAGACGCAGACCATTGCCGCGTTCGAAACCAATCGCTGTGAAGTTCGAAATGTTGTAATTCGAACGCTCGACCAGCGGCACGCTCGGGCCTGTCGTCGAAGAAGCTTCGAACAGGTTGTCGCCTGATGACGGACGCTGCGTGATGATCGCGAACTGGATATTGCCCTGATAACCGGTATCCGTGTCGACAGAGTCGTCATCATTTCCGGTCAGTACCAGGTAACGCACATTCACGGTTCCGCCGAAGAATTCGACACCGTCGTCCGAATTGTTGTGGACCTGAACATATTCAACGATGGTCCCGCTTCCGACACCGCCGAACGAGATGCCGTTCAGCTCGTCGCCAGACGCCAGTGGATTACCCGCATGCTTGACCTGAACGTAGCGCAGTGTGCCGCTATTATCGCCGGTCGTGCCGCCACCGAACAGGGCGATGGGTTCGACCCCTTCAATTCGGTTCTCACAGGTCGCGCTTTGCGCCGGTGCAGCGATGTTACAGTCATTGATCGGCGCCTGACCCAGGATGACAACACCGCCCCACTCGCCGATGGCATTTGTCGGATCGACTTGCGAGTCGGTCAGATCGTCTTCTGAGGTGAAGACGACCGGATTGGTCACGGTTCCGTTCGCGAAGATCTGAGACCCGCGGTTCACAACCAGATAGTCATCACCGCTATCGCCGAAGATGGTCACGCCGGATTCAATCGTCAGCGTGCCTGCGTCGCCGCCAGCAGCGCTTCCGTCGCCACCCGTGTCGACACCGACATCAACGCGCCCCACCAACTCATAGACATTGCCGCGGGTCAGGCGCAGGTCTTCGGTGATCACACCGCTGACCTGGCAAACTTTCTGATTACCGATGAGCGTTCCTGAATCCGCCGTGCCGGCTGGGCAATCAGGATCGTCAAACAGGGCGAAACTCCAGCCGGACGCCCAGTTATTGGTTTCGGTCTCAGTCGGACCAAATGCACCAATGTAGGTTGTGTCCTCGAAGAAAGGATCGACCGAGGAGGCAGCGAACGGCGTGACCGCACTCTCATTTGCGCCCGGGAACAGACCCCCGAGCGAGTTTGACGTTTCCGCATTGTTTGCGTCCGCGGCCAATGCCAATGGCGCCACTGTCGTTCCGTTGGCGGTCGAGTTTGCGGCGGTCAGCGGCGAACAATCGAACAGCACGGAATTGAAACTTGGATCCTGCGTCGCTTCGAACGTCGCATTGTCGTTGCCGGCATCCTGCCAGCGGAAGCACTCGGCTTCATCGACCACGATGCCGTTCATGTATTGACCCACCGTGCCTTCGTTTAGACGCAGCGCATTGCCGCGCTCGAACCCGACTGCGGTGAAGTTCGAGATGTTGTAATTCGAACGCTCGGCGAGCGGTACGCCGGGGCCGGTCGTCGAAGAGGCTTCGAACAGGTTGTCCCCGCTGGACGCGCGCTGACGGATCACAGCAAACTGAATGTTGCCCTGATAGCCCGTGTCCGTGTCGATGGAATCATCATCATTGCCCGTCAGCACCAGGTATTTGACGTCGACATTGCCGCCGAAAAACTCGACGCCATCGTCGGAATTGTTGTGGACCTGGATGAATTCGACATTGGTGCTGTTGCCAACGCCGCCAAATGAGATGCCGTTCAGCTCGTCGCCGGAGGCGAGCGGGTTTCCAGCGAAGCGAACCTGAAGATAATTCAGGATGCCGCTATTGTCGTCGGCGCTCGCACCGCCAAACAGAGCGACCGGCTCAACTCCTTCAATCCGGTTTTCACACCCGACGGTCTGCGCAGCCGCGGTGGTGTTGCAGTCATTGATGGGCGCGCGGCCCAGAATGACCAAACCGCCCCACTCGCCGATCGCGTCGCCGCCATCATCGTTTGCTGGATCGGCGTCAACCTGGCGGTCCAGGTCTTCGTCGCTGGTCATGATGATCGGATTGGACGCCGTGCCGTCTGCAATCAGCTGAGACCCGCGGTTCACGACCAGATAGTCATCGCCGCTCTGGCCAAACACGGTCACGCCTGGCTCAATCGTCAGCACGGCAGGGTCACCGCCTGAGCCGTCGCCGCCAACATCAACGCCGACATCGACACGGCCATCAAGGCGGTAGGCGACGCCAGAAACGAATGGAAGTGTGAAATCTTCGAGCAGCGCGCCAGAGATGGCGCAGGTCGTGAAGCCCCCGGTCGTCGTCGCATCTTCGGTTGTGCCGGTCGGGCAGTCCGAGGTCGGCGGGGGTGGCGGCGGAGGCGGCGGTGGCGGCGGCGAGCTTGGCGGCGTCGTCGGCGTTGTCGTCCCTGGAGACGCAATATTGCCGCCTTGTGAACAGGCGGTCATTGCCAGGCCCAGAACGATCGCACTCGCAGTCATACGAAGTTTCATCAGTGTTTCCTCGAAACGGTTTCCAATATGAACGCCGGCCGAAGAGACCCCCCCTGCCGATCCACGGCGGGAACTATTGAGATTGCATGACGGTTTTCTTGCGCTAATTTTACAATTAGGTGACAGGAACAGACACGTTTTTGTCACAATAACTGTCTGTTATTTCAGCCATTTTTTCCGTTCTCTGACGATTGTTTCCACGCTTTATCAAGGCGGTGGAAACCGGCTACATCGCTGAATAATCGAGGGTTTCTAAATCGCGGTTTTATCCGGGCACGGATAGTATATGGAAACTCGAATGTGTCAGACACCAGACGATCCAAATTCCGAGCGCAAGACAGGGCCCAAATGGAAGTGCGACACGATCTCCTGTGGATTGTGATCGAACTGACACGATCAGAGCCACCAACAGACCGGTTGTCGACGCCACAAAGAGAATCACCGGCAGCATGGTCACGCCCACCCATGCCCCGCCCGCGGCCAGTAGTTTCGCGTCTCCGAGCCCGATGCCCTCATATCCGCGCCACCGTCGCCACGCATATGCGAGCCCGGCAATCAATCCATAGCCCAGCGCTGCACCCAAAACAGAGTGCAGCCATCCGACACCGGTTCCAGGCGCGGCAAAGACGGCCCACACAATGCCCGCCGCGATCAGCGGGAAATTGATGACGTCCAACAATAGCCCGGTGCGAAAATCGATATAGGCGAGAGCGAGCAATGCGGCTGCGAGACCGAGACTCGCGATCAAGATCGCGGCTGAACCGTGTGCGCGGGAGGCGAGCAGGATGAAAACCGACGCGTATGCAATGACGGAAAGCGCCGTGACGATGCCGGCGGTTTTTATCCCCGTGCTGACATCCGGGAACCGATCTTCACCCTCTGTCTGCGGTTCGGTCATGCGCCGCGAAACCCTTTCGCGACAACGAATAATTCCGGCGATCCTGTGCGACTGGCGGGCGGCTTGATATGCTTCACCGATTTGAACAGCTGTTTCAGCTTGTCCATCATCTCTGGCGTGGCGCCGCCCTGAAAGACTTTTGAACAAAACGCCCCGCCGCGGACCAGATGCTGCTCCGTGAAGTGAAGCGCCATGTCGGCCAACGCCGCCGTCCGCAAACTGTCTGTCTGTTTGTGTCCAGTCGTGTTCGCTGCCATGTCTGACAAGATCAGATCCGGCGCGCCCGTTAGCCCGGTCATCATCGCAGCGACATCGTCTGGATTGTTGACGTCACCCTGTACGATGAATGCACCTGGCACAGGTTCCATTTCCAACAGGTCAATTCCGACTACTTCCTTGACCTTGTGGCGCACGCAGACCTGCAACCACCCACCAGGGGCGCATCCCAGGTCAACGACGCGAATATCCGGCCGCAACAGCTTCGCCTGCTGATGAATCTCCAGCAGTTTGTAAGCGGCGCGGGCGCGGTACCCTTCGGCTTTGGCCTTTTGCACATATGGATCGGCGAGCTGACGTTCGATCCACTTTTTCGAGCTCTCGGATTTGGCGCGATAAGCGATCACCTTGCGTTCGCCGGTGCGGCGGCCAGAGCTTTTCTTTTTCTCGGTCGGGCCGTTCCAGCGCCGTTTGCCATCATCGCTCATGCGCTTGCTCCTTCCGCCGCTGGCGGCTTTGATCCTGATCGCCGCCGACGTTTGCGGCGGCGCTTCGGACCTTGCATCATTGACAGGAGCAACCCTTCGCGCAGGCCGCGATCCGCCACTCGCATGCGGCCACCCGGGGCCAATGACCAGGTCCCCTCGACAATCGCACATCCGGCCAGCATCAGACCGGCGCGCTCGGTTCCGATGGTCGGAAACGTGTGCATCCCGCTTTGCCCGGCCTCGCGCAACTTGTGGACTGTGCCCATCATCTGAGCCTCGGTCATCCAGGCGCCGTCAACCTGATCACGGCGATACTTCTGAAGGCCCAGCGCGACGCCCGTCAGACACGTGACCGTGCCTGACGTGCCAATGACATGCGCGCGCCCTTCCTCAAAGGCCTTGCGAATGTCTGGCGTATGCTTCCAGCGATCAAGCTGTTCCATCACATGGGCCAGCATTTGCGGATAGGCCTCTTCCTCAGGCAAGTGCGAAAAGGCTTCCGTGAGCGTGACGACACCGACCGGCAGACTGCGCCAGCCAAGGATGGGAGGTTTGCTGAGCAAGCCTTTCAGTCCACCATCATGGGCGGGTCGCGCGTCAACATAGGACAATTCGGTCGAGCCGCCGCCAATGTCGATGACAAGCACGCGGTCGGTATCCGGTTCGATCAGATTGTGGCAACCGATCAGCGCCAGTCGCGCCTCTTCCTCTGGACCGATAATCTTGAATGTCAGCCCCGTCTCATCGCGAACGCGTTGAATGAAGGCGGGGCCATTCTCCGCGCGGCGACAGGCTTCCGTGGCAATGCAGCGAACATGCCCGACTTTCTTCGCCTTGAGCTTCTTGGAGATTTTGCGAAGCGCATCCATGGCTCGTTCAATTGAGGCATCAGACAAGCGTCCCGTCGCTTCCAGGCCTTCTCCAAGCCGGGCGATCTGAGAATGAGAGTCGAGCACGGAAAAGCTGTCACCGCGGCGTGCGGCGACAAGCAATCGACAATTATTTGTCCCCAAATCCACCGCAGCATAGAGCGGTGGCTTTCGGCGCCTGCGCGACGCGGATCGGCCATTAGGCTTCCGACCGCCGCGCACATTATCTACAGTCATGTGCTGACCAAATCTTGTATGTTGGGCGAAGCTGTAGCACAGAAGATCATCATGAGTCATGGACCGAACTTCATGCAGCGCGTCGCGCGCCTGTTCGGGGGCAAAAAACCCGCGAAAACTCAACCTATTGTCGAAACGGTCGACGTCCCGGACCTGCCAAATGCGATCCCGACACGGCAAGCCAAGTACCAGATCGGTCAGGTGCTGCGCCATCGCCTGTTTGATTTTCGCGGCGTCGTGTTCGACGTTGATCCGATTTTTGCCAACACCGACGAATGGTATGAATCGATCCCGGAAGAGGTTCGCCCGTCCAAGGATCAGCCCTATTACCACCTGTTCGCTGAAAATGAGCGCACCCACTATGTGGCCTATGTCTCAGAACAGAACCTCGTTCCGGACGAGCAGGACGCCCGCGTCAGCCACCCCGACATCGCCAAGATGTTCGAACTGACCGACCACGGCTATGTGCTGAAAGCCGCCCAGCGCAACTAGGCAGGTTTGACGGCTTCCGGCGTTGCCCGTTGAAACGCGGCCAAGTCCATACAGCTCTGCTCAATCTCGACCAAGCGCGGATGTGCTGACATGTCGACTTCAAACCGCCGCGCATTGTACATTTGTGGGATCAGGCAGATTTCCGCGAAACCCGGCGCATCGCCGAACAGGTACTTCGATTGCGAATTGCGCGCATGCACTTCCAGCGCGTCAAACCCACGTGTCACCCAGGTCGCGTACCAGGCGGAAATCGCGTCCTGATTTGCCCCCAACTCCTCGCGCAAATATTTGAGAACACTGGAATTATTCAAAGGGTGAATGTCGCACGCCACTGTATCGGCGAAGGCCCGGGCGCGCAGGCGCGCATCCCTATCCTGCGGCAGCAGCGCCGGATCCGGATACGTCTCTTCAAGCCAATCCAGGATCGCCATGGATTGCGTGTGCACCTGCCCGTCAATAACCACCGCCGGCACGCGCTGCTGCGGGTTGATGGCTTTATAGCGATCATCATTCTGAGCCAGCACATCCGGGTGTAGGCTCACCTCTTCGCTCTCATAGGCGAGGCCCTTGAGGTTGAACGCAATGCGCAGCCGATAACACGCGGACGAGCGCCAGTAGTCATAGAGTTTTATCACGCAAACCCTCCAAGGAAGTGATGAATTGAGACGTTATAGTGCAAGACATTTTTAGACTCACTTGCTATATTAGTTGCATGGACAACCAATTTGCAAAACCCGCCCACGCAAATAGTGACTGGACCATTGATCAAGGATGGTCGGCCTATACGCCCGAAGAACATCAGGTCTGGGACACGCTCTATGCACGACTGATGAAGGTTTTGCCCGGCCGCGCGGCGCCGGAATTCATGCATGGACTGACCGCTCTCAAACTGGATCGCGGCGGTATCCCCAATTTCGAAGAGATGTCGGATGAACTCGAGGCCCTGACTGGGTGGCGCGTCGTCGCGGTTCCTGGTCTCGTGCCGGATGACGTGTTCTTTGACCATCTTGCCAATCGCCGCTTCCCAGCCGGCAATTTCATTCGCAAGCCGGACCAGCTCGATTACATTCAGGAACCGGACGTGTTCCATGATGTCTTCGGCCATGTCCCGATGCTCACGGATCCGGTCTTCGCCGACTATATGGAAGCCTATGGCAAAGGCGGCCTGCGCAGCTTGCGTCACGCCTCTTTGAAAAACCTGGCCGCATTGTACTGGTACACGGTCGAGTTTGGCCTGATCCAGACCGATGAAGGCTTGCGCATCTACGGCGCTGGCATTGTCTCGTCCCCGGCGGAAAGCGTGTTCTGTCTCGAAGACGACTCACCGAACCGGATCGGATTCGAACTCGAACGGCTGATGCGCACGGATTACCGGATCGATGATTTTCAGCAGACTTATTTTGTCATCGACAGCTACGAACAATTGTTCCGCGCCACGGTCGATACCGATTTCGCACCACTCTACGCCAAGATGCACGGCAAGTTCGATCACAAGCCGGAAGATATTTTGAGCGAAGACAGGTTGCTGCATCGCGGGACGCAGGTCTATGCGGATCGTGGCGGGCGCTTCGCTGCCTAAGGCAGCAGCAAACAGGCATCACCATAGGAATAGAACCGATACCCGCCCGCGATCGCGTGCGCATAGGCGGCTTGCATGACCTCCGTGCCCATCAAGGCACAGACCAGCATGAACAGGCTGGATTTCGGCAAATGGAAGTTCGTCACCAGAGCATCGGTGGCGCGAAAGGCGTAGCCTGGTTGAATAAAGATATCAGTCGATCCCGTGGCCGGTTCGATCCGATTGGCAACGGTCGCCGCACTTTCCAGGGTTCTGAGCGCGGTCGTGCCGACAGCGACGCAGCGATGGCCATGGGCGCGTGCAGTATTGAGCCGCTCAGCGACCGCAGGCTGAATCTGTCGCCACTCCTCATGCAGTTTGCCACGCTCGATCTGCTCTTCTTTCAAGGGTGCGAACGTCCCCAGCCCGACATGCAGACGCACCCAGTCCCGCTCGATCCGGGCGGCCTCAAGCTCAGCCAGCAGTCGCGACGTAAAATGCAGGCCAGCGGTCGGGGCCGCAACTGATTGCGCCTCTTCTCCGGCAAAACTGGTTTGGTAAGTCTCTCGGTCCGTCCCGTCGGCGGCGCGGCGGCGCGCAATGTAAGGCGGCAATGGCATGGCCCCGTGCCGATCAATGGCTTCGTCCAGAGCTTCGCCGGACCGGTCGAACCGCAAGACCAATTCGCCATCTGGCGTCTTTTCGACAATGTCCGTCGCAAAACCCGCAGCAATCTCGATCCGGTCTCCAACTTTCAAGCGCTTGCCTGGCCGCGCCAGCGCCAACCATGAGTCGGCGCGTGTGCGTTTGACCAGGTTGATATCGACCGCAACATCCGAACCCTGGGCATCGCGGGCCGCGCGTATGCCTTTCAACGCCGCCGGGATCACACGCGTATCGTTGAACACCATGACATCGCCGGCATTCAGGTAGCGTGACAGGTCTCGGACATGGGCATCTTCCAGCCGGCCATCGCCATGCACAACCAGCAACCGTGCAGCATCCTGCGGCTCGACCGGCCGCAGGGCGATATTCTGTTCTGGTAGATCGAAATCAAAGGCCGAAAGGTCGGTCAGGATTGGCCCCTATTCCACCACCGCTGGTACCGCGGGCAAGTCGCATATCGTCTTCCGGCCGGCGTCCGCGGCGTCGAGCGTCTCTTGCCAAGCGGGCGTATCGGTGCGCTGGACAAATGCCCGCGGGCGGTCTGCCTCTGGCATGTCGGCCGCGATTTTGACCGACATGACAACATCCGGATTGGCAATGGGATATCCGTCCGGGGTGGGTCCAAGCTTGATCGCTTTGATCACATCCAGGCCCTGAATCGCGCGGCCCTTGGCCGTGTATTTGTAATCGAGGTGCTGGCCCTCATCACTGATCAGGAAGAATTGTGCGTTGCCGGAATTCGGGTCGTCCGTCCGCGCAGTCGAGAGCACGCCCGGACAATGCGGGATCCAGCTTTCGACCAGTCCGTCCTTGGACATCTCGGCCAGGAAACCGGGCTGCGTCGTCATCGGGAAGCCGAGATGGTAACCGCCATCGGCGGAATCTGCGGGGCCGATTGTGTTCATGGGCACGACGGCCGGATCGCGGCGGAAAATGAACTCTGCTTGCATTGGCTCCAGCATGCGCTCAGCACCGTGCGTCGCTTCCACGTCGCCGCCTTGCGCCATGAACCCCTTGATCACACGGTGAAATTCTGTGCCGTCATAGAGACCGGCGCGGATATAGGCTTTGAATTGATCGACATGGGCCGGCGCAACGACGGGCAACAATTCGATCACGATCTGACCCTTGCTGGTCTCCATGATCACCAGGTTTTCCGGATCGACCGCGCGCCACGCTTCAGGCGATGCCTCGACATCCGCCATCGTATACGTCACTTCGTTTTCAGTCTGCGCCCCCGCACAAGCTACAAATCCCATCACCGCCAAACCGCTCAGCAGGGTTCTCAGAGTCATTTTTTATACTTCTCCAGCAATCGCTCTTTCACGCCAGGCGTCACGAAGGGGGTGATGTTCCCACCAAATCGCGCGATCTCCTTCACGAGTCGCGAGGCAACGGCCTGATGTTTTACATCGGCCATAAGGAACAGAGTTTCAATCTCGCGATTCAGTTGCTCATTCATCGCGGTCATCTGAAATTCGTATTCAAAATCCGAGACCGCACGCAACCCGCGAACGATGACGTTCACATTCTGCTCTTCGGCGAAATGCATGAGCAGGGTGTCAAACGGTTTGACTTCGATGACAGCGCGCCCGGGGCCTTCCAGCTTCTTGCATTCTTCGAGCATCATCTCGATGCGCTCTTCGAGCAGGAAAAGCGGCCGTTTCGCTTCGCTGACCGCCACCCCGATGATCAGGCGGTCAACCAGCTTCATGGCTCGGCCAATAATGTCCAAATGCCCCATTGTGACCGGATCAAATGTACCCGGGTACAGCCCTACGCGCTCCATCCTGTTCCTCCGTGCGCCTGGCTAGCGAGAATGAGGGTTCCAGACGCTCTTAGGACTCTTCTGTATCGTCTTCGCCATTGTCTGCAAGACGTGCCACAGAGACAACGCGTTCTTCATCCTTGGTGCGCAGCACCCAGACCCCGGATGTGGCCCGTCCAGCGATGCGGATCTGGTCAACTGGCGTGCGGATCAACTGTCCGGCATCGGTGACCAGCATGACTTCATCATCATCGCCCACCATGAACGAGGATGCGATCTGTTTGATGTGGCCCGTTTTCTTGTTGCTGCCCCAGATATTGTGCGCCACCAGACCTTTGCCGCCACGTCCAGTGACCCGGTAATCATAGGCCGATGAGCGCTTGCCCATCCCATCGTCAGCAATGGTCAGGATAAACTGTTCTGCGGCGCCGAGCTCGGCAATCCGCTCTGCCGACAGAGCCGCTTCCTCTTCGCCTTCATCACCGTCATCATCGGCGACGCTGTCAGAGAAATCTTCCTCTTCACCGGTCGCCGCCCGACGCATTGCCGTCGCATGCTTCAAATAGGCCCGCGATTCAGCGCTGGTGACGTCGATATGCCGCAGGATTCCCATCGAGATCACAACATCGCCATCGGCGAGGCGAATGCCGCGCACACCCGTCGAGTTGCGCCCGGCAAAGACGCGGACATCGGTCACCTTGAATCGGATACATTGGCCCAATGCGGTGGTCAGCATCACGTCCTGATCCTCGGAACACATGCGGACCCGGACAATGCCATCCCCCTCGTCGAGCTTCATCGCGATCTTGCCATTGCGATTGACGCGGACAAAGTCGGACAGCTTGTTGCGCCGGACCGAGCCAGAGCGCGTTGCAAACATGACGTCGAGCTCATTACGGCTTTCGTCATCATCCGGCAACGGCATGACGCTTTCAATGCGCTCGTCCTTGGACAGCGGGAAAATGTTGACCAGGGCCTTGCCGCGCGATTGCGGCCCGCCGACCGGCAAGCGCCAGACCTTCTCCTTGTAGACCATCCCTTCGGAGCTGAAGAACAGGATTTCCGTATGCGTGTTCGCCATGAACACGCGGGTGACGAAATCCTCGTCCTTCATCGAGATGCCAGAGCGACCCTTGCCGCCGCGATGCTGCGTGCGATAGGTCGAGAGCGGGGTGCGTTTGACGTAGCCGCCATGGGTCACGGTCACGACCATGTCTTCGCGCTCGATCAGGTCTTCATCATCCATGTCGGCGCCGCCGAACGTGAATTCGGACCGGCGCGGCACGGCGAACTTCTCCTTCACCTCCCGCAGCTCGGACCGGATGATGTCGAGCACACGCGGACGCGACCGCAGGATGTCGAGATAATCGGCAATCTTCTCAGCCAAGCCCTTGGCTTCATTGCCGATTTCATCGCGGCCAAGGCCGGTCAGGCGAGACAGTTGCAAGGCCAGAATGGCGCGCGCCTGCTCGTCGGACAGGAAAATCGAATCCTCGCCTTCCCAGCGGGTCCGGCGGTCCGCCACCAGCTCGAGCAGTGGCCCCATGTCCATGATCGGCCAGGCTTTTTCGAGCAAACGTTCGCGCGCCGTGTTCGGGTCTGGCGCGTGACGGATGATCGCGATGATCTCGTCAATATTGGCAACCGCCAATGCCAGGCCGACCAAGACATGCGCCCGGTCACGGGCCTTGTTCAGCTCGAACTTGGTCCGCCGCGCAACGACGTCTTCGCGGAAGCGGATGAACGCCTGCAGGATCTGACGGATGTTCAGCTGTTCCGGCCGCCCGGCATTCAGCGCCAGGATGTTGGCGGGGAAACTGGTGCGCAGCTGCGAATAGCGATGCAGCTGATTGAGCACGACATCAGCGCTGGCATCCTTCTTGACCTCGATCACGACACGGATGCCATGACGGTCGGACTCGTCGCGCAGGTCGGAAATGCCTTCGATCCGCTTGTCACGGACCATGCCGGCAATCTTTTCGACCAGCGACGCCTTGTTCACTTGGAACGGGATTTCGGTGACGATGATGGCCTGGCGGCCATTGCGCATTTCTTCGATCTCCGAGCGCGCCTGCATGATGATTGAACCGCGTCCTTCAAGCAGCGCCTTGCGCGCGCCTGCGTGACCGAGGATCAGGCCACCGGTCGGGAAATCGGGGCCTGGAATGATGTCCAGAAGCGCATCATCATCAATCGCCGGATCATCAATCATGGCCAGGGTCGCATCGACCACTTCGCCAAGATTGTGTGGCGGGATATTGGTCGCCATGCCGACCGCGATACCGCCGGCACCATTGACCAGCAGGTTCGGATACTGGGCCGGCAGGACCATCGGTTCCTGTTGCGAACCGTCATAATTGTCCTGGAAGTCGACCGTGTCCTTGTCGATATCGGCGAGCAGGTATTGCGCCGCCTTTTCCATGCGCGATTCTGTATAACGCATCGCCGCCGGTGGATCATTGTCGATCGAGCCGAAATTCCCCTGACCATCGACCAGCGGCAAGCTCATCGAGAACGGCTGTGCCATCCGCACCAGCGCGTCATAGATGGCGCTGTCGCCATGGGGGTGGAAATTACCCATCACGGCGCCGACAATGTTCGCCGATTTCTTGTACGGTTTGTCCGGCGTATTGCCGTTGACCTGCATGGCGTAAAGGATCCGACGGTGCACCGGCTTCAGACCGTCACGCACATCCGGCAGCGCGCGGCTGACAATCACGCTCATCGCATAGTCGAGATAGGAGCGCTTCAGCTCGGTCTCGATGCTGACTGGATCAATACCATCTTCGCCTGGAATCGGGGTCAGATCCGGGTCTTCTGGCGGTGTTGTTTCGTCACTCATTTGGGACGGCCCTTATGTCGCAAAAAACGGGCGCCGAATCGCCCGTCTTTATTAGCCAAAAGACTAGCAGGATGAGGCCGTGCTTACAAATACCGATGACACGTTCTAGAGTGGATAAAACACGTCTTCCGGAGCCTGAATTCATGCCTTTGACCGCCCTCAATCGCCGTGCGTTGCTGATCACTGGTGCCAGCGCCTTGTCATTTGCCTGTTCGGCCCGACCGAATGCGCCAAAATCGGGCGCAGACACGAGCGTCGAGGCGCGCGGCGCGTGGACCGCTGGACCCGCCCTTCCCTATGCCGCGCAGGAAATCTACCCCGCCTTTCATCGCGGAAAGATCCACCTCGCGGGCGGTTTCATCGCCGAAGCGGATCGCATCTCGGGCGTGACGGATCGGCATATCGCCCTCGATCTAGACAGCGGGACGTGGTCCGACTTGGCGGCGTTGCCAATGCCGCGCCACCACCCAAACCTGATCAGCTTTCAGGATCGCCTATTGGCGATTGGCGGTTTCGAAGCGCGCGGTGAAGACGCCGCCTGGGTCATGCAGTCCGGCGTTTGGGCATTTGATGGTGACGGCTGGAGCGATGCGCCAGGCCTGCCGCAACCGAATGGCGAAAGTGTCTTGGGCGTCGTGGACGGCATTCTGCACACGTGCGGCGGTCGCAATCCGCGCGCCGAGGCGAATGCATCGTGGAACGATCACACTGACATTGGCGATCATTTCGTGCTCTCGGGCCTCGACGCGTCGTGGGAGCGCGCCGCTCCGCTTCCAACACCCAGGAACAGTGCCGCAGCAGCAGTGATTGGCAGCCAAATGCACATCGTAGGCGGCAGAACCGTCGCCGATGGCAACACAGGCGCACACGAAGTCTACGATGCGCGCGAGGACCGCTGGCGCACCGCGGCGCCCATGCCGCAAGGCCAAGGCGGGCTCGCCGCCGCAGCGGTGGGCGGACAGCTTTACGCCTTTGGTGGCGAGTACTTCATTGGCGGCGGCGGCGTCTATCCAGAATGTTGGGCCTACGATCCCGCAACCGATGCCTGGCAAGCCATTCCAGACATGCCGCACCCTCGCCACGGCCTGGGCGCCGTGACAGTGGGCGATGCGATATACGTGATTGGCGGCGCCTTGCGTGTGGGCGGCAATCAGACCTCCGATTTGGTGGAAATCTACCGCCCCTGACGCGCTGGGCTGCCGCGCATCCCTAGAACGGGATTTCGTCGTCGAAATCCTGGCTGAAGTCCTGCGGCGGGCCGTCCATCTGGCGCGCGCCGCCGCCTTGACCCTGATTGCCATAAGCTACCGAGTCCTGGGCATATCCACCGCCGCCGCCATTGCGACTGTCGAGCATGGTCAACGTCGCACCAAAGCCGCGCAGGACGACTTCTGTCGAGTAGCGGTCCTGGCCGTTCTGATCCTGCCATTTGCGGGTTTCAAGCTGACCTTCAATGTACAGCTTGGAGCCTTTTTTGACATAGCTCTGGACGACGCGAATGAGCCCTTCATTGAACACCGAAATGCGGTGCCATTCGGTCTTTTCACGGCGTTCGCCCGTGTTCTTGTCTTTCCAGTTTTCCGAGGTGGCGAGTGAGAAGGAACAGACTTGTCCGCCGTTCTGAAACTGTCTCACTTCCGGGTCCTGGCCGACATTGCCGACGAGAATGACCTTGTTCACTGATCCTGCCATCTTCCGTTCTCCGTTCTTGGCTTCCGATAACTCACAAGCGCTCTACAGGCACGAATCGCCTGTGTCCCGCTGAGTCTTCATCTATCCACAAAGGATCACGGAGTCAACAAAATGTTCTTTTTTTGTTCTGTTCCCGCAAGTGGCTTCGCCCATTGCAGGAACGGCCAGATCAGCAACCTGCCGACATCATTCCCGGGTGTCCCCTCGAAGCCGTACCCGCCACGATAGGCTCCAGGCACGCGATAAGTGCGGAACAGCACGTCCCAGACCGCGAACGTGTTCGCGAAATTGGTGTCATACGCGTCTTTGTCATCCGCATGGTGCCAGTGATGGAAGCGCGGTGTTGAAATAATCTTGGTCAGCGGCCCGAGGTGAAAGTCATAAGCCGTATGCACCCAATTGTTGTGGAGCAGGCGCAGCGCTGCAATCGCCCCGACGCCCTCAGCCGGAATATTCATCCAACTCGCCAGCAGAATATAACTCATCTGCATGACCACGATCTCGAGGACGTGGACGCGCGAGCTGGTGGTCCAGTTCAGAACTTCGTCTGAATGGTGCACGGCGTGAATGTCCCAGAAGCCGCGCGTGTGTAGCAAACGGTGGTTCCAATAGTCGATGAAGTCGATCGTCAACAGCCAGATCACCAACGTCATCCAGAGCGGGACCTGATCCCAGAAGGCGAGCGGCGTTTCCGGAAGCCCCAAAGAACCGTATCCGGCTTGTGTCAGCACCACCGCGACCATGAAAATGGGGGCGATCACCGGGTTGATCAGGGACATGAACAGATTGGTGCGCACGCTGGCCAGTAGTTCAGAGGTCCACTGAATCGCCCGGCGCCCGGCGAGCGCCATCCCGATCACTGTGAACAAGGCAAAAGGAACGAGGAAACCTTTTAGCGCGCCAAACGCCGCCAGAACCATTTCTTCCGTCACGAAACACTTCCCTCTGGATCGTCAATACCCGCGAACGGGTTAACCACTGCTGACATCTACTGACGGTAGAATACGCCGGAGCGTTCAAATTTCAGTCGAGGAATTCGATGAAATTTGATCGATTCAGGCTCAATCGCCCTGTATTTACGTAAAATTTCGGACAGAATTCCCGCCCGCCTTGCGAAAACCAACAAAATGTTCTCAATACGTTCTTGTCGCCAAATCGGACTCGCGACACACATCACGTCTTGAAAAACCAGAAACGATCAGGTTGCTACTCGCATGTCCTCCCTAGAATCTCCCTTCATCCGCGTGCGCGGCGCCAAAGAGCACAATCTGAAAGGCGTGGATGTCGACATTCCGCGCAACCAGCTCGTTGTCGTGACCGGATTGTCAGGCTCCGGCAAGTCGTCGCTCGCCTTCGACACGATTTATGCGGAAGGCCAGCGCCGCTATGTTGAGAGCCTCAGCGCCTATGCGCGCCAATTCCTGGAGCTGATGCAGAAGCCGGACGTGGAGAGCATTGAAGGCCTGTCCCCGGCCATTTCGATCGAGCAGAAGACCACCAGCCGCAATCCACGATCGACCGTCGGCACCGTCACGGAAATCTACGATTACATGCGCCTGCTCTGGGCGCGGGTCGGCATCCCCTATTCGCCAGAAACCGGCCTGCCGATTGAAAGCCAGACCATCAGTCAGATGGTTGATCGCACGATGGCCCTACCGGAAGGCACGCGCCTATATTTGCTGGCACCCATGATCCGCGGCCGCAAAGGCGAGTATCGCAAGGAATTTGCGGAACTGCTGAAGAACGGTTTCCAGAGGGTCAAAGTAGACGGCGAGTTCTATGACCTGGAAGAACCGCCCACACTCGACAAGAAATACAAGCACGACATCGACGTCGTCGTTGATCGCGTCGTCGTGCGCGAAGGTATGGAACAGCGGCTGGCCGAAAGCTTCGAGACAGCCCTGCCCTTGGCCGACGGGATCGCTGTGGCCGAGTACGCTGATCTTGCCGACGGTGAAACCGAGCCGAAGCGTATCATTTACAGCGCCAACTTCGCCTGCCCGGTCTCCGGCTTCACCATTCCCGAGATTGAGCCGCGCCTGTTCTCGTTCAACAATCCATTCGGGGCCTGCCCAACCTGTGATGGCCTGGGACAACAACTCAAGATCGATCCGGGCCTGGTCGTGCCCGACAAGGATCTGACGTTGATGAAAGGCGCGATCGCGCCATGGGCGAAGCAAGCCTCGCCATATCAGACGCAAACCTTGCAGGCGCTCGCCGATCACTATGATTTCGATCTGCAAACGCCGTGGAACAAGCTTCCTGAAAAGGTTCACGGCGTCATCCTCAACGGGACCGGCGAGGAGGAGGTTGAATTCGTCTATGATGACGGCTTGCGACGATATGAAGTGACCAAGACGTTTGAAGGGGTCATTCCAAATCTCGACCGTCGCTTCCGCGAGACGGAAAGCCAATGGGCGCGGGACGAGATTGCCAAGTTCCAGTCAGCTGCGGCCTGCCCGAAATGTCTCGGCAAACGCTTGCGCCCGGAAGCTCTGGCGGTGCGCATTGCCGGCCTCGACATCTCTGACGCGGCCAGCTTCTCAATCAAGGAAGCGGGCGACTGGTTCGACAAGGTCAACGACACACTGACCCCGCAGGCGCAAGAGATTGCCGGACGGATCCTGAAAGAGATCAATGATCGCCTGATCTTCCTGAACGCGGTCGGTCTCGACTATCTCTCCATGTCTCGGTCTTCGGGAACGCTCTCGGGCGGCGAGAGCCAGCGCATCCGCCTTGCCAGCCAGATCGGTTCCGGCCTGACAGGCGTATTGTACGTCCTCGACGAACCAAGCATCGGCCTGCACCAACGCGACAATGAACGCCTGCTCGAAACCCTGAAGCGTCTGCGCGATCTCGGCAATTCGGTGATTGTCGTCGAACATGATGAAGATGCCATCCTGACCGCTGATCATGTCATCGATATGGGCCCGCGCGCCGGCGTGCATGGCGGCCAGATTGTCAGCCAGGGGACCGCAGCTGAAGTCATTGCCGATGCAAATTCGCTGACCGGGGCCTATTTGTCGGGACGCGAAGAGATCGCGATCCCGAGCATTCGACGCACCAATAAGAAGGCGCGCGACCTGACGATCAGAGGCGCAACCGGAAACAATCTCCAGAACATCGATGCGACGATCCCACTTGGCACGTTCACAGCGATTACGGGCGTGTCTGGCGGTGGCAAGTCGACCCTGATCATCGAGACACTGTACAAGGCCCTCGCCCGCAAGCTGAACAAGGCGAGCAAGGCGCCGGCGCCGTATGAAAGCATTGAAGGCCTGCATCACCTCGACAAGGTGATCGACATTGACCAGAGCCCGATCGGTCGAACGCCGCGGTCCAATCCTGCGACCTATACGGGCGCCTTCGGCCCGATCCGCGACTGGTTTGCCGGACTGCCGGAATCCAAACAACGCGGATACAAACCAGGCCGGTTCTCGTTCAACGTGAAGGGCGGTCGCTGCGAGGCCTGCCAGGGTGATGGCGTCATCAAGATTGAAATGCACTTCTTGCCGGACGTCTACGTGACCTGCGAGACGTGTGGCGGCAAGCGCTACAATCGCGAGACGCTGGAAGTCCTGTACAAGGGAAAGTCCATTGCCGATGTCCTCGATATGACCGTCGAGGAGGCCGAGAAATTCTTTTCCGCCGTCCCGGCGATCCGATCCAAGATGGAAACCCTCAACCGGGTGGGCCTGACCTATATCAAGGTCGGCCAACAGGCGACGACCCTGTCGGGCGGCGAGGCGCAACGGGTCAAGCTGGCCAAGGAGCTGTCGAAGCGCGCGACGGGAAAGACGCTGTACATTCTCGACGAACCCACGACCGGATTGCATTTCGAGGATGTCCGAAAACTGCTCGAAGTGCTGCACGAGCTGGTTGAGACGGGCAATACGGTGCTCGTCATCGAGCACAATCTCGATGTGATCAAGACGGCAGATCACATCATCGATCTCGGGCCGGAAGGTGGTGATGGCGGCGGCAAGATCGTTGCCGTCGGCACACCGGAAGAGGTTGCCAAGGTGAAGAAAAGCTGGACCGGGAAATTCCTTGCCGAGACGTTCAAGCGACACAAGGATCGTCAAGCCGCCGCAAAGGGCAGCGTTGCGAAACCCAAGCCGAAGGCCGCAGCGAAAAAGAAAGCCGCCCCCAGGCGCAAGAAAGCCACAGCCTGATTAGCGGTCCGGCTCGCGCGCAAACAGAGAGTCTGCGATAATGCACAATGCCAACGAGCGCCTAAAGTGTGCGTGGGATGCAGGCGGCAGCGCCATGATGATCATTTCCGCATTCGGCGGGCACTCTCTAGATCGCTTGTCATGTTGCTGGTCACACAGCGGACCCGCGCGCGCCAGCATCCCACCAGAGGCGGCCTAATGCCGATGCAGCGCTGTTCCGGTCACACACTGGGCGCAACAGATGGTGGCTTCGCAGCAGATGGTGGCTTAATTGTCGCCGAAACGGCCGCGCTCAAGATCATCTGACAGTCGGATATCCACCGGCTCACCGCTCAGGCGATGGCGGTAGACCTGGGTGTTTTCCAGCACGCGCTGAACGTAATTCCGCGTTTCACTGAACGGAATGAACTCAACCCAATCGACCGGATCAACTTCACCGGCGCGGGGATCGCCATACTCGCCGATCCAGCGCTGTGGACGCGACGCCCCGGCATTATAGGCGGCGGCGGTCATGATGTAGCTGCCATTGAACTGCCGCAGCAATGTATCCAGGTGGGCGCCGCCCAGGGTCATGTTGTAGCCAGGATCGTCGGTCAACCAGCTGGTCCGATACGGCAGTCCCTGACGACGCGCTTCAAGCCGCGCTGTTCGCGGGACAAACTGCATCAATCCTCGGGCATTGGCATGGCTGATCGCGGCTGGGTTCATTTCGCTTTCCTGACGCGACAGGGCCAGCATCAGGGAACGTTCGACCTGAGGCTCTTTCAGCAGCGGATACTCGACCACTGGATAAGCAGCATCGGGCGCGACCACGCCTTTCGCCAGTCCGGCTTTGGCGCCGCGAACACCGATATCTGCATAATGATATTCGCGCCCGATTTCGGCCAGCAATTCAAAGTCCTGCGGACGGGTCAGCTGGTCGTCCAGATGGTAGGCAAACTTTCGGAACGCTGCGTCCCAACCATTCTCAGCGAACAGACGCATGGCTTGAACCAGGGCGCGGTCCTGAAAGTTCACGCGATCCTGATCCGTGATCTCGTAAGCGGTCGGCAAGTCGATGACGCTCTGCATCGCTTTCTCGGCGGCCAATTGACCATAATAGGAGAACCGATACTGCGCCGCGTCGAGATAGACCTGCTGCGCGTCATCCGTCCGGCCCAGTGCCTCAAGCGCCCGACCTTTCCAGTAATAGGCGCGAGACAAGCTGATCGGGGTCGACACACCCGTTTCCAGGGTTTCGAAATGCTGCAATGCACGATCGGCATTGCCCAGGTGACGCAGGGCAATCCACCCGGCAATCCATTCCGCTTCAGCGAAGTCGCGACCGGCGTTCAGGCCGTGCGGCGCAGACAATTCATAAGCCAGCTGCCAGTCGGAATTCTTCAACGCCACGCGAACTTGCGGGTGACGCTCTTTCCACAGGCGACTGCGACCCGCGGCTGGAACATCCTTGCCGTCAATCTGGCGAAGCAACGGAACCGCACGATCGGTCAACCGGGCCCGGCGT
Source organism: Henriciella sp. (assembly GCA_965228095.1). GTDB lineage: Bacteria > Pseudomonadota > Alphaproteobacteria > Caulobacterales > Hyphomonadaceae > Henriciella. The sequence goes on along the minus strand of OZ245793.1, from coordinate 3,069,852 downwards.
CGCCATTGCGCGCGATCGAACATCAATCCTGGATGCGATTCCAACTCGGATGACACGGCGCTGACAGCAGAATCGACGCCGCGGGCGCGGCGAATGAGCTTCGAGCGCGCATCCACCAGCGCACGCCAGTCTGGCGTCAGCAGGGATTTTAAGCGTCCGGCCGCCGTGGTCTGACGAGTCCAGAGCAGGAAGTCCGCGCGTTTGCGGTGATCGTCCTGGGTCAGGTATTTCTTGTAGCGCGAATAGGTCTGCTGGCTGACTTCCTTGGTCAGCGTTCGGCCATGCCAGGCAATGCGAACCTGCTCCAGTGCCTCATCATCACGTCCGAGCGCCTGCAGAGCCCGCGCATAAACAATATTACCGGCACCGCTTTGCGCGCCACCATGTGTCTCGAACCAGGCGACCCGGGCCCGCGCATCGAGCGTGGACCCCTGCATGACCTCTTCCGCGCGAGATCTGATGGCGCCAATTTCTGGCCAGCCCCCCAGCCGGGTCAATGCCCGATCCATTTCGTCAAACGACATGCGCCAGTCGCGGCGCGCTCGGTACCAGGTCAGGACATCACGGGCCGTGGTATCGCGAATCTGTGATTCGGCTTGGCGGACTTCAAACCAGTCCGAGCGATCGACGGCTTGCAAGCCATCGCGCAACAATGCGGCATCGCGGGTTGAAACCACGTCGGAGGCTGCGATCAGCTGCGGTTTCAGGCTCGGCGGCGTGGCCACCTGTGCGGCGCTGGTCATCGGTGCGCTCAACCCGAGGCCGAGGGCTAAAAAAGTCAGGCTGAATAGTCGGTTTCGCATGTGCTTTGACTGATTCCCTATATTCCTTGCCGTTGATACATTCCGATTCCGGTTTATAGGCCGTATATGACCAAACTCTGGCACATTATAGCCAGGTTCAACCCAAAGTGTGTATCTGACAGATGTTTCATGGTTCTATTCCTGCGCTGATAACCCCATTCAAGAACGGGGCCATTGATCGCGACGCGTTTGCCGCGCTCGTCGAACGTCAGATCGCGGCCGGCTCTTCCGCCCTCGTTCCATGCGGCACGACCGGTGAGTCGGCGACACTATCGCATGATGAACATAAAGAAGTGGTTGAATTGTGCATTCAGGTTGCAGGGGGCCGGGTTCCTGTCATTGCGGGAGCTGGATCGAATTCGACCCGTGAGGCCATCGAACTGACCGCACATGCCAAGGCTGTGGGCGCCGATGCCGCCCTCGTCATCTGCCCATACTATAACAAGCCGGACCAGGCCGGGCTTGAAGCGCACTTCCGTGCGATCAATGATGCGGTGTCACTCCCAATCATCCTGTACAACGTCCCGGCGCGTACCGCGTCTGACCTGCTCGCCGAAACCGTCGGTCGTCTGGCCAGACTGCCGAACATTGTCGGGATCAAGGATGCGAGCAACGATCTCGGCCGCGTCGCCATGCACGCATCTCTCGCTGCCGGCGAGCAATTCACCCAACTGTCTGGCGAAGATCCGTCCAGCCTGGGTCATCGCGGCATGGGCGGCACGGGATGCATTTCGGTCACCGCGAATGTTGCGCCGGACCTCTGCGCGCAAATGCATGCCGCATTTGATGCAGGCGACCTCAAGACCGCGCAGGAAATCGATCAGCGTCTTATTCACGTGCATCGCGCCATGTTCTTCTCTCCGTCTCCGGGGCCCGCAAAACACGTCCTGTCGCAAGCCGGACTGTGCACAGATGAAGTCCGTTTGCCCATCGTCATGCCGGATGCAGCCACATGCGCGCGCATCGACGCCGCAATGGCGCAAGCTGGATTGAGCTGATCCGATGGCCAAGACGTCCCAAACCAAAGGCCGCTCTGACGGATTGGTCGCGGAGAATCGCCGCGCGCGCTTCGATTATTCGGTCGAAGACACACTCGAGGCGGGCCTGATGCTGACCGGCAGCGAAGTGAAATCCTTGCGCAATGGCAAGGCCAATATCGCCGAAAGCTATGCCTCGCTCGAAGAAGGCGAGTTGTGGCTGATCAATTCAGACATTCCGACATATGACGGTGCCAATCGGTTCAACCATGCGCCGCGACGCAAGCGAAAACTTCTGGTCTCTAAACGGGAACGCTCGAAACTGGCGCAGTCGGTTGAGCGCGCCGGACGCACGATCGTCCCACTGAAACTCTATTTCAATGAGCGTGGCATCGCCAAGCTGTTGATCGGAATCGCCACTGGCAAGAAGGCGCATGACAAGCGCGAAACATCGGCCAAACGTGACTGGCAGCGCCAGAAGGCGCGCCTGATGAAAGAAAGTTAGGCGTTCCGGTTCAGCACTTCGGCAAAGAAACGCGCATCAACATTGCCGCCTGTCACGATGACGCCGATCGTTTTGCCCTTGGCTTCTTCCGGCAATCTGAACAAAGCAGCAGCCAGCGCCGCCGCCCCACCAGGTTCGACGACGATCCGGAACTGTCGGAACGCAATGCGCATGGCTTCGAACGCATGTTGGTCCGAAATCGCGCACCCTCCGGCCAGCAAAGGCGAGCCCACTGCCCAGGTCAGATCGCCCGGCTGCGGAGTCAGGATCGCATCACACTTGGACCGCGTACCCGGTGCGTTTGACTGAATGCTGCCGCTCTCCAGAGAGCGTTTCCAATCATCATGGTCTTCGGGCTCTGCCGTCCATATCCGGGTTTCGGGGCTGACTTTCGAAAGCGCCAGGGCAATACCGCTGATCAGTCCGCCGCCGCCTGTGCAGCAAATCAGGTGATCGAGCTCCAGATCGCGGGCTTTAACCTGTTCGACAAGTTCGAGGCCAACCGTCCCCTGCCCCGCAATGATCATAGGATCATCAAAGCTCGGCACCAGGGTGGCGCCGCGCTCGCGCGCAATCTCGGCCGCGATTTCTTCGCGATTTTCGTTATCACGATCGTACAGCCGGACTTCAGCCCCATCCGCCTCGACGCCTTCGGTCTTCACCGTCGGCGCGTCGGAAGGCATCACGATCAGGGCCGGCATGCCCAACAACCGCGCCGCGCGGGCGACGCCTTGCGCATGATTGCCTGAAGAAAAGGCGACCACGCCAGCATCGCGGCGTTTCTTGGGAATCTGCAGCAGCCGGTTGGTGGCGCCGCGGATTTTGAAACTGCCGGTCTGCTGGAGACATTCGGCCTTGATCAAGAGGTTCGCACCAGCGATTTCATCGACCACCGGAGACGAGAATACTGGCGTCACATCGACATGCGCGCGAATACGCTTGCGCGCCGACACAACATCACGAGACGTTGGAAGTTTGACCCTCATGAATTGGCGCTAGCGCACAGGCTTGGCCGGGTCAACTTAGAGATTGGCGATCAAATTCCGTGCGCCATCGGCGATTTCCGGATGATCCAAGGCATGCGCCAGTACCGCTTCAAAGTAGCCGAGCTTGGATCCACAATCGTATGGAGCGCCTTCAAATTCATAGGCATGGAAGCTCTGCATTTCCATCAATCGCGCCATAGAATCCGTCAGCTGGATCTCGCCGCCCGCTCCCGCGCCCTGGTCTGACAACAAGCCGAAAATCTCGGGCTGCAGGATATATCGGCCGGTAATCGCCAGATTTGACGGTGCTTCCTCGCGCGGTGGCTTTTCGACCATGGCACTCATCTCAATCAAGCGGCCATTGCGCTCGCCTTTTGGCGCGATCACACCATATGAAGACACCCGCTCCTCTGGCACCGGGTCGACAGCAATAATGTTGCCGCCAACTTGATTGTAGGCGTCAACCATTTGCGACAGGCATGATTGCTTCGCCTTGACGATGACGTCCGGTAGCAAAATGGCAAACGGTTCGTTGCCGACAATGTCACGGGCACACCAGATGGCATGGCCCAGTCCAAGGGCTTCCTGCTGACGGGTGAAACTCGCGCCACCTGCGGGCAAACGGGTCTTCTCTACGTCTGCCAGGATCTCAGCCTTGCTGGCCTTGCCGCGCAGATTGGTCTCAAGCTCAAAGGCAAGATCGAAATAGTCTTCGATTGCGCTCTTGCCGCGACCGGTGACAAAGACAATGTGCTCAATGCCCGCTTCGATCGCCTCATCGACGACATATTGCAAGGCTGGTCGGTCGACGACTGGCAAAAGCTCTTTGGGAATGGCTTTGGTCGCGGGCAGCACCCGTGTTCCAAACCCTGCAACAGGCAAAACAGCTTTGCGAATGGTCATTATTTGTGGCTCCGAATACGTCCCGGCCTGTCTTTAGCGTGATTTGAGCAGATGGCCAGCGCGACCAATCAGACCAGGCCGGTTCCGCCAGATCCGCCGATCCATCCTCCGATGAACGCGAACGCCATCAAAACCGAGATCAGGATCACAGACATGCGCTGGCTGAGCGGTTGGTAATGCGCCTGAAGCTGATCTTGCAACGCCCTTGCCGGAGACGGTACGGCTTTCGCGGACTCGTCGGCCGTCGCCACCGGTTTGGCATTGCGGATCGCCGCCGCCTTCATCTTGGCGTCGCCGGTTTCGTGCAAGTCATGTTTGCGATGCGCGGACATCGGCTCCTCCATTCAAGCGTTCAGCCTAAACAAGGAACGGCTAATGCGGTCTTAAGCAGGTGAAATAAATTCAGCTTAACCCCAAACGTGCCCGCCATCGACGACCACGGTCGACCCGGTCATGAAACTGCCCGCCTCTGACGCCAGCAAGAGCAACGGTCCGGACAATTCTTCATGTTCGCCGAACCGACGCATCGGGATGCGCTTTTTCATGTTCTGGCCAAGATCGGAATTGAGGAATTCATCATTGATCTCTGTCTCGAAATAACCGGGTGCAATCGCGTTCACGCGAACGCCATACCGCGCCATTTCGATCGCCATGCTGCGGGTCATGTGCTCACACGCCGCTTTCGAGGCGGCATAGGCGATCAATGTATGGCTGACACGTCGCGCAATGATGGAAGCGATGTTGATGATGCTGCCGGGCTTGCCGGCCTTGACCAACGCCCCGCCAAATGTCTTCGCGACCAGCCACACACCCTTGGTGTTGGTGTCCATGACCAGGTCGAAGTCGGCTTCGTCCATCTTGATGAAGAAATCGTCCCGGCTGAGCCCCGAATTGTTGACGATAATATCTGCGGGGCCACCAAATCGTTCTATCGTCGCTGCCAGGGCCGCTTCGATCGTGTCCGCCTTGGTCACGTCCATCGAGACCGCCAACGCTTCACCGCCTTTTGCCTCAATCTCCGCCGCCAGGGCGTCAAGCCGATCGGTCCGGCGTGCAGCCAGCACCACTTTCGCGCCCGCTTCAGCGAGCACACCGGCAAAATGCCGGCCCAAACCGCTTGAGGCACCGGTCACCAGCGCGACCTTACCCGTCAGATCAAAACGATCCGCCATATCATTCCTCCACATTCCGATGACCGGCTGGACTTAAACCGTCCTCTTGGCCTTGTCTTTAGCGTTCGTCGCCTCAATCGCGGCGCGAGCCGCTTGCCATTCCTGATCGCCCCATTGCGCGAGCTGGGAGAAGTTCCCTCCCGTCGCATTGTACATTGCGCCATCGATGGCGATGGTTTGCCCGTTCACATACTCGGCCCCCGGCCCCATCAGGAAGACGGCCAGATTGACCAGTTCATGCATCTTGCCGATCCGCCCCATCGGATTGACGCTGTCGCGGTCCATGTCTTCGGTGGTCTCTGCTTGCGGCGCGAGACGTTTGGTCATGCCATCCGTGGGAAACGGCCCCGGCGCGATCGCATTGAAACGCAGACCGTAGCGACCCCACTCCACCGCCAGCGACTGGGTCATTGTGTTGATCGCTGATTTCGACATGGCCGATGGCACGACAAACGGCCCGCCATTCCAGATCCAGGTGGTCAGGATCGATATCACATTGCCGCGCTTGCCGTCATCGATCCAGCGCTTGCCGATATTGTGGGTCATGTAGAAGGTTCCACGAAACACAATATTGGCGATGGCATCGAAGCCGCGAATGGACAGGTCCTCTGTGCGCGAGATGAAATTGCCGGCCGCATTGTTGACCAGGCCGCTCAGGGCGCCGTGGTTCATCCAGATCTTGTCAGTCATGTCATTGATCGCTTCGGCGACGCGGATGTCACAGGCGTGCGGCACAACCTTGCCGCCATGGGCGCTCATCAGCGCCTCCGCGGTCTCCTCGCAGACGCCACCGCGGCGCCCGCAAATGTGCACTTCGGCACCGAGCTTGAGAAAGCCCTCTGCCATTTCCTTGCCGAGCCCGGTTCCACCGCCTGTGACCAGGATACGCTCCCCGTCCATCAGCCCATCGCGAAACATCATCTGAGACATATCCATGGCATTCCTCCCGCCGTGTGTTCTTGGATTAACAGTAGAGCGAAGCTTACTTTCGGAAAGGCAAGCTCACCAGTCGCCAAAGCAACCAGATCGGCAACACGAAGGTCGCGCCGGCGAGCGCCGGCTTCCAGAAATTGCGGACCGTCCAGCTGGCCAGGCCGGCCAGAGAATTGAGGAAGGTCTGCATCGCCCCCATGACATCGACATCTGGTGACGACGGATCGAACTCGCTCGCCATGACAAAAAACCCGACCAGGACGCACAGCAAGGCCAGCTTGATCCAACCCCACGGACTGATGCCCAGAAGGCGGAGCAGGATATGGCGCTTGGCGCTCGGGAGCTTGCCCGTCTTGGCGGCGGTCTCGCCGATGGTTTCAAGCCCGGGGTCCGTCACTTATCAGGCCACGTTTTTGACGATCTCGACCTGATGCGGATACGGGATCGAAATGCCTTGCTGGTCGAACGCTTCCTTGACCTTTTTCATCAGGTCGAACCTGACATCCCAATAGTCGGAGGCATTGACCCAGTTCCGTGTCGCGATGTCGACCGAGCTGTCGCCAAGATTGACGACTTTCGCGAATGGTTCGGGGTCGCGCATGATCCGGTCATCCGCGTCGACGATCGATGAAATGATCCCGATTGCCTTGTCGATATCATCGCCATAATCGATGCCGAACGTGATATCGACACGGCGGGTGGAATATCCGCTATAGTTTTTGATCACCCCATCAATCGCCTGACTGTTGGGCACCATAATCTGGATATTGTCTGGCGTCGCCAGCACCGTCTGGAACAGGTTGATGTCCTTCACGGTCCCGGCTGTGCCCGCCGCTTCGACATAGTCGCCAAGCTTGTAGGGCCGGAAGATCATGATCATCACGCCTGACGCGATATTTCCCAGCGCGCCCTGCAGGGACAGACCGATTGCCAGCGTCAGCGCCCCGAGGATGGCGACAAAACTGGTTGCCGGCACGCCGAACACCTGCAGGACGGCAATAAACACCGCCGCCGTCACCGCCCAGCGCACCATCGAACCGAAGAAATTGCCGAGCGTGTCGTCAATATTTTCCTGTTGCAGGGAGATCGTCCGCACCAGGCGGCCGAGCCAACCCGCAACGCGCAGACCGATGACGAGCACGATCAGCGCGCCAATCACCTTCAAGCCAAAGCCAAGCACCTGATCGCCATAATCGGTCCAGAGTTGCGCAAAATCGATATTGTCCATGATCTACCCTTTGGGACTGGAGTTTGTGTTCAGGCGCCACCGCCCGCCGCCCGTCGGTCTGCGATCGGGAACCAGGCGCCCTTTCGAGACCGGAATGACGGCTTCGCGCGAAACGGCAAAGACCATCATCCCGCCTTGCGGGAAACAGGGGAGATACGCCTCATCCAGCACATTCAACCCGCCAGTGAAGGCCCCCAGCGCAGGCATGATCAGGCGTTCGCCATCCGTAACGAAGCATGGACGGCGCGTGGTGCGAACCCGGCTCAACACTTTCGCACAGGGATGCAGGTGGCCAGCAATTTCACCACTCTCACCGGTCGGTTCGTGCCGGAACACAATATCGCCCACGTGCAGAGTCTTTGCCGCGCGACCGCCAAGATGGGCAGGCGGATCCGGATCGTGATTACCTTCAACCCAGATCCAGTCCGTCGCATCCGTCAATGCGCGCACCCGCGCGGTGTCGCGCGCAACCATGCGGCGCTCCGCATGGCGATCGTGGAAACTGTCCCCCAGAGAGATGACACGGTCCGGTTGATATGCGTGCACCAGAGCTTCGACCACGGCGAGCGTGGCGCTGGTATCATAAGGCGGCAACATCTGGCCGCCTGCAGCATAGCTTGACCCCTTTTCGAGGTGCAGATCTGACACCACCAGCGTGCGCTCTGCCGCCCACCACAGCGCGCCTTCCGGCAACGGCGTAAACATCTGCCCGCGCACGTGTAGATGCGTTTCCTTGACCTGTTTTCGAGCCAGCGCGTTCATGCCCCAAACCTGACCTGAGCCGCAGGCGCGGTCAATTGCGAAGCGGCGGTTTCCGTGTGGTCATCCAATTTTGCCCCTATCTTCACAGGAAAACTGAGCTAGCTTCCGGATCAACACTGGCATCACCAAGAATGATTGCCCTGACTGGACGGAGTAAATGATGAAGCTGATCAGCGACGACATTCTGGTCGATACCGGCGCCGAGGATCCGGTCAATGACATGATCTATCCGATGATCGAGACCCGGTTCCAGCTCTGGAATCCAAATTCTTGGACCAAAGGTCATCCCTACGAACTCTATGAACAGATGCGAACGACGTCGCCTGTCATGTGGTCTCGGATGGAGCGCGGCGGATCCGGATTCTGGTCCGTGTCTCGCTATGACGATATCAAGGCCGTCGAACTCGCGCCGGATGTGTTCTCATCCGCGCGTGGCGGCATCAACATCGCGGTTGCAGATCGCAAGCACTGGCGTCCGGAAGTCCTGGTTCGCGCCGCGATGGACAATTTGATTTCGATGGATGAGCCACAGCACATGCAGATGCGCATCCAGCAAAAGGATTTTTTCATCCCGGCCTACGTCAAAGTGTTGCGTGAAAAGGTCAGTCAGAAAGTCGCGTCATTGTGCGACGACCTGGAGCGAAATGGCCCCGTTGTCGATTTCGTCAAGATCTTCTCCAACCAGCTGCCCCTCTACACATTGTGCGAGATGCTCGGCGTAGATGAGGAAGACCGGCAGAAGATCATTCACTGGATGCACTATCTGGAAATGGCCAGCCAGTTCATGGCCAACCCGCTGCGCACATTCCTGGGCGAACCGCTCTTCCCGCTTCGGTTCAAGAAAGTCGTGGAGGAGATGTTCGACTATGGCGCCCGGGTGATGGCCGATCGTCGCGCCAATCCGCGCGAAGACCTGCTGACCGTGATCGCCCATTCAAAACTGGAAGACGAGTTGCTACCGCAAGAATATCTCGACGGGTCCTGGCTGCTGATCATCTTTGCCGGCAATGACACCACGCGGAACTCGCTGTCCGGCACGATCAAACTGATGACCGAATGGCCCGATCAGCGTGCCATGGTGCTCGACGATCCATCCCTGATCTCGCGCATGGCAGAAGAGTCGCTGCGCATGGTGTCGCCCGTCAAACACATGCGTCGTACGGCACTCGAAGACACCGAGATTAACGGCCAGAAAATCGCCAAGGATGAAAAAGTGGTGATGTGGTATGGCGCCGGCAATCGCGATCCGAATGTGTTTGAAAACCCGAACACGTTCGACATGATGCGTGACAATGTCGACAAGCACATCGCGTTCGGGCACGGGGTCCACAAATGTCTAGGCTCACGCGTCGCCCAGATGCAATTGCGCGTCGCCTATGAGCATATTTTCGACCGTTTCCCGAACATCGAGTTTACCGGTGACATCAAATATGGGCCGAACGCCCTTGTACACGCCATCTCGAAACTCAAAGTGAACCTGTACGGCAACGGCAACAGCCGTCCAACGAAGGTTCAGGTAAAGAGCCTGGAAAGCGCCTAAGCCGAGGCTTCAAACACCGGCCAGGTGTCGACAATCTCGCCATCTTCGTAGACGGCTATGTCACCGAATTGCAGGAATACCGCCTCGCTCTGATGCGGGCGGAAGAAGACAAATTCGTCTGCTTGAATGTCCAGATCTGGTCCACCATTCAACATTTCCTGATTGGACGAACGACCGAAGGTTGAATTGTAGCTGAGGCCCGGCGGGTCGACCGGATCGGCCAGCCAGTGGCCGCCATAGATAAACACCGTCTTGTTGTAATTCGGATCCCAGGCGCGCTTGGCGCCGTCAGCAAATTCTAGTCCGGGCATCCGCGTCGTCGGCAAGGACTTGATCACCGGCGTTGCGATGAAGCTGGCGGGCAAGTGCGGTTCCAGTAATTCGCTGTCAAAATGCGTCGGTTTGACCAGGCATGATCCGGCAGAAATCTCGTTGGCGAGGCTGGTGTCTTCGTAATAGCGGTAGGTCGGACTACCCGCGGCATTTCGAGTGATGTCCGACAGCGCATCTGCGCCAAAAACCTCGACTGCCTGATCAAGCGCCGCGCGATACTTTTTCCAAGCCCCGTTCAACGCCTTGTCACGCCAGCCAAGCGTTGTTGGCAATGCCGGAATGTGCGGCTCGTACCCCATGAACCCAGCCAGCTCCAAACGGTCATCGTCATGGATGGTCTGAAGCGCAGCCTGCAGGTCGGAGCCTGGTTCAAATCCGCCGCGATGCAGCCCGACATCAAGCTCGATATTGAGCCGCAACGTGCGACCTTCAGCGGCGGCGAGATCAGCATATTGTTGCAGACGGGCCCCGCTATCGATCAACCACTGAACATTTTCCGCCGCCGGCGCGCTGGTTTCAGTGAGGGTCGCGAAATAATTTCGTGCGGCCTGCACAGGGAGCGGCTTGCCCAGCAACTGACTGGCCTCCGGCATGGCTTCGCTCAGGGCCGTGAGCATCGGCTGGTTGAAGGTCATCAGGCGGTCAGTCCCCGCACGCTGCCGAATATGTTCGATCAGGGCCAGTGACGGCAGTGACTTGGCGACAATCCGATAACCCATGCCGTCCGGCAGGTGACCGACCAAGGTATCAATGTTCGCGTTCAACCGCTCACGGTCGATGACCAGAGTCGGATTGGCGATCTTGGCCTTCGTCAAGGCCGCTTGCACATCAAGGAAATACGGATCTCTCGGCCCGCTCTCGTCTCCAGGTTTGGACATTAGCGTCGTCACTCCCACGATGGCCGCACCCCCAAACAGGAGCGTGCGGCGACTCAGATTAATCATTGAACGGCTCCCCAAACAATTCGGCGAGATGCGGGTTGAGAAACTTTCCGTCCGGGTCGATATCCCGGCGCAGCTCTGCGAACCGATCGAATTCGGGATACAACATCGCAAAATCTTCGCGCTTGAGATTGTGCCACTTGCCCCAGTGTGGTCGCCCACCATGCTCGAGGAAAATCGGCTGGAACTCACTGAAGAAATAGTCAAATCGTTCATCAACCGCAGCATGAATGGCGATCGACATGCGCGGCCCGCCACTGAATGGGCTGAGCCAGGCATCATCTGGCGCGATATAGCGGATCTCCATCGGGAAGAAGGCATCCTTCCGCCGGTCCATCTTCGCGATCACCTTGCGCAAGGCGGCAATGCCCTCATCGCGCGGCAAGTGATACTCCATTTCATTGAACTTGATCGGCCGCGTGGTTGCCAGCAATTCCAGAGAGGCATCGCTGACATTTTCAAGCACGCCGTTGGGTAGCGCCGATTGGGCGATCCGGCGGCGTAACCAGGGCCACCAGCCAAACTGATCGCGCAACTGTTTCAAACCCGCTAGCGTTTCATCGTCTTCTGATGGCAGAACGCCCGTGACCTCGCCTTCGTGAACGTCGTGACTGAGAGTGGCCGCAACACCGGTGCTGGGCAGGTAGAACACTTCGAAGTTTCGATGCGCAGCGGCACGCGCTTCCAGCTCATCCAGAACTTGAGCAATCGGCTCAGCCCGCACAACGCGGTGCAGGTTGAACGCGGGAACCGTCTGGACGCTGTAGGACGTCATCACCCCGAGCGCTCCAAGCGAAACTTTCCCGGCACTGAACAGGTCCGGATTGGAATCTGCGCTGACCTCAATGACCTCGCCGGCGGCGGTCACCATCCGGAAGCTGCGGACGTAGTCATGCAACGCTGTCAGTGTCTCACCCGTGCCATGTGTGGCGGTGGAAAAGGTCCCGGCGAGAGTCTGATCAACAATGTCCGGCAGGTTCAGGAAGGCGCGACCAAGTTCGTGCAACTTTCCGGCGGCCTGGAACAAAGTGGTCCCTGCGCCAAACGTGGCGATGCCGGTGTCAGGATCGTAAGCCTGCAGGCCGCTCAAATAGCTGACATCGAGAATCGCACCTTCGCTCGGCACGAGGCCGGAAAAAGAATGACCTGATCCGCGCGGGCGGATGCGATGCGCACTCGAGCGAATATAGTCCGCGAGCGCCTGCTCGGATTGCGGCGACGCGAGATCGATGGGCGTGGCGCGCTGCGCGCCCGACCAATTCATCCACGCATATTCGCCGTCCGGGGCTTCGGGGAAATCGGCAGAGAAACCGTCGCGCTCGAACTCGCGCATGCCCCAGGCAACATGCTGACCCACCGGGATCGCGGCGGCCACGGCTGCGCCCGCGCCAACCTGCAACAATCTGCGTCTGGAAACAGCCATTGCTTTCCTCCCTCTTAATTGATAGTTATCACTATCGTTTTAGATTGCTCTGTCAAGGATCCCGGGAAACCACATTGACGCTCACCACCAACAAACGCGCAACGCCAAACCAGGATCGCTCGCAAAGGACGATGGAACGGGTCCTCGCGGCGGCTGCGGAACTGCTTGAAGAAGTCGGGTTTGAGCGCCTGTCCACGAATATGATCTGCAAGCGCGCTGGCCTGACTCCGCCAGCGCTGTATCGATACTTCCCGAACAAGTATGCTGTGCTGAAGGAGCTTGGTGAGCTCTTGATGGAGGCGCAGAACGCCTTGCTGGACGACTGGGATCCGGGCGCCGACAACCTGGCCGCGCAAACCGAGCATTTTTTGCGCGCCACGCTCGACGTGACACGACAATTTCCGGCTGGCGGCTGGATCATGCGATCCCTGCACGCCACCCCGGTGCTTTCCGACGTCCGGCTGGCCTCACATCGACGCATGGCGGAACTGATGGCAGACAAGGCGCTGCAACATTGGCCGGATCTTGATCCAGATACTGCGTTCGCCAGCGCCAGGGTCGGGGTCGAGATGGGATATGCGCTGATCGAAATGCTGTTCGATGAACCGTCCATCGACCAGGATGCGGCCTTGCGCATGACCGCGGAAATGCTCGCGCACAATCAGAGCCAGCTTCTGCGGACGCTTGGTTAGAATTCATCAAGTCTCAGCCACCCCTTGCACTCGCCTGCCACTGACGATTAGGTGGCCGCAAGCGACGGGAGGAAGACCGGCATGAAGCGAGTCATCTGGAGCGTTCTGGGATTGACCCTGGCCGCCTGTTCCAATCCACAAGCGACCGATCCGGGAGACGGGTCAGACCCGCATCCCGCAATCGAACGCCCGGCGCCAGTGACGACGGAAGACCGGTTCGCAATCCTTGCCCTCGATTGCGTCCACCGCGAATACCCGAACAAAATCAGCCACGTCTTGCAATCCGATGAGGATTCGCGCCCGCCGCGAGACCTGACGCCGACGTTTTACGGGTGTTTCGATTGGCACTCATCCGTGCACGGGCATTGGTTGCTGACACGGATTCTCGCGACCCGACCTGACAGCGTTTATGCAGATGAAATCCGCCGCGCCCTGGAGATCAGTTTCACGCCGGAGAAGTTTGCTGCTGAACTCGCCTATTACACACAGGACGGCCGCGCCTCGTTCGAGCGCCCTTACGGGATCGCGTGGTACTTGCAGCTCGTCGCTGAGCTGGAAGAGAGCGACGATCCGCAACTCATGCAATGGCGAGACATCCTGCGTCCTCTGGAACAGGCGATTGTTGCGAAAGTCCGAGACTGGTTACCGAAGCTCTCCTATCCCGTTCGGCTCGGCACGCACAATCAGACCGCCTTCGCCTTTGGCCTGATGATCGACTATGCCCGCACCGTCGGCGATGACGACTTCGCGGCAGAGCTGGTTCAAAAGTCGCTGGACTTCCATCAAGGCGACGTCAATTGCCCCCTTGCCTATGAGCCCTCTGGCGAGGACTTTCTTTCGCCTTGCCTGATGGAAGCCGACTTGATGCGCAGAGTCCTGTCGCAGCAGGAGTTCGTCGTCTGGCTTGGATATTTCCTGCCGCAGATCCCGATCGATGGCAGCGCTGACTGGCTCGAACCGGGCGTGGTGCTGGACGCCTCTGACGGAAAGCTGGTTCACCTTGACGGCGTAAACCTGTCACGCGCCTGGGCCCTGGAAGGGATTGCCAGCGCGCTGCCACAGGATGACCCACGCATTCCGGCGCTGATGGCTGCGTATCAAATCCATCGCGAGACAGGGATCGCGGCAGTATCAGACGAGCATTATTCCGGCAGTCACTGGCTGGCGAGTTTTGCCACCTATCTCACGACACGGCGCGGCATTGTTGATCGAGGAGGTCGTGAATGAAGCTCGACTTCGGTCCCGGAATTCTGGTTGCTGCGGCCTTTATCGGTCCCGGTACGGTCACAGCCTGCACGCTTGCCGGGGCGAATTTTGGGTTCGCGCTGGTCTGGGCGCTCGTCTTCGCGACGATTGCGACCATCACCCTGCAGGATATGGCGGCGCGATTGGGCGCGGGCGCGGAACTTGGACTCGGCGAGGCCTTGATGCAGAGCGCACCATCGCGAGCTGTGAAATGGGCCGCGGGAGGCCTCGTCTTCGCGGCATTGCTGATCGGAAATTGCGCCTATGAAGGCGGCAATCTCGCAGGCGGCGCGCTGGGACTGGACGCCTTGCTGACATCCGCCTCTCCGGGACAGAATCTGCTGGTTGCACTACTCGCCGTGATTGCCGGGGTCGCGGTGTTGATCGGCCGATATGAAATGCTCGAAAAGCTGCTCGTCGGTCTGGTGCTCATCATGAGCGCGGCCTTCGTTCTGAGCGTCGTGTTCGTTCGTCCTGATCTTGGTGCATTCTTCAGTGGGCTGCTGCCGCGTATTCCGGACGGCGGCACGCTCACGGCAATTGCGCTGATCGGAACCACCATTGTGCCGTATAACCTGTTCCTGCATGCGGCAGCGACACGGCGCAAATGGCCGGGCGGCGGCGACACGGGCAAAGCGCGTCAGGAATCCGCTGTTTCGATCGGCCTCGGCGGCCTGGTCTCAATCTTTATCTTGTCCACGGCAGCGACGACCCTGTTCAAAAACGGCCTGGAGGTCAGCAATGCCGCCGATATGGCGCGGGCCATTGAACCCGCCTTCGGCGATGCCGCGCGTTATCTGATCGGCATCGGCCTGTTTGCAGCGGGTCTGACGTCGGCCATCACCGCGCCGATGGCGACGGCCTTCGCGCTGAGCGAGATCATTGGCGGTGACGAGGATCGAAAATCGAAACTGTTCCGCGGCACGGCCATCGCTGTCGTCGTCATCGGCGCGCTGATCAGCCTGTCTGGTATTCGCCCGGTCGAGATGATCCTGATTGCACAATATGCAAATGGCCTGTTGCTGCCATTGATGGCCGCCTTCCTGCTCTATGTCATGAACCGCAAGGATCTGTTGGGCGCCCATACCAACACGCTGACGGCAAACCTCGCAGGCGGTGCGATTGTTCTGATCACGCTGGGCCTCGGACTGCGCTCGATCCTGCGCGCCGCGGGTGTGATGGCATGAGCAAGCGGATCGACCTCAACGCCGATCTCGGTGAGGGCTGCGTGTTTGATGCAGAACTGATGACGGTCATCACCAGCTGCAACATTGCGTGCGGCGGTCATGCCGGCGACCTTGAAACGATGCGCACCAGCCTGCAGCTTGCGGCCCAGCATGGCGTCGCCGCGGGGGCTCACCCCTCATTTCCGGATCGCGAGAATTTCGGGCGCTCGACATCGAGCTTGCACGGCAAAGCGCTGGAACGGGCACTGACGGATCAAGTCAATGAGCTCAAACATCACGCGAAAGCGGCGGGCGTGACACTTGCGCACCTGAAACCACATGGCGCGCTTTACAACATGGCGGCGCGCGACACGGCCCTCGCAGCAAGCATCGTCACTGTGCTTGTGGACACCTTGCCTGGCGCGCGCTTGATGGGGCCACCGGCCTCTCAGCTCCAGGCCGTCGCAGATGCCCAGGGCGTCGCTTTTGTACCGGAAGGCTTTGCCGATCGCGCGTATGAAACGGATGGTCGCCTGCGTGACCGCAAGGCGCCTGGTGCGGTGCTGCATGACCCTGATGACCAAGTGGCGCAGGCCCTGGAAATCGCCTTGCAGCACCAGGTGACGAGCTATGACGGCGATGCGATCGATCTACCGGTGGCAACGCTCTGCGTGCATGGCGACACGCCCGGAGCCTTTGCTGCGGCGCAGGCGATCCGGGCGGCGCTGATGGCTGAAGGCGTATCCGTATGCGCACCGGACTGAAGCCTGTCGCGATCGCTGATGATGTCTTCGAGTTCGTCGTCGACAGTCCAGCGCGGGCGCGGGTGCTTGCAACCCGCTTGCGTGGGGCGGGTCTTGCCGAAGAGGTCGTCGCGGGTCTCGATCGCGTCGCCGTGCGCTTTGACCCAGCACGGATTGCTGAGGTCTCTCAATGGCTTACGGCCGCGAAGCTGCCCGAGCTCGATACTGACACTGCCAAGGAACCGATCGAAATCGGGGTCCATTATGGCGGTCGAGACGGACCGGACCTGGAGTGGATCTGCGCCGATCTGAACGTGACCAGAGCCGATCTGATCGCGACGCATACCGACGCGATCCACACCGTCGAGATGATCGGGTTTACCCCCGGCTTTGCCTATCTCTCCGGCCTGCCAGACACGTTCAAGGTCTCGCGCCTGGCCGATCCACGGCCGCGGGTGCCAGCTGGCTCGATTGGCCTCAGTGCGGGATTCACCGGACTCTACGCCCTGCAAGGTCCAGGGGGCTGGCCCATCATTGGCCGAACCGACGCTCCGCTGTTCGATGCGGCGCGATCCGATCCGTTTCTCCTGATGCCGGGTCAAGCCGTAAGATTTCGAGCCCTCTAGATGCTGCGTGTGATCAAGCCCGGTCTGCAATCCACCCTGCAAGGCGCGCCTCGCCTCGGTTTCCGGTATTTGGGCATTCCGCATGCAGGCCCGGCAGACCCCCTGTCCATGGCGCTGGCAAACCGCCTGGTCGGCAACGCACGCGACGAGACCTGTCTTGAGATCACCTATGGCGGCTTTGAAGGGCAGGTCGACGCTGCTTGCACCATCGCACTGACCGGCGCGTGTGGCGCGATTTCGGTCTCCGGACGCACCGCTGGCGCCCATACAAGCCTGCACCTCCGAGAAGGCGACACGATCGCCATCGCTCCGCCTGAAATGGGTGCGCGGGCCTATCTGGCGATCCATTCCGGCTTTCACGCCGAAACCGCGTTCGCATCTGCCTCGACATACCTTCCCGCCGGATTTGGCGGGTTCAAGGGTCGCGCGTTGCGCAGCGGAGACGTCTTGCGGTCAAACGCCGGTGCGCAGACGCGTCTGACCCTCTCCACGCCCGAACACCTTCGCCCAGTATTCTCTCGCGCGTTTGCCGTGCGCGCCTGCCCATCAGCAGAGGCCCACCTGTTATCGGACGCAGACTTGGACTGTCTGTTCTGCGAGGGTTTCACAGCCGGCCGACAGGCCACGCGCATGGGCATCGCCCTCACGGGTTCGAGCGTGTCGACACGCAGTGATGGTCAGATGAAAAGTGCGCCTGTGTTTCCCGGCACGGTTCAATGTCCGCCTTCTGGGACACCTGTCGTCTTGCTTTGCGACGCGCAAACAACCGGCGGCTATCCGCGGATCGCCAACATTGCCCGCTGCGACCGCCACCTGCTCGGCCAGATTCGGCCGGGCGACCAGCTTCAGTTGCTCAAACGCACGCCGGAAGCTGCGCGCAAGGAGTATGCGGAAAAACAGGAACTGGTGAACGCCTGGTTGGCCCCAACGGCCTAGATGTGCAGCGCGCGGCCTTCCGAGGCGAGGACGGCTTCATGCATCATCTCTGACAAAGTCGGGTGCGGGAAGATGGTGTGCATCAGGTCTTCTTCTGTCAGCTCACCTTCGCGCGCGATGACATAACCCTGGATCAGTTCCGTGACTTCGGCGCCAACCATGTGTGCGCCGAGCAGCTCGCCCGTCTCAGCATCAAAGATCGTCTTGACCAGACCTTCCGGTTCGCCCAGCGCAATCGCCTTGCCATTGCCAATGAACGGGAACTTGCCGACATTCAGTTTCTTGCCGGTCTTCTTGGCTGCGTCTTCTGTCAGGCCAACGCTCGCGACTTGCGGATGCGAATAGGTACAACCGGGAACGTTCCAGTTGTCGAAGGGATGCGCGTCATCGATCTTGCCGGCAATTTTCTCGACACAGATAACCCCTTCATGGCTCGCCTTGTGCGCCAACCAGGGGCCGCCGGTGAGATCGCCAATCGCGTAAAGGCCTTTCACGCCAGTGCGACCAAAGCCATCGACGACAACATGTGTTCGGTCGAGTTTGACGCCCAGCTTCTCAAGCCCCAGGCCTTCAGAATTGGCGACAATGCCAATCGCCAGGATCACACGATCGACTTCGATCTTCTCGGTCTTGCCGCCAACAGACACGTCTGCGGTGACCGTGTCCTTGCCTTTCTTGAGGCCTTTGACCTGCGCCGCCGTCTTGATCGTCATGCCCTGCTTTTCGAAGGACTTGTGCGCGAACGCGGCAATCTCCTTGTCTTCGGCCGGCAGAATGCGATCAACCGCTTCAACCACGGTCACTTCCGAGCCCAACTCGTTATAGAAGCTCGCAAACTCGATCCCGATGGCACCTGATCCGATGACCAGAAGGCGTTTCGGCGTGACGTCCGGCACCATCGCCTCGCGATAGGTCCAGACCAGCTTTCCGTCCGGCTCAAGTCCGGCTTGCGGGATTGCTCGGGCGCGAGCCCCTGTGGCCAGCAAGACATGCCTGGCGGTATAGGTCGCGTCCTTGCCCTTGGCGTCCTTGACGATCACCTTCGGGGCTTCGCCGCCTTTTTCCAGGCGCGCGTCCCCTTCGATCACGGCGATCTTGTTCTTCTTCATCAAGTGCTTCACGCCACCCGAGAGCTGCGCCGCAACGCCGCGTGAGCGTTTGACCACCCCTTCGAGGTCGAAATCCGCCTTGTCGACCTTCAAACCGTAGGCGGCTGCCGTCTTCGCAAGATGCAGGACTTCGGCTGACCGAAGCAGTGCCTTGGTCGGAATACAGCCCCAGTTGAGGCAAATGCCTCCGAGGCTTTCGCGCTCGACGATGGCGGTCTTCATGCCGAGTTGGCTGGCACGAATGGCGGCGACGTAGCCTCCCGGGCCCGAGCCGATAACGATCAGGTCAAAATCAGCCATTTCGGCCTCCAACGATTACAGCAACATGCTTTCTGGGGTTTCGACATAGCGCTTGAACGCCTGCAGCCAGCGCGCGCCTTCCGCACCACCAATCACGCGGTGATCGCAGGTCAGCGTCACGCTCATGACGGTGGCCGCCTTCAGGGAGCCATCTTCAGCCACGACCGGGCGTTTCTCACCCGCGCCAACAGACATGATCATGCCTTCCGGCGGATTGATGATCGACGCGAAGGACTTGATGCCGAACATGCCGAGGTTCGAGATCGAGAACGTCCCGCCCATATATTCCTGCGGCTTCAGCTTGCGCTCGCGCGCCCGGCTCGCCAGGTCTTTCATCTCGGCAGATATTTCCGCGAGACCTTTCTTCTCGGCATCTCGGATGACTGGCGTGATCAGGCCACCATCAATCGCCACAGCGACCGAGATATGCGCACCATTGTGATAGGCGATGCCATTGTCGGAATAGCTCGCATTGCAATCCGGTTCGTCCATCAGCGCCATGGCTGACGCCTTGATCAACAGGTCATTGACCGAGACTTTCACACCCTCTGGTGCCGCCTCGTTGATGCCCTTGCGGGCCGAAAGCAGCTTGTCCAGCGCGATGTCCACATTCAGCGGGAAGTGCGGCACCTGCATGAAGCTCTGCGTCAGGCGGCGCGCAACGGTCTTGCGCATGCCGTCCAGTGGCTCCAGCCGGTAGCTGTCTGGCGCATAGACGCGATCATCGAGCACTTGTGGCAGGATCAGGCCATCTGGCGATGCCGGCGCGCCGCCACCCGCAGGGGCGGACATACCAGGCTGTGCGTTCTCGACATCTTTCTTGACGATGCGCCCGTGCGGGCCAGAGCCTTTGCCTTTCAGTGCATTCAGGTCGATGCCTTTCAGCGCCGCGATGCGACGAGCAAGCGGGCTGGCCTTGATACGGTCATCGCCAGTGCCGAGTGCCGGCATCTGGACCGGCGTCGATGCCACCGCCTTTTCCGGTGCAGGCGCTGGTGCCGGTGCAGCGTCCGGCTTGGGCGCTGCTGCAGGGGCAGACGGGGTCGGCGCCTCTGACGGCGCGGCGGAGACGGCGCTCGCATCCTCGCCTTCCTCGGCCAGCACAGCGATCACCGCGTTGACTTTCACACCTTCCGTTCCGGCCTCGACCAGAATCTGCGCGACGGTGCCTTCATCGACCGCTTCGACTTCCATTGTCGCCTTGTCGGTTTCGATCTCAGCGATCACATCGCCTGCCTCAACCGTATCGCCAGGCTTGACGTTCCACTTGGCGAGCGTGCCCTCTTCCATGGTCGGGCTCAGCGCAGGCATGGTAATATTGATCGACATCAGCGCGTCTCCGTTATTGGCGCACGAAAGTTTTGGCGGCGATTTTCCATTCGCCGTTGAGCTTGACCATGGTGAAGGCATCATAGAACCGATCCTCAAACCGGAACGTGACGACGGCCAGGCGCCCGTCGACAATTTCGACGCTCATGACTTCACCGTCACGGCCAGCGCCGGGCGGGTTTTCGTTCGCGGCCCAGGCTGCCATGGTCTCGTCCATCGGCCACACGCGCAGGGACTGGGTGCCATCGTCGCTGGTGACGGCGCCATACATGGAGGCGTCGGAATGAAACGCACGTTGCAGGCGTTCAAGGCTGGCTTCGCCCTGCCCGTCAAAATAGTCTGCAACAACCGCTTCGATCGCGGCCACGTCCGGGTCATAGACCTGGAACTCTTCCGCATAACGATCTTCGGTGACATTGACGTGGACGCAGCCCGCAATAGCCATTGCGCCAACGCCGATCAGTCCAATAAATTTGTTCATTCTGTCCTCCCTACATGCCTTCGCAGACGGCTTTGGCCGCCGCAACGATATCTGCGGCATTTGGCAGACTCAGGTCTTCCAGGTTGCCTGCGTACGGCAATGGTACGTCCTTCTGTGTAACACGCGCTGGCGGTGCATCCAGATAATCGAACGCCTGCTCGGTCACGCCAGCAGCGATCTCGCCGCCGACGCCCATATGTTTCCAGCCTTCTTCGGCTGTGACCAAGCGATTGGTTTTCTTCACGCTCTCGACAATCGTGGCCAGGTCGAGCGGCCGGATCGACCGCAGATCGATGACTTCGGCAGAAATGCCTTCCGCTGCGAGTTGCTCGGCGGCGTCCATCGCAAAGCCGGTGCAACGCGAATAGCCGACCAGGGTCACATCGGTGCCCTCCCGGATCACGGCCGCCTTGCCGATGGGCAGGGTGTAATCTTCAAGATCCGGAACATCGAACTCCAGTCCATAGAGCAGCTCATGCTCGAGGAAGACAACCGGGTTCGGATCGCGGATCGCTGACTTGAGCAGCGCTTTTGCCGATGCCGCATCCCATGGCGCCACGACTTTCAGTCCCGGGACATTGCCGTACCAGGCAGCATAGTCCTGGCTGTGCTGTGCGCCGACCCGCGCGGCAGCGCCGTTCGGGCCGCGGAACACGATCGGGCAGCCCATCTGGCCGCCGGACATGTACAGGGTTTTGGCGGCGGAGTTGATGATCTGGTCAATCGCCTGCATGGCGAAGTTGAAGGTCATGAATTCGACAATCGGGCGCAGACCGCCAAAGGCCGCGCCGACGCCGAGACCGGCAAAGCCGTGCTCTGTGATCGGTGTGTCGACGACGCGGCGCGCCCCGAATTCCTGCAGCAGCTCGCGCGTGACCTTGTAAGCGCCTTGATACTCAGCGACTTCCTCGCCCATGATGAAGACGGTTTCATCGCGGCGCATCTCTTCCGCCATGGCGTCCCGCAAGGCATCACGCAGAACCGTCTTGGTGTAGCTGGTGCCTTCCGGGATGTCCGGATTGGTCAGCACGGCCGCGACCGGCGCGTCGGCGCTGGCCTGCGCTTCCAGGACTTCCGGCTCAGCGACAGGAACGACTTTCTCGACCTCGGCAACGGGCGCTGCCGCCACGCTGCCGGCGTCTTCGTCGTCTTCGGTCAGCACCGCGATCACAGCGTTGACTTTGACGCCTTCGGTGCCTTCCGGAATGACAATCTTGGCCAGCGTACCCTCGTCGACCGCTTCGACTTCCATGGTCGCCTTGTCGGTTTCGATCTCGGCGATGACATCGCCGGCTTCAATCTTGTCGCCTTCGCCTTTCAGCCATTTGGCCAGCGTGCCTTCTTCCATGGTCGGGCTCAGGGCGGGCATGAGAATATCTACAGCCATGTTTACGCCTCCACCGGCAGCAGGACATCGGTCCACAGTTCGGACGGATCAGGCTCCGGGCTCTCGAGCGAGAAGTCGGCGGCATCCTTGACGATGGCACGGATTTCCTTGTCGATCGCCTTGAGATCCGCCTCATCGGCAAGCTCAGCCGCGAGAATCTGTTCTTTCAGGCCGTCAATCGGGTCATTGTGACTGCGAATGTCGTCGACTTCCTCGCGCTTGCGATACTTCGCCGGGTCCGACATGGAATGGCCGCGATAGCGATAGGTTTTCATTTCGAGGATGTATGGCCCCTTGCCGGAGCGCGCATACTTGACGGCGCGCTCGCCCGCTTTCTTGACCGCATACACATCCATCCCGTCGACTTCCTCGCCTTCGATTTCAAACGAAATGCCGCGCTTGTAGAGCTCGGTTTCAGAGGCGTGACGCTCAACGCTCGTGCCCATGGCATACATGTTGTTCTCAATCACGTAGACAACGGGCAAGTCCCAGAGTGAGGCCATGTTGAACGCCTCATAGACCTGGCCCTGATTGGCAGCGCCGTCGCCGAAATAGGCAAGACAGACATTGTCGCGGCCGAGATATTTGTTGGAAAAGGCCAGCCCGGTCCCGAGCGGCACCTGCGCGCCAACGATTCCGTGACCGCCGAAGAAGTTCTTTTCGCGGCTGAACATGTGCATCGAGCCGCCCTTGCCGCGCGACAGGCCACCCGACCGTCCTGTCAGCTCGGCCATGACCCCGCGCGGGTCCATATCGCAGGCCAGCATGTGGCCATGATCGCGATAGCCGGTAATCACCTGGTCGCCGTCCTTCAGGCAGGCCTGCATGCCGGTGACGACAGCTTCCTGACCGATATAGAGGTGACAGAAACCAGCGATCTTCCCCATCCCGTAGAGTTGACCGGCGCGCTCTTCAAAACGGCGAATCAACAACATGTCGCGATAGAATTTGAGCGCCTCGTCCTTCTTCAATTTGGGCGAAGACCGTCGCTTCGGGCTAGCGGCTTTGGCCATGACAGCTCCCTTGGGTTATGCATTTTTGCGCCTAATACGCAGAGGATTGACGCAACGTCGAGTCTTATCACCTATGCGTATCTGCATCCCTGGGCGAGCGGTCAACTAACACCAGCTCACCGGGATACACAAAACCGAGATCACGACGTGCCAGGTACTCGACAAGGTCCGGGTCGACCTGCCCCGGTGTGAGCCGAGCTATGTCTTTTTGCAGCGCAGCATTTTCAGCCTCGAGCGCTGTCAGGACGGCACGTTTCTCGGCCAGCTCGGTCTGCTTGTCGGTCCATTTGCCAAGCCCCTGCTCCCCCGCGAATGCGTGGTAGGCAAAATAGGCGATGGTCAGAGACATCGCGCCTGCAGCCCATTTGGAGGTCATAAAAAAGGGTGCTCCTACGCTTGCCAGTAGGAACACCCTTTGTGGTTAAGATCCGCTTTACGCGTTGATCAAAGCGCCGCCTGCATACAGCGCCGAGGCGCCAAGCTCTTCCTCGATGCGGATCAGCTGGTTGTACTTGGCCAGGCGGTCGGACCGCGCCAGCGAGCCGGTTTTGATCTGACCGCAATTCACCGCCACGGCGAGGTCAGCAATGGTCGCGTCTTCGGTTTCGCCAGAGCGATGCGACATCACCGCCGTATAGGCATGTCGGTGCGCCAGTTCGACGGCATCGAGCGTTTCCGACAGCGTGCCGATCTGATTGACCTTGACCAGGATGGAGTTGGCGGCACCGCGCTGCAGGCCGAGGGCCAGGCGCTCGGGATTGGTCACAAACAGGTCATCGCCGACCAGCTGGCAACGGTCACCGACCATTTCGGTCAGGATGCCCCAGCCGTCCCAGTCATCTTCGGCCATGCCGTCTTCAATCGACAGGATCGGATAGGTGTCGACCAGGTCTGCCAGGTATTTAGCCATGCCTTCGCCATCCAGCGTCTTGTCTTCACCGGCGAGCACGTATTTGCCATCCTTGAAGAACTCGGTTGATGCCGCGTCGAGCGCCAGCGCTACGTCTTCACCCGGCTGGTAACCGGCGGCTTCGATCGACTTCATGATGAAATCGAGCGCGTCGCGGGTCGATGACAGGTTTGGCGCAAATCCGCCCTCATCGCCAACGCCGGTATTGTGACCGGCATCGCTGAGCGTCTTTTTCAGCGTGTGGAACACTTCTGATCCGATCCGGACCGCATCTGCAATGCTGTCCGCATTGACCGGCATGATCATGAATTCCTGGATGTCGATCGGATTGTCGGCATGTTCACCACCATTGATGATGTTCATCATCGGAGTGGGCAGCACGCGTGCATTGGTTCCGCCGACATAGCGATAGAGTGGCATGCCGCAGCTTTCAGCCGCCGCTTTCGCCGTCGCCATGGACACACCGAGGATCGCATTGGCGCCGAGGCGCTTCTTGTTGTCGGTGCCGTCCAGTTCGATCATCAGGCCATCGATCAAGCGCTGTTCGACCGCATCCATGCCCACCAGCTCATTGGCAATCTCGCCATTCACCGAGTCGACCGCGTCCATGACACCCTTGCCTTTATAAGCCTCGCCGCCATCGCGCAGTTCATGCGCCTCGTGGACGCCCGTGGACGCCCCTGAAGGGACGGCCGCCCGGCCGAATGAGCCATCTTCCAGCGTGACGTCCACCTCTACGGTCGGGTTACCACGGCTGTCGATGATCTGACGGGCGTGAATGTCGATGATTTCGCTCATTTCGATGTCCTTTGCGACATGGGGAGGATCAGTTGCGGCAGCGTCTAGAGCGCTATGCCCAAAAGCGCAAGAGCAGGCGCCGCCGGTTATGGCTAACGCAATGTCATCAAGCCCGCCCTGAATTCCGTTGAAATTCGATCAACCCTTTTGACCGCCGCTTCAGACGCAGCCGTTAAGTTTAACCGATAAGCATAAGACTGCGAGCCGAGGGCAAATGATGGGACGAAACAGATGGGCACAATGGGTCACCATCGCGCTGACAGCAATAAGCGTGATGGGACTATCGTCAGCCGGACTGACAGCACAGGCGGACTCGGTCACACACCAGACCATTGTCGTTCGCAAAGGCATGTCACTGCCAGTGCCGGTGATTGAGAGCTTCGACCGTATCGCAGTGTCTGAGCCGACCATTGCCGATGCGGCGCCGGTCTCATCCCAGGAATATTTCGTGCGTGGGCGCGAAATCGGCAGCACCAACATTCTCGTCTATAATGAACGCGGAAATCTCGTGCAGCTGGTCGATGTCCTGGTCATGCCAAATCTCGACGCTGTGCGCAGTGACCTCCACCTGCTGTTTCCAGACGCCCGCGTCGACCTTCACCCGGTTGCGGATCGCATCCATGTCAGCGGCAGCGTCGCCGACGAAGAAACCATGGCGCAGATCATGAACGTGGTCGAAAGCCACGCTCCGAGCCTGTCGATCAACGCATTGAAGGTCGAACTCCCTGCCCAGGTGCTGTTGGAAGTCCGGTTTGTCGAAGCGTCGCGCGATGACATTCGCGAAATCGGGTTTGGAACCGATATCAGCCGCCCCGGCGAATTCCTGTTCATGACCTCGTCTGGCCTGATCTCGGGAGATCCGGCGCGTGCGATCGGCCAGGTGTTCGGAGATTCAGGCAACGCCAGCATTGATTTCACGCTGCAAGCCCTTGAAGAACAAGGTGTTATTCGAACATTGGCCAAACCCAACCTGGTCTCGCAATCCGGCCAGCCCGCGTCTTTCCTCGCGGGCGGAGAATTCCCCGTGCCGGTCGCAGCGGATGAAGACACCGTCACGATCGAGTTCAAGAAGTTTGGCGTGTCACTCGAATTTACGCCAACGATCGCGCGCGAAGACCGCATCGTCCTGCAAGTGGCCCCTGAGGTGAGCAATCTCGATCCTCGTAATTCCGTGCGCCTGTCAAACGTCGAAATTCCGGCGCTCAGCGTTCGTGAGATCAAGACACAGGTCGAGCTCGGCAATGGCCAGAGTTTCGCCATCGCCGGTCTGATCCAGAACGATTATCAGGCGACTGAGCTGCAAACGCCGCTGCTTGGCGATATTCCGATCCTCGGCAACCTGTTCCGCTCAAGCCGGTTCAAGAAGAATGAAACAGAGCTGGTCGTCATCATCACGCCGCATCTCGTGCTGCCCGCCGAGTCGCCGGAGACACTGACAGATCCGATCATGTTGTCGGAAGAGCCGACCCAGGCCGAACGCTATGCGATGAGCCGGATCGAGGGCGAACCGAAGCCTGTGCTTGGCCAGTCAGTCGAAGACAATATTGCCCGCCAGTCGACGGCGCTCGACCGTGGGGACTTTTGATCATGTCACCGACCAAAAGCATTTTTGCGACCGCAAAACTCCACGTCCTCAGCTTCAATTTCCACGAACCGATCACCCAGGCGTGGCGTGAAAAAGGCGGTCAGCATGCCATTGTGCATGAATCTTATGCCGGCCTGATGGATGGCTTGAACGAAGATGGTCTGCACATCTGTGTGTTCGAACACGCGCCCGAAACCGATCTCGCAGAATGTCTGACGGCGCTGGCGATGACAGGTGCGAACATTCCGACCATCGTCATCGGTCAAAACCTGCCTGTCAGTGCGCTGCGCGTGCTGATGGGCCTGCCGTGCTGGGATATTCTCGACACCGAGGTCAGCTTTGATGCTGTCCACAAGTCGCTGACCCGTGCTGCGGAATCGCTGGTTGAGACCAACAAGCCCCCGGTTGCGAACACGACGTCTCGGTGCTGGACATTCGTGTCATCGGTCGGCGGTGCAGGCGCGACCCTGCTCGCTTGCGAAACCGCCTACCAGCTCAGCCAGCTCAAGAGCAAACCGCGCGTCGCACTGTTCGATCTCAATTTCGTCGATGGCAGCTGCGCCACTTACCTGAATTGCGATTCGAACTTCCTGCCGTCGATCTTCCAGAAGGATCCGCACAAGATTGACGATGTCTTCCTGAAGACAGTGACCACGCATCACCCGTTCGGCTTTGACGTGCTTGCGATGCCGCGCTGGAGCCAGATGGAGACACCGCCGTCTCGCGATGTGATCCTGCAATGCCTCAACATTGCCTGCGAAACCTATGACTTTGTCATTGTCGACAGCCCGCGCTGGCCGACGGAATGGAGTAGCGACATCTTCCTTGGCAGCGATGATGTCATCCTCATCACCGAGCTTTCCGTTCCGGCGCTCAACGCGTCGCGGCAGTGGGTGGAACAGTTTGCGTCGGATCCCGAATTCCCGACCATTCGAGCCGTCTTGAACCGTCGTCAGAAAGGCATGTTCGGCGCGAAAGTGACCGAAGACCAGGCCTGCGCCGCACTGGAAATGGAGGTGTTCGCATCGATCCGTTCCGATTGGCCGACTGCGCTCAGCGCCGTGAACCTGGGCCAACCCGTCAGCAACATGAAACCAGGCTCGCCAATTCCAAAGGACATTGCCGAACTGATCAACAAGCTGCGGAAGAGTGACCAGGCCGCACCGGCAGCAGATACGATGAGGGCGGCATCATGAGTCGATTCAATCTCCAGCGACGCCCAAAGGTCGAGCCACAAGCGGCCACGACACATGACACGGCTGAGCCGGTCGCACAGGCCCAAGAACCGACGCCAACGCCGACGCCCGAGCCGGACCCTCCGGCGCCACCACAGGTCGAACCAGACAGCGACCTGCTCGAAGCCAAGCTGCAAATCCATAACAAGCTGATCGATGAACTGGACCTGTCCAATCTCGATCAAATGACGCCAGAGGAGTTGCGAACCCAGATCGGCGTTTTCGTCACCAAGGCGATTGCCGACCAGCGGCTGCCCATGGGCGCCGCGGAGGTCAAGGACTTCACCGATGACATCGTCAATGAAATGGTCGGACTTGGCCCGCTGGAACCCCTGCTTCAGGACGATTCCATTGCCGATATCCTGATCAATGGCCACAATCAGGTCTATATTGAGCGCGGTGGCGAATTGGAGCTGTCCAATGCCCGTTTCCGGGACAACCTCCACCTGCGCCGCATCATCAACAAGATCGTCTCGGCCGTTGGTCGCCGGGTCGATGAGGGCTCACCGCTTGTCGATGCACGGCTCGCAGACGGTTCACGTGTGAACGCGGCGATTGAACCGATCGCAATTGACGGCCCCCTGGTGTCGATCCGGAAATTCTCCAAGAAACCCTTCACGCTGGAAAAGCTGGTTGAATTTCAGGCGATTCCGCAGCCTGTCGCCGATTTCCTGTTTGGCGCTGTCAAATGCCGGGTCACCGCCATCATCTCCGGCGGTACCGGCTCGGGCAAGACAACGCTTCTGAACGCCCTGTCTGCCGCGATCAGCCACAAGGAACGCCTGATCACGATCGAGGACGCGGCTGAGCTGCAGCTGCAACAACCCCACGTCGCGCGCATGGAAACCCGCCCGGCTAACCTGGAAGGCAATGGCGAGATCAAGCAGCGTGAGCTGGTCAAGAACGCCCTGCGGATGCGCCCGGACCGCGTCATCCTGGGTGAGGTCCGGTCTGAAGAGGCCTTTGACATGTTGCAGGCGATGAATACCGGCCACGAAGGATCGATGGCGACAATTCACGCCAACAATCCGCGTGAAGCGATTACCCGTCTCGAGCAGATGGTCGCTATGGGCGGCCTGCGGATCTCGCAGGAAGCGGTGCGCGGCCAGATCTCCGCCGCGATCGGGATCATTATCCAGGCGCAACGCCTGAGCGACGGCTCGCGCCGGATCACGCACGTCACCGAAGTGACCGGCATGGAAGGCGAAGTCATACAGATGCAGGACCTGTTTGTGTTCAAACGTGTTGATACGGGCGAGGATGGCACCGTGATCGGTGAGTTCCGCGCCACCGGCCTGCGTCCGAAATGCCTGGATGAAATGACCCGCAAGGGCGTCAATATCCCGGCCGAGACCTTCGATCCGTCCCGTCCCCTCCTGTGTGTCGGGGGTAAAAATGGATGAGCAGGTCATTCTCTATGTGCTAGCCTTCTCATCGGTGTTTCTCGGCGCGCGGTCGCTGATCGATTTCGGCCAGGACGCCCGCGACAAGTCATTGGTCAACAAACGCCTGAAAGCGCAGGCAGAGACCGACACGATTGCCGAAGCCGTGATGCAGCTGCGGCGCAAGCGCGGCCTGGACGAGGACGGCAACCGGGTAATCAAGAATGCCTGGCTGGGGCGCCTCGTGGCGCGATCAGGGCTCGACTACAAACCGGCCAGCTGGTTGGCCATGGCGCTGGCCGCTGGCGCCGTAGCGGCCGGGGCGGCCTATTATTTCTCAGGCCTCATGGCCGCAATCGCCGCCTTTCCCGCGATCGCCGTCGGTGGCCCTTATCTGGTGCTGAGCATGCTCGGCGCGAAACGCGAGCGCGCGCTGGGCGAACAATTGCCCGACGCGCTCGAGATTGTGGTTCGCAGCCTGCAAGCCGGTCACCCGGTGCCGACCGCGATCGCGCTGGTCGGCAAGGAAACCCCGGACCCGCTTGGCTCGGAATTCGGTCTGGTCGCCGATGAAATCTCGTTCGGCTCCAGTCTCGACCAGGCAATCGAGAAAATGGCGGCCCGAACCGAACATCCTGATATCAATCTGTTCAGCGCGATTGTTCGCCTGCAGACGCGAACCGGCGGCAACCTGGCTGACCTGCTCGCCACCAATTCCCGCACCATTCGCCAGCGCCAGAAGATGCGGCTCAAGATCAAGGCCGCCTCGTCCGAAGGGCGAATGTCCGCCCTGATCCTGACGGCCGCACCCTTCGTCGTGCTGGCTGCAATGCATTTCCTGACGCCAAGCTTCTATGGCGACGTGATTCATGTGCCGATGATCCAGTACGGGCTTGGCGGCGCGCTGGTGTGGATGGCCATCGGCAATCTGGTCATGCGCAAGATGACGAACTTCCGGATTTAGGAGTCCCGCAATGCTCGAAACGATCCTGAACAGTCCCAGCCTGATGCTGCTGTCGGCCTCTGCATTGAGCCTGCTCCTGCTCTTGCCCGCGACGATCATCGCGTCGCGGTTCCGCAACCGCATTGAAGGCCGACTGGTCGGCAATAGCGGTGCAACGGCAACCGTATCGGACAAACCGCGGCACAGCTGGCTGGCGCAACTCGGCCAAACCAAGGACGGCGCGCCTTCTGAAGAGGAAACACGGCTGCGGACCATGATGATGCGCGCCGGGTACTTTTCGCGCAACGCGCCGTACATCTTCTTTGGCGTCCGGGCGCTGAGCCTGATCATCCCGCAATTCATCCTGTTCATCTCGGCACCGTGGCTGCCCTTCCAGCTTACTGGCCTGACCCTGCTCGGCAGCTCGATCTTCGCCGCCGCGTTCGGGTACATGCTGCCAACCATGTTCCTCAATCGACAAATCGAACAGCGCGAGCAACAATATCGTGACGGGTTCCCGGACATGATGGACTTGCTGGTGGCCTGCGTTGAAGCCGGGCTGAGCCTGGACGGTGCGATCATCCGCATCGCCGAGGAGCTGCAATTCCGCTACCCCCACCTGTCACGCCAGCTGCACATGATGAGCCTCGAGATGCGCGCGGGCCGCGATCGCAATACGGCGTGGGGCAATTTTGCCGAACGC
The DNA here is from genome assembly GCA_965228095.1 of Henriciella sp. Classification (GTDB taxonomy): domain Bacteria; phylum Pseudomonadota; class Alphaproteobacteria; order Caulobacterales; family Hyphomonadaceae; genus Henriciella. The sequence goes on along the minus strand of OZ245793.1, from coordinate 3,038,763 downwards.
CTGGGACTTGAAGAAGCACGGTCACTGGCGACGATGCTGAAACAGTCTGAAGAGCTGGGCACAAGCATCGGTGAGACGCTGCGTGTCTATGGTGCCGATATGCGCGAGAAACGGATGCTGCGGGCCGAAGAGAAGGCCCTGGCCCTGCCCGCCAAGCTGGTCCTGCCGCTGATCATGTTCGTGTTTCCAACCCTGCTGGTCGTCCTGATGATGCCGGCTGTGGTGCGGATGATGTGGGTGTTCGGCGGCGACGGGATCTAACCGGACGGTCGGCGAGGCGCGCCCGCGGCCGTGACAAGCCTACGCTTGTCGCCCGCCGCCAGCAAACCTGCTCAGAACACTGGCGACGGGCGCGTCCAACAATTTGCCCCCTCAGGAAAACCGCGACGTTGACCGCTACGCCGCCAAGATCAGGAGGCGGGAATGAGTGTTTTTGGCTCGGATGGTGTTTGTGCAGCAGTGGGAACCTTCACTTCTGTCTCTTCATCGCCCAACAGCACCTTGATCTGCTTGTTGGCGGGCTTGCGGGCAACAGCCCGGCGTGTTGTCCGCCGCGGCGGTGTGCGTGCGGCTGCAACTTTGGAGGCAGGCATGGAGAACTTCTGCTGTTCCGGCTCACGCGCACCCCGCAGCGCCAGCGACAGATCGCCGAGCCCGGCGGCGACTGACAGCTTCTTCGCATCGTCGACGGTGACAGAGAGCGTCGCACGGGCAAACAGTTTTGGCTGCTCGCTCAAAGGATCATCATTCGAATCGACGGCCAGGACTTCGACATCCTGCAACAGGATTTCAGACACCAGGTTCACAGCACGCGCATTGCGGCCCTTGTCCTGCGTGAACAGGACGTCGACCTTGTCGCCAGGCAAGACAAAGCCGGCCACGCCGGTGACATCATCCATGCGCACCGTATAGGCGCGATATCCAGGCTCCAGGCGCCCCGCCAAGGAGGCACGGGTGCCCAGCGGCGACAGGCGCGAATCAAGGATCGGATCACCCGGCTGAAACGCCGTTAGCGCGTGACGCTGGGCATAATCATTCGACCCGATTTCCAGGCCGTGCGTGAAATAGCCGTACGGCGCCTTGCTTTCGGGCCAACGCTCAACCGTGACATTGTCCAGCGTGACTGCTTCGCCGCGGAGAATCTCCGCCGAGGCGACAACAACACTCACTTCCTTCTCCACCGGCAAGGCAATCTCGGTGACCACCGGATCGGCCTCGGGCTCGGACTTGGTCATTTGCCAGGCCACATAGGTCGCGGCGAGACCCAGCACGGCTGATGCGCCAAGAGAAATAGCGGGGGACATACGCATGATCGGCTCCATTCCTATCCTGCCAGTCTACAGGCAGGCGATTAAACGGAGCCCTAGTGCAATCAGGCAAAATGACGGGTCGCATTAAGCATAAACGGCGCGGTCACGCCGCGTTTGAACAAGGCTGCGCGCAAAACAAAACCCCCGCCAAACAGGCAGGGGTTAAGTACTCTACAGATTCTACGCCGAGCTTAGTCTTCAGACGGCTCGAGAATCTGACGTCCGCGATACATACCTGTTTTCAGGTCAATGTGGTGCGGGCGGCGAAGTTCACCAGAATCCTGGTCTTCGATAAACGTGTTGCCTTTGAGGCGGTCATGCGAACGGCGCATTCCGCGGCGTGACTTGGTAATCTTACTCTTAGGGACAGCCATTTGCGTGCTCCAAAACGGGTGCCGAGGTGAAACCTCGTGAAATTCAAACCGCGCACATACCGGAAGGTGAGACGGCGCGCAAGGGGGGAATGCTGCTTAAACCAGCCGAGATTGCGTCACCGCAGCGCCGATGAAGCTGGCAAATAGCGGATGCGGCTCCATCGGTCGGGATTTCAATTCCGGGTGATACTGAACCGCGATGAACCAGGGGTGCGATTCGAGTTCGATGATCTCAGGCAGGATGCCGTCCGGCGACATGCCTGAAAACACCACACCGTGTTTCTCGAGGTCTGGCACATAGGCGTTGTTGACCTCGTACCGATGCCGGTGACGTTCGGAAATCTCAAGCGCACCATAGATCTCGGCGACTTTCGACCCCTCTTTCAGGTGGGCCGGATAAGCGCCGAGGCGCATCGTTCCACCCATATCGGTGTTCTCGTCGCGGGTGACCAGTTCATTGCCCTTGGTCCATTCCGACATCAGGCCGACAATCGGTTGCTCGGTCGGGCCGAACTCGGTCGTTGACGCGCCATCGATGCCGACCAGGTTGCGCGCGGCTTCGACCACGGCGAGCTGCATCCCGTAGCAGATGCCGAAACACGGCACTTCACGCTCGCGCGCAAATCGCGCCGCACGCATTTTTCCGCGCGCGCCGCGTTCACCGAATCCGCCAGGAAGGATGATGCCATGCACGCCTTCGAGAATGTCGATCGGTGCAGTTTCGTCATCAAACTCCTCGGAATTGATCAGCTTGATCTCAACCCCGACATTATTGGCCAGGCCGCCATGCTGAAGTGCTTCCATGACCGACTTATAGGCGTCAGGAACATCAGTGTACTTGCCAACCAGGCCGATACAGACATTGCCGTCCGGGTTGTGAACGGTTTGCGCGATCTGGTCCCAACGCGTCAGGTCGGGCTTTGGCGCATCATCAATGCGGAAGTGCTCCAAAACTTCCTTGTCCAGGCCTTCATCATGATAGGCCGCCGGGACATCATAAATGTGCCCCACATCGCGCGCTTCAATCACACTGCTCGGGCGAACGTTACAGAAGCTGGCAATCTTGCCCTTCTCGTTTTCCGGGATTGGTCGATCGCAGCGGCACAGCAGGATCTGCGGCTGGATACCGATCGAACGCAACTCCTTGACCGAGTGCTGAGTGGGCTTGGTCTTCATCTCGCCCGCGGCGGGAATGTAAGGCAGCAGCGTCAGATGGATGAAACAGGCACGTTCCGGCCCCAGTTCCTGACCGAGCTGACGGATCGCTTCAAAGAAAGGCAGACCTTCAATATCGCCGACCGTGCCACCGATTTCGCACAAGACGAAATCAACCCCTTCTCCGGCATCCGAGAGAACGAAATCCTTGATCTCGTTGGTGACATGCGGAATGACCTGAATGGTCGCGCCGAGATAATCGCCGCGCCGCTCTTTCTCGATAATCGTCGAATAAATCCGGCCGGTGGTGATATTATCGGACTGACGCGCCGAAACACCGGTAAAACGCTCATAATGCCCGAGATCTAGGTCGGTCTCGGCGCCGTCATCGGTGACAAACACTTCGCCATGCTGGCGCGGGCTCATCGTGCCGGGGTCGACATTCAGATACGGATCAAGCTTTCGCAGTCGGACCTTGTAGCCCCGGGCCTGCAGCAATGCCCCAAGTGCTGCGGAAGCGATACCTTTGCCTAAGGAAGACACCACGCCGCCAGTAATGAAAATATAGCGAGTCATGGGAATGCAGATTGCCTGATTCGCGACCCACCCCGATAGGGGGAAGTCAGGATTAATTTCGATTATTGTGGATCGGTGGGTTCCGCCAGCGGATCTTCAGCACTTGGATCGGTCTCTGGCTGCTCTTCGGCTGACGTTTCGGCAGGAGAAACCGCAAGCGGATCCTCCAACAGCGACTCGTCACTGCTCAGAATGTCTTCCAGACCATCAATATTGAGTTCGTCCGTTTCCGGCTGCGCCGGGAGGTCACCCTCCAGCTCGCGCTGCACGTCGGTCAATCCGCCGGCATTGTTCTTGGTCGCCATGGTTGTCAGCGTCAGGCTGGAAATGAAGAAGATCGCGCCAAAGATGATCGTTGTCCGCACCAGGGCTCCTTTGACGCCCTGCCCTGACATCAAGCCACCGCCAGCGCCGCCGCCGCCACCACCGATGCCGAGCGCGCCGCCTTCGGAGCGCTGCATCAAGACCACGATCACCAAGACGATCGAGACGAGAATGTGGGCGACAAGGATTACATTGGTCATGTCAGGTTCCTGAATCTCAAGCCGCGGGCCTTACGCCTTAATCGGGCCTTCGCCAACCCCCAAGGGTCAGTCAAAGACGAATGCGTCAGGCGACCGCTGCTGCGTAAATGGCCATGAAATCCTCTGCCTTCAAGCTCGCGCCGCCGATCAATCCGCCATTGACGTTATCGATGGCGAGAATTTCAGCGGCATTCGATGGTTTCATCGATCCACCATAGAGGATGCGGATGTCGTTGCCGCGCGCCTGATAGAGTTCGATCAGCAGGGTGCGAATGACGCCGTGAACTTCTGCGATTTCCTCTGAACTCGGCACCAGACCGGTTCCGATGGCCCAGAGCGGCTCATAAGCGACGACCAGCGTTTCGCCTTCCGCCAGCGTGGGGACGGATTTTCTCAGGATCCGGACCACCGTGTCCTTGGTTTCACCCCGCTCTCGCTGCGCGAAGCTTTCGCCGACGCAGATGATTGGCGTGATGCCCGCGCGCAAGCAGGCGTGCGCCTGCTCCTGGACATAAGCGCTTCGCTCACCATGCTCTGACCGACGCTCCGAATGCCCGACAATGACATAGGACGCCCCTGCATCCTTGAGGATTTCAGCTGACAGATCGCCGGTGAACGCTCCGGAAATTTCCGGGTGACAGCTTTGAGCCCCGACTTTCAACCGATCGCCAGCGGCGTCCGCCATCGGCACGATCAACGTCGCTGGCGGGCAGATCAGACAGTCTGCTTCATCCGGAAATCCTGCGAGTTTTTCTACTGTTTTTCGGGCCTCTTCGAGGCTTGATGTCAGGCCGTTCATTTTCCAATTGCCTGCGATCAGTGTACGCACCATACCAGTCACCATCTTGAACAAGTTTGTGCGCTCGCCTAGCAAGCTGTGCTGAAACCCACAAGCGATCCTGAAGGAAAAGGTTTGAAGTCATGCTGACTCCGTTGCGCAATATGCTCCGCTCTCCAGCGGCTGGCGGGATATTTGTCATCGTTATTATCGCGATGGCGGCTTGGGGCGTCACTGACATTTTTGCCGGCGGATCGGGCAACAACCTGGTCAGCGCGGGCGAGCGCGGGGTGTCTGATCGCACCTTTGATTCGACCCTGGAGCGCGTTCTTCGCAGCCAGACAGATGAACGCGGACGCTCGCTCACCAAAGAGCAAGCGATGCAGCAAGGCATCGTTGATCGCCTGTTCCAGGACATTTCGCGTGAAACGCTGCTCACCGCCTATGCTGACAAGCAGGGTATTTCTGCGACCACCGGAGCGATCGCGGACGCCATCCGCACCGATCCGATCTTCCAGGACACGACCGGCGTTTTTGACCGCACGCGTTATTCACAGCTGCTGGACGCCAACGGGTTTCGTGAAGCAGATTATGAGCAAGACCTGGAAGCCGAAATGACCCTGGGTCGTCTGCAGCGCGTCCCGGTCGAAGGCTTGAAAGTTCCTACCGCTCTGGCGCGCCTGCAAGCCGCGTATTCCGGAGAGCTTCGCAGCGCCTCATGGTTCATCCTGCAGCAGTCGGAATTGCCGGCCATTGAAGAGCCAACGGAAGAGCAATTGCTGGACCTCTATGAAACGCGCAAAAATGCGCTGCGCGAGCCAGAGCGCCGCGCCATCAGCCTGATCCAGCTGAGCCCGGATGATTTCCTGGCAGGAAGCGACATTTCGGAAGACGAGATCGTGGTCTTCTATGAAGCCTATAAGGCGGAGCGGTATACTGGACCGGATACGCGCGCGTTCACCGAATTCGAATTCCCCAGCGAATCCGTCGCCCGCGCGGCGCTCGGTCGGATCGCTGGCGGCGCCGCGCCGGAATCGATCGAAACCGCGCTGTCGACGCAGCAGAAGACCGGTCGGCGCGAATTGATCGCGAATGAACGCCTCGCGGATCAGGTGTTTTCCCCAGGTGCGCAGCTCGGCTCCATTCATGGACCGCAGCCGGTTGGTGAGTCCTATATCGTCATCCGGCTTGAGAGCATCACCCCGGGCGATGCGACCCCACTTGAAGATGTCCGCGAAGAGATTGAGGGCGAACTGGCGCGAGACCTGGCCATTGGCTTTTTCTATGACGCGCTGCCGCAATTCGATGACTTGCTGGGCACCGGTGCAGACCTTGAAGGCATCGCCGAAGGCATTGGCGCACCGGTGCTGTCATTCGCACCGGTCGACGCGAATGGCGTGACCGCAGACGGACAGCGCTATTTGCCTCTGGTGACGGCGCCTGGCCTGTTGCAGATGGTGTATTCGCTGGGTGAAGGCCAGAAGACGGAACGCTTTGGCGAGGATGAGACCACGTGGCTGGCGCGGGTCGATTCCATTGTACCGGAGCGGCTGCCAGAGTTCGAAGACGTCCGAGATCAGCTCGCGGAGGCGTGGAAACAGCAGCAACGCGCGGATCAATTGCAATCTGTCGCGGCCGAGATTGAAGGCGCGATTGCCAATGGTCGCTCGACCCTCGACGCCGAAGCCGCGCGATATGCGGCCACCGTCGACAGTTTCCCGCGTTCGATCACACGAACCAATACGGACTTGCAGCTGCCGCCGCCCCTGATCAACGGCTTGTTCAATGCCAATGCAGTGGGTGACACGTTCTCAATCCCCGGACTGCAGAACCAGATCATCATCATGCAGGTCACGGCGATCGATCGCCCGGCGGAAGAAACGCTTGATCTGCTCGCGGCAAACAGCGCGCTGGAGATCCAGAACGGGATCGCCGATGACCTGTTCATGGCGTACCTTCTGGGCATTTCGGATGATGTCGAACTGGACACCAATCCAGGGGCATTCGAAGCTTACAAAAGAAGCCTAGTGACCGAGCAATGACCCGGGATCGATTATTAGTCCGGCGACGTCCGGGCGACCTGGAAACGCCTGTCTCGGCGATGCTGAAACTTGGCGCCGATGAGGCTGGCAGCTTCCTGTTCGAGTCGATCCATGGCGGCGAGCGCCTCGGCCGCTATTCCTTTATCGGACTGTATCCGCAACGCTGGATGCGCGTGCGCGATGGCATTGGCGAGGAAAGCCCGACGCGCGACTTCGCTGACGCCGCCGAAACGGGCGAAAATGCCGTTGCCGCACTGCACAGATTCGCAGAAGCCGGTCGCGCCGATGCAGATGCCAGCGAAGAATTGCCGCCCATGGCGAGCGGCGCCTTCGGCTATATCGGCTATGATTTCATCCAGCATGTCGAACCGGTATCGATCACCAATCCGGACACGCTGAACGTCCCGGAAGCGCTGCTTGTGATTCCGGGTGTCGTGCTGATCTTCGATCACCTGTATCAGGAACTGATCCTTGTCGGTCGCCACGCACCAGGCAACGAGGCGAGTGCCAATGCACTGCTGGACAAGGTCGAAAACGCGCTCGAAAGCCCACCCCCAATCGCACCGCGCGACGGCCGCGAAGAAGAGCTCGACTTCTCGTCGAACACGACCCAGGAGCAATATTTCGACATGGTCGACACGGCGCGCGACTACATCAAGGCGGGTGACATTTTCCAGGTCGTTCCCAGCCAGCGATTTAGTGCGTCCTACAAACGCAAATCGATCAGCTTCTACCGCGCCCTGCGCCGTCTCAATCCCTCCGCCTTCATGTTCCACATGAACCTTGGTGATGTCCGCCTGGTGGGCTCGAGCCCGGAAATCCTGGTTCGGGTGCGCAACGGGCGAGTCGCGATCCGTCCGATCGCTGGCACCCGCCCGCGCTCCGGTGATCCCGTCATTGACGCCGAACGCAAGGCCGACCTGCTCGCCGACAAGAAGGAAATCGCGGAACACCTGATGCTGCTCGATCTTGGTCGCAATGATGTCGGCCGGGTCGCCGCCTATGGCAGCGTCGAGGTGACGGAACGGTTCATCGTCGAGCGATACAGCCATGTCATGCACATCGTTTCGCATGTCGAAGGCGATCTGCGCGAAGGCCTGACCTCGGTTGATGCGCTGCTCGCGGGTTTGCCGGCCGGCACCGTGTCCGGCGCACCAAAGATCCGGGCGATGCAGATCATTGACGAGCTCGAACAGAATGCGCGCGGGATCTATGGTGGCGCGATTGGCTATTTCGGCTGGAATGGCGATCTCGATACCTGTATCGCCCTGCGCACGGCGGTGTTGAAGGACGGCCAGCTGCACATCCAGGCGGGCGGCGGCGTGGTGCTGGATTCCAACCCCCAATACGAGTTCGACGAAACCGTCCACAAGGCCAACGCCCTGAAGAAAGCTGCGGCGCTGGCGGCCACCTATGAGTTCGACCAATGAGTGACGCCAAATCCATCCTTGTCATCGACAATTATGACAGCTTCACCTGGAATCTCGTCCATTACCTGGAAGAGATTGGCGCCCGCACGCATGTCGTCCGCAATGACGCGATCTCCGTCGACGCGGCGCTGGCGCTGAAGCCCGACGGCATTGTCCTGTCGCCGGGCCCGTGCACACCCAACGAAGCCGGCATCTGCGTCGAACTGGTGCAGAAGGCCCCGGACGATCTGCCAATTCTTGGCGTCTGCCTCGGGCATCAGAGCATCGGCGCGGCGGAAGGTGGCAAGATCATCACGGCGCAACAGATCCGCCATGGCAAGATCAGCCAGATCCGCCACGAGAATGGACCGCTGTTCGACGGCCTGCCGGAATCCTATGACGTGGTGCGTTACCATTCGCTCTCGATCCGCGCCGAGGACCTGCCGGAGACTCTGATTGCAGACGCGTTCACCGCTGATGGAGAAATCATGGCCGTGCGCCACAAGACCCGCCCGGTTTATGGCGTCCAGTTTCACCCGGAGAGCATCCTGACCGAGCATGGTCACGCCTTGCTGCGAAACTGGCTAGAACTCTAGATCGAAGCCCGCGTCCAGCGCTTCAGTGTCGATGTCGCTCACCGCTTGCAATCCGGCCTGCGCATCGCCTTTGCGGAGCGGGAATTTCAGGAAATGACGAAACACCAGGAACGTCATGCCAACCATGACCAAAGACGCTGCCGCGGCTTCGCCTTGTGACAGGAGATCACCCTCCTGTCCTTGCAGGACTGGCACGATCGCAACAAATCCGAGCAGTCCCGCCATCGCTGCCTGAATGAGTGTGTAAGACGTCCGAAACAGGAACTCGAACACCGGCTGCAGAAACCGCTGAATCGCACCGCCAATGCGTTTGAGGAACCCGCCAATGATCTTCAAGAGCCGCAATAATGGGCGCCCGAGAAACCAGAGCGCCACCCAGAATCCGGCGACAATGCTGGCTGTACCCAACGGCCAACCAGCGGCTAAACCATCTTCCATCTCTCCCTCCATTCGCTTCGTTTGATGAGCGTGATGTGCAGTCACTATCGATTCAAACCGGCGATCGGGCAAATTTGCCGTGAGGATGAGATCAGGTCTGACCGCCCGAACGGCGCTCGTTGCCCCGGGGTCCGGTCGGCTCACCGCCGCCACGTGCTCATCGAGATCGGGGCTTTCAGATCGATCAGACGGCGTTCGGCCAGGGACCACCCTTCGTCTCGCAAGACATCGTCGACCGTCAGCTTCCGATCGCAAGCTGCGAGCAGTTTCAGACCGTCCTGAATGGCGATGCTCTCGGCGCGGCAGACATGCAGGACGTTGAGGCCGTTTTCGATGAAGTATTCCAGCGTTGTCTGGCCGCCATTGACCGCAACCCGCCCCCCGGCCGACGCCACCAGGCGCAACATGTTGTCCAGCGGCATTCCAGCCGGATTCCACCACCAGCCACCGGCCTTGTGTTCCAGAGTCGACACGCCCCTGGTCAGGATGGCCCGCGTGCGCTGTCTGACATTGGTAATTCCGTCATGGGCGCGATGCCCCATGATCACCGCAGCGCACGCGTCCAGCTCGGCCTGATACTTTTTGCTGTCGATCAGGCTTAACAGAGCGTCGGGCACGCCGCCCGTCGCGGTCGCAATGCAATCATTGCGGCACGTCATCGCGTATCCATGCAGCTCCCACGTCGCTGCGCTGCCCATTCGCTTGTTCCCCTCATTTAAGCTGTGCCAGGAAATGCGCTGAATACCCCCTAGGCACACACAAACACTGCTTTATACCGCCAATCATGACGACACACTCAATATCCGCAAGTTTGAAATTCCTCGCCGCTGGTGAATCCCTCTCCAGAGACGCTCTGGAAGACGCCTTTGGCGCGATCCTGTCCGGCGACGTTCCACCTGAACAGATCGGTGCCTTCCTGATGGGACTGGCTGTTCGCGGCGAGACCGGAAGCGAGCTGCTCGCCGGTGCGAAGACCTTGCGGGCCAATGCGCGTACAATTGCGCTTGAGGGGCCGACCCTGGACACATGCGGCACGGGCGGGCTCGGATGGACAAGCCTCAACACATCAACGGCCAGCGCGATCGTGATCGCCGCGGCTGGCGGCCGGGTGGCCAAGCACGGAAACCGCTCGGTTCCGCCCAAAACAGGCAGCGCCGATGTCCTCGAAGCGCTGGGAGTCGAGCTCGACCTGACCGAAGCGCGGTTTCTCGAGTGCGTGAATCAGGCGGGCGTCGGATTTCTGTTCGCACGCTCGCATCATAGCGCGATGCGACATGTCGCGCCTGTGCGCGCCAGTCTCGGCATCCGCACCATTTTCAATCTGCTGGGGCCGCTTTCTAATCCGGCATCGGCGACGCATCAGGTGCTCGGCGTCAACGAAGCGCGCTGGCTGCGCCCGATGGCGGAGGCCCTGCGCGATCTCGGCATCACGCGTGCCTGGGTGGTTCATGGATCAGACACGGATGGGACAGTAATCGACGAACTCTCGATCGCTGGCGAGACTCAAATTATTGAGGTCAAGGATGGAACACTGACAGAAATGTCCGTCGTTCCCGAAGACGCAGGCATCGGGCGAAATCGCCTGAGTGCGCTCGCCGGTGGCCCGCCTGAAGACAACGCCCAGGCAATCCGTGATCTGCTTGATGGTCGGCCTGGACCGTTTCGCGATGCGGTCGTTCTCAACGCCGCCGCCGGTTTGCACGTACTCGGCAATGCACCGGATCTGAAAACGGGCGCGCAACAGGCTTCGGCAGTGATCGATTCAGGAGCCGCAATGCAGACGCTCAAATCCTTGTCCGCGGCATCAAGAGGTCAGGCGGCATGAGCACGGCGCTCGACCGCATCATCGCCTACAAGCATGACGAAGTCGCCCGGTTGAAGCGAGAACGGACCGAAGCCGGCTTTCTGTCCGATGCGAAGCAGCAATTGCCCCCTCGCGGGTTCGCGATGCGCATGACGACCATCACGAGCAGCGGCGACAATGCCCTGATTTGCGAAATGAAGCGCAAAAGCCCGAGCGCCGGCGAAATCCTGCCGGGCGCGGATCCGTGCGAAATCGCGGCGCAGTATGAACGCGGCGGCGCAGCCTGCCTGTCTGTGCTGACCGATGGGCCGAGCTTTGGCGGCAGCCTCGAGGATTTCCAGGCCATTCGCGACGCGGTGTCTTTGCCAATGCTGCGCAAGGATTTCATGGTCGATACAATCCAGGTGGCAGAGGCTCGCGCCAATGGGGCCGACGCAATCCTCGTGATCCTGTCCAGCACCGACGATTCCCTAGCGAAAGATCTGGTGCAGGCCGCGTCGGATCTGGGCATGGACGCACTGATCGAAACGCATGATGCCGCAGAGATCGAACGCGCGCTGGCGCTGTCATCGCCGCTGATCGGCATCAACAATCGTGACCTGAAGATCATGGCCACGGATCTCGGCACCAGTGAAACGCTGGCGCCGTTAATCCCGGCAGACCGTGACTATATCTCCGAGAGCGGGATCAGCGAGCCAGAGGATATTGAGCGCCTGCGCAGAACCGGCGCGCGACGCTTCCTTATTGGCGAAAGCCTGATGAAACGCGACGATCGCGAACAGCATGTCCGGACGCTCCGTGCGGCCCGATGAGCCTCGACATTCGCAAGTTCGAAAAGCGTGACATCGCGGCGTTGTTTTCCTGGTTCGACAGCGAGCGTGACGTCCTGCAATGGGCCGGCGCAGCCTTGTCCTGGCCGCTACAACGCGCGGAAATTGTCGACCTCATCAAGCAGCATCGCGGCAGCACCCCGCTTCGGGAGGTCTGGGCGGTCATCAGAGATGACGCGATGGTCGGACATTTCCAAATCGGTTTGAACCGGCGCTTGCGAACAGCTGCGCTCGGTCGCATTGCGCTGGCCCCTGCCGCGCGTGGACAGGGACTTGCTGGCGAGATGCTCAATCTCATCGTCGCACGGGCGTTTTCGCATCCCTGGGTGCATCGCACTGACCTCCTGGTCTATGCGCATAACAGCGCCGCCATCCGGGCCTATGAACAGGCTGGATTTGTGCTTGAAGGCACGCGCCGAGAGACCACGCCGATCGGTGAAGAGATCTGGGACACGCACATCATGAGTCTCCTGAGACGCGAATTTGACAAAAGAACAGAACGAGAATAAACATAACAGGAACAGATTCGTATTTCTGGAGGAATTCCGTGCTCACAACCAAGCAAAAAGAACTGCTTCTTTTTATTCATGAGCGGATCAAGGCCGATGGCGTTTCACCCTCGTTCGATGAGATGAAAGAAGCCCTCAACCTCGCGTCCAAGTCCGGGATTCACCGGCTGATTGTCGCATTGGAAGAGCGCGGTTTCATTCGCCGTCTCGCCAATCGCGCCCGGGCACTGGAAGTGCTGAAAATGCCGGACTCTGCGACCCCGGCGGCGCCGCCGCGCGGACGCCAGACCTTCCGTCCGAGCGTCGTCGGATCAAAAACGCCGGAAATGGGACATAACACCATTCCAGTGCTCGGCCGGATCGCCGCCGGTGTGCCCATCACGGCCATTCAGAACGAAGTCGACCGCGTGACGCCGCCAGAAGAATATGCGGACAGCGACGCCCATTACGCGCTTGAAGTCAAAGGCGATTCCATGATCGAAGCGGGCATTCTGGATGGCGATATCGTTATCCTGCGCCGCACTGACAGCGCCAATTCCGGTGATATTGTTGTCGCCCTGATCGATGACGAGGAAGCGACATTGAAGCGGCTGCGCAAGAAAGGTGACTCAGTCGCCCTGGAAGCCGCCAATCCAGCCTATGAGACGCGCATCTTCGGTCCTGATCGCGTTCAGGTCCAAGGTCAGCTCGTGGCCCTTATTCGCAAATACGAGTAAGTCCTCAGGGCTCATCACGCAGATCAGCTTTCGGACATGATTGCCACGGTCTGGAGCCGCATGATGGCTTGCGCTGCTTGCGGAAGGAGCCACGCGTCCACACCAGTGTGACGCCGTTCTCACGCGTGACCTCACGCCAGTGAATGACCGTCTGCGCGGCCGACAGGCGGCAAATCGACTGCGGGTCGTGGATCAAGACCACATCGGCGTCGGCCAGGGCGCGGCATGCGGAGACCTGGGTGATGTCTGCGAGCACAAATGCCTGACCGCGAACCTGGCGCCGGCACAGTTCACTCGGTGGACACGCGCCCGTCCTTGGCAGGCGCGAGAACCGCAATGGCGCCAGTCCCGGCCCGTCAAACGCCTGAATGCTGTCAACGCGTCCGCTTTGATGCTCGAAAAACACGTCGCCAGACGGGGACCAGTGCAGTTTGTCGCGCCCGGCACTCCCCCAATAAAGCGTGGCCATCAGGAACGCCCCGGCAACCAGGACGATCCGCGGCCGCCCGCCCCGCCCCAGGCAGGCCGACATCAACGCGCCCGTGTACAGGCCGAGGCTGACCGCAGGCATTTTTGGCAGCGAGACCATGGTCCCCGAAGCGCCCCCTGCAACCAGGTGTGCGATCATGAGAATCCACTCCAGAGACAGTCCGAACCCGCGCAGCGCCCAATCGCCCCAGCCGAACGGCGCCAGAATCGCTGCGATCGCGGCAAGGGGCGCGCTGGCGACCGAGATGATCGGCATTGCCAGGATGTTGGCGGCGACGCCGAACCCGGCAAATCTCTCAAAGTGATAGATGGCGTACGGCGCGGTTGCGAGGCTCGTCACCGTCGACGTCACGATCAAGGACTTGAGCCAGAACGTCACCGGTGTGCGCGGAATGTGCCCGCGCGCCTGCCTCCGCTGTCGCCAGCCCTCATAAGTCGCGATCAGGACACTGGTGGCGGCGAAGGACATCTGGAATCCCGGGGTCAGGACACTCCAGGGTGCCAACAGGAGCAGGATGATCATCGCGATGGCCACCGATCTCTGGGACAGCGCAGCGCGGTCGAGGAGCACCGCTCCGAAGAACACCGATGCCATGACGAATGCCCGCTGCGTCGACACGCTGCCACCAGAGATGATCATGTAACTCGCGCAGGCGATGAGCGCGGCACAGGCGGCGGGTTTCTTGACCGATAGGCGCAAGGCGAGGGGTTCGATCAAAGCCAATCCACGCCAGACAATCAGAAACACCAGCCCCCCGACCAGGCCCATATGGAGCCCGGAGATTGCCAGCAGATGCGCCAATCCGGCGCCGCGGAGCGCGGTTTGATCGGCTTCGGTCAGGAAGCTTCGGTCTCCGGAGGCCAGCGCCGCAGCGAGCCCGCCGGCCCGCTCGCCAGCTGCGACCCGCACATGCTGCGCCAGTCGCCGACGCCAACGGCCAATCTGTATTGCGGCGGTACGCCACCACCCGGTCGGCGCCCCCAGTGCGCCGCCGCGACATTTGCCTTGAACGAAGCCGACCGCGCCCAGTTGCTCATACCAGGCTTGGCGATCGAAGGCGTAATCGCCCTCGATCACAGGGGCTGGCGGCGGACGCAGCACCACCCAGCAGCGCACAAATCGCCCGGGCTCCGTCGCCAGCGTTGAGAGATGGGCCACCCGAACCCTGCCCGGAGTCTGCGCGGCGGCGAGGCCATCAATCGCATGAACACGAATGACGAGCCGGACCCCTCGCCGTGCGGGGCCAGCGCTCTGCACCCAGCCTTCCAGCAATACCGGGCCGAGCGACTGTTCAATCCGGGCATGGTCGAGCCGCTGGGAGGCGAGACTGCCAGAGAGCGCACCCACCGCCATCCCGGCCAGGGTCACGGCCGCGGCAATGGCGTTTAATGAGTGTTTTCGCCGCAACGCCCAAACCGCCAAACTGAGCGTGGCCAAGGTGAGGACAAGTAAAACCGAAGGCGAAGGCTCACGCGCCGCAGTGAAATACCAGACTGCGCCGACCAGCATTCCAATTGCGAAGAAGGATGGCTGCCGGTCTCGCGGGGTAAACTGCAATAAGGACGACGGAAATCGCCGCATCTTTCCTCCCACCCCTTGCGAAACGTTAGCAGAGCGTGTTGAAGCGGGGAAGATTTGTCCGGATAGACTCCGCAACGATTGAAAGAGGCCGATGACAGTCGTAACGCGTTTTGCGCCTTCTCCCACTGGCATGCTGCACATTGGCGGCGCTAGAACGGCCCTTTTCAACTACTTGTTTGCCAAGCGTCATGGTGGAAAATTCCTGCTCAGGGTCGAAGATACCGACAAGGCCAGATCGACTGATGAGGCCACGCAGGCCATCCTGGACGGGATGCACTGGCTCGGCCTGACCGCGGACCAAGACCCTGTATTTCAAAGTAAAAACGCTGGCCGTCACGTCGAATGCGCGGAGCAGATGATTGCCGCGGGCAAGGCGTTCAAGTGTTATGCGACGCCTGACGAGCTGCAGGCGCGGCGCGAGGCAGGCGAAGCCAAGCGCAAGGCGGCCAAGGAAGACGGCCTGAGTAACGCTGCGAAAGAGGCGCTGCTGGCCGAGGCCAACACCCTGCTGGCGCCGTATCGCTCGCCCTGGCGGGATGGCGGCCCTCCGCCGGCCCCCGACGCTCCATTCACCGTCCGCCTGCGCGCGCCGGATGATGATGAAATCGCCGTCTCCGACCATGTCCAAGGCGACGTCACGCTGCAGACTCGCGAGATCGACGATCTCATCCTGTTACGCGCCGATGGCAGCCCAACCTATATGTTGGCCGTCGTGGTCGACGATCACGACATGGGCGTCACGCATGTCATTCGCGGCGATGACCATTTTAGAAACACGTTCCGCCAATTGCCGATTTACTGGGCGATGGGATGGGACGTGCCGGAATTCGCGCATGTCCCGATGATCCACGGCTCAGACGGTGCCAAACTGTCGAAGCGGCATGGCGCCCTGTCCACGCTTGCCTATCGCGACATGGGGTATTTGCCGGACGCGATGACGTCATATCTCGTGCGGCTGGGCTGGAGTCACGGCGACCAGGAAGTCTTCACCATGGACGACGCCGCCGCCGTGTTTGACCTTGCTGGCATAAACAAGGCACCGGGACGGCTGGATCTGGAAAAGCTCGGCGACGTCAACGCACATTTTCTCCGCACCATCGAAGAGCCCCGCTTATTGGCACTTTTGCGCCCGGAAATCGAGAAGCTCACACCGGTCACTGACGCGTTGAGTGAGCGCCTGCAGCATGCCATTTCGACGCTCAAGGAACGCGGTCAAACCCTGCCCGAACTGGCCGAGTCGTGCCGCTTTTTGTGGGATAGCAATGCTGACAATCTGAACAAAAAGGCCCGCAAAGCCTTGAGAGAAGACGGAATCAAACGTCTGTCAGATCTCCGTGAAGCACTAGACGCCGTCGATTCTTGGACTATTGAAGCATTGCAGGGTGCGCTGGAAGGTTTTTGTGCGGCGCACACACTCTCCATGGGACAAGTGGGGCCGCCCTTGCGCGCCGCGCTGACTGGAGGTCTGCCAGCGCCAGATCTCGCGCCGGTCATGTACTGGCTGGGTCGCGATGAAGTACTGGCACGAATTAAACAACACTTGCCGGCCACGGGCGGGTAAAAGAACGGAAGATGCAAGAGGGCTGAGATGATCAATAAAACCAAACAGACTGGGACCGCAAAACTGGAAGTGAATGGGAAGACGATTGAATTTCCCGTCCTGAGCGGCACGCACGGCCCCGACGTTGTCGACGTTAAACGCCTTTATGCAGAAGGCGGCGTGTTCACACTCGATCCCGGCTTCACGTCGACCGGCTCATGCGAAAGCCAGATCACGTTCATCAATGGCGAAGAAGGCATCCTGCTGCATCGCGGTTATCCAATTGACCAACTGGCTGAGCATTCTGGTTTCCTGGAAGTCGCGTACCTGCTGCTCAATGGCGAATTGCCGACACAAGCAGAGTTTCGCGAGTTTAACGGGCGTGTGACCCAGCACACCCTGCTGCACACGCAGATGGATCGTTTCTTTGACGGTTTCCGGCGTGACAGCCACCCAATGGCCATGCTGACCGGCACTGTCGGCGCCATGTCCGCCTTCTATCCAGGCGCAATGGACAGCTCAGACCCTGAAGAGCGCAACCTCGCCTATATCCGGCTGATTGCGAAAATGCCGACGCTCGCCGCGCGCATCTACAAGTACACTCAGGGACAGAAATTCGTCGATCCGATCAATGATCTGTCCTATGGCGAGAATTTCCTGCGTATGTGCTTCTCTGTGCCTGCGGAGAGCTACAAAGTCAGCCCGACCCTGGCACGGGCGATGGACAAGATTTTCATTCTCCACGCCGACCACGAACAAAACGCCTCTACTTCAACGGTCCGCCTCGCCGGATCATCCGGAGCGCACCCATATGCCGCGATTGCGGCCGGCGTGGCGTCTCTCTGGGGGCCAAGCCATGGCGGCGCCAACGAAGCCTGCCTGAACATGCTTCGCGAAATCGGCACGGTCGATCGCATTCCGGAATATATCGAAAAATCAAAGGACAAGTCGGACAGCTTCCGCCTGATGGGCTTTGGTCACCGCGTTTACAAGAATTATGACCCCCGCGCGACCGTGATGCAGAAAACCGCGCACGAAGTGCTGGATGAGCTGGGCATTGATACGCCAATCCTGCGCGTGGCCCGCGAGCTTGAGCGTCTGGCCCTTGAAGACGATTATTTCCGCGAGAAGAAACTGTATCCGAACGTCGATTTCTATTCCGGCGTGATCCTGGATGCGATGGGCTTCCCGACAGACATGTTCACCGTCCTGTTCGCGCTGGCACGAACGGTTGGCTGGTGTTCACAGCTGAACGAATTCATCGAAGATCCAAGCCAGCGTATCGGCCGCCCGCGTCAGATCTATACTGGCGCTGCCAAACGCGATTTCGTGCCTATTTCCGAGCGCTGATCACGTCCAAAATCGATTCCGCTGCGATTGTCGCCGCGGCTTCATCGCGCTCTCCCATTCGGGAGAGCGCTTTGTTTTGCGCCGTGCGTTGAGCGTACAGTTTGTCCGGGTCAGACAATAACGCCCCCGCCCGCTCGGAAATCAATCCGGCCTCAAACCGGGTTTGCACGAATTCCGGAGCGATTTCCGTGTCATCCGCGGCGATGTTCAACAAGGTGATATGCTTGGGCTTGTACAAGAGATAACGCGCAAGCGTCCAAGTGATCCATCCTGTCTTGTACCCGACAATGAATGGCGTTTCCTGGACCGCAAGCTCACTGGTCACCGTCCCCGAGCAAGCAAGTGCCAGATCCGCCGCGGCCATCACATCGGCTGGATCGTCGGTATCGTCCGTCACCAGTGCCCAGTCACCGAGTGTTGGAAACTCGGCCAAAAACTGATCTCGAACCGATGGTGCCGGCGCTGCAACCACTTTCAGGTCCGGACGCTCCGATTTGAGCAACCAGGCGGCTTCCACCAATACCGGCGCCACCCGTTTGATTTCGCTCGGGCGGCTGCCCGGCAAGACCAGAAGCACTTGCTCGTCTGCCCCCATCGAGCGGTGCACGCGGAACGCAGCGGCGTCTCCCGGGTCGGTCCGGCTGAGCGCTGGATTGCCCATCACCGTGACGGGCAATCCATGCGGTTCATAATAAGGCGTCTCCATGTGATGAATGCAGACCAGATGATCAACCACGCCTGCCAAGGTCTTGGCGCGTCCCGGGCGGGTGGCCCAAACCTGGGGGCCGACGAGCTTGATCAGCTTGATGTTCGGGTCACGCTGGCGCACGCGTTGCGCCACACGCAGCATGAACCCCCAGGAATCGACGAGCACGACCGCATCCGGCTTGAACGCAGCGATTGCATCGGCGGCTTCATCCGCAAGCTTGACCACGGTGCCATAAGCCTTCAGCCCCTCGAACAATCCCAGAATGGACAGAGGCGTGACATCGATCGGCGACTCGATCCCGATTTTTTGCAATTCGGATCCACCGATGCCGGCAAACTCTATGGCCGGGTCTTTCTGTTTGAGCGCCTCTGCTGTTTCACGCGCCAGCAAATCGCCTGACGGCTCCGCGGCGACCAGAAAGATGCGCGGCGACGTCACGTGCCCCAGCCTTCCGGGAAACCGTAAAGATACAGACCAAGGGTTTCGGCCCTGGCGCGCACGTTTTCCGCGTCCAGTATCAGGGCGCCACCGGCCTCATATCCAATTCCGGCAAGACCTGCGGCGGCGACACCATCCAGAGTCGTCATCCCGATCGTCGGCAGATCAATTCGGCGTTCCTGCTGGGGCTTCGGGCGTTTGACTAAGACGCCCCGCCGGTTCGCTTGCGTGCCACGGATTTCCTCCGGCAGGCCTGCACATCGGCGCAGCATCTCGTCCGTGCCTTCTTGCGCTTCCACGCAAAGCACCAGGCCGTCGACGACGATCGCTCCTTGCCCGATATCCAGTCGTCCGATCTCGCGCGCGACCCGCGCCGCTTTTTCGAGATCCTGAAACTGTTCGGCTGATGGTTTTGGTCCGGCAAACACGCCCGCCGGTGCCTTCAGATGACCCGCAGCCTCATCCGCTCCAATGATTTCGAAGCCCTCATCTTCAAACACCCGGATCATGAAGGTCAAAAGCGCATCGTCGCCTTTGCGCGCGGCGGCGATCGCTTTGGGCAGCAAGGACATGCCTTTCAAGTCCGGCTTGAGAGCGGAAAAATCAGGGCGTTTCACGATACCCGCGAAGCAGACCTGTTCGCACCCGGCCTGGCGAAACGCCTTGAAGGCTTTGCCGATCTCGGCAATGCCTGCGACTTCACCGGGAAACCGCTCCAGCTCCGCTTCTTCGAACCCTTTCAGGCGCAGGACGTACACACCTTGTCCGCGCGCTGTTGCGGCCTCAGCGACCTGAACCGGCAATCCACCCAATCCTGCGATGATGCCGAGTGGCGCCACATCCATCTCCTAACGCGGCAAGCACAATGCGCGATTCTTGCTGCTGCGAATAAAGTCCACAATCTGCATCACTTCAGGCGATTCCGAAAAGGCCGCAGACGTATCTTCCAGACGCTCAGAAAACGTGCCCTCTTTCGCATACAGCATTCTATAGGCTGAGCGCAGGCTGCGAATGGTCTCTCTGGAAAATCCGCGGCGCTTCAGCCCGACGACGTTTAGCCCGGCGAGGTGAGCGTGGTTTCCTACCACCGACCCGAACGGAATAACGTCCGCGACCAGGATCGAGCCACCACCAACAAAGGCATGATCGCCAATCCGGCACCATTGATGAACGGCCACTGCGCCACCGAACCAGACCTGTTCCCCGACCGTCACATGTCCGCCAATATGGGTATTGTTGGCGATGACGCACTTGTCGCCAATGACACAATCATGCGCCGCATGGGTGTGAGCCATGAACAAGCAGTCCGTACCGACCTTGGTGAGACCGCCATGCTCGGGCGACCCTGTGTGAAGTGTGGTATGCTCGCGCATGACCGTGCGTGCGCCGATTTCCAGTCTGGAGTCTTCGCTCTCGCGATATCCCAACACTTGTGGCGGGCCGCCGACGACGGCCCCTGGAAACAGTTCCACGCTTTCATTGATGATGGTGCGACCCAGCACGGTTGCTTTCGGGCGCAACACGGCATTGTCATGGATCTCGGCATTCGGCCCGATATAGGCAAAGGCCCCGATCGTGACATTGGTGCCGAGCTCTGCACCAGCCTCTACGACCGCGGTGGGATGGATGTTCGCAGTCATGTTGATTTCTTCTTTGGCGCAATCTGGCGCTGGATCCAGGCGATCTCTCGCAAATACTGACGCAGCGGCTTCGCCGGCACACCGCCCCAGCTCTCGCCGGCTGGAATATCTCGGAAAATTCCGGATGCCGCCGCGAGCTTTGCCCCGGCGCCGATATGAACATGATCGGCGATTCCGACGCGGCCGCCCATGACGACGCCGTCACCGACTGCACTGGTTCCGGAAATGCCGGTGAAACTTGCCATCATCACGTTTCGTCCAATGACCACATTGTGTGCGATCTGAACCAGATTATCGATCTTGGTGCGCTCGCCAATGATTGTATCGTCAAAGGCGCCGCGATCGACGCACGTATTGGCGCCGATGGTGACGAGATCCTGAATAATCACGCGCCCCCATTGGGGGACGTCTTCTGCGCCAAGAGGCCCGCCGGTAACGCCAAAGCCCGCTTCTCCGATGCTCGCGCCAGCGAGAATGGTGACATCATTGCCGATCAGGGCGCAACGAATTGCGGCGTTCGGCCCGATCCGGGTGCGTGCTCCGATCTGGACGCCAGGTCCGATCACGGCGCCGGGCGCAATTTGCGCGTCTTCGCCGACCGCTGCGCCCGCGCCGATCGTCGCGCTCGGGGCGACGGATGCAGTGGGATGTACGGCAGGGGCATCGCCCTCACTGTTCCAGGGCTTCAACACAAAGAGTGCTTCGCTCGCAAGCTTGTGGGCATAGCGTGGATGCGAAACAACAACCGGGACAACGCCTTTGGGCAGACCCGAAGCCGCTTTTTCAGTGACGAAACAGGCCGTGGCATCGGCGCTGATGCTGCCATCCTTGACGGTGTCGCTCTCGAGGAAACACAGGTCACCCTCGCGTGCCTTCGCCGCGGCGGCAATGCTGATGATTTCCGGATCCTGATCGACGTTTGCATCGATCCCACAAGCGTGCAGAAGGGTCCGCAATGCCTGCGGACCCTTGTACGTGTAGAAACGCTCGTCGATAGGCATCAGCCCCTCGATGCCGATTTATTGCTGTGGCTGTTGGGCCGGCAGCTTCTGTCGCGAGACCGCGATTGTTGGGGTCGCTGCATCCAGCTTCGAGATGACCGAGGCCGTGACATCAGTGGCCTCGTCAGAGAACACGATGCTGGACCGTTCCATGACAACGTTCGCGCCGGTCTCGGACACGACATCGCGCAGCACCGTCGCGATGGCATTGTTCATCTTGATCAGTGCATCACGCTCCGTGAGCGCCAGTTCCTGCGCCACGATCTGACGCTTGCGATTGAAGTCATTGGCCTTGCGGGCATAGGCTTCGACTTCTGTTTTCAGGGCCGCGTCTGCGCGCATCGCTTCCGGGGTCATGTTGGCGGTCTTGGTTTCGATCGCCTTGCCCTCGGATTCAAGCACGGTTGCATCCGGCTGCAGCTCGGCACGCATTTGCGTTTCGATGCCTTGCAGTTTGGTGCGAATGTCCTGCCCCGCCTTGCTTTCGGTGATAATTCTACCGGAATCGATGACGATCACCTTGGTGCCTTGCGCATAAGCGGTGGAGGCAATTGTGAGCGGCGCGGTAACGGCGAGCGCGAGCGCCATGAGAATAGATTTAACAGGGAACATGTGTCTCCCTCCTGTGACGAATTGAATTAGAAACGTGTGGACGTACTGAAACGGAAGGTTTCCGTTCGGTCGTATTCCTCTCTGCGTAAGATTTGCGAAAAGTCGAACTGGATCGGTCCGAACGGTGAGTCCCAGCCCACGGAAAGCCCGGCCGACGCTCTCAGCCCCAAGCCGTCTCTGATCTGACGAGACGCCGGCAGTCCGGCTGGCACACCGAAATACTGGCCAGAGCGCGTGGTGAAGAACACTTCGTCTTCAATGTCCGCATCATCCAGGATCCCGACCGATCCGGCTTCAACGAACAGCTTGGTGCGGATGCCGTATTCCTCGGGCAGATAATTCGGGACGGTGAGCTCGCCGGTGCCCTGATAATAGACTTTCCCGCCGAGCGAGTTTTGCCCGATGACGTTGACCGGATTGCCGTCGAGATCCGCGATCACGTCGACGACCCGCGGGCCGAGGCCGGCCACGTCGAAGCCGCGGAACGACGAGCCGCCCCGGAAGAAGCGGTTATTGATTCGGATGCTGTCATCATCGCCGAGCGGTTCGATGGCCCCGCCAGACAGACGTACGCTGGCACGAACGCCCTTGAAGATTCCGCGATAGGTCGCCCCGGTCACTTCTGTCCGCAGGTACTGAACATCACCGCCAATCCCGGCAAGGTCCTGCGAGATCGAGAAATCAAAGCCGCCCGTCGGGGCGATTGGATCGTTGCGGCGATCCCAGTTGAACGAATATCCGATCAGCGACGTGATGTCGGAGCGCTCACTGTTACAGATGGTCGAACGGAACGAGTAGAGATCCGAACACTGATCGACGATCAGGGTGCCATCCGGCAGCGGCGTGCGATCAGCTGGGATCGGCACAGTGATCGGCGTGTCATCCGAAGGATCGTCCGGCGTCTGTGGATTGTTCTGGTCAATGAACACTTCTTCAGTGGCCAGCGCGCCTGTGTCCTCGAAGATCACGATGTTCGTGTCTTCAACATTAATTTCGTCAGACTGAATGCGGTAGCGCAGCTGCAGACCGGTATTCTCCGTGACCGGGAAGCCGAAATTGATCCCGGCACCGATGGTTTCGGACTCAAAGTCAGACACATCCAGGAAATCGGAGCGGGTCGAGAAGATTTCCATCCCGGCGGACAGATTGCGATCCAAGAAACGCGGCTCCTGGAACCGGAAATCAACGAATTGCTGTCGGTCCGATGCCGAAACGCGCGCGACCAGCGTTTGGCCACGTCCGCGCAGGTTGCGCTGAGACACGGACAGATCGACAAGGAATGAATCGACCGAGGAGAAGCCGGCCGCGAAGGACAGTTCGCCGGTGGCCTGCTCTTTGACTTCCAGATCAACAACCGTGCGGTCCGGACGAGAGCCCGCTTTTTCGGTGATCTCGACTTCCTCAAAATAGCCCAGTGCGCGAACGCGATTGCGCGAGCGATCGAGCAGGACGCGGTTGAAGGCATCGCCTTCTGCAACGCGCAGCTCACGACGGATCACCCGGTCCAGCGTACTGGTATTGCCGACAATATTGATGCGTTCGATGTAGACACGCGGGCCTTCATCAATGGCGAAGGTAACGTTTACCTTGCGTGTAACCGGATCGGCTTCTAGGCGCGGCGTAATGTCGACAAAGGCGTAGCCCGCAATCCCGGCAGCATAGGTCAGCGTGTCGATCGTGTCTTCGATCTGGTCGCCGCGGAACAAGTCGCCATCCCGAAATCCGACCGCCCGCAGCAGCCCTTCCGAGCTGAGCTTGTCGAGCGCCGTTTCAACCTGGACTTCGCCGAACGTATACTGCTCACCTTCTTCAATCGTATAGGTGATGTAGAAGTCTTCGCGATCTGGTGTCAGGTCGGCCACGGCGGAGATGACGCGAAAATCGTAATATCCACGGTTCTGATAGAACTGACGCAGCAGTTCACGATCATATTCAAGGCGACCAGGGTCGTAATTGTCATTGGAGCTGAAGAACCGCCACCAGCGCGACTGCTTGGTGACAACCTCGCTGCGAAGACGGCGATCCGAAAACGCGTCATTGCCGATGAAATTGATCGCCCGCACGCCGGTGACCGGGCCTTCGGTAATCACGAACACCAGATCAACGCGGTTCTGGTCCAGCGGCTTGTATTGCGGTTCGACCGTGGCCGAGAAGCGTCCTGACTGACGGTAGAGCTCCAGAATGCGCTGAACGTCGGCCTGAACACGTGCCGCGGTGAAGATGCCACGCGGTGCCGCCTGGATCTCTTCCCGGAACTTGTCGTCATCAAGCGCCTTGTTGCCCTCGAACAGAACGCGGTTGATGATCGGGTTCTCGACGACTCGAACAACCAGATCCTGTCCCGCCTTCTCGAAGCTCGCATCCGCAAACAGACCGGTGGCAAACAAGGTCTTCAGAGACAAATCAATCCGCGATGGATCGAACGCATCGCCAGGTGATACCAGCAAGTAGGATTGCACGGTGCGATCCTCGATGCGTTGATTGCCCTCGATACGTATTTGCCGAATTGTTTCTTGAGTCTGCGCGACCGCCTGCACAGCGGGTCCACTCGTCAGCGCGATTGCGCTCGTCGCCATAAAGGCTGCAGCAAGTACTTTACGCATCGATCCCTCGATCCTCCTTGGTAAGCGTCCTATTCGCTTGTTGGCCTTTCGAAAAGGCCTGTTTCCAGAACATCGCCCCAAGTGATAAAAACGAACATGGTCAATAGCAGACCGAGCCCAGCCATCAATGCCACTTCCTGCACCTTTTCAGGCATCACCTTGCCGGTCACGAATTCATATGCGTTGAAAACCAGATGACCACCGTCCAGAACCGGCAATGGCAGCAGGTTGAAAAAGCCGATCCCGATGGAAATCAGTGCACAAAGCTGCAACGCGGACCAACCGAGCGCACTGAGACGGGCAGACAATGGAACCGCCTCTGCGCCCATGGTTTGATTGACGATCCTGCGTCCCGCATCGCCGATTGCGACAGGGCCGCTCATCAGTCCGAGGGGCTCTTTCCCGGTGACGATGCGTCCGAGCATGTAGACCGTTTGCTCGACCTTCACCTTGGTTTCAACGGCGCCGCGCGCCACGGCGCTGATCGGCCCATATTTCTTGTATTCGAGGCTGTCCATCACAGGCGCTGGTCGAATGCCAATCGTCCCTTGAGGCACTTTCTGTCCCAGCTGGTTTTCGCGCGTCTCGCGCCGAGGCGTCACATTGATGGTCAGCGCTTCACTGCCCCGCATCACCCCGAACTCCAGCTCTCGATCCGAAGACAGGCTGGTAATGATCACCAGGTCTGAGATGGACTGAATAGATTTACCGTCGATCGTCTGAATGATGTCACCGGCTTCAATGCCCGCTTCAGCGGCTGGATAATCTTCAGCAACGTCGAACACGTACACGTCGTAAGTCTCGATTCCGCGAAATGCGAAGAAGATGGCGAAAAGAAACACCGCCAAAACAAAATTTGCGGCTGGACCGGCCAGCGCGACCAACGAACGCGCGCCGACGCCCAATTGTGGGTACGGTTTTCCGATCGGCCCGTCTTCGATCTGGCCGACATCACTGGGCAACTGGCTCTCACCAACAAACTTCACGAATCCACCCAACGGGATCCAGTTCACACGCCACCTTGTGCCGTTCTTGTCCTTGGTCTCGAAAATGGGTTTGCCGAATCCGATCGAGAACGACTCGACGGCGGCACCATACCAACGGCCCATCCAATAGTGTCCAAGCTCATGGATGATGACCACGACGCCGAGCAGGAATGCCAGACAGAACAGGAAGATGGGGCCTTGTGACAGAAGTTCGGTCACGCTGTACGCTCCTGCATCTGGCACTTAACTTCATCCAGAAGCGCGCCCGTCAATCTTTCTGCCTCGGCTTGTATTGCTAGAATCGCATCCAAACTTTCGCAATCCTCACACGCCAACGGGCCGCTCAAAAACCGCTCCATCACGGCTTCCACGATCCAGCTTATGTCGAGGAAACCGCATTGGCCCGAAAGAAATGCAGCTACGGCGCCTTCATTAGCGCAATTTAATACAATTGGAGCGCCCTTGCCGGTGCGCATCGCCGTTCGCGCCAGCTCAATGGCCGGGAACCGGGCTGAGTCGGGCGCTTCAAAATCGAGCTGACTGAGCGCGACAAGATCCAATCGGTCAACAGAGGTCGGCTCACGCCGGTCTGGCCAGGTCAATGCATGCGCGATTGGTGTGCGCATATCCGGGACCCCCATCTGGGCCAATACGGAGCCATCCCTGTAAGCCACCGCTGAATGCAGGATCGACTGCGGGTGAACGACCACCTCGATCACATCTTCCGGAACATCAAACAGATAACACGCCTCGATCAGTTCCAGCCCCTTATTGAACAAAGTGGCACTATCGATCGATATTTTCTGACCCATTTCCCATCTCGGATGTGCCAGCGCCCGCTTCGAGGAAACGGTTTTCAGCTCTTCCCGGCTAGCGGTTCGAAACGGGCCACCAGAGGCCGTCAGAATGATACGCTCAATATCATCCCGGCGTTCCATGACCTGAAACATCGCATTGTGCTCTGAATCGGTTGGAACAATCGCAACGTTCCGTTCATTTGCCATCCGGTTCAGAAGCGGACCGGCGCAAACCATGCTCTCCTTGTTGGCCAGGGCGATCGAGTTGCCGGCCTCAACCGCCGCGACCGTAGACGGCAACCCGCTGATCCCGACGATTGCTGCCAATAGGCGATCGACAGGGCGTCTGGCCGCGTCCTCAATCGCCGCGGCGCCCGCGCGCACCTCGATGTCCAGGCCAGACAGAGCGTCAGCGACAGTGTCGGCGCGCGTTTCGTCCGCGATGACCACGTGCCTGGGTTTAAACTTTCGAGCCTGCTCTATCAGTAATGTCGCGTTTTGGCCGCCCGTGAGGGTATCGATCTCGAACACGGGGTGTTCAGACGTCGCGTTCGCATACTCGACGACAGACAGGGCCGATGTTCCAATCGATCCCGTCGCCCCCAAAATCGAGATGGTTCTAGCGCCACTCATGCGTCTAGCCCTAGTACGCGAACCAACGCAGGCGCAAACAGAAATGCCAGCGCGGTTACGCCACACACCAACCCGAGACCATCGACGCGATCAAGCAGCCCGCCATGGCCCGGAACGAATCCGCTCGAATCCTTTATACCATAACGGCGTTTCAGCGAGCTCTCGAACAGATCGCCGAGCTGCGCAATGATCGAGATCAAACCGCCCATGGCGACCCACGCGATCTGGTTTCCCTGCGTGAGATGCGCGGCGAGAAGCCCGCACAGCGACGAGAAGACCACGGCACCGATGGCGCCACTCCAGGTCTTCGAGGGCGAGTCGGGATGCAGCAGCGGTCCTTTCAACAGGCGTCCCGAAAAATAGGCGGCGGAGTCAGAACCCCAGACAATGCCCATATAGATCAAGGCTGCTGCGGCCCCGTCCCACGGCCCCATGCGCAGGAAATACAAGGCCAACGGCATGCCCGAGACATAAAGGAGACCAAAGCTTTCGGCGCCGCGCCGATGCCACATCGGATGGATCAAGCTTGCGACCAATGCCGCACCGATCAATGCCCATGCCGACCAGAGCAATGCGCCAAACGCTGCCGGCACAAACGGCAACATGGCAAGCGTCACCACCCACTTCATTGACGGAGACGCGGTCATGCGGACCCATTCATAGGCCATCAAGCCCGCAAACAGTGCGCACGCGGCTGCGAGCAGCGCGCCACCGCTCCAGACCACGAACAATCCGAACGGAATCAGAGCCGCCGCTGAAATCAGCCTAAGGCCGAGATCGCCCAATTGGCCATCATGTTGCGTTTGACGCCCCATGCTCAGGCGGCTCCGGACGCCAGTCCACCAAATCGGCGCTCTCGTTTTTGAAACGTCTCGATGGCGGCCAATAGATGCGACTTGCCGAAATCAGGCCACAGCACGTCCATGAAAACCAGCTCCGCATAAGCGGTCTGCCAAACCAGAAAATTGCTCAGTCGATATTCGCCGCTGGTACGGATGACGATATCCGGATCGGGCACATCGGCCGTGTCCAGGTATTCAGAAAAAGTGTCTTCGGTCAGTTGATCCGCGTCCTGCCCGCCCTGTTGCAAGGCTGCAAACGCGGCCTGAGCGGCTCGCACGATCTCTTCGCGACCGCCATAATTGAACGCGATACACAAATTGAATTCCGAATTCTCGGCAGTTCGTTGCTCTGCCCGATCGACAAGCTCGCGTATATCGTCCGGAAGCCCGCGCCGCGTGCCCAGAATTCTGATCCGCACACCTTCATTCGCCAAGCGGTCGAGGTCGCGTTTCACATAGGCTTTCAGCAAGCCGAACAAGGCATTCACTTCCGATACTGGGCGGCGCCAGTTTTCGGTTGAGAAGGAATAGACCGTCAGGTTTTTGAGACCAATCTCCTGCGCCGCCTCGACGGTGCGGCGCAGTGCCTCGACGCCGCGCTCATGACCGACAGCGCGCGGCAAGCTGCGCGCTTTCGCCCAGCGTCCATTGCCATCCATGATAATCGCAATGTGCTCCGGGAAACTGCCGGCTGGAGGCCCACCCTCCCCGGTTCGGGCAGCTGATCGAGCGGACGTCAAACCTGCATGATCTCCGCTTCTTTGTTTTTAAGCGCTTCATCCACCTTGCCGACGAACGTGTCGGTCAGTTTCTGAACCTCGTCAGACAGCGAGCGATGATCATCCTCGCTGATATTGCCGTCCTTTTCCATTTTCTTGAGCGCGTCCATGCCATCGCGGCGCACGTTCCGAACTGCGATGCGGGCTGATTCAGCATACTTGCCAGCCACCTTGGTCAACTCAACCCGGCGTTCTTCGTTCAGCGGCGGAATCGGGATGCGCAGGGTCTGGCCGTCAACCACCGGGTTCAGGCCGAGACCTGACTCGCGGATCGCCTTGTCGGCGGCGCCGACCAACCCCTTGTCCCAGATGTTCACGCCGATCATCCGGGCGTCCATTACGGACACGGAGCCAACCTGATTGAGCGGCATCATCGAGCCATAGGCTGACACTTGCACACTATCGAGCAAGTTGACCGATGCGCGCCCCGTGCGCAGCCCCTGCAATTCTGTCTGGAGCGCGCTGATCGCGCCGTCCATGCGGCGTTCGAGGTCTTTTTTATCGTAGCTCATTATCTTTCCCTCACGAACCGGAGATGATTGTACTCGGACCTTTTCCTGTCAGAACATCCTGCAAGGCCCCTTTATGATGCAGGGAGAAAACCACAATCGGTATGTTTGTGTCACGCATAAGGCTCACAGCCGACGCGTCCATGACTTTGAGATTGCGCGCCAGCACATCCTGATAGGTCAAATGATCATAACGCTCTGCCGTCGGATCGGATTTCGGGTCAGCCGAGTAAACGCCGTCGACTTGCGTTCCCTTCATCATCGCGTCGCAATGCATTTCCGCCGCACGCAGGGCGGCACCGGTATCGGTGGTGAAGTATGGATTGCCTGTGCCTGCCGCAAAGATGACAACTCGGCCTTTTTCCATATGCCGGATCGCGCGACGGCGGATGAAGGGTTCACACACCTCGTCCATCCGGATGCCGGACTGGACGCGCGTCTGAACACCAATCGATTCGAGCGCACTCTGCATCGCCAACGCGTTCATGATTGTTGCCAGCATGCCCATGGAATCGGCCTGTGAGCGTTCCATGCCCTGGGCCGCACCCTTCATGCCGCGGAAGATGTTGCCGCCACCAATGACCAGGCAAATCTCGACCCCGAGCTCGCGCGCGGCGGCGATTTCCTCGGCAAATCCGATGCAGGTCGGCGTGTGGATCCCATACTCGCTCGGCCCCATCAGCGCTTCGCCAGATATCTTCAATAGAACACGCTTAAACCGCAAATCCCCCGAGGGTTCAGTTTCACCTGACATGACGCGTCTCCAATGCACCAAGTGGCCATAAAAGATTCCCGGCCACCTGTCATCGGTAGCCGGGAACCAAAAGCACTTATTTTTTTAGGGCCTTACGCCTTGGTCATCGAGGCAACTTCGTCAGCGAAGTTGTCTTCTGCCTTTTCAATGCCATCACCCAGCTTGAACATGACAAATCCAGCCAGCTCTGCACCGCTGTCGGAGATGAACTGACCCACCGTCTGATCAGGGTTCATGACGAATTGCTGCTCAACCAGGACAACTTCCTTGTAGAACTTCTTGATCCGGCCTTCGATCATCTTCTCGATGACGTTTGCAGGCTTGCCGCTTTGCTCAGCTTGCTCGGTAAGAACCTGCTTTTCGCGCGCGACGAGTTCCTGATCCAGATCCGCAACCGTGGCAGACGCCGGAGAGGTCGCTGCCACGTGCATCGCGACTTTCTTACCCGCATCGGCGAGATCACCCGAGCCGTTCAAACCAACCAAAACACCGATCTTGCCCATGCCAGGTGCTTCCGCACTGTGGATGTACGCTGCCACTGAGTCAGCCTTGATCTGTGCCGCGCGGCGCAGGGTCATGTTCTCACCAATGGTGCCGACCAGACGCTTGATCATGTCTTCGACATTGCCGTCACCATCCGGCGCTGGCGCAGAGGTCAAAGCCTCGGTCGTGCCTGCGGTGGTCAAGGCGAGTGCTGCAATGTCAGACAGGGCTGACTGGAATGTTTCGTTGCGAGCAACAAAATCGGTCTCTGCGTTCAGCTCAACGACAGATCCGGTTTTGCCATCGTCAGAGACGACAGCTGCGACCAGACCGTCTGCAGCCGTCCGGCCAGACTTCTTCGCGGCCTTGGACAGGCCTTTCGCGCGCAGCCAATCCACAGCTGCTTCAACATCTCCGTCATTCTCGACGAGCGCTTTTTTCGCATCCATCATGCCTGCGCCGGTCTTGTCACGCAGATCCTTGACGAGGGCAGCGGTAATCTGAGCCATCCTGGTCTTCCTTCTGTTCAAACCTGTTTAAATTAAGCTTCGGTCTTGTCTTCTGACGCTTCTTCGCCAGCAGCTTCCGCAGGGGCTTCTTCAGCCGCATCTGCGGCAGCGACATCGGCTTCAACCATCGCTTCCACGTCTTCTGCTTCGCCGAGATCGATCCCGAGACCAGCCGAAGACTCGGCCAGTCCGTCGAGCACCGCATCCGCAACCAGGTTGCTGTACAGCGAAATCGCGCGCGCGGCGTCGTCATTGCCCGGGAACGGGAAGTCAGCATCATCCGGGTCGCAATTGGTATCCACAACAGCAACGACAGGAATGCCGAGTTTGCGGGCTTCCTTGATCGCGATCGCTTCCTTGTTGGTGTCGATCACGAAGATCAGGTCCGGCAGGCCGCCCATATTGGCGATACCGCCGAGCGCCTTGTCCAGTTTCTCACGATCACGCTCAAGATTGAGCAGCTCTTTCTTTGTCAGACCCGAAGTTTCCTTGTCGCCAAGGATCTCTTCGAGTTCACGCAGGCGCTTGATCGAATTGGAAACAGTCGACCAGTTGGTCAGCGTACCGCCGAGCCACCGGTGATTCATGTAATATTGTGCGCAACGCTGCGCCGCTTCAGCGATCGGCTGGGACGCCTGACGCTTGGTGCCGACGAACAGCACGCGGCCACCCTTGGCAACGGTATCGCGGACCTTGACCAGCGCTTGGTGAAGCAGCGGCACAGTTGTCGACAGATCCATGATGTGGATGCCAGAACGCGCGCCATAGATGAATTGCTTCATCTTGGGGTTCCAGCGGTGTGTTTGGTGACCAAAGTGAACGCCAGATTCCAGCAGTTCACGCATTGTGAATTCAGGCAATGCCATCTTAATTTTCCTTATCCGGTTGACCGGCATGATCCCTATCGAGCCTCACTTGAGGACCGACACCGGAAGGACCACGCATCGGGGGTTATGGCGCGGGTCTATACATGAATTAGCGTCGGGCGCAACCGTACAGTTCAGATCGCAACCAATCAGGCCGCTTCGTGATCGACGCGGGCCACACCAGGCGCGGTTTTCAGGGCCCGCAAAGCCTCGATGCCGGTTGGATACGTGTCCGGCAATCTCAGCGTCACCACACGGCCATCATCAATCGGCAAACGGACAAAAATCTCGCCGCGATCCTGTCCAGACGCGCCCTTGAGACGCGCAGCGATGGCGGCGAGCCCGGTCATGTCCGCGCCCTTCTCCATTTTTACGGATAAGGCCGGTGCTTTCTTGGCGATGCGCGCTTGCTCGATCGCTTGAACACGGCGCGCTGAGAGTCGAATTTCATCATCGCGCCGGCGAACCTCGGTCAGGATCACCACCGCTGCCCCTGGCTCCAACTGGTCGCGAACGTCGGACAACAGTTCCGGCATCACCATCAACTCGACTTCTCCGGTCGGGTCGGACAAGGTCAGGAAGGCAAACTTGCCACCATTTCGCGCCGGTTTTTCAACCCGTCTGCGGACCACGCCGATCAGCTCCATCGGGCGTCCATCGACCGCGGTATCTTCGATGTTCATGGCGTAAGTGATGCGTCCATCTTCGAGACTGTCGAG
Organism: Henriciella sp.; assembly: GCA_965228095.1. Taxonomy (GTDB): domain Bacteria; phylum Pseudomonadota; class Alphaproteobacteria; order Caulobacterales; family Hyphomonadaceae; genus Henriciella. Next base: position 3,005,861 of record OZ245793.1, on the reverse strand, counting down.
GATGTCATCAAGCGGGTGCCCGGAGAAATAGAAGCCGATTGCGGCAAACTCCTGGTCCAGCTTTTCCTGCATGTTCCAAGCCGCCGCCTTGGGCAGATCCGTTCGCATGGCTGGCTCGGCGTCGCCAAACAGGCCGCCTTGCCCGCCGGCGCGGTCTTCGGCCGACGCTGCACACGCGGATGCCAGCATTGGCGCGGACTTCAGGGCACGTGCCCGGTTCGGCTCCAGCTGATCAAACGCGCCGGCTTTCGAAAGTTGTTCGAAGCATTTCTTGTTGATGTCTTTCGGGTCCACGCGTTCGGCCAGGTCGTGCAGGCATTTGAAAGCCCCGCTTTTCTCTCGTTCCTGCACCAGGTGCTTCATTGCCTCCGGGCCAACCCCTTTGAGCGCGCCCAGGGCGTAGACGATCGACTCACCACGCACGTCGAAATCGGCGGTCGACTCGTTTACGTTTGGTGCCACGACCGGAATTTTCAAGCGGCGGGCTTCCTGAAAGAAGGCAGCCAGTTTGTCAGTATTGTGCAGGTCGAGGCTCATCGACGCCGCCAGGAACGCGACCGGGAAATGTCGCTTCAGATAGGCGGTATGATAACCGATCAGGGCATAGGCCGCGGCGTGGGATTTGTTAAAGCCGTATCCGGCAAACTTTTCCATCGTATCGAAGATATCATTGGCAAGTGGCGCATCAATCTGCTTCAGCTCTTTCGCGCCTTTCAGGAATCGCTCGCGCTGGGCGACCATCTCTTCGAGTTTCTTCTTACCCATCGCACGTCGCAGCAGATCGGCTTCACCAAGCGAATAGCCAGCGATCTCCTGAGCCATCCGCATGACCTGCTCCTGATAGACCGGCACGCCATATGTGGCTTGCAAGATCGGCTCGAGGTCCGGGTGCTGATACTTGATCGTGTTCGGGTCTTCCTTGCCGGCAACATAGACCGGGATGTTGTCCATCGGACCCGGGCGGTAGAGCGAGATGATCGCGATGACATCTTCGAGATTGCCTGGTCGGACCTTTTTCAGCGTGTCGCGCATGCCCTGGCCTTCCAGCTGGAATACGCCCAGGGTCTCTCCAGACGCCATCAGCTCATAGGTCGCGGCATCATCGAGGCTATGCCATTCGGGACCGACATCCTGCCCATCCCGGCGAATGAACTTCAGCGCGCGGTCGATCACAGTCAGGGTCTTCAAGCCGAGAAAGTCGAACTTCACGAGCCCAGCAGATTCCGCCCACTTCATGTTGAATTGCGTCGCTGGCAGGTCCGCGCGTGGATCGTTATAGAGCGGCACCAGCTCGGTCAGCGGTCGGTCACCGATGACGACTCCGGCGGCATGCGTCCCCGCATTGCGATACATCCCTTCAAGAGCAAGCGCAGTATCGAGCAGCTCACCCACACGCGCGTCACGGCTGATTTCCTCATCAAATTTCGGCTCATCCTCAATCGCTTCTGACAGCTTTGGTGGCTTGGCCGGATTGAACGGAATGAGTTTGGCAAGGCGATCGACCTGTCCATAAGGCATCTGCATAACGCGGCCGACATCACGGACCACAGCCTTGGCCTGCAAGGTCCCGAACGTGATGATCATGGCGACAGACTCGGCGCCATACTTGTCGCGGACATAGCGGATGACTTCGCCACGACGTTCCTGGCAGAAGTCGATATCAAAATCGGGCATCGAGACCCGCTCTGGATTCAAGAACCGTTCAAACAGAAGATCGAAGCGCAAGGGGTCGAGGTCGGTAATGGTCAGCACCCAGGCGACCAGAGACCCCGCACCAGACCCCCGGCCTGGGCCGACGGGAATGTCATGATCCTTTGACCATTTGATGAAGTCAGCAACGATCAGGAAGTAGCCGGGAAATCCCATGCCTTCGATGATGCCGAGCTCATAATCGAGGCGTTCGAAATAGGTTTCCCGAGACGCATAGAGCTTTGGTGCCGCCGCGAGTCGCGCTTCCAGACCCTCTTTGGCCTGCAGCTTCAATTCATCAATCTCGGATCGCGAGCCGTCCCCGAAATTCGGCAGAATCGGACTTCTCTTGGTCGAGCGAATGCCACAGCGCCGCGCAATTTCGGATGTCGTTTCAATGGCCTCCGGAAGATCTGCAAACAGCTCACGCATCTCGGCTTCTGTCTTCAGATATTGTTGCGCCTCAACTTGCGGTCGGTCTTCCTGACCAAGATAGGCGCCATTGGCGATGCACATCATGGCATCGTGTGCACCGGCATCATCGGCTTTCATGAACCGGGCATCATGCGTTGCGACGATCGGCAGCGCGAGTTCGTAAGCCAGGGCGAGCAGTCCAGGTTCTGTCTGGATCTCTGCGGATGAACCATGACGCGTGATTTCGACATAGCAGCGCCCCGGAAACTGCTGTGCCAGCGTCTGCAATGATGCGCGGGCATCATCAGTCTTGCCACGCAACAAATGACGCGCCACCTCGCCCTCCGCTCCCCCCGTCAGGGCGATCAAGCCGTCCGTCTTTTCCTCCAGATAGCGCTTGTGTATGCGGGGGACGCCGTCGTCCGCATCCAGATACGCATAAGACGACAGCGCCATGAGCCGCTGATATCCTTCTTCATTTTGTGCGTATAAAGACAGTCGCGTAACGGATTCCTGATGCGCGCCATCGGTGACATCGAAACACACAGCCATGATCGGCTGGATCCCGGCTCCGGCGAGGCTTTCGGACAGCTCCAGCGCGCCATACAGATTGTTGCGGTCGGTGACAGCGACTGCCGGCATGCCCTGCTCAACGCACCAATTGGTCAATCCCTTGGTTCCGATCATGCTTTCCAGCAAGCTGAAAGAGGTTCGGACACCGAGATGAATGAACGGGGACTGACCCACGGCAATGCCTCACTTTCTGGTTTGCGCGCACTGATCAACGCGCGGCACAAGCTGGTCAAAACGCAGCAATGAGGGACCTTGCGGCGATTCTGCGCTGCGCCAACGCTGCGACCGCACGACCGCCCGATGACATCTGTTTCGTCGAGACAGTCCTATCAGTTTTTCAGCTAGAACAAAAGGCGAACTCAAGCAAAATCTGTGAGTTTTCCGTTTTTCAGAGTCAGCACCCGGTCCATGTGTTGCGTGAGTGCCATATTGTGTGTGGCGACGAGAACCGAAGCGCCCTCGCCGCGCGCCATGCGGATCAGGCTCTGAAACACGCGTTCCGTCGTCGCCGGATCGAGATTGCCCGTTGGTTCGTCGGCGATCACCAGGCGTGGATCATTGACCAGGGCGCGCGCGATCGCGACACGCTGTTGTTCGCCGCCCGACATCTGTCCAGGCTGATGCTTGGTGCGGTCGGACAGCCCCATCTCTGCGAGCAGCTCTTCCGCTTTCTCACGCGCCGCACGGCGCTTCATCCCGCCAACCATCAACGGCATGGCGACATTGTCGCGCGCGTTGAACTCCGGCAGCAGGTGGTGGAACTGGTACACAAAGCCGAGCTTCTCGCGGCGCAAGCGCGTGCGCCCGGAATCGTTCAGCGCCATGCAGTCGTCTCCCTCAAGGAAGACCTGCCCACCTTCGGGCTTTTCCAGCAAACCTGCCGTATGGAGCAAAGTCGACTTGCCAGACCCGGATGGCCCGACCAAGCCGACCAGCTCGCCCTGATTGAGCGTCAGGTTGGCACCATCCAGTACTTTCAGGACGCCCCCTTCCGACTTGTACTGCCGGACGATATCGCGAAGTTCGAGCACCGCCGTCATCATTCGAACCTCAAGGCCTCGACCGGATCGAGACGCGCAGCGGCCCAGGCGGGCCAGATCGTGACCAGCATCGACATGCCCATGGCCCAAAGCGTGACCAGCGTGACTTCGACCCAGTTCAAGACAGCGGGTAAGCCATCGAGGCCGTACACGGTCGGCGGAAACAGATCGCGCCCAAGAATGGTGCCAATCGTGTCGATCACCACATTGATGTTGATCACGGTGATGACGCCGAGTACGGCGCCGATGAGGGCGCCCGTCAGGCCAAGCAGGGCGCCGATCATCAGGAATACGCGCATGATCGATCCACGCGATGTCCCGACCGTGCGCAGGATGGCGATGTCACTGGTCTTGTTCTTCACCAGCATGACGACACCAGTAATGATGTTGAGTGAGGTGATCATGATCAGGATCAGCATGATGATCATCATCATCGACCGCTCAGTATTGAGCGCACTGAAATAGGCTTCGCGCTGAACTTTCCAGCTCTGGGTCGGGAACCGGTAATCAAGGCTCTGCTGAACCGCGGCCTCGGCCCGCTCTGTCACCATCGGATCCGGCAGGCGCAGATCGATCTTGTCGTACACATCCTTTCGGCCAAAGAAGAGCTGCGCCTGTTCGATCGGCATCAAGATGTAAAGCTGGTCGAGCTCGACGCTGCCGGTCTGGAAGAAATTGCCGACGGTGTAGGTCTTGCGCCGCGGCGTCACGCCGAACGGGCCCTTGATGCCTTCGGGCGTGATCAAGGTGACCTTGTCGCCCGGATAAAGCCCGAGATCTGCGGCGAGGAATCGACCGACCATGATCACGTCGCCGCCATTCTTGCCCTGGCCAAACCCGAACGCCTGTGCCGCGGCAGCGCCTCCATCCAGGAATGGCAGATGATCGAGATCTTGCGTGCGGACACCGCGTACGATCGCGCCGCTTTGCCGCCGGTCTGTGGTTGCAAGCACCTGCTGTTCGATGATCGGCATGGCCTGATCGACGTCTGGCAAGGCTTCGATTGTCTGTGCCAGCTCATCGACTGACGTTGCCGGTTCGTCCTGTGTGAACACGAAGACATGCCCCTGGCCGCCGAGCATGGCATCCAGCAATGTCGCGCGAAATCCGCTCATCACCGACATGATCACGATCAGCGCCATCACGGCGAGCAGGATGCCGATAAAGGAGACGATGGAAACGACCGAGACCCCGCCATTGGCGCGGGTCGCGCGCAGATAACGCCAGGCCAGCGTGCGTTCGACTTGTCCAAATGGCGTGGCGCGGCTCATGCGTTGAGGCCTATTCGGCAATTATGGACAAATCGTGTTCGCCGCATCAGGTGCTCATCACCTTGTTGATCGCCGATTCCAGGGACAGGTCTTCCTTCTCGCCCGTCGCCCGTCGCTTGAGTTCGACCGTCCCTGACTTAACGCCGCGCGGACCGACCGTGATCTGCCAGGGCAGACCGATCAGCTCCATGCGGGCGAATTTCGGCCCGGCACGATCCGCCGTCTCGTCATAGAGCGGGTCTTTTCCGGCCTGAACCAGCTTGGCATAGGCGTCATCGGCCACCGCAGCAACATCATCGGCATCCGGCTTCATCGAAATGATCCCGGCCCCGAATGGCGCCACTTCATCCGGCCAGATGATGCCATTCTCGTCATGGCTGGCCTCAATGATCGCACCGACGCAACGCGAAACGCCCACGCCATAAGAGCCGCCATGAATGGTGACGAGCTCCCCCTCCTTGGTCTGCACCTCGGCCTTCATCGGATCGGAATATTTGGTGCCGAAATAGAAGATGTGGCCCACTTCGATCCCGCGCGCCTTGACCTGACGGTCTGCCGGGATGGCATTGAACGCCGCCTCGTCATGTTTCTCTTCCGTCGCCGCATAATATTGCGTGCGCTTGCTCATCTCGGCCTCAAGAGCGGCCAGATCATCAAAGTCAAAGTCCGCACCAGGCGCCGGCACGTCGAGGACCGCCTTATCGCAATAGACTTCACTTTCACCGCTGTCTGCGAGGATCAGGAATTCATGACTCAAATCGCCGCCAATCGGCCCGGGATCGGCTTGCATTGGAATTGCGGTGATGCCCATCCGGTTGAACGTGTTGAGATAGGCAGCGAACATTTTCTGATACGAGATCCGCGCCTCGGCTTCGGACAGGTCGAAACTGTAGGCATCCTTCATCAGAAACTCGCGCCCGCGCATGATCCCGAAGCGCGGACGAATTTCGTCCCGGAACTTCCATTGCTGGTGATAGAGATTGATCGGCAGCTGCTTGTAGCTCTTCACGAAGGACCGGAAGATGTCAGTGATCATCTCTTCATTGGTCGGGCCATAGAGCATATCGCGGTCGTGGCGGTCAGTGATGCGCAGCATCTCCTCGCCATAATCGTCATAGCGACCGGATTCACGCCACAGATCGGCCTGTTGCAGGGTTGGCATCAGCATCTCGATGGCGCCGGCCCGGTCCATTTCCTCGCGCACGATCTGTTCGATCTTTTTCAGCACGCGAAACCCCAGTGGCAACCAGGAATAGATGCCCGCCCCATTCTGGCGAACCATGCCGGTCCGCAGCATCAATTTATGGCTGGCAATGGTCGCATCAGCAGGCACGTCCTTGGAGACGGGAATGAAGTATCGGGAGAGGCGCATTGGCGTATCTTTTTGTTCGGTTTGAAACTTTTCATCCTGTTATGCAGAAGTGGCGACCTTGGCTAGTGGGAAGTGCGGTGCTTGACGCCGGAGCGAATGCAGGCAGGACTAGGTTCGATGCTGTTCCTGGACGTGATCCTCAGATTGCCCGCCGTGACGCTCCTGCTCTTGCTGGCCGTCCTGGCCTGGCGCGATGCACGGCACCTGATCCAGGGTCGCATCGCGATCGTGCTCGGAATCACGCTCGGATCGATGCTGCTGTCGACCGCGCCCGAGGCGATCCGCCCCCCGCCACCGCTTTACCAGGGCTTGCGCCTGATCGACACGGCAAACCTCGTCTTCGTCTGGTGGTTCGGGCTGTCACTGTTCGAGGACGAATTCAAACTGCGCCGCATCCACTGGGGCGGACTGGCCGTGTACCTGGCCGTCGGCCTGCCGATCCGGGTGAACTACCTGCTTGGAAACCCACCGCCCTGGATTGGCTTTGACGTGCTCATTCGCCTGGTCTCCGCCGGGATTATCCTACACCTGTTCTGGATGGCGATTTCGGGGTGGCGTGACGACCTGATCGAGGCGCGACGGCGCACGCGTCTGTGGTTTACAATCGCGACAGCTGTCGCCGCAACACTGATCGTGATGGGCGAGATCGTCTATTCGCTACAGACGGGTGACCGCAGTGATCCGGCATGGCTGTCGACCAGCCGCTCAGGCGTCGCCTTGCCGGTCATCATGTTTGGCGCCTGGTGGTTCATGCAGCTGAGGGTCGAGTTCCTGCTGTTCGAACCAATCCGAGCCGCCGAGGTGCGAGTCCCGCAAATTGATCCCAAAGACACGGCCACGCACACTCGCCTGGTTGCGGCCATGGAAGACGATCACTTGTATCGCGAACACGGCCTCGGCATTGGTGACCTGGCAGCCAAACTCAACGTTCCCGAGCACCAGCTCAGGGCGCTGATCAATCAGGGACTCGGGTTCCGAAATTTTGCAGCCTTCCTGAACCAGTATCGCCTGGCCGAAGCGAAAATGGCACTGGCGGATCCCGAGCAGGCGCGCACACCGATCCTGACAATCGCAATGGATGCCGGGTACGCATCGTTGGCCACGTTCAATAGGGCGTTCAAGTCCGAAGAAGGCACAACCCCCAGCCAGTATCGCGCCAGCGCACTGGCCAAGGCTGCGCAAACTTAGAAAATCATCCTCATTTTTGAAATTGTAGCGCCAATTTCGCGGATGCAGAGAGGAATGACGTGCGCCGTGATCGAATGCCCTCATCGACAGACGAGGACAATTGAAAATGGAACTCCTGCCCTTCTTCACCGACTATCTCGGACCCCGCGTTTTCGGCGGCATTCAGTTTGAAGCCACCCGTTATGCCATGGGCACGCTGGTCACCTTCTTCGTCCTTTGGGTGGTGCTGCACCGCTTCATCGAGACCCGCAAGATCCGCAAGCCGACCCCGCGGGCCAAACAGATCCAGATGGAGCTGAAACATTCGTTCAAAACCGTCTGCGTGTTCGTTGCGATGGACATTTTCATCTTCGAGGCCGCTGATATCGGTCTGTTCCAGAAGTATGACGATTTCGCCGAGTATGGCCTGCTCTGGTTCTGGGTCTCTATGCCGCTGCTCATCATCCTGCACGACGCCTATTTCTATTGGACGCACCGGGCGATGCACACCGCGAAACTCTACAAGGCGACGCATATGCAGCATCACCGCTCGCACAATCCAACTCCTTTTACGGCGTATAACTTCGCCGCCGGTGAAGCCGTGATTGAGTATATGTATGTACCGTTGGCGCTGATGTTGATCCCGACCCACAATCTGGCGCTCTACGTTGTGCTGACGATCATGATCTTCAAAAATGCGCTGGCCCATTGCGGCTATGAGGTCTTTCCTCGCAGTTGGGCGCGGATGCCCGTCCTGGGTTGGCTCACCACCGTCACCCATCATGACATGCATCATGAACGCGGCACCGGGAATTTCGGCTTCTATTTCACCTGGTGGGATCGTTGGATGGGCACTGAGCACCCGAATTATCTCGAGCGCCTGGCCGAACAGGAAGCCCGCGCACACAAGATCAAAGCCGCACGTCGCGCCTCCAGAAAACGGCCTCAGATGGTGCCGGCTGAGTAAGCGAAACCGTCTCCTGGAAACTTGTACCGGCCGGAGCCCTGATCGCTCCGGCCGCTTTTTCAGGTCGGCGCACGCTATTCGATTTAAATTGACATCCCAGTTGCCGATTCTTAGGTATTTGCATGATCCTTAGACTTCTGTTTTCGACCATCGCCTGCGCGTTCGCAGCGAGTGCCGTGGCTACCGGCACCGCTCAATCGACCGAAAAGCCGAACATCGTCATCATATTGGTGGATGATGCCGCACTGATGGATTTCGGAGCCTATGGCGGCGAAGCCCGCACCCCGAACATAGACATGCTGGCTGCGCAGGGAGCGATGTTCACCCAGTATCGTACGTCGCCGCTATGCTCCCCCTCTCGAGCCATGCTGCTGACCGGCATGGACAATCACCTGACAGGCGTCGCGACGATCCCGGAAGTGCTGCCCAAAGCGCATGTCGGTCAGCCCGGCTATTCAATGGCGCTGGAGCCCGGCGTGCTGACCCTCGCCGAACGGTTGCGTCCAGACGGCTACCAGACTTTCCTCACCGGCAAGTGGCACATGGGCAGCGGCGACGGCGACCTGCCGTCATCGCACGGGTTTGATCGCTCCTTCGCGCTCGATGCCTCCGGCGCGGACAACTGGGAGGATAAGTCCTACATGCCGTTCTACCGCGACGCACCGTGGTACGAAGACGGCAAAACGGCAGCGCTGCCAGACGATTTCTATTCCTCGGAGTTCATCGTCAACAAGATGATCCACTATCTCGGTGACTCTGATCCGGAACGGCCGTTCATGGCGTTCCTCGGGTTTCAGGCGATCCACATTCCCGTGCAGGCGCCACCTGAGTACACCGCGAATTATGACGGCGTTTATGATGAGGGATGGCATGTTTTGCGTGCGGCACGGCATACGAAAGCCATGGCGCTTGGCCTCGTTCCGCAAGGTGCGGCCCTCGCGCCGATGCCGGACGGATCTCGCAACTGGGACGATCTCAGCGATGAAGATCGCGCCGTCTACACCGCTCGCATGCAGGTGAATGCTGGCATGCTTGAGGCGATGGACCATCATATCGGTCGACTGATCGGATACTTGCAGGAATCCGGCGCCTATGACGATACGATCTTCGTCATCACGTCCGATAATGGTCCTGAGCACAATCGCGGAGACAATGATTCCCGCCTCAGCCTGTGGATGCGGCTCAACGGATATCACGTGGACCTGCAGGGCGTCGGCGAGCGAGGAAGCTGGGGCTTCATCGGGCCGGAATGGGCGAATGCGGCGGCGTCGCCGGGCGCACTTTACAAATTCTACATGGCGGAAGGCGGCATCCGCGCGCCACTGATCATGGCTGGCCCAGGCATCGACCCGCAGCGCGTCGACGCCATGGCGTTGGTCAGCGACATTGCGCCAACTCTGATCGACCTCGCCGGCGGACGGGTGGACACGATCGGCGCGGCATCGATGACGGGGCGCAGCCTGACGCCGCTGCTGGAAGGCACGCAGGACTGGGTCTACGGACCGGACGATCCAATCGGCATGGAAGTGTCGGGAAATTCGGCGCTGTACAAGGGCGACTTCAAGATCACGCGGCACATGCCGCCAACGGGTGACGCCACGTGGCAGCTCTACAACATGTCCGAAGATCCCGGCGAGACGCGGGACCTATCCGCCGACCTGCCGGAAAAGAAAGCTGAATTGCTCGCCGATTATGACGCCTATGCCGAACGCGTCGGCGTGCTTGAAATGCCAGAGGGCTATAATTCGTTTGAGCAGATTGATGCAAACTCCACCGCAAAATTCTATAAGAACAATCGCTGGATCTTGATCCTCGCCGGTCTGTTCTTCCTGATGGTGATTTATGGCGTCTGGCGCCTCTCACGATTTCTTCTAAGGAGCCGATAATGGACGTCATTCGTACCCCAGACGCGCAATTCGCCAACCTCAAAGGCTATGACTTCACGCCCAACTATCACGAGATCAAAGCGGCTGATGGCACTCCGCTTCGGGTCCACTATCTCGATGAAGGTCCGGCGGATGGCGAGCCGATCCTGTGCCTGCATGGACAGCCGAGCTGGAGTTATCTCTACAGGAAAATGATCCCGCTCCTGACGGGTGCCGGCTACCGCGTCATCGCGCCGGACCTGATCGGTTTTGGCCGCTCCGACAAGCTGACACACATGGATGACTATACCTATCAGGCGCATGTCGACTGGATGAGTGACTGGCTGATTGGGCTGGACCTGAACGGTCTGACCCTGATGTGCCAGGACTGGGGCGGCCTGATCGGCCTACGCCTCGCTGGCAAGCATCCCGACCGGTTCAAGCGCCTGGTGATCGCCAATACGGGCTTGCCTAGCTCGAAGATGGTTTCCGATGAAGTCTCGGAAACGCTCGGCAATCTTTACAAGTCAATTCCGGTCCCCGACGCTGCCATGGTCCAGGAGCAATTCGCGAGCGGCGCCCCTGCCGCATTCATGTACTGGGTCAAATACACTGCAGAATGCCCGACTTTTTCTGTGCGCGACGTGTTCAAAACACTGTCCAATATCGAAGACGAAGAAATTCTCGATGGGTATACGGCACCGTTTCCGAACGATGATTATATTGCCGGGGCGCGAAAGTTCCCGTCTCTCGTTCCGATGCGTCCAGAGGGCAAACCGGATCGCCTCGCCGGCGATGCTGCCTGGGCCGTGCTGGAGCGAGCCAATTTGCCGGTGCTGACCGCGTTCAGCGATCGAGATCCCGTTACCAAGGGTGGCGAACAGGCATTCATCGCCCGCCTCAGCAACGTGAAGAACGTCACCATAAAAGGCGGCGGACACTTTCTACAGGAAGACTCCGCAGCGGCGCTGTCGACCGAGATCATCACCTTCATGCGCGAAACCTGATCGACCCCACACAATTTCGCGCACGCGTGATCATCATCAAAAAAACAGAGATAAAACTTGGCATTAGGCACAAGAAACGCCTATGACTGAACCCTGTGAGAGGGTTTTCAGAACACCATGCCGAAAAGGTTTGAGCGTCGCGAAGTCACCGTGCTGTCGACCGACATGGTCGGATACAGCCGCATGATGGCACATGATCCCGACGCCACGGTCGAGGCCCGCCGGTATTGTGAACAGACCATGCGCGAGATTGCCGCCGCACAAAATGGCCGGATCTTTGCCTATGCCGGTGATGGCTTTCTGCTGGAGTTTGGCTCCGAAACGGACGCGATTGCCGCCAGTCTCGACGTGCAGGCCACGATGCGTGACCATAACAAGGATGTTGGTCCCGAACAGCAGGTCTGGTTGCGCGCTGGTATTCACAATGGCGTCGCCATCGTGGAAGACGAAAACCTGCATGGGGACGTGGTCAACATCGCCGTTCGATTGCAGGAATCTGCGCCCGTCGGCGGCACCCTCATCTCTCATACGGTGAAACAGGCGCTGCCAGAGGACGAACAGACACAGTTGGCCAGTCTGGGCGTGATGCGCTTCAAGAACATTCCAGAGCCGCTGGAAGCGTTCGAACTGGATGTGCGCGGGGCCGATGGGGCGACAGAGATCGAAACCCCGTTCGAGATTGATCTGGAACAGCCAGTATCCGGGTTTGGCGGGCGCTCGGCGATTGCGGTATTCCCGCTTACCAATGCCTCCCGCAGCCTCGAGCACGGCCATGTCGCTGAAGGCTTCAGCGATCATCTCATCGTGGCGCTATCGCATATGCGCCAGTTTCCGATCATTGACCGCAATTCCAGCTTCGCCCTCGGTCATTCCGGCATGCCGCTTTCAACCGCTGCATCGCAACTCGGGGCGCGCTACATCGTTGCCGGGGAATTCGCCGACCATGGGCAACAGTTCAAGATCTCGCTGCGCCTGATTGATGGCTCGACGAGCCACATCCTCTGGTCTGACAGCTATCTGCTCGAACCCGATGAGCTGATCCCGGCCCTGGAGGAAGTCGTCGCCATTTTTGCTGCTACGCTCGAAGGCCAGCTTGAGCAGGCCGAAACCGTGCGTGCACGGTCCAGTCGCCTCAGCCGGTCAAACATTTCAAGTCTGGTGTGGCGCGGACGGTGGCATCTCAACAAGCTGACTCACAAGGATTCCGAGCTCGCTCGCGAAATACTCGAATCTGCGGTGAAGCAGGACCCCGATCATCCGGAAGCACTCATCCAGCTCGCGTTCTGGCATTGGCTTGATTGCTGGACCCAACGCAAGCCGCAAGAGAATGTTGAGGAATTCCACGTCCTGGCGCGCCGGGCTCAATCCGCCAATCCACATGACAGCCGCGGTCATTTCCTGATCGGCGCCGCTCAGATTCTCAACGGCAAACCGGAAGCCGCGATGGGTCATTTCGAAGAGTCGATCAGCCTCAACCCCAGCCATGCACACGCGCATTCACAAATCGGCAGCTGTTACATGCTGATGGGTAAGCCGGACCAGGCGATTGCGAGCCTGGAATCCGCTATGCGGCTGAATTCACAGGATTATTACCTGTTCGTGACGATTGGCGAACTGGCCTGCTCGTATTGCATGTTGGGCGATTATGATCGTGCGATCTCATTGGCGCGTCGGTCTTTGGGCATGCGGCAATCCTATTGGCACGCGCGTATGACTGAGATCACCGCGCTGGTACAATCCGGCCAGGATAAGCGCGCCGCGAACGCATTGGATGCTTTGCTCATCCGACGGACGGATTTCTTCGAAAAACCTTATATCGACTGGTTGCCGTTTCAGGATTCGAAATGGAACCAGTTCTTCAAGGAAAGCCTTGAAAAAGCAAAGCAATTGCACGCGGTCATCGAAACGTCAGAGCGCGGCTTGTCCCAAAATAACGTGACAAGCGTCACAGTCTGAGATCACATTCCTTGATACTCTGCGACGCGGCAGACGGAGAGAGACGAGGGAATGGCGAAGTATTACGAGCGGATCAAAGACCTCGAACGATTAGAGGCCAGCAAGCCTCCGGACCAGCGCGCAATCGACGACACGGGGTTCGAATTCTCGACGCTCAAGGCCCATGGGTTTGTAGCCAAACTCCTCGCCACACTCATCCAGCAGAGATGGTTTTATGCCCTCCTCCGCATTCTGTTCCCGGTCATCAAGATTGGCGGCATCTATTTCGTGACCAGATACAAGGATGTGAAATATGTCCGTGAAAACGATCAGCGTTTCGAAGCCCCTTACGGGCGTGAGATGGATGCGCTGACAGGCGGCGGCGGTTTCCTGCTCGGCATGCGGCGCGGACCGGAATATGACAAGCAGTTCGAGTGGATTTTGAAGGGCGTGGCCGGCATGCCGCCTGCGTTCCAACGCGCCGACCTGGAAAACCTTGTCCTGCCCCGGGCGCATGCTGTCTCGAAACAATTGCTCGCCAGTTCCGGCGGATCCTTCGATGTCATCGAAGACTATCTGAACCGGATTGCGGTCGAGACCTGTTGTCATCATTACGGTCTCGAACCTGAGGACCCGAATGCGTTCGCACAATGGCTGATGTCGCTCAGCGCTCTCCTGTTCGCTGACTATAATGGGAGTGAAGCCGTTCGAACCCTCGCCATGGCGGGCGCAAAACGTATCCTTCCGGTCATCAATACCGGAATCGCGCAGGCCCGGTTCTGTCTTCAGTCTCCGGACCAAGCCACTCAGCGTCATGGCGCGGCCTATTGCGCATGGATCACCGACACAGTGATCGGGCGGCTGGTTGCGCAGCAGATCGCCGCACCGAACCTTGGCCCTAGCGATGACGATATTCGGGGCATGATCATGGGGCTCGCGGTCGGATTTGTACCGACGGGCGCTGGTGGCGGCGGTGGCATCCTGGAAGTTCTCCTGCAACAATCGAGTGCGATGAAGCGGGCCATCAAGGCGGCCCAGGACGACGACACCGAAACACTCGAACGCATCCTGCTCGAAGCGATGCGTTTCAAGCCGCCTATCCTGCCCGGACTGCCGCGCTACGTGGTCGAAGGGAACGATTCTGCAGCGTCCGGCGGCAACAAACGCATCGACAAGATCCCGGCCGGAGCAACAATCCTGGCGGCAGCCTATTCGGCGATGTTCGACGGGCGCCAGTTTGGCGGATCGATCAAACGCTTCGACGAAACACGCGATCTCGCTGACGACGACCTCTCGTTCGGCGGCCGTGACCTTCTTCACTACTGTTTCGGCGAACAGATTTTTCGGAAGATGATCACTGTGTCGTTCCAGCATTTGCTGACATGCGAAAACCTGCAGCCCGCGCGCGGCAAGGCCGGAAAGATGGAGCGGACGGGACCGTTCCCGGTTCACATGCAGATGACGTTCGAGACAGCCACCAGTACGCGCGAACAATCGATGCTGACAATCTGCCTCCCGCTGGCACGTGATGGCGATGTGGCACGGATCAATCGATGGCTCGACCAATTGGGCAATCCGGCGATCGATCAGGTTCGCAACGCTTTGCTGAACCAGACCCGCTTGCATTTTTCCCACATGACAGCCATCGGCGGGCAGCAACCAGACATTCCGCCGACATTGCTCATCGAACTGAATACGGACGGGCCCGCAGATGATGCAATCGCGGCCTTTGTGGACGCCCTGTGGGACGTCGAGCTGTTTCAGGACATCATGGCCACCGCGCTCGGCCTGACAAAGGTCACGGCGAGAAAGGTCAAACGCAAGCTCCGGGCGCGAAACTACGACCTGAAAATTACGCCATGGTCGTCGGGCAAACAGACGACCATGGGTTTAAACTTCCAGGGTCTGCCCGAACAGTCGATCGAACAGACCGAGGCCGAACAAAAACTTGCTGCGGCTGCACGAACACAGCTGACCGAGTATGTCCGGACCCAATACGAACGTGCGCCGTCAGCGCGAGAGTCAGTGGCAAATATTCGACGCCACCTTCGCCACACCGATGACGTGGACCTCTCGGCGTCATTGGTTCGCCCGTCACAGAAAAACCCGGCTGTTTCTCGGCGACCAAATCTCGAACTGTCGCAAACGCTCGCCTTGTATCTAAAGGACCCGGGGTTCCTGCTGACGGTGCTCGGCAGCGTCACAATGTTCTGGTTGGTCTATTTTGCGTTCTTGCGCGGCGGCATTCCGAAGCATCTGGATTGGGCCAACCTCGGCACCTTCGCCGTCAACGCCGTGCATGTCGGGCTGGTCTTCGTGCTCCTCTACGGGCTCCACTGGTTGCGTTTGCGGTTTTTTGCCGGGGCCAGCAAAGCAGCCGAGGCATCTCTCGTAATGGTTTGGGCCGGGGTCACGACACTCATTTATCTGGTGGTGACGCCGCTCGGCATCTGGACTCCAGGGGCGCTCGACATCGCATCATCGCCGGACTATTGGGGCCGCATCTATGCGCTTGGCGCGCTGGCCTGGACGCTTGGCTTGTCGGCGATCTTCGGCATCGCGTTGTGGGTCATCACCGTGCTCGGGTTCGGATGGGCGTTTCTGAGACTGCTACAAGCGAGCGAAGACAGCAGCCCGCCCGAAGATCACGACCTGGCGCTCAGCAAATACCAGGAAGTAATGGCCCGCGAGAACCAGCCGGATCACGCCCAGAACCATATCGTCTTTGTCACGCCGCTGAAGGATAATCCGGGTTGGTTGCGCCGGGTTACCATGTTCATCGGGTTTTACTTCATCAAGACCCTGGTTTTGTACCGGTTCCGGTTTGGCTTCGTTCTCGATCTTGGCACCATTCACTTCGCCCGGTGGTTCATCCTTCCCGGCTCACACACAATGGTCTTCTATTCGAATTATGATGGCAGCGGCGAATCCTATTTCGAAGACTTCGTCACCAAAGCGCGTTGGGGCCAGACCGGTGTGTGGAGCAATGGCAAAGGCTTTCCGGAAACGGAAAACCTGCTGTTCAAAGGCGCCAAGGACGCGACGCGGTTCAAGCGCTGGATCCGGCATCACCAACGCGTGTCACGGTTCTGGTTTGCGCGCTTCAAGCAACTCTCGACCCGCGATATCCGCCGCAACGCGATGATCTGTGAAGGCCTGGCCAAGGCACGTACGGACAGCGAGTACCGTACGCTGGTTGAGATCATGACCTCGCGCACCCGCCCGGACACAACGCTCGAGACTCACGAGATCCAGAGCATGATCTTGCGCGGCATGGGCAATCTGAAAGCAGCGAAAATGCTCGCGCTCAAATTCCCGAAGGCCGGTGCAGAGGGCGACGCTGCTCTGTCGACCTGGCTTGCCGATCTTTCGGGACTTTCTGGCACGCCGTCTCATTTGCGCGCCAGTTTCGATGGTCGGAAGGATCCAGACGAAACAATCGCGGTCAACGTTGCGCTGTCGCCGTCCGGACTACAACGCCTGAAACTGCAGGACATCCATCATGTGCACGAGGATGTGGCGAGCAATGCTTTCGCGTCCTTGCCAGCCGCGTTTCGCAGCGGGATGATCAGCGCCGACCGCCAGCAAATCCTCGGCGACCGTGGGCACGATACGTGGAGGTGGGGCGGCGAGGAGACGCCGGATGCAGCGCTGTTGATCTATGCTCGTGACGCACAACAATTGGCAGATATAGTTGCGCCGGAAGTCGCTCGGCTTACCGGCGCCGGGTTTACCGTCCTGCACGAGATTGACACCAAGCCGATCACTGAAAACCCGATGCGGGAGCCATTCGGATTCGTTGATGGGGTTTCACAACCAATCCTCAAAGGGTCGCCAGCCGCAACCGCTCCGCACAATTTGATGCACGTTGTTGAACCCGGCGAGTTCGTGCTCGGTTATCTCGACAATACTGACTATTACCCGACCTCACCGATGGTGAATGCCGTCGCCCCTGGCGCCGCGCACCTGCCATCTGCGCCGGACATTGATCAGGGCGAGTATCCCGCCTTCGGGACCGCCCCGGACATCAGACCCAAGGATCTGGGCAAGAATGGCTCATTCCTGGTCATCCGCCAGCTTGAGCAGGACGTGGCTGGGTTTACCGCCCACCTAAAAGCCAAGGCCGATCAGGCGCGCACGGACTATGGTCTGGATTACGTTTCCGAAGATTGGCTGGGCGCCAAGATCATGGGGCGTTGGAAAAACGGCTCTTCGATCGTGCAAAACCCACATACGCCGCGCAAAACGTTTGTCTCTGGTCCCAACGAGGATGAGAACGCCTTCCGTTTCGGCGCAGAGGATCCACAGGGTCAGAAATGCCCATTCGGGGCACACATTCGCCGCGCCAATCCGCGCGACAGTCAAGCCCTCGGTTCTGACCGCCAGATCGAACTCTCAAATCGCCATCGTCTGCTACGCCGTGGCCGCGCCTATGCAGATGCAGAGACCGAAACCGAGGGCCTGCTTTTCATGTGCCTCAACGCCAATCTTGAGCGCCAGTTTGAATTCGTGCAGCAAACCTGGCTCAACGCAACGCGTTTCCACGGCCTGCAGGATGAATACGACTCGGTCGCGGGCGCGTCGGAACAATCGCCCAACTCACTCACCATTCCGACCTCAGCCGGGCCGATCAAGATCGACCACCTGCAATCATTCGTGACCATGAAAGGCGGCGGATATTTCTTCCTGCCAAGCCGATCGGCCTTGCGCTTTTTCAGCGAACTGGTGGTCGCCCAGACACGCGCCGTCTCCTAAGATTGTCCGCGTGATTCATGCGCATCGATCTCGTGGATCTCGCGCCCCAGGAAGAATGAAATCGCCGTCCGGATCAGGACCAGCAGGCCAACAAAGAGCAGATCGGTCAGCTCTCGCGTGATAACCGTGTGAACAATGTCGGACGCGATCATGAATTCCAGACCAGTCAGGATGTAAGTGCCGAGAATGGTCCGCGCGGCGCTAAGATTGCCGAGATTGCGGTTGAGCCCGATGCCGTGCCGCAATCCTGCCAGAAGGCGGATCAACGAAATGAAGAACCCGAACAAGATCAACGCCACGCCGATCAAGTCGATACAGATGGCAAGCCCTTCGAGTCCCCGCATCAAAGGTTCATCCAGACCAAAAGGAAGGTGCTCGAGCGACGTGCCTCCGGTCATGCCGTCCATCGGGTGTGAGGTGTCCGAGGTGCTCATCACAACAACTCCGCATCGGTGATCACCTCGATCAGCGACGGCCCCTCATGAGCAATGGCCTTGGCCAGCGCCGCATCGAGCTCTTCGCGCGTCTTGACCAACTCCCCCATGCCGCCGCAGGAGCGCGCGAAACCGGCGAAGCTCGGATTGACCAGGCTGGTCTGCCAGACTTCGAACTCGGCGGCTTTCTGTTCCTTGGAAATCTTGCCCAGCTCCGAATTGTTCATCAGCACATGCGTGATGTTCATGCCGTACTTGACCGCGGTGGTGAATTCCATCGCATATTGGCCATAGCCGCCATCTCCGGACACCGAGATCACCTTGCGGCCCTTGTAAGGCCCCTCCTCCTGGGTCGCGGCCCAGGCGCCCATGGCGGCCGGGAACGAAAACCCGATTGACCCGAGATAGCCGGACATCAGCACACGCTGTTGCCCCGTCGGTTCGAAGTAGCGGCCGAAGGAATAGGTATTGTTGCCGACGTCGACGGGCAGGATCGCATCGGCCGGCGCAGCCCGGGTCAGTGCGTCGAACAAGGCCGCCGCAGAGACGCCCTTGCCGCGATCCTCGGCGACGCGGCTCGCCTTCTCGGCGCGCCAGAGTGTCCAGCGCTGAGCGACCTCGGCGCGTAGATCCATCGCCGCAGACCCGCCGCGCGCGATTTCGCCCTTGAGTAGGTCAGCGGTTACAGCGACATCCCCCATGACAGGAACCGTCACCGGGTGACGCTTGGCCAGACGCATCGGATCCGTGTCGACCTGGATCGTCGGCGCCCCTTCATAGATGCCAGTATGGTCCGAGAAACTCGAGCCGAACACCAGCAGCAGGTCGGCTTCGTTCATGAACCAGCTGGCGATTGGTGTTCCGGAACGCCCCATCACGCCCGCGGCAAGCGGATGATCGTCGCCGATCTGGCCCTTGGCCTTGAAGGTCGTTGCGATCGGGGCCCCGAGCTGCTCGGCCAGCGCGATAACGCTTTCCATCCCGTTCAGTGCGCCATAACCGACAATGATCATCGGGCGTTTCGCCCCCTTCAAAAGATCAGCCGCCTCTTTCAGGGCCGATGGTGGCGGGCCGACGCAGAGATTGGCCATGCGCCCTTCCGGGCCATAGGCCGTGGCGCCCTCGGGGGCTGGCTTCGGTTGGACATTGTCGGGGAAGACGAGGTGTCCGACGCCGCGTTGCAGGATCGAGGTCTTGATCGCCTGCGTCATCAGCAGGGCATGATCGGACGTCAGGTGAACGGTCTCGGAGAATTCAGCCACCGCTTCAAAGGCCGCTTCCAGGTCGATGTCCTGGAAGGCATGCACACCGACCACCTGATCCTGCACCTGCCCGGTCAGCGCAAGCGCTGGCGCACCGTCGACCTTGGCATCCCAAAGCCCGGTCAGGAGATTCGTCGCGCCAGGACCCGCAATCGTCAGTGCCGCAGCGGGATGTCCTGTCAGCTTGCCATAGCCAGAGCAGGCGAATGCCGCGGCGCCCTCATGGCGAATGCCGTAATACCGAAGTTTGCCTTCTGCTTCCTGCACACGCAGGGCGTCGGCGAGGCCAAGATTTGAATGGCCGACCATGCCAAACACACTGGTCACGCCCCAATTGGTCATTGTCTCGGCCATCACGTCGGCGATCGTGCGCGCGCGTGGGGGAAGCGCTGGGACGCCGACATAGATGCCATCCTCACGGATATCGACATCGAACATATCCTGGCCGGTATCTTCGTGGCCGCCAGGCGGCTTGCCGGTCAGCGGGTCGAAGTCCCAGCCATGCCATGGGCAGCGCAGCCAGCATTTGCCCTCAATGCCCTTTTCAATCGAACCTTCACCGAGCGGCCCGCCCTGGTGCGGACACTTATTGTCCATGGCGGCGTACTGCCCCTGAAAGTGAACCAAAGCGACTGATTGCGTCCCGGCGGTCGCAGATTTCACGCGCCCTTCGGCCACCTCATCGGTTTCGGCGACCTTGTGCCAAATCAGTGTGGTTTTGTTATCCGACATTTTCGTACCCCTCACTTGCTTTCCGCTGCCCTATCGAAAACAGTGAGTTTAGGCATATCAAATAACGCTCACAATTTCTTGGGCAGTCGTGATTGGCCTATCACCGCGCCGACAGATAAAGGCCGGGATAGACATGGAGGGGAAAGGCCAATGGAAAAAGTTGCTGTCGCCAAGTGGGATGAGCTGGCGGACCGCCAACCTGAATATGCGATTGTTGGCGAAGTCGACCTGGTCGTCGTCCGTTTTGACGACACGGTTTCCGTCTTCTACGGGCGTTGCCTACATCGCGGCGCGCTGATGTCGGATGGACATGTCGACGCCAATGACAACCTGATTTGCGGCGTTCATAATTGGGACTATCGCCTCGATAGCGGCGTCTCGGAGTATGAAAACTCGGAAGCCTTGCCGAAATTTCAGGCCTGGATCGAAAACGGTGAGGTGCTGGTCGACGCCGACGAAATCACAGCCTGGGGCTATGCCAATCCACAGCCTTACCAGCGTGACCAGTATCTCGGCCTGTATCAGGATCCGAGCCATGGCGAGCATGAAGAACCCTATAATGGCCTGATCCAGCAATATGCGCGCGACGGCCTCAGCAAGGTCGGACATCACGGCACGGTTGATGCCATGGGGGTGCCGCGCAAAGATCTGCCCGACTGGGACGATATCCAGATCATTACCGCGCAGCTGCACAAGATGCCGCTTCTCGACGATGACCCGGTCGACACCAAAGTCGTGATCGGCCCGAATGCCCAGAAACCGCTGCATCTGGACATCCCGCTCTTCGTTTCCGACATGAGTTTCGGCGCGCTGTCAGAACCCGCCAAAGTGGCTCTGGCGCGCGGCGCGGAGCTTGCCGGAACCGGCATTTGCTCTGGCGAAGGCGGCATGCTTCCAGAAGAGCAAGAAGCGAACTCACGCTATTTTTACGAGCTCGCGTCGGGTCGTTTCGGATTTTCGTGGGATAAGCTGGAAAAGGTCCAGGCATTCCATTTCAAGGGCGGACAAGGAGCCAAGACCGGAACCGGCGGTCATCTCCCGGGTGAGAAGGTGAAGGGCAAGATCGCCCTCGTCCGCGGCCTGAATGAAGGCGAGTCGGCGATTTCCCCCCCGCGCTTCCCGGATTGGACCGAAGTCAGTCAGGTGAAGGCATTCGCTGACGAAGTCCGTGATCGGACGGGCGGCATTCCGATTGGATACAAACTGTCCGCACAGCATATCGAGAAAGACATCGACGCCGCACTTGAGGTTGGCGTCGATTATATCATCCTCGATGGCCGCGGCGGTGGCACAGGTGCCGCTCCGACCATCTTCCGGGACAATATATCCGTTCCGACCATTCCGGCCCTGGCTCGCGCGAGACACCATCTCGACACGTCCGGCCGGAGCGACGTTTCGCTGGTGATTACGGGCGGCTTGCGCAAACCTGCCGATTTCGTGAAAGCGATGGCTCTGGGTGCAGATGCGATCGCAATCTCAAATTCGGCCATGCAGGCAATCGGCTGTATCGCCATGCGCGCCTGTCATACCAATAATTGCCCGGTCGGAATCGCGACACAGAAACCCCATCTCGTCTCGCGACTGGTCATCGAGAAATCGGCGCATCGCTTGAAAAATTTCTTCGACGCTTCAACCGATCTGA
Organism: Henriciella sp.; assembly: GCA_965228095.1. Lineage (GTDB taxonomy): Bacteria > Pseudomonadota > Alphaproteobacteria > Caulobacterales > Hyphomonadaceae > Henriciella. Next base: position 2,983,736 of record OZ245793.1, on the reverse strand, counting down.
TGAAGGTCATGGCCCGGGCCTGCGGGCATCAAAGTCTGACAGGCTTCAACATCGATGATTTGACGACGTTCAGTCGCGACATGGCTGATTTGTCAGGCGTCGCATTTGCGGGAGTGAAACGATGAGTGAGGCCACCGCAGGAACGCTCGTGCTCGCGCTAGGTATCTATGCCGTGCTCGGACTGATTGTCGGTCTGATCTACATGTTTGGCGGCGCAGGCCGGATCGATCCTGCGGCCAAGGGCAAGGGCCTGCCTGTTCGTGTCCGGCTGCTCATCCTGCCTGGCATTATCGGTTTGTGGCCGCTGATGCTAACCAAACTGTTCACGCAGAAGGAGCCGCCGGTCTCATGAAGCGCGCGCATCGACGAACTCATTTTGCGATCTGGGCCGTACTCGGCCCGGTCATGTTGTGGCTGTTAGTGCTGGCCGTGCAGAACAGACCTGCCCCGCCGGTCAATGAAAGCCTGCCCGACACCTTGATCGAGGAGGCACGCTAATGTCTCACGATTACAAGGCCGTACAATGGACTCCATTCAAGAAGCGGTTTGATCTCTGGATGCTCGGCGGCATTGCCGTCTATTTGATTGGCTTCGTCGCCATCACCTATGCGAGCCAGCCACAAGGGGACAGTCTGGCGCCGGTCCAAGCTCTTATTCGCGCCACCGGCACCCTGGCCTTCCTGTTGCTGACCTTCATTCTTTGCATCGGTCCGATGGCGCGGCTGACCGACCGCTTCAAGCCATTTCTCTACAATCGCCGCCACCTGGGCGTGACGACATTCCTGGTCGCGCTGGTGCACGCCGGATTGGTCTTGATGTGGTATCATGGGTTTTCAGAAACCAATGCATTGGTGTCGCTGTTCATCTCCAATCCGCGATATGAAAGCCTGCATGGCTTCCCGTTCGAAGTGCTCGGCTTTGTCGCCCTGCTGATCATGTTCCTGATGGCCGCGACCAGTCACGATTTCTGGAACGCCAATCTTGGGCCGGGGCTGTGGAAGGCGCTCCATATGGGAGTCTACTTCGCCTATGGCCTGCTCGTTGCTCACATTGCGCTAGGTGCCATTCAGTTCGAGAAAAGTCCCATCTATGTCACCCTGCTGGCGCTCAGTGCCGTGACGGTGGTTGGACTGCACCTGGTCACCGGATTGGCCGGCATGCGCCCGTCGGATCGCACCGCCAATGAAGGTTGGTTGAAAGTCGCGCCGCTCGCCGAGATGGAAGATGCGCGGGCCAAGATCGTTCGCCCGGTCTCCGGTGAGGCCATTGCGGTGTTTCGCGATGGCAACAAGATCTCTGCGGTCTCGAATGTCTGTCGCCATCAGGGCGGCCCGCTTGGCGAAGGCAAGATTGTTGATGGTTGCATCACCTGCCCCTGGCACGGATTCCAATACCGGATGGAAGATGGCCAATCCCCACCGCCCTTTACCGAGAAAATCGCCACCTATGCTACCCGCATCGTTGATGATGTTGTGTACGTAAACCCGGATCCCAATGCGCCAGGAACGCCGCAAGCCCCAAGCCTGATCGGAGCCGAAGCATGAGCAAGAACGACTTCTTCATTGGCTGGGCCGAAACGCCAGACGCCGACCGGCGCTTTTTCTTGCGCGCAGGTCTTGGTCTGATGCTTGGCTCTGCCGCGATTGCGGGCGGCGTTGCAGCATTGCAGCGCCCGGTTGGCCCCGGCACCTGGAATATGGGCGACGTGCGCGAATGGCGCGGCATCGCCACAGCAGACCCCTATGGCATGCTCCGCACACTCGATCTCGATGGCACACCGCGCACCGCCCTGCTGGCCTGCCAGGGCAAATGCGGGGTCAGCGCCAAGATCGGCGCTCTGGCGGGTAAGCCGGTTATCGTCAAAGGCTCACTCATCCAGCGCGGCCCGCACACAATGATTGCTGTCATCGACGGTCTCGACTGGATCCGAGAAGACGCCGCTGGTTCGGTCGGCGATCTTGCTTTTCCTCAGGTGGAGCCGATCACGGACGTCACGCTGAGCGGAGAGATTCTCGACACCAAATGCTGGTTCGGAGCGATGCGCCCCTCGGAAGGCAAGGTACACAAGGCGTGCGCAAGCCTGTGCATTCGCGGCGGCCTGCCGCCAGCCTTCTATGTCAGAGACCCTCAAGACCAGGCGGCGCTGATGATCATGACCTCTGGTGGGTTTGGGCACAACAAGGATCTGTTGCCCTATGTCGCTGATCCCGTTTCGATCACTGGTCAGGTGCAACGGTTCGGCGACCTGTTCCTACTCGATGCGCCGGTAAGCGCGATCACACGGATCTAGTTGGTCGAACCGAAGCTCGCGCCCGTCTTGTCGAAATAGGCCCGCCAAAACGCCCGAACTTCGCCAATCGGCAGGTCATATTCCTGACGTGGAACAATCCGCGCGACGACATCCACGCCTGACATTTGCGGCACCTGTTGCGACAAAGACGTGTCCGAATAGGCGGCAAGGTCTGCACCGGCGCGATAGAATGAAAACCCGTCCGAGTGCTGCATCAGGTCCGACACAATGACGAGGCGGCGATTTTTGCGATTGTCCTGGAAATCGGCGCGATCGCCAATCGAATACAGCGCCTCAAACAGAGGCGAGCTTGGCTGGCTTGTGGTTTTCAGCGTTTCGCCGACTGTGTTGGTCAGTGGCTGATAGAATTGCTCGCGCCAGGTATCATCGATCATGCGCGGGTTCTGTAGGATCGGATTGGCATCTTCGACACTGCCCGGAGAGCAATGCGAATAGAGCGTCGTCGGGTCAAACGGCATGGTGCTGTTTGGAAGGACCACGGTCAGGCGTCCAAAACGCGGCAAGGTGCGGGCTTCACCATCGATCAGCTCGTCGACCCAGGCGAGGTCATTCTCGCTGAATGGATCCGACTGATCGATCAGGATAATCGTATGGGCGGGATCCTTGCGATCCATCCGGCAAGCACTCTCCGGATCAAGTGCGGGGGCAGAGTTGAAGGCAGCGACCGAAAACAGGCCGATCACCGCGACCAGCATTATGCCGATCGCGCCGCGCCAAAACCAGGGACCGCGTTCTCTAGGACGGGGCATCGTTTACCTCCGATGTTCAGGCTGAGCGCAAATCATCGTGGGAATGACTGGCGGTCCGCGCTTCGCGGACTTTTGCGACTTCCCGGTTCACCTGTTTCTGGATCGAAGACAGGCCCTTCTGGACAGTCTGGATGTGGGTTTCGAGCCATTCGCGCGACAGATTGAGTGCGGTCAGGTTCTGCTCGATTGTCTTGATCGCCTCATTTGCCTGCTGGCGCTCTTTCGACAGATCAAAGCCTGGCAGGTTCGGCGTGACGATCTCGTCGAAATAAGCCGGAATCGCCGCTTGTTCGCCAAGCTTGTCGCGAAACTTGTTGCGGGCGCGGCGATGGGCTTGCCGATAGGCGATCTTGAGCGACCGTTCCTGATCCCCAGCCTTGGCCGCAATGCCGACCGCCTTGTCTCGATGCGCTTCGAGCACATTCAGGGATTTCTCGATTTCGCGCTTGGCGGCCGTATGGCGTTTGTGCTGCGTCTCGAACCAGAAACGGCAATGGGTGAAATAGTCGGACAGATCGTCCCGCACGCCGTTGCGAACGGCCTGGCGTTTCTCATAGGCCAGGCGCTCCTTGCGCCAGACACGGCCATAGCCCGGATAACGGTCAGAGATCTTGTCATAGCCTTCATAGATGGCGACGCCGAAAATGGTCAGTCCGATCAGAAGCAACCCAATCGCCACGAGCGAATCGAGTCCGAAGATATTCGGGAACATGCCGGCGACGACGGCACTCGGCGAAATGTCGAACATCGAGAAACCGGCCAGTGAGCCTGCCTGTTGCGCAGCGTGCAGGCTGATTTCTACGGCATCGCGGAAATGGGCGATGAAGAAATTCAACATGATCCCGAACGTGATCAGGACACCAGCAACGATACCGCCGGCGATCTTGAAGCCTTTTTCGGGGTGGTTGAGGTAACGAAGTCCGAAGAATCCAGCGAGGACACCGGTCAGGACGTTCACGGCGCTGATCCCGAAGGCAACCATCATCCCGCCCATCAGACCCGACGATTGCGCATCCTTGAACAACAGGGCGTTGAAACACCCTTCAATGATCATGATCATCAACAGGATGGCGAGCGTCTGTTCGACATTCTTCTTGATGTCCGGCGTGCGCTTGCCGATCCGGTCGCCGTGCTGCTGCTTGAAATGCTGAAGCTCGATCACCGTGGCATCATGATGATCGCGCGCCGTTTCGGCATCATCGACTTCATAATGTCGGAACTCGTTCTCTTCCGCCTTGATCACTTCACGAAGATGATCCGGATGGATGTCAGCCGGCGTGCAGTCCTGGATAAAGTTGCGGACCCCTGCAGCAGTGCCGCTCATCCAGGTTTCCAGACCGCGGCGGACACCGCCGGCGCGTTCCGCGATTTCCTGCTCGCGCTCGCTCCACTGATCCTCGGTGATCGCTTCTGAGGCTGGCACTGCGTCTTCGGCGTCTTCCTGAGCGATTTTTCGGGTGCGCCCGCGGCTGAACCCGAGATCACCTTCAGACAGCTTGCCACGCAATCCGTGCTTGCTGAGTGACTCTTTCGGCTTGAAGGGTTTGATCCCAGACTGATACCCGATGTCTGCGCCCCAGCGCACCGATTTTCTACTCATTCGCCCAATCCCATTAACAAAGTCGGCCCTAAAATTAACCCTACCGAAAATCGGTGCTGGGCCTTAACAACCTCCTAAGACGATAATCTTTGCCCGCGTGAGTCGGGCTTAAATTTACGTCATTAAGAATTGGCGCTTGATTTTGTTAATGAAATTTGCGGGCGCTATTCCCACTCAATGGTTCCGGGCGGCTTTGAGGTGATGTCGTAGACCACGCGATTCACACCTTTGACTTCATTGATGATTCTGGTCGCAACACGGCCAAGAAAATCATGATCGAAGGGGAAATAATCGGCCGTCATGCCATCTGTAGAAGTTACCGCGCGCAGGGCGAGCACGCTTTCATAGGTGCGTTCATCACCCATCACGCCCACCGTGTTTACAGGCAGGAGCACCGCGAAGGCCTGCCAGATCTGGTCATAGAGATCGGCTTTTCGAAGCTCTTCGAGATAGATCGCATCCGCCTTGCGGAGCGTATCGGCCTTCTCGCGTGTAATCTCGCCTGGGATACGGATGGCGAGCCCTGGGCCCGGGAACGGGTGGCGACCGATAAAGGCATCCGGCAGCCCGAGCTCGCGGCCAAGCGCGCGCACCTCGTCCTTGAACAGATCGCGGAGCGGCTCAACCAGCTGCATGTTCATGCGTTCCGGAAGGCCGCCGACATTGTGGTGGCTCTTGATCGTCACCGACGGTCCACCAATCGCGCTGACGCTTTCAATCACATCCGGATACAGCGTGCCCTGGGCGAGGAAGTCAGCGCCGCCAATCTTCCTTGCCTCTTCCTCGAACACGTCGATGAACAGCTTGCCGATGATCTTGCGCTTGCGCTCCGGGTCACTGACGCCATCGAGTTCACCGAGGAACAGATCAGACGCGTCGACGTGGACCAGCGGGATATTGTAATGCTCGCGGAACAGGGTCACGACCTGTTCGCTTTCATTCATGCGCATCAGCCCGTGATCGACATAGACGCAGGTCAGCTGGCTGCCGATGGCTTCATGGATCAGGACCGCGGCGACGGAACTGTCGACGCCGCCCGACAGGCCGCAAATGACCCGTCCAGACCCGACTTGCGCGCGGATCTTCGCAATCGCCTCTTCGCGATAGGCCGCCATCGTCCAGTCGCCTTTCAGGCCGGAAATCTTGTGCGTGAAATTCTTCAGCAGCTGCGCGCCATTCAGCGTATGCACGACCTCCGGGTGGAATTGTGTGCCGTAGAACTGCCGGTCCAGATCGGCGATGACAGCGTAAGGCGCGCCCTGCGACTTCGCGATGACCGAAAAACCAGACGCCATTTCAGCCACATGGTCACCGTGGCTCATCCAGACCTGCTCGCCGTCGCCGTCAAATGCGAGGCCATCGAGGATCGGATCTTCGACCACCTTGTCGATATAGGCGCGGCCAAACTCGCGGCTGGTGCCGCTTTCGACGCGGCCGCCGAGCTGCTCCATCATCACTTGCTGGCCATAACAGATGCCAAGCACAGGTACGCCGCGATCAAACACCGCCGCGGGCACACGTGGGCTGTCTTCCCAAGTGACGCTGGCCGGTCCACCAGAGAGGATCACCGCTTGCGGATTGTAGCTCTCAAGGAACCCGTCATCGACCTTGTTGAAAGGATGAATTTCGCAATAGACACCGCTTTCTCGAAGCCGGCGGGCGATGAGCTGCGTCACCTGGCTGCCAAAGTCGATAATCAGGGCGCGTTCGTGTTTGTTCTCAGCCATGCGGCCCTTTAGCTGAGTCCCGCCCAGGGCTCAACAGAGCAGTGTCATCATCCGAACGGAGAGGTCGGACGTTTGCGTCCGAACAGGCCGCCGCCGTCCTGGACAAGCGGCGTCGCAGGCTTGCTTGCAAACTTGGCTTTTCGTGCTGGCGGGGTGTTCACGCGGGCCGCACGCGGTGTCGCCGGAACCGCCCGTGGGCGGCAATCAGGCGCGCGTGTTGCCTCGGCCGGAATTGGCAGTGGCGCTGGGCTCTGCAGGGCTTCGACCGCGGAATCGGCAGGGACATGGCCGGATTGATAGGCTTGCATCAACAGGGCAAGACGCTTGGCCGGCATCCCCACAGCCGGAATGGAATGTGTCCCACCCGCCAGGAACTTGGCGGCTTTGCCCATCGTGGTGCCTTCTTTGTTGGCGTGCGTGAACGAGACCATATTGGCGGCCGTGATCAATCCAGATTTGATCTTGCGGGTGCGGAAATCACCGATTTCGTCCCAGCGGTAGGACTTTTCCGACCACCAGTTGCGAATCTTCAATCCGTGCGGAGACAACGTCACGCGTTGCAATACGCCAGTACCGGTCAAGACGAAGAACACGGCGAGGAAAAACCCAAAGCCAGGAACGAGCAGAAATAGTGCTGCAGCGCCCGCGAACCATTTCCATGCCGTCGGTGTCAGCGTGGTCACGCCATATTCGGTCTTAACCGCCATCGTGTCCCTCCATTTGAGAGCCTGTATGACAGCTTGGATTGAAAGTGACGCAAATCCGAGCGGCAAATTTGCCCGGGTTGCGTTAACTCTGTCTGCGCAGCACCGCAAAGAAGAATCCATCCGTACCCGCACTGCGAGGGGTCAGGCGAACGCTCCCCGACGGTCCCTGCCCGGCTTTGATCACAGCGAGACCGTCATCCGTGAGCAAGCCGCTTTCGGCGGCATGCTGGACCGCATCTTCCTGTACCCAGCCCGTCCGCTTCGACAGAAATGCATCGACACGGTCCTCGTCTTCTTCAACCAGGAATGAGCAGGTCGCATATAAGAGCCGACCGCCTGGTTTGACGAATTCAGAGGCCTTTGTGAGCACTTCGTCCTGTTGTTCGATTCGGGTTTCGAGGGATTTCGGTTTCACCCGCCATTTCGTGTCCGGGCGACGCCGCCAGGTGCCGGTTCCCGTGCATGGCGCATCTACGAACACGCAATCCATCTGATCCTTGAGCGCCGCCAGAGCCTCGGGCTCACGCGGGTGAAGCAGCTGGACATTGTGCGCCCCAGAACGCTTGAGGCGCGGAATGATCGCACTGAGGCGGCGGCCATCTATGTCATACGCGAACACCTGTCCCTTGCCTTCCATCGCGGCGGCGAGCGCCAGCGTCTTACCGCCGCCGCCAGCACAATAATCGAGGACTTGTTCCCCCGCACGCGCGTTCGCCGCGGCTGCTGCGATTTGCGACCCGGCATCCTGCACCTCGACCCACCCTTTCGAATAGGCGGGAATATTGTCCAGACTGGTCTCACGCTGGGACGGATCACGGGCCGGAATGTGATAGGCATTGTGCAGCAAGCGCGAAGGTTCAGCCTTGGCGCTGCGCAATGGGCCGCCAGCCTTCTCAGCGTCGACCTTCAGCGTATTGACCCGTAGATCGACATCAGCGCGCACCGCCATGGCTTGTCCTTCAACAGCGGCGAGTTCGCCGAACGCGCGTTGCATGTGCGGCGTGAGCCAGTCTGGATAATCGCCCGCAATGTGCGGCTCGGCCGTCACATCCGGTGCCATCACCAGGCGTTCACGCTCGTGCAGGGTCAGGGCGGAGGGTGCATGTTGCTCATCCATCGCGTCGTCGATGCGGCGAATGTCCCAGCCCCAGGCGAAACTGAGCGCGCCGAGGATCAGACCTCGCGGTGAGTCATCCGCCATTGCATGGGCGATGGAATTGCGTTTCCGCAAGGCGTCGAGAACGAGACCGGATACCCACGCCCGGTCCTTGGAGCCGGCGTATCGGGCACGCTTGCCCCAATCTCGCGCAGCAACTTTCACAGGCTGATGTCGCCCAATCACATCGCTCAAGACATCAATTGCTGCTGCTATCCGACCGCCATCACGCATTCTGGCCCTCCTGTTCGAGCCCGGTGTGTAAGGGGGGAACGAAGTTCTGCAAAGACAGAGAAGTCGGTTGAGACCGTGAGAGAATGACAAACGCACCGTCTTGCGCTTCGAATGCGTCGCCAGATCGCTCGAATGCGGTACCCGTTGATCCCGTGAACGGCTGCCACCTGTGGAGAGGAACGGGATTGGCAAACATCGAGAAACCCGGGGCAGTAAGGCTGATGGATGGACCCCGATTACCAACTCGAAATCGAAGCCCGAATTTCGCTTAACGCCACACCGGTTGCGGTGGAAGCGCTCACGCTCGATGCCCCAAGGCAATTGATCGCAACTGTGCTGTCGGAATCTTGTTCGGTGATGTTCTTCCACCCGGGCAATCCCAACCCCACTCATCAGATCAGGGTTGCGGACGATCCGATCGACATTGCTGGCGGCGGTCGTGGCCGCGCCTATGTCGCCTGCCGCGAAGCGATGAGTGTGGATGTCCTCAGTTCGGACGGCATCATCAAACGTATCAACTTGCCCGGTCGTCCGCACGGCATTGCCTGGAATGGGAGCTTTGTCCGGTCCAAGCAGAAAATACTGGTTACCTGCGAATTGCCGGATCGCGAACTTGGCGCCATTTGTGTGATCGATGAAGGATCTCTCGCGATCAGCAACGTCCTGCCGGTCGGGCGGCAGCCACGCGGGATCAACCTCTATTGGCACCGCAAACAGTTCCTGGTCGCGAATTATGGCGACCATTCGGTCTCCATCGTCGACCAATCGGGACACAAGGCTCTGGCGACGCTTCCGACCGCGGGTCGCCCTTTGGGGGTAGACGTCTCCTGTTCTGATCCGCGCGACATTGTCATCTCGCTGGATGCTGGCGGTGTGCTGCAGCGCATGGATGCGTCCCACTTTCCGCCCGCACTCTCTGGTTTGACTGCGCTCAAGCGATCGACCCGCCCCCTGACAAGCCTCTCGCCGGCTTGTTGCCTGCCAATTGGGGAGGACAATTTGTGGATCGCGACGGATCGTCATTCGGGGTCGTTGGCGCTGCTTCTGTCGCGCGGCCGGGAGTTCAAGCAGATCCAGTGTTACCAAATCGAAGACTCGAAGCACGAAGAACAAGGTCTGGGTCAGATCGCGATTGCGACACCCGGGCTTTCGGGCCGATACTACATCGCCAATCGCAAGCGCAGACAGCTCCTGCTGGCGAGGATGCGAAGAAACAAACCGCTCGCAGCGCCACTTCGACGCTAGCCGCGATAGGCCGTGACTTCGATTTCGATTTTCATCGCTGGTTCGATCAACCCGGCGATCACCATCGTGGCGGCCGGGCGGATATCGCCAAGACAGGTCTCGAGCACGGGCTGTATCTCGGCGACCAGCTCTCGGTCGACAACGGTGTACTGAACGCGGGCTATATCCGTCATCGCGAAGCCTGCCTCCGTGAGCACCCGGGCAATCGTCTCAAAACAATTGCGCGCCTGATCCGCGACAGCGTGGGGCATCGTCATGGTCGCATAATCATACCCCGTGACCCCCGACACAAAACACCAGTCGCCCTGCACGATGGCGCGTGAATAGCCCATGGTCTGTTCGAACGGGGATCCGGTCGAGATCTTTTTTCGCGGGGATGGCATTTCGGGCTCCATTGCTGATCCTGCGAAGCGCTTTACACTGCCACGCAAACAGATGGGAGGCCAAAGCGAATGCACGCAATCATTTTAATATGTTCCGCCAGCCTGGTGATACTGACCCTGGTCCTGGCGTTCTGGACGAGCTTGCAAAGAGGGTCGAGTAAAGTCATCGCTTATGGTGCGCCGCTGGAGCCGACCTCAGCCATGGCCAAGGCCCAACGCGCGCACGGCAACGCCGCCGAGTATGCAGCGCTGCTGATCGGCTTGTTCGTGATTGTCGGCTTCGCATATAGCGGCCGCGATCTTGGCGGTGTGGTCACCTGGACGATCATCGCCATCACGGTGGCTCGCGTCCTGCACGCCATCGGGTTTCTCATCTGCAAGACGCTGGAAGCGCCGCACCCGCTCAAAGCTGTGGGCGCCCTGATCACCTATCTCGGCGGGATCATTCTCGCCGGCATGGTCATCGCCAAGTCGCTGTAAGCCTCATTTGCCCTCGAAGGTCGGGGCGCGTTTTTCGAGGATCGCGTTGACACCTTCGATGTGATCTTCCGTATGGTGCATCATCGATTGCGCCGCTGCTGACATTTCCATGATCGTGTCATAGCTCGCGGTCGTGCCGTGGCGCAGCAACGTCTTGGCAACGCGCAGACTTTGTGGCGGCTGGCCAGCCATCCGGGTCGCCAGGGCCATCGCTTCATCCATGAGTGTGTCGCCTGGAACAGCACGTGAGATCAGGCCCCAATCGGCCGCGGTGGCCGCGTCGATGACATCACCGGTGAACAGCAGTTCGGCAGCGCGGCTGACACCGATGATTCGCGGCAGCAGCCAGGCCCCGCCATCACCAGGAATCAAACCCAGCTTGAGGAACGTGACGCCGAATTTTGCCTTGTCTGACGCGATCCGAACGTCGGCCATACAGGCGACGTCGCACCCCAATCCGATTGCAGCGCCGTTCACAGCCGCAATCAACGGAACTTCGAGATTGTAGAGCGATTTCACAATGCGATGGATGTTGCGGCGATAGCCCTCGCGAACGGTATATGGCGAGCCGGCGAAGGCGCCTGTGCGATCGCGCATGGCCTTGACGTCTCCGCCAGCGGAAAAGGCGCGTCCTTCGCCTGTCAGGATCGCGCAGCGAATGGCTGGATCTGCCTCGATCTCGCCGCAGGCTTCGACCACTGCGGCGCCGTCGCCCTCCTGTCCCAGTGCATTCATCATGTCAGGACGGTTAAGCGTGAGAATTGCGATCGGGCCTTGCTTTTCGAGCTGGATCACGGACATGGGCGACTCCTCAAATATTGTGAGCCATGCTTTGGCAGATGCGCCCGGGTCTGTCACCACTTGCCTTGCGGCAAGCGATGCGACTCAATTGGTCGCCATAGCCTCATCGTCGCGGCGCGTGTACTGGCCGGTAAACCAGACGACCCACTCATCCTTTTTGGCGTCATACTGCTCGAAGTGCTGGGTCACCGTGCCGTCTGCGTTCGGCGTCCATTCACCTGTAAAGTCTGCAGTCAGCGCACTCGCGGGATAGGTGATCGTTCCGGTCAGTTTCATCGACCCCGTATCAGTCAGCCCGCCTTCATAGTCGATCATCGCGCCCTGGCTGACCCAGACCTGACGCCATTTGTCGGTGGCCGGGTTGTAGAAATTATAGCTCTGGCCCGTGCCGCCATTCACAGACGTCCACTTTTCCAGCAACAAACACCCATTTTCCTCGACGCTGATCGAGTTGGTGCCGGCAAACTGTCCGGCCCCTGCCGTCACGGTCCAGTCGCCGACCCAGAAATCGAACTGGTGAAATGGCTCGCTGTCGCACGCGGCAGAGATCACGGGTGTCGGTGCTTCGGCGGCGTCTGGTGGGGCCGTGTCCTGGGCATGCACGCACCCCGCCAATGCAACCCCCAGTCCGGCGACTATTCCAATTCTGCGCATCACGTCCTCCTGAATCAAAAAGCCCTGTCACGCAGTCTTGCGCAACAGGGCTAAATGTCAAACGAGGCCCGAAGGGCTACTCGGCGGCGGCTTTCATCTCGGCCGCGCTGAGACCGGTATAGCGACGCATGTGATGGTCGACATTGCCGAACTCATTGTCGATCATGGTCAGACGCTTGAAGTAGTGACCCACCGCCAATTCTTCTGTCATGCCCATGCCGCCGTGGATCTGGATCGATTCCTGGCCCACGAAGCGGCCAGACTGGCCAATCCGAACCTTGGCAGCCGACGCGGCTTTCTTGCGCTCGGTTTCATCCTCACCCAGCTTCAAGGTCGCCATATAGGTCATCGAGATGGACTGCTCGTGCTCCATGAACATGTCGACCATGCGGTGCTGCAGGACCTGGAACTTGCCAATCGGCGTGCCGAACTGCTTGCGCTGGCGGGAATATTCGACCGTCATCTGGTGCGCGACGCCCATGGCGCCAACGGCTTCTGCGCAGGTTGCAGCGATCGCTTCATCCGTGACCTGTTCAATCAGTGGCAGGCCTTCGCCTTCCGCGCCGATCAGGGCGTCTGCACCAACCGAAACGTTTTCGAAATACACTTCCGATGCGCGGCGACCGTCGACTGTCGGATAGTCGCGCGTAGTGACGCCATCGGCATCCTTGTCGACGATGAAGACAGAAATGCCGCCAGCGTCGCGGCGATCACCGCCCGTGCGCGCGGTGACGATCAGCTTGTCAGCCCATGGTGCGCCAATCACCACGGCCTTGTGACCGTTCAGGACATAACCCGATCCGTCTTTCTTGGCTGTGGTCTCGAGATCCGCCAGGTTGTAACGTCCGCGTGGCTCAGCATAGGCAAACGCGAACGTGCTGGCACCGCCCATGATCGCCTGCAGGTGCTCTTCCTTCTGCGCGGCTGTACCGGCATGCTTCAGGAACCCACCGGCGCAGACGATGCTTGGCACGAACGGCTCGACCACGAGGCCTTTACCGAACTCTTCCATCACCACCATGGCGTCGATCGGCCCGCCGCCCAGACCGCCATCATCTTCACTGAACGGCGCCATGAACAGACCAAGCTCTGCGAATTGCGCCCACATTTCCGGACGCCAGCCGCTTTCGCTTTTGACCACACCCATTCGGGTCTCAAAGTCGTACTGTTCCCGGATCAGCCGTGCGAGGCTGTCGCGGATCATTGTCTGTTCTTCGGTGAAATTAAAATCCATGTCTGTTCCTCCTGTTGCCCGGTCGCCTTACAGGCCCAGGATCATTTTCGTGATGATGTTGCGCTGAATTTCGTTCGATCCGCCATAGATCGACGTTTTGCGGAAATTGAAATAGGTCGGTGCCGCGTGGTGCGCATAATCTGGCCCAATCGGGAATTCATTGCTGCTGTCATCCGGGAAGCCGCGAACGTCCGGCGCGCCGTAAGTGCCAACGGCTTCGAGCGTCAATTCAGTCAGACGCTGCTGGATCTCGGTCCCTTTGACCTTCAGGATGGAGCTTTCCGGACCAGGTCCCTTGCCTGCAGATTCCCGAGCCAGGGTCCGCAGCTCGGTGAATTCGAGCGCTGTCAGGTCGATTTCAAGCTGGCTGATCTTGCGGGCGAATGAATCATCCTGGATCAATGGCGCTCCGTCGAGCACTTCGGTCGACGCGATGTTGCGCAGGCGTTCAATGCCGCGTTTGGAGCGGGCGACGCCGGCAATGCCGGACCGCTCGTGCGCGAGCAGGAATTTCGCATAGGTCCAGCCCTGGTTCTCTTCGCCAACGCGGTTCTCGACCGGTACGCGAACATCGGTCAACCACACTTCGTTGACCTCATGCCCGCCTTCAATCGTAATAATCGGCCGGACTTCGATCCCCGGCGTGTTCATGTCGACCAGGATGAAGGAAATGCCTTCCTGCTGCTTGGTCGCGTTCGGGTCAGTGCGGCACAGGAAGAAGCCCCAGTCCGCGTGCTGCGCCAGCGTCGTCCACGTCTTCTGGCCGTTGATCACGTAATGGTCGCCATCGCGAACCGCTGTGGTCTTCAGACTGGCCAGGTCCGATCCGGCGCCCGGCTCGGAATAGCCCTGGCACCACCACTCTTCACCTGACAGGATTTTTGGGAGGAAACGCGCCTTTTGCTCTTCATTGCCAAATGTGTAGATTACCGGGCCGACCATCGAGACGCCGAAGGGCAGCGGCATCATCGCATCAACGCGGGCATTTTCTTCAGACCAGATATAACGCTGCGTGGAGGTCCAGCCGGTGCCGCCGTACTTCTCGGGCCAGGCCGGCGCCGACCAACCTTTCTTGCCGAGCACCTTGTGCCAGGCGAGGAATTGATCGCGGGTCAGATCTTCGCGGCTGCCGAAGCCTTTGAGCTCGTCAGGATAATTTTCTTCAATAAACGCGCGAACCTCTTTCCGGAACGCAATTTCTTCGGGCGAAAATTCTAGATTCATGACGAGAGTTCCCAGTTTTTTTGGTCTTATTTGAGCACTTAGTGCCGCGCGCGCGCTCGAAAAGCAAGTTAACGCGAACGTAAACGTCACTATGTCTCAGATGCCGTCGCGGAAAGGAAATCTAATTTTGGGGTTGCGCCAAAAACGGCGCACAGGCGGTGCGCAATAACCCGATCGCGGCCACCGATCCCATACCGCCCCCGGTGTTGAACTCGAATTCTGCCAATGGCGTCATCCCAAGTCGTTCCAATGCCGCTTGGTGCGCCGGACGGCGGGTCACATGCGCGGCTTTGACATGATCAATGCCTTGCGGATTGAGGGCATGAACGATGCCTGCCGCAATCGTCGTCGCGAACCCGTCAACCAGGACAGGAACGCCTTGTTGCCGCGCCGCGATGATTGCGCCGACGCAGGCCGCCAATTCCCGGCCGCCGAGGCAACGCAAGGCCTCCAACGGGTCTGACAGGTGACCGCGATGCGTGCGCAGGGCGTTGCTGACAATCTCCATCCGCTGTTGGTTCATTTCGGATGGCACTTGCGGACCTGGACGCACCCAGTATTCGGGCGATCCCCCATAAAGGGCGCAGGCCACGGCCGCCGCGGCGGTTCCGATTCCGGCCCCAATCACGCCGAGCGCAACGACGTCCGGATTGCCTTCCAGCGACTCGAACCCGTAAGCGATGGTCGCCGCGCATTCGCGCTCGGTCATCGCGGCTTCCTCGGCGATGTTATTGGTCGGTTGATCAAGGGCCAGTTCGAAAACGCGAATATTGGCTTCCACCTGCGTCGAGATGGCTGACAGGGGCGCCCGCCCCTCTCTCAACGCTTCAACCTTTTCGCGGGTGCTATCAATCGAAGACAGCGTAACCCCGGTTTCAGAAATCCCGTGCGAGCCCGCGAAAATCGCCAGCGTCGGGCTCTCAAGTCTTGGCGGGTAGCGGCGCTGCCATCCAGCAAGCCACGCTGCACCGTCGCCGAGCCGACCAAAATCGCCTTCTCGTCCCATCCCTAAAAGGGCATCATAGACTTTCTGCGAGGCGGTCTCATCGCGCACGCTCTCGCGCATCGCAAGTTCGCGAACATCGTCGAATGGTCGGGTGGCGCTTCCTGCTTGCGTCACAGTGATTCCCCAGTGGCTCAGAGCGCGTAAAACGCACTCATTTCAAGCCGCAAGTCAATTCTGGATTTGGTAATTTGATAAATCTGTCGCAAGTATATTTTGACAGTCTTGGTTTATAGGATCACGCATGACCCGCCCCAACATAGAAAGTCCTTGCATCAAAGTCTGCGCCGTCGACGGCCAGACGGGATTGTGCCTCGGGTGCGGACGCAGCCTGAAGGAGATTGGCGGCTGGATGCAGTTCGACGATGCCGGGCGCCGCGATGTGATGGATCAACTTCCCGAGCGCCTCGAGCATTTGCGGGCGATCGGCAAACTGAGTGCTGCTTCATGAAATCCTCTCATGTTCTCGCCACGTTCGCACTCGCTGCCGGCGTCGCAGCGGTGATCGGCCTCTACCTGGATCCGAAACTAGAACACGAATCGACCACCGATGCGGCAGCCGCCGAACCGACAGAAGCACCAAACGTTGCTTCGCTTTCGGTCGATCAACCCGAATCAAAATCATTCCGTCGCAAGGCAACGCTGCGCAACCGGCCGGACGGCCATTATTGGACACGCGCACTGGTCAACAAGAAGACCAGCGTAGAATTCATGATCGATACCGGCGCCAGCGTCGTTGCCTTGACCTACAAGGACGCCCAGAAAATGGGGCTGAATCCGGACAAGCTGGATTATCGCTGGGAAATCAGAACCGCTGGCGGCAACACGATGGGCGCGAGCGTCATGATCGACACGATCCAAATCGGGCAGGTCAAGGTCGAGAATGTCGAAGCCATGGTCTTGCGCACCGACCTTCAACAGTCCCTGCTCGGCATGAGCTTCTTGCGCGAACTTTATTCTTACGAATTTCGCGGCGATCGCCTGATTATCCAACAATAGTGTCGTACAGCATCTTGGTCGCGACGATGGCCAGCAGGATGGCGAACAGGCGTTTCAGCAATTGCGCATCAAGACTGTGCGCCAGTCGCGCCCCGACAGGCGCCATGGTGACCGTGAAGACTGAAATCAGCGCAAATGCCGCCAAGTTCACATAGCCGAATGAGAATGGCGGCAGCCCGTCCGCACCCCAGCCGACGAACACCGCCGTGATCGCACTGGGCAAACCGATCGCGATGCCAAACCCGGCCGCTGTCGCGACGGCCTGATGGATGGCGCGGCCGCAAACCGTCATCAGGCTGACCCCAAATGTACCGCCGCCAATGCCCATTAATGCCGAAAGCAATCCGACGCCGCTGCCGAGTCCTGCTCGCCGCACCCCAGTCGGCATGTCCTCGGCCAGCTTCCATCCGGGTCTGCCGAAAAACAACTGCGCCGCCAGGAGATAGGCCATGGCGCCAAAGAATCCTTTCAACGCGCGCGCCGACAATTCTCCGGCGATGAGCTGTCCGGCAATCGCGCCGATGACAATCCACGGTGCCCAGGTCCTGATGATCTGCCAGTCGACCGCGCCGCGCTCATGGTGCGCCATAACCGAACGGGCCGACGTCAGAATGATGGTGGCGAGTGATGTCGCAATCGCGACGTGACTGGCGGAGCCCGTGAAACCAAGCCCTTCGAACAGGATGATCAACACCGGAACAATAATCGCGCCGCCGCCGATCCCGAACAGACCTGCAGCGAGACCGCTCACCAGTCCGCATCCCGCCAAAGCGAGAACGAGGACACCATATTGTGCGATAAATTCTTCCATCACCGTCCGCCTAATCCAAACGGTCGGTTCAGAAAAGGCTTAGCCGAACTGCGCGATCACATCTTCGATGTCAGCGCCCGGGCGACCCAGAATGGCTGCCACTTGTGCGCGTTGCTCGATTGCCAGCCAAATGCCCGCGACTTCGAGATCGACAACGGACCACTGTCCTTGACGTTCGATCACGCGCCAGCGGACCTTGATCGCCCCATCGCTGCGACGAACCTCAGTCGTGACAATGTTGTCGCGTGCGTTGCGGGCCTGGGTATCCACGACGCTGACTTCGACACCGGAAAATTGATGCGCATTGGCTTCGATCTGCCGACGCAGGAAGCTTTCGAATGCGTCGGCAAAACGCGCTTTGTCGGTCGCGGTGAGCGATCGCCCGTGGCGGCCCAGCGTAAAGCTGGCAATCGCACGTGTATCGATGTGCTCAAGCACGGTGTCGGCGATGTGCGAACGCTCGCTTTGCGCAATATCGTTCGCCGCGGTGCTGACCAGCGCTTCGGCGCTATTCGTGTCGTTGCTTCCAGCCATCGCCAGTGGGGCGGAGGCCAGCAACGCAGTTGAAATGATCAATGCCTTCAACATAGGAGGATCCTTGCATTTTTCGCGCCACTCCGTGCGCTTCGGATCTCATGTAGGTCCTCAAATGTGGCGGATTAGTGCCGAATTCGACATAGGCGGTATGCAAGTTCCGAATGGTGGTAATCGGGCAACACTTTCGTGGAACGGAACGTTCCGTTTCGCACGCGGATCAGCCGCCACCAACAAACTGAACAACTTCCAGGCGGTCACCGTCCTCAAGCAGCGTTTCGGCATGTTCGGCTTTCGGGACAATTTCGAGGTTTCGCTCGATTGCGATTCCGCGCGGATCACCGGTCAGCGTCTGCACCAATGCCTCCACAGTCGTGCCGTCAGCAACCTCCTGACGCTCGCCGTTCAAAAATATCCGCATCTGGCCTATTCCTTGTGCTCAACTATGGACTTGCCAAGCTTCACAATCCACCGCAAGAGCGTGAGACAATGACGCGACGAATATATGTTCTCAATGGTCCGAATCTCAACCTGCTCGGTACGAGAGAGCCGGAGATTTACGGATCCGCAACGTTGGACGACATTCACCAACAAATGTCGGCCGCGGCTGCAGGTGCGGAAATCACGTTTCGCCAGACCAATTCCGAAGGCGAGCTGGTGGACTGGGTTCAGGAGGCCTCGAAGTCCGCAGATGTCCTGATCCTCAATGCGGGTGCCTATACCCACACCTCGATTGCGCTGCACGACGCCTTGCGCGCCTGTGAGGCCGAGATCATTGAAGTCCATCTTTCCAATCCTGCGGCACGTGAGCCCTTTCGGTCGACAAATTATGTTGCCCCTTGTGCCAGTGCCAGCATTGCAGGATTTGGCGCGTCCGGTTATTTGATGGCACTCACTGCCATCCTCCAAAAATAAAAGACTGAGGAGCCCGTCCCCGCAATGTCCACAAGCAAGTCAAAACTCGATGCCGGTATCGTTCGAGAACTCGCAGCAATTTTGCGCGAAGCCGATCTCGGTGAAGTCGAAGTCGAACACGAAGGCCTTCGCATTCGCGTCAGCAAGGCCACGTCGATGGCGCCAGTTGCGCCAGCGGTTGTTCAGGCCCCGGTCGCGGCCGCTGCCGCGCCTGCCGCACCTGCCCCGGCGGCCGCACCAGCGCCTGCCGCTGCGGCGCCAGCTGCGGCGCCGTCCAACGCAATCACCAGCCCGATGGTCGGTACTGTCTATCTCTCACCAGAGCCAGGCTCGAAAGCGTTCGTCGGCGTTGGTGACAAGGTCAAGAAGGGCGACACGCTGATGCTCATCGAAGCCATGAAGACGTTTAACCCCGTCACCGCTGATGCGGCTGGCACCGTGAAAGAAATCCTCGTCGATGATGCTCAGCCGGTTGAGTTCGGCGAACCATTGATCGTTGTCGAATAAGGACACGAAACGATGATTGAAAAAGTCCTCATTGCCAATCGCGGCGAAATCGCGCTGCGAATTCACCGTGCGTGTAAGGAGATGGGCATTTCCACGGTCGCGGTTCACTCCGAGGCAGACCGCGACGCGATGGCTGTTCGCCTGGCTGACGAGAGTGTCTGCATTGGCCCGGCACCGAGCTCGGAAAGCTATCTGAAGAAGTCGCAGATTCTTGCTGCCGCAGAAATCACCGGCGCCGACGCCATTCACCCGGGCTATGGCTTCCTGTCGGAAAATGCACAATTCGCCGAGATGGTCGAAGCGCATGACCTGATCTTTATCGGACCCACGGCCGAACACATCCGCACCATGGGCGACAAGATCACTGCCAAGCAGACCATGATCGATGCGGGCGTTCCGGTTGTGCCTGGCTCCGAGGGCGGCGTGTCGTCGATCAGCGAAGGCAAGAAGGTCGCCAAGAAGATCGGATACCCGGTCCTGGTCAAAGCGGCGTCGGGGGGCGGTGGCCGCGGCATGCGCGTTGCCGAGACAGAGAAAGATCTCGAATCGGCGATCAAGTCGGCCAAGACCGAAGCCAAGGCCGCGTTTGGCGATGATGCTGTCTATCTCGAGAAATATCTCGGCAAGCCACGTCATATCGAGATCCAGCTGATTGCCGACACGCATGGCAATGTCTGTCACCTCTGGGAGCGCGATTGTTCACTGCAGCGCCGCCACCAGAAAGTGTTCGAGGAAGCCCCGTCTCCGGCCCTCAACCAGGCCCAGCGCGAGGAGATCGGCACAATCGTCGCCAAGGCCGTCAAGAAGATGGGATATCGCGGCGCCGGCACGATGGAATTCCTGTATGAAGACGGGAATTTCTATTTCATCGAAATGAACACGCGGATCCAGGTCGAGCACCCGGTCACCGAAATGATCACCGGCATCGACCTGATCCGCGAGCAGATTCGCGTCGCTGACGGCAAGAAACTGTCCTTCACGCAAGAAGACGTGCTGCTGGTCGGACACGCCATCGAATGCCGCATCAATGCCGAGCATCACGAGACATTCGTGCCATCGCCCGGGAAGATCACCGACTTCCATGCGCCAGGCGGACCAGACGTGCGCCTCGATAGTGCCGTCTATGCCGGTTATTCCATTCCACCGCACTATGACAGCATGATTGCCAAGCTGATCGTGCATGGCCGGACACGCAATGAATGCATCATGCGTTTGCGCCGCGCGCTGGACGAGATGGTCGTCGGCGGCGTTGAAACCACGCTGCCGCTGCACTCGAAACTGGTCGAGGCGCAGGATGTCATTGATGGCAATTACGACATCCACTGGCTGGAGCGTTTCCTCGGATTGAAGTAAGTTGTTTCGATGTCGGATCGATTTGACACAACCGATCTCCTGAACTGCTACCGCCGCGGCGTGTTTCCGATGGCGGATTCGCGTGATGACATGCGCCTGTTCCTGATGGACCCGGACGTCCGCGGAATCCTGCCGCTGGATGACTTTCATGTGCCATCGAGATTGCGCAAGACGGTGCGGAAAAACCTCTATCGTGTCACCGTCGACACCGCCTTCAATCGCGTCATCGAAGCCTGCGCGGAGCCGCATCCAAATCGTCCTGCGACCTGGATCAATGATGCGATCTTGAACCTGTATGGCGCGCTGCACCGGGAAGGTCATGCGCACAGCGTCGAATGCTGGGACGACGCTGGCGATCTGGTCGGCGGACTATATGGCGTTTCCCTTGGCGGTGCGTTCTTCGGGGAAAGCATGTTCTCGCGCGCCACTGATGCGTCCAAGATCGCGCTGGTTCACCTCGTCGCCCGCCTGCGTACGGGCGGTTATGGCCTGCTCGACGCGCAATTCCACAATCCGCACCTCGAACAGTTCGGGTTGAAAGAGGTTTCGCGTGACGCGTTCCGGGATCTGCTCTGGCGTGCCTTGCGCCTGGACGGCGATTTCTACTCTTCCGGCAAAGCGGGATTCAGCACCGACGGATCGACTTCGCTGCAGGCAATCACCCAAATATCATAGACCGGGTGCTCGAGCGCGCTCAATCCGGGCGATGAGGCGAACATCCATCCAGTGAACCGAATGTCGGCATCCTCGGCCTCGGAGGTCTCAAGCTCGTCCGGGGTCAGGCTGCGGGGTTCCGCCATGGTCTGAACCTGTTTCGAGGTGGCAGACGTGATCCGAAGGAAGGCGGCACTCTCCGGGGGCTCTTCCGGCGGCGTCTGGAAGCAGACCTCCAGATCCACCCGCAACGAGCCATAGACGACCGGGTCGCCGACCACCATTTCAAAATCCGTCGAGCGCCCGGTAATCTTGTCGAGGGCCCGCAGCATCACGGTATCGTGTTGCTGATAGGTCCGCGTTTCAACTGGGATTTCCAGCGCCTCCTCGATGTCATCCAGCACCGATTCCAGATCCGCGTCTTCGGGATCGCTCGTTTCCTGGGCGAGGGTGATCGCCGTCAATCCCAGCCCGCAAATCCCCAGCAGAGCTGCGCGGATCACTCGTCACCTCCACCATTGCCGGAGGCGAAGGAAGCAAACAGCGTCATCAGGTCGACAGAGCCCTGCGCGTACAGGATTTCGCCGCATCCGGACTCACCGAACAGGGCTTCCCCCTCGCCGCAGGCAATGATCTCGCCAAACCCTTCGGCGGGCTCGAGATTGATATAGGCACCGCCAAGCAGGCCTTCGGACTGAACCCGCGCAGTGGTGCCATCGCCGAGTGGCAAAATGTTGGAGTCAACCGCCAGAACGACCAGCGCTTCGGCGCGGTCCCGGTCCAGCGACACGTCGCGTACGGTGCCAATCTTGACGCCAGCCATTCGGACATCCGTGCCGCGATCAATCGTGGCAGCGCTGGAAAAGCGTGCGCCAAGCTCGACGACGTCGCCGGCAGGCCCGTTGTCCCCGCCGCGCGCCAACCCGAACCACAGGAACACGGCAGCGACGATCAACACACCGAGGCCGACCAGGGTTTCAAAGACTGATTCACGCATTGGGATCCCAAGCCTCGTAATCGGCGTCCGCCTGTTGACGCTCACCACCTTCGCGCAATGTCCCCTTTGGACGATAGGCGAACATTGTGCCGGTCATGTTCGGGCTGTGATCGGATTCCCAATCCTGGCGCTTCAACGGCGCCTCGGTTGGTGGCTCATCGAATGTATAGTGTAGCCAGCCATGCCACTCTGGCGGAACCTTGGACGGCTCGGCCAGGCCATCATAGATGACATAGCGGCGCTTGCGGCCCTCGACCGAGACCTTCCGGTCTTCGAAATAACGATTGCCATAATCGTCGGTGCCGACATGGACACTGCGACGTTTGATATCGAACCAGCCTCCGGGGCTGACTCCATTCCACCAAGTAAACAGCTTGAACATGTTTCACGTCCTGACAGTGATATTTGACCGCAATATGGCGCGTGTGTGCGCGCGAATCTAGTTAGGACAGGCAACACATCATGTCGCGGGCAAGGTCAAGCCCGCTCTGGCTGGAGGGCGCAGTACATGTCTGCACAGGGTCGAAACGCACAATTGCTCGAAACGGCGATGGAAGAAGGGCTCATCAGCGCGATCGCCGCGTTTGGTGATATGACCGCGGTCCCACTGACGAATCTCAAATCTCTGGATGAAGCGGCGAGTGTCGCGTCTCGCATGCGCCTCGACCGTACCAGCAAGCTGGCGATGGCAGAATTGCTGGAAGGTCTGGGCGACGCGCCTCAGAACGCAGAATTGGCGGAAGCTGTGGCGCGCGGTGTGCCCCTCGCATTGATCGAGGAGGCCCTGCAGCAGAATCAGGGCTTTGAAACGCTCGCGACCGAATTTCGGAACGACGCGATCGAATCCTCCGCACCGCCTGCTTGCCTGACGACCGGCGAGCAGACCGCATCCCAAATCGACGATGTGCGGCGCGCCGGTGTCGGTGCGTTCGTGAAAAAATGCGACCTGCCTGACGCCACCACACCAGCGATTGCGCTCGATATATCTCGCTTCATTACCCCGGATGGCGTGGAAGCCGACGTGTTGGACGACCTCATGTCCGCAGCCATCGCTGAACACGGACCCAAGCTGGTTGTGATCCCGTGCGGCCTGGCCGGTGCCCTGCTGGCGCTTGGCCTGCCTTATTCGGAGGACAGCGGCCCAGCGCTGACCGCCCTGTTGAAACTCATCCAGTCTGTGACCCGTGGCACCGGGTTCACCAAGAAGAGCGCCGAGCTACTCGGGCTGGACACCCGACCCGCGCGCAAATCCAAGCGCGATATCAAACTGGTGATCGCGCCCCTTTCCGGCCAAACGCTGGCGCGCTTCCAACCCACCACTCAAGGCTTGCGCGCATTGAACGCAATGGTCGACTCGGTCGACGGCGATCAGCCAAGCTTGCACTTGTTGGCCCGGCTCGGCATGGCGCGCGCAGCTCCGGAAGCGCTGCCGGCGCTGCTGGCTGAAATCGACGCGGCCGCTGACCTCGAATTGATGCCACACTTCGGCGGCGATGTGTTGCGCACCCGCGGGTTTTCGACCCTGGCGATTGAAAAAGTCAAAAGCGCGCTTGGCGAAGGGCTACCGCTCAATGCTGCGTTTTCGCGCTGGGTCCTTGGGGATGACATCATTTCCAACGACCTGCGTCTGGCACCTGAATCCTTCGACGCCGATGGCCGCGCCTTGCTCAAAACAATCGGGTTTTCAAAGCGCGAGATTGAAGAGGCCGAAGAAGCGCTCGATGGCCGGCCCGACAAACTCGCCTGTGCCGCGCTTGAAGCTGCCGGGCTCAGCCAATCGATAACTTCGTCCGGTCTGCTGCCCCTGGCTGAACGTGTGCAGCAGGCCAGCGACATTCCGATCGTGCTCAATCTGGGCGCGATCCGTGAACCGGACCTGGAAACGGTGTTGACCGCGTCTATCTCGGCCTGGCTTCCAGCGCTTGATTCCGAGCTCGACCGCCTGACCGCGGATCGCATGGAACACATCACGGCCCTGGCCGAGGATCTCATGGCCGAAGATGCGGCACCGCAAACCTTTGTCGAAGCCCCCAGCGGCGTGTCACGCACGCGCTTGCCCGACCGCCGAAAGGGCTACATTCAGAAAGCGACGGTGGGCGGGCACAAAGTGTATTTGCATACCGGCGAATTCGATGATGGCTCGCTCGGTGAAATTTTCATCGACATGCACAAGGAAGGGGCCGCGTTCAGATCGCTGATGAACAATTTTGCCATCGCCGTCTCACTGGGCCTCCAATATGGCGTGCCCCTGGAAGAATATATCGACGCCTTCGTGTTTACCCGGTTTGAACCTGCCGGAGACGTCACCGGCAATGATCAGATCACACGCGCAACGTCGATCCTGGACTATATATTCCGTGAGCTCGCAGTGTCTTACCTGGCCCGCGAAGATCTCGCTGAAATTGGCGACGTGACCCATGACGGCCTCGGCCGCGGGCACGAGGACGGGATTGAGAAATCGCACGCCCAGCCGCTTCCAGATGAGGCCGCACATCTCATCTCTCGCGGCTATTCGAGAGGGCAGATCCCCGACAATATCGTGATCCTCAATCGAAAACGCGAAGAACGCGAAGCCGAGATCGAAGAGACCGGCGAAGTCACCGCCGCGGCGGAACCAGCAGCGTCTCCAACCTACCTGTCAGAGGCCTGCGAAAGTTGCGGCAGTTTCACGGTCTACGTGGACGAGATCGATGGTGAGACGGCGTGCGACACGTGCGGCCAGGTTGGCAAGGCGGAAGCGACGGACTGAGGCGTCCGGGCGTCCCGGACGGCAGCGATCATGCGGGTCGCATAGCGTGTCGATTCGCCAAATCGAGGCGGTCCCAAGCTGTTCTTAACCCTTATCAGTGAGACTTGAATGCAACAGGTTACTGCGCGTGACCTGCATTACCACATTTTCAGTTATGGATTTGGGGGCACTCAAGTATGAAGTGGGGCATGAGAGTTCGGGACAATCTTCGCGCCGTTGGATTGGTAGGCGCGCTCGCAGCGATGTCTTTGCCGGCACTGGCGCAAGACGCCCCCAGCCGTATTGCCTGGGCGCCTTCTTATAGCGGATCCTGCATCGATTGCTCACTGGTCGGGCGCAATATGTCCGGCTGGAACATGTCAAAGGCGAATTACCCTGGCGCGGACCTGACGTCAGCGAATTTGCGCGGCGTCCAAGCGCATGACGCAAATTTCGACAATGTTCAGGCCGTTGGTGCAGACCTTCGGCTCAGCGATTTCTCCAGCGCTTCGTTCACTGAAGCCATTCTAATTGGGGCGCGATTGCAAGGGGCGAGCTTTAATGGCTCGAAAATGGCCGGTGTCGTGCTGACCGGCGCACATCTCAATGATGGCAAGTTCATCGGCACCACGCTCACCGGCGCGCAGCTGCAATCTTCGACCATTCATGGCGCTGACTTCTCGGCTGCAAACCTGGTCCTGGCAGAACTGTCTGCAGCTGACCTGACCGGCTCCGTCTTCGACAATGCGATCATGACCAATGTCGATCTGGCCGGAGCGAACCTGACTGAAGTCAGCTTCCGGGATGCCCGGCTCGCCGGCGCTAACCTGGACGGTGTCATCGGTATTGAGACGGCGAATTTCGAGGGCGCGTGTGGGTCGGAGGACAGTTCATTGCCGGCCGGGCTGGAATTGCCTGATTGCGGCGCGTCCTGACCCTAGGCTTCGGTCAGTTCTGCCTCTTCTTCCGCCGCCTTGCGTTCCATGATTGAAACAATCCAGATGCTGATCTCATAGAGGCCGTAGACCGGCACGGTCAGCATGATCTGTGAGATAAAATCCGGTGGCGTGGCGAAGGCGGCGACGGCCAGGATCCCGACAATCGCATATTTGCGGCCCTTGCGCAGCGTCTCTGCGCCAATCAGGCCGGCGCGCCCCATCAAGGCGAGAATGACCGGCAACTGAAACGACAGACCAAACGCCGTCATCAGCGCCAGGCTGAGTGAGAGATATTCCGAGACCTTGATCTGGGCCTCGATCTGGACGGCATCCGCGCCGCCCATTTGCTGTTGGCCGAGCGCAAACGCCATGACCAGGGGCATCATGACATAGAAGACGAACAGCACACCGATGGTGAACAGAACCGGGGCCGAGACCAGGAACGGCCAGAACGCGCCGCGTTCATTCTTGTAAAGGCCCGGTGCGACAAAGGCATAGATCTGCCAGGCCATGAAGGGGAATGAGACGAACAGGCCTGCGAACAGCGCGATCTTGAGCTTCACGAAGAAGAATTCCAGCGGCGCGGTGTAGATCAGGCGCGGGTCTTCCTCGAGCAGTTCAGAATTCCGGAACGCTTCCATGAACGGCTCGACCAGAATGTTGAAAATCGGGCCCGCGAAGAAAAAACAGGCAATCGTCGCTACAACAAAGGCGATCAACGCCTTGAGCAGCCGCGACCGCAGCTCGTTGAGGTGGTCGAGCAGTGGCGCGCGCGAGGCTTCCACTTCATCTGAAATCACATCCGGGCGCTGATCGACGGGCAGGTCCTTGGTCATGAGGCAGCTTTGTCCTCGGGCTTGACGACCGGTTCAGGATCGGGCGTCTCTGCGGCCGCTGACGACTCGTCGGCGGCTGTTTCGATCGGCTTGTTGAGCTCTTCCTTCATGGCCCGTTCTTCGCGCATGACGCTGTCATTGATGTCTTTTTCGACCGATTTCAGATCATCGATCGCTTCCGTCACCGCATTGTCGCGTTTGAGGTCCTCGATCTCCTTGCGCAGATCATCTAGCTCGGCCTGGCGCGCAATATCGTCGAACGCGGCGCGAAACTCGTTCGCCATGGAGCGACCACGCGCCACGAATTGACCGAGCTTGCGCATGGTCAGCGACAAGTCTTTCGGGCCCAGGATGATCAAGGCAATGATCACCAGGAACAGGAGTTCGCTAAATCCGAATTGCGGCAGCATGTGTCGACGCCTTCCGCGCTCAATCCGGGCCGGTTAGTCCTTCGACTCGGCCTTTTCCTTCTCAGGCGTGATGTTGACCATGTCGTCGCCATCGACAGCCTTGGTTTCGGCCTCTTCTTCCTTCAACCCCTTGCGGAAGCTGGTGATGCCCTTGGCCAGATCACCCATAATCGAAGAAATGCGCCCACGCCCGCCGAACAGAAGAAGCGCGACGACTGCGACGATCAGCAATTGCCAGATACTTGGGGACATGCAGTTTCTCCACGTTGATAGCGATGAGATAACGCGCCAGACCGCCCGTTACAATGGCCTGACAGAGGTTTCACTGGCAGAAAATCCCTAATGAACCTCTGACTCTTCCTCACCAATATAATCGGTCACGAAGTCGGCGTCGTCTTCCGGTTCGATTTCCGGTCCGACATCTTCGGCTTCATTGTGAATGCTGGTGCCGTCGGCGTAGAAGCCATCCGGGATCACATCCGAGAGCAGGCCTTCGGCTTCGAGTTCGGCGCGGCCCGGCAGGACATCGAGGCTTTCCAGGCCGAAATGCTCCAGAAACTTGTCCGTCGTGCCAAGCGTAACCGGTCGCCCAGGCGTTCGGCGTCTACCTTTGATCTTCACCCATCCCGCTTCCATCAACACGTCGATCGTCCCTTTCGAGACCGCAACGCCGCGCACTGCTTCGATCTCTGCGCGTGTCACCGGCTGGCCATAAGCAATAATCGCCAACGTCTCGAGCGCCGCCTGCGACAGTTTTTTCTGCTCATGGCGTTCCTCGACGAACAGGTATCCGAGGTCATCCGCGGTCTGGAATCGCCAACGGCCACCGACCTCCACCAGCTGCACTCCGCGGGCCGCATAAGTCGACTTCAGCGTCATCAGGACAGCAGGCACATCGATGCCTTGCGGCAGGACTTCGGCAATATCGCTGGCTTCCAGGGGCTGGCCAGCGGCGAAAAGAACGGCTTCGGCACGGCGCACGGCTTCTGCCATCGCCTCATCTTCAGCTTCATACAGCGTTTCCGCTGAGCGTTTGTACGCAAATGACAATTGTTGCACGGCGCGGCGAATATCCTCTGGTGCGTCCTCGATCGGAACCGATGTCTCGGTCGGGACGGATGTTTCAGTCTCAACCTGAGTGTCTTCAGATCTCTCGGGCGAGAAAGCAGATTCTGGGTTGTTCATGGGGCGATCCCCTCTGTTGGCTGCACATTGTTGCGCAGATAAAGCGGTCCAAAATGAGTGTCCTGGCGCACATCGACATCGCCATCACGGGTCAGCTCGAGAGTCGCCGAGAAAACGCTGGCGGTCACCGATCGCGGTGGCACGTCCGGGTCAACGCCAACCATCTGGCGACGAATATCGTCCAGGCTCGCCCATTCGGTGAGTTTTGCGCTCAAGGAGCGAAGATTGTCGCGGGCATTTTCCAGCGGCAAGACGAACTGGTTCTCGATCGTGTGCGGCGCTTCCTTGGCCTTGCGTTGGCGGATGCCGCCAAATGCATGCATGAGATGGTACAGCGTCGTGTCATATTCGGTCGTCTTCACCACTTTCGGCTGTTCCGGCATGCCCCGCAGGAAAACGTCGCGCCCGAGGATCTTGGTGTCCATCAAGGCCTCGCCCGCTTCGCGCATGGCGTCGAGGCGTTTGAGGCGGAATGCGAGTTTGCGCGCATCATCCTCGGCGGACGCTTCGCCATCGCCGTCGGTTTTCGGCTTGGGCAGAAGGAGGCGGGATTTCAGATAAGCGAGCCAGGCTGCCATCAGCAGGTAGTCAGCGGCAAGATCGATCCGTTTGTCCTGCGCCTGCTGGATAAAATCGAGATATTGGGTCGCCAGCTCGAGGATGGAGACGTGCAACAAATCGACTTTCTGCTTGCGCGACAGGTCGAGCAACAGGTGCAGCGGCCCTTCATAGCCGGAGACATCAACCGTGAAGATGTCTTCCGCTTCGACATCCTCGTCGATGGTGACCAGATCGTTGGAGACCAGTTCCATGTTCTAGACCCTCGCCTCTCGTCCTGACAGCAAGTCATTGAACCGCGCCCAGCCTTGCTCGGAATCGAAGTCCCTTGGTGCCCGGGCGGCGTGTTCCGCTTTGGCCGCGCGCTGTAAGGACGCGCCGTCGAGTTGTCCAGCCACGGCGGCCACTTCCTGCATTTCCGCCAGGATTTCGTCTGGTGCGTTCAGGAAGCCCGAACAATGGAGCAGGACATCGCAGCCGGCCGCCAGCGCGCGTGCGCCGCGGTCCGAGAGCGCCCCACCCAGCGCGTCCATGCCCAAATCGTCCGTCATCAGAAGACCATCAAATCCGATTCGCTTACGAATTGTTTCTGAAATCACCGCTTCCGAGACCGTCGTTGGATGCTGTGTGTCAAAAGCCTCAAAGATCACGTGGCAAGTCATTCCCATCGTCGCCTGATCGGACAAGGCCTTGAAAACAGACATATCCTGCAACAGATCGGTGAGATCAGCCGTGACCCTGGGCAGGTCATAATGCGTATCCATCGTCGCTCGCCCCTGCCCCGGCATATGCTTGAGGACGCCCGCGACGCCGGCATCTGCCAGCCCCTTCAGCGCCGCTTCCGTCAATTGGATGATCGCATCGGCCGAATATCCGAAGGCGCGGTCTCCGATCGCATCATGTGTCTCGGCCTGACGCAAGTCACAGCACGGCGCGCAATCCGCGTGAATGCCGAGCTCAGCGAGTTCCTGCCCCATCAGGCGATGCCCGAGATAACAGGCCTCTTCGGCCGCTTCCGGCGCGCTTGCGAACACCTGACCATAGGTGCCGGCAGCAGGAAATTTCGGCCACTCCGGGGCTTTCAGCCGGGCCACACGCCCGCCTTCCTGATCAATGAAGATCAGCGCATCGCGACCGAGCGCGTCCTTGATCTCTGATGTCAAAGCCTGCACTTGCGCCCGATCCACGCAGGATCGCCCCATGAGGATCACCCCCCATGGTTCAGCCTCACGCAAAAAGGCCCGCTCCTCCGCCAGGAGAATCGGGCCCGAAATGCTGGTGATGCAGGCAGATACACTCATCCAGACGCCTTCGCGACAACCATACAATCTTTACCCGCGGCTTTGACATCGGCGCAAAAGCCTTTTGCAGCCGCGCGATCAGCAAATGACCCAACGCGCAGGCGGTAGAACACGCCCCGCGCCCCGAGGTCGGCGCGCTGAATGTCGAGATTGGCGCCGAGGAAAAGGTCCGGCGCACTGTTCTGATACTTCGTCCAGGCCGCCCGCGCTGCGTCTTCGCTTCTCAGCGCCGAGAGCTGGACCTGATAATCACCATTGGCCGAGAACCGGGTGACCGTGTCGGCGCTGATTTCCGCCACCACCGGACGGACCGGTTCGGCCAGGGGTTGCACCGCCGCCAGCGTGATCGACGTTTCCTCCGCTGGCGCGTCGGTCGACTCTGCGGGGCCTTGTTCCGGGGCCTCCGCCGTCACGATCTCTGGCAATTCCTCCGCCCCTTCGACCGGCGGCAATGGCCCGCCATCGAGCGCTGGGTTCGAGCGGCGGCGAATGTCGACAGGATTCCGCACGGCGGTCTTCTGCACGGCCGGATCGCCAAGCCCATCCATCGAGTCGTAATAGCCTTTGTCCTGCCCGGCGACTTCCAATCCGCCGCGTTCATCCGGGGATCGCTTATATGGCGCATCATCCGACGCAATCACCGGCAATCCACCTTCAGACGGACGCACCCCCTGTCGATACGTATTCCAGACAACGCCCGCAAAAATCAGCAACACACCGAGTGCGAGGATGAGAATCAGAGGCCCACGGCCGCTCTCATCGTCGCGAATCTCAAATCCCCGATATTCGTCTTCATACGGCCCAAAATCATAGTCGGGCCCATTCTGTGCACGGCTCATAAGCATCCCTGCCATCATTGGTTTCGTTAACAGCTAGGCCCGTTTTGTTAACGATGCCTAAATTCCGCGCCCAAAATGAGGCTGGAAAGATGACAGATTCAGGGGGCGGAAGCCGCAGAAGCAACTGGTATTGTCTAGGCCAGCCAAGCTCCGATCAGAGCATGCTTTCCATACTGAACAGACGGCGGTGCAGGTCGATGGCATAATTGTCGGTCATACCAGCAAGATAATCACACACCAGCCGCGCCCGGCGAACCATTGGGGCCTGCTCGGCATCGCGGCGCCACAGGTCGGGCAAGGTCTCAGGTTCGGCCATGAACAGTTCGAACAATTCACTCAGGATCCGTTTGGCTTGAGAGCGCATGCGATTGACTTTGTAGTGCTTATACATGCGCTCATACAAAAACGCTCTGAGCGCGCGCTGGTCGCGCTCCAGGTCCTCCGAAAAGGCGACCAACGGTTCTGGCATGGCACGCACGTCCGCGGCGCTCTGCGGGTCGTGCTGAGCCACACGGCGACGGGTTTCTGTTGTCAGATCGTCAATCCAGTGACCGATCAGTCGGCGCACCGCCTCATACACCACCTTCTTGTCGTCGAGGACAGGAAAGTCGGCTTTGACCGATCGGAAGATGTCTCCAATCAGCGGCAAGTCCAGCAAGTCATTGATGGTAAACAGACCTGCGGCAATGCCATCGTCGATGTCGTGGTTGTTATACGCGATATCATCGGCGAGCGCTGCAACCTGGGCTTCCGGGCCGGCGAACTGGTCCAGCTCCAGCTGTTCCAGCCAGGGGAAGTCGCGAAACGCGGCCGGCAGATCTGCCACCGAATTGTCGGCCGTAATCAGCGGACCGTTATGCTTGACCAGCCCTTCCAGCATTTCCCAGGTCAGGTTGAGACCCTGAAAATCAGGATATCTGTCCTCCAGCCGCGTCACCACCCGCAATGTCTGCGCGTTGTGATCAAAGCCTTCATAGGCCTGCATGCATTCGTCCAGCTGGTCTTCGCCGGCATGACCAAAGGGCGGATGTCCCAGATCGTGTGCCAGTGCCATGGCTTCGGCGAGATCTTCATCCAGTCCCAGCGTGCGGGCGACCGATCGGGCAATTTGCGCGACCTCCACCGAATGCGTCAGCCGGGTACGATAGTGATCCCCTTCATGCGCAACAAACACCTGGGTTTTCTGCTTCAGACGACGAAATGCCGAGGCATGGATGATGCGGTCACGGTCGCGCTGGAACGGTGTTCGAGTGGACGAATGGGGTTCATCGATGAACCGCCCCCGAGAGTCTTCCCAGCGGGTCGCAAACACTGCCCTCTTTTCAGGAATGTCCGGCGTCACTATCTTCTTGCTCATGAGCAATATTACCCTGTCTGAGTCGGCTGCGAAGCGCATTAAAGCGATTCTGGAGAAACAACCGGAAATGTCCTACTTAAGGGTTTCCGTCGAAGGCGGCGGCTGCTCTGGATTCTCGTACAAGTTCGATCTCGACGATACCGCCAATGAAGACGATCTGATCGTGACCCGAAATGGCGTCAGCGTCCTGGTCGATGAAATGAGCCTGGAATTCATGGACGGCTCCGAAATCGACTTCTCGACCGAACTGATCGGCGCCGCGTTCAAGATCAACAATCCAAATGCGACAGCCGGCTGCGGTTGCGGCACCAGCTTCTCGATCTAACACGATCTTGCGAGCCTTGCGCTGATTTGCACTTAATCAGCCAATGACCGTGCTCGCCTTCCTGATCTTTGTGCCGCTGCAGTTGGTTTGGCTGCCAGTGTCGGTGATCGCGGCCTCATGGGTGGCGTACAAGCAACTTGTGATCAGCAAGCGCCTTGGCGTTTCGCAGACGGCGGTCGAGATCATCAATGGACGTTGGACGATGCATGTGTTCGGCATGCGGACCGACACAGCAGCCTGCAAGCTCGCGGCAAAACTGCCAAACAATTCGGTGACAGCATTGTTCCTGACGCTGTTTCCCTTGTGGATCGCCCGCAAGATTGCCGGCAAACCCGTGCTCTATCCCACCCTGCCGCCGCTCGAAAAGGCTGGCCTCGCCAACCTGATTCCGTCGCGCACAATGGAGATTGACGCGTTCATCCGGGCCGAGATTACAGCGGTTGAGCAATTTGTCAGCCTCGGCGCTGGTCTGGACACGCGGGCCTATGCCGAGCATCGCAACCAGACCGTTCGCTGGATCGAAGTCGATCGCGAGGCGACCCAGACGCATAAGCGCACCTACCTGGAGAAGGCGCGGGTCGCGAGTGAACATGTCGCGTTCGTGGCGATTGATTTCGCCGATCCGGACTGGATCTCGCAGCTCATATCAAGCCCGTATGATGCATCCAAACCGACTCTGTTCCTGTGGGAAGGCGTGACGTTGTATCTGAGCAAAGACAGCGTATCAGCAACGCTCGCCGCCCTGAAAACCCATGCCCCGCCAGGCAGCGCCATCATCGCCGACTTCTATTCGAATCATTTTGTTTCCAAACTCGGCAAGCGCGCGCAAAAACTGCTGGACATGACTGGTGAAGGATTTGGCTTCGGGCTTGATTTTTCCACACAGGCCGAAGCGGTCTTGCGGGCCTTCATCGCGGCTCAGAATGTTGAACTCGAGCAGGTCCGGTTTCTCGGGAGCGCGGGCAAAAATGGCCCCTATCTGGGGATCGCACTCATCCGCCTGTGAACATCAGCCATCTGGGTCCGTCTGACCTGCAAATTCGGCAAACTCGGTGATTTCATGCCTGACTTGCCGCGGCAGCATGGTTTCCGGGCCGCTGGCCATTCCGGACCAGATGACATCGCCGGTCTCAGCCGACTGCGCATAGATCGACATTGAAGGATGGCCATCCCACAGGATCAGCTTGCCGGTCACGATTATGCTGGCATTGGCACTCGGGGACAGTTTCAGGGAGTCATGCTGGGCCAACTGAACCGAAAGCAGTTCTGTCACCGATGCGGTCAGCGGATCGTATTGGGCATCTCCGGTTTCGTTGACGGCGGCCGAGACCGTGACCCGCACCGGCTCCACGCCCGCACCAGCAGGTGCCGCCGGAAAAACCCGCCCGACGAAAAAGATCATCACGGCGATCAATGGCAGGGCTGCAAGCGCCAGGATTGGAACGCGCGGCCGCGCTGTCGCTGTTTCGGTGTCGGTGGGTCGTGACGTGGGCGCTGCGCCGGAGGTTTCGGCGACCAGGCGATACCCCCTCTTTGGCAAGGTTTCGACGAATTTGGGCGCTTTTGGATCGTCGCCCAACGCCCGGCGCAAATCTGAAATAACGACCGCCACACTGTTCGGGCTGACGCTTCGGCCGTCCCAGACATTGTCGATGATTTCTGCATGCGAAACCAGTCGTCCCGGTTCACGCGCCAGCAGGTCCAGCAAAGCCGCCGCCCGATGCTCGAGTCGGGTCGAGTCGACGCCGTTTTCCAGCTGCCCGGTCTCTGGCGAGAAGGTCCATTGCGCGATTTTGATCGTGGCGGTCATAGGCTCGTCCCGGGTCATCTCAGGCTTATACACCGACAGATGCGACACCTGTAGCTTCCTTAGCTTTTCTTTATTTGCCTCCTTTCGAGCCGCTGAACAACTGTTTCCGCATCAAAGGAGACCCAACGTGTTCAAATCCATCTTGAAAACCACCTGTCTTGCTGCCGCGATTTCCCTCACGGCGCCTGTCACCGCCATGGCTGCGGAGATCGAATTCGAGGGCATGAGCTGGACCACCAATGACAATGAGAACAGCATCGCTCGCGTCGAGACCTATGAGGGACGCGAGGCGCTGTTTCTGCGTCGCACCATGGCGGCGCTGGAGGCTGACGATCTCGGGGACATGGTGATCGAGTATGATTACGCCTCGTCGCACCAATCCGGCTTTATCGGCGTGAATTTCCGGGCTGATTTCGACACCTCGAATTTTGAACAATTCTATACGAGGCCGCACCAGACGGGCCAGCCGGATGCGACCCAATACATGGTATCGACCAATGGCGCGTCGACCTGGCAACTTCATGCGGGCCCCAATGAGGCATTCGAGGTCGACCTACCGGCGCAGACCTGGATCAAGGTCCGCATCGTCGCCATTGGCGACCAAGCAGATATTTTCGTTGGTGACATGTCGACGCCGCTGATTCATGTGCCGGATCTGCGCAGCACCAGCCCTTCGGGTCGCGTCGGCATCTATGCCTCGGATCGCCCATGGATGACTGAAACAGGGGCCTATTTCTCCAACATCACAATCCGCTCCGCCACGGACGAAGACACAATCATCGGTGAACCGCGCGAAACCCCGGCGCAGCCAGAGGGCCTGATCGATTCCTTCGAAGTCTCTGAAGCATTCAAGGAAGAAGAGATCAGCGCCGCATACACATTGCCGGACCTCGACGCCCTCAACAGCGAATGGACCGAGCTCGCAGTCGAGAATGACGGCATTGCCAATCTCGCTCGTGTCGCCCCGATCCGCGATGGCAAGAACACAGCGCTGGTGCGCTTCACAGTCGCATCGGACGACGCGAGCACGCGCACGCTGAACTTCGGCTATTCCGATCGTGTCCGGCTGTTTGTCGACGGCAAGCTCGTTTACGCCGGAAATGCACAATGGCGTTCGCGCGACCACCGATTCCTCGGCACCGTCTCGCTTGTCGACAGTATCGCCCTGCACCTTGAACCCGGCGAAACAGAAATCATTGCCGCCGTTTCCGAGTCGTTCGGCGGTTGGGGCTTCAAAGCATCCTTGTCGGAGTGATCGGTCTAGGAGTTTCCGGTCACTCTGCCTCTGCGCGGCTCTCGGTAACTTCGCCGCGCAGAGGCACCAAAAAAAGCCGCTCCGGAGGGGAGCGGCTTTTTCCATTTGATCAGGGGCGGCGGCTTATGCGGGCTTCACTTTCAGAATGTTGCCCTCTGTCGCTTCCACGATGACGGCTGCGCCGCTGGCAAGGTTTGCGCCGTCAACACTTTGCGCCGACCACATCGTGTCGCCGAGCTTCACGCGGCCAAGACCGCCTGAGAAATCTTCGGCAACGACGCCGCGCTGGCCAACGGTACCGGCCATGCGCTTGTTCAAGGTCGGGTGCTCTTCGACATTCTCGCGCATCCGGCGAAACAGGGTCCGCCCGAGGATGAACAAGGCCGTCGACGCGATCGCAAAGAAGACGAGCTGTCCCTGCCATCCGGCAATTCCGTCCGGGGCAATCGCGGTAAAGGCCGAGGTCAGGCCCGCCGCGATCGAGACCCAGAGCAGATCGAACGTGCCCAGCATCATCTCCAATGAGAGGAGGATGAGCCCGACAGCCAGCCAATGCCAGGCTGTCGGAGGCCATAAGGTGAAGTCAAAGGCTTCCATGCTCAGACCCTACCCGCGACTTCCAGCCGGTGGAACCGCGGTGCGACCGCCGCCACTGCCGGCATCTTTCGCCGCATCGGTGAGGCCACGAATGCCTTCGATCGTGCCGATGATCGAGCTGAACTCAGCCGGGATGATCACCGTCTTGTTGCCGCCGGCAGACGCCAGCTTCTCGAACGCGGTGACATATTGCTGGCCAAGGAAGTAGTTGATCGCATTGACGTCACCCTTGGCAATCGCTTCCGATACGAAGGCGGTGGCTTTGGCTTCCGCTTCGCCTTCCCGCTCACGCGCTTCGGCGTCACGGAACGCGGCTTCCCGGCGTCCTTCGGCTTCGAGGATCTGAGACTGTTTCAGGCCCTCGGCTTTCAGAATGGCGGATTGCTTGTCGCCTTCTGCGGTCAGGATTTCCGCGCGTTTCAAACGCTCGGCTTTCATCTGACGCGCCATGGCTTCGGTAATGTCGGCCGGTGGCGACAGGTCGGCAATCTCGATCCGGGTGACTTTTACGCCCCACGGATTGGTCGCCGCATCGACGACTGACAGCAGTCGCGCATTGATATCGTCACGATTGGATAGCACTTCATCAAGGTCCATCGACCCGACCACGGTCCGAATATTGGTCAAAGACAGATTGGTGATGGCGTTCTCGAGATTGTTCACCTCATATGCCGCTGACACAGGGTCGACGACCTGGATGAACACAACCGCATCACAGGAGACTTGCGCATTGTCGCGCGTAATCACTTCCTGGGTTGGGATATCGAGTACAGTTTCCATCATATTCATCTTCCGCCCCACCCGTTGGTAAAACGGCATGATGAAATGAAGGCCGGGCCCAAGTGTACGGGTATAACGCCCGAAATTCTCGACGGTATAGTTAAACCCTTGAGGAACGACTTTTACAGCTGAAGTGATCAGCACCAAGCCCGCAATCGCGAGCAAGCCGAGTACGATTAGATTAGTTTCCATTTATTGGTCCTCCCTGATCTGAACCACGATTCACATGGGGAGGAATTTTCCGTTTTTCAATAATAATTCATCGAAAAACGGCGCATTCCCCATGGAAACACGCCGTTTTCACCCGATTCCGTTACGAAAGTCTGAGTATCTGATCTACTTTGCAACAGACGAGAAGCCGCCCTTAAAGCTGCCCCAGAAGATAGTCGGCGCTGGACACTTCAAAGCCGCCGCCCTGCTCGACATTCAACTCCTTCACGGTGCCGTTTTCGACCAGCATTGAATAACGTTGAGAGCGCTGGCCCATGCCAAATCCGCTGGCATCCATTTCAAGGCCAAGAGCCGCCGCGAACGCGCCATTGCCATCGGCAAGCATGCGAACCTTGCCCTCTGCGCTATTGTCCGCCCCCCAGGCACCCATGACAAAGACGTCGTTTACCGATGTACAGATAATCTCATCAACGCCCTTGGCGGCAAGGTCGCCCTGGCGTTCGACAAATCCCGGCAAGTGCTTGGCCGAACAGGTCGGCGTGTAGGCGCCCGGAACCGCGAACAAGGCAACCGTCTTCCCGGCAAACACGTCTTCCGTGCTGCGTGGCTCCGGGCCGTTTGCGGTCATTTCCATGAATGTGGCATCTGGCAGTTTGTCACCAACAGAAATCGTCATCGATATCTCTCCTATGTATCTGAGCCCATACATAGGCCGCTTAGAAATCCTCGCAACGACAAAACCTTGCCAAAATTATCGCGTCAGCTAGCGTCGGACTCGCGCAGAGGAGACGATGGTGCAGGATTTGACCGGAAAATTACTTGTGGCGATGCC
Source organism: Henriciella sp. (assembly GCA_965228095.1). GTDB lineage: Bacteria > Pseudomonadota > Alphaproteobacteria > Caulobacterales > Hyphomonadaceae > Henriciella. The sequence goes on along the minus strand of OZ245793.1, from coordinate 2,945,536 downwards.
CGGGATTGGTGATCCGAGGTTTGCCCGCTCGGTCATCCTGATTTGCGCCCACAGCGACGATTACACGATGGGTTTGGTGCTCAACAAGCCGATTGATGATCTCACCCTGCCGGAACTTCTGACACAGCTGGATATCGAACAGGATATCACGGTGCCGGAGACTTACGTCCTCAATGGCGGCCCCGTCGGAACGGATCGCGGCTTCGTTGTTCATACCAATGATTATTACAGCGAGAACGCGACTGTCGAAGTGGCCAGCGATTTCTCGATGACAGCGACCCGCGACGTTTTACGCGCGCTCGCCACCGAAGGTGCGCCGACGCATGCGACCATGACGCTGGGTTACTCAGGTTGGGGTCCCGGACAACTCGAGAATGAGCTCAGTGAACATGCCTGGTTGGTGTCTGACCCGCATGCAGACATCGTATTCGGCGAAGCGCACTCGAAAAAGTGGGAGCTGACGCTTGGCATGCTGGGCATCGATCCGGCTCATCTTCACGTGACAGGTGGTAACGCTTGAGTGAAATCCCTGGCTTGGGATTTGCCGAGCCGCGTTGAGTTGCTACATTTTTAGCATGCACCGCGTCGTTCTTCTCCTGATCGCGATTTGCGGCCTTGCGGGGCGATATGCATCGGCTGCGCCCGTTTCTATGTCGCCCGTAGACATGATTGAGATCCCACGAATTTCGGGCGGGTCGATGTCGCCGAACGGACGGATATTCGTTTATCTGGAAACCGAAACGCTCTGGTCCGACAACAAGATTGTCGATCGGCGTCGCATCCTCGACCTCGAAACCGGTGAGTTCCTGACCGGACCGCCTGCGCAAGAACAAGATGAAAATCAGAGCCGGGTCTGGTGGAAACCCGATGGCAGCGGATTTGCTTTTCTGGAAAAGCCAGAAGGAGATGATCACCGGCAAGCCTATTTTTTTGATCTGGCGACCGGGGAGGTCACACAACTCACCGATCACAGCGAAGCAATCGCGCGATTGATCTGGCGGCGCGATGGTCGCGGCTTCTACTTCATCGCGGCCGCGCAGCAATCCAATGGCGATGGCCAGCTGCTGGCCGATGGCTGGATCATCCCCCCCTTCGAGTCGAACGCGAACCGTGAGATCTGGGAAGTTGATCTTGAGACGCGAACGACGAATCCGGTGGTGGCAGGAGGTTTCTCGGTTCAGCAAGTGACCCTCTCGCGCGACGGTCGATACCTGACCTATTCGCGCCGCCCCGATCACAAATATGACTCTGCGTTTGCTGGCGAGGTCATCGTACACGACGTCGAGACCACCGAGGCTCGCCGCTGGACCGCGAACGCGCATGGCGAAGCGTTACCGCGCTTGTCCCCTGATAGCCAGGCGGTGGCCTATATCGCCTCGGTCAACGCCGACGGCGAGCACTTCTATGAACCAAAAGTCTTCATCAAGACGGTCGGCAAGGCGCCAGAACGCATCCTGCCACGCATGGCCATGGAAGCGATGGATTTTCGTTGGGATCAGACCGGCGAGGGCCTGTTCATTCTCGGCAATACTGGCCTGCGCGCAGACCTATATCATTATACAATCGCGACGCAGACGCTGCGCAAGCTGACCGAGGGCGATCATTCAGTCACGCATTGGGCCTATGATGCCACCGCAGACAGGCACATCGCTCGCATCGAAACAGCCGACAATCCGGGCGAATTCTTCCAAATGACGCCGCATACAGATGGCTTCAAAAAGCTGACAGGCGTTTATGACGATTGGCCAAATCGATTTTTGATGCCAGCGCAGCGGCCCGTATCCTGGCGCGGACGCGGCGGGGCCCGGCTCGAAGGATTGTTGGTCTATCCGATTGGATATCAGGCCGGCCATCACTATCCGTTGGTCACCATTACGCATGGCGGGCCACAAGCCTCGTCCCGGTTCGGCACCTGGTTTTCATCGAGCTATCTCCCCGTCCTCGCTGGCCAAGGCTATATGGTGTTCCTCCCCAATCATCGCGGCGGGACTGGCTATGGCGACGCATTTCTGCGTGACATGCGCGGCCGTTACTTCAGAAACGCCCATCATGATGTGATGGACGGCATCGACGCACTGATCGATCGAGGCCTGGCCGATCCGGATCAACTCATAAAATTGGGCTGGAGCGCCGGTGGACACATGGTCAACAAACTGATCACGCACACCAATCGCTTCAAAGCCGCCTCCTCAGGCGCGGGCGTCGCAGATTGGCTCTCGCAGCACGGCGAAAGCGATTCCCGTTTTGCCCGCATGTTCATCTTCGGCGGGCGTCCTTGGGACCGCAACGCCCCACGCCGCCAATACTGGCAAGACTCGCCGCTGCGAAACGCCTGGAAGGTGAAAACGCCGACGCTGTTTTATGTGGGCGAGAACGACACGCGCGTGCCCCCGACGCAGTCGATCCTGATGTATCGCGCGGTGCAGGCAACCGGCACGCCCACTGTCCTGTATCAGGCCAAGAGTGAGCCGCACAATTTCCGCAAGCCGGCCAATCAGCTGTTCAAGATCAATTCCGATCTGGAGTGGTTTGCCAGTTTTGCTCGCGGGATTGGCTATGAGTTCGACATGCCCGTAGCCGCGTTCGTGCAAGAGCCCGTCCCGCCCCAAACTGCTGACGCGTCGCCAGACCCGGACGCGACACCATCACCGTAGCGGTTCTTCGCGAATGTCGTATGCGAAAAACGGATCCTGCCGAGATCGAATGACCGATGGAGCAACCCGGCCCAGCATCCAAAGTGGCAAATAGGTGGTCACGCGCCCCATAAAGCTGGCGCGATGAAACAGTTTGGCATTCGAACGGGAGGCAGCCTGAACGCGCGCCGTGCGCGGCAGACGAGTCTGCTCATAAGTATCGAGCGCGCCAGCCGGTTTATCCGGCGCTTCAGCACAAAGCTTCGCCAACAGATATGCGTCTTCGATCGCCATCACCGCGCCTTGTGCCTGGAATGGCAAGGTCGGATGGCAGGCATCCCCTAACAATGCGACGCGACCGTCCGTCCAGGATGGCAAGGGTCGACGATCGAACAAGGCCCAGCGGAAGTGCGCGTCCGCGTTCTCGATTAGATTGGTCACGATGGGATGCCAGCCTCTGAAGCAATCCAAAGCATCTTCCTTGCTGCCCTGCTCGGTCCAGGACTCAGAGGTCCATTCGGCACGCTCGATGATACCGACGAAATTGGCCAGGGTGCCCCCACGCAACCGATAGGTCACGGCGTGGCGATGACGCCCAACCCAGACGCACGCCGTCGGTGGCGGCGCAAGATCTCCCAAACGATCCATGGGGACGACGGCGCGCCAGGCGACATTTCCAGTGAATTCAGGTTGTTCGCTGCCCAGCATCTGTGTGCGAATGACTGAATGAATGCCGTCTGCTCCGATGACGAGATCGCCAGTCACCCGTTCCCCTGTGTCCAGAACAGCGCTCGCCGAGACGCCTGATTGGTCGTAGCCAGTGCAGACGGCGTTCAGACGTACGGCATCAGGTTGTTTCTGCCGCAACAGCCGGCTGAGCGTGTTGATCAGATCGGCGCGATGTAAATGAAGATAGGGCGCGCCCCAGCGCTCGACGACAGCGCGACGCGCCTCAATCTCGAAGATCTGTCGACCCGATCGACCAAATCGCATTTCCAGGGCTTGCGGGACGAAGGCGTTTTCCGAAATCTCCTCTTCCAGCCCCATGGCACGAAACACTTTCATGCCGTTTGGACTGATCTGAATCCCCGCGCCAACTTCTGCCAACTCATCGGCGCGCTCCAGCACTTCAACCTGCCATCCGAAATGATCGAATGTCAGCGCCGCGGTCAGCCCGCCAATTCCCCCGCCTACGATCACTGCCTTAGGCATGTTCCAGTCCGCCTCCGCTCATTCGGGCCCAACCGAACCACCTTATCGCGCTCGGCGAAATAAGGAATATCCCCGTTAACTATAGTAATTTGTTGCAAATTCGAAATAAATTGCCAGACTAGCGTTAGCAAAAGCCAGAATGGCCTGATTGGAGCTAGAAAACTCATGCAACTGAGCAAAGTCACCGGCCCGCGATTGCTTGCCCTGATCGGGGCGGTGGGGCTTTTAACTGCACCAGCACTGGCGCGCGACGTCACCGTCTATGGAGGTGGAAAGTCCCGCGTTGTCGAGACTGGCACGGACCGTCCGGTTAAGGTTATTGCCTGGGGCAGCGATCGCCAGACGGCGTATGACAAGCGAATTGAACGCTTTGCCCTGGAGCGGAAAGTCCAGAAAATCCTCGATGCCCGCGACACGGCTGACGAGATTGCCGTTTCCGATGCCCTGATGCGGATCATGGTTCGTGGCAACAAGGACGCTCGCAAGCAGTACAGCAAATACTACCCGTATCATTATCGCTCTGTCGGGTTCTACGAGCAACTAAAACGCGCCATGAGGGAACAGCGCGCTGGCGTCCGAGTGTATCGCCAGAGCGTTCTGGACGACGTCTCGAGCACAGACCTGCAGCTTGTCGTCGACGCTCTCAACAAGATGGAATAACCCCCCGGGGCCTGGGAGGGCTGAACGGGAAAGCGCGCCGATCGATCATCAGACCGGCGCGCTTTTTTTACGGCTGAGCAGGAGTGAGCGTGAAGTTATTCAGCCGCAACGAACTGGTTCATCGTGTTGTGCGCCCCGCCCGCTTTCAGGGCGCGGTCGCCAGCCACCATTTCCTTGAACGTGTCGCCGAGATCCGAGCCGACTTCGTGCTGGTGCTTCACCGCCGAGACGCCGCGGCGAATTTCTTCGCGTTGAACATTCTTGACGTAAGCCAGCATCTTCTCTTCGCCGAAATAGCCATTGGACAGCTCGTCCATGCCCTTCGCGGTGAGGTGGAACGTCGGCAGTGTGATCAGATTGTGGAACACACCAGCGCGGGCCGAAATGTCTGACTGGAAGCTCTGCAGGCGGGCATCCGCTTCAATGCCGAGCTCGGTTTCGTCCAGCTTGGCCGACATCAGGGCAACGTCTGCCGGATAGTCTGTTTCGGCGATCTTACCCTCTTCAATCCACTGCTCGCGGACCTGTTTGCGCAGGTTCAGGGTCCAGTTGAAGCTCGGGCTGTTATTGTAAGCCAGCTTCGCGTTCGGGACGACTTCACGGACCGCGTTCACCATGGAGGCGATCTCGTCCACGTTCGGGGTCGCTGTTTCGATCCAGAGCAAGTCTGCGCCGCCTTCGGTGAGGGAGCTGATGCAATCCTCAATGACGCGCTCGCGGCCGGTATTGTCCTGGAACTTGTAGAGGCCGTTGGGCATCCGCACTGGGCGCGTGACCTTGCCGTCTCGCATCAGGGCGACTTCGCCATCCTTCAGCGGATTGGCTTCCGTGATCTCTTCCGTTTCGATCCACTTGATGTATTCCGAAGCCAGATCACCCGCTTCGTTCGAGACCGGGATTTTTTGAGTCAGGCCAGCGCCGAGGCTGTCAGTCCGGGCGACGATGACGCCCTCGTCGACGCCGAGCTCTTCAAACGCCATGCGGCAGGCGCGCAGCTTGGTGATGAAGTCTTCGCGCGGGACCGTGACCTTGCCGTCCTGGTGACCGCACTGCTTGGCATCAGACACCTGGTTCTCAATCTGCAGGCAGCAGGCACCCGCCAGGATCAGCTCCTTAGCGAGCAGATATGTCGCGTGTTCATTACCAAAGCCGGCATCGATATCGGCAATGATCGGGACAACGTGACTCTCGAACGTATCAATTCGGTAGATGATCTCATCCAGCGTATTCTGGTCAGCGCCGGACTCCTTCGCCGCTTTAAGTTCCTGGAATAAATCGTTCAGCGCAACTTCGTCGGCCTGACGCAGCGAGGTGTAGATCTCGCGGATCAAATCCGTCACTGCGGTCTTTTCGTGCATGGATTGATCTGGCAGGTGACCGAACGTGTTGCGCAGTCCTGCAACCATCCAGCCGGACAGATAAATGTAGGTACCCTTGGCGGTGCCACGCATGCGCTTCACAGCCTTGATCTTCTGCTGCGCGTGGAAGCCAGACCAGCAACCGAGTGACTGGGTGAATTTGGACGAGTCCTCGTCATAGGCCGCCATGTCCTCACGCATTACGCTAGCCATGGCGCGCGCAATGTCCAAGTGCGTGTTATACGTGTTCTGGATCTTCAACTGAACCACATCTTCAATGGACAGGCCGGCGCGCGTGCGCCCCTCCGGGTAACGCTCCAGCGTTTCTTCCATGAGCTGCTTGTAGGTTGGACGTTGGGTCATTGTACTATCCTCGTTCGAATTCTGGTTGTGTCGTGTAAAATCAGTTGGCGTCGCGCAGGACGTCGTAGGCTGGCAGGGTCAGGAAGTCTGCGAGCGTGTCGCCAGTCGCCGTCGCCACGAAAACCTCAGTGGCTTCAGGGTAGCGGCCTTCTGCATAGGCATTGTCGCCCAGCGTCGACTTGATCTTACCAAGCTCGTCATTGAGCAGGCGATCAAAGGCGTCAGCTGTGAACACTTCCGAGACGCCAGCGGCGGTCTGGTATTCCGTGCCGTGGGTGAGCCACTGCCACAATTGGCTGCGGGAGATCTCGGCGGTGGCTGCGTCTTCCATCAAATTGTGGATTGGCACGGCGCCTTTGCCTCGTAGCCAGGCTGCGGTGTATTCAATGCCAACCGAGATATTGGTGCGGATCCCCGCTTCAGTGACATCGCCAGTATGCGGGGTCAGCAAGGATGCTTCGGAGACATTCGGGAACTGGCGCTGACTCAGAACCTGGTTGGCCTGAGGCATTTCAGCGTCGAAGACCTCCATCGCCACAGGAACCAGGTCGGGGTGCGCCACCCAAGTGCCGTCATGGCCCTGTTGGGCTTCGCGTTTCTTGTCCGCGCGAACCTTGTCGAATGCGGCTGTATTGGCTGCCTCATCGCCCTTGACCGGGATCTGAGCTGCCATCCCGCCCATCGCGTGAGCGCGGCGACGGTGGCAGGTCTGGATCAGCTTCAACGAGTAGGCTTTCAGGAAGGCACGATCCATGCCGACCTGGGCGCGATCGGGCAGGACATATTCAGGGTGATTGCGCAACGTCTTGATATAGCTGAAAATATAGTCCCAACGGCCGCAATTCAGGCCGACAATGTGATTGCGCATCACGTACAGGATCTCATCCATCTGGAATGCGGCGGGCAGCGTCTCGATCAGGACAGTCGCTTTGATCGTGCCGTTTGGAATGCCAAGCGCCGCCTGGGCAAAATTGAAGACATCATTCCAGAGGCGCGCCTCCTGATAATTCTCCATCTTCGGCAGGTAATAGAATGGCCCTCTCTCATTCTCCATCAGCTTCTTGCCATTGTGGAAGATGTGCAGGCCGAAATCGAACAGGCTGGCCGAGATTGGATTGCCGTCGACCGTGACATGCGCTTCCTCGAGATGCCAACCGCGCGGACGAACGATCATCGTCGCGGTTTCGTCATTGAGGCGATAGGATTTGCCGCGGGCTTCGTCGTCAAAGGCGAGATTACCGTCGGCATAATCGATCATGTTGGCCTGACCTTCGACCATATTGTCAAAGGTTGGCGAAGACGCATCTTCGAAGTCGGCCATGAACATCTTGGCACCGGAGTTCAGCGCATTGATCATCATTTTGCGATCAACGGGACCGGTAATCTCGACGCGGCGATCCTGCAGGGCCTTCGGCACCGGTGCGACTTCCCAGACAGATTTGCGGATATGTTCGGTTTCGGGCGGGAAGCTTGGCATTTCGCCATCATCGAAGCGCATCTGTGCCAATTTGCGATTCTCGAGCAAAATCTTGCGTTGACCGCCGAAACGACGCTCCAGGTCAGCAATGAACAAAAGCGCGCGATGGGTCAAAACGCGTTCATACGCCGCCGGGACAGCTCCAACGACTTCCGCCGGACGGCGGTGGCGTGGGGTGGGCGTTGCCGCCGAAACGGCATCTTTGATCAGCGTCGCATTCATCTTGGACTCCCAATTTGTAACTATTCCCCTCTATTTACAAAACTCATGCCACGTCCACCCCACCCCTATATCTATTGGGTTTCATTGTTTGTTATGTAAATTCCCGTATGTAATGTTTGTAAATGTTGTTATAGGTAACGCGCGTGAAAAAGAAGCTCATCATCGGCCCGCGCATAAAGCGATTGCGCGCTCAGCTCGGACTAACGCAGGCCGAGTTTGCGCGGCGGTTGGATGTGTCCGCGACGTATGTGAACCTGATCGAGAGCAATCAGCGACCGGTCAGCGCCGCCGTCCTGCTGAAACTGGCTGAGCAATTCGACATCAATGTCGCGGATCTGGCGCAGGACATGGATGCGGGGCTGGTCAATGAATTGGTCAGCGCCTTGCGCGATCCCGTGTTTGGCGGCGCGCAAATTGGCAAGAGCGAACTGGAAGACCTGGTCGGCGCCAGCCCAGACACGGTGAAGGCCTTTTTACGCTTGCACGAGCGTTATCGCGAACTGGCACTGAGCACGTATTCAGATGCCAATCCGCTCGCGGACCGCGAAAAGGTGGAGATTCTCGAAGAGTCGGCGCGACCAGTCGAAACCGTGCGCCAGTTCTTACACGAGCAGAACAACTATTTCCCAGCCCTGGATGAAACCGCCTCGGAGTTTCATGCCGATCTGACCAAAGACCGGAAGCCGATCGAAGTCGCGATTCAGGAACGTTTGGAGCAGGTGCACAAGCTGAAAGTCCGCATCTTGCCGAGTTCGGCAATGCCATCCTCGTTTCGCTATTTTGACCGTCACCGGTCTGGCATCGACATTTCTGAACTGCTGCATCCGACCGGACGTCAATTCCAGCTCGCCTTCCAATTGGTCTTTATCGAATACAGGGACCTGATCGACGGGATCGTGTCCGAGTCCGGGATCAAGGATGAAAGCGCCATCGGTCTTGCACGCGTGTCGCTGGCCAATTACTTCGCGGCCGCCCTGCTGATGCCCTACAACAAGTTCCTCAAGGCCTGCGAAGACACACGATACGATGTCGATCTGCTCAGCCATCGCTTCGGCACCAGTTTCGAACAGACCGCTCATCGGTTGACCACGTTGCAGAAACCCGATGCCAAAGGCGTGCCCTTCTTTTTCTTACGCATTGATGCGGCGGGGAATGTGTCGAAACGCTTCAGTGCCGGTCGTTTCCATTTCTCGAAGTTTGGCGGCGCCTGTCCTCGCTGGAACATTCACCGTACATTCGAACAGCCGGGCGAAACCCTGACGCAATTGGTGCAGATGCCGGACGAGACGACCTATGTGTCGATCTCGAAAGCGATCACGCGATCGCGCGGCTATCATGGCCGTCCACCGGCCCGTGTCGCCATCGGGCTCGGCTGCGATAAGGCCTATGCTGACAATTTGGTCTATTTCGATCGGTCCAATCTGGCGACGGAAGTAGCGACGCCGATTGGCGTCAACTGCTACCTTTGCGATCGCCAGAACTGCGCCTCTCGCGCGCACGCACCGCTCAATCGCAAGCTCAAGTTCGACGCCCATGCCCGCGGAATTTCGCTGTTCGAGTTCGAACCCGTTCGCCCGAAATAGCTGTTTAGCGACCTCTGACGAAACTCACTTCCCAGCGCAATCGATATGTGCCTGGCCCAACTCGATAGCGCACCAGCGTGTCAGGCCCACACGCGGCCGTACCAAGCCCGCGCATTGCTGCATCAATGTGAATCTCAGTCGCTTCGCTGGCCTGCAGCTCCGCGAGCGTTTGCGCAGCGGCCAAGTCTGCCGTCTGATGCGGCCGCGCTGTGAAGCTCGCGGGCGTGGGAAGCGTCACCTGGATCCCTTCACCTGCGGCGTTCAACAAACGGAACCAGCGCGTCTCTTCGTGTGCTCCGTATTCCTGCGGGCGCACATAAGGATGATACTGATCGGCGACCCGGGAACGCCAAACACCAACGCATTGTGCGCCTTTGCGATCCGGATAGGACTCATCCGGTCCGAGACCGAACCATTCAATGTGATCAAAGTCGGGTGCGGCCAGGAAGCGGAGTCCCACACGTGGTAGATCCTTCCATGCCTTCGGGACGACAAATGTCTCATCGAAGACAATCCTGTCATCCGGAAAGTGAACCAGTGTTTCGTGCTGCAACGACTGACCATCGGCGCCATGCCAGACGCGCGTGAACCGTTTTATCAAACCGGACGCGGTCCGGAATCCCTCGGCATTGACCTCGCCAGGCCGCAAATCGTGAAGACCATAACTCACCCATTCGGCGGTTCTGTTTTGAAACAGGGGTCGCGTACCCGGTTTGCCACCATCATTGTCGGTCGGCGGCCGCCACAGGCTAGGCGCGACAGCTGACACGATGACCGACTCGCTGCCCGCAGAAAGACCGTCAATCTGACCGTCATCTCCATAAGCAAGCAACAACTCGCCCTGTCGCGTTGTGTCCGCCTTGTTCGGATCGACCTGAGCGCCCGACGGATCCGGCGGTGCCGCGTCGCGGGGATCTGGCGTCGACAAAACAAGCTGATCCCAGGCGACTTCGTGTTCCGCGGCCGCCCAACTCACATCCGCCCGCGAGGTGAAGGAAATAGACAAATGCCACTCTGAACCGGTGGTCAGCGCTGTTGTGTGTGGAAGCTCGATCCACTGCGTCTGCCCCGGCTCGGTCACGAGCTGCGACACGCCCTGCTCGATGCAAATCCCGTCCTGCAAGAGTTGCCAGGTCAATTTCAGATCAGATGTGTCCAAAAATGCCCGCCGGTTTCGGATCTCCAAGCGGCCATCTTCCGCGAGTCGCGCTGTAATCGGCCGCGCAGCCCACATATATTCGCGCAACGCCGGATGCGGCGCACCGTCGGGGCCAACCAGGCCATTAATGTTGAAGTTGGCATCATTCGGTTCATCCCCGAAATGCCCGCCATAGGCCCAGAAGAACCGCCCTTGGTCATCGAATTCGGCGAGCCCCTGATCGCGCCAGTCCCAGACAAAGCCGCCAGCCAGCGCTGGCTCCTCAAAAAAGGCATCAACATAGTCGGCAATCGAACCGTTGGAGTTGCCCATGGCATGCGAGTATTCGCACAGAATCATTGGTCGATCGTCTTGCTGACTCGCTTCGGCCCAGCGCGCCCACGCGATAACATGATCAATCGGCGGATACATCGGGCAGACCACGTCGGTGGCTGCCAACTCGCTGGCGGACGGCGCTTGCTGCGTGGTTTCCGGCGAGCGCCCAAAAGGGAAACTCAAACGCAGCGAGACCGCGCCTTCATAGTGCACAAACCGCTTTGGATCGAGCTGCCGCGCCGCCGCTGCTGCTGCATCATGTGCCGGACCATGACCGGCTTCATTGCCTAACGACCAGCCAATGATCGAGGGATGATTGCGGTCGCGCGCGATCATCCGAACCGTGCGATCGACAATCGCCGCGCGATAGCCCGGATGGTGCGCCACTTCCGTCCAACGTGCGTGGCATTCGACGTTGGCTTCGTCGATCACGTAAAGGCCCAATTCGTCGGCGAGATCGAGCAGTACCGGATCATTCGGATAATGCGCTGTGCGCACCGCATTGATGTTGTGCTGCTTCATGGTGATCAGCTCAGCCCGCATCTCTGCTTCGCTGCACGTCTTGCCATTTTCAGGATGATGATCGTGGCGATTGACGCCGATGAGCACGACGGGTGCGCCATTGATCCGCAGGCGCCGGCCCGATAGATCAATGCGCGTAAAGCCGATCCACGTTTCCTGACACTCGATCACATGGTCATCCGGAGAGACCAATTCGGTGATCAGGCGATAGCGAGTTGGCTGCTCGGCCGACCAGGGCGACGCGCCCGGAAGAACTAGCTCGATGTTCGCAGCATACGCTCGAAACGCATAGGATTGTGCCCACTGCGCCCCGGTGGATTGCGTGACATCGAACTGCTCAACCGGCGCGATTTGCGGTTGGACGAGTTTATCGCCAATCTCATCCTCAAGCCAGGAACGCGCGCGCCATCCAGCCGAGTCGCCCGCGACCTCGACACGCACGCTTGCCGTCCCCGCCCCCGTGCGCGGATCAAAGTCTGTATCAACTATGAGATCGCGCACATGCACTGCGCCGCGCGATTCCAAGAAGACAGACCGATGTAATCCGCCATGGTTCCAATGATCCTGATCCTCGATCCAGGTCGCATCGCACCAACGCATGACCATGATTGCGAGCCGGTTGGGTCCGGTATTCAAGGCGGTGGTCAGATCAAACTCGCTGGGCAAGCGCGAGTCTTTGCCCATGCCGATGAAGACTCCATTGCACCAAACCAGAATGAGGCTCTCGAATCCACCAACGTGCAGCACGGTGTTGCGGGTGCGCCAGTCCTCGGGGAGGTTGATATCGCGGCGATACAATCCGGTCGGATTCGTTCCCGGAACCGAAGGCGGTTTCGGGCAATCAAACGGCATTTGCCAATTGGCGTAATGCGGTAGGTCTCCGGTATCCTGTCGTGTCCACACGCCGGGTACCTGAATATCCCGCCACGGTTCGTCCGTGATCGGACCGGTCAGCCAGTTCGCCGGTGCGGCCTCTGGCCCGGGAACAAGTTGAAATCGCCACGTTCCGTCAAGCAACAGACGTCTGTCACAGCGCTGATCGCGCAGGCTTTCGACGTCCTGATAAACCCGCTGTGTCGTCCGCGCTGGCAGCCGCCCGAGCTCAAGGAGCGTCGGTTGCAGCAAATGAGACAATGGCAATGGCAGCATGATGGACCCGATTGGTGTCAGCGGTCCGGGCCGCCGAGACTACCGATTGGTTCAACAGAATCCACTGAATATCAATGCTGTTTTTGAAGCTTTACGCCTACCCGACCTGGGTCAAGCCAGCGCGCATTTCGTCGTGGATCAGGGCAATCAGATCATCGGCCGAGGCGTACGCACAAAACACATCCCCCGTGCGTGTTCGATACAGGGGCAAATCAAGCCGGTCTGCTTCCTTGGTCATCTCCGTCCGCCAGTGATCCGTCGTCTCAGGGCCAATCAAGATGGCAGCGTTCAGTCCCAAAAAATACCGATCCTTCAAGAGTGGATCCGGTTTGAGACACATGGCGGCATCATAGTAGAGTCGACCGCGCGGCACCTGCAGCGCCAATGAGGCAGCTTGCTCGTAGTCGCCCACATTCGCATTGACATACGCCATATCACCCGGGCTTTTCTTGAGAATGGACTGATAAAATTCGATCGGATCATTCCGCATCATCAGCTTCAGACCCATTTCGGCAAAGTGAAGCCCGCCCTTCGAAGCGACGAGTTGCTTCAGCGACTCCCGGAACCAGGCTGGCTGGAACACTGGCAGGATGTCCTGATTGAAGGCCGGATTCATGAACACGACCTTTTCCAGCTCGCTGATCATGTGGACCAGGCGATAACAGATTGGGTTGGAGCTGCCGACGGCAAGCAGGACGATGTTCTTCAGATCGAGCTTCTTGATCAAGGCGAGGATGATGGCTGCTTCAGCCATCGCAGTTGCGCCGGAGGCGATGGTCGCTTCCGTCATCATCACCGCTGGCATAGGTGAAGAATTGCCGTATCCCGGGCGTCGGACAAATACGACCTGCAACCCCGCGTCCCAGTACATTTGGCACACGTCTTCCGAGGGCGGCATTGGAAACTCGATGGAGTGCAGGATCAGAAGTGGTTGGCGATCAGTCAATTCGCCGCCATAGATCATGACGTCAAAACTAAACCCTTGTTCGCCAACCTGGATGGTCCGAAACGTTCGCGCAATCATCGATTCAGTTTAACGAGACCGCCGGGCGGTCTTCGTTCTCCCTCCCCATTCGAATCGTTAGATTCCTCACTGCTTACACCAAGCAGAGAATTTGGGCGTAACTCAAATAACGAGTTCGTGAGTGTGCTGCGCAAGCACCATGCTCGTTTCGATTGCATGCCATCTCCCGAATCGACGTCATCAGTGAAAGTCGCGGCTGTAGAACAGTTTTTTTGCCTGCTCGCGTGGGTGCCTCACTCCAGCCGCGATGCGGGCCCGGTGCGCCTCTTGGAGTTCAGCGGTAATTGCATCCGTCACAGCACGCCGTTTTCCGGCCTGCGGCCCGGTGCGGTGATCGGGCATAGGCCGTTTGGCCTCGTCGGCATTGTCGCGCGAGGGATCGATACGCTCGCCAGCAAATTCCGGATAGCCGAGGCCGTCGAGCAAGTGCGAATGGTCGCTGATATGGGTTGCGATGACATGCGTCACCGTCCCTTCGCGCTGCAGCTTGCCCTTCACATGCAACAATCGCCCGGCCATCACCTCCTTGCGGAACCTCTCGAACGTCTTCGGCCAGACCACGACATTCGACACCGCTGTGTCATCTTCCAGCGTAATGAAGATCACCCCGCTCGCTGTGCCGGGGCGCTGGCGGGTGATGACCAGGCCAGAGACCGAGAGCCAGACCCCATCCGGTGTTGTGCGATGGTGCTCAGCCGCAGCGAAGTTCGGCAAGCGCTCGCGCAGCAGTCTCACAGGATGATCACGAAGCGTCAGGCGGGTGGCGACATAATCCTCGAACACGCTTTCCTGCAGGCTGAGCGCGGGCAGGTTGGCCTCGATGTCCGGCAAGCCCTCTCCTTCAGCTTCGAATAGCGGCAGCGGGCGATCCCCGCCGAGCCCCTTCACCGTCCACAGGGCATCGCGGCGTTCCTGGCCATAGACCGCAAACGCGTCCGCCCCGGCCAGTCTGGTCAGCGCCCCGCGGCCAATTCCGGCCCGCCGCCAGATCGCCTCGACCGAGCCATAGCCCGCCCCGCGCGCGGCGGCGATCCAGTGCCCGTCCTCTTCGGCAAAGCCCTTGATCTGGCGAAAACCCAGCCGCACCGCCAGACCGCCATTCGGCAGCGGCTCCAGGACATTGTCCCAGAAACTGTTCTCGACACAGACCGGCAGCACCACCACGCCATGTTGCTTGGCATCGCGGACAATCTGCGCCGGGGCATAAAAGCCCATGGGCTGGGCATTCAGGAGCCCGCAGCAGAACACTTCCGGATGGTGGCACTTGATCCAGGATGAGGCATAGACCAGCAGCGCAAAACTCGCCGCATGGCTTTCCGGGAAGCCATAGCTGGAAAAGCCCTCCAGTTGTTTGAAACAGTTCTCGGCAAACTCCTTCTCGTATCCGCGTTCCAGACAGCCAGCGAGGAAGCGCTCCTTGAAATCCTCGACCGCACCCTGCCGGCGAAAGCCATTCAGGGCCCGGCGCAGCGCATCGGCTTCGGTGGCGCTGAAGCCCGCCGCGACGATGGCGATCTGCATCGCCTGTTCCTGAAACAGCGGCACGCCATAAGTTCGCTCCAGCACTTCGCGCAGCGCCTCAGACGGATAGACGATGTCTTCCTCACCGCGGCGACGGCGCAGATAGGGATGCACCATATTGCCCTGGATCGGTCCGGGCCGGATGATCGCGACTTCAGCGATGAGATCCTGATAGGTGCGCGGACGCATGCGCGGCAGGAAGTTCATCTGCGCCCGCGACTCGACCTGGAAGACGCCGATCGTGTCAGCCTCGCAGAGCATGTCATAGACCGCCGGATCTTCCTGCGGCAGCGTCGCCAGCGTGTAATCCTCACCCTTCCACATGCTCAACAGGTCAAAGCATTTGCGGATGCAGGACAGCATGCCAAGCGCCAGGATATCGATCTTGAGCATGCCGAGCGCTTCAATGTCATCCTTGTCCCATTCCAGCACCGTCCGGTCGGCCATGGCGGCATTCTCGATCGGGCAAAGCTCATCCAGGCGTCCCTTGGTAATGACGAAACCGCCAACATGCTGGGACAGATGGCGGGGAAAGCCGATAATCTGATGCGCCAGATCCAGTGTCTGGCGCAGGCGCTTGTCCTTGACATCGAGCCCGGCGGACTTGGCTCGCTCATCCCCCAGATCGGACGAGGACACGCCCCAGACCTGGCTCGACAGAGCCGACACCACATCAACCGACAGACCCATGGCCTGGCCCACTTCCCGGATCGCCCGGCGCGAACGGTAATGCACCACGGTCGAGCACAGACCGGCGCGATGGCGGCCATATTTCTGATAGATGTGCTGGATCACTTCCTCGCGGCGCTCATGCTCGAAATCGACATCAATGTCCGGCGGCTCATTCCGGGCTTCGGAGATGAAACGCTCAAACACCATGGTGATCATGTCTGGCGAGGCCTCGGTGATGCCGAGCGCGTAACAGACCACTGAATTCGCCGCCGAGCCCCGGCCCTGACACAGGATCCCTTTCGAGCGCGCAAAGGTGACGACATCATGCACGGTGAGGAAGTAGCGGGCATAATCGAGCTCCGCGACCAAGCGCAGCTCCTTCTCGACCATGCTGCGAACTTTCAGCGGCACTGCATCCGGATAACGTCGGATAAGCCCTTGCTCGGTCAGCTTGCGCAAACGCTCATTCGGCTCCAGCCCATCGGTGATCTCGTCCGGATATTCATAGCGCAGCTCATCCAGCGAGAATGGGCAGGCCTTGGCAATCCGGGCGGTATTGGCGATCGCGTCCGGGTAGGCATGGAACAGGCGGCGCAGTTCGAACTCGGACTTGATCCGCCGCTCGGCATTCGGCAGGGCGCGGCGGCCAAGCTCGTCAATCGTGGTCTTCTCGCGAATACAGGACAGGACATCAGCCAACATCAGGCGTGAGGCAGCATGCATGATGACATTGCCCAGTGCGACCGTCTCAAGCTCCAACCTGTCGGCCTGGGCCTGCGCATCGGCAAAGCGCGCCGCATCCTCGCCATCATAATGCGGGGTCAGGCCGACAAAGACATGATCATCAAACGCCTCCTTCAGCTGGCTCAGTGTGTCCTCAAACTGTGGCCCGCCAAGCCCGATCAGAATGCATTCGGCGCCATAGCCGAGCACATCCTCAAGCGTGAGATCACACGATCCTTTCACAGTCCGGCGCTTGCCCAGCGTCAGCAGGCGGCAGAGCTGGCCAAAGGCCTTGCGATGACGCGGATAGGCCAGCAACTCGGTCCCGTCCATCAGCACAAGCCGGGTGGCAACCAGATAACGAAGCCCGAGATCTTTGGCGGCGCTATGGCCGCGAACAATGCCTGCAAACGTATTCCTGTCGGCAATAGCGAGCCCGCCTAACCCGACCTTGCGGGCCCGGGTGACCAGTTCTTCAGCATGCGAAGCGCCGGTGAGAAAGGTGAAATTGCTGGTCGCAAACAGTTCCACATAGGTCATGGAAACTCTCCCGCGACATACCAGTCCTCGGTCTCTTCACCAGGATAGTTGAGCAGCCAGAGCCGGCGGCCCTGCCGGGTCTGGACCTTCCAGTAATCGCGTGTGCGCAAATCCTCATCGCGGAACCAGCGCGGGGTGATCCGTTCCGGCCCATGGGCGGTCTCGGACCGGAAGTCCATGCGCCGCCACTTGAAGGCCTTGGGGGGACGGCCCGGTGTCTCGACCTGGACATATTCCGGCGGCGTGAACAGGCGGATCGGACGTTCACGCGGGGCCTGCACCCAGCGCGGCTCAGCCTGCACCGCCTCGACCTGCTCATACTCATGTTCCGGGACATGACTGTCCTTGCCCTGAAACACGCGGACATGATCAAAGCCGATCCGGTTGCCGAGCGTTTCGATCAGGGTCAGGCGATCATCGGTGCGCTTCGCCTCATCGCCAAAGCTGGCCTGCTTGAGGCGGATCGGCTCGATATGCTCGGCGCTGAGCCGGAACCAGTCGGCGCCATATTCAATCTCCAGCTCAGACAAGGGATGCGAGAACTGGCGCAGCACGGCGATCGGGTCGGTACAGGGCCGAGCGAAGCCGATGCCGAGATGGTGGTCCCCCGTATCAACACAGCGTACCGTCAGCTGAAACCGCCGCGCACCGCACTGATCGCTCTCCAACCGCCCGCAAATCCGGGTCGCCAGGCGCTCGAGCACCGCTTCAAGATCCTTCACGAAACCAATCGGCTCCGGCAGCGTCATCCGCGCCGCATAGACCGGGTCGGCGGCCTTGGGTGTCACCGGATCCGGCGCCCGGCCGAGCGCCGTGTCGAGGGTCTGGGTCAGATACAGGCCGAAGCGGCGGGCGAGCTCGGCTGATTTCTGGTCCTGCAATTGCGCCATTGTGGAGAGGCCGGCCCGGGCGAGTTCGCTGACCAGTTTCTCCGGCAAGGCCAGGGCTGCGATCGGAAGATCCGCGAGGGCTGCGCGCAGGCCACCAGGCTTGGCGATATTGACCATATCCGGGCCGAACCGCGCCAGAGCCTGTGCCCCGCCCTTGGTGTCCGCAATGCCGATCCGGGCCTGGATCTGCAGATCGCCGAGCCGAGTCAGGCTCTCATGTCCCATGGCCAGCTCACCGCCAAACAGGTGCGAACAGCCGCTAATATCGAGGAGCAGGCCATCCGGCGGGTCGAGCGAAACGCGCGGCGACAGGCAATCAGCCCAACGCCACAGCGCCCGCAGGAGCAATTCCTCCCGCACTTTGTCGCTCGGCTCGGTCAGCAGATCCGGGCAGATGGCGCGCGCATCGGCAAGCGCCTGGCTCGGCTTCACCCCGGCTTTGAGGGCGACGCCATTGGCATGGGTAACGCGCCAGGCATTGCGCTCCTCGGCCGTGATCGCGAAGGCCCCGGACAAGCGGGTGTCGCCATGCCGGGTCAGGCGATCAAGCGGAAGCTGTGGCAGCCAGATGGAGAGTATCCTTGGCACTCACACCTCCTTCCTGTCCCCTGACCTGTCCCGTCATCCGCCAGCGCCCCGCCTCACCATTCTTGCCTTTCAGGCAGGTCCAGTCCCAGCTTGGCTGTTCGGTGCAGCGCGGCTGGCAGTCCCAGCGCGTTTGCGCCGCGCTGGTGCTGGCCGGACCACGCAGTAGCAACAGCCCAATGCCGCCGCCCTGCTCGGCCGCCAGCTGCAGCCGCCGGCTCTCTTTCAGGGACAAGGTGTCCGGCATGTCGAGAATGACGCAGAACCCGCCGGATGCTCGCAACGCCTGGTCGGCGGCCCAGAGCAGCTCGGCGCGCGAAACCGCCTCGACCAGGATCAGGTCCTCGACCCTGAGCCAGGCCTGCAACCCGGTCGGATTGAGGGTGGCAATATCCCGATAAAGACCGATCCAGAGCACCGGCTGGTCCTGCGCCGCCGCCGCCAGGACGGCAAACATGTCCGCCCCTGCCCCGCTCACCTCATGCATCCGCCCTAGCCGCAGCCGTACGCCAGCGCCCAGTTCAAGCGCTTTTGGCCGATGCGCCCCCCGGTGCAGGATTGCGCCCAGCGGGATCAGGTTGTGTAGCTCTGTTCGTCCCATTTGTTCTGTTTTTGTTCTTTTTCGAGTTGAAGTCAATTGAGAAATGCTGAAGCCGCGACCTCCGACAGGCTTTAGACAAGGCCTCGCCGAAATGCTAAATCAGGCATGGGAGAGCTGACCATGAAAACTTCAAAGACAACTGTGATCGACGCGCCTGTCGCAACTGTATTCCTGTGGCTGGAAGACAATGACCGCCTGAAGAAATGGGTACCGAACATTATCGAGGATGAACCGTTGATCGAAACGCCGGAAAAAGTCGGCTCCAAGTTTCGGCAGGTCTTTCTCGAAAACGGGCGAGAAATGGAGATGATCGGCGAAATCACCGAATTTTCTGAAAACGAACGCCTACGTGTCTACATTACCGGGAAGATGTTCGACCTCGATGTGGATTATATCCTGAAACCACTCTCGGACACTCAAACCGAGCTCACGCAAGACAGTGACATCAAGTTCAAGGGCATGATGGTACTGTTCGCGCCGATCATGTTCCTGATGTCAAAATTCTCGTCCAACGATCCGCAGGCCGAAGCGCATGAGAAACTGAAGGCGATGGCGGAAGACGAATATCAGTCGAGCTAGGCTCGGCGCGGCATGCAACCAACCCCTAATAGCTTTTCGGCAGGCCCAGAACGCGCTCAGCGATGAAGTTCAGGATCATCTCGCGGCTGACCGGTGCAATCCGTGCGAGCATGGCTTCGCGCATATAACGCTCGACATGGTATTCGCGCGCATAGCCCATGCCACCATGGGTCAGCACCGCCGTTTCACAGGCGTTGAAGCCGGCTTCCGTGCCGAGATACTTGGCCGCATTCGCCTCTGCACCGCATTCCTGGCCATTGTCGTAGAGCCCGGCTGCCTTGTAGGCGAGTAACTCCGCCGCCGTCAGTTCGGCCCAGGCCTTGGCGAGCGGGTGGGCGATGCCCTGGTTCTGGCCAATCGGGCGTCCGAACACGACACGTTCATTGGCATAGGTCGAGGCTTTTTCCAGCGCCGCGAAGCCGAGCCCGATGCTCTCGACGGCAAACAGCACACGTTCTGGATTGAGCCCTTGTAATAGGTATTTAAAGCCCGCGCCTTCTTCACCAATGAGATGCTCTTTCGGCACTTCAAGGCCATCAATGAACAGCGTGTTGCACTCCACCGCCTTACGGCCCATTTTCGGAATCGGGTTGGCTTCGATCTTGCCGCGGTCGAGATCGGTATAGAAGAGCGACAGGCCGAGATAGGGTTTCGCGCACTGATCTTTCGGCGTCGTGCGCGCAATGATTAGGATCTTGTCAGCGCGCTGCGCGCCGGTCGTCCAGATCTTGCGGCCATTGATCGTGTAACCGGAATTTGTCCGCTCGGCCTTGGTTTCAAGCGACGACGTATCGAGGCCCGAGTTAGGTTCAGTGACGGCGAAGCACATCTTTTCTTCACCGGAAATGATCTTGGGCAGGTTTTCCTGCTTTTGTTCACTATTGCCGAATTTTTCCAGCGGCTTCGGTCCGAAAATATTCAAATGGATGGCTGAGGCTCCGGAATAACCCGCGCCGGACCGTGTAACAGTCTGCATCATCAGCGCTGCTTCGGTGAGCCCGAGGCCGGCGCCACCATATTCTTCCGGGAAAGCAATTCCGAGCCAGCCGCCTTCCGCCATTGCATCGCAAAACGCTTCTGGCCAGTCGCCGGTCTCATCAGTCTTCGCCCAATATTCATCGTCGAACTGAGCGACAGTGCGGGCAACTCCATCTTGAATCGCGAGTTGATCTTCGCTGAGCGGACCAATGGTGTGCATAATTAATCTCCTGTGTGGAGAGCCTTATTCTGCATTGATTGAAGCGTCTACTCTGACGAGGAGTCACACCTGCTCAACGTCACGCAATTTCGGCGCGAACGCCGCCCCCAGATCAGTGACGCGCCCCTCAACAATCAAGTCCGCCACGATCTTTGCGGTAATTGGCGCCAACAGGATGCCATTGCGGTAATGCCCTGTGGCTGCGAACAATCCCGGGATGTTCGTCTCGCCAAGAATGGGCGCATGATCCCGCGTACCAGGCCGCACGCCCGCCCAGGATTCAATCACCGGGGCTTCGGCCAGCACCGGGCAGAGGTCGATAGCCTGACGTCGCAAGTCGGCAATTGTCACCGGATCGGCTTGCTCAAGTATGCGTCCGGGTTCCGTCGTTGCGCCGATTATGATGCGATCCGGCTTAGGCACGATGTAGAGATGCCCGCACCGCACCGTCATTTTAGGTGCCTGCTCAATCGGCGCCACGGCCAGCATCTGGCCGCCAAACGTTTTGATTTTATCAAACAACGGCACCAGATCAGCCAAGCGAACCAACTTGGATCCGCTGGCTACTTCAACGCTCCCGGACTGCCACCCAGCGGCGATCAGTGTTGCATCGTGGCCTGCATGATCCAAGCCCGTTTCGTGCGCGCAAAGCGGCGCGGGGCCTTCGCAAACCTGTATCTGATCATGGCCTGTGATGCAGGCGATCAATGCATCGAGGGTCTGACGATTATCGGCCTGGCCATCCGATGGCAGCAGAAGCGCTGCCCGGGCGTCGCGTGTCACGGCTGGCTCAACCTCGTGAACAGTCGAGGTGCAGTCGATTGGGGCCAGCGGGTGGTCTGACAAGATCGTCTCGACCCGGCGAAACATCTCGGCATCAGCGCGCGTCGTCGCGACTGCCAGTGACGGGCCTGGCAGATAGCCGGATGGCAGGCCGCTACGCACTTGCAGGCGCGCGGCCCAGTCTGGCCATAGCTGAGCGCTGACATCGCAGAGCCGGAACAAGTCGGGATGCGTATCTGGATCTGCCGCAGCTTCGAATGCCGGCGCGAGCATTCCTGCGGCAGCCCAGCTCGCCCCACGGGGTGGCCAGTTGATGTCGTAAATCGTGACTCGAACACCTCTATCGGCCAACGCCAATGCGCACGAGAGACCGATAATACCCCCGCCAATCACAGCAACGGATTGAACTGTTCGCTTTGGAATACTCATGCGCGCGTTGTAGCAGCCTCGCTTCCGCGCACCATCAAATTATCACATAGTCGCGACAATTAGCCTGTGCCGCGTTGCTCCTGCCAGAAATTCATGAACGCAGACGCCCATTCTTGTTTCTGGAAAATGACGGCTTTGCGCAGCTCGCCGGTACGATTGCAGACCGTCTTGATCATTAGGTCTGGAGCATCACGTTCGCGCCACCCCTGACCGCCGCGCTGCTCCTGCCAGCGCGCAAGACTTTCAATCGCTTGCGCGAACGCGGTTTCGTCCACGGCATTCACCGGTCCCAAATCCAGTACGATCTCTTTCATACGTCCCCCGACACTTTTGCAGTCCACCCCGATGGTGAGTGCAGCGAAAAAGGCCGGCGAATGCGAGCGAATTCACCGACGAGGCGAACGCCTGCAAGTCTTGCACCAATCGCGCGATTCCCAGTGGAAAATACCTAGTTGCGAATGCTTCTCATTTATGACAGAAGGCTGCCATGACTTATCGCACTCATATGATTGCTGGCCTCAGCCTGCTCGTTGGAGCAGTCGCGGCGTGCTCAAACCCCTCCGATTCGACTGACGCAGCACAAGCCACTGACGAAAAACCGACGCTGACCATTTACAGCGCCCGGCACTATGATTCTGACCAGGTCCTGTACGACATGTTTGAAGAACAAGCTGGGGTGACTCTCGATGTCCGCGAGGCCAACGCGAATCAACTGATCGAGACCATGAAGGCGGAGGGCGATTCCAGCCCCGCTGACCTCGTCATCACCTCTGATGCCGGGGCCCTGTGGCGATTCAAGGATGCCGGCCTGACCCAATCCCTGATCAGCGATGACCTGAACGCAAAAGTCCCTGCCAATTTCCGTGAGGATAACGGTCACTGGTACGGAGTGGCGCGGCGCATGCGCGGCATCGCTTATGATCCGGCGCGGTGGACCAGCGAAGATCTGGCCACCTGGGACACGCTCACCGAAGCGGATAAAGCAGGCGAAATTTGCGTGCGCTCGTCGTCCAACATCTACAATCTCTCCCTGATGGGTGAGCTCATTCACCGCTATGGTGCCGACCAAGCCGGTGCCTGGGCCAGCGCCATCGTCGAGAATATGGCGCGCGACCCGCAAGGCGGCGACACTGACCAGATCCGGGCGATTGCCGCAGGCCAATGCTCAATCGCCATCGTCAATCATTACTACTGGGTCCGTCTTGGCGCCAGCGAGACGGAAGCAGACCGTCAAGTGGCAGCAGATACGAGATTCCTGCTACCCGAGTTTTCCGCCGGATCTGGCTCGCATGTGAACATTACGGGCGCAGCGGTTGCGGCCACCGCAGACGATCCTGCCCTGGCCGAAGCCTTCATCGTCTTCCTGCTAACAGAGACCGGTCAAACCTATCTGACCATGGAAACCAAGGAACTTCCGCTGCTGAACAGCTCGCCACTGCCGGATGGGGCCGAGAAGGTGCCGGGGTTTTTGGCGTCGGATACTAATCTCGATATCTATGGCGAGAACCAGGCCGAAGCGCAGCGTCTGTTCGACCTCGCAGGATGGAATTAACCCGGCGAGCAGCATAGACACATGCGCATGCTGCGACCGGCTGCCATACGATCCTCAATCCCACCAGCGCTGATCATGGCGCTGGTGGCCTTGCCTGTGCTGGTCGCGATCTGGGCCGGGCTGACCGCAGGCGGCGGCGCAACCTGGGATCATATTCTCGCCAATCGATTGGTCCCGTATACGCTGACGACACTTTGGGTGCTCGTCCTGTCCGCGCTGATCATGCTCGGACTGGCGGTTCCGACGGCCTGGCTGACAACCCTGTATGATTTTCCCGGCCGGACCTTTTTCAGTTGGGCGCTGATCCTGCCCCTGGCGATGCCGGGCTATGTCATGGCCTATGCCTGGGCCGACCTGATGGGCGTCGCCGGCCCTCTTCAATCCGCTTTGCGCGACGCCACCGGCTTGTCAGCAAGGGATTATTGGTTCCCGAACCTGTCCAGTGCCTCCGGGTTGGCTTTCGTGCTGGCATCGACCCTGTTCCCTTATGTCTACATCACCGCGCGGGCGGCTTTCACGATGCAATCGCTCGCCACACTCGAAGCCGCCCGCAGCCTCGGCACATCCGAGCTCGGACTGTTCTGGCGGGTTGGCGTGCCCATCGCCTTGCCGATGGTGCTGGGCGGACTTTCGCTGGCCTTGATGGAAGCCGCCGCAGACTATGGCGCCGCCGATTTCCTTGGAGTACAGACTCTCGGCGTTGGGATCGTCAGATCCTGGACCTCGTTCGGTGAGCCGAACACGGCGGCGCGATTGGCCCTGCCCCTGATCGTGATCGCCGGCGCGTTTCTGCTCGCAGCACGCCTGCTTCGCGGCAAGCGCGGCAGTCAGCAAACCAGCACACGCTGGCTGACGCCACGACGAACCCAGCTGGCACCAACGCTCCGCTTTGCAGCGACAGCAATCTGCACGCTCATCTTGTTGGTTTGTTTCGTTGCGCCGGTGCTTCGTCTGATCTGGCTGGTGATGGCAACACGGGCCTCGGCGCCAGATATCTGGCCCCTGATCCAGTCAACTGTGACCCTCGGCTTTGCAGGCACGGTCGGAGCCTTTGTCGCGGCATTGGTGTTCACGCTGGCCACCAAACGCAGCGAAGCGCTGCGCCTTGGTGCGCGAACGGTCGCCGCAGCGGGCTATGCCGCCCCCGGCGTCGTGCTCGGGCTTGGCGCATTGTTTATCCTGAAGCAGACCGGTCAGGCTCTGTCGGGCACAATCGCCATCACCTTCCTGTTGTGGATCTATATCAGCCGGTTCACATCCGCAGGGGTCGAACCTCTGCAATCGACCCTCGACCGCCTGCCGAAAAACCTCGACCACGCCAGTCGCAGCCTTGGCAGTCGCGGCCTTAACCAGTTTTTTCGCGTGGACCTGCCGCTGCTTGCGCCAGGCGCGCTTGCCGCAAGCCTGATCCTGTTTGTTGAAATCCTCAAGGAGCTGCCAGCGACACTGATGCTGCGGCCATTCGGCTGGGATACACTGGCAGTCCGTGCCCATGCTTATGCCACAGACGAGCGCCTGGCGCAGGCGACCTTGCCTTCCCTGCTGATCGTGTTGGCTGGTCTCGGACCCGTCTTGTTATTGTCCTGGCGCCTGAGCCGCACAGAGAGGAACTGACCCGATGTCCGAGACCCGCCCGCTCATCACCAAATCGCTCAGTCGCGCCTTTTCCGGCCGGACGGTGGTTGACCAGGTCAGCCTGGCGCTGGAGCCCGGCCAGGTGACATCTCTGATCGGACCATCCGGATCGGGCAAAACTACGTTGCTGCGCCTGCTGGCCGGCATGGAACGCCAAGACACCGGATCGGTCGCATCCGGTGCAGAACTGCTGTCCGGCGATGGCACTTTCGTGCCGATCGAGAAGCGCAGAATTGGCCTCGTATTCCAGGATTTCGCACTGTTCCCTCACCTGTCCGTTCTCGGCAATGTCATGTTTGGACTGCGAGCGCTGCCCAAGTCCGACCGTCAGCGACAAGCCGAGACCTGGATCGATCGGCTAGGATTATCGCACCGCCGCGATGCCTTTCCGCATCACCTTTCCGGAGGCGAACAACAACGCACTGCCATTGCCCGGGCGCTCGCGCCTGAGCCGGTTGCGATCCTGCTCGATGAACCTTTCTCTGGCCTGGATCCAGCGATGCGCGATCAGGTCCGGCGCGCCGCGCTCGACGCTGTCCGTGCGGCCAACATCCCAGCCTTGCTTGTCACCCATGATGCCAGTGAAGCGCTCGTCCATTCTGATCAGGTCGCGGTGATCAATGCCGGCCGGATCCTGCAAGTCGACACACCTGAGCGGATCTATAAACAGCCGAACAATCTGGCTGTCGCGCGGGCATTGGGGCCGCTGCATCAACTGCCCCTGAAGACGCTCCCCACCGCGTGGCAAGCGGCCCTTGGCGCGCGTGCGACGCCGTTGTGGTATCGACCGGAGGCGATTCAAATCGGTGCTGGAGCACCGCTACCGGTGGTCTCGGTCAGGCTGGCTGGTGCGGTGACCGAAATCCGCCTGCGCGTCAGCGAAAACGAGACCGTTTTTGCGACTTGTCAGCCGACGCATGCGGTGCAACCTGGCGATACCGTAGACGTTTCACTGAACCCGGATCTGGTCTTTGAATTCGCTGAATAATTAGTCTGACATTTCCGTCATGATGCAGATCTTGCCCTCGCCAAGCCACATTCAATTGCTTAGCCTGCTGGCAAACGAGGACTGATGTGAATGCCAAGACTTCTTCTGACATCGATCACAGCTTGCCTGGTCTGGCTGACGGTGACCCTGCCGGTCGCAGCGCAGAGCCTGATTCGCGACGCCGAAATCGAGCAAATCCTGCGCGAGTGGACCGACCCGATCCTCGAAGTCGCGGGCCTGGAACCCAACGATGTCGGCCTCTACATCATCAATGATCCCAGCCTCAACGCCTTCGTAGCTGGCGGGCAACGCATTCACCTCCATACCGGCCTGATCATGGCCTCTGACAATGCCCGGCAAGTGAAAGGCGTGATTGCCCACGAGACCTGTCACATTGCCTGCGGTCACACCGTTACACGAACCCGCGCCGCGAGTGTTGCGACGCGTCCGGCGTTGATCTCTATCGGACTTGGCGTCCTCGCCATCGCCGCCGGCGCGCCAGATGCCGGGGCCGCGCTGATTGCCAGTTCGCAGCAATTTGCCGCCCTGAATTTCTTCGTTCACACGCGCGCCGAGGAAGCGATGGCAGATACGCGTGCCGTTCAATACCTGACCGAACTCGAACAATCTCCGATGGGCATTGTCGAGTTCTTCGAAAAGTTTCGCTATCAGGAAGTCCTGTCCGAAGCGCGCCGCTATCCCTATTTCCGGTCGCACCCGATGTCGTCGCAGCGCGTGCGCACCACGCGCACTCTGGCCGAAGAGTCCGGCCTGGCCGACAAGCCGGAAGACCCGAAGGTTGAAAAACAGTTCGCGATGATGAAAGCGAAACTGGTCGGCTTCCTCGAGCCACCCGCCCGCGTCTTCCGAGACTATCCGCCCACCGACCTGTCGGCACCTGCACGCTATGCCCGCTCAATATCAGCCATGCAGGTTGCGGATTTGAGCACCGCGCTGCGCGAAATCGATTCGCTGATCGAGGAAGAGCCGGAGAACCCCTATTTCCACGAGCTCAAAGGCCAGATCCTGTTCGAAACCGGCAAGCCGGTCGAGAGTATAGATCCCTTGATCGAAGCCAATCGACTGCTGCCCGATAACCCGCTGATTCAGGTATCGCTGGCGCGATCGCTGCTGGTGCGCGCAAACGAAGGGGATGTCGAACTCGCAGAAGAGGCGCTCCGTGATGCGCTGATCGCCGAGCCCAACAATGCGTTCGCGTGGACGCAGCTTGCGATTGTCTATGAGAAGCAGGACAACCGCCCAATGGCACAGGTCGCCACAGCGGAAGCGGCATACAATATCGGCAATTATCCGCGCGCGCACGCCTTTGCGCAGCGAGCCATCGGCGAATTGACCCCAAACACGCCTGCCTTCCGTCAGGCCAGCGATATCCGCAATGCCACCGACCCAGCGCTGCCTGAGAACGAAGTGTTCTGGCGTCGTCGCCGTTAGGCGCTTCACGCGATTGTCAGACATTTCCGCTTGCGATTCATTCCATTTGAAGCATCTGCATGGCAAACAATGAAAAATATCAGAGTTAGGACCTGTTCAATGACCCGCATTTTCAGCATGGCCGTGGCGGCCACAGCAATTGCCCTGACGCCCGCCTGCGCCCAGGAACAGATCGACACTTCCAGCAAAGAAGCGATTGAAAAGGTCGTTTATGACTACCTGATGGAAAACCCCGAGGTCATCGAAGATGCCCTGATCGCGCTGTCTCAAAAGCGTCAACTGGAAGAGCTCGAGCTCGCACGTGCCGCCATTGCCGAGAACCAGGATCGCCTGTTGAACTATGCCGGTGACTATTCGATCGGACCGGCTGACGCGGCGGTCACGGTTGTCGAATTCTTCGACTACCGGTGTGGCTATTGCAAGCGCTCTGCGAGCTGGGCCGCGGAACTGCCGGAGAAATACAACAACCAGGTTCGTGTCGTGTTCAAAGAATACCCGATCCTGTCCGCCGAAAGCGAGAAAGCCGCCCTCGCCGCACTGGCTGCTGGCAAGCAGGGCAAATATATCGAAATGCACCTGGCCCTGATGGAACTCGACAATGGCACCGGGTTCGGACCAGAGATCATCGATGCCGCGGCTGAATCGGTCGGGGTCGATGTCACCAAGATGCGGGCCGATATGAAATCGGTCGATGTTCAGAAAACCGTGGCGGAATCCAAAGGCCTCGCCCGCGCGCTCGGCCAATCGGGCACACCGATATTCATCGTCGGAACAGATCTAGTCAACGGCGCTAATATTCCACGCGTTGAGGCCTTGATCGAAAGCGCCTTGGCCGAGAGCTAGATCAACCCCGCCAGAGGCGAAGATGGGTCGGCATAACGCTTCCGGCCCATGCGCCCTGCCAAATAAGCCTCTCGCCCTGCAATCACGGCATGTTTCATTGCCGTCGCCATGCGGATCGGGTCCTTGGCTTCTGCGATCGCGGTGTTCATCAGCACGCCGTCACACCCAAGCTCCATGGCCTGCGCCGCATCCGACGCCGTGCCGACCCCTGCATCAACGATGACCGGGACGCGGGTTTGTTCGACGATCAAGCGAATGTTCAGTGGATTCTGAATGCCGAGCCCTGAACCGATCAGGCTACCGAGCGGCATGATCGCCGCGCAGCCGGCATCCTCAAGTTTGCGGGCATAGACCAGGTCATCAGAGCAATAGACCATGACTTCAAACCCGTCGGCGATCAGGTCCTTGGCCGCTTGCAACGTCTCTTTCATATCCGGGTAGAGAGTCTTTTGATCGGACAAGACTTCCAACTTGACCAGATTCCAACCGCCGGCTTCGCGCGCCAGGCGCAGCGTCCGCACCGCTTCGTCGGCTGTGAAACATCCAGCTGTGTTCGGCAGATATGTGAACTCGTCTGGCGAGACATAATCCTGGAGGCGGTCTTCTTCCGGATTTGACAGGTTTACCCGCCGCAGAGCGACGGTCACCATCTCGGCCCCGGCAGCGCGGGCCGCCTCAGCGTTTTGCGCATAGGAGGCGTATTTTCCAGTGCCTACGATCAGGCGTGAATTGAAGACCCGTCCAGCGACGGTCAATGGCGTATCAGTCATGCAGCCCGCTTACCCTCGCGCCCGTTGGAGGGCAAGACACAGCTTGTCATAGCTGCCATCAATCTTCGCGCTTGTAATCACCCGACACGCCGCCGGTCTTTTCGATCAGGCGCACGCCTTCGATCGTCATCGATTTGTCAGCAGCTTTCAGCATGTCATACAAAGTGAGCGCCGCCACACTCGCTGCCGTCAGGGCTTCCATTTCCACGCCTGTCTGGCCTGTGGTGCGCGTTTCGGTGGAAATCTTAAGCGAAGTGTCCTCGATCTCGATATGGACCTTGACCTTGGTCAATGGCAGCGGGTGGCAAAGCGGGATGAGGTCAGATGTCTTCTTGGCCGCCATGACCCCGGCAATTTCCGACACCGAAATCACGTCACCTTTCTTCGCGTTGCCACTGCGCACCAGCGCAATGGTCTCTCGATTCACCAGAAGGCGCGCTTCCGCCTTCGCCGTCCGCATCGTGTGGGGCTTGTCACCGACATCGACCATTCGCGCGCGCCCATCGGCGTCGAGATGAGTGAGCTTGTCTGCCATCTCTAGACCTCCGTCAGGCGCGGCATCAGATCGACCAGGTTGCAGGGCTTGTGGCGGCTGTCGAGCTGCCAGCGAATGATCTTGTCCCAGCCATCTTTGCACGCCCCGTTAGACCCTGGCAGGCAGAAGATCACCGTCCCGTTGGCAACGCCGGCACAGGCGCGTGACAACATGGTCGACAAGCCGACGCTCTGGTAGCTGACTGTGTGCCAGACCATGTCGAAGCCTTCGATCCGTTTGTCGAAAAGCGGCGTCACAGCTTCCGGCGTGATGTCGCGCCCCGTCAGCCCTGTTCCGCCCGTGGAGATGACAACATCAACCTCGCCATCGTCGATCCAGTCTTTCACACCGGCGCGGACGCCCTGTATGTCGTCCCGCAGGATCGTTCGGCGAATGACCTTGTGTCCGGCCTCTTCAATACGGGCAACGAGCAAGTCACCGGACGTGTCGGTCTCCGGCGTTCGCGTATCGGACACGGTTAGCACGGCCACATTCAGCGATTGAAAATCCAGATCCGGATCGAGACGTCCGCCTGGGGCCGGAACATCAGGTAGCTTGGTCATGGATGTGTCCTAATAGTCTTTCGTTTCAGTTCGCTATAGCTAGTGTCTGGAACTTGAATTGGCCATCTTTTAGTCAGGCGCATCGGATGAAATCTACAAGGCGATCCAAATGATCCCGATCTGGTTGATTGGCGCTTTCCTGGCGACAGCCATTCTATATTCAAGCGTCGGTTTCGGTGGTGGCTCGACCTATACGGCCCTGCTCGTCTTTTCCGGCCTGCAGATCAGCCTGGTGCCGGTCATCTCGCTGGTCTGCAATTTCACCGTCACCAGTACCGGCAGCTGGAAATCGTACCGGGCTGGCCTGTATGCCGGGTCCGGGGTCTGGCCGATCCTCGCCTGTTCCGTCCCGGCGGCATTCGTGGGCGGGCTCACGCCGATCACTGATCACGCGTTGATCTTGTTGCTCGGCGCATCGCTGTTTCTGGCCAGCGCGAACCTCGCCTGGACGACTTTTCGCGGCGCCGGGACGTCAGCGCCAGACTCAACGGCGCGCCCGCGGTGGCTGGCGCCGGTGATCGGGGCCGCCATCGGTTACTTGTCGGGCCTGGTCGGGATCGGCGGCGGCATCTTCCTCGCGCCGGTCCTGCACCTGTTGCTTTGGGATCGTCCGCGAAAGATTGCGGCCCTGGCCACCGCTTACATCGCGGCCAATTCCGTCGCTGGCCTGGCCGGCAAGCTGATCGCCCTGTCAGGCACCGATGCACTGTCTGCCGTCCTGCCCTTCTGGCCGCTTGTCCCGACCGTCCTGATCGGCAGCTGGATTGGGCACAGATTCATGCTGGGTGTCTTTCCTGAGCGCCTGGTCAAGGGCATAACGGCAGCGTTGATTTTCGTCGTTGCTGCACGTTTGCTGCTGCGCGCATTTGGAGGATCCTGATTGATTTCGCGTCTTGAAGCATTGCACCACATCGGCACGGTTCCGGCGCTGGGTGAAACCGAAACGGCCCCGCTGCATGCCTGTGTCGGCCGGGTGCTGGCGACATCGGTTCTGGCTAGGCACACGCACCCGCCGGACAATATGTCAGCCATGGATGGCTATGCGGTCCGGATCGCGGACGCGACGGCGGGCGCAAAGCTGCACGTGATTGGCGAGGCGGCGGCCGGACATCCGTTCGCGGGCCAGGTCAGGTCAGACACGTGTGTGCGCGTCTTCACCGGATCCGTCATTCCCGACGGCGCCGACCATGTCGTCATTCAGGAAGACGTGACACGGACCGGCGACGTGATCGAGATCAATCAGGCACAAGGCGGACCGCGCCACATTCGCGCCGCCGGGATCGATTTCAATGCAGGTGATGTGATCCTGAACGCAGGGACATGCGTGTCGCCGCGACATCTATCCATCTGTGCCGCCGCAAACCACGCCGAGCTAACGGTCATCCGCCGGCCGCGCGTCGCCCTGCTGGCCAATGGCGATGAGCTGCGCCCACCCGGCTCAACCCTCGCACCGGGCCAGATCATTGCCTCAAATGAGTACACGCTGACAGCCTTGATCGAGGCCTGGGGCGGCGACGTCGTCAATCTCGGAATCGCGCCCGACGATCCGATCGACATCAAGGCGCGCATCAAACGGGCGCAAGACGCCGACCTATTCGTGCCGGTTGGCGGCGCATCCGTCGGCGATCATGATCATATGAAAGCCGCCTTCGCCGACCTGGGCTTCCAGACCGTGTTCTCGAAAATCGCGGTCCGGCCTGGCAAGCCGACCTGGATGTCGAAAAGCGATGCGCAATGGGTGCTTGGCTTACCGGGCAATCCGGCCTCGGCGCTGGTGTGCGCTCATCTTTTCCTACGGCCGCTCTTGCTTCAGATGCTTGGGCGCTCGGCTCAAGCAGCCACGATTCAGGCCAGGCTGGACGCACCGATGGACGCCAATGGCAGCCGCGAATCCTTCTCGCGCGGGATCGTGTCTTTTGGTGACGCTGGTGAACGCATCGTCTCGCTTGCCGGCAACCAGGACAGTTCCCTGCTATCGCCTTTCGTGACAGCGAACGTGCTTGTTCACCGTCCGATCGATTCGCCTGCTCGGGAGGCTGGCGAAACGGTCAATTGTGTGCTGCTCGACTGAAACGCACTGTCAGATTTCGCCGCGAATCCGGCGCATGACGCCAGAGAAGTCGAGCCCGGCAAAACCGTCTTCGTCCAACTTGGCGTAGATCGCCTCGGCCTGCGCGCCGAGTGGCGTATCGGCCGTGCTGCTTGCGGCGGCCTGTTGCGCCAGGCGTAGATCCTTGAGCATCATCGCGACGGCGAATCCCGGCTGGTAATCATTATTGGACGGCGCCGCCGCGACCGGCCCCGGTGCTGGACAGTATTTTGTCATCGACCAGCACTGGCCAGATGCCGTCGACGAAATGTCGAAAAAGGTCTGCGCGTCGAGGCCGAGTTTTTCCGCCAGATTGAATGCCTCGCAGGTACCGATCATCGAAATACCGAGCAGCATATTGTTGGCAATCTTCGCAACCTGGCCGTTTCCGGCCCCACCAGCATGGACAACGTTTGCGCCCATAATGTCGAGCACGGGCTTGGCCTTGTCATAGGCGGCGTCCGGACCTCCGACCATGAAGGTCAATGTCCCTGCATTCGCCGCTGCTGTGCCGCCGGAGACCGGTGCATCGACCATGAGGAAGCCACCCTTGTCGGCTTGCGCCGCCGCCTCGCGCGCTTCATCGACAGAAATGGTCGAGCAATCGATGAACAAGGTCCCAGCTGCGGCGTTCGCCGCGATACCATCGTCACCGAAATAGACCGACAAGACATGCTTGCCTGCTGGCAACATCGTCACAACGATTTCAGCCCCGTTCGCGGCCTCTGCGAGCGTTTTTGCAGCACTGGCCCCCGCTTCGGCAGCATGTCGCACCGCTTCAGGATTAAGATCGAACGCCGCCACCTGGTGTCCGGCCTTGACCAGATTGGCGCACATGCCTGCTCCCATGTTTCCCAAACCGACAAATGCGATTTTCATCCGACTGTTCTCCGTGTCGCCGTTATCCTGGTGCGCAAACTAGCAGAATTCTCCAAGGAAAAGCGAGCGTAGATCGGCAGAAAATCGGCACCCATTTATTGACATTTGAAATGCCATTTGTAAGCCTGCACCGCCAAGGAGGAAGAGCATGGCCACATCGCAGCGCATCGAACTTACAGGAGCTGCGGGCTCCCCCTACACGCGGAAAATGCTGGGTGTTCTGCGCTACCGCCGCCTGCCCTATGTCGTGTATTGGGGAAATGGCAACATTCCCGAAGGCTATCCCGAACCGAAGGTACGGTTGCTGCCAACCTTCTTTTTCCCGGACGGCGAAGACGACGCGCTGGTGCCGGTGACTGATTCGACCCCTATCATCAGGCGACTGGAAACGCTCCAGTCAGATCGCTCTGTGATTCCGACCGATCCGATCCTGCGGTTCCTGAATGAACTGATCGAGGATTATGCGGACGAATGGCTGACCAAATCCATGTTCCACTTCCGTTGGGCGCACGAGGCCGACTGGCGCAATGCTGCGCCGTTGCTGGTCTATTGGGGGATGAACACCGCTCCGGCGGAAATGGCCGAACAGTTCGCGGCCGATTTTGCCAAGCGTCAAATTGATCGCCTGTATGTGGTTGGGTCCAACGATGTCACCGCCGAGACCATCGAAACATCATATGCACGCCTTGTGGACATCCTCGACAAGCTGATTGCCCGCAAAGGGTTTGTGCTTGGCGCGCGCCCGTCATCCGCTGATTTTGCATTGTTTGGACAACTCACCCAACTGGCAATTGTTGAGCCGACCTCGGCCGCCATCACCAGCAAGATTTCACAGCGGGTGCGGGCCTGGGTGGATATCATGGAGGACATGTCCGGCCTGAAGGTATCGGAGGATGACTGGTTCACCGCTGAAGAAGCCACCAGCGCCCTGCAACCTCTGTTGGCAGAAATCGGTCGCACCTACGCGCCCGCTATGATCGCCAACGCAATGGCGGTCATGAATGGCGACGACAGTTTCGAAACCGAGATTGACGGTCGCACCTGGACGCAGCCGACCTTCAAGTACCAGGCGAAATGCCTGGGCTGGCTGCGGGACGACCATGCAGCCCTGTCCGACAATGAGCGCGGCGCGGTCGATGCCCTCCTGTCAGGTACGGGCTGTGAGCGACTGTTCGAGTAGGAGCGACATCGATGCTGAAGAAATTCCTCTTAGGTGTGTTGGTCGTCATTTTCGGCGCCGGTTTGATGCTCTGGTTCAATCGCACCAGCGTGCTCACACATGTGGTGTTGAACCAGGCGAAGGCGAACCGCATGGACGTCGGTCCGACGCAGATCATCTCCTGGCAACGCGGCCCGGAATCCGAGGCATCACCGATCAATGAGCGGCCGCCGAATATCGTGTTCATCCTACTCGACGATTTCGGGTACAATGACCTCTCCACCTTTGGTGGCGGCGTCGCTGAGGGTCGGGTACCTACGCCCAATATTGACAGGCTGGCGGCAGAAGGCGCGATTTATACGCAAGCCTATTCCGGCACTGGTACGTGTGCGCCTTCACGCGCAATGCTGATGACCGGCCGTTATCCGACGCGTACCGGGTTTGAGTTCACACCAACCCCTGACGGCATGAGCCGCGTGATTTCAACCATTGCAAATGGCATGAATCGTGGCGCATTGCCGAAAATCGAAACCAATCGCGACATCGGCGAAGGCGCCCTTTCTTTCGAAGATCAGGGACTGCCCGGTTCCGAGATCACCATCGCGGAATTGCTGCAGGACGAAGACTATCACACGGTCCATATCGGCAAATGGCACCTCGGTCGTGGCGCCGATTTCCTACCCAATGCTCAAGGCTTTGATGAAAGCCTGCTGATGGAAAGCGGTCTCTTCCTGGCGGAGGATGATCCTGATGTGGTCAATGCAAAGCTGGATTTCGATCCAATCGATAAATTTCTCTGGGCAGCGCTTTCCTATGCCGCCTCGTTCAATGGCGGTGACGCTTTTGAGCCAGGCGGATACCTGACCGACTGGTGGACAGAGGAAAGCCTGAACGTCATCGAGGCGAACAAGCATCGCCCATTCTTTCTGTATCTCGCTCACTGGGCGCCGCACACGCCGCTACAGGCAACGAAAGCGGATTACGAGGCGGTGGGCGACATCGAACCGCACCGCCTGCGTGTCTACGCTGCTATGATCCACGCGCTCGACCGCAGCGTTGGCCGCGTCATGGACAAGCTCGAAGCCGAAGGGTTGGCCGACAATACAATTATCGTTCTCAGTAGCGACAACGGCGGCGCTGGCTATATTGGTTATCCGGAAGTGAATGCCCCGTTCCGCGGCTGGAAGATCACCTTGTTCGAGGGCGGCATCCGCGTTCCGATGTTTATCAAATGGCCGCAACGAATTGCCCCTGGCACCATTGTTGATGCGCCTGTCGCACACATTGACCTGCTCCCGACCCTCGCCGCGGCGGCTGGCGCAGAGCTGCCAAATGACCGAGTGATTGATGGTCAAAACATCCTTCCTGCAGCAACCGGAGACGGCGAGATTCAGCGCCCAAACGACGCGATCTTCTGGTCGTCAGGGTCTTATCGCGTCGTTCGGGCGGGCAACTGGAAGCTGCAGATCGATGGCGTGCAAGAAAAAGCCTGGCTGTTTGATCTCGAAGTGGACCCGACCGAACAGACCAATCTGGTCGACTCGCGGCCCGACAAGCTTGCTGAACTGACAGCGCTTCTCGATGCGCATCACGCGGATTCAGTTGGACCGCTTTATCCGCACAAGATTGCCAGCCCGATCTCAATCGACAAAACGCCGGTCGACGGACACGAAAGTGCCGATGAGTACGTGATCTGGCCTAACTAGGAACTGACTCAAGAATGGTTTTCCCGAGATCCACCAATAACGAATACATGGGATCGTCTGTCTCCCTCGTCATCCTCGGTCTTGGCGTCGTGATGACCGTCATTCCGGCGTTGATCCATACATTCCTTCCCGACGGTGGAGCCAATGTGATTGCGGGAATGGGCGTTGATCTGGACAGCGAACATGGGCAACGCGTGGTGGCATTGATGGCCTGGGCCGGTGCCACGCAACTTGCCTGGGGGGCAGTGATGCTGAGCGTGCTTTTCCGGTATCGCAGTCTGACACCCCTAATCCTGGGCCTTATTGCAATTGAACGCATCATCCACGCCTGGACGATGTGGGGCCCGAAGGGCGGAGACCATCACCCGCCAGAAGCCTATGTGACGCTGATCGTAATTCCTTTGTTCGCTTTGGGGTTTATACTTTCGCTGAAACAAGAAAAACCAAAGAGAGCGGGTAACATGGCGACTGCAACAAAACCCAAGAATCCCTGGCCAGAACTTGAGCTGGCGACCGCAGATGGACGGCGTCAGCGCAGCGATCGAAGTCGACGACGCATCATTGAGGCGCTGTTTGCGCTGATCAGCGAAGGTGAGATGACGCCCAGCGCCGCGAATGTGGCAGAACGGGCTGGAGTCGGGCTGCGGACCGTGTTTCGCCATTTCGAAGACATGGACAGCATCTATAACGAGATGACCCAGCAATTGCTGTCTGCCGTGATGCCGAAGATCAAGGCACCGTTCCGGTCGTCCGGCTGGCGCAACCAGTTGATGGAAAGCGTCGACCGCCGCGCTGACCTATATGAAGCTGTGTTCCCGATGCGGGTCTGCATGATGCTGCGATACTTCCAGTCGGAGTTCATTCGGGAGCAATATGATCGCGACCTGAAGATGGAACGATCGGCGCTGAAATCGATCCTGCCCAAGCGCCTGGCGCAAGACAAAACCCTGTTTGCAGCCCTGGAGGTCACGCTGAGCTTTGCGACCTGGCGACGGCTGCGCCGTGATCAGAACCTGTCCGTTGCAGCGGCCAAAGACACGATGGTGTTGATGATCAATGGCCTGATTGCAGGCATTGATGACGACTAACGGACACTTACTCCTCGGCGGAGCATGCTTTTCCGCCCTCGCCGTTCTGACGGGGTGCGGGCCTGGAGTGTCAAACGCACCGGAAACGCATGCCGGGCAATGCGCGATCGATGCGGCGCAGATCGGAACATTTGTCGAGTTGCCGGAGGGCGCGTTCATCAAAGGCGCGGATCCTGTTTATGCCGACGAGTCCCCGAGCGTTCGATTGCACGTCGACCGCGTGTGGATACAGATTCACGAAGTGACCAACCGCCAGTTTGCGACCTTTGTCGACGCCACTGACTATGTCACTGACGCTGAGCGCGGCGTGATAGAGGGGCGTGAAGGCGCTGGCTCAGCTGTGTTCCTGCACCCGGAGACAGGCGCGCGAGGCGCATCGCCCTGGATCCTGAGCGCAGGCGCTACCTGGCGCGCTCCAAACGGCGCAGACAGCTCGATTGAGGATCAGTGGGACCGGCCCGTTGTGCATGTTTCGAAACGCGACGCCGAGGCTTATGCGACCTGGGCGGGCGGACGCCTGCCAAGCGAGGTCGAGTGGGAGTATGCGGCGAGCCTCGGTCTTCCCGATCCCGAAAATCAGTCGTCCGGTGCGTATGACGAACACGGCCCGCGCGCCAACACCTGGCAAGGGGTATTCCCGGTCGCGGACCTTGGTGATGATGGATTTATCGGCATCGCCCCGATCGGCTGTTTCGAAAAAGACCGCATCGGCCTTTACGACATGATCGGGAATGTCTGGGAGTGGACCGATACGCCCTATGGCGAAGGAACGCATACGATGAAAGGCGGTTCCTTCTTGTGTGCCGATAATTTCTGTCGGCGCTATCGCCCCGCCGCCCGCCATCCTCAGGACACTGATTTTTCCTCCAACCATATCGGCTTTCGGATCGTCCGGGACACCGCGCCGGACGCGCCAAAAAGCTGATTGAACCAGAGCAAAGGGAGCCTACGAATGTCTGTCTCGAGCAAATGGGTCAAAGCCGTCTGGATCGGCATTCTTTTCTTGTTTTTCGTTTTGTTTTCCAGCTGGTACGGCGGCAAAGGCAAACCGATCTCGTCGCAGGAAGGTGGCGCGTTACTCGCCGAGATGCGCGCGGCTTACGGCGTAACATCCACGTCTGAAGGCAACTTCATCGCCAACGTCGAAGCGATGATCCCGAACGATGATGGCCGTGAGTTCTACGCTGTCAATCTCGAGCAACTCAAGTCCGGCGCCGCCGCTGAGGAGGCTGATCGTGCGTATGCCGCAATCGTCTTCCCGCTCCTGTTCAAACGCGCCAGTCATCCTGTCTTTGTATCCTACCGCGCCGGATTGATGCTCGGTGATTATGGCGACGAGGTCGATCGGGTCGCGGTGGTGCGCTACCGTTCTTTGCGAGACATGATCGAGATGACGCTGGAACCGAACATGCGTGACGGCAGCGACTTGAAGTTTGCCGCCCTGGATCATACCGAAGTGTTCATCACGCGACCTGTGATCACGTTCATGCATGTCCGATTGGTTGTGGCGCTGGTCCTGTTGCTAGTCGGTTGGCTTGGACTACGCGCGATCAATTGGCTGAGCCGGCGCATGGACAGCGCCAGCGCCAGCGAAACCGCATGATCTGATCCTGCTGCGCCTCAGAATCGCATCGCGCGCATGGCGTCATGGCTCGTCTGGATCGAGTCGCGATAGGGCTTCGGCGGGTTGTCGTGTTCCGCGATGAAATACTCCATGCCGGACACGTCATTGGCCGCGAAATAGGATTCGAAGGGCAGGTCCCCTTCCCCGACATTCGCCATCAGGGCAGAGACAATTGCCGGGAAATCCAGGCTGGTGCGCCAGGCGCTCGCGTCGCCCTTAAGATCCTTGACGTGGCACATCTTGAATCGCCCCGGATGCTTGTTGAACAGACCGACAATGTCTGCCCCGGTCAGCGCCGCCCAGAACAGGTCGAGCTCGAAATGCACGAGCTCCGGATCGGTTTCATTGAGCAGGATCTCCATTCCCGTCTGGTCGTCCCCCAGGTCGAAGAACTCGAACTGATGGTTGTGGTATCCGACCTGTACGCCAGCGGCTTTCATCGCATCGCCGGCGCGGTTCAGCATCTCGGCGTGGGCCTTGTACTGGTCGAGGCCGCGCTGATCGTCATTGATCCATGGCAGGATCGCATACTCGCATCCGACTAGGTTGCAGGCCGCCGCAACCTCGTCCGGGCGGGTTGCGAGACTGTCATAGTCAAAATGAGAAATCGGGGCCGGAAGCGCGAGATCATCCAGCAGCGCCTTCAGTTCCAAAGGTGATCGATCGAGAAAATTCCGGCCATTCAGCTCGACATAGTCATAGCCGACCTCCTTGATCATCCGGAAGGTGCCGTCAAAGTCCTCGGCGATGGCGTCGCGCAAGGTGTAAGTCTGGATGCCCACCTTGTTGATTTGACCCGTGGCTGATGGTGAGGCGGCGTCGCGGGAGCCGCACGCCCCGAGCACCATGAGCGCGCTGGACGCGCCGAGAAAATTCCTGCGATTCAGTGTCATAGCGTGCCGTCTTTCATGAGTTGTGCAGCGTGATCTGCAGCGCGCGCCGAGAACGCCATATATGTCAGTGAAGGGTTCTGGCAGCCGCCGGAGGTCATGAACGAACCGTCAGTGATGAACAGGTTCGGAATGTCCCAGGACTGGTTCCATTTGTTCAGAACCGACGTCGCCGGATCGTGTCCCATCCGGGCGGTGCCCATTTCGTGGATGCCGATGCCCGGAGGGGCCGGTTCAGCGGTTTCCGGGTCGTCGGTCTGGATGTCGATGCCGCCCGCTGCTTCGAGCATGGCGCGCGTGTCACGAATGGCTTGCCGCACCATGTTGCGCTCATTGTCGCCCCAGCGCACATCCAGAACCGGCACCGGGAATCCCCACTTGTCGGTCTTGTTGGGGTGCAGGCGGATATGGTTCTGCTCGTTCGGCAACACTTCACCGAACGCGACCATGCCAATGCGCCACGGCCCCGGCTTCTGAGTTTCCGCCTTGAGGTCAGCGCCAACGCCGGCCTTGCCCATAGCAGTCCACCAGCGCTCGCGCATCGCGCCGCCTTGATAGCCAAAACCAC
Organism: Henriciella sp.; assembly: GCA_965228095.1. GTDB lineage: Bacteria > Pseudomonadota > Alphaproteobacteria > Caulobacterales > Hyphomonadaceae > Henriciella. The sequence continues at coordinate 2,904,997 of OZ245793.1, read as the reverse complement.
GCACGAACCCTTCGGCTTCTTCCGTATGATTTCGGAAGCGTGGGATGTAGAAGCCGTTCGGACGCCGCCCAAACGTATGTTTGTCGAGATTGCCCGGCAGGATGGCACTGCCGCGCGCGCCTGAATGATGGTCCATCATGTTCCGACCGAGCTGTCCTGAACTGTTCGCCAATCCATTCGGAGCTTCGCTGGTGGCGGAATTCATCAGGATCATCGATGTCGGGATCGTGCCCGCATTCAGGAACACAACGCGCGCCGTGATACGACGGCTCTCTCCCGTCGCGATATCGACCACTTCGACCCCAGTCGCGCGGCCTGTCGCTTCATCGACGATCAGCTTGTGGACGGCGGTGTCGGGAATCAATGTCATGTTCCCGGTGCGCCGTGCCGCCGGAAGCGTTGCAGAATTGGAGCTGAAATAGGCTCCAAAGCTACAGCCCTGAAAACAATGATTGCGAGCCTGGCAGCGCCCGCGCCCGAGATCCATCTGTTCCTGAGTGGGTTCTGTCAGGTTGGCGACCCGGCCTGGAATCACGGTGCGTCCCGGGAACGTCTCTTCGACCTTTGCCTTGAATTCGAGTTCTGCACAGGTCAGGTCATGCGGCGGCTGAAACACACCATCCGGCAGGATGTCCAGGCCTTCCATGGATCCCGAGATCCCGGCGAAACGCTCGACATGATCATACCAGGGTTTGAGGTCGGCATAGCGCACGGGCCAGTCAATGCCATGACCGTCCTTGGCGTTGGCTTCGAAATCGATCTCGGACATGCGATAGCTTTGACGCCCCCACATGATCGAGCGCCCGCCTTCATGATATCCCCGCAGCCAGCGGAAATCAGTGCCCTCAGCGGTGTCGTATGGATGCTCCTTGTCTTTGACCCAGAACTGGCGGGTGAAGGATTGAAACGCGTAGACGTTCGACTGGATTGGATAATCCTCGCGGTCCTGGTCTGTCTTGCGGTTGAGATGTTCGACGTCCCAGGGGTCGATAAAATCGGTATAGTCCTTTTCAACCGTGACCTTGCGGCCGCGTTCGATGACTCCAACCTTGAATCCCTGTTCGCACATCTCTTTGGCAACCCAGCCGCCTGACATGCCTGATCCAACTACAATTACGTCAAAATCTGCCATTGCTCAGGTCGCCCATGTTTTTGGAAATTCAGAAAGCGGCACACAACCAATCCACTCGCCGGGAACGGGTTCGTACGCCAACTCTTCGGTCGCCCCTGGCTCTGACAGGTAGTACGCCTGAACCACCGTCGCCTTGAAATCGCGATAGAATCCGTCCTCGATTTCGCCTGCGAATACGCTGGCGTCATAGGTTCGAAGCGTGGCCTCCCGTTCGCTCGGAGACAGGCTGGTGAAGGCGGCGCCCGCATCACTCGTCAACGCGATGCTCAAATTGGCGAGACCTGCTTTCCAGTACTGTTGGAACGCCGCATCTCCCCACTGGGTGGCGAGGTCCTGCAACGTCACATGGACACCCGCCTGTACGGCACCGGCTGTTTCGGTTTGGGGAATGATTGTCTGGGCGACAGCTGCAATCATCGCCATCTCTTCAGAATTGAATGCACCTGGCGCTGACGGGCCGGAAACTGCCCCGGCGTTCGAGTCCTCCGCTCCACCGCAAGCAGCGAGTCCACCGACGGTCGACAATGCGATCAGGCCTTTGATCAGGTCGCGTCGCGCGAGCATTAGGTCATGCATCGTATCCCTCCTATTCTTGAATCGCTTCAACGCTCGCAGTTTCCTGCATCCACTTGCGCGCCGCATAAAGCGCGCCGAAAGCAACGATTAGCACCGCGGGGAAGAACACCAATTGCGAAAGTGCGCCCTGCCCGGCTGCGATTTCGATCGCATTCCCTTCAAGCCCGGATGCCTCGGCCTTGGCGCGGGCGCTATCGATCCAACCGCCAATGATCGGGTTCCAGATCGTCAGCGCGAACATCCCGGCGGCGCCCACCAGACTCATTCCCAGTGCACCGGAGCGCGGCACATATTGTGCCGTAACGCCAATCATGGTTGGCCAGAAATAACAGACCCCGAATGCGAATACGATGGCTGAAACATACACCATCGCCCCGGAGGCCGACGACATCAGGAACAGACCGAGCGTGGTCAGGAGGGCACTCATCAACAACACGCCAACTGGATTGAGCGCATGGATCAGTGGACCGGCAAAGTAGCGTCCGACAGCCATGATGCCGGTCACCATACCGAGCACGATCATTGCCTGACCGGGCACGCCGCCAAGTTGCGCACCGAGAATTCTGTCGACCCATTGCTGGGTGCCGAGCTCTGACGTGGCGGTGACGCTCATTAATCCCATCAACACGATCAACAAGGCCGCATCCCGCGCCCGCCCGGCTCTGAACAACATCAGGAGGAAAGTCAGTCCGAGCACGAGCAGGAGCGGAATCAGGAACGTGCCCGGCAAGCCGGCCACAAGATTGTTGGGGGTTCCAATCAAGATCAGCAGACCAAATATGGCGCTCATCAGGACCAGGCCTTTGGCGTCGAGATCGACAATCTTTTCGATCTCCGGAATATCTGGGAAGTGTGTGGTGAACACCATATAGCCATAGATCGCGGTGGGGATGAGCATCACGGCGATCTGTGGCTGCCAGCCTATGCCCGCATTGGTCATGAAATAGGAGACCACGGCACCGATGACGATGCCGCCCGGGAACCAGACATGGAACCGGTTGAGCCACTTGGTCTTGTCGTCCTTGTAAAGGTCCGCAACCAGCGGATTACAGGCCGCTTCAACCGATCCGTTCGCGAACCCGATAAAGAAGGTGGAGATGAGCAGGCCCAAAAACCCGCCAGCGAAAATCGTCAACACCAGACCGAGCAGGTGTCCGACAAATGCAAGGATCATGATCAAGCGCGGGCCTAGCTTGTTGTACAGAAATCCAAACACAACCATCGCCAACGGAAATCCGAGAAAGGCCATCGAGTTGACCCAGCCAAGCTCGGTATCACTCAGCGCGAACTCTTCTGACAATTGCGTCAGAATACCCGCTCGGATCGCGAACGTCATCGCCGTTACGATCAGGGACAAGCAGCTCAGCAAGAACAGCTTGTTGCGGTCGATGCCAGTGGCGACCTGTCCGTCTGCAGTGGTTGCGGTCATGGTTCCTCCCTCGCTCGGTTTGTCTTTATGTGAGTCCGAGCATTTTTCTGTTCGCCTCGACGCTGACGTCGCCGCCAGCAAAATCGTCGAAAGCCTTGTCCGTGACGCAAATGATATGGTCGGCGACGAATTTCGCGCCCTCTCGCGCGCCGTCTTCAGGATGCTTCAGGGCGCACTCCCATTCGACGACCGCCCAGCCATCAAAATCGTAGCCCGCAAGTTTCGAGAAGATCGCACCGAAATCGATCTGACCATCGCCGAGTGACCTGAACCGGCCGGGGCGCTCAACCCATCCCTGATAGCCGCCATAGACCCCACTTTTGCCATTCGGCCGGAACTCGGCGTCCTTGACGTGGAACATGCGAATTCGGTCGTGGTAGTGGTCGATAAACGAGAGATAATCGAGTTGCTGCAATATGAAGTGGCTCGGGTCGTACAGAATGTTGCAGCGCGCGTGCCCGTCCACCTCTTCCAGGAAACGCTCGAACGTCACGCCATCGTGCAGGTCTTCACCCGGATGAATTTCGTAACAAACGTCGACGCCGCATTCGTCATAATAGTCGAGGATGGGACGCCAGCGCCTGGCGAGTTCCTTGAACCCCTCTTCGACCAGTCCCGCCGGCCGTTGCGGCCAGGGATACATGAATGGCCAGACCAGCGCGCCCGGAAACGAAACCGACCGATCAAGCCCCAGGTTCTGCGAGGCTTTCGCGGCATACCTGACTTGTTGCACCGCCCATTCCTGCCGCGCCTTTGGATTGCCATGCAGCTCCGCAGGTGCGAACGCATCAAAGGCTGTGTCATAAGCCGGGTGCACGGCGACGAGTTGTCCTTGAATGTGGGTCGACAGTTCGGTGATCTCGACCCCCCACTCGCGGCATTTGCCCTTGAACTCGTCGCAATAGGCCTTGCTCTCGGCCGCCAGTTTCAAGTCGATACAGGTTGGGTTGTCGGACGGCACCTGCACGCCTTTGTAACCGGCATCTGCCATCCAACGGCAGGTATTCTCCATAGTGTCGAACGGCGCGTCTCCCATGAACTGCGCCAGAAAGATGGCCGGGCCCTGCATCGTCTTCATGCGCTAATCTCCGTCCAGGCTGAGTGATTGTTGCTGCTGGCCACCAACGCCTCGATAAACGCCATTCCGCGGACCGCGCCGGCGACGCCCGTGGTCACCTCTCGGCCCTCCTGAAGCGCCTTGGCAAAGTCGAGGTACACATTCGCAAACGCTTCAATATAGCCTTCAGGGTGGCCTGGCGGCGTCCGGAACCAATCTCCGGCCCCTGGCGGTAGATAACCCTGTGCGGCCCGCAAGACCTCGGTCGGGCGATCCAGATAGGTCCGGATCAGCGTGTTTGGTTCTTCCTGGTTCCACTCAAGCCCGCCTGTTTCGCCATAGACCCGAATGGACAGGCTGTTTTCCTTGCCGACACAGATTTGCGAGGCGCTGAGAACGCCCTTTATCCCGTCCTGCATTCGGAACAGAGCGGAGCCGTCATCATCAAGTCGGCGATTGTCGACAAATACAGACAGATCCGCCGCAACATGAGTCATGATCTTTCCGGTGACGAATTCTGCCAGATTATGCGCGTGTGTTCCGATGTCTCCCATGCAGCCAGAGATTCCGGATTTGCCTGGATCGGTACGCCAGTCTGCTTGCTTGTTTTCGACCTCCTGCGCGAGCCACCCCTGAATATACTCGACAAACACTTTGCGGACTGTCCCGATCCCGCCTTCGGCAACAATTGAACGGGCCACACCGACGAGAGGGTAACCAAGATAGGTGTGCGTCAGCCCATACGCCTTGCCGGTGCGCGCAACGATCTCTCGGAGCGCGATCGCTTCTTCCAGATTGAGCGTTGCAGGCTTGTCCGACAGGACATGAAATCCGGCTTCCAAGGCGGCTTTTGCAACCGGAAAATGGACGTGGTTCGGCGTCACAATGGCGACGAAGTCCATACGCTCAGACTCCGGCAGAGCGCCTTCACTTCGCATCATTTCCCGATAGTCAGAATAGCATCGGCGCGGATCCAGCCCGAGCTGCCTGCCAGTGGCCTGACAATTCTCTTCGCTCCGCGAGAACGCACCACAAACAAGTTCAATCTGCCCATCGAGTCGCGCTGCGAGACGATGCACTTCGCCAATGAATGCGCCCTGGCCGCCTCCGACCATTCCCATACGCAGCGTACGTTTGTTCACGCGATGAGCCTCCCCGCTCATATGCTCTAGCTGTATTTTCTATTCTTGTATCTGTTAGCGCTAACAGCTTGTTGAAATCCACGCAACCGATGCGAGTGGAAAAAATGATAGCGCTATCAATTTTTTCTGGACAGAGCTGATTTCGCTCGATAGCCAACAGGCAAATCGCGACGTGTACACCCTGCGCAAGATCGCGAAATTGAGGGAGCCTGACACTTATGCGCACACTCATATCGTCCGTTTCACTATTGGGTCTCGCCTGCACGCTGGTCGGTTGCGTATTGCCACCACCGTCTGCGGAGTACGAAACGATTGGGTCAATCGATCGACGCGCGGACGCGGCCGACGCCACCGTCCCACGCGGCGCTGAGATCGAGGTATTGGCGCGGGGGTTTACCTGGCCTGAAGGTCCCGTGTGGATGGCGGACGAGCAAGCGCTGTATTTCAACGATGTCCCCGAGAACACGATGTATCGCTGGTCGCTTGACGCCGGTCTGGCAACCTTCTTGTCGCCCTCTGGCGGCGCCACGGACGCGGTCGCAGAAACGATGCGTGAGCCAGGCGCCAACGGCATCATCAAGTGGCCCGCAGACGAGTCCAAGCTGCTGCTCGCCGATCACGGCGCGCGCGGGCTCAGCGTGCTGGATCGTGAAACGCAGGCGCGCCGCGTGATCGTGTCTTCCTATCAGGGGCAATCGCTGAACAGTCCGAATGACATGGTCGCTCATTCCAGCGGCGACGTGTTCTTCACGGACCCTCCCTATGGTCTTCGCGGTCTCAATGATGCACCCGAAAAAGCACTGCAACACAACGGCGTGTATCGTCTCTCTCCGGACGGCGACCTGACCCTGATCGAATCCGAGCTGAGCTTCCCGAACGGCATCGGGCTCTCGCCTGATGAACAGACGCTATATGTGGCCGTGTCCGATCCCGAGACACCGGTCATCCGCGCCTATCGCATCGACGCAAGCGGCACGATTGACGACGGCCGGACGTTTTTCGACGCCGCGAGCGAACTGAAGGATGGCGGCGGCCTGCCAGATGGCATGGCGATCGCCAGCAATGGCACCTTGTTCGCCACCGGCCCGGAAGGTGTTTACATCTTGGCCCCCGAGACCGGCCAAGTCCTGGGCGTTATCTCGACCGGTATGCCGATCTCCAATTGCACGCTGAACGAGGACGAAACCTATCTCTATATGACATCATCCTCGGTGCTGGCACGTGTGCCGGTGACGATTGGCGAATAGTATGCCGACATCGGACCCACTTTACATTGTCCTGGTCCTCGCGACCGCCGTCGCCGGCTTGCTGGGGCTGGTCCTGCGCGCAAAAGTGCCCGCCTTTTTCGCGCTCCTCCTGATCGCGCTTTTGGCAGGATTGGCCCTCGGCCTCGATCCGAGTGCAGTGGTTGCATCGATCCAGAACGGCATGGCAGGCGTCCTCGGCTTCATCGCGGTCGTCGTCGGGCTTGGCGCCATTCTTGGTGCGGTCCTGGAACAATCCGGTGGCATCAAGGCGCTGTCTGACCGAATGGCAAACGGCGATGTCAGGCACGTGCCAACAAAGATGAGCCTGCTTGGATTGCTGGTGGCCATTCCAGTGTTTTTCGATGTCGCGCTGGTGATCCTGATGCCGATGGTACGCCGCCTCGCCGTCACGCTTCAACGCAAGCCGCTCTATGTCGCTGCACCGTTGCTGGCCGGCCTCGCCGCCGCGCATGCCTTTATTCCGCCGACGCCAGGACCGATCGCCGTGGCAGCGCTTCTGGATGCAGATCTCGGATTGGTGATTCTGTCCGGCCTGCTGGCCGCCATTCCGGCGATCTTTATCGGCGGTGTCTTGTTCGCCCGTCGCCAGTACAATTTCCCGGTCGCGAGCGCAGATGCACCGAGCCATGACGCCTCCGTTCCCAAAAGCGCCGGCCTCAACTTTGCGGCAGCGTTCGCGGCGCTGGCCCTCCCGATCATTCTCGTCGCCAGCGGCACGATCATGAAAATGACGCTGGGCGACACCAATGTCCCGGTCGCCATTCTGTTTGTGTCTCACCCGTTCGTGGCATTGTTGCTGACAGTGGGCCTCTACTACATCTTCGCGGCGCAAACCCTGCGCGTTCCCTCAACTGAGCTCAATCGGGCGGCGATGAAGTCGCTGGAACCAGCCGGAGCGGTTGTTCTGGTCACCGGCGCTGGCGGTGCCTTCAAACAGGTGCTGATTGATTCTCAGGCTGGTGCCCGGATCGCAGAGCTTGCGGCCAGTGCCAATCTGTCCGTCCTGATCTTCGCATTCATGATCGCAGGATTGGTGCGCGTGATACAGGGGTCGGCGACGGTTGCGATGATCACGGCCGCCGGGTTCACAGCGCCATTATTGGCCGTTGGCGGTGTGTCAGAATTCGATAGAGCGCTCACCGTCATTTGCATCGCCGCGGGAGCCACCATCCTATCACACGTCAATGATTCCGGGTTCTGGCTCGTCAGCAAGTATCTGGATCTTTCGGTCAACGAAACTCTGAAATCATGGACGGTGGTCTCATCCCTCGTCGGCGGAACCGGCTTCATCGTCGCGCTCATTTTATCGGTTTTCGTCTAAGCTCGATGAGCCGCAAGGTTGAATTCTTGCCAGCGCCCACAACAAATGTTAGCGCTATCATTCTCAATGACACACCTTTTCCGGGAGGACGCCCAAATGCGCTCGAAATATTCCACCACCTGCGCGTCCGCAGTTGCCTTGCTGACGGCTATCGCTTGTCAGTCAACACTCCCCGAACTCACACCGCAGGCTCACGCCGAACCAGCGACCGCCAGTGAGACCGCCTTTTCGAAAGATCCTGAAATCTCTGCATTGATTGCCGAAATGACACTCGACGAGAAGCTGGCACAGCTTTCGTGCATTTGGTTTGGCAAAGGTCAGATTCTGGACAGCAATGGCGATTTTTCACCAGAGAAAATGAGGGCGACGTATCCGCATGGCGTCGGGTGTTTCGCCCGCCCGCAAGACACGATTGGAATGGAAGCACCGGCCACTGATCGCGACGTGAACGACGCCACTGTCGTTCGCCGCCGGTCCGCGCGTACGCCAAGCGAAACGGTCAAGCTGACCAATGCCGTTCAAAAATGGATGATTGAAGAAACCCGTCTCGGCATCCCAACCTTGTTTCATGAAGAAGGCCTTCACGGATTTCAGGCACGCTTCGCTACGTCATTTCCGCAGTCGATTGCGTTGGCGAGCACATTCGACCCGGATTTGATCGAACGTGTCTACGACATCACCGCTCGGGAAATCCGCGTTCGCGGCGTCCACCACGTCTTGTCTCCAGTCGTTGACGTGGCGCTTGATCCGCGCTGGGGGCGCATCGAGGAAACCTATGGCGAAGATCCTTACCTGGTCAGCCGCATGGGGGTCGCCGCGGTGCGGGGCTTTCAAGGCACGGGCGAAACAATTCCTGACGGCAAGGTCCTAACAACGCTGAAGCACATGACGGGACATGGTCAACCTGAGGCCGGCATGAACATCGGACCAGCCCAACTCCCAGAGCGTGTCCTCCGCGAGATCTTCTTCCCACCATTCGAAGCGGCCGTGACCGAAGCAAACGCAGCAAGTGTCATGGCGAGCTATAATGAAATTGACGGTGTCCCGTCGCACGCGAATTCGTGGCTCTTGAATGATGTATTGAGAGACGAATGGGGCTTTGATGGTGTGGTTGTCGCCGACTATTTCGCCATCAACGAATTGCAGGTCCGACATCGAATCGTCGATTCCCTGGCCGCTGCGGGTGAATTGTCACTTGCTTCCGGCGTCGACCTGGAACTGCCAGACGGGGTCGCCTTCTATCAAATGAAAGACTCGATCGAAGCCGGCGATATTGATATCGCGATCATTGACCGCGCTGTGGAGCGCGTGCTGCGCATGAAGAAGCGCGGCGGTGTGTTCGATGATCCGTTCGCGGACGGCGAAGAGGCCGACGCACTAACGGGCAATGCGGAAGCGCGCGCTGTAGCCCTGGAAGCCGCGCAAAAAGCCGCTGTGCTGGTCAAGAACGAGAACCAGGCGCTACCGATCGACAAATCCGCGCTCACACGCGTCGCCGTGGTCGGACCGAACAGCGACATCACCGTGTTGGGCGGCTACTCCGATGAACCGCGGCAAACCGTCAGCATCCTCGATGGCCTCACGGCCGAGCTCGGCGACGACATCGAGGTTGTTCACGAAAAAGGCGTGCGGCTCACCGACAATCGATCGTGGTGGGATGACGAGGTAAATCTCGCCGACCGAGCCAGCAATCTCCAAATGATCGAGGACGCAGTTGCAGCAGTCCAGGGTAGCGACCTCATCGTGCTTGCGATTGGTGGCGATGAATCAACGTCTCGCGAAGCGTGGTCCGAAACGCATCTGGGTGATCGGGACGACATCACGCTGGTTGGCGAACAAGGCGAGCTTGTCGAAGCGCTCTCCGCAACCGGCATTCCGATGGTCGGCGTGATCATTTCGGGTCGCCCCCTGGCCCTGACCGATGTTGAGGACCACTTCGATGCCATCCTTTATGGCTGGCAACTCGGCCAGGAAACTGGAACAGCCGTGGCCGACCTGCTCGTCGGCAAAGTCTCGCCCAGCGGCAAAATGCCGGTCTCCGTTCCGAAGAATGTTGGGCAAATCCCGGTCTTCTATAATCACAAGCCAACGGCGAGGCGCGGTTACGCCTTCGCCGATGCCGGCCCGCTCTATGCGTTCGGCTATGGACTCAGTTATTCAAGCTTCGAGATTTCAGAACCGGTTTTGACGGACACCGAGATCGACGCAGATGGCGCGACCAGCGCCAAAGTCACGGTCACAAATACGGGCAACATGAGGGCAGACGAAGTTGTTCAGATGTATATTCGAGATAGAGTCAGCAGTGTCACGCGACCCGTTATGGAACTCAAGGGTTTCCAGCGCGTGAGCCTCGCCCCCGGAGAAACAATCACGATCGAGTTGCCGATCACCAGCGCCGCTTTGCAATTCTACAATCGCGACATGGAGCGCGTGGTCGAACCCGGCGAATTCGAGATCATGGTCGGGAACAGCTCGCAATCTCATCAGTCAACCGTATTGACGGTGCGCTAGGTCGATCAACGTTGTCACACAAAATAAAAAGCCGAGACCGGAATATCCGGACTCGGCTTTGTCGTTGGTACCAGCCGACTCACTCGAAGCCGCTCATGTCCTCGAGTTCGATTCCCTTGGTCTCATGAACCATCTTCGCGACGAAGAAGATTGAAACGACGGCGCCGACAAAGTAGATCGCATACGCCCCGCCAAGCGTGATCGTGACCAGCAGGATCGGGAATGTCAGGGTGACGCAGAAATTCGCAAACCACTGAAAGAACCCGGCGACGCCAAGTCCTGACCCGCGGATCTGGTTCGGGAACATCTCTCCCAGCATCACCCACATGACCGGCCCCCAGGAAAAGTTGAACATGGCAGCGTAAGCAATGCCGGAGAACAGAGCCAGAGGCCCCCAGAACCCGGACAGGACCAGGTCGCCCGTCTCATTCGTCGTGGCGTTGAAGAAGCAGACCATCATGATGCCGAGGGTCACGCTCATGCCAGCGGAACCGATGAGCAGCAGAGGCTTGCGCCCGACCTTGTCGATGATGCTCAGCGCGACAGTCACCGCACCAATACTGACCACGCCCATAATGACATTGATCAGCAGTGCGTTGTCTTCGGTGAACCCGACCGACTGCCAGAGCACGGCGCCGTAATAGAACACGACATTGATTCCGACCAATTGCTGGAACACGGCCAACCCGATCCCGACCCAGACAATCGGACGGACCTTTCCATTGTCGAGCAGGTCACCCAGGCGTGGCTTATGATCGGTAGCGATGGATGACTTGATCTCATCGAGCTTGCGTCCGCTTGCACTGGCGCCGAAAAGGCGTGTCAGGACCCCTTTGGCTTGCTCATCTCGATCCTTGATGGCCAGGAAACGTGGGCTCTCTGGAATGGCGAACAATGCAAAAAAGAAGATCGCTGCCGGGATCATCTCGATCCAGAACATCCAGCGCCAGGCCGCGAAGCCGAGCCAGAACTCATTGGTCGACGCACCCGCTGCGCCAGCCAGGACATAGTTGCTCATGAACGCCGCTGTGAGACCGACAATGATCGCCACCTGCTGAATGCTGGACAACCGACCTCGAATGCTCGCCGGCGTAATTTCGCTGATATAGGCTGGCGCGAGAACGCTGGCAGCGCCAACCGCCAAACCACCGAGCACACGATAGCAGATGAATTCGATTGCGCCGGTGGCAACGCCGGACCCCCACGCGCTGATGAAAAACATCAGGGCCGCAACGATCAGGACGGACCGGCGGCCGAATATGTCCGCTGTTCGCCCGGCGATCATGGCCCCGGCCGCGCAGCCCAGCAACATACTCGCAACGCTGATTGAGATTGCCCAATCTCCTTCTGCGAGTTCTGCTCGCAGGCCATCGATCGTTCCATTGATCACGCCGCTGTCGAACCCGAACAGGAAGCCGCCAATGGTTGCAATCACGCTGATCAAGATGATCTGAAAGAGGTTGGCGCTTTCCGTCTGCGCCTCGGTTGTCGGTTCCAATGTATCGCCCTCCCCGAGCGCTTTTGTGTTGTCTTGCTGCGAAACTTCTGCCGCCGTTTCGGGCCCGTTTTCGCCAGATTCACGAGACTCGTATCATACGGATCAAGAAAATGATAGCGCTATCATTTTTTTCGGTTATAACCCTGTTCAGTCATGGTGCGCGCGCGTATTGCTTGGGCCGCACAAGAAACAAAGGCCTCGATTAGATAGGCTCTGAACCTGGGAGCAGACTCTTGAAACTGTCACAACGAACAGCCGTATCCGTATTCGCAATCGCTGCCGCGACGCTCGTATCGGCTTGCACGAACACCGAAACCGACACCGCTCCTGTCGAGGTTGAAACACCGCCATCACAAGCTGATACGGGCACGAACGCCGAGCGACCGACGATTAATCCAGACAATTGGCCAAGCGTCGAAACTGCACCGCTTGACCCTGCCGTCGAAGCCCGGATCGACGAGATCATCGCCAAGATGACCATCGAACAGAAAGTCGGGCAGGTGATTCAGGCCGATAGCGGATCGGTGACACCAGAAGACGTCAAGAAGTATCGACTGGGATCGGTTTTGAGCGGCGGGAATTCAGCGCCGGGCCCAGAGCCATATGCAGACGCGCAAACCTGGCTCGACGCCGCCGATGCGTATTTTGAAGCCTCGATCGATCCAGAGGGCGTTGAAATCGCGATCCCGACGATCTGGGGCATTGATGCCGTTCATGGACACGCCAACCTGAAGGGCGCAGTCGTTTTCCCTCACAATATTGGATTGGGCGCTGCGAACAATCCGGACCTGATCGAAGAAATCTACAAAGTCACTGCCCGCGAACTGCGTGTGTCTGGCCACGACTGGACATTCGCACCGACCCTTGCCGTTCCGCAAAATGATCGCTGGGGCCGGACCTATGAAGGCTTTTCGGAAAGCCCGGCCATTGTCGCATCCTATGGCGACCGTATCGTCTACGGGCTTCAAGGACGCGTCGGCGACGCAGACTTTCTCGGCGAAGAGCGCGTGCTGACGAGCGCCAAGCACTTTGTCGGCGATGGCGGTACCGCAGACGGTGTCGACCAGGGCGACGCGCAAATCAGCGAAGCGGAATTGCGCGACATTCACAATGCCGGGTACGTCACTGCAATCGCGGCAAATGCGCAAACCGTCATGGCCAGTTTCTCGGCCTGGAATGGCGAACGCATGCACGGCCAGAAAGAGCTTCTGACGGATGTGCTGAAAGGCAAGATGAACTTTAACGGCTTTGTCATCGGAGACTGGAACGGCCATGCGCTCATTCCTGGATGCACGGCTACGGATTGCCCGCAATCGCTGAATGCCGGGGTCGACATGTATATGGCGCCTGACAGCTGGAAAGGCCTGTGGGAGTCCACCTATGCGCACGTTCAGTCTGGCGAGATTCCAATGGAGCGCCTGGATGATGCCATTCGCCGGATCCTGCGCGTCAAGATCAACGCTGGACTGCTCGATGGCGCCGTCAAGCCAAGCGCGCGTCCGCTGGCGGGCGATGTCAGCATTCTCGGCGCCGCTCACAATCGCGCAGTCGCGCGCCAGGCCGTGCGGGAATCGCTTGTCCTGCTGAAGAACAATGATGGCCTGCTTCCGCTCGATGGCAGCAAAACCTATCTCATCGTCGGCGATGGCGCCGACAGCATCACCAAGGTTGCGGGCGGATGGACTTTGTCCTGGCAAGGCGGTGGGTACCCGAACTCTGAGTTCCCGAACGGGGACACGGTCTTGTCCGGCCTCACCGACGCGATTGCCGCTGCCGGTGGAACTGTGATCTTCGACCCGGACGGCACCGCGGAAGCTGACGCCGACATTGTCATCGCCGTTTATGGCGAAGATCCATATGCCGAATTCCAGGGCGACGTGGCGAACATGGACTTCCAGCCAAACGGGTTCGACACCTCACTTCTGGCGGCCTATCAAGACAAAGGCATGAAGACTGTGTCGGTCTTCCTGTCCGGGCGTCCGCTTTGGGCCAACCCGGAAATCAATGACTCGGATGCGTTTGTCGCGGCGTGGCTGCCCGGCAGCGAAGGGGGCGGCATCGCCGACATGCTGTTCCGCACCGATCCCGCCTTCGAGTTTACAGGGCGATTGTCCTATTCCTGGCCGAAGCTCGCGACGCAAGTGGAGCTGAATGCCGGCAAGGAGCCATATGACCCCTTGTTCCCGCTCGGTTACGGCCTCTCCTATGACGATGCGGGCGACCTCGCGCCCCTGTCTGAAGACAGCGGTCTGGAGGGCGACACCGCAACCAGCAAGGGCGTCTACTTCGCCAAGGGCGAGCTGCCGGCGCCGTGGGAGATCATTCGCTATGGCTCGCCGGTCAGCTCCCTGCCGTTTGAATCTGCCGGCTTGATCGTTTCGGCTTATGACAAGGCGGCCCAGGAAGACTCCCTGCTGGTCAATTTCAAGACCGGTGAGGAGCGATTCGAAATCGCGTCCAGCTATCCCGTGGACCTGTCGAGAGAGTCCAATGGCGCCATGGAGCTCGTCTTCGACGCCAAGTCTGTCGAAGGGTCGGGCAGCGTCGACATCGGCATGCGTTGCGATGCCGGTGATTGCGAGCGATTTATTCCTGTCACCCTGGCACAAGACTGGTCCGAGACGCGATTGAGCCTGTCGTGTTTCGCTGATCTCGGAATCGATATGGCGATCGTCAAAGGCGCGATCCTGGTGGCGGCGGACGAAGGTCAGAGCGTGGCCTTGTCGAACATCAGGTTGGAAGAAGACCAGAACGCTTCAGCGGACTGTGGTTAGCACAGTTTTTGCAGGGTAAATTTTCAGTCGAGCGGGCCTGAACCGTCGGGTCCGCTCGCAACCGGAGGGCAGAGCCGAGCTTAAAGATTGCTTCGCAAAGCTTGTATATCGCCAGCGGAAGCGGATAGGAGATCTTTCTTTTCGAAAAGAAGATTCTGAATCAGACGATTATGAACAAGAAACCAGCTGCAACCATCAAAGAAGTCGCCGAGCTCGCGCAGGTCTCGCAAATGACTGTCTCGCGGGTGCTGAACGACCAGAGCGCGGTGCGTGAGACGACGCGAAAGCGGGTCCAGGCGGCGATCCGACAGCTGAATTACCGACCGAACATCATGGCAAGGAACCTTGCAGGCCGAACCGGATTGTTCATCGGATTGATTTATCGAAACCCAAGCTATGGCTATCTCAGCGAGTTTCTGCTGGGGGCGCTCGACACCTGCCGAAAGCTCGGTCACTACCTGATCGTCGAGGAACCGTTGGTCGATGACAACATGGTCGATCTCGATCAGATCGAGAAGCGTTTCCTCGATACCAGCATTCAGGCCCTGATCGTGGTGCCGCCTTTGTCGGACGACCCGAAATTGCTCGACACGCTGGAACGCACCGGCATCTCATTCGTGTGCGTGAGCCCGAAACTGGATGGTTATACGGGTCCCAGTGTACGTATGATCGATCGCGCAGCCGCGCGCGACATGACCGACTATCTCCTGGATTTGGGGCATCGCAGGATCGCTTTGATCACCGGCCCAGCGGATCACAAATCCAGTCTTTTGCGCTTCAAGGGTTACGAAGAAGCACTCGGCGCTGCGGGACATGAGATCGACGATGACATCATTGTCCGCGGGGACTTCACCTATGTCTCCGGCATGCGCTCGACTGTCGACCTGCTGGCGAGTGATAATCCGCCGACTGCGATATTCGCCTGTAATGACGACATGGCGGCAGGGGCAATCGCCGCCGCAAACCAGGCAGGTCTGAAGATTCCTGAGGACATCTCAATCGTCGGGTTTGATGACACCCAGAACGCCTCCGCCATGTGGCCTCCGCTGACCACAATTCGCCAACCTATTCGCGACATGGCGCGAACAGCCATTGAAATCCTGGGCCGGAAGACGCCAGACGCGCAAACTGACCCCGTCAGCGTCACACTCGACTATGAACTGATTGTTCGCGAGTCTGCCGGCCCGCCAAAGGCCTGAATCAGGCGTCGATCAGACATAGCGATTTAGAACGTTTTCCAACATCTCCTGGCGCCCCGAACGCGGTTCGGGATCAATGCCGCCGCCTTCGACCGTTTTCGCAATGTCTTCCAGCGACGCTTCGCTCAGGATCCACTGCCCCAGTTCGTCGCCCCACCCTGCGTAGCGGCTTTTCAGAAACTCGCCATACGTCCCGTCTTCGAGAATCTCAGCCGCTGAGAGCAGTCCGCGTGCCAGCGCATCAATCCCGCCAATATGGCCGTGGAACAGATCGGCGGCATCGATGCTTTGCCGCCGGACTTTGGAATCGAAATTGAAGCCGCCTGTTTCAAAGCCGCCATTGTTCAGGATGTGGATCATTGAACGTGTGATATCGAGTGGATCCATCCAGAACTGATCTGTGTCCCACCCATTTTGTGGATCTCCGCGGTTGGCGTCGACAGATCCGAAAATACCGTGCGCGAATGCCATGGCGATCTCGTGATCCATCGCGTTTCCGGCAAGCGTGGCATGGTTGGTTTCAATATTGACCTTCACGTCATCAAGAAGATCGTACCGGGCCAGAAATCCGTAAACCGTCTGCGTGTCGCGATCATATTGGTGCTTGGTTGGTTCGTGCGGTTTTGGTTCGATCAGTAGCGGCCCCTTGAAGCCAATCTTGTGTTTGTGCTCGACCGCGAGCGACAACATCCGTCCGAGCTGATCCAGTTCGCGAGAGAGATCCGTATTCAGCAAAGTGTCATACCCTTCGCGTCCGCCCCAAAGCACGTAATTCTCGCCCCCGAGGCGATGCGTCGCTTCCAGTGCCTGACGGATCTGCATGGCGGCACAAGCAAACACTTCGGGATCAGGGTTTGTTGCGGCGCCAGCCATGTATCGGGGATGCGAAAAGACGTTGGCTGTGCCCCATAGGAGCTTCATCCCGGTGCGTTCCATCTGCGCTTCCAGCGGGTCGAGGATCCGGGCAAAGTTCTCGGTGTGCTCGCCCATCGTCTCTGCAGGCGCCATGACGTCAACATCGTGAAACGCGAAGTATGGCCACCCCATGCGCGCGAAAAACTCGAACGCGATCTCGAGCTTGGCTTCCGCCATTTCCTGGCCTTGTAGAGTGTGCCAGGAACGATTGAACGTTCCGGCCCCAAACACATCAAACCCGTCCCAACAGAATGTGTGCCAATAACACGTTGATGGACGCAAATGGTCTTCCATTCGCTTCCCCATGACGATTCGATCGGCGTCATAAAACCGATACGCGAGCGGATTGTCGGTGTCGGCACCTTCAAATGAGATCTTGCCAATGCCATCGAAAAATCCCTTTGCATCGAACATGTTTGGTTATCCTTCAGAGTAAGTCATTTGTCGTTTCATAGAGCCGCCGAAACCGAGGCAGCTTGTCGGCCATCACCGCCACATCGTGGCGATCGGGCTCGATCACATGCTGAATCTCGGGAGGCTTGAATTCAGTGGCAGATTTGCCGGTGGCGCCCACCTGCGCCAGTCGCGCCGCGCCGAGCGCCGGCCCGACATCAGCGAACTTTCGATAGGTCAGCGGCTTATCCAGCGCAGCCGCGAGGATACGCCCCCAATAACGAGAGCGAGAGCCACCGCCGATGACGGTGATCGTTTCAATCGCCCCACGCGTTGGCAAGACACTCAAACCATCGGCGAAGGCCAGCGCCACGCCTTCCAGGACAGCTTGCGCAATTTCCGCCGACCCGGTGTCATGAGTCAGACCAAAAAGAACGCCCTTGGCATTTGGGTCATTGTGCGGTGTTCGTTCTCCCGAAAGATATGGCAAGAAGACCGGAACATTTGAAGGCAGTTCACCATCGCGCTCAGCTTGCGAGATGAGTGTCTCCGCAGAAGCCGCACCAGTTAGTCGAACCGCCCAATCCACGCAGCTGGCGGCAGACAGCATGACAGCCATCTGATGCCACAATCCTGGCACCGCGTGGCAAAACGTATGGACCCCGCGATCCGCATTCGGTTGAAAGGCACCGTCCGCGACGAACAAAACGCCAGACGTTCCAAGCGAAAGGAAAGCATGGCCCGGCTCCAACACGCCAACCCCGACAGCGCCCGCGGCATTGTCGCCGCCACCCCCGACGACCAACGCACCTGGTGTCAGCCCTAGCTGCGCAGCGATTTCTGGCCGAAGGGCGCCTGTCACCTCAGACCCCTCAAACAAGTCTGGCATGTGCGCGCGAGAGAGCCCGCAAGCCGAAAGCACCTGATCCGACCAGTCTCGTCGACCGACGTCCATCCAGGTCGTCCCGGCAGAATCGGACATGTCCGACGCGTAGTCGCCCGTCATCAGCAATCGAACATAGTCCTTGGGCAACAGGACTTTGGCGATCCGCTTGAAATTTTCAGGTTCGTGTTCTGCCAGCCAGATGAGTTTTGGAGCGGTGAAACCAGGCATGGCGAGATTGCCCGTAAGGCTTCGAAAGTTCGGAACGCGCGCTTCCAGTGTGGTACAGGCTTCCGCGCTGCGGCCATCATTCCACAAGATTGCGGGCCGGATAGGCGCGTCGCTGCGATCGAGCAAGGTCGCTCCGTGCATTTGCCCGGACAGGCCAATTGCTTCCACGATTTGTCGCAAGTCGCCTGGCAATTGCAAAACCGCATCACAGGTCGCGCGCCACCAATCTGCCGGGTCTTGTTCCGACCAAAGCGGATTTGGCCGAGACACCGGCACCGGTGTCACAGCCTGGTGCAACACCTCGCCGTCACCATCCATCAAGATGGCTTTGACGCCCGACGTACCGATGTCGATGCCTAGGTACAATCAACTGCGCCTAAGATGGATCGGCGTCCGCGACCGGGCCAAGCGTGACCGCGAAGAATGGGCCGAGCTCTATCGTCTGTTTCGCAAAACCGAAATTGAACCCCATGTCGGACTCGCTGGTTGGGAAGTCACGCTCAGCGACGCCAGAGACGCGATACATCTTCCAGTCTTCACCGGGTTCAATCTCTTGATTCACGACAGTGTCATACGGCTCTTCGTTTCGTCCCAGCACAACGGAAATCTTGCCCGCGTCGCGACCTCTCGGAAGCTTTGATGCCCGCGCCCAGAAGTAGACTTCCACCTGATCGCCTGCGCTAACGTCGCGATCAAAAGGCGCCCGCATACGAATGTCCCAGGGCTTCTTACTCTTGCGACGGACCTTGAAGGCGATCGCCTGCGATCCAGGGACTCCCTCGGACTCGACGATTGAAACACTCTTATTGCCGCCCTCCGGTTCCCACCGAATATTCATCGGACTGTGCAAGAGTTGTCCTGGAACAGTGACTTGATTGACCGGCGCAACTTCAAAGCTCGGGTCGGCAATCGCCGCGGGTGTCAAAGCCAAGGCGGCGGCAATGCATCCGAACGAAATTCGGTTCCTCAAAGGTTTCATTTTGTTTCCTCCCAATCGGATCAGCGGCGTCTTCCGATGCTGATCATATTCTCTCCCATCCCCCAGTTTGCACCTCGAGCGACTCCACTCCAGGCAGCAAATGTTAGCGCTATCATAACAAGGTTGGCTTGGCCACACCAGAGATGGATTTTGACAAATCGTCAGAGGAAATCACCGCCGGTTGCGGCGTCGAATAAACCTATTGTAGGCTGACTTCGCCATTGATGGCTTTCTTCAAATAGTCAATTCGCTCAACGATTTCCTGCTTGGCTTCGCAATCGCGGCATCGTTTGAGAATACCTTCAATCTTCTTCAATTCTGACTCTGCCGTCTTTGTGTCTCCGGTCAGAAGCTTGATAAGGCCAATCTTATAGTGCGCATCATACAGGATCGTGCTCACGGAAGTCGCTTTTTCAAAATTTCGAAGCGCTTCATTCGTCTTGCCGAGCTGAATCTGGGACAGACCCGCAAAGTAAAGCTGTCGGCCGCGCGCATCGCATGTGCGATCATAGGTGTTTCGCAGATTGCGGGCGGCGATGCCGTCCACGGCAGCGACACCGGTCGGCGTTTGTTGCCCTGCCCCTGCATTGGCGCCGCGCGAGGACGCCCCCGAATCTACGCCGGTCGAGTTTGTAAATACTTCGGCACGTGTTGCATTCGTTTGGGCGGTCTCCACGGACGACCGCAAATTGCGCTCACGGCGTAGTGCGCACATGGCATTGTCGAGGAATTCAATCTCGGCAGTTTCATAATCCCCGGCCCGGAATGCAGCCATCGCCGCATCGTTCTGAACGCCGACAACTTCAACCGTATCCAAGACTTTTTCCTCGCCTTCAGCCTCACTTGTCTCATCTTGCGCAGACATCGCGGGGGCTGCTCCGATCAACACGGTTGCGAGCGCTAACATTGGAAGGAAACGTTGTGATTTAATTCGCATTTTTCAGCCTTTTCTTGTTCGAACGCGTCTCTGCTCCCTAATGCAGATTACGCGGTTTGACATAGTTTGTGAAGGTAAGTCGCGTGGTCCTCATAGGTTTCGAGGCACTTGTCCATTGTCCGCCGAACTTCGCTCATTCGCCGATCCAGCATCTCGTCTGACATGAAGTCGATCACGGGGTGATAGCGCTTCGGACGCCAGTTCTGGCCCTCAAAAACGGCAAACCAGCTATTCTCGCTGAACAGCTCATGATTATCGCGATAAAGGCGACCATTTTCCATGTAGATCTCAATCCGCTGCTTTAGCGATTCCGGCAGCTCCATGGTGCGGACATAGTTCCAGAACGGACTGTCGGTGCGTTGGGTCGCGCAATAATGAAGGATAAGGAAATCGCGGACCTGTTCGAACTCCAGCTCGGTCTTGCGATTGTAAAAGTCGATGTCGCTCTGATTGAAATGCTTGTCCGGAAAATTGGTCATTAGCCGCGCCACCGCACTCTGGATCAGATGAATCGACGTCGATTCGAGCGGCTCAAGGAAGCCGGCTGACAAGCCAAGTGCGACAACATTCTTGTTCCACGACTTCTTGCGGATCCCGGTTGTGAAGCTCAGGAAGTTTGGCTCTCCGAGCGGCGCGCCATCAAGACCGGACGCAAGCTTCGCATAGGCCTCATCATCGCTGATATAGTCACTGCAATAGACATGGCCATTGCCGATCCGGTTCTGAAGCGGGATGCGCCATTGCCAGCCCGCCTCATGCGCGGTTGCCCGTGTGTATGGGATTGGCGGACCGTCGGGCTCGCAGCCTTGCGCCACAGCGCGATTGCACGGCAGATAGCGCGACCAGTCGTCATAGCCGCTTTCGAGGGCCTGCTCGATCAACAGGCCGCGGAAGCCCGAACAGTCAATAAACAGCTCGCCCGCAATCTCCTCCCCTGATTCCAGCACGACGCGATCGATGAATCCGTCTTCAGCGCGTTGTTTCACATCGACAATCTTGCCTTCAATGCGCTGGACGCCGCGAGACTCCGCGACCCCGCGCATATATTGCGCGTACAGGGCCGCATCGAACTGAAACGCGTATTCGATCGAATTTAGCGGCGAGCCGCGAAGCTCCGGCTTGGGATGCGCGAACTTGCTCTGCTTCGAGGCCAGGCAGTGCAGGTTGTAGGCGTCCGCCGGCGCGGCGTTCGGACTATTGGCATGGCGCAGCCAGTAATGATGGAAATGCACGCCCTCCATGTTCACGCCGTACGGGCTGAACGAGTGGAAGTAACGGTCTCCTACCTGCCCCCAATTGACGAATTCGATGCCGATCTTGAACGTCGCATTGGTTTTGCGCAGGAACTCGTTTTCGTTCAGATTGAGCAACTGGTTGAAGTATCGAATGTGCGGGATGGTCGCCTCGCCGACTCCGACGGTTCCGATCTGCGCTGATTCGACCAACCGGATCCGGATCGCCGGGTTGCGCAGCAACAGGGACAGCGCCGAGGCCGTCATCCAGCCAGCCGTGCCACCGCCGACAATCACGATTTCTTTGATGTTCGCTTCGTGCATCTTGTGATCCTATATTCCTCAGGCTGGTGCGGACGAGCCGGCATATTTGCGGATGAATGCCTCATGCGTCGGCATGCGCGACGTCGCCGTCGCCATCGCTGTCTGCATAGAAGTCAGGCTTTTCGAAATCTGTGCGGGATCGACAGCGCAGACAATCGGGTCGATCGATCGCGGATGGATGTTCTGGCCCAACAGCACCGCCACCCAGCTCGGCTTCGAGAACAATTCGTCTTCGTAGCGAAACACTCGTCCTGCCTCGCGAAAAAGCTCGATTTTCTGCGTCAGCGAATCCGGAATGCTCATGGTCCGGCAATAGGTCCAGAACGCGCTGTCATCTCGCTCCGTGGCCTTGTAATGCAGGACGATGAAGTCTCGCACCTGTTCGAATTTCTTGGTCAGCTGGCGATTGTATTCATTCCGCACCGCGTCGGGCATCGGCTTGCTCGGGAACAAGGCGATAAATTTGCTGATCGCTTCCTGGATCAGGAACAAGGAAGTTGATTCCAGCGGCTCCAGGAAACCGCCTGCGAGGCCGACTGCGATACAGTTCTTTTCCCAAAACATGTCCCGCCGTCCGGTTCGAAACCGGATCTTGCGCGGCGTGCCAATCGCGGCGCCATCGAGATCCTTGAGCAAACTGTCTATGGCCTGCTCATCGTTCATCATGTCGCTTGCATAGATATGGCCATTGCCGGTTCGGTGCTGGGTCGGGATGCGCCATTGCCAACCGGCCTGTTTCGCGGTCGATCGCGTGTAAGGCAGCAACGGCCCGGCCTGTTCACACGCAACCGCCTGGGCCGTATCGCACGGCAGCCAGTGTTTCCAATCCTCAAATCCAACCCCCAGCGCTTGCTCGATGAGCAACGCCCGGAATCCCGAACAATCGAAAAAGACATCGCCCGCGTGCACCGCTCCGTTTTCAAGTTGCACATCTGAAATGAACCCGCTCTCGGCATTGAGTGTGACGTCGACGACTCGCCCCTCGACGCGCGTCACACCGCGTTGCTCGGCATAGACACGCAAATATTGGGCATAGGCGGTGGCATCGAAATGATAGGCATATCGTATTTGCGACAGCACGGAGCGCGGATCGGCCTCCGGCATCGCAAACTTGGACGCTTTCGCGGCCACCGCGCTCAGGCTGAAATCTTCGATCGTGCTGCCTGGATGGTCCGCTTTGTAACGCAACCAATATTGGTGAAAATCAACTCCGTTCATGTCCACGCCGTGCGGCCCAAACGGATGCAGATAGGACTCGCCGAGCCGTCCCCAGTCGACAAACTCGATGCCAAGCTTGAACGTCCCGTTGGTCGCACGCAGGAATTCGTCTTCGCGAATTCCGAGCATCGCGTTGAAATTTATGATGTCGGGAATGGTCGCTTCGCCGACACCGACGGTGCCGATTGCGTCTGATTCAATCAGCGTGATCTTGACCGTATTCGCGGGTAAAACGCTGGATAAGGCCGCAGCCGTCATCCAGCCGGCCGATCCACCACCGACAATGACAATGCTCTTGATCTGGTCGTGCGTCATCTCATCCATTTCGTTGCTTCTCGAGATAGCGTTTCAGATTGGTCATATACACATCATGCGGCGGCATCTTCGCAACCAATTGCGAGATCGCTTGCTTGAGCCCCAAGAGCTGACGATCCGTCTCCGCTTGGTCCAGCGCATCATAGCGACGATCATAACGCTCAGGACGACATCCCATGCCGCTGAACAAAATGGCCCAGTCCTCTTCATTGAACGGTTCTAGGTCATAGCGGACAAACACGCCGCGACTCCTGAACTGAGTCAGCTTTCGCTCGAGTTTCTGGCCCAAAGGCTCAGCAATCGCCTCGGCCCAGTACGCCGTACCTGGCAGGTTTCCTGTTTCAAACAGTGTGCGTTGAAAGGCGGATATGTGTGCAACGTCGTCGGCGTATCGACGATTGAATTCTCGCGCCTCGACCGTGCTGTTCGCTGCGACCGGCACCAAGTCCAGCAACCGCTCAATGTCGCGTTGCAGCAATATCATCGGCGCGGGCGTGAGCGGCTCCATCACGCACGCCGCATGACCAATTGCGACGCAGTTTCCCTTCCACGCTGCATCGAGACATCCAAGCTCAGCAACAACTTCATCGTCACCGACGCTCGAGCGCTGTGTTGCGCTTCGAATTGTAAGCGTCTGCACCCCGCGCTGCAGTGGTGTTCGGGATTGCCACCCGTGCA
This sequence comes from Henriciella sp., assembly GCA_965228095.1. GTDB lineage: Bacteria > Pseudomonadota > Alphaproteobacteria > Caulobacterales > Hyphomonadaceae > Henriciella. The sequence goes on along the minus strand of OZ245793.1, from coordinate 2,880,985 downwards.
CGTCAGCAACGACGACTCGGCTCGAACCGTCGATCTGGCCAGATGGCTGATAGGATTGCTTGCCGACTAGCTTTCTTGTCGCACCGAATGTTGGGCCGACGTCGCTGACAAGTCGGCGGGCGGCCCCGGTACAATCGATGTACAAGTCCGCGGTGACGCTGCCGCCACCGTTGAGATGCAGAGAAGTGATGTTGCCGTCACTAACGTCGAGCTCAGCCACGTCCCCGTGAACGTGATCGATCGATTGCCGCGCATTGAACGTTGCCATCAGCCTGGTGAGGTCAGCCACTGAAACATGATAACCATACTCAGCGCGCGACAGAGGGGATCTCGGATCGCTCGGAGGATGGGCAAACACACCGCGTAGCGCCGCTTGAGTCGAAATCAGATACGGGCCAAGCGCCTCGGCTCTCGCCGTCAACACGTGCTGCATCGACACCCCGGAGAGTACCGGCAGAGGAAGGTGATAGCTCTGCACCCAAGAGCCAGTGACGCCGGGCCAAGCGTCGTAACGCGTGCCGTAAGAAAAGCTTGTTTGGCTTTCTGTCACCAGCGTTCGCTCATCGAGACCGATCATCCGAAAGAAATCGTACGCCGTCGGCGCGGTGACGTCGCCATAAAACAGGTCGCCAGCTGCGTGCCCGTCGGAAGAAACGTGGATAATGCGCGCCCCTGCTCCCAACTGGGTCGCACACGCCGCCACGGTGGCATGGGCCGCGACGCCATCTCCGACGATCGCTATCGTGATCGGGTTGGGACTCATCTCGCCTGTTACCTCCGATCCGCTCACGCTGGCCGCAACGCTGAACGCGCGGCATCGGATTCGGCGCCGTATTGACGAAGAAAGGTGTCTTGCATCGGGGTCGCCTCGACGGCCCGCGCGTTCGCGTGACGAATGCGCTCCATCTGATGGATCAAGTCAGACTCCGAATAACGGTCGATTCGACGGTCATATTTCTCGGGCAAGAGGTTTTGGCCAAGCATCACGGCAATCCAACTCGGCGGCAGGAACACGCCAAGCTCATATTTGAGGACATAGCCGCGCGACGTCCAGGCCGCGATTTTCTCTTGCAAGCTCTCAGGCAATCTCATGTTCCGAAAATATCTCCACATGTCACTGTCATCGCGTTGGGTTGCGACATAGTGCAAGAGCAGGAAATCACGCACGCGCTCGAAGTTCAGTGACATTCGAGCATTGTATTCTTCTCGGTCTAACGGATCGATATCTGCATCCGGGAACAATTCGATCAACGCCGTGATTCCTTCCTGAATCAAGTGAATGGATGTTGATTCCAACGGCTCCAGAAATCCGCCCGACAAGCCGATACTGACCACGTTCTTGTTCCAGAATTTGCGCCGCCGCCCAGTCTTGAAAAACAGGATTCTCGGGTCTGCGAGGGCTGATCCTTCCAACGTGCTCATCAATTGATGTGTGGCTTCGTCATCTGAGATGTATTCACTCCAATAGACGTGCCCATTGCCGGTTCTGTGCTGCAACGGGATACGCCATTGCCACCCGGCCTTTCGCGCTGTTGCACGCGTATAAGGAAGCAGTGGTCCGCTTGACTCGCTGGGCACCGCGACAGCGCGATTGCACGGCAGCCACTCGCTCCAGTCATCATATCCCGTCGCCAGAGTCTGTTCGATCAAAACGCCTCTGAACCCTGAGCAATCAACAAACAGATCGGCCGACACTTCTTCACCATTTTCGAGCTTCACACGCTCTATGTTCCCCGAACTGGGGACTTGAACGACCTCGACGACTTTTCCTTCAGTGCGCACGACACCATTGCTTTCGGCATACGTTCGCAAGAACTTCGCATAGAGGCTGGAATCGAACTGGTAAGCATATCCGAAGTTCGATCCGATTTTCGTGGTGTCGTCCCCCGGCAACTGAAATCGTCCGGATTCGGCTGCGACAATAGGAAAAGAATACTCATCAAGCCGGGGCACCAAGCCGCGCGCGTTCAGGCGCAACCAGAACTGATGAAAATCGAGATCATGCAGCGGAACGCCATAGTCTCCGAAAGGGTGAATATAGTGATCACCAAGTTGTCCCCAATCGCAAAATTCGATTCCCAGTTTGAATGTGGCGTGGGTCGCTTTCATGAATTCGCGCTCATCGATTCCCAGCGCCTGATTAAAAAAACGAATGTGTGGTAAAGTTGCCTCACCGACGCCGATCGTTCCAATTTGATCCGACTCGATGAGCTCGATCCCGACGTCTAGTTCCTTGAATTTATTGGAAAGCGCCGCGGCCGTCATCCATCCTGCTGTGCCGCCACCGAGAATGCATATGCGGTTGATCTTCGTCATGTCACTCCCCTCGTTCAGCAATTCAATCTCTCTTTTATGACTCTTCTCTTGCCATGTTGGAAGAAAAAATGATAGCGCTATCAATTCGAGGCACCAACCAGTAGAAAAACCACAAAACTGGAACGTGCAAGGGAGGAAACGACTGCGACCACCGCGAGTGGTCCAAGCTCAGGAAAAGTTCTGAACGAAGTTTAGAAGCGCCTACTCTGTCGCACGCTGCGCTGTACGCCAGAGATCCAAGGAACAGCTCGCGGAGCATTTTCCAGGCAATTCTGTCCAGATCACTGAATACGATTGAGGGAGATATATCAGTGTATTCGAAGTCGAAGACCGGCCGTCGAGGGCCGAACAAACTCACTCTACTTGGGACGACCGCCTTGGTTGCCGCATTCGGCATTCCGAGCGCGTTGGCACAAGCCGATGACCAGGCTGATGACGCTCAGGTTGAAAATGTTAGCGATAACACAACCGAAGAAGAAGCCCGTCAGGAAGTGATTGTTGTCCAGGGCGTACGCGGCGCGCTGCAGACAGCTAGAAACAACAAGCGCGATGCCGACACCTTCGTCGACTCGATCACCGCTTCTGATGTTTCACAACTTCCAGACTTGTCTGTCGCCGAAGCGTTGGCGCGGGTTCCTGGCGTTGTGACCCAACGTTTTGAACTTGGCGGCAGTGATGGTGACTTCCCGTCCCCTGAGGGATCCGGCAATATTGTTCGCGGCCTCCAATATGTGCGGTCCGAGTTCAACGGACGCGATGCTTTCTCTGCGAATGGCGGCCGTGCCCTGGAATGGGCCAGTGTCCCACCGGAACTGATTGGTGCAGTCGACGTGTTCAAGAACCAGTCGGCAGACATGATCGAAGGTGGCATCTCTGGTGTCGTCAACTTGCGGACACTTGAGCCATTTGATCGCGATGGCCTGGTTGCAGTTGCCATTGCAGATGGCACCTATACCGACTTGGCCGATAAGTGGAGCCCAGGCTTCAGTGCTGTCCTTGGCAATCGTTGGGAAACGGGCGCCGGCGAATTCGGTTTACTCGGCTCTTTCTCCACGTCTGAGCTGAACTCAGCCATTCACGGTTTCCAGTACGGCCCACTCCTGGCTTTGGACAATCAATTCAATCCAGGATCAACGATCGCTCTCCCGGGCGGTTGGCAAGCGCGCGACGTCGAGTTTGAACGCAATCGTGACAGCTACTATTTGGCTGGACAATGGCGCGCGCCGGATGGCAACACGGAACTGACCGTGAAAGCCGTACGTGTGGAAAACGACACGCAATCTGACGAGCGCACGTTCGAGTTCTTCACCGACGCTGAATCCTGGGCCTCCTGGGATTTCCTCGGCGACGGAACCGGATTCAATACGCGCGAGTTCACGTCTGAAGGCATCCCGCAGTGTAACGGCAATGGTGAAGCCGCGAATGGCGGCATTGGCGTCTGTGAAACGCTTCGCCCCGTGGACGGTGGCCTGTTCGATCGGGGAATTGTTTCGAACCAATTGCGTGATTGGCTCGGCGACGCCTCCCAAGGGACCGGCAGCCTCGGGACGCCGTTCCAGTCTCTCGCTGTGTACGAAGCCCGCGAGTCAGTCACTCAGGACATCAGTGCCAACCTGAAATGGCGCGCCACGGACCAGTGGTTCTGGGAATTTGACGCGCACTATACGGACGCAGAAGCGACACTCGATCGCTTGTGGGCGGGCGGTAATCACTTCTCTGATTACGGCTATGACTTCACCGATCCGATGAACCCGGCGATTGCGCTGTTCCAGACCGGAACACCTTTGCAGTCCTGGGTCCCGCGCGGCGGCGGTCCAAGCACCCCGCCGACGTCACTCGCAGACCCGGCAACGGCTTACTTGCTCTATGCGGCAGATCAGTTCGAAGACAATACCGGTGACCTGTTCGCCGTCCGCATCGACGGCGAATACGAGTTCGCTGACGAAGGTTGGTTTGACTCGATCAAATTCGGCGCAAGAACCTCGGAACGCGAGCAAATCAACCGCAGCGCAGGTCTGAACTGGGCTGGCATCGCGCCCCCTTGGGCCGGCGGCTATCTGCCTTATTCGAACCGCGTAGACGCAGATGCGTTTGAAGTTTTTGATTTCTCTGACTTCCAGCGCGGTGGCGTGTTCATCGGTGACGCGGGCGTGGTGTTCCCGTCTCGCGAGCAAATGCAGAACTATTCTGCCTTCGTCGATTCGATCGCCAACGAGCCTCTGCTCACCACCACCACGAACGCCGATGGCAACCTCCAGATTGGAGATTGGGCACCGCTGGTACAGAACGGTGTCATCGATTATGCCAGTCGCGGTATTGACGGTCTTGTGTCAGAGCGCACGACAAACTTCTACGGCATGCTGAACTTTGGCGAAGAGTTCGACAATGGCCAGGCTCTGTCGGGCAATGTTGGCGTGCGTTACGTCAAAACCAAGATCACTGGCGGTGGTGTTGGCGGGTTCACTGAATTCGCTGATCTCGATCCGGCGACTGCGGCGTCAAACCCGCGAACGTATTTGCCGGAACTTGCCGCTTACCTGGATCGGGATGATACGCGGATCAATATCGGCAACGACTACGAATATTGGCTGCCATCCTTGAACGTGAAGTGGGAGCTCAATGACGAGATGCTGATCCGCTTTGCGGCGAGCCAGGCAATCACGCCGCCGAACATTGCAGACCTGAATGCCAGCCGGAATTCACGCGCTCTGCTCGGTTTCGTGACCGATCCGAACCCAGCCCCCGGAACTTTGCCCGGCGTCATCGACATCATTCCTGATGCGATCCGCGTCGATGGAGGCAACCCGAACCTGCAACCCATCGAAGCGACGAATTTCGATTTGTCATATGAGTGGTATTTCGGCGATGACGGACAGTTCACCGTATCGGCCTTCCACAAGGATCTGAAGAATATCATTGTCTACGGCACGACCAATGAAGGGTCTGACACATTCGATGGCTACACGATCCCGATCGACTTCGGCGGCAACGTCAACCTGAATGACGGCACCGTCCAGGGTATCGAGATTGCTTATCAACAATTCTACACCGATTTGCCTGGCTTGTTCGGCAATCTCGGCTTGCAAGCCAACTTCACCATCATCGATTCAGAGGCGACCCCACTGCCTTCGTTCGAGGATGCTGATGGAGACGGCGTGCCAGACGATTTCCTGACCGTGTATCGGTGGGGAGTCGACGAGCTGCTGGGTCTGTCCGACTTGTCAGGCAATCTGATTGGTATCTATCAGGATGATCAGTTCGAGGCCCGCCTCGCATATAACTGGCGCTCTGATTACTTCAGCTCGTATCGAGACTTCGTCACCGGCAACCCGATCATTCAGGAAGAAATTGGCTTCCTTGATGCCTCGTTCAAGTGGGACATCACTGATCAGGTACAGCTTAGTGTCCTCGGCGCTAATTTGCTCGACACAAAAGCGTTTGCGAGCCAGCAGGTCGACCAGGCGGGACAGCGTTATGCGCGCTCCAGTTTCGTCAACGACCGACGCTTCGAAGTTGCTGTCCGATACGCTTTCTAACTGACTTCGCCGGCCTAAGGTCGGCGAAGATCGACTCCATAACTATTGTCCCCCTTTTTACTGGGAGGTCGTTCGCGGCCTCCCTTTTCTTTTGCCGGTTCGCGGGCGTTTCGACTGCCGCGGGAGCGCCTCCGTAATCGTGCCTATTTTCAGTTGCGATTGATTTGCAATAGAGGCAGGAACAAAGACATCGTGTTTCTGTGAATCAGAGGAAAGAAGCTCATGACGCGTCGACACAATTTATCAGCGTTCAAGCGTGCCGCCGCGCTTTTTGCTTGCGCTACTATCGCTGCATGCGGGTCACCGACAACAGAGGGCGTGGAACAACACACGCCGTCGCAAACGGTCAATACGTCGGTGCACGACATGCAGACTTTAGCAGTCGAGAAACGCGTCGCGTTCATGACCGGTCACGTCGAGGCGGGGCTCGCCCTGTTTCGTGCGGGTGCGCCCGAACAAGCGGCCAAACACCTGCTGCACCCGGTGTCCGAGACTCATGCCAGTGAGCGCGCCGGCATCGAAGCCCTTGGTTTTGACCAAAGTCTGTTCGTGCAGGTTTCCGACGCCCTCGCGCAAGGACGACCCGCCAGTGAAATCGAACCGCAATTGGCCGCGGTTGAAGCCAATATGGCGTTGCTGCAAAAGAACGCTGGCGGTAATCCGCGCGAACTCGTCGCCTACCTCATGGACATGGTTATCGAAGAGTACAAGATCGGGGTGACCCACGGGGCGATCACGGATCCAGGAGAGTATCAGGATGCATTCGGATTTACCGTAGTCGCGCTCGATCTTGCAGAACTGAGAGAAACCAACGGGCCGGACGACGCGATTGCCCAGCTGCGCGTGCTGCTGGCCATGTGGCCCGACGACGGCCCGCTTGCCAACTCAGTGCCCGCGGCGGTTTCTGATGTCGTCGCGCAGGCGGAAATAGTGAAACTGGCCCTGGACCATTAGGCGCGCATCTTCAACCACTCATCAACGGCTGCTTGAGCATTTTCCAGCACTTGCGCGAACGCTGCATTTGCATCGATGAGCCGCGACCGCGACTCTGCCACCGGACGTTCAAGTGTCGCGAGTTGGCTGTCCACCAAAACAGACGGCATGAAATGGTCGGATCGCGCTGAGGCGCGCGCAATCGCCGTATCTGCATCAAGATCCAGGCAAATGGTGAGCAGGTCTGGCAGCGTTTGTTTCAATGTGTCACGGTAAGCACGCTTTAGCGCTGAACACGAAAACACCACACCGTCTCCCTTGGCAGACATATGATTGACCTCCGTCGCCAGGCGCTGCAGCCAGGGGGCTCGGTCTGTATCGGTTAGCGGTTCGCCAGCGCTCATTTTCTGAACGTTTGCAACCGGGTGAAAATCGTCCCCTTCCACGAAAATGAAACCGAGGCGATCGGCGATCTCTTTCCCGATGCGGGATTTGCCTGACGCCATGATGCCCATAATCATGATGACCGGTCTCATCTGCTTCCCTCAACTGTGCGGGTCAGTTCGCAAACGCCGCAAGGCTTCGAATAGGAAAGCGGTGTTAAGACCGAACAGGATGAACCCATCCATGGCGATGAATCCCGATAGAAGTCGCCACTCATCCGGCAATATGACATCGCCGAAGCCAAGCGTGGTGAATGAAATCATTGAGAAATACAGCGCCGGCTCGAGCGATGTGAAAATACCGAGCGCGTGCAGCGCAACAGCCCAGATCAACATGACGATGATCATGCCGAAGACCAACCATGTCGTCATCATTGCCAGCACGAAAACATGTTTCTGCAAAAGCGCACCACGCCTCAGCCAGGATTCTCGCGCCTGCAGCTGCTCTGCGCCCAGAACGATCACCAAAGCACCGATCGTGATCGAAACGATGGTCATGGCAATGCCGATCAAGAACTGGATAATCATGGTCCCCGCCTACTCCCAGTCTCCGCCGAGCGCCAGGTTTAGTCCGACCCATTCGTCCAATCGCGCGCGCTCAATAGACACAAGATCTGCATCCGATGAAAACACCCGTTGTTGGATCGTCAGGACATCTAGTAAGTCCGTCTCACCTTCATTGTACCGCAACTGCGCGATCCGGAGCGCTTTGTTGGCTTCGTCGGCTGCGATCCGCAGAGACTGGGACCGCTCACGAAGAACGACGTTTTGATCCAGACCAGATTCAACTTCTTGAAACGCATCGAGCGCCGCTTGCCCATAAGCTGCGATCGCTTGTTGTTGCTCCGCACTTGCTTGACGCACCTGCGCTTCCCGCAACCCGCCATCTATCAAAGGAGCAACAAGGCTGGTCGCGGCTTGCCAGGCGACATTGGTCGGGTTGAGCAAATTGGACAGGTCCGCTGAAGAACCGCCAAGCGACCCGGTCAAGTTGACCGTTGGCATTCGCGCAGCTTTGGCCTGATCCAGGCTGTTAAAAGCTGCTGCCACATTACGCTCAGCGGCGACGATATCGGGCCGCCGCTCCAGCAAGGAAGACGGGAGACCGGGGCTTGGCTGAGGCGGCACATCAGGTAGCGCTATTCGCAGCTCGAGTTCGGCGGCGGGGTAGCGTCCCAAAAGCACCTCCAGGGCCCTTAGCGCATCACGCTGCGCCCCTTGGGCTGCGGTGAGCGAAGCGCGTGTCCGCGCCAAATCTGATTTGGACAATGCGACGTCTTGCGAGGTCGCCAGACCGAACTCTTTTTGAACGCCAACGATGCGATCGGTTTCGCCCAGGGTTTCCAGGTTGTTTTGCGCCACACCGACCTGAAGGCCAGCCTCGATCGCTAGAAAATAGGCGCGTGCGACTGCGGCGGCCAAAGAATATTGACTGTATACATAGTCTGCTTCAGCCGCCTGCGCGCTCATTGCCGCGGCTTGATTTCCAGCGCGGATGCGCCCCCAGATATCCGCTTCCCAGCTCGCTTGTAGGCCGATACTGTAGGACTCGAGACTGCCGCCCTCCAACGCCCCGTTTCGTCCTCCGCTGGAGTTGAGGCTGACGACGGGAGACAGAGCAGCGCCGGCTTGTCCTGCCAAGGCCCAGGATCGCTCCACATTGGCCGCGGCGGCCTGCAGATTGCGATTGTTCAGTTGCGCTTCCACTACCAGATCCATCAAGACCGGGTCGTCGAGTTTGGTCAGCCAACCAGCCTCGACCGGGCCGACGCGTTCGCTGGCCATGGACCACGCATTCGGAATGTCTGAGACAGAACCCCGCGCTTTGTCCCGTGCGACGTCTGGTGACGTGATATTCGCACATGCTGTCAGAGCAATTGCGGCCGCGCAAACAGAGAACCTTCGGATCATGCGGGATCTCCTTCTTGTTCAAGCATTTCGTCGCTTACGGGTGTCGGAAGCGGCGTCGCCGTTTCGTCGCGCGAGATCCGGAACAACAACGCATATAGAACGGGAGTCACCAAAAGCGTGATCATCGTTGCGAAAGTCAATCCGAACGCTAGCACGACGGTCATGGATTTGAAGAAGGCGTCGAAATATAGTGGCAGTATCCCAAGCACGGTCGTGAACGCGCCCATCGTCACCGGACGCAACCGACTGGCAGCGGATTCGACCAGGGCATCGAAACGCGGCATTCCGGATGCGATCAACTCGTCGGTTGAATCGACCAGGACCAGAGAGTTTTGGATCAACAGTCCGGAGAGCGACAACAATCCGAGTATGCCCATGAATTCGAGCGGCGTCTGCGTAATCACGAGACCAATGACGACACCGACAATGGCGAGCGGAACAATCGACCAGATCACAATCGGCTGACGCACCGCATTGAACAGCACAACGACAACCAGGATCATGGCCAGCAGACCGAGTGGAATCGTGCTGGCGAGCGAGCTGTTGGCTTCAGCTGAATCGCCCGCCTCACCTTCCCATTTCAGACTATATCCATCCGGAAGTTCAATCGCATCAATGAGCGGCTTAATGCGGTTTTGCAGATCACTGGCAAGGACGCCGGTCACTGGATCACATTGTGCCTTGATGGTCAGGACCCGATCGGTGCGAAGCAGCTTGCCGTCACGCCAGATCATCTCCACATCATCAATCACCTGCGCCAGCGGCACGGGTTGCTGCGATGTCGGGCTGATGATCTGAATGGACGCCATGCCCCAGGGATCGACCGTATCCGCAACCGGCGATCTCGAGATGATCGGGATCAACCGATCTCCTTCGCGATAATAGCCGCGATCGCGCCCGGAGAAGTTTTCCGCCAAGGCGTCAGCAACATCCTTGCGCGTGATCCCCACGCGTTCGCCCTTGTTTTCAGAATAGACTGGCTCCATGACCGGAACTGGTCGACGCCAATCGTCCTTGATCAAGACGGCATCTGGATCGCTGGCCATGATTTCCTTGGCTTGATTGGCGAGCTGACGCAGCACTTTCGGATCCGGACCACTGAACGCCGCCTCGATTTTGGACCCGCCGCCCGGGCCCAGCCGGAATTTCCAGACCTTGGCCTGGGCGTCCGGGAAATTTGCGTCCGCGTACGCCTGAATGTCGCGGATCAGTCGATCATTGTCACGATAGTCCGACGTCCTGGCGAGGATTTGTCCAAATGCCGGATTGTCGGAGCCAGCATCATAAGTCAGCATGTAGCGCAGTGCACCGCCACCGATGAGTGTCTGGACGTTTTCGATACCCTCAATCTCGCTGACATGGCTCTCGATCCGGATCATGTCTTGGCGTGTGCGCTCGACATCGGTGCCCTCTGGCAGAAAGTAATCGATCACAATCTGCGGCGAGGTCGAACTCGGGAAGAAACCGGACTGCACGAACCGGAAACCGAAGATCGCCAGTACGAACACAGCGACGGTCGCCCCCAAGGACAGCGACTTATGAGAAAGAGCGCCGCGAATGACACCCTTATACAACGTCATGAAACGGCCATCACCGCCGTCTGATGCCGCCTCCCTGCTTGTCGCCTCGGGAAACGCCCAATAGCAGAAGAGAGGCGTTATCGTGAACGCCAGGACCCAGCTCAATCCGAGCGCTATAAACACGACCCAGAACAGGGAGTTCGTGAACTCAGCGGTGTCTCCCGGAGCAAACCCGATTGGGGCGAAGGCGATGATACCGACCAGCGTGCCTCCGAGGAGCGGCTTCAAATTCTTCGCTGCGACTTCGCGAGCCACGTCGATCTTCTTGCGGCCCTTTTGGACGCCGACCAAGATACCATCGGTAATAACGACACCATTATCGACCAGCATACCGAGCGAGATGACCAGCGCGCCGAGTGAAATCCGGTGCATCGGAATCCCCGCCACCCACATGATCAAAAGCGTCGCCGCCATGGTCAGCAAAACGGTCGCACCCATCACCAGGCCAGAGCGGAATCCCATAAAGATCAGCAATGTGACAAACACGATGGCGAGCGCCGAAATAACGTTCATGGCGAAGGCTTGAATGGAGCCATCAACGACTTTGCCCTGGTGGTAAAACTCATGCAGCGTCATACCGATCGGGCGCTGGCTTTCCAACTCGGAGAGCTTGGCATCAATGGCCTCTCCCATCTTCACGACATTGACGCCGGATAGATTGGAGATGCCGATCCCAAGCGCAGGCTGACCGTCATATCGGATGTATTGCTTGACCGGATCGCGATAACCGCGCGTGACGTCTGCGATGGCCCCAAGCCTCGTCAGGGCGGTGCCGTTGGAGCCCGGAATGATCAGCGCCTCGATCGCTTCGACCGACGAGATTTCACCCGTCGGATTGATTTCGACGCGCTCGTCGCCAAGCACGATGTCTCCCGCCGAGGTCACCGTGTTCTGTTGCGCCAACGTGTCATAGACCTGGTTTAGCGAAACCCCGAGCGCTGCAGCGCGATCGCGAGAGACCTCGACATAGATTACCTCTTCCTGCTGACCGATAATTCCAACCTTGGCGACTCCGTCGACGAGCAGTAAATCGCGGCGCAAAGACTTTGCATAACTCTCCAATTCGGCTGGCGAATAGCCTTCACCTGTCAGTAGATAGTAGACCCCGTAAACATCGCCAAAGTCATCCTCGACCACGGTCGGTCCTGCACCCGGCGGCAAGCTCCTTTGGGCATCGTCAATCTTGTTACGGACCTTCGTCCAGACGACTTGAAGGTCCGATTTCGTGCGCGAATAGTCATACCGGATTTCGACGCTGATATCGGACAAGCCGGCGGACGAAATCGATTCGACGGACTTCACTTCCGGCAATTGTTGCAGCGCCGTTTCAAGAGGTTCGGTGACCTCATCCATGACCTCTTCGGGACTGGCACCAGGATACTGGGTGAACACTTTCGCGACGCGGATGGTGAATTCCGGATCTTCAAACCGAGACATGTTCTCGAAGGCGAGCCAACCGCCGACCAACGCGATGATCATCGCGATGCAGCAGAGCAGCGGGTTTTTGATGGACCAGACGGCGCTATTCATCGCAAAATCATTCCGGGTCCCAGCGACGAACCGTCATGCCGTCGTGAAAGAACGAGACCCCGGCGGCAACAATCAATTCACCGCCGCGCAAGCCCTCTGTCACAGTGACAAAGTCTCCAGCGTCGGACTGCGCAGTCACCTGTTGCTTCGAGATCTTCATCGTGTTCGGGTCCACGACCCAAACATATGTGTCATCGCCCTCTGCCAGGATTGCGGCGAGCGGCGCCGCGACTCCGTCAGCGACAATATCCTGGGCCCCACTGAACAAGAAGGATGACTCCACAGTCGCCGTCATGCCGGGAAGGATGAAAAGGTCTTCCGGCGGCACGAATGAGAAGGTGATCTCGTATGTCTGCGTGCTTGGATCTGCCTCCCCAGAGGCTTCTTTGAACTGGGCGATGATTTCCGCGTCTGGCGCCGCTTCAAGAATGACCCGGACGCCCACCGGCTGCAATTGCGGCGTGCGCGCGATGATCGTGCCGGGCACGTTGATCACCGCCTCCACTTCATTGCTCTGCAGGACGGCGATGGATTCTTTGGCCTGGACATTTTGAAACTGCCGGCCCGACACGGTCGAAATGAACCCATCAAAAGGCACTTTCAGAATCGTGTCGCTAACTGATTTCTGCGCCGTCCGATAAGCGGCTTCGGCGACGTCGCGCTGTGTTCTTCGCGTGTCGAGAACACTGTCAGCAATCGCTTCCTGTGCCGACAGCCGCTCAGCTCGCTGGAACTCTGTCGTTGCGTTGTCGAACTCCGCCTTGGCCTGCGCCAATCCATTCAATGCATCGCGCTGGTCGAGGCGCGCAATCACGAAGCCTTCTTCGACCTCGTCGCCCTCCAGTGCGTTGATTTCGCGGATTTCTCCCGGCACCTGAAACGTCAGGTCGGCAGTTTGCGCTGCCCGAATGATAGCTGGGAACCGTAAATCCCGCTGATTGGAAGCCATCTCGACTTCGATCAGTTTTGCCGGCCTGGCCTTGCTCGTTTGATCGGATTGATCTTCGTTGCCCCCTGAGCACCCCGCCAAGGCTACCGCCAGAGCTGCGGCAACCACACGATAGAGCGTCATGACACCTCCAATATACGCTTACAGAGCGTCTTAGCACGGCAGCGAATAAAAACACTATGGATTCTGCGTCATCGCGCGGGTTAGAGTATGACCGCAGGATCGGGAGGGCCAGCATGATCGTCTACGGATCGCGAGTGTCTTATTTTACGGGCAAGCTGGAAGCCTATCTGCGGTACAAGGGCATCCCGTACAAGCTGGAAGGTACGCCTTACGATCGCGCCAAAGAGCTGCGCGAAAAAGTCGGAGCTGTTCAGATGCCGATCGTTGATCGCGAAGACGGGCGTTGGATGTCTGACACCACGCCGATTCTGATGGCGCTTGAAGAAGAACATCCGGACAATTCCATCCTGCCCGACGATCCCGTCATCGGCTTTATTGCACGGTTGATCGAAGATTATGCCGACGAATGGCTATGGCGATCAGCGATGCACTATCGATGGAGTTATCATTATAGCCGCGAACTGATCTCCAATATTCTGGTCGACGAGATCAGCACGCCCGTGCCGTTTCCTCGATTTGTAATCAGACGCATGATCCGGCGTCGCCAGACGAAGTATTTTACTAAGCGCGATGGCGTCACGAATGCGACCTGGGATCACGTTGAACAAGGGTACCTCAATGCGCTCGACGCGATGACGCGCGTACTCGAACATCGCCCGTTCCTGCTCGGCACCCAACCGTCTCTCGCAGATTTCGGCTTGATGGCACCGATGTTTCGGCACTTCAGCCAGGACCCCGATCCTGAGGAAATCATGCGCACGCGCGCACCATTGGTTTATGAATGGGTCGCGCGCATGTGGGTCGCCCGATCAGTGCCGGACGGCACATTTGTGACCACGATCACTGGAGAGATGGCGCCGCTCCTGAAGGAAATCTGCGAAACGCACTTACAGCAATTGGCCGCAAATGCCGACGCGTTCAGCGATGACAAGTCACAGTTCGACATGATCGTCCAGGGATGCGCATACAAGAACATGCCGATATCTCGATACCGGGTCTATTGCCTGGAGCGTCTACGAGAGCATTTCCAGACGCTCGACGCGAACGCACAGGATCAAGTCAAATCGCTTCTGCCCCATACGCAAGCCGAAATCTTGTGGCGAGACGGTCCCGACGTGCGGTCTGGTTTCGACGAAGATCGTCACTTGCCTTATGGCCATGCGATCAATGTTTACGGCGACGGGACACCCTGACCTCAGCTCTTGGTCTTCAGTGTCACGATCTCTTCCGCAATGGTCGGATGCACGGCGCACGTGTCATCAAACTGCTGCTTGGTCGCGCCCATTTTGACAGCAATGCCCAACATCTGGATCATTTCGCCAGCATCAGGCGAGACGATATGCGCGCCAACGACAACCTGATCTGATTGCCGCACGATGACTTTCATGAAGACCCGCTCCATCTTGCCATTGAGCATGTTCTTCATCGGCCGGAACTTGGTCTTGTAGATATCGACAGCGCCGAACTGTTTGCGCGCTTCATGCTCCGCCAGGCCGACTGTGCCGACCTCTGGCTGGGTGAAGACGGCGGTGGCAATCTTGTCATGCTCAAAGGTGCGCGGATTGCCACCGAATTCAGTGTCCGCAAAAGCGTGACCTTCGCGGATCGCCACTGGTGTCAGCTCGGCCCGGCGCGTGACGTCGCCAACGGCCCAGATATTTTCGACATTGGTCTTGGAATATTCATCGACCACGATCTCGTGGCGGTCGCCGACCGTGACTCCAGCACTTTCCAGTCCGAGCCCGTCAATATGCGGACGGCGACCAACCGCCATCATCACCACATCCGCACCCAACGTCATGCCATTGTCGAGTTTCAGGTGCAGCGGTGTCTCGGCATTGTCGGTCTTTTCGATCGACTCGAAGACGGTGTTGGTGATCACACGAACGCCAGCCTCTTTCAGGCCTTCATGCACTTCGGTGCGGATATCCATGTCGAAGCCCCGTAGGACCGTGTCACTGCGATAGACGAGGCAAGTCTCGACGCCGAGGCCAGCGAATACGTGGGCAAACTCGCAGGCGATATAACCGCCGCCCGCAATCACCATGTGTTTTGGCAGTTCTGTCAGCTGGAACACGCCGTCAGACGTGATCGTATGCTCAACGCCCGGCAGCTCTTCCGGCGACGGACGCCACGGCGACCCGCCAACCGCGATCAGGATTTTGTCCGCAGTGATGACCTTGCCGCTGCTCACCAGCTTCAGCGTGTGTGCATCCACAAACTCTGCGCGTTCCTCGAACACATCAACGCCGGCATTCACCTGTCCGCTCATGTACAAGCCGGACAAGCGATCGACCTCGGCATGCAGGTTGGCCATGAAGCCCGGGAAGTCGAAATCGCCGACGGTGACGTCCCACCCGAACTTCTGCGCTTCCTCCAGCTTGCGCCCATAATCGCTGGCATAGACCATGAACTTCTTCGGCACACAGCCGCGGATCACACAAGTTCCGCCCATTCGGTACTCTTCTGCCAGCGCGACCTTCGCGCCATGCCCCGCTGCGATGCGCGCGGCCCGGACGCCGCCCGAGCCACCACCAATCACAAAGAGATCATAATCATAGGAATGGTCGGCCATGGGGTGGTCCTTGTCGGAGAATGGAAGTGGTGTGAGGCGCCCTATATGGCGTCCGCGCTCTAGTATTCAAATATGGTGGCGCCGTCGTCGGCGCCAATGATCACAGTGCGCGCCAGATTGATAAACAATCCGTGTTCGACCACGCCGGGAATGTTCGAAAGCAGTGCGGCTGCGAGCGGCGCATCCGGAATCGCACCGCAAGAACAATCCAGGATGAAGTTCCCGCCATCCGTCACGATTGGCTTGTTCGCGGGCCCCGTTCGGACCTTGATCATCGGCTTCAGCACGCCGGCTTTGGTCAAGGCGTCATAGGCCTTCTTGGCCGTGATCGTGTATCCGAACGGTGTCACTTCGACCGGCAATGGAAATTGGCCGAGCATGTCGACCTTTTTCGAGCTGTCGGCGATCACGATCATCAGGTCACTGGCATTGGCGATGATCTTCTCGCGCAGCAAGGCCGCGCCGCCGCCTTTGATCAGTTGCGCGTGCTCGTCGACCTCATCGGCGCCATCGACGGTCAGGTGAATGCGGTCAACCTGCTCGACATCGACCAATGGCACGCCGAGCGACTCTGCCAGTCGACGGGTTTGCTCGCTCGTCGGCACGCCGCGCACGACCAATCCATCGGCAATTTCCTCAGCCAGGTTCTCGACGAAATATTTCGCGGTCGACCCGGTCCCGAGACCAAGCGTCATCCCGTCTTCGACAAAATCCATGGCTGCGTGAGCCGCGTTTTCCTTTTCCAGCTCATTGGCCATGATCAGCCTCCCTCAACCCTTTTTCCTCGCGGCCTTGATCGCCGCCATCTTGTCCCGGAACGCCGTCGCCCATCCGGCTTTCTGCATCTGTCGCCCGCGCGCCACGGCAAGCGCATCTGGGTCGACATTCTTGGTGATGACCGAGCCAGATCCCACGATGGCACCCGCGCCAATGGTGACTGGCGCGACCAAAGCCGAGTTGGACCCGATAAACGCCCCTGCACCAATCTCGGTCCTGTGCTTCAGGAACCCGTCATAATTACAGAAAATCGTTCCCGCACCGATATTGGCATCTGCCCCGACATCACCATCGCCGAGATACGCGAGGTGGTTCGCTTTCGCGCCTTCGCCGACGCGGGTATTCTTGACTTCCACAAAGTTACCAATCTTGGCCCCACGCGCCAGCACCGCGCCCGGCCGCAGGCGGACATAAGGTCCAATCTCGCACCCAGGCCCAACCGCGGCGCCCTCAATATGAGAAAACGCGCGCACCCTGGCGCCGCTCTGGATCGAGGCACCCAGACCAAACACGATATGAGGCTCAAGGGTCACATCATTGTCGATTTGGGTGTCGTGACTGAAATAGACGGTCTCTGGCGCAATCATCGTCACGCCGGACGCGAGCAGCTCTGCCCGTCGCCGGGACTGAAACGCGGCCTCGGCCTCAGCCAATTCCACGCGCGAATTCACCCCGAGGACATCGACCTCATCGCACACAACCGCCCGGCACGTCCCACCAGACGCGCGCGCAAGTTCGACAATATCAGTCAGGTAGTATTCGCCCTTGGCATTGTCATTGGTCACCTTGGCCAGAAGATCGAACATGTCACCTGACGCAGCCGCCATGACCCCCGAATTGCAAAATCTGACCGCAAGTTGTTCCGGCGAGGCGTCTTTCGCTTCGACGATCGCGTCCAGATTGCCTTGAGCATCGGTAATCAAACGACCATAGGCCCCTGGTTCGGCAGCGTTGAACCCGAGAACGCCCACGCGGGCGCCAGATTGCAATTCGCCAAACAGGGCCTCGATCGACTCGGCTGGAATAAGCGGCGTGTCACCATAAAGGACCACGAGCTCGCCATCAAAATCGGACAGAGCCTGTTTCGCGCAAAGGACAGCATGTCCGGTTCCTTGTGGAGGGTCCTGGATGGCGATGGCCGTGTCGCCCAGCACATTTGAAACATGCGCCTGCACGGCCTGGCCCGCTGGCGAACAAACAACAACGATCCGATCGCATCCGGCCGCTTTTGCCAGCGCAATTGACCAGTCGACCATTGCGCGGCCACCGACCTGATGAAGAACCTTCGGGAGGGATGATCGCATTCGGGTCCCCTGCCCCGCAGCCAAGATCACTGCCGCACGATTTGCCATGGCGAATTATATCCTCGCGAAATTGCTGCGACTGACCTAGAGCATGTTCTGAGTCGAAGCGAGCCCTATTATGGCGATGGAAGCAGGTATGAGTTTTGATTTTTCTGACTGGACCATGGTTTTCGATCTGGACGGAACTTTGGTCGAAACCGCGCCAGATCTGCACGCCGCGCTGAATCACACCCTTTCCGCCAAATCACTGCCCCCCGTGCCCATGAATTCTGTTCGGATGATGATCGGCGATGGCGCCAAGGCGATGATCCGAAAGGGCCTGACAGTGCATAGGGCGGCTATTGATGAAGACGAGATTGAACACGCCCTGTGGCCGATCTTTCTAGATCACTATCGTGCAAACATCACTCGCCTGAGCCGACCATTTGATGATTGCGTCAAGACACTCGAGATCCTGCGAGACAGCGGTGCCAAACTGACGGTCTGCACGAACAAGTCTCAATCGCTTGCGGAAGAGGTGTTGGCCGGTCTTCAGATGGACGGGTGGTTTTCCAATGTCACGGGCGGCGACGCCTTGTCATTCAAGAAACCCGACGGGCGACATATCCTGGAAACCGTCACGAAAACGGGCGGTCGTCGCGAACGCACAATCATGGTGGGCGATGCCTGGACAGACGAAAGGGCAGCCCGCGATGCGGAGCTGCCCTTCGTGTTCGTATCATTTGGCTATGGGTCTCTCTCTGACCGGCCTTATGATCGCCTTCGATCAATCGATCATTGGCGTGACATGCAGCAAGCCCTCATTGAGCTTGCCTGCCAGACTTAGTCTGGACGATACTCGCTGCGAACTTCGTTCACGTTCACGAGCTTGCGGCGTGGCATGCCATTGACCATGTTGCTGCGAACATCAGTACGCGCGCTGCGCATGGCAGGAACGAAGCCCGCATCGACCAGATCGACTTCGACGTCGTATCCACGCTCGGACCAATATTCGGCAATTTTCTCTTTAAGACGGCGAGCGCCGTCGTTGTTGCACCAGTCTTTCATTGTTCTCACTCTCTACATCTTGGACGTTACCGCGCAGAAACTTTTGGTAACTGTTAAAAGATGTCCTTCACTGCAATTCGGGGCTTGTTGCCCGCTCTAAGCGCTCCCTAGATGCCTGTTATGAAACCGACATACAAGCTCTTTTTTGGATGAATTTTCGATAAGGTTTCTTGATGAACAGCTGTTCATAATGAACAATCATTCATCGAAAATCCGATTTACCAAATGCGTTCATAAAACTGTCGAAAAACCAATAAATGCTTGCTCTAGCCGGTGACTTAATGTGGACACATTTGGTTAACGCCAACACTCATACTTGTTGCGTTTACAACTAATATTTCACTATTGCATACCTGCCATACTATTTTGCAGGGCTCTTTTAGGCGCGTTTTCCAGCCGATTGACAGCGTTCTCAAGAGATTTTGACGAGCGACATTGATTTTCAGTACCGAAAAGAATCAATTCCTAAACGAACATGAAATGGCTCTTGAGTGCTACAAACCGAACAGGCTGCAAATTTTTTTCCGGAACCCGCAATCCAGTCTGGACCCAGCTTACAAATAGTCCAAATAGGAGCGCATGAGTTTCAATCTGCGCACTTTTCGCGACACGCTTGGTTTGTTCGTTACGGGCGTGACGATCATCACGACGCGTGACGATGCGGGCGCGCCCGTTGGGATTACGGCGAATTCTTTTAACTCGGTATCACTCGATCCCCCGCTCATCCTGTGGTCGGTCGGACAATCAGCACTCAGTCTCAAGGCCTTCAGCGAAGCGAAAGCATTCGCGGTTCATATTCTAAGAGACGACCAGGCCGAACTGTCAAAGAAATTTGCGACATCTGGATCGGACAAGTTTCAGGATCTCTCGACTGAGGCGGGATTGGACGGCGTCCCGCTGCTTCCGGACTGTGCGGCACGGCTGGAATGCGCCTTGTTCGCGAAATACCCGGCGGGTGACCACGTGCTCTTCATCGCGAAGGTTGAGCACCTGACGTCCGACCCTTCTGCCATGCCTCTCGTCTATCACGGCGGGCGTTACGCGGAGTTGTCTGACAAGCCCGAATTGGGTCGCTAAAACATGGTTAACGCCAAATCAAAGAATTTTCTAAGTCTTTAGCGGAAAATAAGATTTTTTCTGAGACATAGGGTGAATGAGGTCAAAAGGCCCATTCGGCAGCAATCACGCCGCCACCTTATGGAGATGAAAATAATGAGTTTTCGCAAACTGCTTTTGGCAGGTGCCGCACTTGCGGCGAGTACTGCCGCTGTCGCAACCCCGGCTAATGCATCGATTATCGATCGTCCACACTTCAAAGTGCTGGGTGTCGTCATCGTCTGGGCTGCTGACGAAACCAACGGCAACACGCCAATCGCCACGGATTTTGTGATCGATGATAGCGTCGGTGGTGTTGCTGCAAGTGACACCGACCTGATCGGCGGCACCGCAATCGATGGTCGTACCGTCGTGACGGGCTCTCTGACGCCCACGAAAGACGGATCTTCTACGGCTGCTCTCGGTGACATCCTGACCATCGACGATGATGGCAACTCTGCAAACGGCGTCACACAGTCTGTAGACACCGCAACCCCAACTTCGTTTGGCGCATTTGATGTCACGGGCGAAACGCTTGGCGGCGACCTGACACACAATTCGAGCTTCTTCGTTGCTTCGAACACTGTGTTCAACATCAACGGATCCGCCACGGCGGTCACAGAGTCTGGCGACTTCGACATTGATGATGTCAGCTTCGCAATGGACGTGACTGTTTCGGGCACGGCCGCGACAGACGGTATCGACTTCGGAAGTGCCGCACAAAACCCGGGCGGCACGTTCAATTCGTTCGCAACGCTTGGTGCAATGACAGGTGCAACACCTGTTTATCAAGGCAACCAGCGCACAGCTGCGTCAGCTGGCTCAATCACGGCTCAATCGGTTCGTTTCGACGCCACTTATGAGCTTGGAACCAGCGGCTATGACCTGTCGATGGGTGCCGGTGAAGTTGAAGCTGAAGTTGTTTACACGGTCTATGTCCCGTAAGCGCTTTCGCTAAATCACTCTGAACTCAGAGCACAAGACGCCCAACCTGGTTTCAGGTTGGGCGTTTTCTGTATCCGCCTCCTATGCGGGCCTCCCAATCATCGTTACACAGTGGCGCCATGAAAATGATCCTCCGAAGTGCGATTGTTGCCACCCTGCTCGGCTGGTTGATCTGGGCCTATATGGCGCTTTGCAATCGCACCATTCGATGGACCGTTGAAGGCGACGAGGACGCCCTGAAAATCTGGCTCGGCTATCCGAATATTATCGTCGCCGCGTGGCACTCCACGATCTTGCTGCTGCCCTCTGGCTGGAATCGGATCATCCAGAAATGGCCCAATCAGAAAACCCGTTCAGCGATGCTGATCTCATTGTCAAAGGACGGCGAGCCAGTCGCGAATGCCATCAAGCACCTGGGACTGGAGGCGGTCCGTGGCTCGTCTACGCACAAAGGCAAGAAACGCGACAAGGGTGGCATGAAGGCGCTGGCCGAGGCGCTTCGGATCCTCAAGAATGGCGGCGGCATCTGCATCACGCCGGATGGTCCGCGCGGCCCAGCGGAAATCGCGCAAAGTGGACCGATCATCATGTCCCAGCGCACCGATGCCCCAATCCTCCCCTACGCGATTGTTTCATCGCCGCGCCGGCGCCTGAACACGTGGGACCGGTTTCGTATTCCGTACCCATTCACGCGTGGCGCACTGGTCTTTGGCGAACCCGTCATCGCGGGAGATCAGGATGATCGCGAGTCCCTGCGCTTGAAGCTGGAAACCAACTTGAACGCTGCCATGGCGCGGGCCGAAAGCCTGGTCGAAAAAAAAGGCCGTTCCTAAGAACGGCCAAGGTCAAGCAAGAAGGACGTCGTCGGGGGCATCTGGAACCAGACGGGATCCCCGTCGACATCCCCCTTATAGCGAAACCAACATGAACGAAATCGGAGGATGAACGGAATATTCCGTTCATTTTCGCGCCGCAAAATTGCCTTGTTTCAGAACGCTCTAATCCGTTGCGCGGGTGAAGATCGCCTCGAGTGAACGCAGGTTCATGCCATTCTTCAAATAGTTGGCGGGCGTCAGATTCACGGCCTTGATCATGGCGCGCTCGATCCTGGTATTGCCGGCGTCATCCGGCACAAGATCGAAGTCGATTATGTTGATGCAACCGGTGTCCTGCTCGAATCCGGCACTGGCGCCCAATGGCGCACCGATCGCCCAGGCGAGGATCATACGATTGACAACTTCGTGCGCGACGAGCAATGCCGTGGCCCATCCCGGACGCGACAGCAGTCCTTTCAACCCATCTTCGATCCGCATCATCGCATCTGAGAATTTCTCGCCACCCTCGAGAAACGTCGCCCCCGGCTGACCCGCCTGCTCAAACTGGAACGTCATCGTCGCGGCGAGATGTTCTGGTGACTTGAAATCGATGTACTGGCCGGATCGCAGCTCCTGAAAACGGGGTTCGCATTCCAGTTCCGGTGGGTTCAGGTCGTGCTGTGCCAACACCAGTTCAGCGGTTTCCTTCGTGCGCCGAAGTCCGGTAAAAAAGGCAATATCCAGCGACACATCGGACAATGCGATTCCAGCGGCTTTCGCTTCCGCTCGGCCTTGCTCTGTCAGATACGCGATCGACGGATCCTGGGCTGCGCGCACTTCGGGCGATGTGTAATCGACATAGCCGTGTCGCATCAGATAGATCCGGCGACGGCCAGTGGTTCCCGGAAGTGCACCCATGTTTGCCTCAGCTCATTCGCAATCTGTAAGAGCAACCGTTTAAGCGATTCCCCAGTCCTTGAGCACTTCTTCCTGATGTTCCCCGACGCCCGCCGGTTTGCCCTGAATGGCGCCCGGGGTTTTGGAGAAGCGCGGTGCCGGACCTGGTTGAACCACACCATCAATGGTTTCGAATGTCTTTCTGTCGGCATTGTGCTTGTAGGTCGGCGCCTCTGCCATCGACAGGACAGGCGCAAAGCAGATATCGGTACCTTCCATGATCTCGCACCATTCATCGCGCGACTTTGTCTTCATCACCGCCATGAGTTTTTCCTTCAAATCCGGCCACTTGGAGCGATCCATTTGTGCCTGGAAGTCCGGATCCGTAAGCTCGGCCTTTTCCAACAACAGCGCATAGAATTGCGGTTCGATCGAACCAATCGACACCCATTTTCCTTCCGCGCATTCATAGGTGTCATAGAAGTGGGCGCCGCCATCCAGCAGGTTGGCTTCGCGATCATCGGTCCACATCCCGCTTGCCCGCATGCCATAGAACATGGTCGCGAGCGACGCGGCTCCATCAGACATGGCGCAGTCAATGACCTGACCTTCGCCGCCATTTTTGACATTGATTACCGCCGCCAGGACTCCCATCGCCAGGTAGAGGGCGCCGCCGCCATAATCGCCGATCAGATTGAGCGGCGGTCGCGGCCGGCCGTCACCATCGCCCATCGCATGCAGCGCGCCAGTGATGGCAATGTAGTTGAGGTCATGTCCGGCGGAGTGTGACAGCGCGCCATGCTGCCCCCAGCCCGTCATCCGCCCGTAGACAAGATTCGGGTTGCGCGCCAACACCGCATCCGGGCCGAGGCCATTTCGCTCCATCACGCCGGGACGAAATCCCTCAATCAGGGCGTCGGCTTGTTCAAGCAACTTGAACGCTGTCTCGCGATCGCCTTCGTCCTTCAAATTGAGCGCAATCGACCGGCGTCCTCGGCTCATCACATCGGCCGGATTTCCGGGCCGGTTTGCGCCTGCCCGGTCGATACGGATAACATCTGCGCCCATGTCACTGAGCAACATCCCACAAAAAGGGCACGGGCCGATGCCTGCAAACTCCACGATCTTCACGCCTGCCAATGGACCTTGCGCCATCATAATCTCCTTCGACTACCGGTCTAAAAACCTCTGAAATCAACCAGACCTTAAGACTCAAAGGCGCAAAGAAAAGGCCTGACGCAACGTCGACTCTCGAGGCCAGTGAGATGCACTCCGATCAAAGGTTTGATGCACCTGTGATTCACGTCGTATCCGAAAGTCCGCGACTGGAAATGCTCCAGGCACGGCTTCGGCAGGCTGGCTTGCGTCCGGTGCCCGTTCGCGGCTCTTACTTGCCACCGGACTCGGCGCCGGCATTGATCGACAACCTGACTCGTAACATCGATCTGGAGGGGCTCGATCAGCGTCTGATTGTGAGCATCGGGAAACAATCGGAGCCAACCCGCCCCAGCGATATTCATCTCGCCGACGTCTCGCAACTCGAAACCCTGCCGGCCCGGCTGGCGATCCGTCAGCGCGAGCATCAGCGCCAGCGCGAGATTCAACTGCGTGCAAAGACGTTCAAAAAGTTCGGCGCGCCAGCCGCAGCAATGCCGACAATCGGTCGTCCCCGTGTGTTATGGCTCGGTCAGGATGCGCCGTTTCTGAACGCCATCAAGTCAAACCTCGACGAGGCGCAGATCAATCTCGTCGCCGCGATCAGCCGGTTGACCGCTGAAGATTACCTTGCCGGTGGAACGTTCCAAACCCTCGTTCTTTGTCCGTCATCTGCAGATGACGAAGCGGCGAAACTGTTGACCAACGTGACCGAGCTACCGCTGTCCGGCACCACACGCGTTGCCCTCTTGCTACGCCCAGAGCTGGCAGGCCAGATTTCCGGTGCGACTCTGGAGAACGCGGATCAAATCCTAGATCTCACATCGAACACTGAAGCACTAGCAAATGCGCTGCACGCGATCTCCTACGAAGCGTGGGCGGAGCAAGGCACTCACCAGATGCCAATCACCGTCATTGAGGATCAGGCGACCGGCCTGGTTTCGCGTGAATACCTGGAGTCTCATCTCGAAGCCCAAATGGAGCAAGCGGACGTCCTGGCAACCGCACTCTCGGTTGTGGCATTTTCCCTGGCCGCATCAGATGACATTCGCGCCATCGCGACGACGATCAAATCGCTGCTGCGCGACACTGACCTGGCGGCGCGCCTGGACGCCAATCACATCTGCATCACCTTGCCCGAGACGAGCTATCGCGGTGCCGTCATTCTTGCGCGCCGTATTGAAGAGGCAATCGGACGGACGATGACCTGGCGCGCGATTGAACGTCGACAGTTTCACACCCTCAAGACTTTGATCGGCGGTCTGACCGCCAAATCCCTGCTGACCAAGAAGCGGTCGGCCTAGCGACTGGCCTCCGCCGTCGCGGAGAGCTCATTCAGCAGCCCTTTGACCGATTGCATCCGCGCATCGGCGTCGGCTGGAACGCCCATGATGACCAGCTTGCTGTCCGGGCGGAGCTTCATTTTTCCGGGTCGCGAACGCACCAGCATCATCAGTTTTGCAGGATCCACAACCGTATCGTCCCGGAACGTGATGACGACGCCCTTCGGACCAGCATCGAGTTTTGAAATACCGAGCGACTTACAGCTCACTTTGACAGCCGTGACGTTCAGTAATTGTTGGGTCTCGGTTGGCAGCGGACCGAAGCGGTCGATCAGTTCTGCCGCGAAGGCTTCGCGTTCTTGTTCGGTGGCCAGGTCTGCCAAGCGACGGTAGAGTCCGAGGCGAACGCCAAGATCCTCGACATAGGCTTCGGGGATCAGGACGGACAAGCCAAGATTGATTTGCGGCGACCAGTCATCAACCACGTCATCCACATCGTTCGAGCCGGATTGCAGCGCCTTCACCGCATCTTCCAGCATCTGTTGATACAGCTCCACGCCAACTTCGCGAACATGCCCGGATTGCTGATCGCCCAGCAAGTTTCCGCCTCCGCGCATATCCAGATCATGGCTCGCTAGCTGGAAGCCCGCGCCAAGACTGTCGAGCGATTGCAGGACCCGAAGGCGCCGCTCAGCGGATGGCGAAATCACACGGTCCGCAGGTGTAGTCAGATACGCATAAGCGCGCAGCTTGGAACGCCCCACACGCCCTCGCAACTGGTAAAGCTGCGCCAATCCGAACCGGTCCGCCTTGTGGATCACCAGGGTATTGGCCCGCGGTATATCCAGCCCGCTTTCGACAATCGTCGTCGATAGCAGCACATCGTACTCACCCTCATAAAAGGCGGTCATCAAGTCTTCGAGTTCACCGGCAGGCATTTGCCCATGGCCAATGCAGAACTTCACTTCCGGCACATTCGCTTTGAGAAAGTTCTCCAGATAATCGA
This sequence comes from Henriciella sp., assembly GCA_965228095.1. Classification (GTDB taxonomy): domain Bacteria; phylum Pseudomonadota; class Alphaproteobacteria; order Caulobacterales; family Hyphomonadaceae; genus Henriciella. The sequence continues at coordinate 2,854,765 of OZ245793.1, read as the reverse complement.
GGTCTGAAATGCGCGGCGCAACATAGTAACTTTGCCCGCCACGATACTTCTCGCGGAGCAACGCTTCACGGATCGTCACGGTATCGAACTCGGTGACATAGGTGCGAACGGCGAGGCGGTCGACAGGCGGGGTCGCAATGATTGAAAGATCGCGAATCCCAGTCAGCGCCATTTGCAAGGTTCGCGGGATCGGCGTCGCCGACAGCGTCAGCACGTGCACATCTGCCTTGAGTTCTTTTAGACGCTCTTTGTGCTTGACGCCAAAGCGCTGTTCCTCATCCACGATCAACAGGCCGAGGCGTTTGAACTCGACATTCTTCGCCAACAATGCATGCGTGCCGATGACGACATCGACCGTTCCGTTCGCCATGCCTTCCTTGGTCGCACTTGCATCCTTGGCGGAAACAAATCTCGATAAGGGACGAACATTGAGTGGCCATCCGGCAAATCGTTCAACGAACGTATTGTAATGCTGACGTGCGAGTAGCGTCGTTGGTGCGATGATGGCGACCTGTTGTCCCGCCATGGCGGCCACGAAGGCGGCACGCAAGGCGACTTCGGTCTTACCGAATCCAACGTCACCGCAGACGAGGCGATCCATCGGCTTGCCGGAGGACAGATCCCCGAGCGCATCCTCAATGGCGTTCAGCTGATCGTCGGTCTCTTCGTACGGGAAGCGTGCCGCGAACTCTTCATACATACCATCGCCGGTCACGACGGCGTCCGCCTTTTTCATCTCCCTTGCCGCTGCGATGGCCATGAGCTCAGCGGCCATTTCGAGAATCTTCTTCTTCGCCCTTGCTTTTCGGGTCTGCCAGCCTGCTCCGCCCAGAGCATCGATCGCGCTTTCGGCGTCTTCGCTACCATAGCGGCTGATCAGGTCGATATTCTCGACCGGCAGGAACACCTTGTCGCCCTTGCTGTATCCGAGCTCGAGGCAGTCATGCGCGGCGCCAGCAAGATCCAGCGTCTTGAGGCCGACGTAACGCCCGACCCCGTGGTCGACATGCACGACGAGATCACCCGGATTGAGGCTCCCCGCTTCCGCAATGAAGTTCGCGGCCTTACGCTTTCGACGCGGCGCAGCGAGACGGTCGCCCAGGATATCCGGCTCTCCGATAATCAGAAGATCATCGGTTTCAAAGCCGTTCTCGAGCGGTAATTCGCAAATTGCGATCTCCGCCTGTTTCGCGGCGTCGAGCGAATAAATCCGTGTCGCGTCCGGCAGACCGTGATCTTCAAGCACTCCTTCCAGGCGGCTGGCCGACCCTTCCGTCCAGGCGCCAAAGATGACAGTCTTGCCTGCATCATGCTTGGCTTTGGCATGAGCGGCTGCAACTTCAAATATATTGACATCCGGCTGCGCGCGTTCCGGTGCGAAGTCGCGCCCTTGGCGACCGCCAAGCTCCAGACCGCCTTCGCCTGTGCCGCTGTGGAAGCGCGCCACGCCGCGCGCCTGCAGCGCGTCCTCCAGCTCTTTCTCCGTCAGGTATAAGTGGTGCGGCGCGAGCACGCGCGCCTGTCGTTCTTCGCCGGCCGCTTCCAGACGCGCTTCGTAGTAATCCTTCGCCTGAGCCAGGCGCTCACTCGCGGCTTCAGCCGACAAGGCCCCCAGTCCAATCAGCGTGCCGGGGCCGAGATAGTCGAATACGGTTTGGAGGCCATCATGGAAAAGCGGCAACCAACCTTCGATCCCTCCGCGACGGATCTCTGCGCGTGCCGCTTCATACATCGGATCTCCAACCGGTGAGCCGAGAGTTTCAAGATACCGTTCCCGGAACAGGCTCAACGTTTGCTCGTTGAAAAGAACTTCCGAGACCGGAGCCAGCGAGACCCGAGTCAGCGTTCGTGTCGATATCTGGGTTTCAGGGTCGAACGCCTTGATCGTCTCAATCTCGTCGCCGAACAGATCGAGACGAACCGGCTCGTCTCCGGTTGGTGGAAAGATGTCGATCTTGCCGCCGCGGATCGAGTACTCGCCCTTTTCCGAGACCGAGGCGACGCGCACATAACCGTTAATTGACAGGTATGAAGACAAATCCTGTTGTTGAATCCGTCCGCCGGTGAACACAGAGAGAGAACTGGCTCGCATGGTGGCCACTGGCGGCACGCGTTGCACCAGGGAACTTGCTGTTGTCACCACCACGCAGGGCTCGGCATTGGCGGCCCGTTGCGCCAAAAAAGCGAGCGCCGCGCAGCGAGCGGCGGCGACAGCTGGCGAAGGGCTGACCCTGTCGTAAGGCAAAACATCCCAACCTGGCAGCCGAACCACTTCGAAGGACGGCTTGAAGAATTGTGCGAGCTTCAGCGCGGTGGCCGCTTGCTTGTCATCTCTCGCAACGTACATGCCAGTGCTGCCACGCGCATCCAGCGCCTCGATCAGCTGCAACACGTCCAGCCCGAACGGTGCGCCAAACACAGACGTCGGCTGCGAGAGATTGGAGAGCATCGAGACCGGGCTCATGGGAAAATCACTCCGCAAGATCAGATATTCAGGCTGGCGCGCGAACGGCGCTTCATAGCGTATTGATTCAGAAACGCCAGCCACCGATTTTTCCGGGCAAGATCTGCCTCTCAAGGATTGTGGACAACTTGCAGTTTCTCAGGGGGTTTTATGCGTCGGGGGGCTGCCCAAGATTTCTATCTATGGTTAACAGGCCCGATGAGCACAGCAATCTCTCCCATTCAGAATGACGAAGAATCAGGCCGCGAGCTGCCGCACAACCTGTCTGCGGAAGCTGCTGTCATTGGCTCGATTCTCTACGACAACAACGCGTTCCAACGCGTCTCTGATTTCCTGCGCCCGGTCGATTTTTATGCCCCGGCACACCAGGAAATTTTCGAAGCTTGCCAGATACTTATCCAGAATGGACGGGTCGCGGACGGGGTGACGTTGCGCGAGCAGTTCGAGAAAGACGAACGACTGACGCAAATCGGCGGCGCGCAATATCTTGCCGATCTGCTCGACAGCGCAGCATTCGGGCCCGAGGTGCAGGACTATGCCCGAATCATCCGCGACTTGGCGATGCGTCGCGAGCTGATCAATATTGGCGCGGGCGTTCAGTCCCGGGCGCAGCATCATGATCGCGATGTCGATGGTACACAACAGATTGAGCTGGCTGAGCGAGAACTTTTCTCTCTCGCTGAGCGGGGCTCGACCGGGCGCGGATTTTCCAGTTTTTCGGAGGCGCTGACCGAGTCATTGCAAATGGCGGAAGCCGCGTTCAAGCGCGAAGGCAAGATTGCCGGCATCGCAACGCGTCTCGACGATCTCGATCACAAGATGGGCGGCCTGCACAAGTCTGACCTGATCATCCTCGCCGGGCGACCGTCGATGGGCAAAACGTCTCTGGTGACCAACATCGCCTATAATGTCGCGGCCGATTACCGAGGCGAAAAGCAGGAAGACGGCTCCACCAAGACGATTGAAGGCGGCAAGGTTGCTTTCTTCTCCCTGGAAATGTCATCCGAACAGCTGGCGACACGTATCCTGGCCGAGCGCACCAGCATCAACGCCCACAAGATCCGCCAGGGTGACCTCGACAAGCACGATTTCGAAACGCTCCGTGAGGGAACGGAAGAATTGCAAAACCTGCCGCTCTACATCGATGACCAGGGCGGGATTTCGGTTAGCCAGCTGGCGGCGCGCGCACGCCGCCTGCATCGGGCGCAAGGCGTTGACCTCATCATCATCGACTATCTGCAATTGCTGACCGGCACATCCGGCAAGGCCGACGTTAATCGCGTTCAGGAAATCACCCAGATCACGACGACCCTGAAGGCACTGGCCAAGGAGCTGAATGTTCCCGTCATCGCCCTGTCGCAGCTATCCCGGCAAGTCGAGCAGCGCGATGACAAACGCCCGCAGCTCTCGGACCTGCGCGAATCCGGCTCGATCGAGCAGGATGCAGATGTCGTCATGTTCGTTTATCGCGAGAGCTACTACCTGGAACGGACTGAACCACAGGCCGATGGCGGCGACCCGGCCGCGGCGGACAAATGGGCTGCGTGGCGCCAGCGCATGGATGAGGTCTATGGCACCGCAGAAGTCATCCTTGGCAAACAGCGTCACGGACCAATCGGTAAAGTCGTGTTGTCATTCGACGCCAATGTGACGCGTTTCGGCAACCTGGCCCGACCCGCGCAGGGTGGATTTGAGGAGTAGGCCTTACATCTGCCGCAAAGCGTTGTAATCCGAGCGATTATGAGCCTTCGACCACGCGCCCACATTCATCTTTCAAACATCGCGGACAACTGGCGAACAATTCAGGCTGCGCAAGTCACGGGCTTGACCGGCGCTGTGCTCAAGGCGGATGCTTACGGACACGGCCTGCCGCAAGTCGCCGAAACCCTGCATGAGGCGGGCTGCGACTATTTCTTTGTCGCGCACAGTCATGAAGCCGAAGTGGCGCGGGCCACGCTGGGCAGCCATCCGGAGATCTTCGTTCTCAACGGCCCTTCCCCTGACGAGGAAGCTTTATATCGCGAAAACGCACTGATCCCTGTCATCAATTCCAGTTTTCAATTCCGGACAATGGCTGACTGGCTGGTCGACGGCGTGAAGATGCCGCGCGGATATGCCCTGCACTTCGATACCGGCATGAACCGCCTGGGCCTGCCGCCACAAGATGTCGCCGAAATCGCAGGCGCGGTTCAGGTCCAGATGCCGGATCTGATCATGTCGCATCTGGCCTGCGCTGAGGACGAGAATAACCTGCTCAACGGACAGCAAAATGAAGCTTTGACTGAGCTTTCGCGCGTGTTTCCGCACGTTCCGCGCAGTCTCGCCAATTCAAGTGGTGTCTGGCTCGGCGCAGACTATCATCACGCCCTCAGTCGTCCCGGCATCGCCCTGTTCGGGGGCGGCCAACCTCCAGAGGGTCTGATCCTGAAGCCCGGTATGACGTTCGAGGCGCCGATCCTTCAGGTGCGTCAACTCGATGCTGGCGACACGGTCGGGTACGGCGCGACCTGGCGCGCTAAGGAGACCACGCTGGTGGCCACGCTGGCGCTTGGATATGGCGATGGGTTTCCGCGATCCGCCTCGAACAAGGGCTTCGCCATTTTAGGCGGAAAACGGTGCGCGATCCTTGGACGCGTCTCGATGGACTTGATGACAATTGACGTTACAGAGGCCGCTGATCTTGCGCGGCCGGGTGTTTATGCCCAATTGATCGGGCCGGACGCTGGTTTAGAAGAACAAGCCGCCCTGGCGGGCACCATTGGTTACGAACTCACGACAGGACTCACGCCCCGTGTCAAACGCATCTACGAAAGCTAGGTCCGGATTCCCAAATCCGCTGCAATGGCTGGGCAGCGCCACGCTCGGCATGCTGTCAGAAGTGGGCCGTCTCTCCATCTTCACGGGCAAGACCATCGGCGCGAGTTTCAGCCCGCGTTGGTACCTGTCACAGATATTCAGGCAGATGGTGGCAATCGGGTTTTACAGCCTTCCAGTGGTTGGTTTATCGGCCATATTTATCGGAGCGGCACTGGCGCTGAACATCTATTCTGGCGGCAGTCGGTTCGGCGCGGAACAGTTCGTTCCGAACATTGTTGTGCTCGGAATCACGCGCGAACTCGGAGTCACGATCACCGGCCTGATGCTCGCCGGCCGTGTATCGGCGGGTATCGCAGCCGAAATCGGCGCGATGCGTGTCACCGAACAGATTGATGCATTGAAGACGCTCAGTGCCAATCCGTTTCGTTATCTCTATGCCCCGCGCTTCCTTGCCGGGATCATCACCCTGCCAATGCTTGTGCTTGTCGCCGACATCATCGGCGTCATGGGCGGTTGGGCCGTCAGCACGCTGGGGCTCGGTTTCGACTCCACGACCTATCTGCGAAATACCATGGATTTCCTGACCTGGCAGGACGTGACCGTCGGCCTGATCAAGGCTGTCGTGTTTGGCGGCGTGATCGCAATCCTCGGCTGCTATCACGGTGACAAGTCTAGCGCCGGTGCGACGGGGGTCGGGCGCGCCGCAACCTTCGCCATGGTTGGTGCCGCGGTGCTGATCCTCGCCTTCAACTACCTGATCTCGACCATTCTGGTGGACTTTGGCTCATGAGTATTCAGCCGTTCCTTGAACTCAAAGGCGTCCACAAATCGTTCGGGCCCAAGCAAGTCCTGCAGGGCGTCGATATTGATGTCGCGCCCGGAAAGTCGCTCGTCGTGTTGGGCGGCTCGGGCTCCGGAAAATCTGTGATGCTGAAAAATGCCCTCGGCCTGATGACGCCGGACCAGGGGCAGATCTTCTTTGATGGTGAGGACGTCACCCGTGACCAAGGCAAAACCCGCGAAGCCATGCGCGCGCGGATAGGAATGCTGTTCCAGTCGGCCGCCCTGTTCGACAGTTTGACCGTCTGGGAGAATATCGCGTTTCGCCTCCTCAATGCCGACGGCATGAAGCGAAAAGAAGCGAAAGAACGCGCGATTGAAACGCTAAAACAGGTACGGCTCGGCTCTGACGTGGCGGACCTCACCCCAGCCGAGATATCTGGCGGCATGCAAAAGCGCGTTGGCCTCGCTCGAGCGATTGTCTCGCGTCCGGAGCTGATCTTCTTCGATGAACCGACAACGGGACTCGACCCAATCACTGCAGATGCCATCAATGACTTGATCGTCGAACAGACCAAGGCGCTGGGTGCGGCGGCGATTTCGATCACGCATGACATGGCCAGCGCTCGCAAGATCGCAGACGAAATCGCGATGCTATTCGAAGGCAAGATTATCTGGCGTGGCCCGGCCAGCATGATCGATGATAGCGGCAACGCGCATGTTGATCAGTTCGTTCACGGCCGCGCAGACGGCCCGATCCAGCCAGCGCTTTAGGCCCCGGCTTACGCTAAGCAAACAGTTCGGTTAGTCTCCCCCGGATCGCGATCTGAGGGGACCGCCATGATTGAGTTCATTAAATATGCGTCTGTCGCGTTTACAGCGACCACCGCCGTCGTCACTGGCTGGATGCAATACGAGAAATTCCGTCTCGACGGAGAATGGCAAATCGACACCTGCACAGAGACCGCAGACCTGTCGACCTATGAAGGCTTACACCTCGCTTGGCGGGTCTTCCTGTCTGATGATCCCTTATCCGCGCCCATCGTCGGCAATGGCGAAAAGGTCGAAGAAGCGTTTCAGACGATTGCCCCACGCGGGCGCTTCCCGGTCAGCTTTGTTGGCACCAAGGAGATAAATCGGGTCTCGCTCACCGGCCGCTTCGAGGGCGCCCGACGCGCCTCCACCGGGCGTTTCGAGCTGGCCCCGACGCTGACCCGCCGCAGCTGGACCGGCTATCTGCCTTTCTATCAGCGCAACGTGAATGTACTGGAGGGGACGTTCGCCCTGACCGCCGGAAATGCCCGTGGCTATGCCCGAGCGGTGCGTCTGATTGAAGGGGAACCGGTCGCTGCAGACCCGTTTATCTGTCATGGCGCGATGCCGGCCGAGACAGACGAAACTGAACCAACCGCGGCCCAAGCGATTGAATCAACCGGCGCGCCAGATGCTGAGGCGACGCCGGACACCGCCCCATCCGAACGGGACTAGGCCTTCGCGGCTGCGATTCTCGCGCGCGCAATCTCGTCGGCGACCTCATTGGTCGGACGCCCGCTGGACTGCGCTTCGTCCAGCACACCACCAAGCGTATCGATCAACGTGTCGAGCTTCTGGTCGACCCATGCGCGGGAATATTCGCCAGAGATCTCAGCCGCGACATTGATGATTCCACCGCCATTGATGACATAGTCGGGCGCGTACAAGATGCCTGCTCGCCGTACGAATTCGCCCATGGCTGGGACGACGAGTTGATTGTTGGCACCGCCCGCAATGACTTTCACTTTCAGACGTTTCAGCGTGTCCTCATTGATGATCGCGCCCAGAGCGTTCGGCGAGAAGATGTCGGCATCGACATCGTAGATATCATCGGGCGCGACGATCTTTGCCCCGGTCTTGTTCGCAATATCGTCCAACGCCGACTGGTCGATGTCGGTGATGACGAGATTGGCGCCTGCCTCCGCCAGATACTCACACGCATAACCCCCGACTGATCCCACGCCTTGTACGGCGACGGTCTTTCCATTCAGATCGTCCGTACCGAACGCACGCATCGCTGTCTGCTTGATCCCACGGAAGACGCCGAGCGCCGTGATCGGGGACGGATCACCGCTCGCCGCTGCGCCCGTCGTCAGACCAGCAGCGTATTTGGTTTCCTGAGCGGCGATTTCGATATCCGCGGTGTCGATGCCGACATCCTCGGCCGTCCAGTACTTGCCCTGCAGACTGTCGACCGCGCGCCCGAAAGCGCGAAACAGTGCGTCCGACTTGTCGGTCTTCGAGTTGCCCCAGATAACCGCCTTGCCGCCTCCCAGAGGGATCGATGCCATGGCGTTCTTGTAGCTCATACCGTGGCTCAATCGCAGCACATCCGTAACCATCGACTTGCTGTCCGGATAGTCCCACATGCGGGTGCCACCCGATGATGGCCCAAGCGCCGTCGAATGAATCGCAATTACAGCCCGAAGGCCGCTCGCCTCGTCGCTGAAGAAGTGTACGCCTTCGTGATTGTCGAAAGAAGGATTGTCGAACATGCGCGCCGTCCATCGTCATGGTTGCATTTGGAACAATGCGGCGGTGTAACGCCTCTTGGCGCAGGGTCAACAATCAGTCTGGAGTTCGCCCCGGAACTTCACCAACATTGCTGGGTAGTGGCGCCTCAGGATCACGCAAAAATGACAGCACATCTGCGAACACGGTTTCCGACTGGAGATCGCGAAGCAGCATGTGATAGCCGCCCGGATAATAAGCGGTTCGCACATGTTCAGGCAGACGTTTTGCCGTGCGGCGCACGCCGCGTTTCGGAATCACGATGTCCTTGGCGCCATAGGTCAGAAGCATGGGCGTATCCGCGGGCAATCTCGGTGCCGCGCGATGGGCATTCTCCATCAGGGTGACAACGCCGTGCACCTGTTCGATCTTGTTGGTGCGGATACCAAGAGGATCAGTCCACAGTCGTTGCAGCATTTCGACATTGTCGCTGGGCTCGATCTTCACAAATCGTGGCGGCCGAACGACCCAGCCCGGACGCACGCGGACGCTGCTCCACAACGCCATGCGCTGAACGAACGGAATCGCTCCCCATCCGCGCAGGCCGGGACCAGAAAACACGACGCGATCAACACCTTCGGGTGGACGATCTGACCCAAACGCTGTCATTGCCATCGCACCGCCCATCGAAATGCCGACCACGGCCAGGGTGGCATCCGGGTGACGGTCCTTGACCAGGCGGACCGCGGTCCGCAGGTCCTCGCGCATCAACTCTTCTTCCGGCCACTCACCTCGCCCCACCGAGCGTCCAAATCCGCGCTGGTCATAAGCGTAAGTTGTTATTCCGTGATCGGCCCAGTATGGCGCCGCCATGTGAAAGGCATTGGCATAGTCATTCATGCCATGCACGCCGACAATTACGATCTCGGGCGCGTCTTCGGCTTCCCAGACCGTCAAGCCAAGCTCAGCACCATCAAAACTGAGCATGCGATTGGACTCTGGTTCTAGCGTCGGCATAGGCGGGTTCTCCAGATCAAGCGCCTTGAACGTCGCTGGTGTAACGCAGGCGGCCAGAAATCCAAATGTGATCGCGATCAGGAGAGCAAAGCCTGCACCCGCTTTCGCAATTCGGGCAAGAGATCTGCTTCGAACCAGGGATTGCGCTTGAGCCATGCATTATTTCTCCAACTCGGATGTGGCGTAACAATGACACCCTGATCCAGGAAGGATTGCCATTTCTTCACCGTCGCCGTCAGTGTTTTTTCCATCTGATCGCCAATATGCCACTTCTGTGCATAGCCGCCGATCAGGACCGTCAAACCGATATTGGGCAGTCGGTCGAGCAGCGGCGCGCGCCACGTCTCGGCGCAGCGCTTCATCGGCGGAATGTCGCCGCCATTTTTGTCATAACCCGGAAAGCAGAACCCCATCGGCACCACGGCGACTTTGGTCTCGTCATAAAAGGTCGCTTCGTCCATTTGCAGCCAGTCACGCAGGCGCACGCCCGAAGGATCAGTGAACGGGCGCCCCGATTCCATTGCCAAGTTGCCAGGCGCTTGGCCCGCGATCAGGATCCGGGCCGTCTTGGAGACTTGCAGGATCGGACGCGGCGGACGCTCCATGTCGGCTTTGCATAATTGACATGCGCGGATCTCGGCTACGAAATCGTGGAGATTGGTGCTCATTGATCTAAGTTGTTTCCAAAGTTCCAGGGAAGAGGACGAGAACCATGAGCGCCTTGATAGAGCAAATCATAAAACCGCGAGAAAAAGACCTCGGCGACGGATTTGTCGTACGCAGGATCCTGCCCTTTCACAGCCGCAAGATGGTTGGCCCATTCATTTTCTTCGACCATTTCGGACCAGTCGACTATGCGCCGGGACATGGTTTTGACGTCCGTCCGCATCCGCACATTGGACTCTCGACCGTGACTTTCCTGTTCGAAGGCGCGATCCGCCACAAGGACAATCTTGGCAATGATCTTGTTATCCGGCCCGGCGCGGTGAACTGGATGACTGCCGGACGCGGCATATGCCATTCCGAGCGAACGCCTGAGTCAGAGCGCCAGTCAGGCCAGTCGATGCATGGCATTCAGACCTGGGTGGCTCTGCCGAAAGAGCACGCCGAAACCGCGCCAGACTTCGTCCACCACCCCGCCGAAACGTTGCCGGAGTTCGATCTCGGAGGCGCGCGCGCTCGGGTGCTGGCCGGGACGGCGTTCAGTCACCCGTCCCCCGTCGAGTTTCCTTGGGGGATCTGGTATGTCGGGGCCGAAGCTGAACGAGGCGCAGACTTCAGCATCGGGCGCGCTGAAGCAGAAGAGCGTGCACTCTATGTCGCGTCTGGGTCTGCACGCATTGATGAGCAGGTGATCGAAGCCGGCCAAATGGCAATCCTGGTGCCGGGCACGGATGTTCCAGTAAAAGTCGCCGCTGGGACGCGATTCATGCTCGCGGGTGGCCAGAAAATGGATGGCCCACGCAAGATCGACTGGAACTTCGTCGCCTCAGACGCGGATAGAATCAAGCAAGCCAAAGCGGACTGGCGCGCGTCAGCTGCGGGACACTGGCGGGGCACACCGTTTACACTTCCCGATGGCGAGACCGATTATATTCCGCTGCCCGGCGATCAAACGGTTTCATAAGCAACCTTGTCGCTCCTATCGGCGTGTGTCACACCGAGCGCCAGAATAAACACAACAGGAGTGAGAGACTATGATCCGTCTCACAATGGCCGCATCAGCAATCGCGCTGATCACAGCATGCGGACAAGCCACCGAGGAAACCGACCCGATCACGCCGGAAACACCACCGGTTGAAGCTGAGGCGACAGAAACATCGGCGTTGCTGATGCCGCTGCCCGAAGGGACCAGCGCTGAAATTGCTGCCGCAGATCTTGCCCAGCGCATCGCAACGCTGGCCGACGATACTTTCGAAGGCCGCGGCCCGGCATCCGAGAATGGCGAAAAAGCCGCTGACTGGATCGCCGCAGAAATGGAGCGCGTTGGCCTGCAGCCCGCTGGAGAGAACGGCACCTGGTTCCAGACTGTGGGCATGGTCGAGCAGACCTTGGACGAGAACGCCTCTTCGTTGCGCTTTTCAGGCGGCGCTTCAGGGGAAGAGTTTCCGATGACGCTGAAAGAAGACGCCGTCCTGTGGACCAAGAAACAGGATCGCGATCAGGCTGAGTGGAACGAGTCCGAGTTGGTCTTTGTCGGCTACGGCGTCGTTGCGCCGGAGTATGGTTGGGACGATTATGCCGGTCTCGATGTCGAGGGCAAAACCGTCGTCATGCTGGTCAATGACCCCGGCTATGCCCGCGAAGACGAGCTCTTCAAGGGCAAGTCGATGACCTATTATGGCCGCTGGACCTACAAGTTCGAAGAAGCGGGTCGTCGCGGCGCGACCGGCGCAATCGTTGTCCACGAGACCGCGCCTGCCTCTTATGGCTGGGACGTTGTCGCCAATTCCTGGTCAGGCGCACAAGCCGATCTGGTGCGCACTGATGGCGGTGATAATCGCACCCTTTTTGAAGGTTGGATCACCGAGGAAACTGCCCGCGCCCTGTTCGCTGAAGCTGGTCTCGACTTTTCTGAGATGAAGACACTGGCAAAGGCTGAAGGCTTCGCCCCGGTCGACATGGGCGATCTGACCGCCAGCGGCAATCTGGTTCAGTCGGTCAGCACGACACAGTCGCGCAACGTGGTGGGCGTCCTGCCGGGCAACACGACACCCGACGAGCACGTCCTGTTCACCGCGCACTGGGACCACCTTGGCAAGAAAGCCGAGGAGAAGGAAGGCGAGCCGCAACAGGATTTCTATCGCGACGACATTTTCAACGGCGCGGTCGACAATGCGACCGGATCTTCTGCCTTGCTTGAAATGGCAGAGGCGATGGCGGCTGAAGAGCTGGATCGCTCGGCCCTGTTCCTGGCGGTAACACTGGAAGAGTCCGGCCTGCTCGGCTCTGCCTATTATGCCGAAAACCCAACCATTCCGATGAACCAGATCGTGGCGGGCCTGAACATGGACGGCATGCTGCCGGTCGGCCCGACCAATGACATGGTCGTTGTCGGTTATGGCGCGTCGGAGCTTGAAGATTTGCTGAAAGAGCACCTCGACGAGACAGGGCGCGTGATCGTGCCGGATCCGAACCCGCAGGCCGGCTATTTCTATCGCTCAGACCACGTTTCGTTCGCCAAGAAAGGCGTGCCCATGCTGTACGCCGATGGCGGTATCGACAAGGTTGATGGCGGCGTTGCCTCTGGCAAGGCGATCGCCGACACGTATACGGCTCAACGCTATCACAAGCCGATGGACGAGTATGATGAGAGCTGGGACTTGTCTGGCATGGAACAGGACATCGAGGCGCTGTACTCGGTCGGTTTGAAGATCGCGCAATCCGATGCCTGGCCAACCTGGTACCCGGGCAACGAATTCGAAGCCATCCGCCAAGCCTCGCTGGCTGAGCGAGACGAGTAGGCGCCGCCGTGCTCTCCTATCAGCACGGTTATCATGCAGGCAACAAGGCGGACGTGCTAAAGCACGCCGTCTTGCACGCTGTGCTGGAAGCGGAGGCGGAAGCCAACCAGCCCCTGTTATACGTTGAAACGCACGCCGCGCGCGGGTTTTACGATCTCACCAGCGCCCAGTCGGTGAAGACCGGCGAGGCGCTGACCGGCGTTCTGGCCATGCCCGAAGCAAAGCGCGCTGCAAGCGCCCTGCAACCTTGGCTGCGTCACGTTCAGTCCAAGGGGGCATCATCCTACCCGGGCTCCCCGGCCCTCGCGTCGCAATTATTGGGTGAAAAGGCTCGCCTGGCGCTTTTCGAACTGCACTCGACCGAGCACAAGGCCTTGTCCCAGGCCTTGCGCAAGGACGACCGCATTCAGATTCGCAAGGAAGACGGATATCGCGGCGCGTTGCGGCTGCAGCCAAGACGCGGCGAGGACATGCTGGTCATGCTCGATCCGAGCTATGAGACAGACGCAGATATGGACGCGCTCGCCAATTGGGTACCCCGCGCGATGCGCAAGTGGCCCCAAGCGCGGTTCTTGATCTGGCTGCCACTCTTTGCCGATGGACGAGAAGAGGAGTTTGGCGCGTTTTTGTCAGAGCTCGATGAAGGGTTTGTGGCTGGCAGCCGCTGGGCACGACGGAGTGATGATCCGTCCTCTCTGGAAGGCTCTGCGATGATCGGACTCAGAGTTGGCGGAGCCGCGGCACGCAAATCGTTCGCGATTGCCGCCGAACTCGACAAGCTCTGGCGTGAATAATTCAAAATGACCTCTTGAATTGTCGCGCGACATGCGTTGCAACACCTGCAGTATAGTTGCGTTTTTGAGTATGACCCAGGTACCAGCCCATCTCCATTTGTATTCGGTCCTGCGGTCTCAGGAGCCGTGGTTCATATGAATCTCCTGCTTCGCCTCATGTGGATCGTACTGCGTGCACGATTTGCCGCACGCCACACTCCTCTTACCGCCCCGATCCGGCGTCGGTTCAGAGTCTGGCTGACCGACCAGGACATGTTCCTGCATATGACCAATAGCCGATACCTGTCATTCAGCGATCTCGGCCGCGTCGACCTGTTTACACGCAGCGGCTTGAACCGCCTGCTGCGTCAGAAGGGGTGGCGGACGAGCATCAGTGCGCAGACAATGACCATCAATCGCATGCTGAAAACCCCAAACGCCTTCGAACTGGAAACGCGGGTTCATGGTTGGAACGATCAGTTTCTGGTCGTCGAGCAAACGTTTTTGCGCAAAGGCAGAAACCACGCCACCGTTGCAACCCTGTTGGAAATCCAGGACGAAACGGGTGGGCCCGTCGCTCCGCAGACGCTGGCTGGCCTGTTCAGCCCGAAACTCGAGAGCCCACATCTGCCAAAAGCGTTGATCGACCTAATCAATTCCACACGCAAGTCGCGCCAGCCGGAAGAATAAGCTTAAATCTACTTGAGATCGATTTCCAATATTCGCACTTTGTAATTGTTTTATTACTTGTATCGCGATACAATCGATTTGATTCGACGCTGGATTATTCGATGCCCTCAAAACCTTCCAGAAGTTCATTTTACACGCAAGTTCTGGCGCGCGCATTGACCGAGCTGGAATCGGCGTGCACCGCACCACCGGATAGTCAGGAATTCCTGTTTTATCGGGCTGAGGCACCGCTTGTCCTGGAAGAAGCGCGTGAAGCGCTGACCGCCCTGAAACATTACTTGCGCGAGCTTGAGGCGTCGGTGTCTTCAGAAACGCCGGAAGCGACGCGGCACTAGCTTCTCCAACGTCATGCTTGATTCCCGCCGCGGCCGCGCCCAGAGTGCGGAAAAAGCGGAGAGCCCCCATGAGCCAGCAACACGTCATCTCAAAATCCAATCTACGCGAGACTGAATGGGTGCAAAGCGCAGATACCGCGCTGGCTGACGGCGAAGCTCGCCTCAGTGTCGACGCTTTCGCACTGACAGCCAACAACGTCACTTACGCAGCCTTTGGCGGGCCGCCGATGCAGTACTGGAACTTCTTTCCCGCGTCGGACGATGCGATGGGCCGCGTCCCGGTCTGGGGCTTCGCAACTGTCGCGGAGTCCAAAGCGGAAGGCGTTTCTGAAGGTCAGCGTGTCTATGGCTATTTCCCGATCTCTCAGGATCTTGTCGTGCAACCGATGCGCGTCTCTGGGCGTGGTTTCATGGATGGCGCGGCGCACCGCCAGGGCCTCGCACCGATCTACAACACCTATGCGTTCACCCATACCGACCCGGCTTATGTAGAAGGCATGGAACCGCAACAAATGCTGTTTCGTCCGCTCTATCTCACTGGTTGGATGATTTGCGACTTTCTGATGGAGGCGCCACAAACGCCGGACATTGCCATCATCTCCAGCGCTTCGTCTAAAACGGCAATTGCGGCCGCTCACAGCTTGCAACGTCGCGGCGTGAAGACCGTCGGCCTGACGTCACCGCGCAACACCCAGTTCGTCAAAGACACAGGGCTTTGTGATCAGGTGATGACTTATGATCAGGTGAACAGCTATTCCGGTGATGGCACGGTCGGCTATGTCGATTTCGTTGGCCGACCAGAGCTGACGCGGAACGTACATGTCGCGTGCGGCGACAAGCTGATTCAGAGCATGGTCATCGGCGCGACGGATTGGGAAGCGGACCGCGTACCGAGTGCGGATTTGCCGGGCCCGACGCCCACGCTTTTCTTCGTTCCCGACTATGCAGCGAACCGGGCCAAGCAATTGCCACCTGGTGAACTCGACAAACGCACGGGGCAGGACCTGGTCTCATTCTATCCAATCTCGAAATCGTTCGTGACGCCGAACTTCGTTCAAGGCACGGCAGCGATCTCGCAGGCCTGGCTGGACACTGTAGATGCCAACATCGCGGCTGATCAGGGTCTGATCTGCTCGTTCTAGTCTTCGCGATCGCGAACGATGAATTCCGTGCGCTGATTGCGCGCACGCGCCGCGGGCGTGTCGGCGGGGTCGAGCGGATTGGTCGCGCCCATTCCGCGCGAGATGATCGAGTCGCGCGCACCATGGATCGACAAGTCGTCGCGGATGGCTGATGCACGACGCGCCGAAAGATCCATGACATCCACACCCTCGATCGGGCCAGCCGCATGCTGCCGGATTTCAATCTCGAAATCCTGACACAAATGGGCGATGCCTGACAGCGCGTCGATCAGCGGTTTGCTGGCGGAGCTGTCGACGATGGCTTCGCCGGAAATGAACGCCACGGATTGGTCGTCCATGGTCTCGAAAAAGGCATTGTCGCACTCGATCAGACTTGGGTTCTCACTAAGCGTCAGCAAGGCCTCACCGACAGGCTCCTCCTGACCCGGGACGACAATCGCGTCAACGATCACAAAGGCTGTTTCGTCCTGGTTCAGCTCGCGATTGATCGCGTCCAAACCACGGCGATACGCTTCGCGTTTGATCGAGGCGTTGGGTGCGCGCCCCGTCAGAATGGCGACCTGGCCCTTCACGACAATATTGAGCCAGTTCAGCCCGGCCGCCGCAAAAATGTTGTTCATCCGGGAAACGACTTCATCGCCCAGATAACGAACCTCGATTTCATTCACCACACGCTGGACCTTGCCCTCCGTCTGGGGATCATTGCGGAACGCCGCTTCCGCATTTCGAAACCCATCCGTGCGGTTGTTCTCGTCGGGCGCAATCCCGCCGATTCGGGCGATGCGACCGTCCCAATTGATGACAATCCACGGGAACCCCTGCCCTGCGAGGCTCTCTCCGATTCGGCGCGCGGTGATTGGTGGCGGCTCATCGGCCTCTTGCTGCTCGGGAGATGCCACCGAAACCAGTCGACCGTCTACGAACTGAAAGTACTGACCGTCCGGAATATCGACGCATTCACTTGACTGAACCGAAGATGGCTCGCTCGCTTGCTGACATGCCACAAGGCCTGCCATGAGCCCAATCGCCACCACGCCTCCGCGCTTCGGATACATTACTCGCCCCAGTTCACTCTCTTGTGACCATGACTATCGGCGAATGCCTCGGATTGAAAGTTAAAGCTCTGTATTATGGCTGGAATTCTTCACCATTCTTGATCACCATCCGGATCGACTTGAGCGCATTGACGTCGTCCAGCGGATCCTCGGTCAAAACGACCATATCGGCGAATTTTCCGGCTTCGATCGTGCCGATCTGATCGCTCATTTCGAGATGCTCGGCAGCGATCACGGTGGCCGCCCGGATCGCTTCTTCAGGAGAGAACCCGGCTTCGACCATCAGATTGAACTCTTCGGCATTATCGCCATGCTTCGACACTCCGGTGTCGGTTCCGAACGCGATATTGACGCCGCCTTCCCGGGCCCGGCGCAACATATCGAGCATCAGTGGACCGACGATGGCCGCCTTCTCGCGCGAAGGCGCGGGCAGCCAGGGTTGATCCGTCCAGCCGGTCACGGTCACGCCGGCGAGCACAGTTGGCACCAACGTGCCCCCCGTTTCACGAAACACTGCAATAGTTTCATCGTCCAGGTAGGTGCCATGTTCGATCGAATGCACGCCATTGCGCAGCGCTGCTTCTATGCCACCCTTGCCGTGTGCGTGCGCGGTCACTTTGCGGCCCATCATGGCAGCGGTATCGACGATGGCGGCAATCTCGTCATCGAAGAATTGCTGTTCCAGACCGGCCTTGGTGTTGGACAGAACACCGCCTGTCGCCGTGATCTTGATGACATCAGCCCCGGAGCGGATGGTCTCACGCACGGCTCGACGGCAGTCGTCAGCGCCGTTGCAGGTGTTCGGTCCTGTGAAAACGCGAGTGAGGGCCGGCGAGTATCCGTTCGCGTCACCATGCCCTCCGGACGGCGTAATCGCCCGGCCTGACGCGCGAATGCGCGGTCCTGGCAGCTTACCAGCATTGATCGCGTCGCGAAGCGAAAAGATGGCTTCGTTCGGTCCGCCAACATCCTGCACCGTGGTGAACCCCGCGAGCAACGTCTTGCGCGCGTTCGCCGCCCCCTCGAGCGCGGTATCGACTTCCGATGTGCTGAGGATACGGACGCGCGAGGTTGGTGAGAATTCGCTGGACAAGTGCACGTGACTGTCGATCAGACCGGGCAAGACATAGGCGTTCCTCAAATCGATGACGCGCACATCGTCTGGCTGGTCCTTGAAGCCGCGCGTGACGCTGACAATCTTGCCACCCTGGACGGTGATCGATCGGTTCTTTTGGTAGCCTTCGCCTGGCTCGGTCAGCGCATACCCCGCTTCGATGACGGTTTTGGTCTCCTGGGCCACCGCGCCAGCGGTCATCGCGCCAGCGACCGCAACAAACGCGCTCAACTTCAGAATCGTTTTCATGTTTCACTCCCGTTTCATCCAATCTGAACGCGGCTCTGCAACAGAGCAACCCTTGCCTGAAAATAGGCCTTGGATTTGCCGGAATCTTCACCCAGATTTGATCCGTCAGGAAAGGAAACTCCATGAAGTCATGGCTTTTGGCGCTGGCCGGCGTCTGGACACTTGTCCCCGTTGCGCACGCGCAGGACACAGTCCCATTCGACCGCCCGGATCCGCAAACCGATCACCTGGTCGAACAGTGCCTGGACACAGAAGGCGTGACCATGCTCGAAGGCACGGATGTGATTTGTTACAATGCCGCGATCTTCCCCGAACAGTTCCTCAAATTGAACGCCTTGCCGGACGCCAGTCGGATCATCATTACCAGCCCCGGCGGCAATGTCGCCACCGCCCGTGGCATGAGCACCATCCTCGACAATCGCGGCGAACCGGCGGTGATCGCCGGACAGTGCATGTCCGCTTGCGCCATGGTGATCCTGCCAGGGCTCGATGACGTTCACATTCACCACTCGGCTCATATCGCCGTACATGGCATCACGATGATGGATTATCGGACCTGGTGGGGCTGGTTGAAGAATGATGCGCCGCCAACACCGATTGCCCTGATGTCAGCGCAGCTTGGATATGATTTCGGCTATGTCATGCATCGCAGCGGCGCCGATCACATGCGCGACCATCTCGACGGACAACATGTCGACGTGCGCTATATTGAAAGCGTCAGTTCGCGCATGCAAGACGCTGCGCTTGAGTATGATTGCCGCGTCGATCCGAAGGACTATTGGGGCATGTTGGACGCCGGTCACATCCGCGATTTCCTGGGCGATCGCGTGTCGCGCATGGAAGCCTTTGCGCAATCCTGGGACGACCCGAACAACCGGATTTACAAGTCGATCACCGAGCCAATCTCGGCGCAGACTTATATCTTCAAGGATGATCTCGCCGACGCGGATTGCTAGGGGCGCCTGGGCGGCCGCACCGCGCATGAGAATAAGGTCATCCCCCTATTGCACTTGGGTCTGAGTCGTGAGACTGATTGCAAATCATTCTCATTTGCAGGTATTTTTATGTGCTACCATTTTCAATCCAGTGACATGCTCGAATGGCTGAAAACACAGGTCCGCGTCATCGAGGCGTGGCGAGAAGACGTGGCCAGTCGGCCCGACCTTGATCTCGAAATGATCGCGCGTCTGGAACACCATTATCAATGGCTCACAGCGGAAGTGCTCAACCTTGAAAACATGCGTGCACGCCTGTCGCCACAGACTGGATTCAGAGCGCTTCGCGCAGTTTGATCAAGCGAGAAGCTCCGGCGGATAGTCGGCGTAGGAATGCTTCAGAACGCCGTGATTGAGCAAGGTTTCGGCTAGCTGGGTCGTGCCTGAAGCATCGTAGATGCGGGTCCGCGTCCAATAATTTTCGGTTCGGCGTCCTTGCGACAGCGCGACGATTTCGCGGCGGATCAAATAGTCTTCACCAACAAACAGTGGCCCGTTCAAATATCGGATCTCAAGGTCCGCAAACAGCCCGATGGCTGGGCCCTTGACCGGAAAACCTGCAAGGCGATTGGTGTATTCAGCCAAGACGCTGATCATCTCCGTTGGAATGATTGGCCGCCCCCAGGGCGACTGGCTTGCATCATCATACCAGGGCGTGCGTTCGGTGATTCTCTCCAGCTTCTCCGTCAGCGAAAACGGATACAGCGCGCCCATATTCTGATCGGCGCCCATTTTGATCGGCTCATCCTGTTTGCCGGTCAGGCCGACAGTCAAGTCTGACAGAATGACCAGCTCTCCTGACGGGCGCAGCGTGGCCATGCGCGCTTCCAGCAGCGTTTCGCCATGATCTGGTCCAAGGGTCGCGGATGCTTCCAGAACCGGCGTTCCGTCGGCTTTCTCCGCCCAGCAGTCGGCGCGATTATCCGCAACCGGCTTCACGAACACGCGGACCTGCTCGCCTTCGACCACCATATTCTTGTAATGGCAGGAGATGCATCCGCGCTCGAACCAGTCCTTGCCCCACAATTTGACCAGTAGCGGATCGAATTGGCTAAAATGCGTCGGCCCCTCGATCGGCCCTGCCTTGAAGCCGAGCCGCTCAGCTTCGGCGTCATCATGGATCGATTTGTGCCCGCCATACTCTTGCTCGATCAGCATGTTGGCCGGGGCGCGTAGCGGACCGCTAAGGACGCCGTCTTGTTCGAGAATAGGCGTGTCGAAACTCATCCTTCCATTCCGGCCTTACGGGCGCACTCGGCAGCGAAAGCGGCCAGCGGTGCGACGCGCGCTTCCATGGCCGCAGCATTGGCATTGCTTGCGGTGCCGTCGCGCACGCGCCCGACAATGCCCTGGCAAATTGCTGCCAGGCGGAAGCCATTATAGGCGAAATAGAAGTCTACCTCCGGCAAGCCGTCACGGCCGGTGTGCTGACAATAAAGCTCGGTGTATTCTTCCTTGGTCGGAATGCCATACGCTCGGAGATCTTCAATGTCCGCCAATGCGCCGCGCGACGGGTCGCTGCTTGGCATGATCCAGTTCATCAGGTGATAGGTAAAATCCGCCAACGGATCGCCGAGGGTGCAGAGCTCCCAGTCGAGCACCGCGATGACCTTCGGCTCGGTCGGATGCAGGATCATATTGTCGAGACGATAGTCTCCATGCACGATCGTGGTCTTGTCGCCTGGCGGAATATTCTTCGGCAACCAGTCAATCAGCGCATCCATATCCGGGATCTTCTTGGTCTCTGACGCGACATATTGCTTGGTCCAGCGGTGCGTCTGGCGGGCAACATAGTCAGACTCCTTGCCAAACCCTTCGAGGCCGGCAGCGCGCCAATCGACATTGTGCAGGTCGGCAAAGGTCTTCACTTTTGCCTCATAAATCGCGCGACGTTCGGCCGGATCCATATCTGGCAAGGTTCCGTCCCACAGAATCCGTCCCTCGACGCAATCCATAATGTAGAAAATCGTGCCAACGACGCTTTCATCCATGCACAGTCCATACGGTCGTGCGACCGGAAAACCGAGCGGATGGAGCGCATCAATCACGCGAAACTCGCGATCCACAGCATGCGCAGATGGCAACAGCTTACCCGGCGGCTTGCGCCGCATGACATACGTCTTGCCGCCAGCAAACAGTTTGTAAGTCGGATTGGACTGACCGCCTTTGAATTGCTTGACCGTCAGCGGACCTTCAAACCCTTCGACATTCTCCGCCATCCAGGCTTCCAGATTCGCCTCGTCGAACTTGTGAGTGTCGGCGACATCTTTCGTGCCGGTGAACATTTCCTGTGCATTTCCGCCGTGAACCATGGCGCGCCTCCCAAAGGGTTTTACTGGTTGTCTGATTGTTTAGCGAAGCAGCCGCGCGCGACAAGTCAGACGCAGGGTCAGCTGTCTGTACGCAATGCCTCGATCGCCGCGATGGCATCGCTGGCACGCGCTTCCGGGACAAATATATGGTCATGGTGATAAGCGGCAATCGCGTTGCATGGCACGCCGGCCTCGGTCAGTGCCGCGGCAACACGAGCCAGGAAACCGACCGCCTGCAAGTCCGAGAACACTGACAATTCCAGCCAGGCCCAGCGATTGTGCTCGGGCGTCTCTTTCGTCGCCTTGGTCACGACGGTCAGGCCTTCGCGTTCCTGGAAAAACATCGCGATGCCGCGTACGTCGCGCAAATTGACCAGCTCGGACCAGGACGCCGCATCCGCTGCAATCGTTTCAAACCGCCAAACGCCGTCCTGCTGGGTCACCGACAGCGTAGAGAGCAGCTTTGACAGGTCTCTTTCCGACACTATTTCAGCGCCCGCCAGCCAATATCCGTGCGATTGAAGCCTTCGGCCCAGTTGATCGCGTTGACCCCTTCATATGCGCGTTCGATAGCGTCTCGCAGGTCACCGCCCGTCGCGGTGATGCCAAGCACGCGCCCGCCGACAGCGATCAACTTGCCGTCGCTGTCCTTGTCGGTCCCAGCATGAAAAACCGTCACGTCGTCCAGCGCATTGGCGTCGTTCACCCCGTCAATGATCGACCCTTTGGCATAAGATTCCGGATAGCCTTGCGTCGCCATCACCACGCACGCGCTGGGTTGAAAGTCATTGACGCCCATCATCTCCGCGATCTCGCGATGCCCGTGCACCAGGCCACCGGTCGCACAGGTCAGCAAGGCTGGCACGATATCGCCTGGCAAGCCCGCCATCAGGACCTGGCATTCCGGATCGCCAAACCTGGCATTGAACTCGACCACTTTCGGGCCGGACTCTGTCACCATGATCCCGACATATAGAACGCCCTGATACGGCATGCCTTCATCCGCCATTCCAGACAGAAGCGGCTCCACGATCAGCGTCTGGACCAGTTCCATGACCCGCGGTGTGACCACCGCGGCAGGTGCGTAGGAGCCCATGCCACCCGTATTGAGGCCACTGTCGCCATCGCCGACGCGTTTGTGATCCTGCGCCGGCGGCAAATAGATGGCGCCATCGCCATCGGTGAGAACGAAGATCGACGCTTCCTCCCCCTGCATGAATTCCTCAATGACGATTTCTGCCGAGGCGTCTCCGAATTTGCCGGTCATCATGGCTTCGACTTCGTTTTCTGCCTCTTCGAGTGACTCGCAGATGACAACGCCTTTGCCGGCCGCCAGGCCATCTGCCTTGATCACGTAAGGCGCGTCCATGGTTTCGAGAAAATCGAGCGCTTCGGTCAGGTCGGTGAACCGCCCGAACGCTGCGGTCGGGATATCCAGCTTCTTCATCATGTCCTTGGAGAAGCCCTTTGAGCTTTCCAGCTGCGCCGCCTTCTCGCTCGGTCCGAAGACATCAAATCCGCGCGCACGCAGAGCGTCCGAAAGCCCCGCTGCCAAAGGCGCTTCCGGGCCAATCACAATCAGGTCCGGCGAAATCTGCAGCACCAGTTCCTGCATCTTGTGCAAGTCGGTAGGGTCGACGTCGAAACAGGGTCCGATCTCGTCCATGCCTGGATTGCCGGGTGCGCTGAACACCTCGTCGACAATCTCGGATTGCGCGATTTTCCAAGCCAGGGCGTGTTCGCGGCCGCCCGATCCGACAACAAGAACTTTCATGCGCGCAGCTACTGGACCGGACTGGCCGCTCGATCAAGCCCTCAGCCCGAGAAGAGTTCAGATGAAAACAGATCTGGGCCGATCCAAGGGTGACGGCACATAGACCTGAGGTTAGTATCAGTTGATGAGCGATTCACCGGCTTCCAACATGCCCGAGCTGACCGTTTCGGAGCTGTCCTCGGCGCTGAAACGGACCATCGAGACTGCCTATGACCATGTCCGCGTTCGCGGCGAGCTGGGCCGGGTCACGATTGCCAGATCCGGGCACATGTATGCCGACTTGAAGGACGACAAAGCGGTTCTGAACACGATCATGTGGAAGGGGCAGGTGTCACGCCTACCATTCCGTCCGGAAGAAGGCCTGGAAGTGATCGCCACGGGACGCATGTCCACCTATCCGGGGCGATCTAACTATCAACTCATCGCGGACAGTCTGCGACCGGCCGGCGTCGGCGCGCTGATGGCCTTGCTCGAAGAGCGCAAGAAAAAGCTCGCGGCTGAGGGCTTGTTCGATGAGCGTCACAAGAAGCCGCTCCCCTTCTTGCCTGCCACAGTCGGTGTCGTCACCTCTCCGACCGGCGCTGTGATCAGGGACATCCTGCATCGCATTCGTGATCGCTTTCCCGTGCGCGTGATCCTGTGGCCTGCACTGGTTCAGGGCGACACGGCAGCGCCGCAAATCACCGCTGCCATTCGCGGCTTCAATGCCATGACCGGCGCTGATCGGCCGGATGTCCTGATTGTTGGGCGTGGCGGAGGTTCGATCGAGGACCTGTGGCCATTCAATGAGGAAGAAGTTGTCCGCGCCGCATTTGAGAGCCAGATCCCGCTGATTTCCGCCGTCGGCCACGAAACCGATACGACACTGATCGACTATGTCTCCGACGCTCGGGCGCCGACCCCAACGGGTGCCGCAGAAATCGCCGTTCCTGTCCGTTCTGAGCTTCAGCTTCAGATCGACGAGCTGCAACAACGCCTGAAGCGCGCTTTGGTCCGCTATGTCAGGCGCGGCAATGAACGGCTCGATGCGACGCGCCTGCCGCGCCCGGAACGCCTGCTTGAGACCAAGCGCCAACGTTATGACGCGATCAGTGAACGCCTGCCCTTGGTTATCCGGGGACTGGTCGAGCGCCGCCGCGCCCGTCTCGACACGGTCAGCGCAGGCCTGATCAGCCCGAAGCAAATCGTTCTGACCAAGCAATCTGTGCTGCAAAACCTCTCCGCCCGCCTGGGCGCGGGATTGTCACGCGCGGCGTCGCGGAAACGCATCGCCTTTGCCCGGACCGCTTCTCGCCTGCGTCCACAGCCACTGATCGCAGACGCCAAGCGCGCCCGCTCGTCTCTTGCCGATATCGCGCGCCGCGCCCGCCCGGCGCTGATGCGCATCCTTGATGGTCGTCGCACTTCACTCGCGTCACAGGCGAAACTTCTCGAAACGCTCTCCTATCAGGCGACTCTCAATCGCGGCTATGCAATCGTTCGCGACACGGACGGGCAAGTGCTGCGGGCGGCCAAACAGGTCGCGTCCGCAGAGCGCGTCGGGGTGACACTTGCAGATGGCACGGTCGAACTTCAGCCGACCGGCACCAGTTCGAAAGCCACACCGCCTGCCGCGAAGGCGAAACCAAAGACCCCGCCTCCAAAAGGCGACCCATCCGACCAGGGCAGCCTTTTTTAGCCCAGCCTTGCCCCTGCGGTGGGCCTTTTCGGACAGCATGCAGACGCTAAGCTCGAGAAAACTCGGGAGCGCGCGACATGGCCGGATCGATTTTGAACTTTGGCGACATTCTGGATGACAATGCCACGCATCTGAGTGCGGACAACCCAGCCATGATCCATGGCGACCGCGTGGTCTCATGGCCAGAAATGACAGCTCGCTCCAACAATGTCGCCCGCGCATTGCTCGCCCGCGGGGCCGCGCCAGGCGACAAGATCGGATTCTATCTTCGCAATCAGCCGGAATATGTTGAAGGCCTGGCCGCCGCATTCAAGGCCCGTCTGACGCATGTGAATGTCAATTATCGCTATCTCGATGATGAGCTGTCCTACATCATCGATAATTCTGACAGCACCGTGGTGCTGTATGATGTCGAGTTCCGTGACAATGTCGAACGCGTGAAGGATCGACTGAGCAAAGTCCGGAGCTGGGTCGAGATTGGCGGCGATGACACGCTGCCCGCCTTCGCAACGCCGTATGAGACGCTGGCCGGTGACGGTGATGGGGCGCCACTGGACATTCAGCGGTCTCCGGATGATCAGATGTTCCTCTATACCGGCGGCACCACCGGCATGCCGAAAGGTGTGATGTGGTCCCACGGGATCTGGCGCAATGCCAATCTCGATGGCATGCGCCGGATCTATGGCGCCGCGCCGGAGAACTGGGACGAACACCGCGCTTTCGTCAACGAGGTTGGCCAGCACGGCCGGCAAATGCCCGCCTGCCCCTTGATGCACGGCACCGGCCTGTTCACTGCGCTCGGCGCCTTCCTCAATGGTGGCGCGATCGTGACTCTGGAAAACAAGGCGCGGTTTGATCCCGAACAACTCTGGCAGACGGTCGAACGTCACGGCGTGACCGCCATGGCAATTGTCGGCGATGCCTTTGCCAAGCCGATGCTGAACGTGCTCAACGAGGCCCCGGGCAAATACGACTTGTCCAGCGTCGCCAGCATCACCTCGTCTGGCGTGATGTGGAGCCATGAGGTCAAACAGGCCCTTATCGGTCACATGCCGCAAGTTGCCCTGCTGGACAGTTTTGGCGCTTCGGAAGCGGTCGGCTTCGGCATGTCCGTCACCACAGCCGAAGGCGTCGTCGAGACCGCCAAGTTCGAGATTGGTGAGCATTGTAAAGTCTTCGCCGAGGATGGCCGCGAGATCGCGCCGGGCTCTGACGAGCCTGGCCTCATCGCTCGCGGCGGTGCGGTCCCGCTCGGCTATTACAAGGACGAGAAAAAAACCGCCGAGACGTTCCGCACAATTGATGGCGTGCGCTATGCCATTCCAGGCGACTGGTGCTTGGTCGCCGAGGACGGAACAATGACGCTTCTCGGACGCGGCTCGAATTGTATCAATTCCGCCGGTGAGAAGATCTATCCGGAAGAAGTCGAGGAAGCCCTGAAGGAACACGACGCCGTGCGCGACGCCCTCGTCGTTGGCGTTCCGGATGACAAATGGGGTCAGGCTGTCACCGGCGTCGTCGAATTTGCCGACAATGCGAGCGCCAGCGAAGACGAACTCCGCGCCTTCGTCCGCACCCGCCTCGCCGCCTACAAGGCGCCGAAACGCGTCCTCGTCACTCACGACCTGAAACGCGCCCCAAATGGAAAAGCCGACTATAAGGGCGTGCGCGCATTCGCCTTCGCCGCGCTGGGGATTGAAGGCTAAACCAGGCGCACATTCGACGGTGAAGTCGCCCTCTGATTTCACCCCCAAACGGCCCAAATCGTCGCGCGACACATAGGGGGCTAAAAATTCACTGAAAAGTGAACTATATGTTTATCCGTTCACTCAAAATCCCGACGAGATTTTTCAGGATGGAAATGTCTGGTCGCTATTAGGGTTAACCGCGCGTTCCAAAGGCCCAATGCACTTGTGTGCAGATAAAAAAAGATTTCCTCCCGATGCCATCCATGCCCAACTCCGTTCGCACAGCAGGATTTATCCTGCTGGCGCTCCTCCTCTATTTTGTCGGTAGTGCGATCTTCCGCGCGCCAGCCGAAGCGCCCGCCGAGGCCGACAGCGTCTCGACCACGGCAGACAAGCCGGCACCGTCCGTGATCGTCTATCCCGCCGCCGTGACGCCGCACACCATCCTGGTGACGCTGAAAGGCAGCACCGAACCGGATCGTGAAGTCACAGTCCGGTCCGAGACCATGGGCACCGTGATCAATGCCCGCGTCGCAGAGGGCCAGACCGTATCGCAAGGCACCGTGCTGTGCGGCCTCGATGTCGAAAGCCGTGCCGCTCGCATCGCCGAGGCCGAAGCTGGCGTCGCGTCAGCGCGCCTGGACTATGATGCGGCGCAGCAGCTGGAAGAAAAAGGCTGGACCACTTCCAACAATGCCGCCGCCGCGAAAGCGGCCCTGGATCGCGCCGAAGCCGGACTGGCCGCCGCCAAGATCGAGCTCGCCAAGACCCGGATCACCGCCCCGTTTGAAGGTGTGTTCGAAACCCGCATGGCCGAACGCGGAGACTTTCTGTCAGTCGGCGCGGCTTGTGGCCGTGTGGTCGACCTTGATCCGATCATCGTTGCTGTCGACGCCACAGAAGACCAGCTCGGTGCCATCGACCCGGCCGTCCCGGTCAGTGTCGAACTGGCAACCGGCGCCCGCGCCGACGGCACTGTGCGCTACGTTGCGCGCACCGCCAATCCTCAGACTCGCACCTTCCGGGTCGAGATCGAGTTACCGAACCCAGACAATGCCATCGCCGCTGGACTGACGGCGTCGGTCAAGCTCGGCCTCGGTGAGGCCCCGGCCGTCCTGTTGACCCCGGCCTCGCTCGTCCTTCACGATGATGGACGCGTCGGTGTCCGCTATGTCGATGAGGCACAGACGGTGCAATTTACCGAGGTTCAGGTCATCGACGATGCCCCGGACGGCATCTGGGTGACCGGTGTTCCAGACGGCGCCAACTTGCTCCTCGCTGGCCAGGATTTCTTGCGCGAAGGCGTGCAAGTCCAGGTCCAAACCGGTCAGGAGCGATAGACCATGAACGGACTGATTGATGGAGCCATTGGACGCGCGCGCATGGTGCTGGCGATCCTGATCGTCGCCCTGATCGCCGGTACCAGCACCTATATAAATCTACCAAAAGAAGCCGATCCAGACATTCCAATCCCATTCGTCGGCGTGACTATCCCGCTGGAAGGGGTATCGCCTGAAGATGCCGAGCGCTTGCTCGTACGTCCGGTCGAAACCGAGCTGCAAAGCATTGAAGGGGTCGAACAGATCGACTCCTTCGCACTGGAAGGCGCCGGTCAGATCATGATCGAGTTCGACATCTCGTTCGACCAGGACCAGGCCTTGCTGGATGTGCAGGAGAAAGTTGACCTCGCGCAGCGCGAATTCCCCGAGGAAGCCCGCGAGCCGATCATTACGGAAGTCAACGCCGCCTTGTTCCCGATCCTCGCGATCAACCTCTATGGCGATGCGCCAGAGCGAGGTCTGTACAAAATTGGCCAGGAGCTGAAAGACGAACTGGAGGGCCTGGAAGGGGTTCTTGAAGCGCGCCTGCAGGGTGACCGCGAAGAGGTCATGGAGATCGTTGTCGATCCCGCAAAACTCGAAGCCTACAACCTGTCCTATCAGGAAATCTTCGCAGCCGTGTCCAACAATAACCGGCTGGTCCCAGCTGGGCGGATTGATATGGGCGAAGGCCGCTTTCCGGTAAAAGTGCCGGGCCTGATCAAGACCGCGAATGACGCGTTTAACCTGCCGGTCAAATCGCAAGGCGATGCCACCATCACCCTGGCTGATGTGTCGAACATTCGGCGCACGTTCAAGGACCGCGAGCAATATGCCAAATTCAACGGCCAGCCATCTGTGTCGATCCAGATCATCAAGCGCACCGGCGCCAACATTCTTGATACCGTTGCCGAGGTCGAGGCGATCGTTGCCCGCTCGCAAGCGACCTGGCCTGCGACCGTCAATGTCACGCTGACCTCCGATATGTCGGAGATGATCGACGAACAGCTGGGCCAGCTGCAATCGTCTATCGCGGTGGCAGTGGTGCTGGTGATGATCATTGTTGTCGCAGCGCTTGGACTGCGCTCGGCCGCCATGGTCGGACTGGCCATTCCCGGCTCGTTCGTCATGGCCTTCCTGATGCTCGGCATGTTCGGCTACACAATCAACATGATGGTCATGTTCGGCATGGTCATCGCCGTGGGTATTCTCGTTGACGGCGCCATCGTCGTGATCGAGTACGCTGACCGGAAAATGGCCGAGGGACTGGACCGTAAGCAGGCGTACGGAATGGCCGCGAAACGGATGTTCTGGCCGATTGTAGCCTCGTCCGCGACGACGCTCGCCGCCTTCTTCCCGTTCTTGTTCTGGGACAGCATGCCTGGCAAGTTCATGGCTTACTTGCCGATCACGCTGATCTTCGTGTTGATCGCCTCCCTGTTCATGGCGCTGATCTTCCTGCCCGTGCTTGGCTCCGTCGTTGGCGGGCGTGCATCTGACGGCGGGGAAATGGATCTGGCGCAAGTGTCCGGCATCGATGGCAACGCGCTGAACGCCTCTGGCTGGCTCGGACGCTATGCGAACGCAACAGCATCGTTGATCAAGCGGCCGATCCTGGTCACGGTCAGCACATTCGCGCTCATCGTATCGATTTTTGCCTGGTTCGCCGCAACGCCGCACAAATCGGAGTTCTTCCTCGATGTCGAGCCTGAGCAGCTTTATGTGTTCGTTCAGGCGCAGGGCAACATGTCAGCGGATGAAGAATACCAAATCGTCGATCGCGTGGTCGAACGCCTGCTGCCTCTGGACGGAATTGAATCGATGGCCTCCACGTCCGGCAGTGAGGGCTCTGGCGGCGTGAGTTTCGACGGCATCAGCGCGCCCCCTCAGGATACGATTGGGCGCATTCTTATTAATTTGAAGGACCGCGATGCCGGATTCGATGGACGGGTCACGGAGCAGAACATCCGTGACGCACTGGTCGGTCTGCCCGGTCTGCGGACGGAAGTTCAGAAACTCGAACAGGGTCCACCTGGCGGTAAGGACATTCAGATCGCCCTGCGCTCGAACAACCAACTGGCACTGATGGAAGCGACGGCCCAGGTGCGCGGATTTGTCGATGGCATGGAGGGGCTGCGGGAACTCGATGACAGCCGCCCGTTGCCCGGTATCGAATACCAGCTCGAGGTCGACCGGGCGCAAGCCGGCAAGTTTGGCGTTGATGTCAGCCAGGTCGGCGCTGCCGTGCAGCTGATCACCAACGGAATTCTGGTCGGACGCTACCGACCAGACGACGCGTTGGACGAACTCGACATCCGCGTGCGGCTTCCAGAGGGCGAACGCAGCGTTCAGGCGCTCGACCGACTGCGCATCGCGACTCCGGGCGGACAAGTCCCGCTGTCGCAGTTTGTCACCCGTACACCGGCTCCGAAGGTCACGAAGATTGAACGCCGGGACGGCAAACGACTGATCCTCGTGCGCGCCAACACAGTCGTCCAGGGAGAAGGCGCGGCCAAGGTCACCGAAATCAAGGAGTGGCTCGAGACAGCAAATCTCAATCCGGCCGTGGAAGTGACATTTGAAGGCGCGGATGAGGATATGGCGGAAGCCTCAGCCTTCTTCGAAACGGCGGCGCTCGCGGCCTTGTTCCTGATGGGGATCATCCTGCTCTGGGAGTTCAATAACTTCTTCCACGTCGTGCTGACGCTGTCAGCCGTGATCCTCTCCACCGCAGGCGTCCTGATCGGCATTCAGCTGATCCTGCCTTACATTTCGACCTTGATGATCGGGACCGGCATCGTCGCCCTGGCGGGGATCGTGGTGAACAACAATATCGTTCTGATCGATACCTATCAGCGCCTCAAGAAAGACGGTCGCACCAGCGAAGAAGCCTCCATCGCGGCGGCGGCGCAGAGGATTCGCCCAATCCTGCTGACCACGTTGACGACCATTTGCGGCCTGCTTCCAATGGTCTTCATGATGAATGTCAACTTCCGCGAAGGCTCGATCGGATTTGGTGGTGTTACCGCAGAATGGTGGGTGCCATTGGCGACGGCCGTTGTTTTCGGACTCGGTTTCTCGACCATGTTGACCTTGATTGTGACCCCCGTCTGGTTGGCTGCTCCCGAAAAGATCGGTCGCTGGCGCGACCGTATGATCAACCGGATCAGAGGTCAGCAGGTGAGCGCGTCCGATCATGCCGAGATCGAGGACAAGGGCTGGGCCGAACACGAACCGGACATCCGCCCGGCGGCCGAGTAGATCAGGTCATGTCAGCGTAAGGATTGTCAGTCGGCAGGCTGATAGGATTGGCTTCGCCGTCGAGCGAGATCGCCTGGTCGGTCATCACAATGTCGCTGTCTGAGATGACCTGTTCGCCGAAGCGGTAGATCGGCGCATAATCGCCCATGCCGGCACCTTTTAGATAGGCCCGCGAGGTCGCCAGTGCGCCCTCGCGCCGGCTCAGATAATCGCGCATGGCATCGCCGCCATGGCGCTTCGCAAGCATCGCTTCCGTCCGTTCCGGCGACAGCACCACCGCGGAGGCGTTGTTGCCGCCAAAGCCCTTCGAGTTCAGCAACGCAACTTGCAGGTCGCTGGTCGCGCGGCGCTGGTGATCGGGGCCGAGCGCCAGCCGGTCCTGCCAGACATCGTCGGCGACGCCATCCAGGGTGGGAATGCCTGGCAAAACGCCGTGCTCGAAGCATCCCAGCGCTGCGGCAAGCTGATCCCCGCTGGCTGGGGCGATGGTATGACCGAGATAGGCTTTGACCGCGATCACAGGCCAGTTCTCGATCCCGAACGCTGCGGCGACCTGATCGAAAATCTGTGATTCCGTCACTCGGTTCTGCGGCGTGCTTGAGCCATGCGCCATGATGAAGCTCTGCGTCTGGACGGTCTCGCGCCCGGCGACGGCAGACGCCGCCGCGGTGGCCTTGGCCATGCTGATATGGTTGCCCGGCCCCGGCGCTGTGATCGATTTCTTGGTCCCGTCAGCGTCGACAAAGACGTCGGTGATCGCCCCCAGGCACGGCGCGCCCAATTCCAGGGCCAACGCATCATCCATCAAGATGAAATACTGACTCGCCTCACCGATGGTGAAGCCGCAATTGTTTCCGAAAGGACGACTGGCGCGGCGATAGTCGATCTCGCCTTCGCCATAGATCTTGGTCATGTTGTCGTCTGTCGCCAGCGCACCCATGGTGCCGAACCCGTCCATGATTTCCGGCACGACCGGTGCCTCGCTGTTGCCGACCATGGCGACGCGGACCTTGCCGGCCTGGATGTCGGCGACGGCATGGCGCAGATTGGAGAGGAAGGTGGCGCAGGCTGCGACGGCGCTGCTGGCGATCCCGACATTGGACAGGACATAGGCATTGATGAAATCGGTCGGCATTGAGTTGATGCCCATGACCAGTGATTTGGCGGTCACCCGCTGACCCATCATCCGGGCCTGGTGCATGCCGCCATAGCCTTCCTTGTCCATCTGGCCGAAGCCACTGCTGGAATAGACTCCGACCTGATCCGGCTGGATGCAGGCCAGCACATCATCCCAGGCGATGCCCAGCGATCGCAGCGCATCGGTTGCCCCGAACAGCGCCATTTGCAGGCCGCGCGGCTGGAATCGGGAATTGTACAATCCGGCCATTTCGAAGCCGCGCGGCAACTGGCCGGCAGCTTTGACCGGAAACTCGCGGACATTGGACAGGAAGACGTCAAGGTCGCCTCGCACGGTCACGATCACTTCGTCGTCACCGCCGGCTTCGACCGACCAGCTCTGCGGCAGGGATTCCGGCATCGCGCTCTTGTCGGCGCGAAATTGCAGCGGCGCTCCGGCATCGCCGGTCATCGGCTTCAGGGCAGCCGAGGATTGCCAGTAGAGCGCGTCGACATCGAAGCGCGCTCGTTCGATCCGCCGCACCAGGGTGCCAGCCACGACGTTGGCCCGGTATCGCGCCGCAACCTGCGCGACCGACAGAACGTCCCCATCGCCCTCTGCATCTGCGGCAATGAATCCATCATCTCCGTGCGCCGTCACCAGCCCCATCATCACGGCGAGGCCGGCCAGCGTCGTATCGGCCACATCCTGGTTCATTTCGTCGAGGACCATGCGGCGATAGGCCTGGTGACCAGAAGTTCGCCCAGCGGCATTCACACCGCCCATACTGACAATGACTGGAAGGCGCATAGGGTGTCTCGATCTCTGATTGGCCCGCGACAGCACGGGGATAAGTCACAAACCCGGAGTCTGTTCCAGAATCGATGCTGAATCCACCCCGGTGTTTCACTGAATGAATGAATCTCGTGTCGGGGTCGCGTGCGGCGCATATGCGCGCTGAACCGTCCGGACCTCCGGAGCTTTTGCATTCAACAATTGTACTGAAGACGTTCACTTCGAAAAGAAGTGGCGCGAGTGACGGGCATCGAAATCGAGCACAATAAAAAATAAATACAATGTGTTAGATAATTTTTCTCACTAATTTGTATCCCACTTTGTATCCAATTTGTATCCCAATTTTGCGGGTTATTCGGGTTCGAGCCCGGTTTATCGCCTCGAACCCGATAAATTGATCGAAAGAACGCAATAGAAAAAGCGTGCTTGCAAAAGCAAGCTCCTATTTGTTGTGGTTTTTTAGCGCACGCTACGCGGCTGCTTTCAGTTTAGAGAGGGAAGTGAGAACTTCACCGTGCACAATCTTTCCGCCGGAGACGTTAAGACCTGCAGCTAAATGCTCGTTTGCCTTTAATGCATCTTCCGTTCCCAGATTCGCCAATTGGAGTGTAAAGGGCAGTGTTGAGTTAGAGAGCGCTTCCGTTGATGTCCGCGCAACCGCCGCTGGCATATTGGTCACACAGTAGTGGATGACACCATCGACTACGTAAATGGGGTCATCATGAGATGTTGGGCGGCTGGTCTCAAAGCAACCTCCCTGGTCGATCGCGATATCGACAACGACCGATCCGGGACGCATCGCTGCGATTTGCTCGCGGGTAACAATCTTGGGAGCAGCGGCCCCCGGCAGGAGGACAGCGCCAACAACTAGGTCAGCCTCTCTAACGGCCTCATCAACGGCGTTCGCAGTTGAGAAAAGCGTGCGCGCTTTTCCGTCAAAAATTGCATTAAGCTCGCGTAGGCGGTCCGTTGAACGATCGAGGACGGTCACTGAAGCGCCAAGCCCGATTGCCATTTGAGCCGCGTTTAAACCCGCAACGCCCCCACCAATCACAGTCACTTTTGCTGGAGCAACGCCGGTTACCCCGCCCAAGAGAACGCCTGAGCCGCCATTCGCGATTTCAAGGTGCTTGGCTCCTGCCTGGATAGACAAACGACCGGCGACTTCACTCATCGGCGTAAGAAGAGGAAGCTTTCCGTTTCGATCAGTCACGGTCTCATATGCGATACAAGTTGCTCCCGAAGCAGCGAGCCCGTGAGCCTGCTCTGGGTCTGGTGCCAGGTGTAGATAAGTGAAAAGTGTGTGATGCGGCTTGAGACGTGCAATCTCGATCGGTTGTGGCTCTTTCACTTTAATAATCAAATCGGATCGATCGAAAACCTCGTCCGCCGTGCCAGCAATCTCGCAGCCGACCGAACGATAGTGGTCGTCCGAAAACCCAATGGAGGCGCCAGCATCAGACTCGATCGTTACAGTATGACCTGCCGCGACAAGCTCTTGCGCTCCACTCGGTGTGAGCCCTATCCGTGCTTCGCGGTTCTTGATTTCTTTTGGCGTTCCAACCCGCATCTTCATCTCCTCAGAATTGATGATGCAACTATGCCGGAGAATGAGATGAAGGTGCTTCGAATCTTCAACTTGATAATCACAAAAAGAAATGATTACGTATCTATATGATCAAAATACCGAAGAATATTTCTCCTGGCGAGGTAGACACGATAGATCGGAACATCTTGAGGCGCCTTCAAGATAATGGAAGAATTACAAATGCCGAACTGGCCGAACAAGTGGGATTATCGGCAGCAGCATGTCACAAACGCGTAAAGCGACTAGACAGTCTTGGCGTTATCCAAGCGTACACGGCCATAATTGATCCGCGGGCTGCTGGGTACACTCAGAGCGCTTTCGTGCATATCACGCTTCACACTCAAGGCAGTGATACGATTGAGGCATTCGAACGTGCAGTCACCGACAGTCCACAGATCATCGAATGTCATCTGATGACCGGAGACTATGATTATCTCCTGCATGTAATCATTAGAGACGCACAGGAATACGAACAACTGCACCGAGATATTTTGACCAAGCTTCCCGGCGTTGCGCGCCTCACATCGAGCTTTGCGTTGCGAACGGTGCGCCGGACGAGCAAGATCCCAATCCCGTCGATCTAAGTCGATTTAGTCGTGATAGCCTGCCGAGCGCCTCAATCAATGGCCAACTAAAAACTGACTGATCGCTGCGATCATAAACGTACATTCAATTGAAACATAAATCAGCGGATATCCCGAATTTGAACTCAAGTGTGCGAACTATTCAATTCAGCTGGCTGCTTTCAAGCAACGCAGACAATAATACGTTGGCTCCCGCTTCCACGTGTTCCGGCTCTGCATACTCTGCCTCATTGTGACTGATGCCATCTCTACAAGGGATGAAGATCATGGCTGTCGGCGCCACAGACGCGACATTACACGCGTCATGTCCAGCGCCACTCGACATTACACGGTACGGATAACCACTTGCCTTTGCCGCTTTGTGGACGATGCTGACACAAGTTTCATCGAACGTCACACCCGGTGCGTGGAAAAGCTCCTCGATCTCGATATCTACATTGGCCTTGGCGCAAGCCTTTCGAACAATATCATAAGCCGCATTCACCATGCCCTCATAAATCATCCGCTCCGGATGACGCAGATCGCATGTCATCACTAAGCGTCCTGGTATCGTGTTTCCTGACCCCGGTTCCGCGCGAATTTCACCAAAGGTGATTTTTGCATCCTCGCCATTCTGCGCACACATCGCATACAGACGAGGTAAGAAATCTCCGAGTGCCCGCATTGGATCGCGCCGCAATGCCATTGGCGTTGGTCCAGCATGCGCTTCCTGGCCCGTGATCACAAACTGCTGACGACTCATATTTTGAACGCCGGTTACAACGCCAATAATGTCCTCGGCATTCTCCAATATTGGGCCCTGCTCAATGTGGAGCTCATAGGCGGCCTTGATCGGAAAAGGCACCGCTTCGAGATCGCCACCCTGGCCTGTTCGCTGAAGCTCTTCTCCGACGCTGATGCCTTGAATGTCGCGCAGCTCCAGAGCCGTCGATAGCGGCATGACTCCAGACCAAACCGCAGAACCCATCATTGAGCTCGGAAATCGACTTCCTTCTTCATTGCACCAAACGGCAATTTCGATTGGATGTTCGGTTTCGATGCCTTGTTCATACATAGTCTCAATCGCTTCGAGCCCGGCGAGAACACCATAAATTCCATCGAACCGGCCACCCGTTGGTTGTGTATCAAGATGACTACCTGTGAGCACAACGGGCGCATGCGGGTTCAGTCCCTCTTTTCGAACGAAGATGTTACCAATCTCATCCAACCGTACGGAACAGCCAGCAGCTTCGGCCCATTTGATGAACAGCTTGCGACCGGCGACATCTTCATCCGTCAACGCTTGGCGGTTATTTCCTCCCTTTTCAGTTGGGGCAATGGCAGCCATGTCCATCAGGCGTTGCCAAAGTCGTTCGCCATTCACTTGCATGTTGTTGCTCCCTGCTCGGATCAGAAAATGATCACTCTTCAACCGCTATCCAAAGCGTTTTTGTGGTAAGGTAATGTTCTATCTGTTCAGGCCCGAGATCGCGTCCAAACCCTGACGCCTTGACCCCTCCAAAGGGAAGCGACGGATCAATGAGGTCGTGTGCATTCTGCCAAACGGTGCCCGCTTGCAATTGACCGCTGACCCTCATTGCGCGCGAGACATCCCGGGTCCAAACACTCGCAGCTAAGCCATATAAATTATCGTTAGCCATCGTGATCGCTTCGGCTTCCTTTTCGAAAGGGATGACAGTGAGAACTGGGCCGAACACCTCTTGCTGAACGATCGACATTTGATTGTCACGGCATAGCAAAACGGCTGGTGCGACAAACGGCGCGCTGCGCCCGATAGCGTTGCCACGACATATCAATTCAGCCCCAGCATCAATCGCTTGAGAAATCTCATCCTCAATTCGCTCCGCAGCATGAACTGAGATCACTGGCCCCATATCACAGGCTGGATCCAATCCCGGTGCCAGATGGATCTTTGATACGACGTCCTCCAGGCACGTTAGCATATCGGCTAGGCTGGTTTGATCAATGTAAAGGCGCGTGCCAGCTGAGCAGACTTGCCCGGTATTGAAAAAGACTGACCAGCGGGTCGTCGCAGCAACTGCTTCAAGATCTGCATCCTCGAAAACCAGCATCGGAGACTTACCACCGAGTTCGAGCGTCGCAGGCTTTAGACTTTCTCCGGCTCTAGCACCGACCCGCCGCCCTGTCGCCGTTGATCCCGTGAATGAGATTTTGTCGATCCCGGGATGGGTTGTCATATGATCGCCAAGGCTCGGCCCATCTCCAGTAACGATATTAAGCGTGCCAGGAGGGAGGCCCGCCTCACGGGCGAGGCGAGCAAAGTAGAGCATTGAAAGCGAGGTTTCCTGAGCAGGTTTAAGAACGACCGCGCATCCGGCCGCAAGCGGCGCAGCGATTTTCCAGATCGCCATAGAAAACGGCCAATTCCATGGTACAATCGCACCCACTACACCGATGGGCTCTTTCAATGTCATTGCAAAGTGCGCCCCAGGCACGGATACGGTTCGGGTCGCCCCCTCGATGTTTCGGGATTGGCCACTCATATATCTCAACACGTCAACGCTTCCGAGAATATCTACGTCCAAACAAGGCGAGAACGCTTTGCCATTATCAAGGGTTTCGATTTCAGCGAGCAGATGAGCGTCCCGTTCAACTAAGTCGGCGAGACGCCAAAGCCATTTAGCTCTATCTGCAGGTGTCTGATCCCCCCAATCGCCTGAAAGCGCTCCGCGCGCGGCCTGAACAGCTTGATCGATATCTTCGGGCTGACTCGCAGCGATAGAAGAGAGGCGTCCGCCAGTCGATGGCTCAACCGTCTCCAACGTCGCTCGGCTAACGGACGGTATAAACTCGCCATCGATGAAATTATTGTGAGTTTGGCTTACGAACGCGCGGACGGCTGGCTTAACTTGATAGCGAGCGATCAAGTCAGCAACTTCAGAGCCCAGAGCTGTCTTTTCGACTGTGATGGTCATCGCGATCTTCCTCTTAAGTCAGAAAGATGGCGAACTCAGAGAATGAGAGCGATGGCAGTTGTGGCCAAGCCTATATCAAGAACGGTCAAACAATCTTCAGGACACGCCGCATCCAATCATATCGCTTCCGCATAGACTGCTTCACAATATCAGTTTCCGCGGCCGTCTCGAAAGCATGAAATGCGCCTTGGGCAACATGAACTTCTGTTGGGATGCCCGTTTTAAGCAAGCGATGCGCATAGGTCATGTTCTCATCCAAGAATAAATCTAACGAAGCGGTAGCGATCATCGTTGGCGGCAAACCCGATAAATCTACCGCACGCGCCGGTGAGGCATAATGAGAGACATCGTCCAGGCCTGCTTCATGCCCAAGATATGCTTCCCATCCACATTTGTTCCACGCGCGCGTCCAGACAAAAGCACCGAAATGATCTGGCAGTCGGCGCTCTACCGTGCGATCATCAAGCATCGGGTAATTAAGTAATTGCGCCGCGAGCGGAATTTCCCCCCGATCCCGAGCGAGCAGACACAAGGCCGCTGCGAGACCACCGCCAGCGCTCACGCCCCAAACACCTACGCGGTTTTGGTCAATACCGAGAACGTCCGATGACTCCCAAAGCCATTTCAACGCTGCATAACAGTCTTCAAGCGGTCCAGGCGCAGGGCATTCTGGGGCCAGTCGATAGCGGGCACAGACAACAACGCCTTTAAGCTCTGCTGCAATTTGAATCGCCTGCGCCTTACTGCTTTCGGGTGAGCCCGCAATGTAGCCTCCGCCATGAATAAACAAGATACCCGGAGCTAAACTTGGGGCGCCTTTCGCGCTAAACACCAAAAGCTCCACCGGCCCGGACGGACCCGGCATACAAAGCTTTTGTTCTATCACGTTAGGTCTTAGCATCGGCGGCGCAGTAGACGCTTGTGCTTCAATCACCTTGCGCAGCGCGTCAGGTTCAATCGGCACACTTTTGAGAGCCTCAAATTCTTCCACCAATGAGTGGAGTTGTGGATCGACCAGGTGCAATGCCATTGGGCTAATCCTTGTCATCAAGGCTTTGGTTGAGAGTAACGCTCCAAGACATTTCGCGTAACACACGTCGTAGCGGCATCATTTTTGGTGAGCCCCACGACCCACTCACAGGATGCGGCATTGAACACCTCTCCCTTGCCGCGCTGAAAAATCGCGATCATACCTGCACCATAGCGCACTTTCTCAAGAGCCCGCTGATCGTGATTTCCATGCTTAAACGCCCCGATAAATTCGCCGTCCGCGGGTCCAGCGTATAATGATGTTCCAGGATGGCCATGATCTTCCTCAACCAGAGCCGCGGGCCCCATCGCAAGGATCTGTAAAGTGTCAGGAACGCCGTC
Source organism: Henriciella sp. (assembly GCA_965228095.1). Lineage (GTDB taxonomy): Bacteria > Pseudomonadota > Alphaproteobacteria > Caulobacterales > Hyphomonadaceae > Henriciella. The sequence goes on along the minus strand of OZ245793.1, from coordinate 2,814,963 downwards.
CTTAAAACTCGGCTCGGGGCGACCTTCAACAAAGGTAAAGTCACAGCCGTCGACTTCGTAGCCATAGATGCCCGCTTCGTGTCCGAGCAGATCGCCGAAATACAAATCGCTGCCAGAAAATGACCAATGCTCAGGTCTGTAAACCGTGAAACCGCGTTGCGCACGCGGCATGAAGCCACCCAGCCCAACATAAACACCGGCACTGCCATTTAGGCCCATAGTGGCCGCACCGGGATAATTCAGCGTCGCATCCTCCCATAGCGTTGTCACAAGATGCGCTTGATCCGTTTCTGCAAGAGGGTCGCGATCCTTCGCTTCGTATTTGTAACAGACCTGGGTTCTACCGTCGTCTTCAAGGCGAACTTGCCAGAAATAGTTACCCCCGAACCGGGCTAGTCGACCGCCTTTGTCCACCCAGGCATCCACGGTCTCGCGCATTGGGCGGCTCCAATATTCATCATGCCCCACGATCACTGCTCCCGCATATCGATCCAGGATGGCGGGATCGCGTTCAAGATCGCTTTGCGCGATTAGATCGATCTTGAACCCAGCGTGCTCTGCCCAAACGACAAACTGGCGCTCATAGGACGCCCAACCGGCCGCCGCGTAGTATTTTGAAAACCCCTGCGCGAACGCATACTCAAAGTTGGGATAACGCGGGACATCGCCGGCTGCAGACATAGCGTGTGGTATTCGCGGCGCGCCTTGCGGCAACCATATCAGACCGCGTGCCCATGGTCGCTGGGTAGATAAGACAGGAGAGAACTGGTCACCGCTATCGCCCGCAACACCTTCGTAGGAATTAGCCCCACCCCAGTCATTATAAGCATTCCAAGTCGAGGTCGCGGCTATCAATACCAATGATGCAGCTTCCGCGCCTGACCGCACGATAAAGAAACCATGCTGTTCAATTCGATCGCCTTGCCCGTCATCAATGCTAACCGTGACGATGTAGCCCCCGGAACGCGCGTCTTCGGGAATTCGCCATTTATATGAGACAGGCCAGTCACAACCGTCGCGATAGGCGTGTTGCTGCGTAGGGTGCAATTGTCCTTCAAGAGCCGCTTCGTGCAGCACCCGCTGGGGCTTCGCGCCATCGCGAATAATGGTCAACTCATAGGATTGCGCAGACGTGCTCACATGGAGCGTCACTTCGTCTCCGGGCTCATAACTTTGATGACCCGCATAGCACCAGACTTCAGGAATCTCTGGATCCCCACTCGGACGTTCATAGAAATGAGTCCAGTTTACAGAGAACCATTGCCCCCTGGCGACAGAGCCTCGATTGCGATGAAAATCATAACTCATTGGGTGGCTTTCACACTTTGCTCGAGAATATCGAGCCCCTCGGACAAATACTCTTCCTCAATCGTTAGCGCAGGCAGGAACCGGATCACATTACCGCGCACACCACAGGACAAAAGCAAAAGCCCCTGCTCCCGCGCGATCTGCACGATTTGCTTGGTTCGAGCTGGATCTGGCGACGCCTCATCACCATCAACAACCAGTTCCATAGCCACCATTGCGCCTGTACCGCGAACGTCTCCGATGCCAAGATCAGATTGACGTATAGCCTCACAGCGTCGCTTGATTTCATCGCCTATTTTCACGGCTCGCACGCAGAGCTCCTCGTCGTCTATCACGTCCAATACAGCGAGCCCGGCGGCACAGCCAATCGGCGAACCGCCATAAGTGCCGCCAAGCCCCCCTGGCGCTGCAGCATCCATAATCTCCGCCTTTCCAATCACTCCAGAAATAGGAAAGCCTCCAGCCATAGCCTTTGCGACCGTCATCAAATCGGGCTCTACACCAGAGTGCTCAATCGCGAACATTTTACCCGTCCGAGCAAACCCAGATTGTATTTCATCTGCAATCAAAATGATCCCATGCTGATCACATAGCGTCCGGAGCGCCTGAAGGAATGCCGCTGGCGCTGCGTAAAAGCCACCTTCGCCTTGAATGGGTTCGATTATAATGGCGGCCACACGGTCCGGACCAATATCTGATTTAAACAAAGTCTCCAGAGCAGCAAGCGAATCATCTCCCGTCACCCCAAGATACTCCGCTGGGAAAGGTAAGTGATAAACCTCACCAGGAAATGGGCCAAATCCCGTTTTGTAAGGCACGACCTTGCCGGTGAGCGCCATGCCCATCATTGTCCGTCCATGAAACGCTCCTGAAAAAGCAATGACCGCCGTGCGCCCAGTGGCGGCACGGGCGATTTTGACACTGTTTTCAACCGCTTCTGCTCCGGTGGTCAAAAATATTGTCTTCTTAGGGGTCTCCCCCGGGGCGACTTTGTTAAGTCGCTCCGCAAGCTCCAGATAACTGGTATAAGGACTGACTTGAAAGCAGACATGTGAAAACGCTTCGAGTTGTTTCGCGACAGCTGCTTGAATGCCTGGGTGATTGTGCCCGGTGTTGTTGACGGCGATCCCGGAGGCAAAATCAATGTAACGCCTTCCCTCCTCATCCCAGATCTCAGCGTTCTGCGCGCGCGCAGCAAATACAGGATGCATGTTCCCTACGCCACGAGGAATTGCCGCTTCGCGACGCTTCCAGAGGGCGCTGTTATTCGTGTTCAGTGTGGCGCTCATATGCCGAGCCCTCCCATTAGAAAATACTTCAGTTCCAGATAATCCTCGAGCCCGTGCCGCGAGCCCTCGCGCCCCATGCCAGATTGCTTGACGCCACCGAACGGGGCCGACGCAGAGGAAAGCAGACCGGTATTGAGTCCAACCATTCCGTACTCCAGGGCTTCCCCGACGCGCCACGCTCGCCCCAAATCCTGAGTGTAGAAATAGGCCGCCAGACCATACTCTGTCTGATTAGCCAAACGCACGGCATCCGCCTCGCTTTCGAAGCTGATGAGCGCTGCGACAGGGCCAAAAATCTCTTCCTTGAAGATAGACATCTCTGGCTGAACGCGATCGATCACCGTTGGTAGATAGAAGAGATTGCCCGCATCGCTCCGGCCTCCGCCGGAACGAATACACGCTCCTGCATCACGGGCTTCTCGCACCAAGCGCTCAACTTTGAGAAGAGCCGACTCGTTGATCAGGGGGCCAATGACAGCACCTTCCCGATCACCATGATCCACTTTAAGTTCTGAAAGCCGATTAATAAGTTTATCGCGAAACACATCCGCAACACTTTCTTGAACCAAAAACCTGTTCGAACACACACAAGTTTGACCGGCATTACGAAACTTCGAAGCGATCGCTCCTTCAATGGCCGCATCCAGATCTGCATCTTCGAACACGATAAAAGGTGCGTTGCCTCCAAGCTCCATAGAGACTTTTTTGATCGTGTCGGCGCTTTGGCGAAGCAAGATCCGCCCAACCTCTGTTGATCCCGTAAAAGACACTTTCCGAACTCGGGGATCAGATGTGAGTATGTCACCCACCGCGACTGGATTGGCGGCAGGCACCACATTGAACACGCCGGGCGGCACGCCTGCTTCGTCTGCCAAACCCGCAACAGCAAGCGCTGAGAAAGGTGTATCTTCAGCAGGCTTTGCCACCAGCGTACACCCCGCGGCGAGCGCCGCAGCAGCTTTGCGCATCAGCATCGCGTTTGGAAAATTCCAGGGGGTAATTGCGGCGCACACCCCAACCGGCTGGCGCAAGACTAATGCACGAGAGTCAGCACCTGCAGTCGGAAAGGTTTCGCCGTAGATTCGCTTTGCTTCTTCGGCGAACCAAGTCAGATATGAGGCACCGTAAAGAATTTCACCTCGCGCCTCTGCGAGTGGTTTGCCCATTTCAGCAGTCAATAAACGCGCTAAATCGTCAGCGTTCGATACGAGTAAATCTCGCCATTTAAACATGATCTCTGCACGCGCAGCAGCTGGCATTGTTGCCCAATGGTTAAAAGCTGTGTCAGCTGCATCAATGGCATCCCGGGTTTCTGTTGCTCCGCAATTTGCAACCGAGCCTATTAATTCGCCGGTAGCAGGATTGGACACTTCAAAAGTAGTTCTATCGGCTGACGATCGCCAAGCCCCTCCGATGAAGGCGTTTTTGCGAAGAAGGCCGGTTTTTTCTAAATCTGTCATCTCTATCGGATCTTCTGTGTTGTCATTTCGAAAGATCCTGCCCGCATGTTTGGCCAAATGGAGTGTCCGATTCGGCCAGATTTTTGTCCCACTTTTACATTGCAGTCTGATCACTCACAGAAGACGATGAGGTTATCTATTCGATAGTGAATCTGGTGCCCAAACATCAAAGGAAGTGAGTATGCTAGACACGAACGGCGCGATTAGAGTTGAGCGAGACCAGCTCATGATTGAAGACATCGCCGCACAAGATCTTGCGAAAGAGTTTGGCACGCCAATATTCGTGATCTCTGAAAACCAACTGCGCCAGAACGCGCGTCGCATCAAAAAAGCGTTTCAAGATCAGTGGCCTGAAGGACAAGTCGATGTCTATCCTGCTTTTAAAGCCGCCCCTTACATCGCCATACGTCGAATCTTATCTGAAGAAGGATATGGCTGCGATACATTTGGTCCCAGTGAGCTTGAAGGCGCCCTTCGAGGACAAACCAATCCACAAAAACTCTCAGTCAACGGATCTCTGAAATCGCGCGAAGTCATTGCTCGCGGCATCGAAGTCGGCGCAAGAATTGTGATAGATGCGCTACGAGAGGTTAGTCTATGTGTCGAAGAAGCGCGTAGGCTTGGGAAAGCTGCGCGAGTTATGCTTCGTTTGAAGCCGGATCTCTCCAAACTGGACATTACTTCCGACTTCGCCCCGCTTCCGGTAGGAGAGCTTACCCAGCGAATTCGTTACGGCTTGCCGTACGAAGAAGCCGTTGCAGCCGCAAAAATGATTGCGGCGCATAATGAGACCGAACTTATTGGCTTTCATTGTCACATTGGCCGGCAAAGCACCGACCTTAAGCTTTGGGCTGGTCTGGTTGAACATATGGTGGATACGTGCGTGGATGTCTGCACAGAAGCCGGATTAAAAGGTTACCGGCCAGATCACCTCGATTTTGGCGGTGGCTTCGCGCCTCCTCGCGATTTTGACACAGATGGTCCGCGCTCAGGTATGAAAGCGCCTGCGATTGAAGCTTATGCACAAGCCATGATGTCGGCCCTCCGCAGCACTCTCGACAGGCATCAACTTTCAAAGGAAGGTCTGACAGTGGAAATCGAGCCAGGCCGAAGCTTACATGCTGATACGGGTCTTCATTTGACGGAGGTCGCAAACATAAAGTCCAGCGAACGATTTGGCCGCCAGGTCTGGGCCGAGCTTGATACGTCCGAAGTCTTTCTCGGCACATTCGCGATGGATCCATCAACGAGGCTTTTTCAGTATCTGATCGCGAACAAAGCCAACACTCCTGCAACGCAGTGTATTGATCTGGTCGGGAAATCTTGTAACGGAGAAATGATCCTGCTCGATGCTGATGTTCCAGACGTAAACGCCGGCGATATCGTCGCGCTGATGGATACTGGGGCTTACATTGAGAGCCTGTCGTGTAATTTCAACGCGATGCCTCGCCCCGGAACTGTTCTCGTCAATGCGCGTAGCGCTTCTTGGATCCGACAGCCTGAAACTGTTCAACAAGTGTACGCTCGAGACGCGGTGCCCGATTGGCTCTAGCTCGTGACAGCGTCAATCATGTGCTGTGGATAGCCTGCCGAAAGTCCACCGTCGACATAAAGACTCTGGCCAGTCAGATAAGCAGACTCATCAGAAGCCAAGAAGTGATAAAGTCCGACAAGGTCCGATGTTCGCCCGATGCGGTTTAGTGCGCACACCTGTTTGGTGAATTTGCCCTCATTTGAACTTGCATCTGTCATCGGAGTCTCAATCGTACCAGGGCAGACCGCATTCACGCGGACACCTCGGGCTCCCAGCTCAACCGCGCCAACGCGCACTAAGCCAGTTACGCCCGATTTCGACGCAGCATAGGCGCCAAACTCCGGCATGGCTAAAGCTGCTGCTGCAGAAGCCGTATGAATGATCGACCCCCCATCGCACACCTTTGGAGCCAAGTGCTTCATGACAAGCATGCCACCGATAAGGTTTACTTCAACTATCTTCCGGACCGCCTCTACATCACTTTGCGCGAGTACACCTTCCTCCAAGGCGATACCTGCATTACTAACCAAAATATCGAGTTTACTACCTTCGATTTCTGCGGCTAGTCTTTGCAACGCGACCTGATCCGTCACATCAAGCTGACGGTAAGCGTCCTCAGTCACGCCATCAGGAGCGACATCTGGAAGATCGGTATAAATGACATTCGCGCCTGCCACCTCGAAACGCCGAGCAACAGCTAAACCAATGCCGCTTGCTGCGCCTGTCACCAATGCACGTTTTCCATTCAGATTAAAGAACATTGGGTCCACTATTAAACGTGTGCCGGAGCACGGGCCTCTAAACGCCCTTCTTGGCGCAACACATTAGTCGTCGTTATGATGGCTTTTCGTAGACTGCCAATCAACAGGTCGACTTGCTCACGCGTCATGGTCAATGGCGGAGAAATGATATTCAGATGCCCTACCGGCCGAACGATCAAACCATTCTCTTCACACGCATCAGCGATACGCTTAGCAATGTTGACCTCGTCCGGAAACAAAGCCTTGGACTCTTTGTCGGCAACGTTCTCAACACAACACATGAATCCAACGCCACGTACATCGCCGACGATCTCGAGATCAAGAAGCGTTGCAAGCTGCTCATTCAGATATAGTCCGATCTCGCGCACATGCTCGCAAAGACTTTCACGCTCGATGATTTCAATATTTTTCAGCGCGGCAGCACACGCCACGGGATGCCCTGAATATGTAAATCCGTGTGGAAAGTACCTGTCATGGCCAGGCGCGGATATAACGTCATAAATCTCGTCTGAGAAGATCGTCGCCCCAAGCGGAATGTAGCCAGAGGTAATCCCCTTCGCACAATTGATAATGTCAGGCTGCACACCGAACATATCTTTCGATGCAAACCAGTGCCCCACTCGTCCGAACGCCGTCACAACCTCGTCGGCAACAAACAGGATATCGTACTTTTGACATAAGGCATATATCCGAGCGAGATAGCCTTCCGGAGCCAACATTACCCCTCCCGATCCCATGACAGGTTCTGCAAAAAACGCCGCTACATTTTCTGCACCAAGCTCAAGTACCTTTTGCTCGAACTCATCGATCAAAAAGTTGCCGAAGGCTTCGAGCGTCATATTCGCCGGACGACGATACGGGTCGGGGCACGAAATCTTATGCAATCCGTCTTCGAGGAACCCAAATTCTGGTACTTTGTCACCGACTTTTCCGCTTAGCGACGCGGCAAGAAATGTCGAACCATGATAACTCTCATGACGGGTTATGATGTGCCGCTTTTCGGGCTTACCGCGGACGCGCTGATAGAACTGGATCAACCGATAAGCTGTATCATTCGCCGTCGAACCACCGCCTGAATAAAATACATGATTGAGTGAACCCGGCGCGAGTTCGGCGAGCTTCCCAGCGAGCTGAGCCGCTGGTTCGTTGGTCGTATCAACGAATGGATTGAAAAATGGCAGTTTACGCGTTTGCTCGGAAATCGCCTCTACCATTTCCTCACGTCCATATCCAATGTTCACACACCAAAGACCCGCAAGGCCATCGAAATATTTCTTTCCAGATGCGTCCGTTACATAACACCCCTCAGCTGAGGAGATCACCAGGCTGCCGTCTTGTTTGAAACTGTCAAAGAAAGTCCACGGGTGCATGAAATGCTTACGATCAAGATCCCAGGTCGAGTTCAAGCGTGTATCTGCTTGGGTCATGGCGAGCTCCAGATTGTTGCTTTACCAGAATAGGCAAACGGCAATCAAACCATACGGCGATATAAACACTCTACCGTGTTCGCTCCGGCCATAGCGGTGGCAGAAATGGTCGTGACCGTTCGTGCGAGCGATCTGACCGTTCATAACTTTACGGGTCAACAATCACCGGACTACTTTTGTGAAGAAAATGCGGGGACCGTGGAACAATGACGCCAGAAGAGTATGCTGAACAAGACGCCACGGGATTGGCTCAACTCATTAAAGAGCGAGCCGTCTCCCAGAAAGACGTCGTTCAGGCGACCATAAGCGCCATTGAGTCACTTAATCCAAAGCTCAATGCGGTTATCGAGTATTTTCAAGATCGAGTTGAAACGCTCGAAGACTGGCCAGAAGCAGCTGACAGACCATTCGCGGGTGTTCCCTGGCTACTCAAAGACATTGGCGCTGGCGAGCCGGGACGCAAGCAAGAACAGGGTAGCCGTTTGATGGTTGGCTCTGTCGTTCAAGAAGAAACGCATCTCTTCTCAAAAATGCGTGCGGCGGGGCTTATTCCTTTGGGCCGCACAACCGTTCCAGAGTTTGCATATGACTGTAATACTGAAACACTTTTGCAAGGCTCGACCCACAACCCGTGGGATCTCGCCCGAAGCGCCGGCGGATCTTCTGGTGGAGCAGCCGCATCCGTGGCATCTGGAATCGTTCCCGCAGCACACGCGTCAGATGGTGGTGGCTCAATTCGTATACCTGCCTCGCTGAATGGTCTGGTAGGACTAAAGCCAACGCGTGGCCGAGTATCAACCTGGCCCATTTTTATTGCCGATCGTCCTCTCGGCCATGCAACAGAATTTGTCGTCTCTCGAACGGTCCGGGACCAAGCGCGTTTTCTCGACGCATTTCATGGCCCCGCACCTTCCGAACCACAAACGCTTGCTGCCCCCACTACATCCTATAGCAGCATTGTGGAGATGCCATTTCGCAATCTAAAAGTTGCGGTCAACTGGAACAATGGCGGACCCTGTCTTACTGATGCATCTTGTATCGATGCCATCAAGCGTGTTGGAACCCTACTCTCGGACGCCGGTCATGTCGTCGAAGAAGGCTATCCAGATGTTGAATTTCAAACGTTCGCATCTGCGATGAGCGACCTCTGGTCGGTGGAAATTACCACAATGCTAGATCATCTCTCCGCGGAGATGGATCGTCCGCTCGATGACACAACACTCGAACCGAATGCCCTCAAAATGATTGCGCGGAGCCAAGCACTTTCCGGGCAAAACCTTATGGACGCGTTGCTGACACAAGATCTCTGCAGTAAACACTTCCACGATTTCCTAACCGACTATGATGCCCTGATCACACCGGCAACGTGTACTCCGGCGCCGCTACTTGGACGAACTGGCCCGTACACCGAAAAACCTTGGATGCTAGATTTTGGAGATCCAGCCAGCGCCGCTTTATGCCAGTATACGTTTCAAGCCAATGCAACAGGCCAACCAGCGATTTCACTTCCCCTTGGGTGGACCAATGAAGGCTTGCCAATTGGCGTTCAAATCCAAGCGCGTTACGGAGACGAGGCTACCCTCCTTCAACTCGCAAGGTTCTTCGAGCGAACGATGCCATGGATGGACCGATATCCGCCTCTCTATATAACAACACAAGAAGGAGCCGAGCATGATTGACGGCATTAATGGACTCCACCACATCGCGATCTCAACGGGACGTTGGGATGAGATGCTCAAGTTTTATCGTGATACGCTAGGCTTTGCTGAGGTCGACGGCTTTGAGTGGCGCGCCGGCGATGAAACAAGCGAAGTTGCAGATGCGGTTACAGGATTGCGAGGATCTGGGGCGCGCGTTGCAATGTTGAAAGGACGCAATGCATGCATCGAGTTATTTGAGTATTACTCGCCTGAGCCGAAACCAGTCGACCCTAATCGCCCGGTAAATGATCATGGCCTCACACATATCTGTCTTGATGTTACAGATGTTGAAGCGGTCTACAACGCCCTCGTAGCGCGCGGAATGCGGTTTCATACCCACGTACAAACGATGGGCGATGGCATCCGCGGCACATATGGGCGAGACCCAGATGGCAATGTGGTAGAAATTCAAGAACTGCTAAAACCTGATGATCCAGCCCGAATATTTTGACCTCAAAAAGTAGCGAAAAATCAGAGGCCGGGCGCCATCCCCCCAGCTACCGGCAGAGCGACACCCGAGACATATCCTGATGCTGGACTAGCTAAGAATGCCACAACGTCCGCCACTTCGCGCGCCATTGCGGATCGGCCGAGTGGGACGAGCGCATCAAGCTCGGCTTCGACCTCTTGCCGAGACCGCCCGGTGGACTTTGAAACATGCTCAATCTCAAGTTCGTACATGGAGGTCTGGATCGAACCGGGGCAGACAGCATTGCAACGAATGCCATCCTTCCCAAACTCAGCCGCTAGAGATTTAGTAAGCCCAACTACAGCGAACTTGCTGGCTGAATAAGCCGACATTTCTTCCACCACACCCAGTCCAGCGAGAGAGGCGTTGTTGATAATAACGCCGCCACCAATTGCCTGCATATGTGGGATAACGGCACGCGCACAGCTCACCATGCCCATAACATTGACTGACCAAACCGACTGCCATTCTTGGTCAGAGATTTCCAGAAAAGGACCGACACCTGCTCCCAAACCAGCATTGTTAAACAGAATGTCGACCTGACCCTCGATGCCAACAACATCATCAATCACACGGTCGACATCTTTAGGATTGGTTACATCTAAGGTAAGCGCGCGCGCCCGCCCGCCCAAAGCTTCAATTTCCGCACATAGCGCTTGAAGCTGATCTTGAACACCATCTCGTTCAAGGTCTGTCGCAACCACCCGAGCACCTAATGAGGCAAGGGCCAGGCAACTCGCCCAGCCCATACCTTTTGAATTTCCAGCACCCGTAACGATCGCGACTTTATCGTCTAACACTCGCTGATCCATGATCAGACCTCTTCGCGATTGAACTTGAGACAAATGTCTCGATCAGCCACCGAAAAACAAGTTCAATTTCAACATATACAATTGCGGCTGATTCCGAAGCGTCAGTGGGAAACCGAGACCAAGCGGGTCTGCCGCAGAAATGACGGCTTCTTCATCAAACAGATTATTGGCTGAAAGGGATACATCATACCGCCCACTACTATGCGTAAAAGTAATGGCGGCATCTGCAGTTCCGTAGGCTTCTCGTGGAAATGCGATGCCGTTGCTATCCAACAAAACATCATCCTGCCAAGTGTATCCGCCAAACCAAGTCAAATCACCGAATTGACCAACATCATGGCTGTATGACGCGGTTGCTGAAAATGTTTGTTCAGGTGCATCTGAAAGCACCGATCCATCAATCGACTGACCTGGGGCGGAGATCTCACTGTCGTTATAGGCGTAGCTTGCAGTGACATTCAGCCCTTCGATCGCCCTTGGCACCCAAGTGAAATCGACTTCAACACCATCAGATTTAACCTCTGCGATGTTTTGAATTCGTAAGGCAATTGCGTTGTCGAGTAGCTGCAAGTCCTCATAATCGGTCGAGTAAATCGCGGTGTTCAGTTGTGCTTCGCCGTCAAACAGCGTCGCTTTAAATCCGACCTCAATCGACTCAGAAGTCTCTGGATCAAACGGAACTAGCGAAAATGGAGCATCTGAAAAGAACGGGCCTGAACCGACGGTTCCGGTGTTAAAACCCCCGCCTTTGTACCCGGTCGCGAAGGACGCATAGAGCAAGATATCATCGGTTGCCTGAAAGTCCCCGACCACGCGATACGTGAGCTCGTCGCTTTGTTGCGTGCCACAAATCGTTTCGCCCAGTGTATCTGGACCAAGAATTTGGAAGAAACTAAACGCAGGATCAACGTTCGTGGAGCAATAGTCTTTTTCATCATCAGTCCAGCGCAATCCACCCGTTAGGTTAAACTGATCTGTGACAGCGAACGTGACGTCTCCGTAGATTCCGATGGATGTGTTTTCACCCTCCACATCGTAAGAGGCCGGCGTGTTTTGATCAAACAGAGTCAGCTGCCCACCCGCGCCAAGCAACGCATCAGCATCAAACACCAATGGCCAGGTAAAGAAAGCGTTTTCATTCACGTCCTCTTGGAAGTAACTTGCGCCAATAAACCAATCGAGCCGGTCGTTTGATCCATTAAGTCGAAACTCTTGGCTAATCGTGTCCGCCCCAATGTCTGGTTGCGAAAACACAGGTCCACCAAATGTCACGGCAGACCCAGGAACCCCGAAGAAAATATCCCCAAGATCGAGGGGCAAGATCGGGCCTACACCATCAAGATCTTGGCTGAACGAATATTCCCACGTGCGGTAGTCTGAAATTGATGTCAGCGTGATGCCATTTGCAAATTCATGCTCAATTCGCAGATTGGCTCCAAATATCTCGCCTTCTTCGCCAGTGATGTCATTGGCTGAAGTGCGGCTTGAAAATGGATCTCCCGCCCCCGGCGCCATGAGGAGCTCAGCCAAACCTGCGCTGTGTAAGCGGCCACTGGTCGATTTAAAATCGCTATAGTGGAGTGAAGCCAATATATCGGTTGAGTCCGAGAGCTCCAAAGCGGCAGTCAAACGCGCTGTATTATTGTCCGTCGCTAGGTTTTGATCGATCCCTTCCGCGAACTGAATGCCATCGATTCCTTGATTGCGATACGCCAGGCGAACACGGAAATTATCCGATATTACGCCATTTGCGATCAATGAAGCCTCGGTCTGATCTTCATTGCCCACACCCAATCCGACTTGCAGCGTATTCGCGTCTTCTGGCTTCTTGCTGATGATGCTGATAGCACCGGCGGATGCATTTCGGCCAAACAAGGTGCCTTGCGGCCCTTTCACGACCTCAATTCGATCAATGTCGAAGAAGGCTGCTGTCGCATTAACATTCCGGCCGATATAAGCATCATCCAAGAAGACCGCGACCGCTGGTTCTGACCCAACTGAGAAGTCATTGGTACCAATGCCGCGAATGTTCCAAATATTGGTCGCAACGCCAGTGGCATTCCCGGTTAGCCCTGGTATGTAAGGGATCAGCTCTGTAACATTCGAAATACCCGTTGCTTCCAGAGTTTCTGCAGGGACTGCCGAAATCGCAATTGGCACTTCATTGATGGATTCAGCGCGTTTTTGGGTCGTCACGGTGACGGTTTGCAACCGTGCCTCACTGTCTTCACCCTGGTCCTGCGCTGTGGCGGGCAAATACCCACCGCTGGCCAGAATTGTCACGCTAAGGGCCGTTGCTAAGTATTTGCTCATTTTCTTCTCCCCATAAAAGCTGCAGTAAGCTCAAAGGCTAAACGTCACTTTGGTTGATTGAACTTGCTCTACCTTGAGAAACACTCGGCTCAATCTCACTTGCTCGAGCGGCCAGTGTGATGGCGTATTGGGTCAATCGCGATTGGCAACGCGGTAAGCCTGCGGCGTGGTGCCTGACCATTTTTTGAAGTTCCGATAGAAGCTTGAAGGTTCTTCGAAACCAATGAGATAGGAGATTTCATCGGGGGTTGCGACTGTAGTTTTCAAATAATCGGCTGCGAGCTCCATCCGCACTTGGTGTAAGAGCGTTTGATAAGACGTGCCTTCCTCGCGTAGATGCCGTCGCAAGGATCTCGCGCTTAACCCCAGTTCATCCGCTAGTGCAATCAGTGATGGCGGCTTAGATGGTTTATTAATCAAAATACGGCGGACAATGCCGACTAACCCACCAGTGCGGGCATGCCGAACATAAAGCGTTTCGCATTGCGCCGTGCAAATTTTAAACAAAGTTCGATTGGCCGTAATGAAGGATGTTTCAAGAGCCTCGGGCGCAAACACCAATTGATTTGTTGGTTGATCAAACTTTACCGAGCAGCCCAGAACCTCTCCATAAAGATAAGTATAGTGTGGCGCACTATATGTGACGCAAACCTCACGGAGTGGCAGTCGACCACCGCTCAAAGATCGCCCGATGAACGTCCAGTTCGCAAAAATCTCTTCGATCGTGAATCGCAAGTGCTGTCCCGTATCGCCGTGCGGTAGCGCGGTCACAACGCTAGCCTCTTTTGACAAACCCAACGTAAGTGTCACATCCAAACCTGTATGCGGCGCATAGCGAATATAAGTTTCAAGCGCTTCGCGGAGATTGGGCGCAGCGATGCAAGCGTAGCCAAGCATCCCATGTGTAAGAACGCCTTCGCGTTGACCCATTTTTAAACCAAGACCTTCGACCCCTGCTGACTCAATCAGCTCAACCGCCGAATAAAAGTCGCGATAGAGAAACCGCTTCTCCGCCTTCAAAAACTCTTCGCGGTTCAGGCTAAGCGATTGCAAAATCGGTTCAGTATCTACGCCTTCGTCCTCTGCCAACTGAAACAGAGTGGTCATATAAATGCCCTCGACTTCTTGGGCATCCATTCCCAGCACTCTCATCAAGAACTCCTAGTCAATCTTGCCCACAAAATTCGAACTGGTTGCCATCAGTCGACGAACGACGAGCGTATGAATTGCCAAAGCCATTAAGATGCAGCCCCCGAAAAAGGTAAACAAGCCAGAGAAACCGACGCCTACGACAAGCGCACCGGCGATCCCCGCTCCGATAACAGCGCCAGCCATTTGGATACTCACTGAGAAGACGACGAACCGACCGCTAGGGTCGGCGTCGGCGAGCGATGCATACATGAAGGGGATGGCGAGGTTCCAGCCGACATTCAACAGGATCGCACCAGCAGCAAACCGCAATGCGGTCCCTTGTACAGACAGCAATATCGCGGCGGCAAGCAAAAGCACGATCGCAAGGATAACTGGGCGCACTTTGCCAAAACGATCGCCCAGGACCATTGGAAACAAAGCCCCACCCGCACCAACAATCAGAGCCAAAGCAATGATTCCGCCGATATATTCGTGGGATAGAGACCAGCTATTGCCTATTCGCTCTAAAAACTCCCACGCGCCAATCAAGCCGATATAAAAAACGCACATTGCCATCAGACCAAGAACGCCCGTCAGCACCTGTTTGCGTGGCGCTTTGATACCTGATTCTGTAGCTTCTACGGGGTCTGAGCTTCGTTCGGGTAGCCATGCAATGCAGAGCAAGACTAAAATAGATGTTATCATAAGCACGCATGGGATCGCCCACAGCCCCAATGCTGGCGTCAAAAATACCGGAAGAGAATAAGCAACGAGCGCCGAGACCGCCACTTGAAGCGCGATCGCGATTGCAAAAGCGCGCTCGGGCGTACTCGACAAGCTGAGTGCGGCGAGCGCCGGAGAGTAGAGCGCGCCCATCACAAAGCCGAGCAAGGCAAGAAGCATCGTCAACTGCATATGCCCGGCCATAAAGGGGAGGAATGCGCTGATTAGAATGGTAGCGATCGCCATTACAATAATGACCAAACGCCAGGATAAGCGGTTCACCCAAAAAACGGCAGAAAACACCGCGATCAAGCTTCCAAAAAAGATCGCTGATGCAATCGCCGAAAGTTGGGACTCGTTCAGCGCGCGTGTCTCAGCCAGACCTCCCAGCAAAACCGGCATCGCATTGAACAACATCGCCCCGATTGATGAGACCAGGCAGGTGGTAATTAGGACGGAAAACTTCTCTACGGTATTAGAGCCACTCAAACCGATTTCCTCCGCATTCTCGGGCGTTATTTACCATCAATAGCGACCAAAACGGCAAGCTGACTGTTACTAACGGCCAAAAAAGGTTCCTGATTGGCAATAGATCTGTCCGTTTTCGACAGAACGCACAAACTTAATGATGGCTACGATCTCACCAGGCTATGCATTGAAAGGAACTGGTCATGAGCGTCGCATTGTCAGCCGAACCCGGCTTCACATTAAAAGGTCGGCGCCCTGATGGTGGCACGCCACGTTTAAATCGCTGGGGATTCCGCAATGAAACGGACAAGCTCACCGATGTCCTGCTCGGCCCTGCTGATAACCTATTTCACCGCGCAACCAGTTCCTTATCACGCAAGTATCTCCGTGATGCCCCATGCGATCTGAAAGTTGCGCGAGCACAGCACGACGAGTTGGTTGCGGCCTATCAGCATTTTGGCGTCGATGTTCATATGCTAAAGGGGTCCCCGGAACTGACCATGCAAGTCTATGCGCGCGACTCCAGTGTCATGACACCATACGGCCCCTTTATCACTGCATTGGCTCAGTGGTGGCGACGCGGCGAAAACTACGCAGCGATTGAACTCTATCAACGGCTCGGTATTCCAATCTATGATATGGTCACCGCCGGAACCTTTGAGGGGGGCGACTTTGTCATCATCGACGATCAAACTGTGTTGATCGGATGCGGTGGCGCTCGCACTCAGGAAGAGGGTGCCCTCCAAGTTGCTAGCTGGTTTAATGCCGAAGGCTGGGAAACCCGGGTTGCCTTTATTGACGAATATTATGTGCATATCGATTTGATGATTTGCCCAATTGCTGAAGGTCTAACAGCGGCCTGTCGAACCTGTACCGACCCTGATATTATTGCCTGGCTTGAAGCTAAAGGGCATGAGATTATCGACGTCCCGTTCCAGGATACGATGGACCTGGGATGCAATGTCATGTCGCTTGGAGGTGACCGTGTCATCGCCCCAAAATCCTCAACTTCTTTGATTGAGCAGCTCAAGGCCCGGGGCTTCGAAGTTGCGGAAGTTGATATGAGCGAAATCTCGAAGACCGGCGGTGGTATTCATTGTATGGCCCAGGCGCTTCGGCGTGTCCCCACATAGTCGCGCGCCGTTATCTTTTACAGGAATCGCCAACGAAAAGTGAGCTTCAAATCATCACCTGAGAACATCCCTATCGTTGTGATAAAGCAGTCTCGGCTTTTGGCTTCTTTTCGAAACATAGAAGACCATCGCCCCAAAACGCAGGATAACAGCCATCACAAAACCAATAACCTCTGGATCGACCGTTTCGGTTCGACCTCCACGGGCGAGGTTCCGATCATAGCGAGCGTCTTACCCAATCTGGAGATCATCACATGATAAAACTAGCTGAATACAGCGCTCCCAAATTCGATTTACTCGATACGACCATTGGTGTTCACCTAGATAAGATTGTAGCGGATGATCCAAACCATTTAGCGATCGTCATGCCACATCAAGACATTAAGTGGACTTATGGCAGATTTAACGACGAGGTTGATCGGCTCGCAAAAGGGTTCCTGGCGATTGGAATCTCTCCAGGTGACCGAATTGGAATTTGGTCGCCAAATCGAATTGAATGGGTGCTAACACAATTCGCGACCGCAAAAATCGGTGCAATCATGGTGTGCATCAATCCAGCTTATCGACTCTATGAGCTGGAGTACGCCTTGAACAAAGTAGGCTGCAGAGCGATCGTATCGGCAGAAGCGTTCAAAACTAGCCAGTATCTAGATATGCTTTGTGAGTTGGCCCCCGAACTCAACTCCTGTGAGCCAGGAGAACTTAAAGCCAACAAGCTGCCACACTTGAAGACAGTCATTCGAATGGGAGACGGCAAATCGCCGGGCATGTTCAATTTTGATGACATCACGAAACTAGGCGATGGTTGCTCTTCAGACCAACTAAAAGCGACCGCTAAATCGCTCCGGCCCGACGACAGCATAAACATTCAATTCACTAGCGGCACGACTGGCGTGCCAAAGGGTGCAACCCTGACTCATCGAAATATCCTGAACAACGCTTACTTGTCCGGGGTCAGCATGAGGTTTTCAAAAAACGATAGGCTCTGTATCCCGGTCCCGCTCTACCATTGCTTTGGAATGGTACTGGGCACACTCCTTTGCGTATCGCATGGCGCAACCATGGTTCTTCCAGCAGAGGTCTTCGATCCAGAATCGTCACTTAAGGCAGTAGCCGAAGAAAAATGTACGGCTCTGCATGGCGTGCCAACGATGTTCATTGCTGAGCTTGATTTTCCTGGTTTCGACTCGTTCGATCTCTCCAGTTTAAGAACAGGCATCATCGCGGGATCAACCTGTCCAGTTGATCTCATGAACAGGTTAATTTCTGATATGGAACTTACGGAAATTGTTATTGGTTATGGCCAAACTGAGTGCAGCCCGATTAACACGATGACGGCGATTGACGACACATTTGATCAACGTGTTTCGACTGTGGGGCGCGCGCACTTCAACTGGGAACAGAAAATCATACGAGAAGATGGTTCAACTGCAGAAATAGGCGAGCAAGGTGAGATCTGCAGTAAGGGGTATGGCGTTATGCTCGGATATTGGGGGGACGAAGAGCGAACTCGAGAGACCATTGATGAAGAAGGGTTTCTCCACTCAGGGGATCTCGGAGAAATGGATGCCGAAGGCTATGTCAAAGTTACGGGTAGGATCAAGGACATGATTATTCGCGGCGGCGAAAACGTCTATCCGCGGGAAATCGAAGAGTTCCTATACACCCATCCACAGATTGCGGATGTTCAGGTGTTTGGAATCCCTGATGCAAAGTATGGCGAGCAAGTCTGCGCCTGGGTCCAGTTGCGGCCTGGTGCGACGCTCAGCCCAGAAGCGATTAGAGAATATTGCCAAGGTCAGATTACACATTTCAAAGTGCCTAAGCATGTTCGCATCGTCGATGAGTTCCCGATGACCGTAACTGGCAAGATGCAGAAGTTCGTTATGCGAGATCAAATGCGAGAGTTTTTGAATACAGAAGAGCGATAAACTTCGAGTACGCGGATTTTATCGTTAACGATTTGCTGATGCCGTGGTGTTGCCCACTGCGCCAGCCCGCCATTCGGGCTGTTCGCTTGAAGAGTGTATTCGCTCTTGCTGTGAGCCCATTCAGATGAGGTTGAATATAAAATTCTCAATCTGGCTGCAACCCCTGGATAAAGGGGGCCAGAACTCGCTTTTCCCCTTTACGAGGGATTGTCGAAAACGGTTCTGATCCGCAACCGGCGGATACTTTTCTTTCGAGAAGGTGCTCGCAGCTCAAAATAACCAGTACATTAAGCTAAACACAAAAAGTGGCACGACGTCTCTTCGTTCAACAGGGGCATCAAGCATTCGCCAATCGCAGATCCTCATGCTCAAACGCGCTGGCCATACGGTCTATCTGGTTTTGGGTCTGCCCGACTTCAGTGGCCACGGAACGCCATTCAGCAACTGCTGCCCCGACCTTTGCTACAATCCGTTTTGCATCCTGGCTCCCCAAACCAAACAATTCGGCTTGAGATAAGGCAAGTTCCATAGAGCAAGTGCTTTCATCAAGACTGATATTTGTCGTCAGGAAGCGTGCCTTTAGATCAGTCGGCGTCGGGTTCAGATCATAGGCTGGCGACAGACACCACCCGGCTTTACCCGCCCAAAGGAAACCATGATTGCGAAGATGGTCGTCTACATTTGAAATCAGGATATTGAATACAACGCGCCTGAAAAGCTCGGCTGCATCATTCTTCGCATTTGCCCCGTGCCTTCCGAGTTCGTCAACAATCTCAGGATAACTCGCCCGTTCGCCATCCTTCGCTTGTAACATCGACATTGCCGACAAGAATGGAGTGCGAATATCGCCTTGCCGATCAAACCGCCACGAAATTAATACTGGCTTGTCTCCCACACGATGGAGTTCATGGCGCGGCACTTCTATACCTGCACGTTTGGCGAGAACAAGCGCGATATGTTCCCAGGTTTCGATGCTGTAATCGTCTGCATCTTTTGGAAACTTCGCAATAGCCAACGCGCCATGTGCATCCACCACGGAGGCCTTCGGCCTAGCACCCCCAAGCGATGATCCGGGCGCAAAAATCAGCGTCAGATCTTCATCAGTCTCTTCATCACGTTCAATTCGTTGCGCACTTGTCAGCAAGCGGCCAAGCTGAATAAAGCCAGGAACCCCCTCTCCAATCGGTTTTTGGAACTCTTGATCATCAGGCCGTTTGAAACGAAGCGCGCCGAGACGCGACACATCACTCACCCCAAGCAAGAAGTCGGCTTCGTGTAACGTCCTCGGTGGACGACCTTCAATTCGTGCGGTTCGCCGCTCCGCTCGCTGCACAAGGCGTCGTCCCCAGGTGTCTGGAGCTGAATCCCCGATCGAACCGAACATCTCACGACCTTCGCCTGGATGGAACATTCCACCCCCAACAGCGAGGCTAGGCTCGAGTGAAAACCTCGCGTGATGGGTGAGCCATTCGTCATGATACTGGAAGGTAACCGACTCGCGGCCGCGCGCAGCTTGCCGGAAAAGTGTTCCGACGCGCAGCGTATCGCCATCAATCGAGATATGGACTTCGATTTCTGTCATTTGCGTTTTGGCCGAACGCGTTTGGGCAAATCTGCCGAAGACAGCGACAACCCAAGTTCATCACTCGCTGGGTCAGCGAGCTCGCCTAGCCCCTCCAACAGACCCAATGCGTTGAGCACGGAAGCGTATATTCCGATGCTCACACCGTGGTCTCCGTCTTCAATGCGAGACAACGTCTTTCGGGATGTAAAAGCTCTATCCGCCACGGTTTCCATGGTAAGCCCCCGGCGTTTTCGCGCATCGGCGATGTCCTGACCGAGCTTTCGTAAGGTCCGGCGTACAGCGCTCGGCGGTGTTGTGGGCGTCGGCATATTTGTACCCTTCGTTATCCAATAACGCATATAATGGGTCACGAAGGTTACTTTTTCAAGAATTTTATCAATTTCTTGATGATCATATGAACCCTGCTTGAACTCATGGTTCTTGCCGGTTTCAGCGTAACTCATCGAGATCAGGGCTTACTTTTGATAGCACGCTTCGCTCATTTCCGAGCTTTTTCGCCACTTGCTGGATGAAATGGTCAAACCGACGTTGCCCTAACGCATGCGCAGCATCTCGCTGTCCCTCGGGGATCGGTTCTGTTTGGGTCAGCCAATAAAAGACAAAATGCGCTATCGTTTCGAGACAAAGCGCTGTGTCTCGTTCGATTTCCCCTTGCCTGCGATCGAAAGCATCCATACGGCGAAGCAAGCGTTCTTCGAGAACAAGATTAGATTCAGGGTCGAAAAATCGGCTGAGGGCCTCTTCTACGATATCGGTTTTGGTCACACCTGGCTCTCTCGTTCGCCGATCAAGTTCGACATAGAGCTTATGAGAGAGCCGAAGATTTACGCGCGGTTTGCTCATCTTCAAAACTCCGGCAGTGTGTTGTCATCGGCTAGGTCAAGCGCTGCCGCCCGGCGGATCGTTTCCAGCGTGTGCTCTGAACCGATATCCTCGTCATCATCGACTTCTGGAGATGCGTCCGGGTCGACTGGAACCGCAGCTATTAGGCCTGACTCATCAAGTGTCGGGAAGATCTCTCTACTGCCTTCTGAAGTGTTTTTTGCTGGGGTCTCGGCAGCAATCATTCCTGGGCGGACAATATCCGTCCAACTGCTATTGCCCTTTATAAGAACCGGCTTCTCTTTTGGTGGGGGCGTCACCCGAACTGTAAAGTTGCGATCTTGGAAATAGCGAAGCTTTTTTGCGAGGATTGGCGGTGTGCCCGAAACCATCACGACTTCATCAGCAGGCGACATTTGCATGACTTCGCCGGGCGTCATGAGCGCGCGCTGTGTTTCCTGGCGCGACACCATCATATGACTAAGCCATGGTGCTAGCCTGTGGCCCGTATAGTTCTTCTGGGACCGCAGCTCTGTTTTCGCTCCCAGGGCATCTGAGATGCGTTTGGCTGTGCGCTCATCATTGGTCGAAAAAGCGATCCGGACATGGCAATTGTCCAGGATCGCATTGTTCGGCCCGTATGCCTTTTCGATTTGATTCAGAGATTGAGCAATCAGATAGGCCCGCACGCCATAACCTGCCATGAAAGCAAGCGCACTTTCAAAGAAGTCGAGCCGTCCAAGTGCTGGAAATTCGTCAAGCATGAGCAGTATATTTCGACGCCCTGACTCCGGCATCGTTTCTGTCAGGCGTCGGGCAATCTGATTGAGAACCAACCGCATAAGCGGCTTTGTGCGCGAGAGATCAGACGGCGGGACGACCAAATAAAGCGACATCGGTCTATCAGCTTGCGCCAGATCACTGATCTGCCAGTCGCTTACAGACGTCACCTCCGCAACCACCGGATCGCGATAGAGTCCCAGAAAACTGAGCGCTGTCGACAAAACTCCTGATCGTTCATTTTCCGATTTGTTAAGCAACTCGCGGGCCGC
Source organism: Henriciella sp. (assembly GCA_965228095.1). GTDB lineage: Bacteria > Pseudomonadota > Alphaproteobacteria > Caulobacterales > Hyphomonadaceae > Henriciella. Next base: position 2,793,045 of record OZ245793.1, on the reverse strand, counting down.
GCCAGCAACAACGGGGTGCACACTGCGTTTGCCCGCCTGATGCTCAACGTGTTTTGTTTTGAGCATCACGCCGAGCGTTTTTTCAAAGCTTCTTGAAGGGTCTGATAAAAACTGCGCGCATCCCGATAGAGTTTTGTCTTTTTCAGCGTAGAGAACGTGTAAAATAACCCCGACGAGCAAGGCATGCGCAGTCTTTTCCCAATGGCTGCGCCGTTCAAGCGAGCCTTCCGGATCAACCAGGATATCAGCAATATTCTGCACGTCGCGCACCTCGCTCGCGCCTTTACGCACCTCCATCAAGGGGTTGAAACGAGAACTGGACGCATCGGTCGGGTCAAATCGAATGCAGTTCGAAAACGACCCTCGCCATCCTGAGGTCAGCTCCCAGTTTTCTCCCTTTATGTCGTGGATAACTACGCTGCCAGTCCAGGAGAGAAGTGTCGGAATGACCAAACCGACGCCCTTACCTGATCTCGTCGGAGCGAAGGCAAGGACATGCTCGGGACCATTGTGGCGCAAATACCGATCTTTCCAACGCCCTAAAAAGACGCCCTCGTCCTTTAACAGACCTGCTTTCTGCAGATCGGATGTCTCAGCCCAACGGGCCGAGCCATAAGTTGTGACGCTGCGCTCCCAGCGTGATCGCCAAACTGACCCCAAAACTGCAGCAAGAATGCCGAGCAACCCGCCACTCGCCGCTATTGCCCCGCCGCGAGCAAACACTTCCGGCGCGTAAGCCTCATAAGCGTACCACCATTGGAATAGTCGCCACGGTCGATAGACGGGCCACTGATCCCATAAAAACCAAGGGAGTCCGAGCGCCGGTTGGTAGCCGAGGGCATGCGCAACCCACTGCGTTGCACCCCACATGGTCAAAACGATGATGGAAAGAACGATCAGAAACTGGCCGATCAAAATCTTAGACGGCGACATCGCATAGAGGCTCCTATTGAAAAAACCTCTGTAGTGTTTCGCGCCTGCTCAAATTCAGCCAGTGTGAATGGCGGCAAATGGCGGCATAACTGCCGAGGATCGCGCCCTGTCTCTAGGCGACCTCTTCTAATATCCGAACGTCAGGCTGTGCGTCGTCTTCCTCGTTCGAACCTGCCGTCCGTAGGATTTCCCGGCCTGTCTTGCGCTCAATCAGTTGCAAGAGCTTTTCCTTCCGATCCTCATAGAATGCATCGAAATCATCCGTGCGCAGTAATTGCGGTTCTATTAAATGCGACCGTAGAATGTCGTCGAGTCTATCCCGCGCGTTGTCGGTGCTTTCGCTCTTGGCAAGTTCACTTTCAAGTCGCCCAAGATACTCTGATGGAGCGCGTCCACCGATAAGGCGGTTAGTCTGCGCGAAGAGTGGAGTCTTGTTGATGATGGAGTCGTAGCGGTCAGCACCTATTCCTTTGTCGATCGCCCATTTCTTTGGAAAAATGTGGTGAATATCGACGGGATCGTCATGAGCATCCATTATTCGAGCTTCTTTCCCTGTCCTGAAATCGAGACAGCCTTCATTTAGTATGGCTGCATGCAGCGCTTTGTAACCAGCAGAAGTTCGGGAGCGGAGTTCATCGAGCCGGTCGGCGCGAATACTGATCTCGGTAATGGCTCGCGGCTGGTCACTTCCGCCCTCCAGCCAATCTAAAAGCTCCAACATGTCGCGTGCAACGCGCGTGTCGGTACTTGTTCCATACGTCTCCCCGAGCGTGACGGCCCAAAACCATTGAGCCAGCTGATCCATCTGAGCTGCATTCAGGTCGGGACGCTCCATTGATGCGTGCACTGCTGCAATGGTTTTCGCGGTTGGCAGGTAAGGAATATCTCGTTCCCTGATAATGTTCAGCCTCTCAAAGAAGTTGCGGGCGTGAATGTAACCATCAGTCAGTCGTTCGGCATTCTGCTGAAATGTGTGACAATCCAGTTTGAGCAGATCATTGGCCTTAATGCTAACGGCCGGTATGTCTCTTTGGTCCGTCTTGCCATCGGCTATGGCTGTTCGTCTTTCGGCGTGGGTTTGAAGCGCACATGCAACCTGCAGGACATCGCGCTCATCTAATCCAGCAAGAACGCCGGATTTCGCCGGCCCTTTGATTTTGACAAGCCGCCCTTCCTTGAGTTCATCATTTTTGGGCTCGCGCCTGTGTTTGGCGATAAACGCTGCCCGGGCCGTCCCCCGAAGATCCTCTCTGAGATCAAAATTTTCTGCGGCGAAGATCGCTGTCAGCAATTCAAAGGCGTCCAGTTTTTTGCCGCCGACATTCACTTTCTCAAATACTGTGCATACAGCTTCACGCGAATTGGCCTTAGTGAGTGTGATGACGGGCACTTTGTAAGAGACGATCCGATCGATTATTTGCTCTTTGAAGGCTTTGAAGAACTCAGTCTGAGCGCTTCCATGCTCGGCGGTAAAAGCAAGCAGCCAATCGGTGACCTCCAAAGCCTTGTTCAATGGAAACATAAACTGCTGACACTCTAATTCTGTGGTCCGCAGGTCCAGATCGATATCTTTGTTGAAGTTTGATCTAAGCGTTCGGTCACTCAGCACCGAGAAGATCGCATCTTCAAGGCGCGCTGTGTGCAATGCGCGTTTCATGTCGATGTAATAATACAACGACATGGCTTTTCCTTTTGAATTCTGCGTCTGGACAGGCTGATCTGACCTAAGCGCCTGATAGAGAGAGGTCATTCGTTGCTGCCCGTCGAGGAGCAACTCCTCTGGCTCAACGCCGGTTGTGGGGGCATGTGCTAAAGCGCGGGTTTTGAACTTCAGTTCACCGCCAGTTTCGAGCGTGAGTATCGCACCGATTGGGAAGCCCGCTGCGACAGAAGCTAGAAGTTGGCGTACTCCTTCATCCGTCCAGACCCAATCGCGCTGAAAATCTGGCAATTGGAGCGACTCCGAATGGACTTCATTCAGGAGTGCTTTGAGGTCCTTAGGATTGGTATTAAACATGCTTGGAATAATCCCCCATATTTTTGACCGCACTGAAATATTCAGCTGCCAGCCGACATTAGTTGCACTTGCCGGTATTGATAAGCCTTTGATGGCTAATTTTAGCGCGGCCAACCAATTAGCGGCTGAGACCTCTTTTCAGAGCATCAGAAATACTCCAGCTGACGCCGCGCTCTCGCACTTCGATCGCCATTGATCTGCCGCGTTGCCTTTCCATATCCGGTCTCCACGGCACCATAGCAAACGCTTTCTCGTTACCGACAATTGCCATTCTACCTTGTGCAAGATCGGTCGTGCGCTCGAATTTTCCCTCGAAACCCTCTCCTGTTTCCAGCACCTTATGCACACGTTGAGTTCGCTTGGATTCTGCCTCGCCCAAGCGGCGCAACTCCTCCATTCTTAGTCGCTGACGTACCTCAGTGTTCAAAGTCGTTTCTCCGTCTTTGAGCCATCCCTTTTCGCGCAAGAAAGCCACACGAGCTTTACGTGCGTCACTTATTGCCGTGTTTTCCAGGCTGTTTTGCTTGCCCTCTTCGCGATCCAGCCATGTCTCGGCATGCGCTTCAATTTGCACCTTTAGTGAGGCCCACGAGTGCACCTTTATGGCGACACTGCCGCTTCTCGCGGCTTCAAATTCTGCTGCCTTTTCGAGGAAGTCCTCAGCTATTTCCCATTCCCCTTGAGGGCTTATGTTTACGATGCCTGCTCTGCGAAGCGCTTCGAGCCGTCTCTTGTGGGCAAGTCGGTAAGCACTTGATGCGGATGGATCAGCAGCGGAATGAAGCTCGTCTGAATAAAGCCCGCCGCTTCGGTCCGCGATCTCAGCAATCGTGCGATCTGCTCTCCTGGGTTTCTGAGGCTGCGCTGATAGCTCAACAACCGCTCCTATAGGCGGCGAGACCCCACCGAGCTCATTTGATACAGGCGCGTACCATGGCGTTCCCTGAAAGTCCTCTACGAGGATGAAGCGCCGGTCTCGCAATTCATCCTCGGGACCATGCTGTATCACTTGACCCTGGATGGATGACAAATCGCCCGTTCGTTCCTCAAAGAAACGAATCCTATCGGCATGTTTACCGGGCTCTACGCCCGCCGCCAGTGTGCGGATGATATCGCCCTTGCGCCCCATCGCTTTCAACGCACGATCCCAATGCGAGGCGAGTTGCCATCGTCCTTCCCCAAGATTTTTAGCAAGGTGAAGCTGTTCGAGATGAGATAGACGCTGCTCGTGGAGACTATGCTTAAAACGTCCGAATGCATTTGACCCGCGTGATATTTCCGCGACGCCTTGATTTGATAAACGCGCGATCTCCCGGTCAAGTCCTGTAAATCTATCCTGTAACACTTCCCGGTGCCGGGACTTCACGATCTCAATGTCACGCCTTGGACCAAGTTCTTGTGTTAGGGTTTCTTCGGCCCGCGCACGTAGCCCTTGCATGAGATAATCTCGGGCGATGACGAGGTCTTGTCCCAAGTCATCCTTGCCTCGAATGACAATGTGCGTGTGCGGATGTCCGGTATTGTGATGATCGACGGCGATCCAATCGAGCCCCGTACCCAGATCGCGCTCCATTTCTGATATCAGTCGCCGTGTTGTTTCTTTTAAGTCCTCGAGCTGATCTGCATCTTCTGGCGAAACGATTATGCGGAACTGGTGGCGGTCGTCCATGCTGCGCTCTGCGAATGCGCGGCCATCCATGTCTCGGTCATCACGCCCATAAAGCTGGCCGCCTGACCCATCCCTCTCGACACCATCTCTTTGAATGTAATCAATGTGCCGCGAATAGGCTCTTATGCCGATGCCTGATTTGGCGCGCGCAATATGCACTTTAACGACGACCCGGCGAAGGCGCATGCGGGGCAATCGCTGAGCCTTTATGCGTGCATGCAGTCCTGCAGCGTTTCCTTTGCCAATACGTGCCCCCGTGAATGAGGGTTTTGAACGCGGCGCAGACACTTGCCTTGCCGCTTTGAGAAGTCTGGAACGAAAACGTCTGGAAGACCCTGCGCCTGTGTCTCTCAGCTTGCCAAGGCGCGGTGTAAAATCAGTGTCACCACTCATGTGGCCCGATCTCCGCCAATGCACCTAAAAATCCCAATAGATTCAACAAATCCGAGAAAATTCGTGCACCACATATTCCGGCATAGGGCGCCAAAAAAGAGATGTGCAGACAATACCTTATGCACCTGTTGGTGCATAAGCTTCAATCTTGCCCGTTCGGGTTTGCTGGCTGATCTAACGCTTCCTTTCGCCGCTTTATGCCGCCATATGCCGGAAAACGCCGCCATCTCTATTTAGCGCCACTCAAGCACAAGCTGCGCTGTACTTTGAATGTCATTTACATTAGTCGGCCCAAAGTAACGTCCATCGAGAGAATCCGGGTGCGGATTCATCAAAAATATGTGGCTATTTTTGAGCCTGATACACCCTTCCCATGAAGGCAAATCTCGCATCATCGAATCTGTTTTTCTTGCGATGCCATGAGGGGTTTGATTAATGAGAATGCGTCCATCTACCCTGCAAATCTCATCGCCTGGCACACCGGCGATACGCTTCAGGAGTGGCCAATCTTTTCCGACAAACCCATGTTCGCTTGCCCAAACTGCCTCAGGGCTTTCGGCTGAAACGACAACCCAACGGCCAAGGGTGAATGGGTTGTCGTTCAGCCAATAAAGCCCTATCGGCGCGCTTGCTGTTCGGTTCCATAGAACCTTTTCTGAGGGTGAAAACGCTATCCCAAAGAGAGCGAGGCATATGCCTACAATCATCAAAAGAAAGAATGATCGACGCATGGTTTCACCGAAGAGGCTCGCCGGTAGAAACCCATCTCTGGCCTTCTGACCAATCGACCAAGTCGGCTTTTGTATAATAAACGCGCCAACCATGTTTTCGGTAAATTGGCCCGCGCCCCTGATAACGATAATGACTTAGGGTAATGGGTGAAAGATGCAGAAACTCGGCGGCTTCCTGTGCTGTGAGAAGTTCTGGCAGCTCGGCACTGCCTTTGGATTTTTGACTGTTGCTTCCCATGATCTGGCGCTCCTTTTCGTCTTTTCCTTTCGAAGAAAAGCATGCCGCCACATGCCGGAATTTATAGCCGTAAAAAGTCCCGGCTGAATTTTGTGTCCGAGTGTTAACTCTGTTCCACAAACAGAAAACCGCCCCGGAGCGCATCTCCGAGGCGGCAGATTTTGAGCGATGTTTTGCGTCTAGTCGCGCGGGTTCCAGAGGAGTACGTGACGCCCTTTTTGACCTTTCACTGGGGCAAGGTTTGCGTAGATTTTGCGGGGTCCGATCTGCGGATCTGCGAGGGTGATCGACACATATTCGCGACCCGATGCCTTGGCTTTGCGAAGCCATCCACCGCCGATTTCTGTGGAGGTTTCACCGGCATAGATGCGGTAATCGGGTTGCTCTTCGGCAGCTTTTTCGGCGTTCTTTTCTATGCGGATTGAGCTTGTGAGGTTCATCATTGCAAGAGCGCCTTCAAAGCCGGTTTTGGTTTCGCTGACATATCCGAGTGCGTTGGCCATGGCGTATTTCCTTTCGTTTCCATGTGTCTTTGAGGACCCCTTGTCCCCGTCGACGCCGGACCACTCGGGCGATGCAGGGCGGGCCTGAACCGGAACGGGCGAAACGAAGTGAAGCACCTGACACGGCAAGAAATTTGTTTCGCGGTGAATGCGCGAAGCGCAGAGGAAATTTCTTGGCTTGGCTGGTTTCAAGGCTGGGCAGGTATCGTCCAAGTCACACGGCATGAGACGGGAATAAGGGTGTCAGAGCGCCTTAATTGCGAACGGAAGCCCCCTCCATAATGCCCTCATTTAGGAAGGGTATGAAAGATCCAAAACCGGACCTTGAGCACCACCAGTATATGGTCGGTGGGAGCCGACATCGGGCTCTCTTCTGTTGAAAAGTTGCGCTAGGCGCTTGGGTTGTTGCAGTGTGATAAAAAATATCCTGCGACGGCACCGCGATTTAACCTACCGGAATCACATTTTCACAATGGCTCAGCTTTTCCCCACTCTTCAAACTGTCGAGCGCCTGCGGGACCCCCCGACGAATGGTGAGCGCGCGCTACTAGAATACCTCCGCATACATTTACGAGACGAATACGAGGTTTATTTCCAGCCTTATTTTAATGGCCTTCGACCAGATATTGTTGTCATGAAAAAAGGCTGGGGCGTAATCATCATCGAAGTCAAAGATTGGGACCTTAGCGCTTACACCGTTGATGAAACCAATAAGTGGAAACTTCGTCGCAATAACGTTGCACTGATGTCGCCGCATCAGCAGGTTTTCTTGTACAAAAAAAGCATGTTTGACTTGCACATTGAAGGGCTTGCTGAAGCGCGTGTGCAAAACTTTGGCATATATAATATTTTGAAACCATTCGTTTATTTCCACGGATCTTCAAAATATGAAATTGACGATATTTTTCGAGCAGCTGAATCGGCCGTCAGGAGGGGCAAAGACCAACTGAATGAAGAACGCTCGAGCGGAAAAATATCCTTCGAAGATTACGAAAAGCAATGGGAGTATCTAGACCGCAAGGAAGGAAACATTCGGCGAGACCGCGGCATGACCCTTCACGAAAAATCTTTGAGCAAAATACAGGACGCTCTTAGATCAAGCAAAGTTTTCACGCCTGAAATCTACTCCAAGTTCAAACGGTATTTGCAACCGCCGCTTCACACCAAGGATCAGGGCAAACTGATCAAATACGGGCAGAAGCAAATGCGTCTTACCCAAAGCGCACCGGGCCTATCAAAGATCAAAGGCGTGGCCGGCTCAGGCAAAACAACTGTGCTCGCGAAACGAGCCGTCAACGCGCATATTCGCCATCAGCGCAGGGTCTTAATCATGACCTATAATCTGACGCTGAGAAACTACATCCATGATAGGATAAGCGAAGTCCGTGAGGAATTTTCTTGGGGGAACTTCGACATCATCAATTACCATAGCTTTATCATGGATCAGTACAGGAAAGTCGGCGGCGACCCAGATAAATATGGGGGAGATTTAGACAAGCTATTTTCTGACGAAAATTTGTTCGATGCGGCCGAGGAACAGATCAGAAAATATGAAACGATTTTGATTGATGAGATCCAAGATTTTGAAGTTCCTTGGATAAAAATCATGAGGAAATTCTTTCTCGCCGAAGGCGGAGAGATGGTGTTGTACGGCGATGAGAGCCAAAACATCTACAATCGTCCGCTCGCGCTGCTTAATCACCAACTTCGGGGTTTTGGTACTTGGGAGGAGCTCAGAGTATCATACCGTTCGTCGTCCAATTCTCCGCTGACCCAATTAATATCTGACTTTCAGTCGACATTCTTAGCCAGCAAATATGACACCGACCTAATCGAAGGGCACGATTCTCCTAGCGAGCAATTGTCCCTCGATATACAGGAAAACGATGTTTTAGAGTACGCGCATTTGGGAACCAATTCGGATTGCTCGAAACTGGCTGAAAACATCTATACTTTCATGCAGGCCCATAACATTCAGCCAAATGATATTTGTATTGTCGGAGGTGAGATAGCGCCACTGAGACAACTCGAGGAGGCTTACAAAGCTCGAACGGGCGAAGAGACTAACACCACATTCGAAACGCAAGACGTGTATGAAAGGGTCCTCGACGAGGTCGATTCCGCCTCGCTACCGAGAGATGTTCGAAAAAAGGAAATCGACGACAAACTCGAACCTATTCGGCGTAGCAAGAAGTTCCACTTTTGGCAGAACCGTGGGACATTAAAGCTGTCCACAATTCATAGCTACAAAGGCCTGGAAGCTCGCAACATTGTGTATCTTATGAGCAGCAATGACACTGATGAAATTGTTTACACCGCGATAACGAGATCCAAAAATAATCTTCTAGCCTATTTTTCTCCAGGCCATAAATATGCGAGCTTCCTCGAGCAGCGGCTTCGGCCATTGTCACAGATATAAAGTCTAATTGAGGCTGCGCTATCGGCCGCGCATCTCGATTACTTCAAGCGCTGCACAGAGGCGGCGGGCAGTAGATATTCCTGCATCGAGCGCTTCGGGCAAAAGCTCGTTTGCGACGTCGGTTAGATAGGCGTTGTCGCTGTCAGGATAGTTGGCTTCGACGCCCCAAAGGCTCGCGGCATGTGTGTCCAGGGTGACGCCCTCAAGAGCGACCGACAGAACGATCCCGCAATAGAACCATTTATCCTCCCGCCATGCCTGCATGACGGCTTCGGCCTTGGCCTGCGCGTCGGCGAAGCGCTTCCGGTGATTTAGGCCGGGACCGATAAATCCTGGCGCGTCCTTGTAGAGAGATGGCCAGAATCCGTCCTGGCGCTCGTCGGGCGCATCAGGGCAATCATCGCGCACAATTCGCGCGATGACTTCGAAGCCTGCAACCTCGCAGGAGATCGTATCGCCCTCGCAAACGAAGGACTGAAAGCTTTCTGTGAAAGCCATGATTAGCGGCTCCAGAAAATATGGACTTCGTCAAATCCGGTCTGAAAGACCATGATCTCGCCGTTCAGCGCCATGTCTCGAGCGAGCGCCTCCCAGTCGATATAGAAGCGAAGACTCTGTGGAATCTGCGTGCCAATGTCATCATGCAGCTGTTCGGCAAAGTCTGCAGCGCTGCGATATTCGCCAGCATATTCGTCAAAGGCAGCGCGCGCGTCAGCGAGATCATTGCCAAAATACTCAAGCACCTTGCCACCAAGCTCGCCATGGTGCTCGATAAAATCAGCGAGCTCGCACACAGTCTCGAAGCCTGCATATTCGCAGAGGTGCGCCCCTTCGAAGCCTTCGTAATCGTGGATCGCCCACTCTTCTGCATGTGGTATTGGTGAAGCGGCGAGCATGGCGCGCACTTGCGTTCTGATCTCATCCGGAGTGGTGGCCGTGATCCATCTCCCATGAAGGCAGCCATTATTATAGGCTGCTAGGCAGGCTACGTAGATGCGCGGTCTATCGGGATACGCGGGTGCGGTGCATGTTATCTGCGAGGGGTCCGGGTGGCGTTCGGTCATGTCAGTCTCCTTTGCGCCGCCTCGCATTCTTTCCCGCATCAGGCGGGGTTGGGCGGCGAGAAGGTGCTCCGCCGGAGCGTGTAAGGGCGCGGCGCAAGGGGCGCTGAAGGTAGGACACCTAAAGACGATTGATCAGGAAAAAGGCCCGCCCCCTTGTGCGGTGACCGCGCTCTGGCAGACGCACCGTCCGTCCACCTCCGACTGCAGAAAAAGGTAACTTATTGCAAAGGCTGGAAGCTTGATGAAACCGTGCGCGGCGTTACCGGTAGAGTTGGGTTAGTTCAAGTGAATGTTGCCCACCGAGATAGATATTCATTTCTGCTTTATTTGGCTGAGGAGGTTCGCCAAAAAAAAGAGGATAAGACAATGTTTGCTACCTGAACGGCAAAGAATCGGTCTTTTCTGAGGTATCGTTGTGAGGCAAGATTTCTCGCGAACAACAACGCCTAGTTCATGTTTTACGGGGAGCAAAACTGAAAACCATAAGCAATCCGCCTGATGCCGCCTCCCTGATGATGTCAGCGAGAAGTTTCGGCAACTACGACCTAGCGGGCGCGCTTGCCGATCTTATCGACAATAGCATCAAGGCTGATGCACGGAATGTCTGGATTCTCTGCAGGTTCAACAACGGGGACCCAATCGTTTCAGTCCGGGACGATGGGCACGGTATGAGTGCTCCAGAGCTTGAGCAGGCAATGAAGCCTGCTTCCACCAATCCAGCAGATGAAAGATCACCCGACGATCTGGGCCGCTTTGGCTGGGGTTTAAAATCAGCTTCATTCTCGCAATGCCGCGAACTTGTGGTGCTCTCATCGCAAGACGGATCACGAAATGGTGCAGTCTGGAATCTCGACGATATCGACGAATGGTCCATGGGCATTCTCGAGGGGACTGAAGTTGACGATGCGGCCAGTCGACCATTCGAAGGTGGCAACGGTACCGAGGTCATCTGGCGGAATTGCGATCGACTTTCGGAAGGCAAAGCCGTCACCAGCGCTGGCTTCAACGAAATCGTCAGGCACGCTGCTGATAGACTGGCCCTTGTCTTCCACCGTTTCATTGAAGGCAAATCCAACCGCCCGCAGCTGACAATTCATCTCAATGAAACGCCGCTAATTCCCTTCGATCCCTTCCACGCGGGGCATGCTGCGACCCAAAGACTCGAGTCTGAACCACTCGCAGTGGGAGGACATGTGGTCCGTGTACAACCCTATATTCTGCCGCATTATTCGAAGCTCGGCGAAAATGAATACGAGAAACTAGGCGGCGAAGAAGGTTTCCTCCGAAACCAGGGTTTCTATGTTTACCGTAATGACAGGCTGATTATCCACGGGACGTGGTTTCGATTAGCCAAGTATGGTGAACTGTCACAACTGGTGAGGATCAGTGTCGATATCCCCAATTCAATGGACGACATGTGGAAGATTACCGTCGACAAGAGCGACGCTCAGCTTCCCGCAATGCTGAGAAATCGTCTCAAGCAGATCGTTGACGGGCTTCGGGGCAAGTCTGCCCGGGTATACCGTTCACGTGGTGGGCGTCTTGATGATCCAAGATCAGTTTCGGTCTGGTCAAGGCACGCCCGCAACAGCGAAATAAATTACTCCATAAACCGGGAGCATCCGGTCGTCTCACGACTACTTGATACGGACTCGGACGGAGAAATTCGTGCACTTCTGAACCTGATCGAACAGAATTTTCCAGTCACGGCTTTCAGCAATGACGTATCACTCAAACCAGACGCACTTTCTCAATCAGCCACGAGCAGAGAAGAAATGAAGCGCCTGCTCGACCGGACCATTCCGAAACTGCTTGCGAACAATGATGGCGATCTGGGCACCATGATCGAAACTCTCAAATCGATGGAGCCATTCAGCAAGAACTGGCCAATGGTCGAAGAGTACATTTCAGGCAAGGGGTGGTCATGATGGATCTGACGGCTGAAACGGCATACTTCAAGAGCAAGATCCGCAAGGCATATGCTGACGATCTCAAACGGATGGCTTCCATTCCACCAGAAGCGATCGGCGAGGTCCTGAATGATAATCCCTTTCCGCTGTCACCAGAAGCACTGGAGATCATTCGAAAGCAGCTTGAGTACTCATTTTCTGTCAGACAGGACAAGGGCGCGACCATTCTCAGCGATTACCAGCCCTGGTTATCGGAGCGCAGGGGCGAAATCGAGTTTCGCTACTGGAACCGTCTGCGCAACTATTTTCTCGGAGATGATGTCCTGCCGGAAAACGTCGTGTCACGGCTCGACGAAATAACAAACGACGTCCTCGATTACTGCGGCAACCCGAAGGATGGAGGGCGGTGGAAAAGACGCGGCATGGTGATGGGCCATGTGCAATCCGGGAAAACGACAAACTACGCGTCGCTCATCAGCAAGGCTGCGGACTCCGGATACAAGATCATCATATTGCTGGCCGGCATGACCAATTCACTGCGCAAGCAGACACAGGACAGGATGGATCAGAATTTCATAGGAAAAAGGTCGCTTTTCAATGAAGTCCGCCCGGAACTCATGCCAATCATGACCTACTGTGACTATCGACGGGATGAGAAGCTCCTCCATCCGGCCTTCGGTACGACCTTCGATCAGGATTTTCACAAGGCCGTTTCGAATTTCGGCGTATCGCTCGACAATCTTAGAGACCCGATAATCTTCGTTACCAAGAAGAACAAATCGATCCTGACCAACCTGTTCGAATGGATCGATTCACAGGCACCGGACCAGCAGATTTCCTACCCTCTTCTTCTGGTCGATGATGAAGCTGACAATGCGTCCGTGAATACAAAGAAACAGATCAAGAAAAATTCTGGCTCCGGAGCAGCGGCTTCCAATACCACCGCCATAAACGGACTCATCACTGATATTCTCGGCAAGTTTTCACGCTCGACATATGTCGGGTACACGGCGACCCCATTCGCCAACATTTTTATTGATCCCGACACAGAGGCACAAATGGGGCGTGAGGATCTTTTTCCGCGGCACTTCATCAAGGCCCTCGACCCTCCGACCAATTATGTAGGTGCAACGAGAGTGTTTTCGGAAGACGGAGACCTTAGGGCTGACATGGTGAAGGTCGTCGCAAGCCGGGACTATGAAGACATTCTCCCGCTGAAACACCCGCGAACGCTGGAACTCAAGGAACTGCCCTCAACTCTGCTCGAAGCCATAAGGGTATTCGTTCTGGCCAGAGCCATTCGAATTCTGCGCGGCGATGGTCACAAGCACTGCTCGATGATGGTCAATGTCAGCCGCTTCAATGACGTCCAGGAGAAGGTCCATGGGCTCGTCTATGAGTATCAGAAGCAGCTTGATGATGCGATACGAGTAAACGCCGGGCTCGGCAAAGAGGCACTGAACGACCCGGACATCAAGGCGCTTCATGACTCATTCAGAACGGAATACTCTGGCGTGGAGTTTTCCTTTGAAGAAACTCTCTCAGTTCTTCCGGAAGCCTCGAGAACAATTGTCACGCGCACGATCAACATGAAAGGCGGTGAACTCGACTATGATCGACACAAGACCTCCGGCCTGCACGTCATCGCGATTGGCGGCCTCGCTCTAGCCCGCGGCCTCACACTTGAAGGTCTCGCCGTTACATACATTCTCAGAAATGCGGGAGCTTCAGATACGTTGATGCAGATGGCGCGTTGGTTCGGTTATCGGCAGAATTACGAAGATATCTGCAGGCTATACATCTGCAAGACAGCGGTCGAGCACTATGAATACATAGCAGATGCCATTGAAGAACTGCGATCCGAAATCAAGAGAATGGAAGTCAGAGGAGACACACCAGAAGACTTCGGTCTGAAGGTTCGTCGAAGTGAGACCGGCATCCGCATCACCGCTGCAAACAAGATGCGAACCGCAAAAGAGATGATGCTGGCGCAGAGTTTCGAAAGTCGTCACGTCGAAGGCTATGCCCTTGAGAACAATAGCGAAACCAATACCCGCAATCTCGACCTGACCCTTGAGTTTCTAGGCGAACTCGGTCCGCCGAGTGCACCGACGGCTTTTGAAGAAAAAGAACAGAAGAAAGAAGCCCAGAAGCATCTCGTGTGGCAGAAAGCTTCGGGATCGTCAGTTCTTGAACTTGTCCGGAAGTTCCGTTTCCACGCAGACCAGCCTGCGTTGGGACTGATTGACGGACGCAGCTCACTGTTCAGCGACTACTGCCTTGACCGGATCAAGAATGAATTATCCGAATGGGACGTGGTTGCTCCTCTGAATCTTGGACGAGACCCTGATATTCTTGCAATTGATCTGCCGACCGTTTCTTCACTCCCCCTCAGAAATAGAAATAGCGCGGATATAAAGACCGTCTCCGGTACATCCGTGTTCAAGCCAACCGGAGACAAGAACAGTGTCAGAGACCCTCGAGAAGATCCACCTCTACTCCTTTCCAGAGCGAAACGCGAACAGGCTCTCGATATGCGAGCAAGAAAAATACTGAAGGGTGATCGCCCCTTCTGTGCGATGCGCTCTCGTCCGCTCATGCTTGTGCATTTCTTCAGGAGTGACCTGGACAAGGCCGGATTCCAGCTGAAGGACACTCCGATTGTATCGCTCAGTTTCTGCATGCCCGAAACAAGCATCAAATCCAGCCCACGATTGTACCAGGTGAACAGGGTTTATCAGAAACAGCTCGAGACCCTTGCCGGAGAGGCAGACGATGACGAGGCAATGTTCGATGACCAGTGAACAGGACCCCTGGGAAACCATCAGACCCGGCTCGATTGTCTCGGGCAGAACGGAAAGGCGCGCTGATCCGGGACATCCGATAGACTTCTACCGCGCCCGCCTTTCTGACGGTAGATATCTTTTTCTACTGAAAGGATTGCGCGTCTTCGAAGCACGAAAGTTTCCTGCGCTCGGAGGCATCAATCTGAGCCAGCAGCAGATTCCAGACGGTTCATCCGAGCTGATACTCGAGCTTGTCGATACGGAACAGGTTTCCCTGTTCCGGGCACTGGCCGAAGACCTGCTTGCTGCAACCAGCGATCTCGGAAACGGGGAGTCAGACCTAGCCGCCGAACGGCTGATTATCCGCCTTGAACGATGGCAAGCCATGCTCCGGAAGAAACGTGACAGCCTGCTTTCGCGCCAGGCGGTAATCGGGCTGGTCGGAGAGCTCCTCTTCCTCAGAGACAGACTCCTGCCGATCCTCGGCGTGGAACAGACACTGCGAGCATGGCGCGGACCACATAGAGACGAACAGGATTTCGCTAACGGAGATCAGATCTTTGAGGTGAAAACTCAGCTGAATACAGCTGATCAGTATCTTCTGATCAGCTCTGAAGCCCAGCTTGACAACACTTCCGGCAAAATCGCCGTATGTCACCAGACTCTCGCTGCCTGCACAGATGATGATCGTGAAGCAGAGTCTCTCAATCAGCTCGTGGAAGACATAAGGGTCAGGTGTCGCGCGCACTCTCTGGTTGCTTGCGACCTTCTTGACGCAGGTCTTCTCGCAGCCGGTTACCGGGCGAGACCCGAATATGATGAGGAAAAGTGGAAACCTTCACAGTCCAGGTATTTCGAGGTCATAGACGACTTTCCGCGACTGGTGCCGACGCTCTTGCCACCCGGCGTATCCAGGGTGAGTTATCGCATCACGCTTGGCACATGTGAGCGCTTTGAGAGGTCACAGCTGTGGCTAGATGGGGTGATCCGTGGCCGAGACTGAATCCGACTCCCAGTTCGAAGAATTCTGGGATGAACTCCTGCGAGACGCAGAGGTTTCAGGTGAGCCTCAGAGAGCATCCTTCTTCCGAATGTACGCTGAACTGGCGGCTGAAAATGGCGACTGCGCAGACCTTGTATACTGTCCGGTGATCCGTGAAGGGAGCCGTCCGTATCAGGTCGACGGTTATGCACTTGATCGTGACAGGGGCGAACTCCACATTGCTGTATGCGACTTTCGACCAGAGCGCACACTGCAGAACCTGAATGCGGATGGAATAAACTCGATATTCAACAGGGTTCGCAGATTCTGCGAATACGCGATCAGGCAGGACTTTCTCAAGGAACTCGAGGAAGTGAGTTCAGAGTTCGAACTAGCGTGGTTCATCCAGGAGAATTCGGATTTCATAAAGCGTATTCGTTGCGTGATGTTCTCAAACGCGCGCCTCGCCACACGCAAGAAAACACTCGAAGCCGGGAATGTGATCGGCGCAGAGATGACCTTCAACATCATCGATTTCAATCGATATGTGGATATCCAGAATGCCATGGGCGGCGTCGAGCCAATCGAACTCGACGTTACGGAACTGAACGGCGATGTGCTGCCATGTCTGGAGGCACACTTCGAAGAAAGCGATTATGAATCCTACCTGGTCGTGATGCCGGGTTCACTACTTGCGAGAATTTACGGCCTCTACGGCGCAAGGCTGATGGAGCAGAATGTAAGGACCTTTCTGCAAGCTCGCACGAAGGCGAACAAGGGAATAATCCGAACTGCGAACGATGAGCCTGAAATGTTCTTTGCCTACAATAACGGCATCACGGCGACTGCGAGCGGTGTCGAAATAGGTGTCGGAGAAAGTGGCGCGTCTGGCATTTCGATGATCAGGGATCTGCAAATCGTGAATGGCGGACAAACCACAGCATCACTTCTCTATGCGCGAGATCGCGGACAGGCGGATCTTTCGAAAGTCTTCGTCCAGATGAAACTTTCCGTCGTAAAGCCCGAGCAGATCGAAGATGTGGTTCCCCTGATATCGCGATATGCGAACACCCAGAACCGCGTCAGCGAGGCAGACTTTTTCTCGAGCCATCCCTTTCACGTGGAAATGCAGCAGATTTCACGAAGACTTGCCGCGCCGGTCGCAGCCGGTGCACTTTCTGCCACCAGATGGTTCTATGAGAGAGCTCGCGGTCAGTACAGAAATGAAGGTATGCTCCGCAGTCCGACCGATCGCAGGAAATTCGAGGCAGAGTTTCCAAAATCTCAGGTCATCCAGAAAACGGATCTGGCCAAGTATCATCTGACCTTTGAAGGCAAACCGCACATAGTCAGTCTCGGGGCGCAAAAATGCTTCCTGCAGTACGCTCAGGAAGTCAGCAGGAAATGGGAACAGTCAACGAAGCAGTTCAATGATGAGTTCTTTCGTCGTCTCGTCGCCAAGGCAATACTCTTTCGATGGTTCGACAAGCATGTCGGAACCGCAGAATGGTACAAGGATGACAGAGGATACAAGGCGAACATCGTCACTTATACTCTCGGCTGGCTTGTCGAGCACCTGGCTGCAACCAAGTCATCTGCTCTGGATTTCGAGCTGATATGGAAAATTCAGTCAGTTCCTGATGAGCTGCAGACCTGCCTTTCCAGTATCGCACCGCAAATTGCTCAATGCATAAAGTCACCACCGCAAGGCGTTTCCAATATCAGCGAGTACGCAAAATCGCAGGCATGCTGGAGCCGCGTCAGTGCACTTGATCTCAAGCCCGCTGGCGATTTTGGGTCCTTTACGATCAGCCTCGAGGAGCAGAACGAGAAGACGCGTGACGCAAAAGCAGCAAAGGCGATCGACGATGAAATCGTATTCGAGACGTTGCTTGCCAACAACATGGATCGTCTGCAAGGCGTTCGCGAGGTCGCTGATCGCAACCGTCTTCTGTCCCCCTTATCAACCAAAGCATTGCAGAAGGCCCAGAACGGAAACTTCTCGCTGACGCGCTCTGAACGAAATGCCCTGTCCCATCTCTTTGAACGTCTCGACGAGATTGGCCTCGGTCCAACTTCCTGGGAAGATTGACCCGATCATCTGCTGCACGCGTCGGATACCGTGGATGATGGATCATCATTTACCGGAGCTGGCGCATTTCCTTTCGATCAGAAGGCGTCTGATTTCGTCATAATCCAGTTCACTCTGCTTCATGATTATGTGAACCGCCTTGTGGCAATTCGGACAGAGCAGAACGAGATCCTCAGCTCTGACTCTGTGTTCGGAAGTGAGGGTAGAAATCGGAGTTTTGTGATGAGCCTCGATATACTCAACTCCATATCGGGCTGCAAAGTCGCTGGAACAGATGTCACATATCCAGTGTGAACTGGCCTTTACAAAATCTACGAGAGCACGGCTTCGTTCCACCATAAGGTGAGTCACGTATTTGCGTCCGCCTTCACGATAGATCTCTTCGGCGATGGGAAGGACTGTATCGGCAGCCAGGTTTTCGCGCTCGAGAACAACCCATAGATCAGCGATTTCTGCGATCGAAAAACGCCCCTCGAAGATCCACTCTGCGTCTTGTTCTGAGAACAGGAACACGGGATAAAGCAGGTGAGGCTGAGAAATGAGGACACTGTTTGCAGTTTCCGTATAGGAGACGACGGATTTTCTTGCCTTGAACGAATACCGGTAGGAAATGGCATTATCTGACAACCAACCATCGCCCTCGTAGGACCCAGGTCTCGTCTTGATGATTACACCCTTCGTGCCGGGTGGTGTGCCAATCCAGTTTATTCCCTGTTGTGGCGTATTCCCGATAGAAAAGTCACGCCCTCCCCAATAATCCGAACCCACAATTTTCGAGTACTGAATCAGATCAAAGAGGTTTCTCTTGGTTACCCGGTCGCCACTGGCCAATCGGAAAATGTCCTGAGGTCGCTTGAGCATCAGCTTGCAAGACGATCAGCAGCCGTTTCACCATGAACAGTGTCTACCAGTTTCAGAGCTCTGGACAACACTTCCGCAATCTGCCGGGCAAGAAATGGCGGAACGGCGTTACCTACCTGAACATATTGCTGAGTTCTGTTCCCGAGGAAGAGGTAGTTGTCTGGAAAGGTCTGCAGTCGGGCCGCTTCTCTGACGGTCAGACTTCGACACTGCAGCGGGTCTGGATGAATGAAGTAGTGCCCGTCCTTCGAGATATGGCTTGTTATGGTCGTTGACGGTCGATCTTCAATCTGCACCCGAAAGCGGTCTGCAAATTTTCCGGATTTCCAGTTCGCATGATCAGGAGCGAGCTTTCCTGGATAATCTCTGGCCTTGGGCGACGTACCATGTACACGCGCATAGGCGCTTGCAAAAAAGTATCTTCCAAGATCCTCGGCCATGTGACCGCGTGTTTCGTGATTGGCGACTTTTTCTAGCCTGCGATCTACTATCCAGTCTCTGAGTAGTTCTGGGGCGTGATTTGCCATCTTGGAGCGAGGCATCCTTGATCGCTTCAGACCCCTCTTGCGTTGTCCGTGTTCTCGAACCAGGCGACGACATTCTTCCCGCAGCGCCTTGTCCTTGCTTGAAACCGCTTTGCCAACGCGAAGCATTTGTTTCTGAAGTTCGTCACGCCAGTTGTCATAGCTGTCTTCACTCCGACTGAGACCACTGCGCAAGGCGGGTAATGATGAGAGAACGGCGGAGGCAGATACCGGCTCTGATTCTTCAAGCGATAACAATCCTGCAAGATCCAGTCCGTCACAAAGATCTGCACGAATACCGACGATTATCAGCCGGTGCCTTGCCTGGGGAACACCATGGTTCTCGGCCCGGATCACGAAATCGGATAACTCGGGTGTTGCCAGAAGCCGGGGTTCTCGATTCCCGAGAGAGAACAGACTGTATCCACCAAATTCAGAACATGTCTTCCGGAGGTCCGCTAATATCCGGTTGCCAATAAGGCTGCCATTCACTGTCGAAGACAATAATCCCTTGACGTTCTCCATGACGAACGCTGCGGGTGCGAGACTTTCTAGTGTACTGATGTACTCTTCATAGAGAAAATGACGCTCGTCCTGCTCCGGGATGTAGTCCGCACGACCTCGATTCCTTGAACGCCCGACAAGTGAGTATGCCTGACAGGGGGGGCCGCCAATGACAATTGTCTGGCGTCCATCGAGCTTGTCCAGCCGTGGTCGGATTATCGCTCGCGCAGTGTCAGTACCCAGCTCGAGATTCAGCGCTTCCGCTTCCGCAGCGCGCCATTGATCGGGATATTTCTGCGACAGATCAGTGATATCGGCTTTACCGTTGAAAACGTCATAGTATTCTTGGGGGAAGCCATCTCCGAATTGCCTCAGAAACGACCTGAGCAGAAGTGTCTTGTGGGCAGAAACTTCTTTTTCCACAGAAAATTCAATTTGAAACGGTGATAAACCGGAGTCATCCCGATAGCCGGTAAATCCTTCAGCAAGTCCTCCCGGGCCTGCAAAAAGATCAACTATTCCAAAACGGCTCATGAGTGATTCCCCAGTCATACGGTGTACAGGATTTTAACCTAGTTCACGGGATGATCCAGGGATAAACTAACCGTATGGCAGATATTGTAACTCCTGAAGTGCGCTCGCGCATGATGCGCGGCATCAAGGGCAAGAACACAAAACCTGAAATTCAGCTGCGCAAGCAACTTTTCAAGGCTGGATTTCGTTATCGCCTGCACAGGAGTGACCTTCCGGGAAAGCCGGATATCGTGTTACCAAAATGGAATGCGGCTATCTTCGTTCATGGCTGCTTCTGGCATCGACATGCCGGTTGCTCTCTGACCACGACCCCATCGACACGCGCAGAATTCTGGAAACAGAAGTTCGACGCCAACGTGGAACGGGATTCAAGAAACAAGGAAAACCTCATCGGTGCCGGATGGCGTGTCGCCACCGTGTGGGAATGTGGACTCAGAACGAACCCGGAATACATCGTTTCAAGCCTTTCCGACTGGTTGATGAAGACCGGTGAACAATCATCGGAGTTGACTGTTCCCTGAAGCAACAGCGCCAGCGACCCCTCTGCCGCAGGCAGTGGGAAGCGCTGGTGCGTGAACCACCGGTGAGTCCCAGCGGCATGTTTGCAACCGGCTTACCCCCGTCCCGTCACTGAGCCTCGCCGGGCCGGTCGGCGCATGACGTTTCCCGCGGGTACGGACGCAGCGCCGGGCAAAGGTCGGCGATGGGTCAGGACCGCCTCGACACTTCACACGAAATTTCCAGCCGGACGAATAGCCCCGCGCATTTCGCGCGGGTGGCTCACAATGCACGCTCGATCACCTCAGACCTACAAATGATCGCGGAACTTCAAATTGCATGAAAACTCAACCCCCAAAGCGATGCCAGAACGGAAACTCTCTAAGCGCTTTGATCCTTCGGGAATCTGTTTGCTATCTCCCTGAGCCACGACTCAATATCCGCCGCAACCGTTTCGCCATCTTCAAGGTTCCGCACCTCCGAGAGGTCCTCAATCGCCTGTGGAATGGTCCGCCAAAGATCCAGATCGGCATGGTCGTCGTGAAGTCTGCCTGCAATGGCCTCAGCCATGCGCGTTCGGTCTGCTTCACTGAGAGCTTCAGGCGCAGAAGCATAGACGATGCGCTGGGCAAGTTGCTGGAGCCGTTCGTCTTCAAAGGATCGGATCAAACCGGCTTTTCCAGGCCAGTCGGCGCGGTGAAACTCTTCCATACGTGCGGAATCTTCTCGAGATGGGAAGCCTTCGAATATCCGCTGCTCAAGATGCTCTGCTTCCGGCCAGGGCTCCTTGAGCGCTGCAGCGGTCTGGAGAAGCTTCGCGCAGGGTTCTTCATTCGATGCCAGGAAGTCGCTCTGTAAAAGAATGTCAGCCTCAGGGACGTAACCGATACTGCGCGCAGTGGTCTGATCCAGAACGATTGGTGCCTTGTTGAGCGCGATGTCCCGAAGGGGTTTTGGTGACGCTTTCAGTCGTTTCTCTAGCGCTTCATCGTCCAGGGTGAATATCTCATTCCAGTTCGCATCGAGGCGAAGACAGCTCGCGGCGCTTGTTGATGCGCCATATGGATCGACGCGCTGTCCCCACCAGACACTCGGTCCGCTTATGAAATATTCAACGAAGAGGAATGGCTCACCGGGTACAAGCCTAGCGGCCATGTCGGATTTCCGGGCGGAGCTGACATTGGTGGTCCAAAGTTCGGAACATTTCTTGGCGAGAATACGGGCAATAAAAATCGTGGCTTCGACATCGGCCAGTGCGTCATGCGCGTTTTCATGAGCAAAGCCATTGAGAGGCGCAAACTGGTCCAGCTTGAAACCGGTCCGCCCTCTGGGTGTCGCCGGGTAGTTGAAGACACCTTCGTAGAGATGTGACGCGGCTTGCACGAGCGGAAAAATGTCCATGCGGGCATTGCCGTTCGTGACCGTGAGGTATGGCGGATGAAGGGCTTGCCAGAATGCGCGCTGCATGAGCGGTTCATCGAAGCGCATGGAATTATAGCCTGCATAGGTGGCCGGCCCCCAGCTTTCGAGCTTTGCTCGTATGGCCGACATCATGTCGTAAAAGCCTGGAAGGTTCTGGTCGTCCAGCATGTCGGGCGTCACGCCCGTAACCTTCAGGGCCATGGGCGCAGGAACAATCCAGGGCAGACACTGACACCGGATTTCGAAGCGGTCGACTTCTTCCAACTGGTCGTTGGTCAGGATGGCTGCGAATTGCAGGACCTGATCGAACACCGTATTGGTGCCGGTCGTTTCGGTATCATAGAATACGAACAGCGCTGCTTCCTCTCCGATAATCTGATGATCAGAACAGTCGCCAGAATAAGCCGATTTGGCAATCTGTAATCGCGTTGTAGCAGCGCCGCTCGCCGATTTTGAAGCGCTCTGTTACGCGGCTTGGCGCTCTGGCCCCAGTTGCGATCCGAGAAGCTCGATGAGATATCCACCATCACGCAGGGCCTCAGCCTTGTTCACGAGATATCGCATGGCGCTTTTCATGGACCGCCCACCCCACTCGGCCTGAACAGTCTCTTCTCCGTAAAGTACGACAGCAATCTCTCTTCGCGTCATACCCAGTGCCAAACAATCAAGGGCGACGAGACCGTCACGGAGCATTTGCGTGCTCTTTGACCATAGCGGCGTTTCCAGGCCCGGGTCATCACCGTAAATCCGCATGGCATCCTTTTGGGCTTTGAGCTTGCGCTCATAGGCTTCCATGTCTGAAATCTGCAGTTTCATTCGTACAGGCTCTAAGCCCAGAACCGATAGTCCCGTACATCTGACTTGGGCCACACATCCGTTTCCTCGAAGCAACAAGAATTCTCGCTGCGCACGATCAGTTATATGCGTAATTTCGCAATGCGGCACCGTTCGATCCCAGATATCACATGACTGTCCTTCGGCGCGCGGCGTGCAATTGACTTCTACCTGGTCTGGGAAGGCGGTTTTCAACCAAACCGCATCCGCATCAATGCCGTTCTGGTCCGGATCAGGCATAAAGACCAATCCCCATCGCGAGGCCAGTTTTTGCGGGACACGTGACCTCAACAGTCGGATACGCGCTTCACCGCACGGACCTTTTAACTCTGAAATATCGTCTTTTGAGTGCATGGCTGCATCTTCGCGGAAATCTTCATTTCGCCTCAGATATTCCCACGCCCACCGGTCCAACGACATACGCCAAAGGTAGTTATATTTCCCAAGAACCCCATCAGCCTTTAGTGGATATTTTTTCATCTGCACCTCCCGTAGCAGGAGAAAAGCAGCAAGAATTGCGCCAAATGAAAATCTACCCTCCTTTATCATGCGAAAATATTTTATCGAAATTTCAGCCATCTAAATAAATAAAGTTATGACACACTCACAAATTGGTTTCGCGCGACAGGCTAATTTTCCAAATTAATATTTGAACTACATTATGCTGCGCTGTGTGGCGTTATGCCTGAATACGCCGCCTTCGGCCTCCATTGGTCGCCATTCCCACTCCCGCAAATTCATATGCTCTGCAAAGCTTCAATCACTCGCAAACGCCAAGTGACAGGAGCAAAATCGGATGGGCCAGACCCCGCACCATTCAGAAACAGATGCCCGACGCACGACAATGCTGCGCACGGCGTTCTGCCCGGTGGTGCGGGAAGCGCTCGAAGCGCCTGACACGATCGAGATCATGGCAAATCCGGATGGATCGGTCTGGATTGAGAAAGCCGGAATCGGCCTAATAATTTCTGAACAGACTCTCCAGCCCTCCGACCGCGAGCGCGTCATCCGCCTTGTCGCCTCCGGGGTGGGAGAAGCAGCAGACCGCAATTCCCCCATCGTCTCTGCCGAACTCCCTGGCAGCGGCGAGCGGTTTGAAGGACTTCTCCCACCCGTTTCCACGGCGCCATGCTTCTCGATCCGCAAACCTGCCACCACGCCGTTTGAACTTGGTGACTATGTTGATCAGGGCGCGCTCGCGCCAGCGCTCGCTGAAGCGCTGAAAGACTCCATCAGAACCCATTGCAACATTCTGATCGCGGGTGGGACATCATCCGGCAAGACGACTTTCACCAATGCACTGCTTGCCGAGCGGAGCCTCCATGATGACCGTATCGTCATTCTGGAAGATACGCGTGAGCTGAGATGTGCCGCGCCCAATACGGTCCAGCTCAGAACCCATCGCGGCAGTACAAGCTTGCAGGACCTTGTCCGTTCAACGCTGCGCCTGCGACCTGACCGGATCGTGGTGGGTGAAGTGCGCGGACCTGAAGCCCTCGATCTCCTGAAAGCCTGGAACACCGGTCATCCCGGCGGCATCACCACGCTGCATGCAAATTCTGCACACGGCGCACTCACCCGGCTTGAACAGCTTACCCTGGAAGCAACGCCGCGCGCACCGTTCGATCTCATCGCAGAGGCGATTGATGTGGTTGTCTTCATGAGCCGCGCTAGCGGTCTGCGCCGTGTCGAAGAGGCGCTCAGGGTCACTGGTTTCAATGGTGAGGGCTATGACACCGCCCCGCTTGTTTCTCGCAGCCTTTCACTCGTCACAGAAGGAACCTCTTTATGATTGTCTATAATCAAATTCGCGCCGTGAACCGGACGGTTCAGGTTGCTGCCGCCATCGGCATCGGACTGTTAATCGCCGGACCCGCCCATGCAGCTGGCTCAGGCATGCCTTGGGAAGGCCCTCTGGATCAGATCCTGCAATCGATCGAAGGGCCGGTCGCCCGCATTGTTGCGGTGATCATCATTACCCTGACCGGTCTGACGCTGGCTTTTGGTGAAACGTCTGGCGGCATGCGCAAACTGATCCAGATCGTCTTCGGACTTTCGATTGCCTTTGCCGCAACCTCTTTCTTCCTGACCTTCTTCAGCTTTGGCGGGGGCGCGTTGATCTGATGGCTGACGGCTATGAAATCCCCCTCCATCGCTCGCTGACCGAACCGATCCTAATGGCAGGCGCACCGCGAAGCGCAGCCATCGCTATCGGGACGTTGTCCGCTGCCCTCGCGCTCGGTCTTCGGCTCTGGATTCCTGGGCTGCTACTCTGGGTGCTGGGTCACTCAGCGGCTGTGTTCATGGCGCGAAGCGATCCGGATTTCATGGCAGTCGCCTCACGCTCCACCCGGCACAAGGAGCATCTCACATGCTGAACCTCAAAGAATACGCAGATACGCCCACGCTTCTTGCCGATTATCTGCCCTGGGCCTGCATCGTCGCCCCCGGTGTCGTCCTGAACAAGGACGGAAGCTTCCAGACCACGTTCCGCTATCGAGGCCCCGATCTGGAAAGCTCGACACAAGAAGAACTCGTCTCAGTCATGGCGCGGGTCAATAATGTGCTCCGCCGGTTTGGTTCAGGCTGGGCGCTGTTCTTCGAGGCGCAGCGCCATGAGGTTCATGACTATCCGGAAGCAGACTTTCCTGACGCCTTGTCCTGGCTGATCGATCAGGAACGCGCGCTACAGGCGGAAGAATCCGGCACCCGCTTCGAGAGCTCTTACTTCCTGACACTTCTCTGGCTACCGCCTGCCGATGCCACGGGCCGGGCCGAAAAAGCCCTGATCCAGCGCGCAGAGACTGAAGACGCCGCAACCTGGCGACACCGGTTGGAGACCTTCCAGCAACACGCCGACCGCGTCTTCGATCTCCTGTCCACCTGTCTCGCAGAAATCGCAAAGCTCTCAGACGATGAAACGCTGACGTATCTCCACTCGACGATCTCGACCAAACGCCATCCGGTCGTGACGCCCGAGCTTCCCGTCTTCCTCGATGCCGTGCTGGCTGATGAGCACTTCGCTGGCGGGCTTGAGCCGATGATCGGTGACGCGCATTTGCGTACACTGACCATTCTTGGCTTTCCGGCCTCGACGCTGCCCGGCATTCTCGATGAGCTGAACCGTCAGGGCTTTGCCTATCGCTGGGCGACGCGCTTCATTGCGATGGACAAAGCCGAGGCCGAGAAAGTGCTCGGTAAGAAACGCCGTCACTGGTTCGCCAAGCGAAAGTCGATCGGCGCGGTGCTGCGCGAGACCATGTTCAATGAACAGGCAGCGCTCGTTGACAATGACGCTGACAACAAGGCTGCGGATGCTGATGCCGCACTGCAAGAGCTTGGCAGTGATCTCGTTTCATACGGGTACGTTACAACAACGATCACTGTCTCGGACCCAGACAGTCGAGCGGTCGATGAGCATATCCGCATCGCAGAGCGGATCGTAAATGGCCGTGGTTTCACAGCGATCAGGGAAACACTGAATGCCGTCGATGCCTGGCTCGGCTCACTGCCCGGTCACCCTTACGCCAATGTCCGCCAACCTATCCTGCACACGCTGAATCTGGCCCATATGGTTCCGCTCTCGGCGGTTTGGGCAGGTGAGGAAACAAATAGCCACTTGCAAGCCCCTGCGCTCATCCAGGCGCAGACCGATGGCACCACGCCCTTCCGACTGAACCTCCACATCGGCGATGTCGGTCACACGCTCGTCGTCGGCCCGACGGGTGCAGGCAAGTCCGTGCTCCTGTCGCTGCTCGCGCTGCAATGGAAACGCTATGAAGGCGCACAAGTGTTCATTTTCGACAAGGGCCGCTCAGCCCGCGCGGCGACACTTTGTATGGGCGGCGCGCATAACGACCTTGGAAGCAGCCATGCGCCAAGCCTACAGCCCCTGAAAGACATCGACACAGAGACCGGCGCTAGTTTTGCTGCCGATTGGCTGGCTGGCCTCTGCACCAATGAAGGCGTCAGCATGACGCCGGACCTTAAGGCGAGGCTCTGGGAAGGCATCCAGTCCCTCGCCAGCGCTCCGGAAGCTGAACGGACCCTGACTGGCCTGACGTTGATGCTACAGGAAGAGACCCTCAAATCGGCGCTGCACCCGTTCACGCTGGAAGGCCCGCATGGGCGGCTCCTTGATGCCGACCGCGAAAGTCTCAGCCTCGCCGACACAGTCTGCTTCGAGATGGAAGAGCTGATGCACGCCAAGGGCGTGGTCCTTCCAGTTCTCACCTATCTCTTTCATCGGCTTGAAGCGAGATTTGATGGACGGCCGACGCTCCTCATTCTCGATGAAGCCTGGCTCTTTCTTGATGATCCCATATTTGCAGCGCGCATCCGCGAATGGCTGAAGACCCTGCGCAAAAAGAACGTGTCTGTTGTATTTGCGACGCAAAGCCTCGCCGACATCGCCAACAGCTCCATCGCGCCCGCTCTGGTCGAGAGCTGCCCCACACGCATCTTCATCCCGAATGAACGGGCACAAGAACCGCAATCGAAAGAAACCTATGAGCGGTTCGGTCTTAATGCCCGCCAGATTGAGCTGATCTCAAGGGCGACGCCGAAGCGCGATTACTATTACCAGTCGCCGCTCGGTGCACGGGTCTTCGATCTCGGCCTCGGCCCCATCGCTTTATCAGTCTGCGGAGCCTCATCTCCAGAAGATCAGTCGATGCTCGACCGCGTGCTCGCCGAAACGGAAGGCGACGGACTCGCGGAATGCTGGCTTCACGAAAAAGGTCTGCCTTGGGCGGCAGACCTTCTCAGCCGTTGGCCGGGCGAAACGCCTGACGCCCACGAACCCTTCCTACCCTCTCACGCCATCGCTGCAGAGTAGGAGCAACACCCATGAAACGTCTTCTTCTATCGGCAACCCTCTGCGCTCTTCCCATGAGTGCGATCATCGCGCCACCTGCCGCTGCGCAGCTATTTGGCGGCGGGATTGTCTATGATCCTGCAAATCATACCCAGAATATCCTGACAGCGGTTCGATCACTCCAGCAGATCAATCAGCAAATTCAGCAGCTCACACATGAGATCGAGATGCTGGAGAATATGGCGCGTGACCTCGAAAGTCTGCCAGACTCCATCGCAGATGACATATTGCGCCGTATGCGCCGCATCGATGAGTTGATGCGTGACGCGACAGGCATCGGATATCGCGTCGAAGAAATCGAGCGCGACTATGAAGAAATCTACCCTGAAGACTATGGGACTGAACCACCACGTCAGGCAGTCCTTGTAGAAGACGCCCGCGCGAGGTGGCGCCAGTCGCGTACAGCCTATCGGGAAAGCCTGCTCGTCACCGCAGAAGTTGTCTCATCAGCCCGCGCAGATAGCGAAAGTCTCGATCGTCTTATTGGTGATAGCCAGTCCGCTGCTGGCAACCTCCAAGTCCTGCAGGCGGGCAATCAGATTGAAGCGCTGCAGACCGAGCAGCTGATGCAGATGGAAGCCATGATGGCATCGCACTACCGCGCCGAAGCGCTTGAGCGTGCCCGCCAACTTGCTGAAGCTGAACGTGGCCGCGCTCGCACCCGCGCCTTTCTTGGATCGCCTGACTAATGGATGTGATCGACACCTTCCTCGCGACCTTTATCGCTTACATTGATAGCGGGTTCGGCCTGCTGGCGGGAGATGTCGCTTATCTGACGACCACGTTGATCGCGATCGACATCACACTGGCGGGCCTCTTCTGGGCGCTAAGCCAGAACAGTGATGTGATCGCAGGCCTGATCAAGAAGGTGCTATATGTCGGTTTCTTCGCCTTCGTAATCGGCAACTTTGCTCTGCTTGCCAACATTGTCTTCGACAGCTTCGCACAGCTTGGCGTGACGGCAGGCGGCGGGACGATGACGGCGGCAGATTTGCTCCGTCCGGGCTTTATTGCAGGCGTTGGTTTTGACGCGGCGCAGCCACTGCTCGCGGAGATCAGCGACATGCTCGGGCCAATCTCATTCTTTCACAACTTCATCATGATCGCGGTCATGTTCATCGCCTGGGCGATTATCATGGTGGCGTTCTTCGTGCTCGCTGTGCAGCTCTTCATCACCATTCTGGAATTCAAGCTGACGACGCTCGCCGGTTTCGTGCTTGTACCGTTCGCGCTCTGGAACAAGTCGGCTTTTCTGGCAGAGCGTGTTCTAGGCAATGTCATCACGTCTGGCATCAAACTCATGGTGCTGGCCGTCATCATCGGCATCGGCTCAACGCTGTTTGCGTCGGTGACCGACGCGTTCCGCACCGGCGATGATGTCACGCTGGCACAAGTCATGGGGACGGTGCTTGCGGCGATTGTCTTCTTCTGGATGGGCATCTTTGCGCCGGGCGTGGCGAGCGGCCTAATCACGGGCGCGCCGCAACTGGGTGCAGGCTCGGCTGCAGGTGCTGTAGCAGGTGCGGCTGCCGGGACTTATGTTGCAGGCGCTGGTGGTCGCGCAGCGATTGGCGCGGCTGCGGGCGGCGCGTCAAGCGCTGTCAAAGCTGGTGCCTGCATGGCTGGCGCTGCACGCACGTCATACACACTCGGCTCAGCAGCCTCCGGTGCGTCCGGCGTCGGCGCGATCACCGCAGGTGTCGCGGGCATGGCCCGCGCAGGGGGCGACGCCATACGCAGAACCGCCGGTCGACCAGCTCAGTCTCTCAAAGACGCCTACCGCCGTGGCAGTCAGGGCGCGTGGCGCGCGACTGGCGGCACGGGTGGAAGCGACGGGTCCGGACCATCCAATTCGAGTTCAAGCCCGGGATGGGCGCGCCGAATGCAGGCTCGTGAGAATGCCAGCCAGGCCGGTCAGATGGCGGCCCACAGTCTTCGCGACGGTGATCGCGGTTCGTCCGGCGCAGCCCCACAACTTAGTGACAAGGACGAGTAGATGTTCAAACGATCCTCAAATTCATATGGACCAAGTCCATTTCCTGAAACGCCCTATCAGAAGGCGGGTCAGGTCTGGGATGAGCGCATCGGGTCTGCTCGTGTGCAGGCGAAGAACTGGCGATTTATGGCGCTTGGGAGCCTCGCGCTGTGTTTCGTGACATCCGGCGCTCTGGTCTGGCGAAGCCTACAGTCAACTATCACGCCCTATGTAATCGAAGTCGATCAGACAGGTGCAGCCCTGGCGATTGGTCCGGCAACCGAGCGCTATAACCCAACCGATGCGCAGATTGCGCATCACCTCGCGGGCTTTATCGAGCATGTCAGAGGCCTCAGTGTTGACCCAGTCGTCGTGCGTGAGAATTGGCTGCGCGCCTATGAGTTCGTGACGGATCGCGCCTCCACAACGCTCAATCAGTATGCGCAAGAAAATGACCCCTTCGCCGATGTCGGACGCAAGTCTCGCACAGTGGATGTGGTCAGCGTGGTGCGGGTCTCTGATGACAGCTTTCAGGCTCGCTGGATCGAAAAGACCTATGAGAATGGCGCGCTCATGCAGGCGCAGCGCTTCACCGGCAATTTCACCATCATCACGCAACCGCCGACGGACGCAGAGACGCTCCGCGCCAATCCGCTCGGCATTTATGTCCATGCCCTCAACTGGGGACAGGACCTTGTCACTGGAGAATGATCCCCATGCTACGTATTATCCTCGCCACATCCGCACTCGCGCTGACAACGGCTTGCGCAACGACTGAACTGGAGCCCATTGATTCCAGCGCCTTCGTCGCCGCGATGCCTTTAGAAGATGAAACTGAATATCCTGCCCGGATCATAGAAACGGCGGTACCACTTCCATTGCCCGGGCAGATGAAGGCCATAGAAACCGTTTCTTCGTCGCGCGTTTCGCCTCGCCAGGCTATTCGAGAAGGACGTGAAGGCGCGTTAATCGAACCGTCTGTCGATGGCTATGTGAATGCGATCCAGGTCTATCCCTATACCGAAGGCGCGCTCTATCGGCTCTATGCGAGCCCCGGCCAGGTTAGTGATGTTGCGCTTCAACCTGGTGAGGAACTCGTCTCTGTCTCAGCAGGCGACACAGTGCGTTGGGTCGTTGGAGATACGATTTCCGGATCGGGCAACACAGCCCGTGCACATGTACTGGTCAAACCCATCTCATCTGGTATCCGCACCAATCTCATGATCGCCACCGACCGTCGGACTTATCACCTTGAACTGGAAAGCGTCGAAGGCGGCTATATGGCAGCCCTGTCCTGGCGCTATCCTGCGGACGAGCTGGCTGGTCTTACGGCACGAAATGAGCGTGCTGTGGCCCGTGAGGCTGGCAGTATTGGAAGTGGTCTCACATTGGCGGGTCTAAACTTTGACTACCGCATGAGCGGTGACAGCCCGGCCTGGAAACCTGTGCGCGTCTTTGATGATGGGCGGCAAGTCTTCATCCAGATGCCGGATAACATCATGGCCACAGATCTGCCGCCTCTCTTCGTGCTGGGCGAAGACGGCGACGCTGAACTCGTGAACTACCGTGTGCGCAGCAATTATTATGTCGTTGACCGGTTGTTCCGTGCGGCCGAACTGCGCCTTGGGACAAGCAATCAAACCGTCGTTCGCATCTCACGCCATGAGCGGCGCTCTCCCCTTGCGGCAATCTTTGGGGGCTAGGAAGATGTCCGAGCCCATTCCCTTTGACGAGCATGCTGAGCGGTTGAAGATCCGCTCCAGTCCGAAACCCGTCGCCCGGATCAATCGCAAGGTTCTGATGGTGGGTGCAGGTCTTGGCGTACTCGGCTTATTCGCAGCGATGAGTATCGCCCTGAAACCACCTACTGCGGTAGATCCCGACGCAAGACGGGAACTCTACAACACCACGAACACCAGAACGCCTGAGGGGTTTGGGGCACTGCCCGCCAGCTATAGCGACATCTCACCGATTGACACCCGCATAACCCGGCTTGGCCCGCCGCTCTCCGGCGATCTCGGGGCGACCATGCTCCGCGCCGAGCGCGAACTTGGGCTGGAACCCGAATTCGTAACAAGGGTGGAAGATGGCTTCCGGCCAAGTCCCGTCGATGAAGCCGAGAGGGCGAGGCGCATGCGAGAAGCGGCTCTTGCCGATGAGGCTGCCCGCGCGCCGGTCTTCTTTCAGCTTCAATCCGAAACTGGTGGCCAGACCGTTTCAGAGGCCAGGCCGTCAGATCGTGATCCTGCGATTGATCTTGGATCGGAACTTCTTGCGCTTGCCGCGCTGCCGCAAGGCGCGCCGTCAGCCTTCAGTCAAGCCGCTGATACAAATCTCCAATCCCGCAAGCTTGCATTTGCCGGTGAAGGTGCGGGCGGCGATATTTATAACCAGCACGGCGTCGAAGACCCCGCTTCACCCTATCAGGTCATGGCGGGAACACTGATCCCGGCATCACTCGTTACAGGCATCAACTCCGACCTGCCAGGAACCATCGTCGCTCAAGTTACTCAGCCGGTCTACGATACAGTGACTGGGCAATATGTTCTGATCCCGCAGGGGTCACGCTTGATCGGACGTTATCAGTCTGAAGTCTCATTCGGGCAGAACCGTGCACTGGTGACCTGGGATCGGATCATTTTCCCTGATGGGTCGTCGATTGTCATCTCCGCGCCAGGTGCAGATGCGCAAGGGTACGCGGGTCTGTCGGACAGAACAGATCACCATTGGGACCGCGTCTTCATCGCAGCGGGGCTCGCCACCATTCTTGGAGTTGGTGCAGAGCTTGGCGCGGATGGAGATGGCGATATCGAGCGTGCCATCCGCCGCGGGTCAACAGACACGATCAACCAGGCGGGCCAGCGCGTTGTCGACCGCAATCTTGGGATTCAACCGACAATCCGTGTGCGCCCTGGCTGGCCGGTGCGCGTTGTCGTTACCCGCGACCTCATCCTCAGACCTCAGTGAAAAGGAGATAAATCATGTTTCACATCCCGCCCCCGCCACGACAAAGACAGATTGCAGATTTATGTGCCGATCGGCAGGTGCTGATCGAACGTGAAGGTCAAGCACCGCTGACACCGGCAAAAGCATCAGCTCTCTATGCGGTGTTGGCGCTGCAAGGCGCGGCCCTTTCTTTCAGTGCGGTATCTCAGGTCTCACAGATCTCGGGTGGGTTAGCATATGGCGTCTTTATTGCGATTGCCTGCGTGCTCTGCGGAGTGCTCTTGACCCGGGACTACTGGAACTGGGCTTTACGTCCACCGGCGCAGATCGAATATGCTCGCATTGTCGCCTATGAGGTAAGCGATCAACATCTGACCGCAATTGCCAAGGCCTCCAATGCCCCGTTTGTTGAGTATTTGCGGCCTGCAACGGGAGCGCACTGATGACCCTGCGCCTCGACAAACTCCCTGACCGCACGCCGGTACGCATGAGCCTTTCGGTCGATCCAGACCTTGCGAGCGCACTCAGCGACTATGCAGAAATCTATCGCCAGACTTATGGCGCAGAGGAAAAGCCCGAAGCGCTGATCCCGGCCATGCTGGAAAGCTTTCTCGGCTCGGATGCCGGGTTCAAACGAGCGCGCCGCGCTCTTCACGCCAGAACAGGAGATTAAGAACCATGGCACAGATTGGAACCTTCACGGCAAAGGATGGAGCCTATACCGGCACTATCCGCACCATGACCATTAATGTGAAAGCGCAGCTTGTTCCCAACAAGGATAAGTCAAGCGATGGCGCACCAGACTTCCGGCTCTATGCGGGCGGTGCAGAACTCGGTGCGGCCTGGCGTCAGGAAAGCAAGCAAGATGAGACGCCTTACCTTGCCGTCAAACTGGATGACCCAAGCTTTGCGAGCCCTGTGCGCGCAGCTTTCTTCGAGAACGAAAAAGAAGGCACAGGCGTCATGGTCTGGAACCGCGCTAAAGCAAACTGAAGTCGGTTCTTCGTCGCAATGCCCTACAGCAAATCAAATACGTTTTCAGACGATGAGATTGAACGAGCGATGGCGACGGTCGCTCGGGTCATCGAACTCTACGGCGACACATATTGGCCAATACTCGAAAGACTTGAAAGCGAACTTGAAGATAGACGAGCCAGATCGGCAAGGTTGAGCAAGCACCTCAAACGTTTTCATCGAAGCAATAAACATATTGACCGAAATGCATCAAAACAGACCCGTCCCGACTTGAGATATCAAGTCTCGAATTCCTGACACCGAACATTCATGCAGATAGCTGCTTATTCCTGAAAGCGGACATAACGAGATCGCTGGTTGACCCAAAACGCAGAGGCTAGTTGCGTCCAATGGGTCATCTTCATAGACATACCTCGATGGCGGTATACAAAAGTCCAATGGCATTGGATTTTGAGCTTTCAAAACACATCAAGGGTGACATGGGCGTCGGGCTAGTCCGTTATCTTTGCGGACGTATGGGTCACATTTTTCGAGAATTGCCTACCCAAGATCATGGTATAGATGCCGTGATCGAAATAGCGGATGAATCCGGAGGCCACACCGGGAGACTGATTGCAGTTCAGATCAAGTGCGGGGAGAGCTTCTGGGGCGCTACAGAAGATAGTCCAATGTGGTTAGACATGGATCACCGCCAGTCAAAATACTGGGAAAGTCATATTTTACCGGTGATAGCCGTGATCTGTCACCCGTATGATCGGAGGTGCGTTTGGAAAGTGATTACGGGTGCAGATCGCGTGGACGCCGGCGAGAAGCTCAAAGTTGCAATCGACCGAGGTCAACTTTTCAATGATGAGGCTCGAGAAAAACTTAAATCCGTAGCGTCACAAGCTCACGTCTCTGATATCCCAGCCATCGATACAATGGTGCTCTCCGATGCTTCGGGCGCGAACACAAAGTTAGTTTCAATATTGGTTCCGTCAGCTGCGGATGACCAGACCTGCGAGAAAGCACTGATCGCCCATGCCTATGCCAACATGTGGGTCGAATCCAACTCTAGCAAATCAGAAGAAGGCGCTCGAACGCGAAGGCCAATTAACGTTACTGTGCAGGCGTATCGAAACCTCGCTGAGCAATCTCAGAACGTTGTAAGAAGCCAAGCCAAGTTCGAACCTTTGATCGGGGGTGTCGTGCCGACCATATGGCACAATCCAAACCTGGATACGGAAGCTTTGGGCATTAAAGCTGAGATCGAGACCGTCGAGGCTTTTTTTAAGTTTTGGACTCAACAGAAAGGCGCTCATGAAGTTCTGATTCTTGATTATTTTTATCAGAGTTTCGCAGAGCGCGACCCAACGCAGGACTACTCCGAGATCAACGTCGCGTGTGTAGATGTGCTGAAACGAGTGCTGGATGAACTGGAGGCATTGCCCCCGGTTCCACCCAACCCGCCGGAGTTCATAAAAAGGATCATGGACTTTAAGTCGAAAGTGAGCGCCGCACACCAAGTTGCAAACGCAGATCACTTCCCGAGAAATGAACTACAAGCGGCAGAACGCGAATTTGTTCACGCATATTACGAACTTCGGAAAAAAGGACTTGTTCCAGCAGTCGGATAAGAGGCGATGTCTGGTTTTGCTCGCGTTTCAGAAAACCCGAGTGTCCGTTCTGGGGCGCGAATAGGACGCTGGCGAAAGATGCACTCCAAAGACCGCCGCCAAAGAAGCGCCTTCTGTTGAACTTGTGATCAGAGTTTGTGACCCGAAGTTCATCACCAACTGAAAAAGCCGCTCGCTAGGACATCCTGCCATTTTCGTCTAAGCACACGTGCAGAGAGCGCTAAGGTGGGCGTTTTTACAACCGTTTGAATTCAGGGGTTTTTACAATGTATAATTCTGAGCGCTCGAACTATCATCGGCGTGACGCCCTAAGACTTTTCGGTAGTGCATCGCTTGCGGCAATGACAATCGGATGTGAAAGCCATCCATACGCATCACATGATACTTCCGCTCGACCGCCGCTCCATTTTGAAAGCATTGCAAATGTGGCTGAACTTCTGCGTACCGGGGAAGTTTCTCCAGTAGCTCTCACCGAGCTGATGCTAGCACGCATATCAAGTTATGATGGTCGACTAAACAGTTACCAGACCGTGATGGCCGAGGAGGCACTGACTACGGCGAGTGCTGCCGAAAAGGCCATTGAAGATAATAATTATCTTGGTCCCCTTCACGGTATCCCAATCGCTGTCAAAGACTTATTTTTTACCGCAGGCGTGAAGACAAAGAGTGGTGTTACCGCGCGGTCTGAATTCATCCCTGATTACGATGCCACGGTCGTTCATAAACTAAAGCAGGCCGGAGCGATCATTCTGGGTAAGCTAAACCTGACTGAGGGTGCACTAAACGGATATCATCCTGACTTTAAGATACCAGTTAACCCATGGAATATGGAATACTCTACGAGCGGATCATCAAGCGGGTCAGGCGTTGCAACGGCAGCGGGGCTTTGCTTCGGATCACTCGGCACCGACACGGGCGGTTCCATTCGCAATCCATCGTCCGCGAGCAGTGTAGTCGGGCTTAAACCAACCTATGGTCGGGTAAGCCGCTATGGTGTTTTTGAATTGGCACAAAGTCTTGATCACGTTGGGCCTATGACGCGTTGCGTTGCTGACGCTGCTATTATGTTCGAAGCGATGGCTGGCTATGACCCCAGAGATACGACATCGCTTGCTGACCCAGTGCCAAGTGTCTTCGCGGCATTGGGTGGAAGTATTGCGGGGATGAAGATCGGTTTCGACCCCCAATTCGCCTTGGACGGCACCGACACCGATATTGCTGTTGCTCTGAAAGAGTCGCTCGAAATATTCAGCGCAAACGGAGCGCAGATCGTCGATATTAAGATGCCTTCATTCGGCCTTGATGAGTTCATGATGTGGGTTGAAATCTGCGCGTATGAGGCAGTGCGGGCGCATCGCGAAACCTACCCCAGCCAAGCAGACAACTATGGGGCTTCTTTCTCTGGTTTTTTAGAAATTGGCTTGAGCGTTTCTGAAGAGCGTTACTTGCAGCGCCGGGTACAAATGCAGGCGTTTGGCCAAGCTATAGAGGACGTTTTGAAGGAAGTAGATGGATGCATCTCTCCTCCAGGGCATGAGCCAACTTTAGCTTCCAGCGATACTGGCTATGGCGGGCTAGTGCTGGCGCCCAATGACGCAGTCGCTGCTTCCTTCCGTTTCGCTTTTCCGGTGAATTTTGCCGGAATACCATCTTTGACTGTGCCTGGCGGCTTCACAGATGCTGGTGCTCCGTTTGGCCTGCAAATCATCGGAAAGCGATTTACCGAGTTGGAGGTTATGCGACTTGGCTACGCTTTGGAGGAAGCGATGGCACTCTCCAGAATACCATCCGACTATTTAGTTTGAAGGTAACCTGACATCCAGTTACCTTTGTTGCGATAGCGCCCAGGGGCCTCAAGCGCTTCTCCAATAGAAAATTGAGCGTCCTTCGCAGGGCGAATTATGCATCTGAGCTAACGTCTCCTTTTGCTCGCAATTCGGAATTGCCTGAGAGGAAAACTTATTGAAAAAGCTGGGCATCAAAAGGATGCGCGATCTTCAATAATTCGCTGCGACGGTAATCAAGCGATCCGCCTTGGCCATATTCTGGACGATTGTTCTTATGTCCCATCAGAGCGCATCGCAGACCATAGTCCAGACCGCCCTCCAGCATGCGATCCTCGAAAGAGTGCCGGAATGAGTAGATGACATGATCTGACGACGGCAGAAGCTTGCGCTGACGGAACGCCTTCATCAGGTTGGCAGACACGAGTGTGCTTTTATCGTAATAGTACGGAAACCCTTCAGGGCATGACCGCATAGCGATTTCAGCAACGCCGACCAGCGGAATCTCTCGCCGCGAATCCTCTGTCTTTAACTCACGGTTTTGTTCCGGGCGGATTGCAATATGAGGAACCTTAGCATTTAGGCGAATATCTTCGGACTGTAGGTTCACAAGCTCGCTTAATCTCGCACCCGTTTCGATCAGCAGATATATCAACACCCGCAGTTCCAAACGCAAACCGTCGAACAGGCCCGGCACTAAGATTCGAGAACGCACCCAATCATCTGTAAACGATGCCCGTTTCGCTTCGGTCTTCCCTGAGAAGTAAAAGTCGCGGAACGGATCTTCGAAATCGGTTTCACCAATGTGCTTGTAATATCGCTGAAGAAGCGAGCGCATATTGCCGATGTGGCGGTTCGCCGTGTTCGGAGCAACGGGTTTTCGAGCTCCGTCCTGGCGTTGCATTCGCTCCACCCACCAATCGCGATATTCAAGGGCTTTATCGCGGGTGATTTCGCTGAGCGGAAGGTCACCCATCTGTTCGATGAAATAGTTGATCGAAGTTCGCTTCGTTTTCTCCCAAGACCGCCTTTGTGCCTCCGACTTATTGTATTGGTCATCAAACGCGATCTTCGAAACATAAAGCTCAAAGGCTTCGGAAACTGGAATTGTTGAAGCGGGATTTGGGGCTCCTCCAAGGAGCGCTTCGCTATCAGCTCGCTTCGGGTCACCATCGGCGCCAGATTGCGCCTCAAGTGTTTTTATCCGCTCCATCAACTCGGCAATAGAACGACTCTCGGCGAGCGGCTCGGCAGGTTTGTATGAGAAGCCATAAGCCATTGCGCGTGAAATAGCGGCCTTGTAGCGATGCTCTAAAGCAGCTCGCACAGTTGGGCCATTTGCATTGTCTTCCGCCAACTCAATGGCTAGCGCCATCCAGTATTCGTCATCCGCCTCAGCAAGGTGGTCCCGCCTCAGGCGCGCGATTTCGAGTGAATCGGTCTTGAGCGATACCTTCGCAAAACGCCGCTGGTCGAGATGTGAAAATTGTCCGGGTACGCGACGTTGATAGTACCAACGTCTTCCACGCTTGAGCAAAAATCTATCGGGATCGCGCATGTTTGCCATACGCCATTGTATCCCATTTTGTATCCAGTTTGTATCCCACTTTCAGGAAAAAGCGCAGGCGGCGCGCCGTTCTCAAACCTAACATCTTGATTTTTAAGGATAATAAATTTGAGAACTGGCGCGAGTGACGGGACTCGAACCCGCGACCCCCGGCGTGACAGGCCGGTACTCTAACCAACTGAGCTACACCCGCGCATTGGGTCACCACCGAAGCGGTGAGAGGGTGATCTATACGTCCGCTTTTTCCCGGTCAAGCGGCAATTGCCATGACTTTGACACCAGTTGCAGCTATTCAGCTGCAATACAGAAAGAATAGGCCATATTCCTCCCATGAAACGTCTGTTTATCCTCGTCTGCGCGTTGGTGGTGATTCTGCTCACCGCCGCCGTGATTGTGCCATTTTTGATCCCGACAGCGGTCTACAAGGCGCAAATCGAGACCGCTGCCACGAAAGCGCTTGGCCGCGATGTGACCTTGGTTGGCGACCCGAAACTGTCTATTCTACCGGTGATCTCGGCACGAATCGATGGCGCGACGATCGCCAATCCGGATGGGTTTACCGATCCGCTGATGATTGAAGCGGGCAGCCTGCAGGCAGATGTGAAGATTCTGCCGCTGCTGTCGCGCAGGGTAGAGATTGGCAAGATCACCCTGTCTGATTCGACTGTGCGCCTGGAGCGCCTTGCTGATGGCCGTGTTAACTGGGATTTCCCGGCCCTGCAGGCCGATCCTGACAATCCATCATCCTTCGAGACCGGGATTGATCGCGCCGCGCTGAGCAATGCAGCGGTGTTCTACAAGGACTGGACGACTGGCGATCAGTACGCCCTGACCGAGTTCAACGCTTCGGCGCAGTTAAAGGCACTCGACCAGCCTTTCTCGTCACGCGGCGATGGGCGGATAAACGGCCAGCCATTCGATTACCGGGTGAAACTCGAAACCCTGCAGGACCTGACCGCGTCGAAGCCGGTAATTGTCGATGCCAGACTCGGCACAATCTATGGCGACGTCGCGTATGATGGTGGCCTGACGCTTGGCGACAGCCCTGTATTGCAGGGCGAGTTCGAGGTGGACTCCGACACGCTCGGCGAAGTCCTCGCCATAGTTGGCAGCGCCGACTTGCCAATCGTCGCCAGCGCCCTCGACTCGATCCGCGCCAAAGGCACGATCAGCGGCCCAGCCCTGACCGCCAATCTCGATTTCACGACCCTGCGTCTGCAAGCAACTGGACTGAAGGTCGACTATAAGGGCGCACTGGCGCTCGGAACTGTGCCGCAGATTGACGGTACGATTGACCTCAATGCCGCCGACGCCCAGCGTCTTCTGAAGCCCGGCCACCCGATGGCGGCGATGCTCGCCCTGCTGGGGGATGTCGACCTGAGCGCAACGTTGAAAGGCCCGCTGTCTGCCCCTGCCCTGACCGGCATCAAGTTCAAGCAGCGCGCGCCGGACCTCAACACCGATTACTCTGGCAACCTGTCCCTGTCGGGCGATCAGGCGCTCGACGGAATGCTCAATCTGACCAGCGACAATCCTCGCGCGGTGCTCGAAGCGTTCGGAACCATGCTTCCAGACGGCGAGTCGCTCAATCGGCTGTCGATCGAAG
The DNA here is from genome assembly GCA_965228095.1 of Henriciella sp. Classification (GTDB taxonomy): domain Bacteria; phylum Pseudomonadota; class Alphaproteobacteria; order Caulobacterales; family Hyphomonadaceae; genus Henriciella. Next base: position 2,752,786 of record OZ245793.1, on the reverse strand, counting down.
GGCGAACCACGGGCAGCGTGCTCGCGCCCAACCTGAGCAATGCCAAGCTGCGGCTGGATGACACCACGGCCTCGGGCAGCCTCGGTGCCGACCTGCGCGGCCCACGTCCACGTTTGGTCGCCGACCTGGTCATGGACCAGCTCGACGTCACGCCATTTCTAGGCAGCGGCTCGCAGAAACAGGATCCCAACCCGACCCTCAGCGAGGACTGGGACGACACACCATTTGACCTTGCCGGATTGCGTGCCGTCGATGCCACGGTCACCGTTGCAGCCGAAAGTGTCGTGATTGATCAGATCACGCTGTCCGACGCGGTCCTCAACACCCGTCTCGACGATGGCCGCTTGTCCGCCATCTTCCGTCAGGACGGCGACACGCCTGGATTCCGTGTGTTCCAGGGCGACTGGTACGGCGACCTCGTCCTGGACGCTTCGCGCTCGACCCCGCGACTACAGATCGAAGCGCTGGCCAGCAGCATCGCCGCTCAGGAAATGCTGACGGCGCTGACCGGCTTTCAGAATCTCAGCGGGCTTGGCGACGTCCACGTCAATCTGAGCTCTGAAGGCAACAGCCTCAAGGCTCTGGTCAACGGGCTGGATGGCAATTTTGAGTCCGACCTCAACCATGGCGCGTTGAAGGGCGTGAACCTGGCCAAAATGGTCCGGGACACCACCAATCTCGGCGACCTGCTGCGCAGCGGCAACCTGACCATTGAGACCTTCCGCGACGCGTTCTCGCCGGAAGCCGAGACGGATTTCTCAAACTTCATCGGACATCTCGCGTTCAGTAATGGCGTCGCCACGATTTCAAACCTGAACTTGGACAATCCGGTCGTCGGCGTCACCGGCACCGGACGCATCGATCTTGGCGCCCGCACGCTCGATATCAGCCTGACCCCACGCGTCGACATTACCGCTGCCGGCGCCGGGTCGACCATCGGACTGGCGAATATCCCAATCCCAGTGCGCGTCTATGGCAATTGGGCTCAGCCACAATTCGGACTGGACTCACGCGCCGTACAGGCTGAGCTCACGGCCCGGCTTCGCGGCCAGGCGGCAAGCGAGCTTGGCGATCGTATCGGCGGCGATGCTGGCCGCATCATTGGCGGCATAGTCGGCGGACAGGGCGTGCCCGTGCCAGCCTCGCCACCCGCCCCTGATCCGGAAACCGACGCCCCGGTTGAAGAGGCTGCCAACGAGCCCGACCTCGAAGAAGAACTGCTCAACAGCGCCCTGGGCGCGATATTCGGATCGCGGGACGACGCACCGCCGGCCGAAGACGACAAGCCCCAAGATACGCCGAACTAGCCGCCATCGCGAAAGAAGGCGCGCACCTCGGCGCCCTTCACTTCTTCCAGCGCGGCGCACAGCTCAATCCGCTCGACGGTCTGCGACAGCGACCGTTCGTGGCCTTCCGCCAGAGCTCCATGCGTCTCGAACAGGGCGATCAGCTGGTCGCGCGCCGCCGTTGAACACATCGACGCTGCGAGGCCCGGGGTAGAACGTTTGCGCTGCCGTGGGATGACGTCAAGAAAGGTCTCGAAATTCGTCGTCAGCCATTCCCATGTCTGCGCCTGCGTGGTGGGCTGCTGCATCTGTCCGAGGGCGATCGACAAGGTTTCGCGACTGCCCAGTTCGCCAGACAGAGCCAACGCCAGGACGCGCTCCGACAAGGCCGGGTCCTGGTTCTGACCGATGGCATAGGCCACAGCCTGCTCGAAGACGGGGTCATCGAATTGCGTCCGCACCGCCAACAGGCGGTCCAGGAATGGCTCGCCATAGGTCTGGAAGCCGATGGCCATGGCGGTCAGGTATTCGTCCGTGTTGAGCTGGCGCTCCGACGTCACACCTTCAAGCCCGATATAGGCCGCCGCAGCATCTGCCAGACTCTGACGCAACGCTTGATCCTGGGCCGAGCGGATCAGGAATGTCTCCAGGCTCGACCTCATAATTGCCTGTTCTGGCGCGCCGATCTGAAGTGGATCAAAACCGACATAACGTGGACCAAAGACGTCCTGGACGGCGCCCCGATAGCCCTCCCATGCGTCTGAATCGCTACCCAGAACGCGTTCAAACCGTTGCGACTGGCGAATGGCGGCCTGAACGACACGGCGCTCATCATCGCGCACAGCCTCATCAATAAAGCGCCAGACCGTCTCCACATCGAGGCGCCCTGCCGCAAACTCGGCCCCGGCACTGTCCAGCGTCACCAGCTTTTCAGCGGCGCTCAGCTGATCGAATGCTATTCCAAGGTCCTGCCACATCGCATGCGGCATGGAGAACCGGTAATAGCCCGTGCCGTCGACATTTGGCAGGTACCAGTCAATGTCGCTTGCCGCTTCTGGACGGGGATCACCGGCGAATGTTTGAGATTTCTCGCTGAGCAACGAACAGTAGCGCTCGCGCTCACCATTTCGACCAATTCCGAAGCAAAATGGCACCACCCAGGCGCGGTCGTCAGCGGCCGGCCCGCCGAGCGGCACGTAACGGGACTGGCTCACTTGATAAGCGCCTGGCGCATCCGGTTCGATGGTGATCAGTGGCAGGCCGTTCTGTTCGACAAAGCTCCTGAACGCACGGGTCAGGTCAGCCTCGCCGGTTTCCTGGCCGATAATGTCGAAGAATTGCGGACTGTCGGCGACGCCATCCTCGAACGCCTCGACATAGCGCCCCAGCGCCGGACGGAAACTGTCGGCACCAAAATACGCATCGACCATGCCGATGACAGCGAGGCCTTTATTGTAGGTGATCGCGTCATAGGCGTTGCGGACATTCTCGTTCAGCGCAATCGGCTCGCGCACGGCGCGGGCGCTCGACAGGCTGTCCAGGTCCATGGCGCGAATGCCATCGACAATGGCGTCGAGTTCATAGCCCTCGCCCGGATACAGCTCAGACAGGCTGGCGCCCTCGCCCCAGCTGGCAAAGGCCTCTTTCAGCCAGAGATCGTCCCACCAGGGCGGCGTCACCAGGTTGCCGAACCACATGTGTCCGACCTCATGCGCGTGAATGGCCAGCAGGCTGCGGCGCGCGGCCGGACCAATATCGGCGCTGGCGAGGATGCGGCTCTCGCGATAGGTGATCGCGGCGGCGAGTTCTGTCGCACCTGACGGCCATTGCGGCGCCGCAACGATGTCCAGTTTCTTGTACGGATAGGGCTGCTGCAGCGCTTCTTCGAAGATGCGAACCAGTTCCGGCGCCGTTTCCAGCGCCAGGGCCAGCTCGTGCCCCTTTCCGCGCCGGGCGAAGCCGCGCAGAGGGATCGGTTCGCTGCGCACCGCATTTGGCGGCATGACACCGGCATCGACGACATCAAAGCTGCCAACGGCGAGCGACAGGAGGTAGGTCGGCAATGGTCGCGTCGTCTCGAAAGTGACGCGCTTCAGGCCATCGTCCAGCGTTTCCACGGACGCTTCCGGCGCGTTGCTGATGGCGGAATCCCCTTCAGGAATGGTCAGCGTGATGTCGAATGGCGCCTTGAACGCCGGTTGATCGAAGCCCGGCATGAACCGGCGTGCCTGAATGCTCTCGGATTTTGCCAGCGCATAAGCGTCGCCCTGCTCGGTCACCTTGAACAGGCCGGACAGGTTCACATCGAACGGGGCATCATAATCGATTTCCACGACGACTTCGCCAGCATCCACCCATTGGCCGAAATCCACCCAGGCCACGCCCGACTCCAGAACCAGCTGCCAGTCGCCGTCGACCGACGTCACGCCGTCTGCGCGCGATCGCACGGCCGTCACGTCCAAGTCTCGTCCGTGCATGTACGCGCCGCGTGCGCGCGCATCCAGGTTCAGTGTCATTGTCACTGTCCCGCCGAAATGGGTTTCCCGTGGGTCCAGTTTTAGATCGAGATCATAATGGGTCGGATAAGGAGTTGGCGAGAGCGGCCCTTTTGGCGCGTCGGCCAGGATCTGTTCCGCGGTTAATTCTGACTCGGTCGCCGCCTCTGTCACCGTTCCGCACGCCGCGAGCACCAGGCACGCCGCCGCGATCACCCCTATACGCATCATATTCTCCAACTTGTTTCCGTGTCCTGCATAGCGCACAACGGATGGAATGAAACCCACGCTCTCAATCCTGGATCCGTCGCCCATATTCAAGGGCCGGACCGCCGCCGATGCATTGAACGAAACCCGCGCGCTGGCGCAGGCCGCCGATGGCATGGCCTATCGCGCTTTCTGGGTTCAGGAACACCATAATGCGAGCAGTTTTGCCGGCACCACGCCAGAAGTCCTGATGGCCGATCTGGCGTCGCGGACGCAGCGCCTGACCCTTGGTTCCGGCGGCATCATGTTGCCGAACTATTCGCCGCTGAAGGTCGCCGAATGGGGCCAGGCCCTCAATCAACTCTATCCCGGGCGCATCGAGATTGGTCTCGGCCGTGCCACTGGCGCTGATCCACGGGCGTCTGCGGCCTTGCTCGGCCCTGGCGGGGAGGCGTTTCCGACCATGCTGCGCATGTTGATGGATTGGCTGCTCGATGCCAGCGACCACACGCCGTTCCCGGACGACCATCGCGCTCGCGGAATAGCTGCCAATCCGCCCGGTCCAAACCCGGGTTTGTGGATGCTGTGCTCGTCGCCCGCATCCGCCGCCTTTGCCGGTCAAATGGGTCTGAAACTGGCCTTTGCCGATTTCCTCAATCCCGGCGGCGCCAAGGCAGCGCTGGCGGCCTATCACGAGGTGTTCCAGCCGTCGCCGTTCTGTTCGTCGCCCTATGCCGGGATCGGCCTGGTCGCCCTGGCCGCCGAGACCGATGCAGAGGCCGAACGCCTGGCGGCGCCGATCAAGGCCTGGGCACTCGGACGGGGAACCGGCCAGTTCAATCCCTATTTGAACGTCGCGGACGCTGAGGCCTTTCTGGATCGCGCGCCGCTTGAGCCACCGCAGCGCGGCGTGATTGGCAGCGCCCAGTCCGTGGCACAATCGCTGCTGCAGACCGCACGCGACACGCGGGCCGATGAACTGTTCCTGCTGACCATCACGGACAATATCGAGACGCGGATCCGGAGCTATCGCCTGATCGAATCCGCCTTGATCGCGCTCAGCGTAGAGTCGGCAACACCGCCAGCATAGCTTCGACCACGTCCGCCCCGAGCTTGCTGGCGCGCTCTGGCGACCAGCCATAGGTTGGATCAGGATGATCAGCGTTGTCCTTGAACGGCATTTCGAGCGTCATCGCCAACGCCTCAAAGCGCTCGGCTAACGCATTCGAACAGATCGTCATATTGGCTTTTCCAGGCGCGTTGACGGGGTAGCCATGTGCGGTCTGGAACTGGCCATCGGTCGCCGTCACATAGGCTGCTTTGAACGTCTGTTGCAGCTCTTCGCAGCGTTTTGACCAACTCGGGATGCCTTCGGTGCCAGCGATGAAATTGTATGGCAGGGCTTCGTCACCATGCACATCAAGCGCAAAATCAAGTCCGGTTTCCTTCATCTTTTCAAGCACAAGGAAGACTTCCGGACTTTTGTCCAGACTCGGGTCGTGCCACTCGCGGTTGAGGTTCACACCCGCTGCATTGGTCCGCAAATGCCCGCGCGCACTGCCATCCGGACACATGTTCGGCACCAGGTACAGAACCGCATGTTGGCGCAGCAACGCCACGGCGGGGTCTTCGGTATCGGCGAGACGATCCAGGAATCCTTCCATCCACCATTCGGCCATGGTTTCCCCAGGATGCTGGCGCGCCGTGATCCACAGCGCCCGCTTGTCATCGCCCGGCGTGCCGATCGTGATCAGGTCCGTGTCGCGGCCATCCAGCGTCTGGCCGAGCACGCTGACCGTGGCTTCGGCGAGCGCGCCGGCGCGCGCGATCAGCTTGCGGTGACGGCCCATCGAATAGGGCGCGAAATAAGCAACATAGACCGAGCCTGCGCCGGTCTCGGTCTCGATGGTCAGGACGGTGCCGTCATAACTTGTCGGCACCCGGCGCCAGCTTTCGAGATCGTAGGAGACAACCGCCTGGTAATTGTTCCATCCCTTCGGATAGGCTGCGCCACCGGCATTCTCGAGCACCAGGCGCAGCTTTTGTTCCGCCTGTCCCGTGACCCGGAAATAGAACCATTGATAAAAGTCCGACTGGTGATCCCGGGCGATTTCCAGGCGTACATTTTGTGGATCACTGGCGTCTTTGACGATGATATTGCCGCCGTCAAAAGCGGACGAAATGCTCAGGCTCATGCGGTCTCTTTTGCTGCAAGATCGGCGTGGTACGCTTTCGCCATCTTTGAGTCGAGCCCCTGCATTTTCAGGAACGCGCTGAGCACGCCAAGCTTGCGGTTTGGCGCATCGCCATCGGCAATCCGATGCAGCTGGGTGTAGAACCAGCCCTGCATGCCAAAGCCATTCAGCGCCTTGAACAGGCCGATGGAGGAATTCGGTCCGAATATGCCCGGCCCGATCCGCAGGGACTTCTCCCATTTCGGCAGCGCCTCGAGCTCGCCCGCGCACAGCTGCCCTGGGGCATCGACATCGACGCAGAGCGGACGGCCGAGCCCGATCAGGTCGGCTTCACCCGCGGCCAGCGCGTCATTCATCCCCGCGCGGGTGCGGAAGCCGCCCGTCACCATTAACGGCATGGTCGCGGCGGCCTGCACTTCCTTTGCATATTCCAGGAAATAGGCTTCGCGCTTGCGCGTGCTCTCTCGCGCCCCTTCCTCGTGGACGGGCTTCAGGCCCTCCATGTCCATCATCTTGGGCTGTTCATAATTGCCGCCCGAAATCTCTACGAAATCCAGGCCAAGCTCGTTCAGCATCCCGATCACTGCCATCGAGTCCGCCTTGGTGAAGCCGCCTTTCTGGAAATCGGTCGAGTTCAATTTCACCGAGATCCCGAAACCGGGGCCCGCCTCCGCCTTGGTCGCGCGCACAACGTCCAACAGGGCCCGTGCGCGATTTTCCAGCGCCCCACCCCATTCATCGTCGCGCTGATTGGTCAGCGGCGACAGGAACTGGCTCATCAGATAGCCGTGCGCAGCATGGATCTGGACGCCGTCAAACCCCGCAGCACGGGCCGCCTTCGCAGCGACGGCATATTTATCAATCAGGCGTTTGATATCGTCGCCCGTCATCGCCCGCGGCGTGCCGAACTGTCCACCTGGCAGGTCGACAGCGATGGCGCTCGGCGCATCCGGCTGCTTGTTGACCATTTTCATAGTTTGACGCCCGGCATGGCTGAGCTGCATGACGATCTTCCCACCGCCAGCTTTGCTGAGTTCTGCCCATTTTCCGAGCATTACAGCATGTTCATTCGAAGGTGTTCCGTCGATAACAACATTTCCCGGCGCTTCCAGATTTCGCCGGTCGACCTGGACATTCCCGGTGATCTGCAGACCGATCCCACCATCCCCCCAGGCCTTGTACAGCTGCAGGTGGCGGTCGGTGACCTCATTGCGCGCATTGGCCAGTCTTTCGGTCATCGCAGCCTTCACCAACCGGTTCGGCAATTCGACTCCAGAGGGCAGGGTTAACGGCGTATTAATCGTATTCGTCATGATGGAAGTCCTTGGAATCAGTGGGCGAATGGGCTTACGGGGAGAAAACCATTATGGGCGCTGCAAAGCAATCAAACCTGTTTGACGATATGAAAACTGATCCTTCTGGCTATAGCGCGAAAGACATCGAGGTCCTCGAAGGCCTCGAACCCGTGCGCAAACGTCCCGGCATGTATATTGGCGGCACTGACGAGCGCGCCTATCATCACCTGTTCGCAGAGATCCTCGATAACTCGATGGACGAAGCCGTCGCGGGTCACGCCACGCGCATCGAGGTCCACATGCGCGCTGATGGCTATGTCGAAGTGGTCGACAATGGCCGCGGCATCCCGGTTGGCGAGCATCCGAAATATCCTGGCAAGTCGGCGCTCGAAGTGATCATGACGACGCTACATGCAGGCGGGAAGTTCTCGAACAAGGCGTATGAAACCGCCGGCGGCCTGCATGGGGTAGGCTCTTCAGTCGTGAACGCGCTGTCGGAACGGATGGAAGTCGAGGTTGCCCGCGACAAGAAACTGTATTTCCAGGCATTTGAACGTGGCAAGGTCACCGGCCCGCTGGAATTGAAGGGGCCAGCCCCTAATCGCCGCGGCACGACTGTGCGGTTCAAGCCTGACATCGAGATCTTTGGCGAGAAACTGCGTTTCAAGCCGCAGCGCCTGTTCCAGATGACGCGCTCCAAGGCGTATCTCTACCGCGGTGTGGAAGTGCGGTGGAAATGTGATCCGGAGCTGCTGCCGGAGGACTCCAAGGTCCCGGCGGAAAAAGTCCTGTCCTATCCGAATGGTCTGGCGGACCAGCTTGATGAAGTGTTCAAGGGCAAGGCGACGATCACCGAGCAGCATTTTGCCGGCCTGGTCGAAAGCGAGGACGGCAAGGTCGAGTGGGCGATTGCCTGGACTGCGGCTGGCTTTGGCGAGACGGACGGGTTCTCACGCTCTTACTGTAACACCATCCCGACGCCTGATGGCGGCACGCATGAAGCGGGGTTCCGCTCTGCGATCACCAAGGCAATGCGCAATTATGCCGAACTGACCGGACAGAAAAAGGGCACGTCGATCACCGCAGACGATATTATGGGCCATTCCGGCCTGCTTCTGTCCGTGTTCATCCGCAACCCGGAATTTGTTGGCCAGACCAAGGACAAGCTGTCGACCACGGCCGCCTTCCGCCTGGTCGAGAATTGCGTCCGTGACCGCTTCGATCACTGGCTGGCAGCGAGCCCCAAGGAAGCGGACAAGCTGCTGACCTGGGCGATCGAGCGCGCGGATGAGCGCGCCCGCCGCCGCAAGGCCAAGGAAGTGGCGCGCAAGTCCGCGACCAAGAAGCTGCGCCTGCCCGGCAAGCTCGCCGATTGCGCCGACAGCAAGGGCGACACTGAACTGTTCTTGGTCGAGGGCGATTCAGCGGGCGGCTCGGCCAAGCAGGCCCGTGACCGCAAGACACAGGCCATCCTGCCCCTGCGCGGGAAGATCCTCAATGTCGCGTCGGCAACCGCTGAAAAGATGGACAAGAACCAGGAGCTGCAGGACCTCCTGCTGGCGCTTGGCACGGGCGTCGGCTCGCGCTTCAACATTGATGATTTGCGCTATGAAAAAATCATCATCATGACCGATGCGGACGTCGATGGCGCGCACATTGCGGCGCTGCTGATCACGTTCTTCTACAAGATGACGCCCGGTCTGATCGAGAGCGGTCGCCTGTATATGGCGATGCCCCCGCTCTACAAGCTCTCTTACAAGGGCAAGTCGATCTATGCGATGGACGATGAGGACAAGGAACTCCTGATGGAACTGGAGTTCAAGCCGAACCAGAAGGTCGAGCTCAGTCGCTTCAAGGGTCTCGGTGAAATGAACCCGTCCCAGCTCAAGGAAACCACGATGAATCCGGAAACCCGCACCCTGGCGCGGATCACCCTTCCGGACAGCATTGATGAACTGACCGAAGCCAAACCGGCCGAGCTGATCGATACGCTGATGGGCAAGAAGGCGGAGCATCGCTATCGCTTCATCCAGGAAAATGCCCATTTCGCCGAAGAGCTCGATATCTAGCGAACAGCGCATCAGAGTTCGCGCCATAGGCGAACTTGGCCTCTAAATTGCATCAGGCACGTGAGATGGTTCACGAGCTTTAGAGATGCGACATGATTGTATACTGGCCAACTGATGCAAAACAGACGTTCGGGACGGAAATCCTGAGAGCGGATCACCTGTTTGAACAATCAGACTTGTTCTCGAACAGCGGTCTGGCCACGCTGCTGGATCTGTATCCGCGCAACGCGCTCGAAATCTGGACCAGCGGGGAAACCGGCGATGGCCGGCGCTCGACGCTGCGGGGCCGCGCGCCGCGCATGCCGGGCAAGGACATTGTCGAGGCGGTCAAACACGGGCAGATCTGGCTGACCTTGCGCCAGGCCGATCTCTCGCTGCCCGTCCTGCAGCCGATGGCGGCCGAAATTCACCGGAGCCTGAGCAAGGCAACGGCGCGCAACATTTCCCGCCCCGGCATGAACCTGATCATTTCGTCTCCGAACGTGCAGTCGCCTTACCGGCTCGACCTATCCATGTCTGCCATGTTCCAGATCCGCGGCAGCAAGCGGCTGAGATTGTTCCCGTGTGACGAAAAGCATGTCGCGCCTGAGCACATTGAGCAGATGGTCCACCAAACGAGATCCAATGTCCTTCCGTTCCGGGATTCGTTCGACAAACACGCCCGCATCTTCGATCTCAAGCCGGGCATGGGCGTCACCTGGCCGCAATTCTCACCCTATCGAATTCAGAACACGCAAAGTCTGAACGTGTCGCTGTCATACGCGTTCACGACGTTTGAGAGCGCGGTCAACACAAACGCCATCTATGCGAATGCACTACTGCGCCGGAAAATGAAACTGTCGCCAAAAACCCAGAAGCGCGTTGACCTGGCGGCGCTGGCCAAGGCCACCTATGCGCAAGCGCACAAGAGCCTCAACCGCTTCCAAAGCCATCCGGCGCCGACTCCGATCACATTTGAGCTCGATATGTCGGTGGAAAATTGCGTCAAACCGCTCTGGGCGTAGCGATTTTGCCCTTGCCAAGCTGATCAAAAGGAACACACTGCCGCGAATTGGTGACTTGCGGGGTAAGTGATGAGGCGACTATTTTTCGTTGTTGGATCGGCAGCATTGGCACTGTCGGCCTGCGGAGGTGGCGGCGGTGATGCCGCCAAGGACAGCGGCGACAAGGTCGAAATTGACCGCAATCCGTTTCCCTCGACCTATACGCCATATCCTTCGACCACGACCTTGCTGAAAGATGCCACCGTGCTTGACGGCATTGGTGGACAGATTGACGGCGGCGATGTCCTGATCGTCGATGGCAAAGTCGCCGAGGTGGCCGAAGACATTCCCGCACCCGACGGCGCGACCGTGATCGATGCCAGCGGCAAATGGGTCACGCCAGGCATCATCGACAATCACTCTCACCTTGGTGTCTATCCGAGTCCGAGCGTCAGCGCACATGGTGACGGCAACGAAATCAGTGCTGCGGTGACCGCCGAAGTCTGGGCCGAACACGGCATCTGGCCTCAGGATCCTGGATTCCCGCGCGCCCTCGCTGGCGGCGTCACCTCGATGCAGATCCTGCCAGGGTCCGCAAACCTGTTTGGCGGGCGCGGTGTGACATTGAAAAACGTTCCAGCACGAACCGTTCAGGGGATGAAATTCCCGAACGCACCGTACACGCTGAAAATGGCCTGCGGCGAAAACCCGAAACGCGTCTACGGCTATGGTGGCGGGCGGTTCCCCGGCGGCGCGCCCTATTCCCGGATGGGCAATGTCGCAGGCTATCGCATGGCCTGGGCGAAAGCGGTCGAATACAAGCGCAAATGGGACAAGTATGCCGATCAAGGCGGCGATCCGCCTGCGCGCGACCTCGAACTGGATACGCTGATGGGCGTCATCAATGGTGACATCCTGGTTCACATGCACTGCTACCGCGCCGATGAGATGGCGCAGATCATGGATATGAGCGAGGAATTTGGTTACAAGGTCACGAGCTTCCACCATGCCGTCGAAAGCTACAAGATCGCCGACAAGCTCGCCGATTACGGCGCCTGTTCGTCGATGTGGGCGGACTGGTGGGGATTCAAGATGGAATCCTATGACGGGGTCCGTGAGAACATCCCGATGGTACACAAGGCCGGCGCTTGTGCCATTGTCCACTCGGACAGCGACATCGGCATTCAACGCCTCAATCAGGAAGCGTCCAAGGCTCTTGCCGATGGCCGCCGCGCGGGCATCGACATTTCGAATGCTGACGCCTGGCAATGGCTGAGCGCCAATCCGGCAAAGTCCCTCGGCGTGTTCGATCAGACCGGTTCACTCGAGGCCGGCAAGGACGGCGATGTCGTATTGTGGTCAGGTGACCCGTTCAGCGTCTACAGCCAAGCCGAGAAGGTCTTTGTCGATGGCGCATTAATGTACGATCGCGGCAATCCTGACCTGACCCCGGTGATGGATTTCGAGCTTGGACAGCCTGGTGAGGGAGACCTGAAATGATCCGCAAGTTTCTTCTTTCCGCAGCGGCCACGGCGGTCATTGCCCTTGGCGCGTCTGCACAGGATGTTGCCATCGTCAATGCCAAGGTCTGGACCGGCACCGAGGCTGGCACGCTGGACAACGCCAATATCTATATCTCGAATGGAGAGATTGCCGGGATAGGCGTCAATTTCGCGCCGCCCAGCGGCACTGAAATCATCAATGCTGATGGCAATTGGGTGACACCCGGCATCTTTTCGCCCTTCTCACGCACCGGCATTGTCGAAGTGGGCGCCGAAGACTCGACCAATGACACCAATGCCAGTGGTTCGGAATTCTCCGTCGCGCTGCGTGCCTCGGACAGTTTCAATCCCGCGGCGACGTCGATCGACGTGACACGTATTGAAGGCGTCACACGGGTCGCCGTTGCGCCCGCGCATGGCGGGTCGCTGATCGCCGGTCAGGGTTTCGTTGCCGATACCAGCGGCGCAGCCGATTCCGTGTCCGATCCGCGTGCCTTCGTTTATATCGATATGGGCGAAGGCGGTGCCGGACTGGCTGGTGGCTCGCGATCTGCGGCCTGGGCGTCGCTGCGCGGTGCGTTCGCAGATGCGCGTGGCTACCCTGCGCGCTTCATGGCGCACAATGAAGGCGACGCCCTGACCCGCGCCGACGCGCAGGCATTCGGGCGCGCGGTTCGCGGGCAGCAACTGATCCTCGTCGCCGCTCACCGTGCTAGCGACCTGCGCAAGGTGATGGATTTCAAGACTGAAAACCCAAACCTCAACCTGGTGATAGTCGGGGCAGATGAAGGCTGGATGGTGGCGGACGAGCTGGCTGCAGCTGGCATTCCGGTCATCATCGATCCGTTCCAAAACCTGCCAGCAAGCTTTGCGCAGCTCGGGGCGACCAGCAAGAATGCTGAGCGATTGATCGCCGCAAACGTCCCCACCGCCTTTGCGCATATGGGCTTTGACGGTCACCAGGCGCGCCTGGTGCTGCAATCGGCCGGCAACGCAGTCGCCAATGGGGTCAGTTTTGACGACGCAATGGCGGCGATGACGACGGTTCCGGCCGACATTTTCGGACTCGACAATCATGGTACTGTCGAGCGTGGCAGTGCTGCTGACCTGGTGATCTGGGATGGCGATCCGCTGGAAACGGCCAGCGCCCCGACAGCGGTATTCATTGATGGCGTGCCACAATCGCTTGAAAGCCGGCAGACCAAGCTGCGCGATCGCTACCTGGATCTTGATGAAAGCGACAAGCCGCTCGCCTACAAGCGTTAGTCGCCTTTGAATGCAGGCGCGCGCTTTTCCAGGAAAGCGCGCACCGCTTCCGTCTGATCCTCTGTGGTCGCGGCATAGGCGAACTGATCCCGATCCATGAAGCTGGTGGCGTATCCGAGCGGTGTCGCGGCGACATTCATCGCCTGCTTGGTCATCCGTAGCGCAATTGGCGGTACCTTGGCATAGCGCTCGGCCAACGCCATGGCCGCAGTCTTTGCCTCCCCAGGGGCGCTGACCTCGTCCGCCAATCCCCAGTCCAGCGCCTGCGCGGCGGAACAGGGTTCGCCCAGGATGGTGAACTGCTTGGCTCTGGATGGGCCGACCAGTGCCACCGTTCGCGGATTGCTCTGCCAACTCATATTCATGCCGAGCGGGATTTCCGGCAGCCGAAAGTGCGCATCCTCGGCGATGATGCGATGATCACAGGCGATCGCCAGAGCGACACCGCCGCCAATGCAATATCGCTCGATGGCGGCAATGGTGATCTGTTCCAGCGCTTCCCAGGCACCGCACATATCCGGGCCGAGCTTCAGGGATTGGCGCTGCTCCAGTCTCGTGCGGTTCCTGATCTCGGCGCGGTCTGGATCTTTCAGATCAGCGCCGGCACTAAACGCCCCGGCGCCGGTCAACACGACGACATGCGTGTCTGTGTCAGAGGCGAGATAGGTGGCCGCGTCGATCAGGGATTGCATGACCTTGAGCGACATCGCATTGCGCCCATCACCACGATCCAGTGTCACCGTCGCGATCGGTCCGGATGTCGCTAACTCGACTGAATCTCCAAAAGTCCTGGTCATTTGCTCTTTGCGACATCGGCGACGCGCTGCAGGGGCTCGATGCTCTGGATATAGCCTGCTTCCTTTGGAATGTGCAGGCAAGGCGATCCGTCCTCATCCTTGCCGACAACCGGCAGCACCGTGACCACTGCCTCGTTGGCGAAGCGCGACAACGCCGCTTCCGTGGTCGAGGTTTCCGCCAGCTTGCCCAAGTTCATCCGCGTTGGAAAAATAATCGTGGCCGTCCCGGCTTCCTCCTGATCCAGCGCCTCTTGTGGCCCCACCCACACCGCTTCTGTCGTTTCGCGGCCGTCCTGCTCTGCGATTTGACCGGGCGGCGTCGCGGCGAGGTAGAAATGCGTGTCGAACCGTTTCGGCATCATTGTCGGCGTGATCCAGTGGCCGAAATGCACGAGCGCATCGAGGGCCAGGACCAGATCATGTTCCTGGATCAGCGTCAGGAAGCTGGCTTCGCGGCGGTCGACGGCGCCGCGCATGGGCGCAATCGCTTCCGCCACTTCTGCGCCGACCAGCGGTGCCCCTGCGCCGCGGTCTGCCTTGCTACGCGCCAGAATGATGCCGGACTCTTCAAAAGCTTCGCGCACCGCCGAGACTCGGGCGGCCTGTTCCTCGCCCGCAAAATCACCATCGCAATGGTCTGCCCAAGCCGGATCGGCGTCTTCATCATGCGCCTTGCCACCCGGGAATACGTAGGCGCCTGAAGCAAAATCGATCTCGTAATGGCGCTTCACCATGAGCACCTGAAGATCTGGATCATCACGCAATAACAGGATCGTCGCGGACAGGCGGGGCTTGGTTGAATCAGACATTCATACTCCGAAAAAATTCGATCAAATTTGAGCGAAATCACAACCCAAACGTGCGCGCGATTTCAACTATGCTTCGGTAAGTACGGTGCTTGTCCCAACGTCACGGAAGCAGAATGCACCAGTTTACAGATCACCAACACGCCGCGCAAAACCCCGCCCCAATCCGCAATCGGCTGCTGCCGGTCATGCACCTGGAGACGGGCGACGCTGTGTTGTTGTTTGCCGAAGCCGAGAAACGTTTCGAAGAACGGGCGGTTTTCGGTCGGGTGGCTCTTGCTGCAGAACGCAGCGAGACCGCCTCTCCTGCTGAATGGATCGCGGAACGCGTTGAAGATGTTGCGCAGGATGCGCACTATCGCACGACAGAACGTCCTGTGATTATCCCCATCCCAATGGTTGCGTTGATCCATCCAGACACGGCGGTCGCCTGTGACGCCGCTGTGTCGCGAACCCATCTCTGCCCTCAGGAGATCTGTCTTGAGGTCGAGGATGCCGCTCTGGCCCTGCCCTCTGCACAAAATGCGATCGAAGGGATCGAAGCGCTACGTCGCTGCGGGTTCCGGGTTTCGCTGAACGCCTCGCGATCGTGGCAGGCCCCGCTCAGCTATTCCCTGCGTGTACTGCTCGATAGCATGCGGGTCGATGCCCGCAAAATCGAGGCCGATGAAGAGCTGCAGAACCGGATCGACGCCGCCGCGTGCAGTGGCATGCTGGTCGTCGCCGAAAATGCCTATTGGCGCGACACGGAATTTCTCAACAGTGTCGGCGTGGAATATGGTTTTCGAATGAAGACGGACGCCTAGGCCGCGGTTTCCTCGCGACGTTTGGCCTGTTCGGCGTAGGCGTCGAGCTTTTCCAGAAGATAATCGAGATCATCTTTCGGGATGGCTTGGAACTGGGTCAGGACCCGCTCGATCATCCGCATGCGGAAGCGGGCCTTGTCATTGGCTTCACCATCGAATTCCAGTTCGTGAAAGACTTTCACCGCTGCCCGGAAAGCTGGCAAGAGTTTGCGGTGCAGCCCGGCACGATCAAAAATGGCTTGCAGCCCTAACGGGCCGGCATCGTGAATCATCAACCAGGCCCGCGCATGTGGCACACCCGACAGTTCGGCCAGCGAATGCTCGACAAAGGGCATATGCCCGACGCACAAGGCCCGCATGATCAGCGAGTGGGTCAGCCGGCCATTGAGATTGAGCTGCGAGACAAATCTTGGCAGGTCATTGGTGCGTCCGGCCTGCTCGACCAGATCAATGGTTGCGCGCTCACGGGCGCCAGCCGCAAGATCGATGGCCATCTGCGCTGGTAGTTCATGCCGGTTGATCAGCATGTCGAACACCTGCCCGGACACCAGGGACACCATCTTTTCGGCGATGTGAACCGGAATGTGATCGCGCAAGACCAGGTTTTCATGCATCTCGGCATTGGCCGGGAACCGCTCGATCGAATGTTCCATGGCGCGATCGGTCAAATCGGCGCCCATATTGCCTGCAATCGTTTGCACGGCCGATTCGTCCGCGTGTTCACAAATGACTTCCGCCAGCGAACCTGAAATCGTCGACCGGGCGGCAATCGCGCTTTGCTTGGCGGCCGTCACGGCCAGCACCAGCTCGATGAGGTCTTCATCAGAAAAGACCGGTGAATTCTCCAGAATCGGAATGGCGACAGATTCAACGTCCTGTGCGAGTTCAATTGCGACGCTGTGTGGCAGTCGCGGCGAATTGCGCAAGGTCACGGCCAACGTGCGGCGCACCAGCTCCGCGGTGTCCTTGGCGAGGATCTGAATGATCTCGTCAGCAAAATCACGCTCATCATCGCTCAGCACGTCAACGGCGATGCGACGGCACAGTCGGTGCGCAACGGTTGCCCGCTCTTCTGATGTTTCGCCTTTCATCAACCGAATGATGTCGGCTTCGCTCAGCTCCGGACGCATGCTTTGTACAGTCATATCGCGGCGTAATCCCTGTCACCGATTCTTATTTATGAATAAATGACCTGTCCGGGTTAACACCTGGTTTACCAAAGCCTCTCTCCAGAGACGCTCAGAACAGAGGAATTGCCATGCTGGACGGCATCAAAGTCATTGAACACGCGACATATATGGCCGCGCCCGGTGCGGGCGGCATCCTCAGCGACTGGGGCGCAGAGGTGATCAAGATCGAACCACCAAAGGGCGACCCGATCCGCAATTTCTTCAGCACGATCGGCACCGACTTCCAGGACAATCCGGTGTTCGACTTCGATAATCGCGGCAAGAAGTCGATCATTCTCGACACCAGCACGCCCGAAGGCCAGGCGGTTTTGAGAGACCTGGCCAGCGATGCCGACGTGTTCCTGACAAATGTCCGGCCTGGCGGGCTCAATCGCGCCGGCCTCGATTTTGCCTCTCTGATCAAGATCAATCCCAAACTCGTCTATTGCACGCTGACCGGATATGGCCTTGAAGGCCCGGACGCGGACAAGCCCGGCTTTGATGTCGCATCGTTCTGGTCTCGTGCCGGTGTTGGCCATTTGACCGTCCCGAAAGGTCAGGATCCGTTCGCATTGCGGACCGCATTCGGCGATCACACGACCAGCATGGCGGCGGCGGCGGGGATCTGTGCCGCCCTTGTCAAGGCCCAGCGCACTGGCCAGGGGCAATTGGTCGAAGCCTCACTGTTGCGGGCTGCACTGTTTGCGATGGGATCCGACTTCGCCATCCAGCTCTTCTTCGGGAAAATCGGTTCGACCAAGACGCGGCACGAACAAATCCAGCCCCTGATGAACTTCTTCAAGACCAAGGATGGCAGCTGGTTCTGCATCGTCTCGCGTCAGGGCAATGTCGACTGGGCGCCGCTGTGCCGGGTCATGGACCGGCCTGACCTGATTGAGGATGAGCGTTTCACCACCGGCAAGTCACGGCGGGCGCATGCGGCAGAGCTGGTCACCTTGATGGATGAGGCGTTTGGCAAGTACAGCAAGGCTGAGATTGCCGCCCGCCTTGACGCCGAGGCCATTGCATGGGCTCCGGTACAGACGCTGGCCGAGGTCGCAAAGGACCCACAAGTCGCAGCGGCTGGCGGCATCACGCAGGTGCCCAGCGCCAGCGGCGACGGCTCCAGCTTCGCCTCACCTGCCTCGCCAATCCGCTTTCCGGGCACCGATGATGGTCCGAAAGGTCCGTCACCGCGCATGGGCGAGCATTCACGCGACGTGCTGGCCGCCCTTGGCTATGATGGTGACAAGATCGAGGCGCTGTTTGGCAGCGAGATCGTTCGCTAGCTAGAACGAGTCCGCGGCATCGTGCATGCCTCCGGTGCGCGGATCTGTCTTTGCGGTCAAGGCCGGAATGCCGGCCCAGGCATATTGCCAGAAGCCCTGATATAACAGCATGGCAAAATAGATCAGCACGAGCGGAATCCACACGGCCGGGCTGGCAAAGGCGCTGAACATCGCATCCGGATTCTGCTCCAGCTGCGCCAGGTCCATGCCACTCATGGCGGCGCCGAGCACCGCAAATGCGCCAATGAAGTAGAGCACCAGGATGCCGACATAGAGCATCAAACCGAGGATGATGAACGCACCCAAAAGCGGCCAGAACCGGCCCTTCGTGGCGCCCCAGGCATCGAAAAAAGCCACCTTGCGATCCCGTATCGTAAGCGCGCCCGCAGCCGAAAGCCGGACCGCAAAATAGAGCCACACAGCGAGAAGCGCGATCACCACAATCGTGCCCCACATACCCATCAAGGCGATATTGTCCCCGGCCATGACGCCGACCGGAGCAATCAGGATCACCGATGCGAGGATCAGGGCGATATAGGCGACAAAGAACGAGACCATCCAGATCAGGCCAATCACCAGCATCCGCCATTCATCGTCGCCCCAGCCAATGCTGAACCCTTCTTCGCGAATGTAGCGGCGCAAGACGGCAGACTCCATCATTGACCAGAACGCGGCATAGACCAGCAACATGGCCAGGTAACCCAGGGCAACGCGGCCGAGATTGCCGAGAATGGATTCGCCAAGCGCGCGCTCGATCTGTGCCTCTGATGCGCCCTGACTCATCATTGCGAAGGCTTGCACATAGGCCTGGAGAATGGGCCGGAGCGCGTAAAAACTCAAAATTGCGAGCACGGCGATGCCAATTGCGTAAGCGATGAGATATCTCAGCAGGAACCCTTCGGGTCCGTCTGCGCGCATGAAATGAAATGCTGCGTTGTCAAAACTGAATGGTTTCGCCATGCCTGCCTCCCTGAACACGCCTCAACAGAGCGCAGGGCTGCCCTTAGGTCAATCTGGCGGGGTTGTTTTCGGCTGGATTTCCGACAGCACGAAGGCCGTGAACCCATGGCTCACCCAGACGACTGGCACCATCGCTGCAGCGTGGACGGCCGCTGACTGAACCGCCATCATGGCCAGGCTTTCCGTCGCCGGCAGAAGGCCAAGAGCCCCGTGCGCAACATATAACGCGGCCAAGACCGGCAGCAGCACAAAGACGATCAGGCCAAAGGCGAGACGCAGAAACGCTCCCTTGGTCCAGGCCCAGGTCCTGAACACATGCACGCTGCCTTGCGCGACCGTGGCGGCGGCGAACAACATCATTCGCGCGGAGAACCAGAAGACGCCCAGCAAGGCCAGAATGAACAGGCCGAACAGCGGGTAGAATGTACCGCTGTCGCGCATCTGCGCTGCCATGTCCGTGATGTCCTGTCCGCGCTCCGCAGACACGACCCCGAGGCTCGATCCGATCAACGAGAAGAACAATAGCAGGAAGGTGACAATAATTGCGGCGATCACGGCGACGAGGAACCAGGCCAGCATCAATTGCCACGCGGATCTCAGTACCTTGCCTTCAACGCCGAGGAGCCGTTGATAAGCCGCCGCTGAAAACGCGCATCCGCCAAACATCGCCACGCCAGCCAACGCCAGGAACCCAATTGACCCGGTGCCATTATCCGGAAGCGAAACCGCACCGAAGAACAGAATTGCGACGGAGACTACAAATGCGAGCGCGTACCCCAGGGTCGATAGCGCAACTGTTCTTGCGCCCGCCAGAGCAGCAGGAATGGTGTCGAATACGAGACGAACGCGATCCATCTGCGCCTAGTTAAAGGCGTAGTACAACAACGCAAGCGACAGAATGACCATCGTCACCCAGGTCAGCAAAACGCCAATCTGGCGGAACTGGATCGGTCCACTGGACATTCCGATGACATGCATCAACCGGCCCAATGTGAATGGGATGGCGAGCGCGTGAATGGTCCAGGCCGGCGCCTCCAGGAAGGCGAGCGCGAGCAGGCCGATCAGCATACCAGGGATATATTCACTGGCATTGCCGTGTACACGGATGGCGGTGGCGAGATCATCTGACCCGCCATCGCCGATTGAGATCTTTCCACGGAATCGACGTGCGACGACGCGGAAAGCGAGCCATACGAGAATTAGAATATTAGCCGCGATATAGACGCTCGCGGTTTCCAGCGCGCTCATATGGCTCTCCGTCGTGATTTGGGTTTAGTCGTCGCGCCGTGCGTCCGGCAGACGATCATTGATGTCGTCCCGGATATCCAGAATGGTCACGATCAAACCAGCAACGACGCTGGCAATGATCCAGCTGCCGACGGACAAGGCCGCGAAGGCGAGCACTTGCGCCATTGTGCCTTCAATGCCGATGAGGTCCGTGATCATCGCCCCTTTCTGGGGAACCGCATTATAATAGGCGAGCAGCAATCCAATGATGATCGTCGCCAGGTACGCGACATAAACCATTAGGCGGAAGCTATTGATAATGAAGAATTTCATGACGTCTTCTTTCTACTTAAAAACAGCCCGGGCGACTGATTTCTTTCAGCTCCGGGCTGTCCAATTAAATCCAGTCGTCGAGCGCTACATGCTCATTTCGCATTTGGAGGAAGCTTCCATCATAAGCTCCACGAACTGACCCATTTCTGCTGGACCAAGCTCTCCCATTTTCGATGCCATCACGGCTTCAGGATCGTCGGCTTTCGCGGCTTCCGCCAGCGCGTCAACGATTTCGGGATCAAGTTTTTCTACCGCCAGATCAGCGAAGCAGGTGCACGATTTCTGGGTGCCGCCATCTTCTTCCATACAGGCTTCCACGATCGCCGCTTTTGCAGCACCGGGACCACCTCCACACGCTGCCAATCCCAGCGCAATCACAGGTGCCAAAATGATGTTTCTCATGAGCGAACCCCTTTCCTCGATGTTTCGCACAGAGGAACCGTCCCATGAATCCCGACCCATTGCCAGAGAAAAAAAGCGACTATTCCCGCCGCAAGAACCAGTCCAGCCGGAGCTTGGCCTGCCCTGATTTGAGGAAATCGGTCTTCAGCTGTTCGCGATCATATTCAGTGCGCAGCCAGTCTTCAAAGCCAATACCCGTCGCTGTTTCAGCCTCGACATAGGCGTCGAAGAAGGCGTCGAGAAGGCCGGTTTTACCTTCCTTCATGTGCAGGTATTTCTTTGACAGTTGCTGCTTTGCCAGGCTGACGGGCTCACCCGCTCGAAAAATCATGTACAGCGTGCTCATCAGGCCGGCACGATCAGCGCCCGACTTGCAATGCATCAGCGCCGGGTAAGCGATCCTGTCAAAAAGCGCCTTCGCCTCAAACACGCGCTCGACAGTTGGCGTATCGCGCGAATAGACGCGAAAATCGATCAGTTCGACGCCCTCGGCCTCGCAAGCCTCCTTTTCGAGCAGGTAATAGCCTTTGGTGCTTTCTCCACGCAGATTGATGATGGTCTTGATCCCGCGCAGACGCACATGTTCGGCAATCTGCCGCGGATTGGGCTGGTTCGCACGCCACATCTCGTCGCTGATTTGATGCAGGTTCTGGAAACTTTCACGCAAGAACCCGTGATCGCCCAAGACCATCTCCTGTTCGGCGCGTTTGCGCCCTGGAATGGTTGAGAGATCGGCGGCGACGTGTTCACGCCGTTTTTTGTGACCTGGGAGTTTCATCGTTTCGCGTTACCTGAGCGCTCCGCCGCCCGCAAGCGCTAGATATCAGCGCGAAATCAGCTTGGAAACAATCCGGTAACCCGTTTGGCGTAAATAGATAAAAAATAACAATTTTAATGAGGGATTTGTTAAATGGGCTTCACGTCTACGCTACGCTATGGATTCTTGGCACTGGCGCTCGCGCCGGTCTCCGCTCCAGCTTACTCTTTCGGCATCGGTTTGCAGCCAACGACCGTCGAGATTTCAGTTCAACCCGGTGACCGCCAAAGACAGGTGATCAATCTCGGCAATGTCCACCAGGAAGATACGATTGCATTGACCCTCGGTCTTGCGGACTGGGCCCTCGACAATGATGGCCAGATCCAACTCAACCCGCCCGGCGAAAGCGACACGTCGGCCGCCGAATGGGTCCGGTTCAGCCCGGCCTTCGTCACGCTGAAACCGGGTGAAACCGAGCAAATCATCGTCGACATGGCCGCCCCGATCCGGGTTGACCGCGAAGGTGACTATCGCTTTGCCCTGATCGCATCGACCTTGCTTCCCGAAGAACGCTCAGGCCAGTCCGGCGTCTGGAAAAAATACCAGATTGCCAGCCTGTTCTACCTGACCATGGGCGACGCCGAGAGCGCACCTGCAATCAAGCAGGCCGCACTGACCACCTCTGCCGAGGGCGAGCAGGCGGTTACGTTCGACCTGACCAATACGGGGAACGCTCACGCCCGTCTGCGCGGCGAGATCCAGATCAGTGGCGACCAGGGCGAAACGATCAAGGAGCCGATCAGCAATCTTGTCGTTCTCGACGAGGCGACCCGCACCTACCGGATTCCGCTGACACAGGACTTGCCAACCAATCCGGAAGTTCGGGTCACACTGGAAAACATTTTCGCGCCACAAAGCTCGACTGGTTCGGTGATGCTGGCGCCATTCGAGTCAGACCTCACTTTTGAGGAAACCGCCCTTCCAACTGGTGCAGCGAGCGATGAAGAGACGTCCCTCGACTAATCTTCGCGTTCTTCTCGCGGGCCTCTCATGGATGTCGCTGGCGCCCAGCGCCGCGGCATCCTGGCTCGATTCAGATTTCTATTGTCGAACCTATGGCTGCATCGTCGTTCACGACGGCTTTTCGTTCGACGTTTATGACAATTACGTCTTCGCGACAGGCGGAACCGTCCCTGTCGGCGGGCGAATGATCCCATGGACCGGAAACCCGTTTCAGGGATCGGGCAGCGTCAACCCGGTCTTCACCGGCACGCGGACTGAAGGGTTTCACTCGGTTCCCTTGCAAGACCAGAGCGTCAGACTGGGGATCGACACCAATGGGGACGGTGTCCCAGACCGACTGCCGATCGATGTGAATGGCAGCGGTTTTCTCGACGCGGGCGACCGAATGGATCCGTTCACGCTGTCGCTTGAAACGGATCTCGTCGCTGCGGACACATCTGCACAACGCAGCTTCTACCTGTCGTCGCGCACGGATTTTTACCTGACCGCTGAGGCGCGGCTGCTTGGCCCCGGCGGCGGCCTCAACTCCACGAACCAGCTGGGCAATATCGGTTTCAATTACGGCATCACGCGGCGTGGTCAGGATGACGGCATGTCCTTCGGCACGAACACGCGAAACGGCAACTACATTCGCCATATCGGTGCCATCAACGATCTCGGAGACATCCTGGGAACCCCAACTCGCATTCTGGAGTTTCGCAACGCCATTCGGCGACGCGACTCTGCCAGCCTGCCATCACAGTCCGTTCGCTTCGACTATGTTTATGGGTTCGAGGATTATGATCTCTCAATGGGTGAAGGCCATTTGCAGTACGAGATTGAATTCGATTTCTACAATCGATAGCCGAGACCGGTCAGTAATTGCGCGGTTTCATAGACCGGCAACCCCATGACACCGGTATAGCTTCCCGTGATTTGGCGGATGTGAGCGCCAAACAAGCCCTGAATGGCGTAACCGCCGGCCTTGCCGATCCCTTCCTGGCTTTCAACATAGGCAACGATGTCCGGTTCGCTGAGTCGCTTGACGATGACTCGTGTATCGCTCAACCGTTTCGCCACCCGCCCATCCGGGGCAATCACGCAGACCGACGTCATGACGTGATGTGAACGCCCGGAGACGCGCGCGAGGCAGTCCCTCACCTCGGCATCTGTTTCCGCCTTTGGCAGGATCCGGCGTCCCAATGCCACGACGGTGTCGCCCGCGACTGTGAACTGCCCGGGTGCATGAACCGCTTCGGCTTTTTCGAGGCCCAGACGCTCGGCATACACACGCGGCAATTCATCTGGCAGCGGCGTTTCATCAATATCCGCCGGCATCACGCCATCCGGTTCGATGCCGATTTGCGCCAGCAATTGCCGGCGTCTCGGACTGGCACTGGCGAGAATGAGCCGGGTCATAGGATTTTGAAAGTCGCATTGGCCATGGCGACCGGCTTGTCATTGGCGCGAATGATCGCGCGCGCGAAACAGATCGAACCACCCACCTTTACCGGCTCCGGATCGATTTCCAGCCATTCGCCGCGTTTGGCACTGCCGAGATAATCGGCGCCGAGGGACACGGTCACCAATCCCTTTCCGGCGTCTCGGCCCAGCGCAGACAGCGCGACAACGCAAGACAATCCCATGGCATTGTCAGCCAGGGCGGCGATCAAGCCGCCATGCACCAGACCGCGCGAATTGCAGTGCTGGTCTGCCAGGATCAGGCCCATCTGGACCCGGTCGTTTCGTTTTCGGGAGTAGAGCGGTTCCCAGGGGTCGGTCAGACCAGAGCGGCGAAAATGCCGCTCGAACCCATCTGGAACCTCAGTTTCGCTCAAGGCGGCAGCCTATTTGAAGCGATAGGTGATCCGACCTTTGGTCAGATCGTAAGGGGTCATTTCGACCAGAACCTTGTCCCCAGTGAGGATACGAATGCGGTTTTTCCGCATTTTACCGGCTGTATAGCCAATGATCTCGTGATCATTTTCAAGCTTCACGCGGAAGGTCGCGTTCGGCAAAAGTTCAACAATCGTGCCGTTGAACTCGAGGATTTCTTCTTTTGACATCCTGTCTCCATAAAAAACGACGCGCGGTGCCGCGCCGCAGCAGATATGGGGTGCTTCGTAGCTTTCGTCACCCCTCCGGGCAAGGCTCCGTGTGAGTCGGCCTCTTTCATCACCGGGCAAGTGTGGCGTTCTTGCCAATACACCTTGGCGAAACGGATTCGGGAATGTTAACGATCCATCTGTATTTCTGGGCGATGTGTAGGGGACGCGTCCGTTTGAGAGCGATGAGCAGAGTACAAGATGAGCGCAAAAGACCTCCCCTTCACCCAGCAAGACCTGCGTGCGGCTATTCCAGCACGTTGTTTTGAACCCAATTTCTGGCGCTCAACTGCATATCTTGTCTTTGACCTGGCGGTCATTGCTGGCCTGTATGCGCTCCTGACCCAGACCAGCGCTTGGTATTTTGAGTGGCCAATCCTGTTCCTGATCGGCACCATGCTGTGGTCCCTGTTCGTGATCGGGCACGACGCCGGACATGGATCCTACGCCAAATCCAGGCTGACCAATTCGATCATCGGCATTCTGGTGCACGGTGCCATTCTGGTGCCCTATCGCGGCTGGCAGCGCAGCCACGCGATGCATCATATGAAAACCGGACACTTTCGCGACGAGGAAGTCTTCCGCGCCTGCCGCCGAGAAGAGGACTCACTGTATCGCAAAGTCATTTTCCGGTTCGGCATTTTCGTCCTGATCGGCTGGCCGATGTACAAGCTGGGGATCCGAAACATCACAACCTACAAGCCGATCACCGGGAGCCATTATCTCCCGCAAAGCGATCTATACACGGCATCGGTTCGCGCATCCTGGTATTGGGGCCTGCTCTCGGTTGTCGCCTTTCTGGCGCTGTACCTGAGCCTGGGGGTCATCTTTGGCTGGGGCTTCTTCGCCAAATACATCCTGGCGCCCTACCTGATCTATGGATGCTGGCTGACCCTGGTCACCTACATGCAGCACGTGTCGCCGGAAGTGCCGGTCTATGCCGAAAAGGACTGGACCCGGCTCAAGGGCGCGCTCGCCTCGGTCGATCGGGATTATGGTCCGTTCAACTGGATCACCCACAATATTGGCAACCTGCACGTCATTCACCACATCTTCCCGACCATCCCGCATTACCGATTGCAGGAAGCGACGGATGCGGTGAAACCGATTCTGGGCGATCACTACCTGACCTCAAAGAACTTCGTCCTAGCCGACTTTGTGCGCAGCCAGCTGCGGTGCCATTTCGTCGTCCCGGATGATGGCTTCGAACGCTATGAAAGCGCTTACACCTATCGCGAGACTCAGGCCTGATATCTGAGTGGGAGAGAATGGTACAGCCTCTTGGTTTCGAACCAAGGACCTCCGGCTCCACAAACCGGCGCTCTAACCAACTGAGCTAAGGCTGCACTGACGCCTCACATACGCCGGAGCGCGCAGACGTTCAAGATTGTTTTGTGCCTTGAATGTGCAATCGCTGCTATTCGGCTGCAACCGGCACCACACCGGCAACCTGATCGACCGTCTCGTGCACCCGGCGGAACACCAAAGCGCCATCTTCAAGCTTGCCGTGACGCATCAAGAAGATATCACGCGCATAGTTCTGCGTGATCAACCAGGGGGCGTCCTTGCCTTGTTGCGGGAAGCGATCCACGGCGCGTTGCACGTAGCCGGACGAGAAGTCCAGGAAGTCCGAGGCCGGCTCGACCCCGTCGGCAACTGGTCGCGCTTCAACATAATTCTCTTTGTCGAGATGGTTGATCACCTTGCACATATATTCGCTGGTCAGATCCGCGCGCAGAGTCCAGCTGGCATTGGTATAGCCAAACACAGCCGTCAGGTTCGGAATGTTGGACACCATCGCGCCGCGATAGTTGAGCAGATCGTGCACATTCTGCTTCTTGCCATCGACGGTGATCTCGGTTCCGCCGATGAATTGCAGATCAAGGCCGGTCGCCGTGATGATCAGATCCGCTTGCAGCTCTTCGCCGGATTTCAGCTTGATGCCCGTTTCTGTGAACCGATCGATATGATCCGTCACGACCGATGCTTTGCCATCGTTGAGGGCATTGAACAGATCGCCATCCGGGATCAGGCACAGGCGCTGGTCCCACGGATTATATTCTGGCGTGAAATGCTTTTCGACCATTTCATCGCCAATCTCGTCGCGCGTCATCTGCAACAACCGGTCCTTGACCTTTTGTGGCCGCCGGCGCGTTTGATTGTAGATGAACAGCTGCATCAGGACATTGCGCCACCGCGTGATGCCATAAGCCATCATGCCGGGAAGGAATTTTCGCAGGCCATTGGCGAACTTGTCTTCGGCAGGTCTGGAGACGACATATGTCGGCGAGCGCTGCAGCATGGTGACATGCTCGGCCTTGTCCGTCATCGCCGGCACCACGGTCATGGCCGTCGCGCCAGATCCGATGACGACCACCTTCTTGCCTGAATAGTCGTAATCTTCCGGCCAGAGCTGCGGATGCACGATGTCGCCCTTGAACTCTTCACGTCCGTCAAACTCGGGTGTGTAGCCCTCGTCGTATCGATAATAGCCTGCACACATATGCAGCCAGCTGCAGGTCAGCTTCTGCTTCTTGCCACCCGTTTCAACTGTGACCGTCCACTTCGCGGTGTCGCTGTCCCAGCTCGCTCCGATGACCTTGTGACCATATCGGATGTTGGGATTGATCCCATACTCTTCCGCGGTTTCTTCAATGTACTCACGAATGGCGGGGCCGTCCGCGATCGCCTTCTGCGCCTTCCAGGGTTTGAAATTGAACCCCAGCGTGTGCATGTCGCTATCGCTACGGATACCGGGATATCGGAACAGGTCCCACGTCCCGCCCATGGCCTCGCGCATTTCGAGGATCTGATAGGATTTTCCGGAACATTTCTTGAGCAAATGCACGGCAGCGCCAATGCCTGAGAGCCCAGCGCCAACGATCAATACGTCGTAATGAGTCTTATTCATGACGCCAGTGTCACTTTTTTCGCGCCAACTGTCCAGCCTTATCCACGCGGCACCGTCAACCAGGATTAATCGAGGACGCGGATTTCGACCGTGCTGGTGCGCCCGGCTCGATCAACGGCAGAGACCCGATAAAAGCCAGAATCTTCCGGTCGCCAGCTTGGCAGACCGCCATCATCGAGCGCGACGGGAACCCCGTCGACATACCAATTGAGTTCTCCCTCGCCGCGCCCCGCAAACACGAATGGACGCGCGGGTTGGCCATCGACTGTACCGGCCCAAAGCTCGGCGCCGCGCGGCGGAAACAGGATGTCTGGCGAGGCCGCGTCGCGCTCGAATGCAACCAGGGCGCCGCGCGCTTCCGGCTGCGTCTCACTCATCAGGCGCGACTTCGATGAGCCGGTCTCGCCGAGATGATGCGCGGCTCGATCCGCTGTTTCGAACAGCAGAGGCAGCGCCGCTTTTCGTCCGGTCTGATCCGGCCGCGGCGCGCCATCGGCGCGGCCGACCCAGATCACGATCGCATAATCGCCAGCGACACCTGCCGCCCAGGCATCTCGATACCCGTAGGATGTCCCTGTCTTGAACGCGACCTGTGGTGCGTTGGCCGTCAGACGCCCTGGCATCCGCCCCGCCGGTGTCGGCGTTTCGCGCAGAATGTTCATGATTTTCTCTGCACTGTCCGCACTCATCAAACGATAATGCTCGTTTTGGTCCGGGCGCGCTTCGGCATCCCAGACCAGCGGTTTCGCCCGACCGCCATCCCCCAGGGCCGCGTACAGCACCGCCAATTCCTGAGCGGTCAGTCCGGCGCCACCCAGCGCCAATGCGAGGCCAGGCTCTTTGGTGGCCGCACCCGAGATGCGCGGGCGGGCGCCAGAAAGCGTCAAAGCGGCGGCAAAACGCTGCGGACCGATGCGATCCAGGGTCAACACAGCAGGCACATTGAGCGAGTGCTGCAAGGCTTCGGAGATGCGCACATCGCCTCTGAACAAGCGATCGAAATTCTCCGGCTGGTACGCCGCAAACCGCTTCGGCAAATCGGCGATCCGCGTTGATGGCGCCGCGGCACCATCGTCAAATGCAAGTGCGTAGATAAATGGCTTCAGCGTCGATCCCGGCGAGCGCGCTTGCGCGGTCAGATCGAGCCAGCCGCCGGGGCGCGCGCGATCGGCAGATCCAATCGCCGCCCGCACGGCACGGCTGGGAATGTCGACCACGAGGATGGACACTTGCGTTTCAGGCTCGAGTTCGGCCACGAAACGTTGCGCCATCTGTTCGAGTTCCGATTGCAGTCCGGCGTCTATTGTCGACCGGACGTCCCGATCACCCTGCCCGGAAGCGTTCGTGGTGGCATGCCAGGCGCGCGCCGGGAATGTATAGCGCCGCCCTGGTATGAACGCTGCGCGGGCTTCATCCGCGCGGGTTTCGCTTAAATAGCCCAGGCGTTCCAGTTTCGCGACAATGGTATCGCGCCCTGCCCGCGCGCCATCTGGGCGCAGATCCGGGCGTCGCACCTCTGGCGATTGCGGCAGCGCAATCAGCAAGGCAATCTGATCGTCGGACAAGCGGTTGGGTTCGCGCCCGAAATAGCGCCAACTGGCCGCGCGAATGCCCTCCAGGTTGCCGCCATACGGCGTCAATGTCAGATAGAGTTCGAGGATTTCGCGCTTGCTGAGACGCCATTCCAGTTGATGTGCACGCCACATTTCGGCGAGTTTCGCGCCCACCGTCCGGTTCGGGCGTGGCTCGAGCAGGCGCGCTGTCTGCATGGTGATCGTCGAGCCACCAGAGACAATTCGTCCGGCTTGAGCAGAGCTCGTCACCGCCCGCATCATGCCGACCCAGTCCACGCCGCCATGCGTCCAGAAGCGTTTGTCTTCGACCTCCAGAAGCGCTTCGACGAAAACCGGGTCTATGTTGTCGAGATCAGCCGCGAACCGCCAGGACCCGTTATCACGAGGAATCGCGCGCAAGGGGCGATTGTCGCGATCAGAGATCATGATCGATACGGATCGTCCGCGCTCGATCGGCGGCGGGAACAGTTTATCCAGGACAAAAATGGCGGCCAGCGATACCGCGAGGAAGATCGCCAGCCGCTTGAGCCAGATCATCGTGTACCGCCAGGTCCCGTGATTTGGGGCGCGATCGTCACCTCAGTCGCGGCGGAGCGCGCAAACACATCCGGGCGATACATGTCTTCGGCCACCACGCCCGGCATCGTGAACGTGCCGGGAGTCACTGCGCGGACCACATAAGCCAGTGTGCGATCCTCGTTGACGACATCAATCGCGGCGACGAAGCGATCGTCGCGCGCTTCCGCCGTTTCAGCAGCGTCAATATCGCCGATCCACGCAAACGCACCGTCGGGTCCATACTCCCGATTGCCGTCGGCTGGCCGCAGAACGGTTTCGATCTCAAACCCGGCCGGCAGGAGGTCAGCCAGAATGACCGGATTGTTGCGGCGTTCTCGCGGCGCCAGGGTCAGCGTCACGACCAGTTGGTCCCCCTGCGTGATATCGGCCAGGTTGACGCGGCCACCTTGCAATGTCCGGATGCGTTTCGAGACCGACAGTTTTTCGCTCGCTGGTGCTGGCGCGCTGATCGGAGATCCCGTCACCATCACAGTCCGGAACACCGGGCTCGATCCACGACGCAACCGGAAACTCACGCCGCGATCGACCTGGTCCATGTTGACGAAGTAGCGGCGGTCATTGTCGCTGTTCCGCCCAAGGCCATCGACATCCAGACGGAGGCCATCTTCTTGGGAGAGACCACCGACCGCGAGCAGCATGAACGATTTTTCCTGCGTCGTCAGTAGATCCGGCTCGGGCGCATCCTCACCAAGCTGTTCGGCCAGGCGCGCCACATGATCGTTGAACCCGGTCTCCGCAGCCAGGGCCAGAACACCGGCATGGTCGCGCAATGGGGTTTGGTAATAATCACCGCTATTGTCGTAGCCAAGGGCCGCTTCAGCCGCATTGAAGGCGCTGTAGGCGCGTGATCGGTCGCCCATATAGGACAGGGCCGCGGCCAGGTGTGCCTTGGCCAATGGCGAACGAATGTCGCTCAGCTCGCGATCATGCAAATAGCGCAGGCGTGAGACGTCAGCCTTGCCGGCCCGGGCCAGCACATAGAGTGCATAGGGCGCGGCGCGCAGCATCAGCTTCTTCTCGGTATCGTCGTGGTAGCGGCTCTCATAGACATCCGTCTGGTAGCCATAAACCCGCCAGGCATCGCCCTGCGCGATGGTTCGCAGCGACTGATAGGCGCGATCAAGCGCCGCTTGCGGCACTTCATAGCCATTCTCCTTGGCGCGATACAGGAAGTCGGTTGTATACGCTCCAAGCCACGGCGACGCATAACCGTCACCGGCACGCCACAGACCGAAGGCGCCATTTTCGCTCTGACGGTTCAGGACGCGTGAGATTGCTGCCTGTACGCGATCTCGCGCCACGGGGCGATTGTCACGTGCGCCTTCTTCGACCAGCTGTTCTGCATAGACCAGCGGCATCGCGCGGCTGATCGTCTGCTCGGTACACCCGTAAGGATAGCGGGCGAGCGAGTTGTAGAGCGCATTCGGATCAACCGGCAGCCCGGAAAAGCTGACCGTCATCCGCGCTGTTCCCGGCACGAACCCGTCAAAGGCGCTGATGTCGGGCGCGAAAGTCTGATCTTCTTCCATCAGCACACGGCTGACATTGGTGACGGGCAGGAATGCCGAACGCGTCTGGATCTGATAGCGTCTGGAAACGCTGTAATTGTCGGGCCCGGACACGCTGAGTTGCATCTCTGAGATGCCGGCGCCCTCAGCCGAGAAGCGAACGCCCTGGTCGACGCGGGTGCCGTTCGGAATCGACTTCGAGAGTTCGGCCGCAGAGACACTCAGCGGCGCGTTCGCGGTCAGGTTCGCATTGAACTCGCCTGTCGCCAGTTCGATATTGTCGATGCTGACCGTGGCCACTGCTTCATCCCCGGGTGCCATGAAACGCGGCAAAATCAGATCCGCAGGCGCTTCGCGGCGCACGGTCATCGGGCGATCGGCCTCGCCCAGCCCGGATGCCGACCAGGCGACGGCCATCAAGCGAAGCTCTCCATTGAATTCAGGAATGGCAAACTCGATTTCGGCTTCACCGCCGCGACCGACCTCGACCACGCCACTGAACAGGGCGACTGTCTGGGTCGGCACAACCGACAAGCCTTCACCACCAAGCTGGTCACCGCCGGTTCTGACTTCCGCCGGCAAGCCAAGGTTCGGATCAAGCAAGCGGCCATAATCGTCATAGACCGACAGCCCCATGGCTTTCTTGCCATAATACCAATCGGTCGGGTTCGGGCTCGAGAACTTGGTCAGTCGGAGAATGCCTTCATCCACCGCCGCAAGCGTCACAAAGGCTTTCTCGCGCGGCCCGCCATCGACCGAAACGGTAATCGTCTGATCACGTCCCGGTCGGATCAGGTCCGGTGCCTCAATCTCGACTTCGAAGGTCCGGTTCTCCATGCTCACCGGCACGTAGCCGACACCAACGGCACGTCGCGGCTTCGATTGCACGACCGGATCTCGCGGCGTGTAAACATTGACCATGACATATGCGCCTTCGCCCCAGTCATCGGTGACGGGCAAGGTCACGGTCGTACCCGAGGCCTGGACCTGACGCGACTCGATCGACAAGATCCGATCCGTCGCCACGACAATTTGCGCTTCACCATCATAGGGCGGAACGATCGTGATCGCGGCCGGACGGCCGGCGACAATCTGCTGGTCATCCACGGCGACCTCAACACGGTCTGGTGCCTCGACGCCATCGCCTGAGACGTCGCCGCCCCACCCGACCCGGAAGGCCCGGCTGGCGACTGACCCGTCACTCGACTCGATGACGAGTTCGTGCGCGCCCCAATCCAGCCCGGATACGGTCAGCGTCCCGGCGCCGTTCTGCGTGCGCAACCCACCTTCATTGACGGTGCGAACGGTCCGCGAGCGGCGCCACTTCCAGCGTCCATCTTCGCGATACCAGTCATAATGATAATTGATCTCGAGGATTTTCCAGCGAAGATCTTCGACCAGCCCCTCACCGGCTGAATTCAGCGCGGCCAGTTCGAACGTGCCTTCTTCTTCGTACCCGATGCGTCCATCAAAGCTCGGCTTGATGCCGAGATAGATATCTTTGGGGCGATACGGGATACGGACGCTTTCCGTGACTGCGCGGCCGCCTGGTTCGAGCACGCTCACAACCGCGTTCAAGCGCAGCGGCACATCTGCGTTCTGGCCGCGATCTCCTGGGGCAAGACGGACGATGGCCTGGCCCGATCCGTCAGTAATCTGATCCCGCAGATCGATGATCTGTTCCCGGAAACTGCCATCGTGCGGCCCCCAGCTAAAGCCATCATAGCCGAACGGCTGCGGGTCAACTTCTACCCGGGCTTGTGACTTCACGGTCAGTGCAGCGCCGGGTGCGCCATACAGGAACCGCGCTGAAATATCGATGTCTCGCGCGTCATCTCCCGGCAGGAACGGCGCTTGCTCAGTTTCCAGATCCACCGCGATGCGCTGCGGGACAAAATCCTCGACGGAATAGGCAATCGAGCCAACTTGTCCGATGCCGTCAATTTCGGCTGTCGTCCGCCACATACCACGGGCGGCGCTGCGCGGCAGCTCGATGTCCCGCTGGATGGTCCCGGAATTGTCCACCGCGAACCGCACGCGGAACGATTCCATGCCATTCGGGCGATAGGTGATCAAAGTTCCGTTGCGGTCCGCAATCGCGCGACCCGCGCGATCGCGCATCATCGCTGTCAGATGAACCGTCTCGCCCGGACGATAAATGCCGCGCTCCGTGTAGAGATAGGCATCGACTTCGCCTGGCGTCACGCGTCCGCCCGTATCGAGCTCAGACAGATCGACCGGTGCACGCGTCAGGTCGAGGATGGCCGTATCGCCTTTCAGGCCAGACGCGAGCACAAGCTTGGGAGAGAGGTTTCCGGTCCCGGCCAGCAACTCGGCATTGAAGGACACGCGTCCATCGACACCCGTCGCGGACTCGCCCAGCACTTCATTGTTGCGTGCAATCAGCTGAACCGGGGTGTTCGGCATGACCCGGCCGTCCTGCAGGGAGCGTAAGGTCACATCGAGACCAGACCCGCTCTGATAGGCCGTCAGCGCCAGATCCGTCAGCATCACCCAGCGCTTGGCCGAGGCCGGCGGACCTTCATAGCGATCAAGTTCGACCGCGTCAGAGACTTCAACAAAATACGCCCCTGGCTCCAGCGTGCCGATCACGTCGGGCAAGGGAAAAATCGTGACGACGGGCGCGTTTTTCAGACTCGCAACGTCCATCGTTCCGGACCAGACTTCGGAGGCGAGATCTGCCGGGTTTTCGTCGCCATAGACGTACGAGTAACGTCCTTGCTGGCTTTCCGAGCCCTTGGTCACGGATTTGAACGCCAGGGCCCGGTCATTCACCCGCGAGACCTTCACGCGTACGCGCTCTACATTGACGGTTTCAATCGCGAGACCATCGGCGTCTTCGCGCGGAAGAATCACGCCGGAGCCGCTAAAGCCGACATAGGGCGGACGGTCTTCAAAACTCAGCTGGACTTCTTCTTCACGGCCAAGTTCGTCGCCATCTTCGGACGGAAGGCCCTCGGTCAATGTGAGCGTATAGGACGAGGCAAAACTCAACCCGCTCAAACACAATTGTTGGCCGCTGACGCTGTATGCAACGTCAACATTGCCGTCCATCGGCGCGTAAATCGAGTAATCGACGTTCGGATCCAGGGCCTCCGAAAATACCAGGCAGGCCTTGGGCAAGGCGTCGCTCGTATCAGGCGCATATCGCACATAGGCGAACCGACCTTCGCCTTGCCGCTGAGCCAGCCTTTGGCGTTCGCGCTCGCGGCGATCTGCAGCGACCTGGTCGGAGCGCGAGCGCTCGACGACCTGTCCTTCGGTTTCTTCAGGCGGCGGTGGCACGTCGTCAGAGGTCTTGTTCCCGCCCCCGCAAGCCGCCAGTGCAAAAGCCATTGCCCCGAGCAGAATGCTGCGAACCCCTGATGTTCGACCGCGCATGGTGAAGTCCCTTCCTGTTTAATCGTGCAACCTTTACACGGGTTCGCCTAGCCGCCAACAGGGCGGAAACAAGACTTTTTTGCCACGATTGGAAGCCAGGGAACGAATTTGCAGCAGGTTGACGTCCTCATCATTGGCGGTGGTGCCGCTGGCCTGTTCTGTGGGGCTCGCGCGGCGCAACGCGGGCGACGCGTGCAGGTCATCGATCATTCCAAAAAACCAGCCGAGAAAATTCGCATATCCGGCGGCGGCCGCTGCAACTTTACCAATCTTGAAACCGAAGCCGCGCGCTTCCTGTCCCAGAATCCACATTTCGCAAAATCTGCGCTCGCCCGGTACACGCCATGGGACTTTTGTGACCTCATGGCCAAACATGGATTGACCTGGCACGAAAAGACGCTCGGTCAGCTCTTCTGTGGCCAGAAAAGCGGCGCTGTGATCCAGATGCTGCTCGACGAGCTGGCGCGCGCGGACGGCGAGCTGCGGCTTGAAACCAGCGTCCAGGATATCGTTCCCGGTGCGGACGGGTTTGACGTCATCACATCGAGTGGACCGGTCCGCTGTGAAAGCCTGGTCATTGCCACTGGCGGTTTGTCGATTCCGAAGATCGGCGCCACCAGCTTCGCATATGACGTGGCGAAGCAGTTTGGCCATGCGATCGTTGAAACACGTCCGGCACTGGTTCCGATGACATTCACCGACGCTTATCGCGATGCGTTCTCTGCCCTCTCTGGCGTTTCGCTGCCGGTTGAAGGACGGGCGGTGACCGGTCCCGGCTTTGTCGAAAACCTGCTATTCACGCATC
Source organism: Henriciella sp. (assembly GCA_965228095.1). Taxonomy (GTDB): domain Bacteria; phylum Pseudomonadota; class Alphaproteobacteria; order Caulobacterales; family Hyphomonadaceae; genus Henriciella. The sequence goes on along the minus strand of OZ245793.1, from coordinate 2,717,056 downwards.
GCGGCCTGTCCGGGCCGTCTGTTTTGCAGATCTCTTCTTACTGGAACACCGGCGAGACTGTTTCGTTCGACTTGCTGCCCGGAAAAGACCCGCTCGACTGGTTGCGTTCGGCCAAGGCTGATGCCCCCAAACAGACCCTTGCCCAATTGTTTGCGACCGTCTTTCCAGCGCGCTTCGCGGATTACTTCATGACCGCGCTCGGACATGATCGGAGCGTGCGGCTGGCGGCGCTGTCCAATCATCAGATCGATACCCTGGCGCAGACCCTACATGCATGGACGCTCAAGCCCGCGGGTACGGAAGGATGGCGCACAGCAGAAGTCACGGCTGGCGGAGTGGCAACAGACGCCCTATCTTCGCGAACGATGGAAAGCAAACTTCAGCCGGGCCTGTTCTTCATTGGCGAATGTGTCGACGTCACCGGCTGGCTCGGCGGCTACAATTTCCAGTGGGCCTGGGCGAGCGGCGCTGCGGCGGCGGACGTCGCATGAGGTGGCTCTGGGCGCTTTTCGGATTTGCCTTCCTGGGCATTGGCGCAATCGGGCTGGTGCTGCCGCTGTGGCCGACCACGATCTTCTGGATTGCTGCTGTGTTTTGCCTGGCAGAATCGCACCCGAAGGTTCGCGACTGGATCTATGCCCGGCCCGGCGTCGGTCCGATCGTTCGTGATTTTGTCGAGCGCGGTGAGATTTCGCGCAAGAGCAAGTACATCGCCGTCGGCGGCATGCTATTGGCCTGCACTGTCAGCGGCTGGTTCCTGCGCGGATCGCCACTGGCTCTGACCATCCTGATCGGTGCAATCGCGATCGGGATCCTGTTTGTCATCAGTCGGCCGGAGCCCGCGCGACTTGGCGCGGACGTCAATCAGGATCGCTAGAATGGTCACCCCATAGATGGCCGCAACCGCGAGCGGCATGAGCGTCAATCGTGCTTCGGGCAGATACATCCAGATCAGCAGGACGGCGATCCCGCGCACGACTGCGTGCATGGAATAGAGCGAGACGCGTCCATACGACCAGCCAATCACCGGCCAATGAATGCCCATCCCGATCGCCAGGATGAGCGGGATAAGTGCATACGCTTGCATGTGCCCAGCCGCGACCACGATCGGCCAGAACAGCAACATGCCGATGATTGCCGGCACCGCGACGAAACCGACCAGTTGGCGGGTGCCGAACAGCGATCGCCCGGCCAGCTGCGACAGCCCCACGGCCACCGGAAAGATCAGTCCTGATCCCATGTAAGCGGCCATCGCCCATTCATAGAGCGATGCAGAGACGCCATAAACACCAAGCGCAGCCCAATAAAGGAATCCGGCCATCGCGACCGGCCAACCGCCCTGCAAACGGATGTAAGACGCGCGTCGCTGCTGGTTCAAGGCGCGTTTCAAGTCCTGATAGTCGATTTGAATTTCGCTCACGGCACATCCACTCCCCGCTACGATCAATCAGTCCACTTTGTATTTCAAAGTATTTCGCAATGCAAACACCAATCGCACGCGCCGGCCCGACCCGGCCATCACATACATGATGAACGATGTGATTCCGTGGCACTTTCGCGCGCGTCGCAACCAAATGGCTCGAAGCACGGAGGCACAGCATGGGCAAACTCGATCATCTGATTGACGGCAAGGCGCAGGCGCCAGCGTCAGGAAAATATGGCACGTCCTACAGCCCCGCCACATCCAAACCTGCCAATCAGGTTGCCTATGGTGACGCCACCGACGTCGACGCAGCTGTTGCGTCGGCTGGCGCAGCATGTTCCGGCTGGCGCGATCTGAAACCGATCGAGCGCGGACGCATCCTGCTCGAAATTGCGCGCAAGATTCGCGAGCATTCAGCGCACCTGTCAAAGCTTGAAGCGGGCGAAACCGGCAAGCCCGCCTGGCAACCAGGACTCGAGATTGAAGTCGCCGCGCAATATTTCGAGTTCTACGGCGGACTGGTAAATCTTCATCAGGGCGAGAAAATCGATCTTGGACCCGGCTACCACTCCTATACGGTCCGTGAGCCGTTCGGAGTGGTTGGTGTCATCACCCCATGGAACGCCCCAATCAATCAGGCCGCGCGCGGGATCGCACCCGCCCTTGCCGTCGGCAATACGGTGGTGTCGAAGCCGTCTGAATACACGTCTGCATCGACGCGCGAACTGGCCCGGATCGCCGTCGAAGAGTGCGGCCTTCCACCCGGGGTCCTGAATATTGTTCTCGGCGAAGGCCCGGATGTCGGTGCTGCGATCGTGGCGCATGATGATGTCCGCAAGGTGGCTTTTACCGGAAGTGTCCGCGCTGGCCGAGAAATCGGACGCATTGCCGCTGAACGCATCATTCCGCTGACCCTCGAACTTGGTGGCAAGAGCCCGAACATCATCTTTGATGATGCCAATCTGGCCGACGCCATTCCGGGCGCGGTCAGAGGCTTTGTCATCAATGCCGGACAGATCTGCTCCGCCGGGACTCGACTGCTGGTCCAGCGATCAATCCACGATCAGGTCGTCGCCGGCCTGGTCAAGGGGCTGCAGCAAGTCAAAACCGGGCCTGAAGCAGACGCCATGGTCGGCGCACTGACGACGAAAGCGCAGTATGAGCGCGTCCAGAACTATTTCGACGTCGCCGAAGCGGAAGGCGCCAAGCTGGAGATTGGCGGCAAGGCCGAACGCCGTTCGGAATGGGGTGATGGCTGGTATGTCGCGCCGACCGTTTTTTCAGGTGTCACCAACGATATGCGGATCGCGCGCGAAGAGGTCTTCGGCCCGGTTCTGTCGGTGATCCCGTTCGATGACGAAGACGACGCCATCCGCATCGCCAATGATACGGATTACGGATTGGCCGCGGGTTTGTGGACCCAAAATCTCGGCCGCGCCCACCGCGTCGCGGCAGCCCTCCAGGCCGGTCAGATCTTCGTCAATGAGTATCAGGCGGGCGGCGTCGAGACTCCCTTCGGCGGTTACAAGCGGTCTGGCTATGGCCGCGAAAAAGGGATCGAGGCCTTGCACTGCTACGCGCAAGTCAAATGCGTCACGATCAAGCTGTGAGGAAGTGTGCGATGAACGTTGACGGAAAAACAGCACTCGTCACAGGCGGCGCAAGCGGCATTGGTGCAGCGATCGCCAAGGAGCTTGCCGCTCGCGGGGCGAAGGTGATCATCACGGATATTGATGGCCCGGCCGCGACCGCGCTTGCGGAGGCACTCGGCGATGCAGCCAGCGCCGTGCAAGTCGACGCCTCGTCGGTCGCCGCCACAGAGGCAATGGCGGAGCAGGCCTGGCAGCAAACCGGCGGGATTGATCTGGTGTTCGCGAATGCCGGCGTCAGTTCCGGCGCGCCATTGTTGCAAGCCAGCGAGACTGCGTTTGACTGGCAATTTGCGGTGAATGTTCGAGGCGTCTGGGCAACTGCGAAAGCGTTCCTCCCACGTATGATCGAATCCGGACGGACCGGGGCATTCACCGTCACCGCGTCAGAGCATGCGCTTGGACTGCAGCATCTGGGGGCCGGCGTCTATACCAGCACCAAGCACGCCGTCCTTGGACTGGCAGAGGTGCTACGCGGCGAAACGCCTGACAAGATCAGCATCAGTGTGTTCTGCCCCGGGCTGGTCGCCACGCAGCTGCACGACGCGTCCCGCTTCGGTGTCGTGCCAGAGGCACCGGCAGAGATGAAAGCGCTTGGCGCGGCGATCATGCGCAAGGGCATGACACCAGCGCAAGTCGCGGTCCACGCTGTGAATGGAACCGAGCGCGGCGATTTCTACATCGTCACGCATGCCACCGCCTTTGCCGCAGCAGAGCGGCGATTCGAAGAAATCAGGACTGCGTTCGCGTTGCAAGCGCCGATGAACGACGAGGCCAGCCAGTATGAGGTTAACACGGTCATCGCATCGGTCATGGCCGAGATGGGAGGACCGTCACAATGATCACGCTTTATCAATTCGCGACATCACCATTCACCGAAAAAGTGCGCCGCGCGATGAACTACAAGGGCCTCAGTTTCGACGTCCACGAAGTCGAACGAATGAAAGTACCAGCCGGAGAATACAAGCATGTCAGCCCGACTGGAAAGTTTCCGGCCCTCCAGGATGGCGATCAGACAGTCTGGGATTCCACCGACATCATCCATCATCTCGAGGCGCATCATGACGGTGCATCTTTGATCCCGGTCGATCCGCGCGAAGCGGCCCTGGCACACGCGATCGAAGAGTGGGCCGATGAAAGTCTCTATTTCTACGAAATGACCATGCGCCTGGCGTGGGAACATAATCTCGACGCCGCGCTCGACGAGTTCGCCGCCGGAATGCCGGGTGTACCGAAGGAAGCCTTGCGGCCCCGCATTCTTGAGAGCGTGGGACAACTCACCGCCGCGCAAGGCATCGGCCGAAAGCCGCGCGAGCAAGTGATCGCCGATGTCGAACGGAGCTTTCATGCACTCGACGCGATGCTGGCAGGTCGCGACTGGCTTTGCGGGGACGCGCTCTCTTATGCCGACCTCGCAGTGATCGCGCAGGTCAACGCGCTGCTTTACGCGCAAGAAGCGCGGGCGGCGCTGGAGTCCACAACGCACATCAAAGACTGGCTCGCACGCGTCGATGCGGCGGCGCCGAAAGACTGAACGGAGAGAGTCGATGGAAACGCCCGTCCTCATTATCGGTTGCGGTCCAATCGGGATCACCGGCGCGCTCTTGCTCGCACGGCACGGCATTCGGTCTGTCCTGATTGAGCGCCGAGGCGAGTTGAACACGCATCCGCGCTCACGCTTCGTCGACACCAACACGATGGAGCTGATGCGTGAATTTGGCGTTGAAAAAGAGGTCGAGGCGACGGGCTTGGGTCCGGACTGGACGCAAGTCAATCGGTGGTCGGTGTCTTTGTGTGAAGGCGAAGTGGCGGCGATCCCGTCACCGACGTTTCTGACCGTCCCGCGCGAAACCAGCCCCTGCCTGCCAGTTATGACCTGTCAGGACTATGTCGAAAACATCCTGATCGAGCTGGCCCGAAAAAACCCGCTCATCGACCTGCGCTTCAATACAGAGATGACGGCGCTGGAGCAGGACGCGCACGGCGTGCACGCCGTGTTGCGCAACACCGCTTCAGGCCAAGAAGACCGCTGCGAGGCAGACTATGCCATCGGCGCCGATGGTCCCGGCAGTGTGACCCGTTCGATCATTGGTGCCGAACTCGATGCTGAACCTCGCGCCGGGTTCATGCAGGACGTCATTTTCGACGCCGACCTGTCCGCATGGGTCGGAGATCGCAAAGGCGCGCTGTTATACACCATGACGACGGCGGGTGTGGTCATCTTCCAGCCGCTCAATGGGGTGCGCAGATGGCGGTGCCAGATCAGCGTTCAAGACGAGAACATGATCAGCGAGTCCGACGCGATCGAACGCATCCGACTGGCGGCTGGCGCCGATGCGCTCACCGATATTTCCATTCTCTCAATGTCCAAGTGGCGCCCGACGCCTGGATTGACATCGACCTTTTCGAAAGGCCGGATCTTCATCGCTGGCGATGCAGCCCATATCGCCGTTCCCGCGGGTGGCATGGGCAACAATGCCGGGTTCGCCGGGATCCGCAACCTGGCCTGGAAACTGGCCTATGTCCTGAACGGCGCGGCCCCCGCCAGCATTCTTGAATCCTATGAAACCGAGCACCGACCCATTGCGCAGGAGCGCGTCGACATGGGGGTCAAGATCTACGAGGCCGTCGTGCCGATCTTCGTCGCGCACTTTAGCGGTCAGGACGCGGCAGAAACAGCCAAGGGCGCCTGGTTCTATGCCGACTATGACGGGGTCATTCTGGGCTTCGAAATGTCCTCTGATCTGATCGCGGCCGAATCTGAGGCCGCACCCGCACTTGCCAGCCCGATCAGCGACTATGTGCCGATGATCCGCAATGGCCGGCGTGCGCCGCATGTCTGGACCGATCCTGCGAACTCGCACTCCACGCTCGACTGGTTCGGCACGGACTATGTGCTGGTCGCAGGTGCGCACGTCGCATCCGCAGAATGGCAAGTCGCGGTGGACGAACTGGTGCAATCCGGGTTTCCGGTCGCGCTGCGCCAGCTGACCAGCGCGACGACGCCCTATGACGCAGACACGCTCGTGCTCGTGCGGCCTGATGGCATCATTGCCGATCACTGGTCGAATGCCGAGATCGCCGCGGGTCTGCACGCGACGCGGCTGCGACAGTCCCTCCCCTTCACCCCTACTTCGCAAGCGGTCGATCCCGTTGCCTGATGAAAGAGACCAAGATGCAAGCCTATCCATCTGATACAAACCTGATCGATCCTGACCTGATCCCGAATGAAGGCGGCCCGCCTTATGCCTTGTTCGCGGATTGGCGCCAGAACGATCCGGTACATTGGAACCCGCCAGACCCCGATTACGGCACCAATCTGGTGGGCGCATCAATCAAGCAGGGATTCTGGGTGCTGACTCGCTATCAGGACGTGTTCGACGTCTCGCGCGATCAGGACACGTTCACATCTCATGATGGCGGTCCTGTCATCTGGGATTTTGAACCCGAACAATTGATGATCCAGCAAGCTGGAATGATGGGCATGGAACCGGCCCGCCACGCGCAGGTGAAGCGGCTGGTCCTGCCACCATTTGCGCCGCGGGAACTGGTGGCGTTCGAGCCGGAGATTCGAGCCGTTGCAAAAGAGATAGTCGACGAGTTCGCCAGCCAGGGATCGTGCGAGTTCGTCTTTGACGTGGCGGCTCGCCTGCCCGTCTACACGTTCTGCAAACTGCTTGGCGTGCCAAACGCGCTTCGCGAGACCGTCTTCACACTCGGCAATGAAGCCGCCGACCTGGAGAATTACAAACTCGAAGACGAGCTGTCGCCGACCATGAAACTGTTCGCGATCGCCGCGCAGCTGACAGAGCAGAAAAAGCAGCAGCCAGACGATTCCATGCTCAGCCGGATCATCCATGGCGAGGTTGATGGCGAAAAACTCGACGAAATGAATATCAACATGTTCTTCGTCACGCTTTCGATTGCCGGGCATGAAACGACACGAGCGACCGCAGCGCATTTTGTTCGCCTGATGTCAGAGCATCCAGATCAGTATGAATTGCTCCGCAGTGATCTCGACAAATACCTGCCAAACGCAATCGACGAAGTGCTGCGCTTCGCGCCACCGGTGGTGAAGTTTCGCCGAACAGCGACCAGGGACACAGAGATTCGTGGCCAGAAGATCGCCAAGGGCGACAAGATCTATCTGTCCTATCCAGCCGCGAACCGCGACCCTGACGTGTTTGAAAACCCCGATGTGTTCGACATCACAAGAGAGAATGCCAAGAAACATCTGGCGTTCGGGACGGGGCCGCATGTCTGCCTCGGCGCTCGATTGGCGCACATGCAGCTCAAGGCCTTGCTGACGGAAATCTTCACGCGGGTTCCGGACATCCGCCCCGCTGGCGAAATGAAGATGCTCCGCACGATCTGGTTCAACGGGATCATCAACATGCCGGTCACGTTCACGCCGGAGGCCGCGCAATGAGCGATGTCATCGAAGACCTCAAAGCGACGGCGGTCTTTCGGCCACGCGGCCGCGTGTTCGACGAGTTCGAGGTCGGCGAGGACCGCGTGCACCACTGGGGACGCACCATCACCGAAGCCGACGCCATCCAGTTCGCCCATTCAACACTCGCCTACAATCCGCTCTACTTTAATCGCGAGTATGCAAAAGCGCACGGACATCCCGACATCGTGGTTTGTCCGCAATTGGTTTTCAACGTCATTCTCGGGCTTTCGGTCGAAGACAATTCCGAAACGCTTGGCGGCCCCTTCCTCGGCGTTTCCAAACTGACCTATTTTCAGCCGGTCTATCCGGGCGACACGCTCGTCGCCTCATCCGTGACGCTGGATAAGCGGCTTTCGAGCAGCAATGAAGATCGCGGCGTCGTCACCTGGAAAACAACCGGCATCAATCAGCATGGGGACACCGTGATCGCGTTCACGCGCTCCAATCTCGCCGTGTTCAGTGCCGCCAAACGCATGCGGGAGGGATAGTCGATGACGAAAGTTTCCCAGCTGACAAGTTCCGACACTTATTTCGAGGATTTCGAGATTGGCCAGACCATCCGACATGCGCGCGGCAAGACGATAACCAACCTTGAAAATGTGCAGATCACGACAATGGTCATGAACACCGCGCAAGGGCACTATAATGAACACATGATGGCCCGGGCTCGCGGCGCAAAAGCGTCTGATCGTGCCAGTAATGTGATCTCCTATGGCGGGGTCAATTTCTCGGTTGTTCTCGGCCTCGCCTCACAGGACACGGTCGAGAATGCCCTGGCCGAAATCGGCCTCGACAAGATCGCTCTCAAATCCCCGGTTTTCCATGGCGATACGCTATACGCCTATAGCCGCGTCATCGAGAAACGCGACAGCGACCAGGACGATGCCGGCATCATCGTTTTCCAGCATTGGGGTGTCAATCAGCGCGATCAACTGGTCGCGGAAGTCGAGCGCACGGCATTGATCAAGCGCCGCTCTCATTGGGGAGACAAGTAATGAGCTTTGGCACATTGTCCGACATCCGAATAATCGATCTCACGCAAATGCTTGCGGGGCCCTATGGCACCATGATGCTGGCCGATCACGGCGCTGAAGTGATCAAGGTCGAAAGCCCGCACGGCGACATGACCAGACCGGGCGGCCCGTTTCACCCCGATGACCAGGACAAGACCCATGGCGGGTACTTTCAAAGCGTCAATCGCAACAAGAAATCCATCGTCCTTGATCTCAAGACAGAGTCGGGCCGCGACGCGCTGAAGACGCTGATCAAGGATGCCGACGCGATCACGGAGAACTTCAGAGCAGGTGTGATGGACAAGCTGGGGCTCTCCTATGAAACCCTGCGCGAGATCAATCCCAAACTGGTCTATGGAACCCTGCGCGGGTTTGGCGATCAACGCACGGGGGCGTCGCCTTATGTCGAGTGGCCGGCGTTTGATGTCGTCGCGCAGGCCATGGGCGGCATCATGGGAATCACTGGACCTGATGCTGCACGCCCAACCAAGATTGGCCCAGGCGTCGGCGACATCGTGCCGGGAATGATGCTGGCATTTGGCGTGCTCTCTGCGATCCACCATGCAAGACGCACGGGGCAAGGCCAGTTTGTCGACGTCTCCATGGTCGACAGCATGCTCGCGGTCTGTGAACGCATGATCTATCAGCATTCTGTTTCAGACCATGTCGCGCGCCCGCAGGGCAATGGCCACCCCTTCATGTGCCCGTTCGGCATGTTCCCTGCCAAAGATGGTCATGTGACCATCGCCGCACCGCAACAGGCCTTCTTCGACACGCTTTGTGACTTGATCGATGTGCCTGCGCTGAAGGACGATCCACGTTTCAAAACGCCGCCGGGTCGCAGCCGCCACAAGGACGAGCTGGAGCCGCTGCTGGCGGCGGCCACATGCAAGTTCACCAAGGATGAGTTGACGCAGAGACTGGGCGGAAAAATCCCGTACGGACCGGTCCTGCAAATGGACGAGATCGACACCAATCCGCATTTTGCTGCGCGCGACATGGTGGTTGAGGTCGAGCAACCGGGCAGCGCACGGCGCACCCGGATTGCCGGCGTCCCGATCAAGATGACCGAAACGCCGGGCGGCGTGCACAGCCGTGGTCCCTATCTGGGCGAACACACCGAAGACATCTTACGCGAAGCCGGCATCAGCGATCGCGACATCGAACAATTGAAGGCTGCACAGGCGGCCTAATCAGGAGACTCCCATGACCCAGACTGCGCCCCCGAAACGTCTGCGCCGCTCGCAACTGGCGGTGCCGGGCATCAGCGAAAAGATGCTGACCAAGGCCGCGGCATCGAATGCCGATCATGTCTTTTGCGACCTCGAAGATGCGGTCGCGCCATCCGCGAAACCCGGCGCCCGCGACACAATCGTGGAGGCCTTGAACGGCCTCGATTGGGGCCAGACGGTGCGCTGCGTCCGCGTCAATGATGTCTCCACCCAATGGTGCCACGAAGACATCATCACTGTCGTCGAAGGCGCGCGTGAGAATCTCGACACGATCATGCTGACCAAGCCATACACGGCGGCGGACGTCCTGTTCGTGGACAAGCTGCTATCGCAACTGGAGCAGAAGCTTGGCCTGAAGAAACGCATCGGCCTCGAAGTGCTGATCGAAGAAGTCGAAGCCATGCACAATGTCTGGGACATCGCCCATTGCTGCAACCGACTGGAATGTCTCATTTTCGGCATGGGGGATTATGCGGCAAGCCAGGGCATGGCGCTGGGCAATATCGGCAAGACGGATGGCTATCCCGGTGATGTCTTCCACTATCCACGCTATCAATTGACAATTGCCTGCCGCGCGGCCGGCATCGACGCCGTCGACGGGCCTTATGCGAATTTCAAGAATGAGGATGGCTATCGCGAAGAATGCCGCCGGGCCCTGACCCTTGGCATGGTTGGCAAATGGGCCATTCACCCAGCGCAGATCGCGCCGGCGCTCGAGGTGTTTTCGCCGAACCAGAAAGCCGTCGATTTCGCCCGTGAAATCATCGAAGTGTATCGCAAGGCAGAGGCGGAAGGCATCGGCTCGGTCGGGCATAAGGGGGTCATGGTTGACGCTGCCTCAGCGCGTCTGTTCCAGAACACGGTGGACCGCGCAGACCTGATCGGGATGTAGGCATGGTGGACGTCTCGAACCTTACCCAGGCTGCCGAAAAAGACCCGACTGTCGCCTCAGGTGTGTTCGTCGGGATTAGACGGTGCACCGGCCTCTGATAGCTCTGCCGCCAAATCAACCATGGTGCTGGCATTGACCCGAGCGGTCATGGCGTCGAGCCGGTCCAGGATCAAATCATGATTGGCCTTGATCCGTTCAATCGGGCCGCCAACCGCGATCGACATCGGCGTTCGTCCCGCGGCCGCCGGCAGCAACATGGCGATGGCGCCGGCCCCCACGCTGGTGTGTCCTTCTGACCGAACCCAGCCATGCTTGCGGACGTGTGCAATGTGATCGACTGCCTCGCCAGCGGTTTCGCGCCAATGCGCGGTGGCGCTCTCGGCTTGCGTCCGCCGGATGATCTTGTCGACTTCGGAATCGGCTTCGAAGGACAGCAGCGCCCAGCCGCTCGAACAACAGGCCAGCGGCCTCTGCATGCCCGACTCAACATGCAAGCGCAACGGATCAGGTCCGATCTGAACATAGGCATATTGTGCGAAAATGCCGTTCCGCATCGCCAGAACAACCGTTTCGCCCGTCTCTTCCGCCAGCTTGGAGGCGAGTTGCGGCAGCCGGCCTGTCCGCTCATGCCGGCGGCGCATCCAGGTGCCGAGCAAGGCGATCCGAAAGGTCGGATAATATGTGCGCGCGCGGGTGTCGTGTTCGAGATATCCGAGCTCGGTCAGCGACTTCGTGATCATCGATGTGCTCGACTGTGGCAGGTCCATGTTCCGCGCAATTTCGGAAATGGTCAGCGGTTTTTGTTCGGCAGCAAACAGTTCGAACAGTTTCAGGGTACGATCAGCGGATTTAACAGACATTGCAGTCCAGACTTTGGCATTTAGGGCCTTGATTGACCAGTCGTTTCGGCGATTACGAGGCGCCGCTTGCGGTCAAGTCCATGCGATGTTCACTTTTAAGCAACTCCATCGAAAAGGCCGACGAAACGTCGCTGAGGCTGGGCACCAGCTTGATCAAACGCTGATAGACGAGGTCGTAATGCGCGAGGTCGCGGACGACGATCTTGAGCAGATAGTCGACCTCTCCGGTCATTCGGTGACATTCCACGATCTCCGGAATCTGGTTCACGCTCTTCTTGAACGTCGAGAGCCAATCCTTCGAATGCTGCGTGGTGTGAATTCGCGCGAATGCGGTCATCGACAGGCCCAGCTTCGCCCAATTGATCGTCGCGATCCGGCCCGTAATCACCCCGGAATCTTCCAGGCGCTTGATGCGCCGCCAACACGGATTGGTGGTCAGGCCGACTTCGTCCGCGATCTCCTGGATCGATTGAGTCGCATCGACCTGAAGTATCCCAAGAATTCGTTTGTCTATATCATCCAGTTCCACGAAAATACCCTTCAGTGATATTTTTTCCCAATCTATCCTCCTATAGCCCGTAACTTTGGGAAAACAAAATTTCAAGAGTGGGTTAGAATTTCTATACCGATAAATGCACAAGGCCCGTTCGAAATGAAACTGTTCACAGAGCACCCTGAGTCAGTTGGAGAAACCTATTTCGAGCATATGCGGATGTCGTTCAGCTTCGGCACGAAAATGTTGTTCGCAAGCATTGGCTGTTTCCTGCACGCGATCTTTCCATTCCTCTGCGTGCGCACCGGCAGCAGCGCTGTCTCACGCTTGCACCATGATATGGTCACACACCGCTCAAAACTGGATGTGAAGCAGGACAATCGGGACGCACGATCCGCATTCAATGAGCGCTCGAATGCCTAGTTCGATTCCGCGCGCCCTGGATCAGGCAAACACGTCTCCTCCCGCCATCGATCTAGGCGCGTTCCGCCGTATTGCCGCGGACTATGGCCCGGGCATGGTCTTCGTCGGCCTGTTGGTCGCAATCGCGTTCGGCACCACGCGACTGATCGATGGCCCCCTCCTCTTGTTCGCCTTGTTCGCAGGCCTGGCCGGCTCATTCTTCGCGGCCCGGCCAAGCTTGAAGCCTGGCATTGATTTTTGCGCCAAGCAGGTTCTGTATCTCGGGATCATCCTACTCGGAACGCAAGTAACCGTCCTCGATGTCACGGCGCTCGGCTGGCAAACCGTCGCGCTGGTCGCGTCCGGCATCGCGATGACTTTGTGTGGCGGATGGGTGATCGGGCGCTGGTTCAACCTGTCCTCATCACACGCGATCATGTCCGCTGGAGCCGTCGCGATTTGCGGTGGCTCGGCGGCGCTCGCAATCTGCGCGGTGTTGCCCCGTGACGGTGATCGACAGAATGAAACGGTCATGACGGTGCTTTGCGTGACCGTCTTGTCCACGCTGGCAATGGTGTTTTATCCCCTGATCGCCTCTTGGACCGGCATGACGGACGAGACCGCGGGGATGTTCCTGGGCGCCACGATTCACAATGTCGCACAGGTCGTTGGCGCCGGACACATCGTATCCGAGCAAGCCGCTGAAACGGCAACGATAGTGAAGCTGATGCGGGTCAGCTGCCTCGTTCCCGTCGTGGTCCTGATCTCGCTTCTGTTTGTCCGCAATCAGGCGTCAGCGCCGAGCCACAAGAAACCGCCATTACTGCCTTATTTTCTGATCGGGTTCCTGGCCTGCATGGCCGTCAACAGTATGGGCCTCATTCCCGCCGCGACATCGGTCTATCTGGGCGATCTCTCGCAGTGGGCCCTGGTCGCTTCAATCGCGGCCCTTGGCGCCCAAACATCGATGAAATGCATCGTCACTGTTGGCCCCAAGGCCCTGGCAGCGATGACGGTACAAACCGCCCTGCTCGCGGCCTTTGCGATGCTGTTCATACTGTTCTTGATCGCCTGATCCGCTCCTCGATGAAACACATTCTTGCTGTGGCAGCATCGTCCGATCCCGCCGCTTCACGGTTTCTTGCAATGACAATCCGCCTGTGATGTCCTGATGAGGACGAGATGATGAAACCACCAAAACCGACACTGCCGGCAATCAGTCGACGCGCCATGCTGAAGAGCCTTGGCCCCGCTGGTTTTGCCGCCGCACTGGGCATGCCCGTTCCGTTCCTCTCCAACCTGAAGCATGGGCTTGTTCCGATCGCCCTGGCGCAGTCACCTGGCATTCGTGTCGAGGGCAAGGACGAGTTGACCCTGCTCAATGACCGCCCCCTCAATCTCGAAACGCCCGCGCACCTGCTGGACGACCGGATCACACCGGCGCATCGGTTCTTTGTGCGCAACAATGGGCATCCGCCGCTCGCGGAAGACATTGTGGCCGACGAATGGACGCTCACCATAGATGGACTTGTCGACACGCCGCTGACGCTCTCGATCGCCGACCTGAAGTCACGATTTGAGGTGCAGACCTATCAGCTTCAGCTCGAGTGTGGCGGCAATGGACGCAAATTCTATCGCCCCGGCGCGTCCGGCAACCAGTGGACCTTTGGCGCGATTGGGTGCGCGGAGTGGACCGGCGTTCGCTTGCGCGATGTGCTGCGCGCAGCCGGCGTGCAGGACGCCGCCGTCTATACCGCGCATTATGGCGCCGACACGCACCTGTCCGGTGATCAGAACAAGTCGCCTTTGTCACGCGGCGTTCCGATCGAAAAGGCGATGGATCCGTTCAACCTGATTGCCTGGGCGATGAATGGCCACGACATCCCGCTGCACAATGGCCACCCCTTGCGCTTGGTCGTTCCCGGCTGGCCGGGGTCGTGCTCCCAAAAATGGTTGAACCGCATCTCGGTGCGCGATCAGATTCACGATGGCGCCAAAATGACCGGGACCGCGTATCGCGTACCCGCCTACCCGGTCGCGCCTGGCGCCGAAGTCCCCGAAGAGGACATGAAAATTATCCATTCGATGCCGGTAAAGTCGCTGATCACCGCCCCGGAGACCGGGGTTCGCGCCGATCACCGGCGGGCGCTGACCGTGCGCGGACACGCCTGGGCCGGAGATCAGGCAGTGACCTCAGTCGACCTGTCGCTTGATTTCGGCGCGACCTGGGTTCAAGCGGAGCTGTCGTCCCCCGCCAACCGCTATGCGTGGCAGCATTGGCAGGCTGAACTGACCCTTCCGATGCCTGGATATTACGAGATCTGGGCGCGGGCGACAGACGATCAGGGACGCGCGCAACCCGCGACGCCGCCAGGTTGGAACCCGAAAGGATATCTCAACAACATGCAGCACCGCGTCGCGGTGTTCGGGGTCTGATCGTGAACGACCGCCTGCGCACTCTGCTTCTGGCTGTTGTCGCACTTGTCGTCATTGCGGCAATTGTGATGTCGCTGCGCGGACCGAGCAATGCGCCCTCGCCCGCAACGCCCGGCATCGACGCGCTTACAGCGGAACAGGTCGCACGCGTGCAGGAAAACTCCAAAACCTGGCCGACGGTTCCAAATTATCTCGATCACTTTGATGCCCTGGCGATCGCGAGCCGTGCCACCGGCACGACATCGAGCCTACCCGTAGACGACTATTGGGGTTTGCCAGAAGACGAAGCAGGGACGTTTGACCTGGTCGGCATGTATTGTGGCGGTTGTCACAGTCTGGACGTGGTCACGCAACAACGCGCGACCCGGGCGCGCTGGGCGTCGTTGCTGGCGTGGATGGTCGAGGAACAAGGCATGGTCGAACTCGAGCCCGCCGATGAACGCGCAATCCTGGATTACCTCGTGACCAATTTTGGTTCCTAGCCGGCAGACGGCGGGCCTCCGGTTTCATCGGCGACCGCGTTGAACAAGGGTTTCTGACGCGCTCGATGCGCGCTACTTCGATACGCGATCCATTGACCAGCACACGAGCGATACATGACGGCATTCATCACAGTCTTTCTAACCGTTTTCCTGGCTGAGCTTGGCGACAAGACGCAACTGGCGACCGTTCTCTTCGCCTCCGATGGAGACCGAAATCGTCTCCTCGTTTTCCTGGCCGCAAGCTGCGCCCTCATCGCCTCGACCGGACTGGCAATCGTGTTGGGCCTTGCGGCGGATCGGTGGCTGGGCGTATTGCCGCTCAAACTGATCGCCGGCGCCGGGTTCGTTCTGATCGGCATCTGGATGGTCATTGGTCATTTCCAGGCCAGCTGACCAAACGGCCTCGCGCTTGCTCAGACACAGAGATGGTCGATGTCGGGGGTGTTTTGGTGCCCAGAAGAGGACTCGAACCTCCACGTCCATAAGGACACTACGACCTGAACGTAGCGCGTCTACCAATTCCGCCATCTGGGCACGAAAATGGAAGCCGGGCTATAGCGGCAAAATCGACCTCAGGTCAACGAACTTACCGACATTTTTCTGACGATTTTCTCAGCCGCATCAGGCGCGCTGGTATTCCCGCGATTCCGGTGTCGCCATACGCCTGTTCCGGCTGCGCCGCGTCGGCGCCCTGGACCGTCTGTTTCGTCGCTCAGTCCTCATTCGATATCGAACGAGACACCTTGCGCGAGTGGCAAATCGCGAGAGTAGTTCACGGTGTTTGTGGCCCGGCGCATATAGCCTTTCCAGGCATCTGAACCGGACTCTCGCCCGCCGCCGGTTTCCTTCTCGCCGCCAAATGCGCCGCCAATCTCGGCACCGGATGTGCCAATGTTGACATTGGCGATCCCGCAATCAGAGCCGGTCACGCTCAGAAATTGTTCGGCTTCGCGAATATCGGTCGTGAAGATCGCGGAGGACAGCCCGGCCGAGACCGCGTTTTGCGCCGCGATGGCATCTCCCAGCTCGTCATACGCCATGACGTACAGGATGGGCGCAAACGTCTCTTCCAGGACGATCCCGCGCTGTTCCGGCATTTCGATCAGCGCGGGGCGGACATAGAACGCGGTCGCATCGCCGGTATCGACTCGCGTGCCGCCCGTCAGAACGCCCTCGTGTTCCTGCGCGGCGTTCATGGCGCGCGCCATGCGCTGAAAAGCGTCCTCATCGATCAATGGGCCGACCAGGTGATCGCCCGTTAGAGGATTCCCGACCGAGACTGATTCATAGACAGATTTGAGCCGCGGAACGAGTTGATCATACACGCGCGAATGCACGAACAGGCGCCGGGTCGTCGTACAGCGTTGCCCCGCTGTCCCCATGGCGCCGAATGCCACTGCACGCAGCGCCAGGTCGAGGTCGGCTGACGGACACACGATCACGGAATTGTTGCCGCCCAGTTCGAGGATGGCGCGGGCGAACCGCTGCGCCAGCCTTGGCCCGACGGCGCGCCCCATCGCCGTTGATCCCGTGGCTGATACGACCGGAACCCTGGGATGATCCACCAACACCTCACCGACGTCTCGGCCGCCAAGCACGAGTGTCGAAAGGTTTGCCGGCGCGTCTGTCCCGAACCGCGCAGCGGCACGCTCAAATATCGCTTGGCATGCGAGGGCGGTGAGCGGTGTTTTTTCCGATGGTTTCCAGACGACGCTGTTTCCGCACACCCAGGCGAGCGCCGCGTTCCATGACCAGACGGCGACCGGAAAATTGAAGGCTGAGATCACCCCGACGACCCCCATGGGGTGCCATGTCTCCATCATCCGATGACCGGCCCGTTCCGTCGCAATTGTCAGCCCGTAGAGCTGGCGCGACAGACCGACAGCGAAATCGCAAATGTCGATCATCTCCTGAACTTCCCCAAGCCCCTCAGACGGGATCTTGCCCGCTTCAATGGTCACCAGTTTACCAAGATCTTGTTTGGCCGCCCGGAGCTCTTCGCCGAGCAGGCGAACCAACTCGCCGCGCCGGGGTGCGGGCACCGCGCGCCATGCCTCGAACGCCGTGTGCG
This sequence comes from Henriciella sp., assembly GCA_965228095.1. Lineage (GTDB taxonomy): Bacteria > Pseudomonadota > Alphaproteobacteria > Caulobacterales > Hyphomonadaceae > Henriciella. The sequence goes on along the minus strand of OZ245793.1, from coordinate 2,699,650 downwards.
CGTCTTCGATGTGCGATTGCACCCGTTCTGAGTCCGCGTCCTGAACCGCTGCGATCTGCTCGCCCGTCAGCGGCGAAAAGACCGCTCGGTTTCCCGTCTGATACAATGCCGGGTCGACGCCGATACGCCCCAGGATTTCGCGCACTTCCGTTTCGATGGACATCAAGGAGCTCCTCGCCGTGATTCAAACAGTCTCGCCAGCTGGCGATAGCTCGAACGGTCGCGAGGGCCAAGAATTTTCCAACATCTGAGTGTCGAAAATTCTTTGGCGATTTCGCCTTCACAAACCCCCGGATCAGGCGTTACAACCGAGAACACGCGGAAAGGATATATCAATTGGCGGACGACATTAAACGAACAACGCTCCTGGTTCGCGATGGCGACCGATCAGCCGAATGGTACGAGCAGGTATTTGGCATGGATCGCTGGATGGACACGCCGTTCACACTGTCCGGCGACCAATTGGCGGCTGGCAAGAAGGGCGACAAAACGCGGCTGATCATTCTAAAAGCCAATCATGACATGATTGGAATGATCGGGCTTTTGGAATGGCTCGATCCGAAGTTCGACGCCCCTGACGACCTTCCCACAGAAATCAAGTTCGGCGCGCCGATATTTGTTGTTGCGTCGGAAGATGCCCGCGGCGCCCTCGACCGCGCCCGTCGTCTCGGAAGCCGGGTCCATTGCGAACCACGCGAATGGTCGGTCACAGGCGCGGATGGCAAGGTCAAAGACATGATTGGGTGTTCGTTCTGGGACCTCGATGGCTACTTCTTCGAAGTCAATCAAATCGTACGAGTGCATGATTGATACAAGACATCGCGCCTTTCGACGCCCTTGCTGACCAGCATCGCCTGAACGAGGACTGCCTGCAGCAATGGACGGTTGCCCGACGCCCGCAGGGAAACGTGCGCGCCGAGGATTTTGGCTGGAAAGAACTGCCGATTCCGGACCTCAGGCCCAACCAGGTCCTCCTGAAAACGCTGTACCTCAGTCTCGCGCCGGTGATGCGAGATTATATGAGCGGCGAGAGTTTCGCCGGCGAAGCGCCGCTTGCGATCGGCGATGTCCTGCATGGGCGCGGCATCGCGCAAGTGGTCAAGTCGCGCCATCCCGATTGGCAGGAAGGCGAGATCGTTCAGGGTCAGCTGGGATGGCAGACATACAAGGTCTCGGACATGACGGCGCAGGAGAAAGTCCGCAGGATGCCGGCAAATGGCCTGCCCGCATCCCTGGGTCTCGGCGCTTTGGGCATGACGGGTCTGTCGGCCTGGGCAGGTTTTTTTGTCGTCGGCGCTCCGAGCGCCGGCAAAACCGTGCTGGTGTCCGGAGCCGTCGGCGGCGTCGGCTCGCTGGTGATCCAGTTCGCGGCCAATGTCGCAGGCTGCCAGGTGATCGGCTTGGCAGGAGGGCCGGAAAAATGCGCGCTGGCGAGAGAGCTCGGCTGCCAGGCCACGATCGATTACAAGCGCGATGACCTCGACGAAAAGCTGTCTGCTTTGGCGCCGCGCGGCATCGACCTGTATTTTGACAATGTCGGGGGACGCACGCTGGATCGGGTCCTGGATCACCTCGCTCCGAGGTCGCGCATCGTCCTCTGTGGCTCGATCAGCGAGTATACTCAAGGCGCGCCGTCTCAATTGCCGAACTATACGCGTTTGCGTCGGACCGACACGCAAATGCGAGGGTTCTTTGTCTACAACCACCTGCATGAATGGGATCGCGCGATGGCCGAGATCGGGTCGTGGATAAAGTCCGGCAAGGTCAAACCGGTGGAACAAGTCACTGACGGGTTCGCAAACATGCCCGGCGCATTGGCCGGTCTCTATGCCGGCCGGAATTTTGGCAAACAGATCTGCCGCGTTCGCGGAGAGCCGGATGTCTGGAATTAAGGGAGACAAGCGTGACTGAAAAACCGTCCGTCAGATTTCAACGCGGCAACTTTGTCGTCGCAGACCTGGACCGCGCCCTGTCCTTCTATCGCGACGTGCTGGGCTTTGAAGTGGCCTATCAGCACGGGCACAACCCGGACAGCTACTCAATCCCGGTGTTCAATATCCCGAGCGGCGCCGAACTCGGTTTCTGCACGCTGTCGACGCGCGATCAGGTACGGGTCATGGCCCTCACCGAAATCAAGGGCGTCCCCTTGCCACCGGTGCCAGCACCGAGACGCAGTGCGATCGTGCTGGATGTCGCCGACCCGGATGCGATCATGGCGGGTGCGCGGGCGCTCGGTTTGACGGTCTATCCGGAAGAGCGCCTGGAAACGAATGATGGGCGTATCGGACGCGAGATTGGGATCGCTGATTTCGATGACAACCTGGTCGTCATCTACAAGATTTTGGAGGCCGCGACATGAGCACGGACACAAGCAGCGCAAAGAAACCATACCCGCCCGCAAGCAAAGGCTGGATCCTGGTCATCGCCCTGACCGTCGCTTACGTCTTCAGCTATGCTGATCGAAAAATCATCGAGCTTCTGATTGAACCGATCAAAGCCGATCTCAACCTGAGTGACGAGCAAATCGGGTTGATCCTGGGGCCAGCGTTTTCGATCGTGTATGCCACATCGGGTCTGTTCATCGGGTGGCTGGTCGACCGCGCGAGGCGAACATGGCTGGTCGGCATCGGGGTCGCGTTCTGGTCGCTCGCGACAGCATTTTCCGGCGTCGCACAGAATTTCTGGCAAATGTTCATGGCCCGGTTGAGTGTCGGTGCCGGCGAAGCGACCTTGAGTCCGGCAGCCTTTTCAATGATCGGCGACAGCTTTCCGCCTGAGCAACGCGGGAAACCGATCGCGTTCTACACAATGGCGCTGGTCGTCGGCGCAAGCGTGGCCGGCTTTCTCGGCGGCGGCATCTTGATCTGGGCAAAGACCACACAGGGCGTCGAGGTCCCCTTGCTCGGATTGCTGGCGCCATGGCAACTGGCATTCTTCATGATCGGCCTGCCCGGCCTGCTGGTCGCCGCCTGGTTCTTTTTCATCGGCGAACCAGACCGTCGCCTGACCACGGTCGAAGATGACAGCCTCAAGGGCAACAATGTCACCGATGCGCTTGGATATATTGCCAAGCACTGGGGCACCTATCTTGGTTTCGTCTCGATTGTCTGTGTGATGACAATCGTCGCTTACAGTCAGGGATTTCTTGCCTCAACATTCAAGCGGGTCTGGGGTTGGGAAACCGAATATTACGCCATCGTCAACGCAACCGCACTGTTGATCATCGGACCTGCCAACATCCTGCTTTGGGGGTACCTGTCGGATCGCTGGACGCAGGCTGGGATGCGAGACGCCCCGTTCAGGATCATGGCGGCCGGCTTGTTGATCATGGTCCCGACCGGCGTCATCGCCATGCTGATGCCGACTGGCTGGACGGCCTATGCGGTCCTGTGCGTGAACACGGTCGGCATTGGCATGATTTCAGGCGTCGGCGTGACAGCGCTGCTTCTGATTACGCCGGCGCAGATCCGCGGTCAGGTCGTGGCGCTGTACTATATGGCGATATCCATGGCCGGGCTGTGGCTCGGATTTCCCACCGTCGGCACCTTGTCGTCGCGCGTGTTCGGCGAGGACAACCTGAACTACGCGGTCGCCGTCGTACCGGTGATGTATGGCGTGATCCCGATCCTGCTCCTACCCGTTATTTATCGTCTCTACGTCGCTCAGATGAATCGAATGAATGGCGATGCCCAACCGGATGATGACGCATGAGACTCCGCAAAGGCTATTCGGATGGCCCGCAAGGTCAGGTTCACTGGCGACAGGCTGGAAACATCGGGACACCGGATCGATCGGATCTGTACTGTTTTTCTCCGGCACCGTTCGGTTCGATCGCATACTCAAACCTCTTGCCGCACCTGGCCAACGCTCGCGGTGTGGTGGCGCCTGACTATCCAGGCCAAGGCGGCTCGGATGGGGATGATGTGACACCGTCAATAGAATCCTATGCCGCGTCCATGGTCGCCACCATCCATGACGTGTCCAAGACAGCTCCGATCAGCGTGATGGGATTCCATTCCGGTTGCCTCGTCGCCGTAGAGGTTGCGCTGACCCTGCAAGACCAAGTTGAACAGGTCGTGCTCGTGGATGTCCCCGCGTTCGATCCGGAAACCCGCGCCAAGTATTTGCCCATGGTCGGCGCCCCGTTTGAACCATCGACCGATCTCCAGAGTGTCGCCAAGTCATGGGACATGGCGGTGGCCAAGCGCCAGGCGACTCAGCCGCTGGATCAATGCCTCGCATTGTTCGCCGATACGGTCGGCAACGGTCCCCGGATCAATGCAACATTCCACGCGGCGTTTACCTATGATGTGGAATCCAGGTTTGCGGCTCTGAGCCACAAGACCTCCATTCTCGCCACCCAGTCTTCGTTGCTTGAGCCAAGTCGCCGCGCGGCGGCGCTGATATCAGGGGCGCAACTGGTCGAGCTGGCGGATGTCCAGAGATCGGTGCTCGACGAGAATGCCGCCGTGACGTCTGCCGCCATACTTCAGGCACTCGGCTAGCGATCGGTCAGCGATCGAGGAACTCTCGGGTCAGCTGCGCCATATACGGGACTCCCAGGTCGAAAACATTGTGTGGATACTCTGTCAGCAGCACCAGTTCGCTGTTCGGCGTGATCGCCTGCGCAGCTTTGGTTTCCTCAAACAGGCTGCCAGTTGGGGCTATGAACAAGCTCGCATGCGTGAGCTTGGGAAACTGGACTTCCCCAGGATAGCTGAACACACCGTAATAGGCGTGACCGCTTTCCGGGATCGCCTGAACCATGTCAGCGAAATGCGCCTGCGCGCGCTCCAGGGTCATGCCATGTTTCATGCCGCCACTGGCGAAGGCCCACTTGCTGTCATGGTGAGCACCGGAGGGATCAAGCACATCTGGCTTGGCATATTGGGCGAACGCATCTGCTTGTGCCTGCCCCGTAAAGTAAGGCACGCCTGGCAGCACCAGTCGCTCGATCCGTTGCGGCGATTGAAGCGCCATCTCGGCGGCGATCAGCGTCCCCGTATGATATCCAAGCAGATCGACCTTCTGCTCGACGCCGAGGGCTGAGAGCACGCGCAATGCATTGTCGGCATATTCAGCGATGGTCGGCGGCGATGCCGGCCTGTCGGAGTCGCCAAAGCCCGGCGTATCGATTGCGATAACCCAGCGGTCTTTCGATAACTCGGCCATGAAATCCTCGAAGAAGGCCGAAGAGTAAGGTGACGGATGGAGCAATAGAACGGGTCGGCGCCGCATCGCGGCGTCTGGAGGAGCCGCCACGCGCACATGGACCTGACCATAGCGCCCATCCACGAACATTCGTTTGGTCGTCTCGGGCGCTTGCGTCGAAAATCCTTTCGTCATCATTGCGGGTGTCGCGCACGCGACGATCAGGGCGGATGCCAAAATGACGGCGATCAGGTGTCTCATGGGCATGCTCTCGAAAAGTTATGGTTTCTTCAGCTCGGCGAACTCAATCACTGCACCGTCGGGCGCCTTGATGGAAAACACCTTCATCGCGCCGAATGACGGCCGCACTGCCTCATACCCCTGATGTTCAATCGGCCAGCCTCGCGTTTCGATTTTCGCTTTCGCCGCGTCGATCGAAGCGACCGGGTAAGTCACGGAAAGCCACCCCAGATTTGGAGCGTGACAGCGGTCAGCATGGTCAAAACCATCCAGTCCCTCAATCTCGATATACTCCATTCGCCCATACAGGCTTTGTGACGGCGGCGTGAATATTCCGGCCTTGTACGGCACGCGCGTGGTCAGGTTTTGCGGGATTCCCAGCGGCATGAGAGTTGGCTCTGGGTCCGTATAAGGTGGCCCATACCAGACGCGTTCGAACCCCAGCACATCTTCCATCAAGACGCGCACGGCTTCGCGGTCCCGGGTCATCTGCATGATGTTGAACGGGCGGCTGAGACGCTCAAACTCGGTAAAGCCTTCGGGCGGCGGGCGATTGAGTCTCTCATAGGCCTGCACCTGCAAACCATCCGGGCCCTTGAACACGACAATGCTCAGCTCCGACCCGTTGAACGAGAGCGGCGCAATCGGCGTTTCCGTGCCCCACCCCATTGCGATGGCGTCATCGTAAACGCGCTCGATGTCGTGCGCCCGGACCATGAACGACCAGAAACATCCCGTGTCCCAGGCACGCGCGCCGGGACGGGTCGGCACTTTTCGTCCGGCATTGTCAAACCGGATCAATCGGACGTATCCGGAATCGCTGCCTTTGGCACGCAGGGTCAAAACTTCACCGGAAGCGGCAGGTGGCAGATCGTGGCTTTGAATTTCGCGCTCGTCCAGCGCGCCGCGATACACCGTTTCGTACCCCCCGATTTGCGTGAAGAATGCAGCGGTGCGATCCAGGTCAGATACGCTCGCCGTCGCCATCAACCACGGTTGGTGGGCGACCGGGTCAGGCAGAGGGTCAGGCGCTGGCGTCACCTCAGGTGGATCAACGCTCACACTATGGCAAGACGAAAGCAGCCCCAGTGCGAACACTGGGGCTGCCAAACATTTGAATGCGCGTCTCACCGATCAGAACTCGGCGCCAATCTCAATGCCGTATTCGAGCGGCGGTGACGCGTAGGTCGTGAATGAGCTTGCCGATGACGCACGATAATATTCTTCGTCGGTCAGGTTCCGGCCGAAGACCGCAATCGACCAGCCGCGCTCATCTTCGTACTTGATCCGAGCGTTCAGGATGGCATCGAAATCGATACGGGCGTGGGCTGGGCTATTGGCGACCAGGCTCCACGTCTCGTCTTCAAAATTCATGTCTCCAGAGAAACTCAGATCGCCGCGATACCATGGGAAGCTGTAAAGCACGCCGAGGCTGGTCTTGTACGATGGTGCGTTCTTCAGATCCAGATCGAGTGCACATGCGATGATCTGTGAATCGACCGTCGGATCAACGCCCGCCGGACACCCAGCACCATTGTTGCTCAAGCCGCGCGCCTGATCTCCCGTGAGGCTGGTATATTCAGCATCCAGGAAGCCAGCATTACCATTGATCTGGAAATTGTCCGTGATTTGCTAGACGGCTTCGATTTCCAGACCGGAAATTTCGGTTTCATCGACATTGAAGCGTGTGAACCCTAGCCCGGGGACTGTCGCGCCGATCTGCAGGCCTTCATACTGGTTGAAGAAGGCGGCGGCATTGACACGCAGCGAGTCGTTCCACTCCGTTTTCAAACCGACCTCGAATGAATCGAGGGTCTCTTCTTCGACCGGCAGGAACACAGCCGTGCCGCTGAATGCATCCGGCGACCAACCGCCCGATTTGAAGCCAGTCGAGTATTTGGCATAGCCCAGGACATTGTCCTTGATGCGATAGTCCGCGCCAATGGTGTAGCTGAGATTGTCAAAATCAGCGCTATCGGTCCGGGCGAAGCCGAACGGGCCCGTGCCGTCAAAGTCTTTCTCGTCATTGGTGTAACGCAGGCCGCCCGTAAGCGAGAGCCTGTCATTCACTTCCATCGTTCCCTGACCAAAGATCGCGATCGAATCCGTGCTGGAGTCGATCGAGAACGGGAAGATAAATGTCGAGTTCAGGACCAGGTCTTCCTGGAAGAAATATACGCCGGCAATCCAATCGAGAGATCCGACACCAGATTGGCCGATGGTGAACTCCTGACTGAGCTGATCCTGGTCGGTCATCTGCGAGTAAGGGAAGCCGATACGCGTGGAAAGCTCATCCTCCAGCTCTCTGTAGGCTGTGATGGAGGTGAAATCCAAGTTCCCGAACGTGCCTTCGACCCGCCCCATGATACCGGTGCTGGTCAGTTCCTGATCGTAATCAGAGAAACAGCCGAGCGGCAACAGTCCGCCAGCAGGACACGTGGTGCCCGGCAGCGGCTCGATGGTGAAAATATCATTGTCCGCATCGTTGCCAGGCGCAGCAGAATCCGGAATCGGATCCGACTTGTCGTTGGTATGATCAATCGCGACCAGCAGGTTCCAGTCGTCATTGAACTCATGATAAAGCGACCCGCGAATGGCCAGCGTGTCGAGCCCGCCAACATCATCGCGCGCTGCGGTCGACTGGCCACCGTTCGGGATCAGCTCGTGGAATCCATCGCGCTCACGGGAAAACCCGGTGATTCGAAACGCGGTTCGATCCGACATCTGAACATTGCCCGTCGCGCGGAACTCCTGTCGACCATAATTGCCGAGAGTCGCACTGACTCGTCCGCTGTTTTCGAATTGCGGCCGGACCGAGTTCAGCTTGATCGCGCCACCGACTGTGTTGCGGCCATACAGCGTGCCTTGCGGTCCACGGAGCACTTCGATCGATTCCAGGTCGACCACGTCGAACAAGGACCCGACAGAACGGCCAATATAGACCCCGTCGACATAGATGCCGACCGCCTGGTCGACAGCGCCGCGGCTTTCGTCTTCACCGACGCCGCGCAGGAAAATCCGCGCCGCACTGGCCGTCCCGGTATTCGTCGCGATATTGATGTTCGGCACCTGACCGGTGAGGTCGCGAATGTTCAGCACCTGCTTGTCTTCAATCTGGTCGGCCGACAGTGCCGTCACCGCAACGGGTGTATCCTGCAGGTTCTCCTCCACACGCTGCGCGGTCACGGTGACCGGGCCGAGGCGGCGCGCCTCGTCTTCGCCGTCTGAATCCTGAGCCATCGCTGGGGTCGCGATTGCGGTTGCAAGCGCCGTCATTCCAACTGCGCGAATTAGTGCCTTCTTCATTGCCGAGATCTCCTCAAATTTCGGTATGGGCCATATGTCCCTGCCTAAATGATATACCTTTTCGCGAAGATGACGAGATTTGTCCGGTCAAATGTCTCTTGTGTGCTATTTTTGCCACTAATCGGCTGGCGGCGTGGAGTCAGGCAAGCCTTGAACCAGCAAAACATCGAAGGTGCCCCAGCCATGATCGATCCGCGCCCGGCGCAGTGCATCATACGCCGCGCTGTCCCAGAAATCGCGCGCCGCTTGCGCACTCGGCCACTGACTGACGACGTAACTTGGCGGCGCATAATCACCTTCCAGCACGTCGATGCCCGGACCACCGCCGAGCGCGATGTAACGGCCACCAAACTGTTCGTAGAGCGGCGGGAGCTTGGCGGCGTAACCTTCCATGAAGGCCGGGCGATCATGAACTTCGCCGAGAACAATCATGTAGGCCGGCGCGTTGGCGGTCGCGTCCTGGCTGGTCGCCGTCTGTGGCGGCAGCCCGACGCAAGCGGCGATTCCAATCCCGCCTGATAGACCGAGCATGGCTCCTGCGATAAATCCTTTCATGAATACCTCCTCTGCGTCTGGACTTTGATTAAAAGATATATCATTTGAAGACAGCAGAATGACAAGCGGAAAAGAAATGGCAATCGATCTCACCAAACCGACAATGGTCACCTCGGACAAAACCGCCCGGGAAATCTTCGAAGAGGTGCGCGCCAATCCGGCCCGCGCGCGGTTTGGGTTCGGCGACAAGCTCGCGATCATCAATGTTGATCCGCAAAAGGCCTACACACGGCCAGACCTGTTCCCGAAGACCAGCTACATTACCGACCCGCGCCAGATGGAGCATATTGACGCCATCTCGCGCGCCGCCCGCGCCAAGGGCCTGCCTGTCGTGTGGACCCATGTCGCCTATATGGACAATGCCGCCGATGCAGGTGTCTGGGGCACGCGGACGGATACGCCCGACAGCCTGCAGAACATCAAGTATGGCTCCGAGCGCCATGAATTTGATGATCGCGTGACCATCGATGAGGCTGTGGACGCCGTCTATACCAAGCGCATGCCGTCCGCCTTTTTCGAAACTCCGCTGCAAAGCTTCCTGACCTGGCACAAGGTCGACACCCTGGTGATCACGGGCGGATCGACCTCTGGCTGCGTCCGGGCGACGGCGGTCGACAGCCTGAGCCATGGCTATCGGACCATCGTCCCGATCGAGTGTGTGGCCGACAAGCATGAGAGCTATCACTTCGCCAATCTCACTGATCTGCTGATCAAATATGCCGATGTGGTTCCGGTAAGCGAGGTGCATGCGGCGATTGCGGGGTATCAGGGCTGATGCACGCAGATCCCAACCTCTATGATTACTGGCCCTATGACGACCGGCCCAAGATTGTCTGGCCGGGCGGCAAGAAGCTCGCCTTCTGGATCGCACCGAACATAGAATATTACGAGTTCCAACCGCCGCATAATGACAAGCGACCTGGCTGGCCGCGTGGCAATCCCGACGTGGTCGCCTATTCCCAGCGCACCTGGGGCAACACGGTCGGTCATTGGCGCATGATGGACCTATTCGACAAATATGGCCTGCGCGGATCGATTTCGCTGTCCATCGGGCTGGTCGATCATCACCCTGAAATCATCGAAGCGGTGAATGCCCGGAACTGGGAGTTCTTCTCGCACGGCATTTACAATACGCGCTATTCCTACGGCATGGACGACGCGCAGGAGCGTGCGGTCCTGGCGGACTCGATCCGCACGGTTGAGCAAGCCACCGGCAAACGCATTCGCGGCTATCTCGCCCCGGCTCTGACCCACACGGAAAACACGCTCGACCTGATCGCCGAGCATGACTTCTGGTACACATGCGACCTGTTCCAGGATGACCAGCCGCAACCAATCAAGACCAAAACCGGCAAACTGGTCTCGATGCCGTATTCGCTCGAGGTCAATGATGTCATCACCTATTCCGTCCAGGGCTGGAGCCCGCAGCGTTACACCGATCTGCTGATCCGTCATTTCGACCAGTTGCTGGAAGAAGGCGAACGCTCCGGCACGGTGATGTGCATTCCGCTGCATGCCTATCTGGTCAGCCAGCCGCACCGCCTGCGTGTGTTCGAAGCGGCGCTGAAACATATCTGCGCGCACCGCGATGATGTCTGGTTCACGACCGGCGCAGAGATCGCAGAATTCTATCGCGAGCATTATTGGGACCAGGCTTTGCAGGATGTCTCATCGCGCGGCGTCGCCACAGGAGGGACCGGTTTTGCCCCTGCCTGATGACTATCTGATCTATCCGCATCGCCAGCCCGGATTCGACAATCCGCATTATGACTGGGATCCGGCCGACCGGCGCGACCCGGTGGCACTGAAAGACGGCACCAGGTCGATCGCCACGATCATTGTTCCGGTCGAGTTCTTTCCGCTCAATCCACCCGCCACCCCGTTCAAGCATCCCGGCGCGATGAAGACACCCTATCCAGACCTGCGGCATTTTACGGTCCGCGATTACGGGAATCGCGTTGGTATTTTTCGCCTGATGCGCGAATTTTTGGCACGCGGGATAAAGGCGACATTCGCCGTGAATGCGGAGGTGGCCAAACGCTACCCGCCGCTCATCGCCGCCATTCAAGAAGCCGGACACGAGATTGCCGCGCATGGCGTCTCGACCGCACACATCCATCACGATGGCCTCAGCGAAGCCGACGAGCGCGCTTTGATCGAAGCGACGCGAACGGCTTTTCCCGATGCGACGACCTGGATGAGTCCGGCGCGTAATGAGAGCTCCCGCACGCTCGACCTGATCGCCGCCGCCGGCTTCACGACGTGCCTTGATTGGGAAGCCGACCAGCGGCCCCTGCCGTTCAAGACCCGGTCCGGCCCGGTCTGGGCGCTGCCACATTATGGTGAGCTCGGTGATTTCAAACTGCTGATCGACCGGTCGCAATCCGAAGAAGACTGGGCGGCACAGATTGTCGAAACTGCGTCCTATCATGTCGACCTGCATGATCAGGAAGGCGCCAGCGCGTTCGCGTTCACGATGACGCCCTATGTGCTTGGCCAACCGTTCCGGATCAAGGCTGTGCGGCAAGTGCTCGACGCGCTGGTCGGCCTCGACGGGCTCGCCATCCGAACGGCAGCTGACAGTTGCGCCGCATTCCGAGAGGCGAGTTCATGAATCGCCGCACATTCCTGCTCAGCACGGGCGCCGCTGCGCTCGCCGCCCCGACCCTGGCACAAGGATCTTCACCCATGCGCTATTCCGCCCTCGCTCTTCAGACAGTGTGCGATGCCGTTAATCAGGACAGCTCCATCGAGGACGCGCACGCCCGCATGGATCGCGCCATCAATCGGGTGCGCGGCCAGATCGGCGCCAGCAAAGGCTTCCTCAAGGGCTTCAACGGCTATGATGTAAAACTGGTCGTGCTGCCGGAATATTGGATGACGGGCTTCCCGCTCGGCGAGAGTCGCGAAGCGTGGCAGGACAAGGCCGCAATCCCGATGGACGGAGCGTTCCCGGACAAGCTGGCCGCGCTCGCCCAGACATTCGGCATCTATCTCTGCTCGAACCATTATGAGACCGACCCGAATTTCCCTGAGCTCTATTTCCAGTCGAATGTCATCTATGGGCCGAATGGCGACACCGTCCTGCGTTATCGCCGGATGATCTCGCTGTATACGCCAAGCCCCTATGATGTCTGGGACAAGTATCTCGACAGCTATGGCGAGGACGCCGTCTTCCCCGTCGCAGAGACCGAGATCGGCACGCTCGGCACGATTGCCAGCGAAGAGATCCTTTATCCCGAGATCGCTCGCATGCAGGCCTTCAAGGGCGCCGAGATCTTCTGCCATCCGACCAGCGAAGTCGGCGCGCCCGGTCTGACGCCCAAGCACATCGCCAAGAAAGCACGCGCGATCGAGAACATTGCTTATGTGGTGTCGGCCAACAGCGCTGAGATTGTCGGCACGCCAGTGCCGCCAGCCTCAACCGACGGCATGTCGATTGTCCTCGACTGGTATGGCCGCACCCTGGCGGAAGCCAATCAAGGCGAGACCCTCAACGCCAATGCTGTCCTCGATATCGACGCGCTGCGCGATACCCGGCGCAAGACCGGCATGACCAATACCTTGTCCCGCCTGCCCAATGCAGCATTCGCGCGCGCCTATGGCCAGGCCAATCACGCGCCGGCCAATCGCACGCCGGACGCCCAAATGATCGAACGAAAAGACGCCATCGCCCAGCAACAAGCGGTCATCGATCGCCTGGTTGAGAGCGGCGTGCTGAAATAGGAGCCTGACATGACCACCCTGCCCGAAACCCCGCCTTTTGTGGCTCGGCTTGATAAGACCTGTTTCCTGGTCATCTGCCGGGATGGCCCGGATAGCGCCGAACCGCGCGCTAAACACCTCAAGGGTCATCTTGACCATGTCGAGACCTACTGGACTCGATATGTCACGGCAGGCCCCATTCGCGAACCTGGCGGCGAAGCCCTGGTCGGGTCGGTGTTTCTGGTCCTCGCGGATGATCTCGACGATGCCCAGGCGCTGATGGAGGGCGATCCGTACATTACCTGCGGCATGTATGAGACGATTACTTACAACGAATTTTCCAACTCGATTGGCCAGTATATTGGCGGCAAGATCTGGGAGAGCGCTGACGCGATCGCTCACCGGGCAGCAGGCGGGCCAACCGAAGATCTGTCAAAGGGCCTCAATGCATGACTGACCGTATGAAACATCGCCGCATCCGCGGGCGCATTCGCTACACGTCGAAGAAACCGGACATGCTCGATCAGGTGCGCGGGGATGAGATCTTCAACATCACGCATCATAGTGATGGCAAGATGACCGTCCGCGCGCATTGTGAGATTCACGAGCCGGATCCGACCGTGATGCGGGACATCGTCTACTCGACCGACGAGCACTTCAATCCGATGGACTGCCACGTGCGCCTGACCATCGGAGACGCGTTCATGGGCTCCGGCTGGTTCCGGTTCGATCTGGATGACAATCGCGCTGGCACGATTGAGTGCGAAAGTTATGGCCCTTCGATCGGTCGGCTGTCTCAACGCATGGAGACCCAAGGCTCGTTCGACGGCTTCGGCACGCACCCGATCATCGGCGACGCACAAATGTGCCGTGTGATTGACCGCTCTGGCGGTCCGACCCGGCGCAATGTCCGCGTTTTCCTGCCGTCACCTGACCATCGCGGCGCGACACCGCCGCTGATCTCGGAGGTCAATATCGGGCTTGAATATGTCGGCGAGGACACCGTGACCGTCGAAGCCGGTACGTTTGAGTGCTTTCATTTCCGCTATGTCGATGATGAAGGCCCGGGCATGGGCGGCACCCAGCACCCGGCCTATGACATGTGGGTCACCAAGGATGATTTCATCTTCGTTCAAGGCGGCGTTGGCGGCTATATGTCGACCTGGTACGAGCTGATCGAGTTGGACCACCCGACTGTCGGCTAGTTCCCGAACCCAAACGCTTCGTCGCCGGCCTGTATGGCCTCAATCTCGGCTAGGTCTGCCGGCGGCGTCAGCCATTCCGGTTTGTTTTCCTGCGCCCAGCTCAGAAGCGCTTCCGGGAACTCCGCTTGCGATTCCACGCGATGTGAGAGCAGATGATAGATCGCCTGTTCCCCGCCAGCCCAGGCCGGAAGCGCGCCATATCGCTGCCAGCTCATCTGATGCGGTTCCTCGACGCTGCCATCAGGGTGGATGAAGAAGTCATAATTCTCCCAGGCCTCATATTGCGTGCCGCCAGGCAGCGGAAAATCCAGGAACACGGCGGCTGTGAACGCCCAGGTGTCTCCCATTTTCCGAACTGAAATTCCGTCTTCGGAAATGATCTTCCGGACGCGGTCGCCCGTGCCCTGAGTCACGTCACCATAGATGCGGCCATTCTCGTACCGATACTCGATCAGCTGATAAGGATACGCGATCGGCTCGACGGGTTGTCCATTATACTCGGTCAGGATTTCGCCGCTTTCGGGATCGGTATATGCAAATGTCTTTCGCGTCAGGTGGATGACCTTTTCGCTGGGATCATCCGGCCAGATCACTGTCGAGCTATCAAACCCGACCATGCCAAACAGCTTTTCGCCCGACGGATAGGCGAAGATCCCGCCTTCAGAGACCCAATGGACCGCAGGGCCTGCGCCTGCACGTGCATCGACCCAGGCTTTGAGCGCATCATCATCGGCTTCACTGTGATCATCAGCCCATGCCGCGCCTGAACAAACAGCAGCGACGGTCAGAGCGGAGAGCAAGGTACGGATCATCGAAAACTCCAAAATTTAATTGATATATCTTTTATACCTTTGTGCCATGGTTTGGAAAGGAAAACCCGGTCGAAGCGTGTTTGGCTTGGAGTTTGCTCGTAGGAGCGATAATACCGATCAAGAAACGACGGAAAGCCCATATGCCAGATACCGGTTCAATGAAATTTACGGCGGCCGACATTGATGAGTCCGCCAGTGTCCCGCTGTATCAGCAAATCTATGACCTGCTGCGCGCAAGGATCATGGACGGGACCATGGCGCTCAATGACCGCCTTCCGGCCGAGCAGGATCTGACGCGGGCGCTCGGCGTCTCTCGTATCACCGTAAAACGCGCGATGAATGAATTGGCGGTTGCCGGACTCGTGCGGCGTCAGCGCGGTATTGGTACCGTGGTGATCTATGATGTCGCCGCACCGATCGTGAAAGGCAGTTTCGAGACGATGATTGACGGCCTGACCCGCATGGGGTTGGAGACCGAGGTTCAACTCCTCGATTGCACGGTCGGCACGGCCAGCCCGGCCATCTCGGAAGCCTTGCACCTCAAAGGTGGCAAGAGCGTCCAGCGCATCGTCCGGCTGCGGCGTCTGGATGGCGAACCGTTCTCTTATCTGGTGACCTACATTCCGTATGACATCGCCGATGGCTATGACGACGCGCAGCTCGCCTCGGAATCCTTGATCAAACTCCTGGAGCAAGCCGGGCATGCCCCGGTGGAAGCAGAACAAACCATCACGGCAACATCTGCAGAGCCCGCCGTTGCGGCCAATCTGGGTGTCGCGCCGGGATCGCCACTCTTGCGCATCCACCGGATCATGAAGGACGCGGCGGGCCGCCCGGTACAGGACATCACCGCCCATTATCGCGCGGATCGGTTCGAATATCACATGCGCCTGAACCGCAACAATGCCGCAGAAACCGACTGGACCACCGAAAAGTGACACTCTGACCCTCGCCATGACAGATTTAAATGATATATCATTTAAATCTGGAGGAAACTGGCGTGTTCGATCAGGCCCTATTCGCACTCTTGCATGTTCTGGTCTTCGTCTACTGGTTGGGCGGTGACCTGGGCGCATTCTATACCAGTCACTTCCTGACCCGGCCGAATGTATCGAACGATCGGCGCTTGATGGCCGCAAAGATTGTCGGCGATGTCGATATGGCGCCGCGCTCGGCACTGATCCTGAGCCTTCCGACCGGTCTATTGCTGGCGGACAGTAAGGGCTGGCTGACGCTTGGCTGGCCCGTCCTTGCGCTGATCACCATCGCGTCACTGGCGTGGCTTGGCCTCGCCTGGAAGCTCCACCTGGATCATTCTGGACCGCCGCACTGGATGAAGGTCACCGACAGCCTGATCCGCTATGGATTGATCCTCATCCTGGTCGGCGTCAGCGCGGCTGGCCTGATTGGGCAAATCCAGCTCCCACTCTTCCTCGCCCTGAAATGCCTCGCCCTTGCCGGCTGCATTGCGCTCGGTCTGTATATTCGCACGGTGCTCAAGCCGCTCGGTCCCGCCCTGATCGGGTTGAACGGTCCACACTCGGCCACTGCGCAGGCAGCTCTCGCCAACACCCTGAAGGCTGCCCGACCGCTGGTCGTCAGCATCTGGGCGCTGCTCATCATCGCCGCCAGTCTCGGCCTCTGGACGCCGACCTCATTCTAGGAGACTCTTCAACCATGCCAGACGATTTGAAATCCACCGCAGATGCCGCCGCGATTCTCAAGCAACAACTCGGCGAACAGGGCCTGAAAGACGATCAGGCCAGCCGCGAATTCATGAGCCAGGACATCTGGGCCAAAGGCGAGACAGCAGACTTTGTCGCCGCGCCGACCAATGTCACTGAGATGCAGGCCGCGATCCGCGCCGCTTATGAGCGCGGCCTGTCGCTCAATCCGCGCGGCGGCGGCTATTCCTACACAAAAGGCTACACGCCGGACCGTGCAAATGTCGGCATACTCGACCTGTCCAAGCTGACTGAAATCGTCGAGATCAATACTGAAGACATGTATGTCACGGTGCAGGCAGGTGTGACCTGGGCGCAATTGTACGAGGCGCTGAAACCGCTGGGCGTGCGCACACCATTCTGGGGGCCCTTGTCCGGAATTGGCTCGACCATTGGCGGCGGGCTGTCTCAGAACAATGCGTTTTTCGGCGCCGGAAAGTACGGCACCACGGGCGAAAGCCTGCTTTCGATCACCGTGGTGCTCGCCGATGGCACCCTGGTCAAAACCGGCACAGCCGGCACGCGAAACGGCAAACCCTTCTGGCGCTATTATGGTCCTGATCTGACGGGTTTGTTCTGCGGAGACGCTGGCGCCCTTGGTTACAAAGCCGAGGCGACGTTCCGATTGATCCCGTTGCCGAAGGCGGAAGAAACCGCAAGTTTCGAGTTCTCCTCTCGTGACGCCTGCGCCGAGGCAATGACCCAAATGATGCGTGAGGATATTGCGTGCGAGATTTTTGGCTTCGATCCGAACCTCACGCGCGTTCGCATGGCCAGAGCCAGCATCGTGTCGGACGCGAAGGCGCTGACCAATGTGATGAAGAACCAGGGCTCAATCCTGAAAGGCCTGCGAGAAGGCGCGAAAGTCGCACTGGCCGGGCGCGGTTTCATGGAGAAAGTCGATTATTCTCTCCACATTTGCGTCGAAGGCCGCTCGCAAACAGGCGTTCAGGAAGACATCAAAGTTCTGAAAAAGATCGCCGCAGATCTGGGCGGTCGGGAAATCGAGAACTCGATTCCAAAAATCATTCGCGCCAACCCGTTTGGGCCGATGAACAACATCCTGGGCCCGCAAGGCGAACGCTGGGTTCCGATTCATGGCATCGTTCCGACCTCCGAAGGTCCGGCGACCTGGGCCGAGCTCGATGCCGGTTTCGCGGCCATGGCGGATGAGTTTGAACAACACGACATTCTTACCGGATTTCTCATCACCAGCCTCGGCACCACCGGATACTTGATCGAGCCGGTATTCATCTGGCCGGAAGAAATCTGGCCCATCCACGAGCACACGGTCGGAGAGGACTGGCTCAAGAAAATCAAGCGCCATCCGGTCAATCCCGCGGCGACCGCCGTGGTCCAAAAAGCGCGAAACGTGGTCCTCGACGTGTTCAGCAAGCGCGCCGCTGCGCACTTCCAGATTGGCCGCACGTACCCGTTCAAAGAGACCCGCAGCGCAGAGACCTGGCAACTGGTCGAAGCGATCAAGAAGGCGGTTGACGGAGATGGCATTGTCAATCCTGGCGCATTGGGGCTCGGCTGATCATGACCACATTGCATGCGCGCGATCCGCGCACAGGAGTGCTGGACTATTCGTTCGAGGCGGCACAGCCGGCGGATGTGCAGACACGCGCGACCCGACTGCGCGACGCCAATCCGAAGTGGCAAGCCCTCGGTATGGACGGCCGGGCGGAAAAGCTTCTCGCGTTCGCCGAGGCAATGGGTGACCATCGCGGTGCGATCGCTGAGCGACTCTGCATCGACACAGGGCGACACAAGATTGCAGGTCGCGAGGCGGATGGCGTCATCGGATCGATCCATGGCTGGGTTTCACAAGCCCCTCATTTGCTTCCGTCCGAATGGACGGAAGGGCGTCAGAACCCCGCTATTCGTCACGCGCCGCAATTCGTCCCATACACACTGGTCGGGGTCATCAGCCCCTGGAATTTCCCACTGACGCTCAGCATGATCGACGCCATTCCCGCGCTGTTGGCGGGGTGCTGCGTGCTGATCAAGCCGTCAGAGGTGACTCCCCGGTTCGTCGACCCGCTCATCGAGGCGATCGAACAAGCGGAACTGGGAGACGTCCTCGCATTTGTGCAAGGCGACGGTGCGACGGGATCTGATCTCATCGATGCAGTCGACGCGATTTGTTTTACAGGGTCCGTTCCGACCGGGCGAAAAGTGGCTGCTGCGGCGGCACACAACATGATTCCGGCGTTCCTGGAGCTAGGCGGCAAAGACCCCTTGATCGTGACCGAGACGGCGGATCTCGACAAAGCCTCGGACGCCGCCTTGCGCGGATCGGTATTGTCGACCGGGCAAGCCTGCCAATCGATCGAGCGGATTTATGTCCAACGCCGCGTGCATGATGCTTTCCTGTCGGCGTTGCTCGAAAAGTCTGCAGCGGTGCAACTGAACTATCCTGACATCCATCGAGGGCACATTGGTCCCATCATTTTCGACCAACAGGCAGACACGCTTCAGGCACACATTGACGACGCCGTCTCCAACGGAGCCCGACTGCTTTGCGGCGGTCAAATCGAACACCATGGCGGCGGAAAATGGCTCAGGCCAACCATACTTGCTGATGTGACGCACGACATGCTGGTGATGCGAGAGGAAACCTTCGGCCCTGTCCTGCCAGTCATGGCATTCGACACCATCGATGAGGCCGTTGCGCTCGCGAATGATACCGCATTCGGTCTCTCGGCGGGCGTGTTTGCAGGAACGCTTGAAGAAGCGGAAACAATCGGTCGGCGCCTGGATGCCGGCGGCGTATCTCTCAATGATGCCGCGCTGACGGCGCTGTTTCATGAAGCCGAAAAGCACAGTTTCAAGCTATCCGGCATGGGCGGTAGCCGCATGGGCCCGGCTGGATTTCAGCGCTTTTTGCGGCGAAAGGCGCTGATCGCGAATACGGGGGCCCCAGCGCCGATCGGTGCCTTTGCCGAGGATGCGCCCTAACCAATCACGCCAGTGCGCAGCCTGGTGGCGCGGGCGGTTTGCCAAACCTGTTCTCCAGCGCTGCTGCGACCTGCAGTGTCTCGCGGTCATGACCTTCAGGCCCGATCACCTGAATGGACAGTGGCAATCCGGCATCGCTCAGCCCCGTAAACACCGCCGTCGCCGGCAAGCGCGCGAAATCGGCCCAGGCCGTGAAGTCTGCCTGATTTGCAGGCGCACCATCGTCAAAATCAAACGCCTCTTGCGGCGCGGTCGGCGCAATCAGGACATCGACATGCTCCCACACTGAAGCTGCAGCGCGATGCACGTCCGCAATATGCGCATACGCCGCCTGGGATTTCGCGGCATCTTGTCGAGTGCCCCAGCGCAACAAGGAATAGAACACATCACTCAATCCATCTGGACGGGGGCCATCGGCCGTGACCCCGTGCTCTCTTGCGCCCTCAATTTCAGACACCAGCAATCCAGCGCGCCGCGACTTGGAGTAATCGTAGACGGGCGGTGCCAGTCGCGACAGCGTTGCGCCAGACTGTTCGAGATCGGAAACCACGCGCGCAAACCCGGCGGCGACGGTGGGCGTCGATGAGACGTCTCCAGCGCCATCCCAAACACCGATGCGAATGCTGGTCAGGTCCGTGGCCGCCAGTTGCGGTGCGTCTCCCCAATCGGCGAGCACATGCATGGCGCGCCACAATGTCTCCACGTCACGCGCCAGGGGTCCGACATGATCGAGACTGGTCGAAAGCGGAATCACGCCTGTTTCGGGAACCAGGCCATAAGTCGGTTTGTGTCCCTGCACACCGCAATAGGCCGCCGGAATGCGAACGCTGCCCATCGTGTCTGTGCCAAGCGCAACATCACATAATCCGGCGGCGACGGCGGCGCCAGACCCACCGGACGAACCGCCAGGTGTTACGCCCTGCTTCCACGGATTGTGCGTTCGACCAAACGCCTCATTGTCCGTCGTCGCACCGAGCGCCCCCTCGTGCATATTCAACGATCCCAAAACAATGCCGCCGGATGCCCGGATGCGTTTCACGACCTCGGCGTCCACCTCGGCAACACGGTCTCGGTAAGCCGAGCAGCCGGCCGTCCACGGCAGGCCCGAAACCGCAATATTGGACTTAACGGCCCAGCTGAGCCCTTTGCCTTGCGCCTCGTCTGTTTCGTCGACGAAGGCATTGATCGACGGATTCAACCGAGAGATCCGAGCGCGATAGTCGGGCCGCATCACTTGAACCGCTGATCGATGAGACGGATGGGTTTTTGTCTGACCTCTGTCTGAGTCAAAGACGCCAACGCTCCCGGTGCGGAGAGCTCGACCCCGCAATCGATGCCAATCTTCTGTTTGAGTAATGATTTGTACTTGTCGACTTCTGCCTGCGACGCGTCGCCGTTCACTTCGGCGCATACGATGAACTCGTCTCGTCCCGCAGCATCGCGCTCTGCTCTACAGATAAACTCACCCGCGAAACTGTTGACCTCCTCGAGAAGCGGCCCCATCGCCTGGGGAAATATGTTGATCCCCCGAATTTTGACCATGTTATCCGATCGTCCGAGGAATCCTTCGATGCGCTTGAAATTGACATTCAAGGACGACGAACCCGTCTTCACCTTCGTCACGTCGTGCGTGTTGAAGCGGATGATCGGGTAGATATCGTCCTTGTACAGACACGTACAAACCATATCACCCTGCTGCCCATCGGCCAGCAGGTCACCCGTGTCGATATCGCAGACCTCCAGATATTGCGCATCTTCCATGACATACAGGCCATCGCGATCCGGCCCCTCCCCGGCGATGCATCCGGTATCTCCGACACCATACCAGTCAAAACACTCAACTCCTCCCCAGCTTTCGGACAGGCTTTGTTTGTCTTCGCGACCGAGGTGGCCGGAGATCATGCGGATCTTCAAATCCTTGACTGGATCGATGCCCTGCTCGACCGCGACGCGGGCGAGTTTCTTGATGTAGTCGGCAAACCCGACAATCACGGTCGCGCCAAAGTCTCGCATCAATTCGACTTGCCGAACGGACCGTGTTTCGACGCCCGTGCCAGCCGACATGAAGATCGAGCTGGTCCAGTGAATGACACTTTCGCGCACATAATGTCCGCCATTGATCATACCGTGTCCGTATACGGAGTGGACGATATCGTCGGGTCTCAGACCTTGAAATCTGTACAACCGACCGAGCAGGAGATTCTGCGCTTCGCGGCTTTTCGCGCCAAACAACAGGACCTGCGGAGTCCCGGTCGTGCCGGATGTTGTATGCATGATCACAGGTGGCCGACCATTCCTATGACTCTCGAACCCGGCAAAATCGCCTAGAGGGGGGTGCCGCGCGATGCTGTCCATGATGTCCGACTTGTCGAACATTGGCAGTTGAGACAGGGTATCCAGGCCATTGATATCACCTGGCTCAATTCCGGCATTTCCCCACAGGCGTTGATAAAACGGTGTCGCCCACGCCCGTGCCACGCATCGCGCGAACAGTTTTTCCTGATGCGCCCTGATCTCGTCTGCGCTTTGCTTCGCGAATGCGAGAAATGCATCGCCAATCGGGTGGTCCGCCTGCAAGGCATTCCAGTCCACGCTGTTGAAATACGTATTGTGTTGTCCTGTCATGGTCAGGCCTCCAATCCAGCGGCGAGGCGGCTCAGGACTCCAACGTCCGGTACCTCTTCTATCTTTTCCGTCAGGTCGATAAGTCGACGCGCGATCTCGGGTTGTTCGGCTCCAAACCCGTACGCAACGCAAGTGTGAAATTTCTTGAAATGGGCTGCACCACTCATTGGGTCGCTGGGTGCGCCATAGAGGCTTTCGATCCTCGCTTCGATCCGGCGTCCATCGATCAGGTGCGCCACCGCCGTTTGCGGAACGAACGCTGCAGGATCGGGCGAACCGTCGTCCACGACGTCAATCCGCGCACCGAGTGAAAGCGTGTTTGCGTCGCGCAAGCTGAGCTGATCAAAATCGGCGAGCCCAACCGTTCCTGTGCGCAACGCCACCGCCCCAGCATATTGAAAACACAGGCGTGCGTAATTGACGGCCATGTCTGACTTTATTGGACGTCCGACCAAGCGATGAATGAGCGGCGGCGCAGTCAAAATGATGCGATCCACGTTTTCCTCGTTGACACCCAGTTCCCGCAGTTTTTGCATCAGCACGATGCCGCCCTGCGCGGCGCGACCCGTCGGGAAGGGTTTGTGGCTGACCTCAGCAATACGCCACGTCTTTCCCAGCTGCGAGACCACGTGCGACGGGTCAGCGCTGTCTTCAAACAGCGCGAAGTATCCGAAAGGGCCTTCGAGGCTGTCATGTGGCCCGGGCACGCCTGAGGCGGCCAGGTCACAGGCCATGATGGCGCCCCGCGCCGCGTTGCCGATCTGGATCGGCAGCGCCGGCTTGCCCTCGACATGGGCCTGCATCGTGCCAGCATTGAACGCCAGGGCGTATCCCAGAGCGTCCTTGGTCTGGGTCGCCGTGAAATCTCGCAGTCGCGCAATGCCGAGCGTCGCCCCGAAAATCCCCGCATTTGCTGGCCGGAAGAACTTGATTGGGCTGGAGACGCTGACGCCAATACCTGCGGCCAGGTCAACCGCCACGGCCAGCGCGACCAGGAGCGAGGCGCCCCCAACATTGCCGCGGTCCTCGCAATCAGCCATCAGCGCTGCCAGGATCGTCGCAAGCGGATGCACGACCGCCGGTTCATGCACACAATCATATTCCTGGCAATGAATCTGAAATCCATTCACGAATGCGGCGTTGGCGGCAGTTGTCTTGAACGCGTTTGCGCCCCAGACATGTGCCCGCCCGTCGCCCGCCCAAGCACGTGCAGATTTGCGGACCGCTTCGGTCAGCGCAACATTCGCACCGGCAATGCCGACGCCGATTGTATCAAGCAAAAACGTCTTGGCCGCCCGCACGGCCACGTCCGGCAAGTCCTCGATCCGCGCGGAAAGGCCATGGTCAACGAAGGCATCAATCATCGATGTCACGCCAGCACCTCCTGAATGTCATCCCGTAACGCGCTCGCGTTTGGCGCGCCGCGCATCACATTGTCGATTATCTGCCGCGACGTGTCCGCCGAGACGCCGCCCGCTGACATCAGTTTTTGTGCCTTCTGCTCCACTTCAGTCGTACTCATGGGGTTCTCCGGGTCGCCGAGCGCGTCGGCAATGACCATCTTGTGGTCGTGCACCGACACCTCAGCGCCAAACCGCCTTGGATAACGGTCGTCAAAGTCCGCTCCCACCTCGACTTGAACCTGCGCTCGCAATCTGGAGATGTCCTCGTCATTGATCGCGGCAGCCTCAAAATCTTCGAGTTCGGGTTTGCCGCGCAGCAAGGTGACCGCAACGCAGTGCTGCAAGGAAAACTTCGCTTCGATAGACGTCGTGGGGCGGTCTCGGTCGCAAAACTTCAAGGCGTCTGCATATGTCCGCACCCGAATCGATCGAAGCGCCGAAACATCGATCTGGTCGCGAAGGGTCAGCGCAGCATCGATGACCGCATGCGCGTGCCGACACGCTGGCCACGGCTTGAAACTGACATCATGGATCATCCAGGCCGCGTCGTTGCCGGCAACCACCTGCGTTGGATCGCCGTTTGGACACATCGCCTGGAAAAAACCTTGTTCGCCTTCCAACAATGCGCGCGGCCCCTTGAAACCAAGCGCCGCCAGTTGGGCAGATTCATACCCGGCGCGTGCGGCCACGGCGGTGTGCAATTGCTTGCCCATGCTGTTCGCGTCATGTCGGGTGTGCCATACCCCGGCCGCTTGACTCACGGACAGGGCCAGCGCGTGCGTGGTCGTCTCACGGTCCAGTCCCAGCAACTTGGCGCAGGCCGCGGCCGCACCGATGGCACCGCAAGTCCCCGTCGAATGCCACAGCGCATAATGTCCGCTTCCGGTCGCTCTTCCAAGCCGGATCGTCGCTTCATAACCAACGACCAGCGCTTCCAGCAGGGATTCAAAACTGCTGTTTTGGCCGCCCGCCAAAATCAATGCCGCCGGCACGATGCTCGGTCCCGGATGCAGGAGCGCGCGTTTGTCGACATCGTCCATTTCCAGGATGTTCCCCAATCCGCCCCAGGCAAACACCGCGTGATCGCCCTGGCAATCGGCGAACGCCATCAGTACCTTCCCCGCGGAGGAGTCCCGTCCCGCAGCTGCACACCCGATCCAGTCCAGCAAATGCTGCCGCGCGCGCGCCAGA
This sequence comes from Henriciella sp., assembly GCA_965228095.1. Lineage (GTDB taxonomy): Bacteria > Pseudomonadota > Alphaproteobacteria > Caulobacterales > Hyphomonadaceae > Henriciella. The sequence continues at coordinate 2,674,769 of OZ245793.1, read as the reverse complement.
TCATGGTTATCAACCGGCCGTTCAAGCAGCGCTGAAAGCTCGGTCAGGATTGATAAATCGGAAATTTGTCCGGACATATTCTGGTGCTTACACAAAGTTTGTGGTTGAGTGAACCAGAAAGTTGCGTCACCGGTCAAAAAATGAGTGAAAAATCGATTCTGGAATCTTTCGCCGCTTATCGCCAGACGTTGCCACAACAGGCGCGCATCTATGTGGGTGGCTGCAGCGGCGAGCCATTGCCCCTGGCGGACGCACTCGCGGCGGCCCCGCATCTTGCCGACGGATTGACCTTTCTTGGGATCTGGATCCCAGGCGTGAACGCGACAGACTGGGCAAGCTCCCACGCCGGCGCGCGCGCAGAGAGCATCTTCATCTCTCCCGCTTTGCGCCCGTCTTTCGACGCGGGGCGTACAGCCTTCTTGCCGCTCAGTTACACTGGAAGCGTCCGGTGGTTGGAAACAACTCGCATCGATGGCGGCGTCGTCATGATCAGTCCGCCAGACAAAGACGGAATGGTCAGCCTCGGGGTGTCTGCGGATTTCTCGACGCTGATTATTGCGCGCGAATCCATTCCACTGATGGGAATCGTCAACACGGCCCTCGTGCCGCCGGTCCACGGGCCGAAGATTCCACTGTCAAGATTTCAGGTCCTCGCTGAAACGACGCACCCGCTTGTGCAGGTTGAAGACGCCACCCTGCCAGGAACGTTTGACAAAATCGGCCAGCACATTGCTTCGCTGTGCGAGGCAGGTGACACTCTGCAATTCGGGCTGGGCAATGTTCAGCAAGCCGTCTTGAAAGCGCTCAGATCGCATCAGGGAATACGCATTCATGCCGGGATGATCTCCAATCCGATCATCGATTTGCTCGACGCCGATGTCATTACCAACGAGTATGGCGCGGTAACGACGGGCGTCGCGATTGGAACCGATGCACTCTACGCGAAAGCCGCGGCGGATGATCGAATTCTGTTCGCGCCAGTCAACTTCACCCACGCAATCTCGACCCTCGCGGACATCAAGCGCTTCAAAGCCATCAATTCCTGCATCGAGGTGGACTTGTTCGGCCAAGCCAATGCGGAGTTCATCAGAGGTCGGCAGATTTCGGGCACCGGTGGCCTTGTTGATTTTCTTCGTGGCGCCGCGGTTTCGGAGGGCGGTCGCGCCATTCTTGCGCTTGCCTCAACGGCCAAGCAAGGCGAGATCAGCCGGATCGTGCCGCGACTTCCGAATGATGCGACATCGATCGCGCGGGCCGACGTAGACACCGTCGTAACCGAACACGGCATCGCAACGCTCAAGCATAAGTCAATTGATGCGCGCGCCCGTGCGCTTATAGAAATCGCAGATCCTGCGTTCCGCGAACACCTCTCGGCCGCTTGGCACGAGATTCGAAAGGGCCTGTAAATGCCTCAGAACACCCCTCGGTACCGCCAGTTGGCTGACAGGTTTCGCAAGGAAATCCTGTCCGGAAAATACAATCCCGGAGACGCACTCCCAACCGAGATGGAGATTTGCGAGCGATTCAAGGTGTCGCGGCATACGACCCGCGACGCGCTGCGCATCCTCACTGATGATGGATTGATCGAGCGGCGCCGTGGCGCTGGCACCGTGGTTGCCGATCGCGGCGCCCCCGCTTTTGCCCAGCCAATCGGTGACTTCGAGACGATCCTGCAATATGCCCGCAACTCCCATTTCGACATTTCCACAGAACAGGCCGCCGATGAGGAGACACTCGACCGCCTCGGACTGACCGGAAACTATGTGCAATTGATTGGCTTCCGGCGCGTCGAAGACCAACCACCACAAGCCATCACCGCGGTTTATATTCGTGCGGACCTGGCACCGGATCTCGAGACGATCTCCCGACTCCCCGGTTCGATTTCGGAGTGGATTGAAGAGCATAAGGGCGTCGCTGTCGAACGCGTGGTGCAGCGCATGGAAGCCGTCGCGCTGAACAAAAGCCAGGCCAAGCGACTCGGGGTCTCGGCCGGCTACCCGGCCCTGCGCACGGTTCGTCGTTATCGTGATGCAGGTGGCGCCATCATCCTGCTCTCGGAAAGCCTGCACCCGGCTGGGCGGTTCGCTTACGAAATGCGCCTCGATCGCACCAAAGGCTAAGCCACGCGGACCTCATCGCACAAGGTTCGCCGATAGAGCTGGCCATCTTTGAACCAGTGCCAGGTTCGGGCGCGGTGCTGACCGCCCTCGCCCATGATGATCACTTCGACAAAATGCGCGCCAGGCTCATCCTTGCGCTGCAGGTTGAGCAAGACGACGCCATCCGCCGTCTCCCAGCTCTTGCCGACAAAGGTCGGCGTGTCGAACCAGAGATGGTCGCCGCGGTCGACACCGTCAAATCCGGCATTGGTGACGCTGCCATCCGGGTGAGTCAGCCGAATGGTCTGGCGATAGAAGACCTCACCCGCTTCCGGAAACTCGCAGACGACATGCGACTGGATGAGCTCCTCTTCCTGCGCCTGCAGGTCGATGTGCCGATAGGTGCCTTCCCAGATCCCGAGATGGGCACGGTGAGCGGGAAACTTGAGCTCGGTCATATCGTCCCTCTGGCCTTGAGCTCGGCAATCTTCTCCGCGCTCAGTCCTGCCTCGGTGGCGAGGGCCTCGCTGTGCTGGCCAAATGCTGGAATGGCCGGGTTGGGGCGTGGCGGCTCGTTCTCGAATTTGATCGGCGGGCCGACATGGCGATTGCCGTCCGCGTCTTCAAAGACCATGCCGCGTTCGGCCGTGAACGGATCCTCGAAGGCGTCTTTCAAGCTGCGCACCCAGGCCCAGGCACAATCGATCGGCTCCAGAAAGGCCTGCCACTCGGCCAGGGTCCGGGTTTTGAACGTCTCGGCAAAGAAGGCCCGCAGCGGCGCCTGTCCCGGGCCAGGGGGAAGTTTCGCCACTTCAATCAAGTCAGGTCGCTCCAACGCGGTGAGCAAATTGGTCGCGAACTTGATCTCCGGCCCGGCAAAGGAAAGATATTCGCCATCGGATGTTTCATAGAGATTGGTCAAAGCCGATCCGCCAAAGCTGCGCATCTGTTTCGGCTCTGGCGGCCGGTTCTCGCCAAAGGTCGGGCCGAGCACATTTGGTGTCCAGGCAATCGCCGCGTCATACATGGCAAGGTCAATATAGTCGCCCTTGCCGGTCTGGGTGCGTCGATACAGAGCCATCAGGATGGCCGAAAGCGCCATCAGCGACGCGCTGGCATCCGCGAAAGGAATGTTCGGCATGGTCGGCTTGTCGTCGCTGCCGCGGGCGAGATCCGTAAGCCCGGCAAGGGCTTGAACCGCAGTGTCATGCGCGGGCTTTTTGGCCAGCGAAGAGTTCTGCCCGAACGCCGAGATCGAGCAATAGACCACGCTCGGATTGCGCGCCGAGACGGCAGCGTAATCCACGCCAAGGCGCTTCACCACGCCGGGCCGGAACGCTTCCACCACGACGTCCGCGGTTTCTGCGAGACGCAGGAACAGGTCCTGCCCCTCCGGATCTTTCAGGTTGATTTTCAAACTGCGTTTGCCGCGCGCGATATTTCGGAACCAGACCGAAACGCCGTCCGGCGTCGTTTCGCCCAGGACGCGGGTCGGTTCGCCGGTGCCATTGGCGGGCTCGACCATAATCACGTCGGCGCCGTGATCAGCCATCATCATGGTCATGTGCGGTCCCGGCAAGAAGGCGGACAGGTCCAGGACTTTCAGGCCGTCGAGTTTCATGCGGATTCCTTCCTGGAGAGCAACGCGTCACTCTGTTCGCCCATTTTCGGCGCCCGCGAAAGGCCTGGACGTTCGCCGTTCACGCGGAACGGCGAGTTCAAGGTGCGCAAGCCCTCGGGCACGTCCGGATGGTCGATCCGTGTCGTCATCTCGACGCTGGCGACATAGGCGCTGTCCAGGGCTTCGCCGATATCGAGGACGGGCGCGAACGGCACGTGGCCACCAAGGATGCTCAGCCATTCTTCCGTGGACCTGGTCATCATCACCTGGTCGACCGCGTCGCTGAGCGCGCTCAGATTCTCGCGGCGCGCCGGGATGCTGGCAAAGCGTACATCTTCCCCAAGTGCGCACTCCGTAAGCTGGCACCAGAGCGTCCAGAATTTCGGCGTCTGGCACATCAGCAGGCCCCAGCCATCCATTGTCCTGACCAGTTGGCTGGGCGCAATCGACGGGTGCGCCCCGCGCGGCAAACGGCCAGTCACGTGCTGCTGATTGAGGTACCAGGTGGCAGGGTAAGACAGCTGGTGCAGTGCGGTGTCGAACAGGCAGACATCCACATCGCAGCCTTCTCCGGTTCGGCTGGCGCCGAGAATACCCGCCAGCAAGGCCGTCGCCAGGTGACTGCCGGTGTGGAAGTCGACCATGGACAGCCCAAATCGCACGGGCGGTCCATCCGGCTCACCGGTCATCGACATGAATCCGGCTTCGGCCTGCATGAGATAATCATAGCCTGGCCAGGCCGCGCGCTCGGACTTGCGACCATAAGCCGACAGATGCGCGCAGACGATTTTCGGATTGATCGCTTTCAGGGCGGCATACGTGAGTCCCAGCTTGTCTGGCTGGTCGCCGCGAAGATTGTTGGCAACCGCATCCGCGGTTTGTACCAGCGCTTCGAATTGGGCGCGTCCATCGGACGACTTCAGGTCGAGCGTGACCGATTTCTTGCCCAGAGAGAAGGTCTGGAAGAACTCGCTGTCACCATCGCCCAGCATGTAGGGGCCAACCGAACGCGAGACATCCCCACCGCGTCCCGGATCTTCGATCTTGATCACTTCGGCGCCGAGATCGGCAAGCAGCATGGTGCCATATGGACCGGCGCCATATTGTTCGACCGAGAGAATGCGCAGGCCCGTGAGCGGGAGTTGCTGTGAATCTGACAAGAGATACGTCCTCATCCTGAGCGAAGTCGAAGGGTGGCCACGAGACACGGCATGGCTCGCCCTCTTCCTTCGACTTCGCTCAGGATGAGGGCTGATACAGACTAAACCGGATTCTGTTTCACGAGCTGCTTGGAAATGATGATGCGCTGCATCTCATTCGTCCCTTCGCCGATACACATCAGCGGCGCATCACGATACAGGCGCTCGATCACATATTCCTTCGAATAGCCATAGCCGCCATGAATGCGCATCGCCTCGGTCGCCACTTCGACCGCCGTCTCGGAGGCAAAATATTTGGCCATGCCGGCTTCCATGTCGACGCGGGCGCCAGTGTCATAAGCGCGGGCAGCGTCTTGCACCAGCAATTCGGCAGCCCGGGTTTTCGCGCCCATTTCACCGAGCTTCAACTGGATCGCCTGGTGCTCGCAGATCGGCTTACCCATGGTCTGACGCGTCTGGGCGTAAGCGATGCTCTCTTTCAAGGCGCGGCGCGCAATGCCGACCGAACGCGCGGCAACATTGATACGGCCAATTTCCAGTCCGCCAGTGGCCATGAAGAAGCCTTGGCCTTCTTCGCCGCCAACCAGGCTGAGTTCGGCATCGCACTCATAGCCGGTATAAATCAGTTCGCCGCTATCGATGCCTTTATAACCGAGCTTTTCCAGCTTGTTGCCATTGCTCACGCCAGGCAGGTCTTGCATGGTTTCCGGGTTCTTTGTCTGCGTGATTAGCATCGACATGCCCTTGTAGCGCGGCTGCGCACTCGGATCGGTTTTGCACAGCAGCGCCACGCACTGACCTTCAATCGAGTTGGAGATCCAGGTCTTTGCACCTTCGACCACATATTTGTCACCCTTGCGCGTGGCCTTGGTGGTGAGGGCCTGCAGGTCGGTCCCGGCATTCGGCTCGGTCAGTGCCAGGCCGCCGCGAATTTCACCGGTAGCAAATTTCGGCAGCCAGTATTCCTTCTGTTTGTCCGTCCCAAATTTCTGGACGATCAACGCCATCATCAGATGCGAATTGAAGATCCCGGACAGGCTCATCCACTCTTCCGAAATCAACATGACAATCTTCGAGTAAGTCGAAGCTGTGAGGCCGAGGCCGCCAAATTCGGGATCGATGAGCGCCCCGAACAGGCCGAGTTCCTTCATGTCCTCGACCAAGGCGATTGGATACTCATTCGCATGCTCGAGTTCCATCGCGACCGGGCGCACTTTTTGTTCCAGCCACTTCTCGATGGCATCCAGCATGAGGCGCTCTTCTTCCGCCGCCTCGCTCGTGATTACAGCACCATCAGCCATGCGGGCCTCCTAGTAGTTTCCGACCTTGTCCTCAACGGCCTGGCCGCGAGACGGGATCAACATGTTTCGTTTAAATGTGCACACCATCGTGCCGTCCTGGTTGTAGCCACGCGTAACGATCGTCACGATGCCCTGTCCCGGGCGCGATTTGCTTTCCCGCTTGCCGAGCACTTCGCTCTCGCCATAAAGCGTGTCGCCGGCGAAGACGGGCGCGGTGAACTTGACCTCATCCATGCCCAGGTTAGCGATCGCCTTTTGCGAGCAATCGGTGACGCTCATGCCAATCAGCAGCGCCAAAGTGTATGGCGAGACGACAAGGTTCTTCTTGAACTCGGAGGCGGCTGCGAACTCGGCATCAAAATGCATCGGGTGAGTGTTCAGTGTCAGCAGTGTGAAGGCATGATTGTCATACTCCGTCACCGTCTTGCCGGGACGGTGTTCATAAATGTCGCCCTCATGGAAGTCTTCGAAGTAACGTCCAAACGTCTCGCGATACCGGTTTGGGCCAACTTCTTTCCAGTTTTGAACCATGTTCTATCCTCTTTCTTCGCCAGCCTTGGCGAGGGTCATTTGCGCCGCCAGAATGATCGGGCGGTCGATGAGTTTTCCATTGTGCAGAGCTGCGCCGCCCTGACTGTCAGCGAGGGCTTTGATGATCGCTCTGGCTTCAAAAACTTCGCTGGCTGTCGGCGCGAATGCGGAATTCACGGCAGCGACCTGGTTCGGATGTATACACGCCCGGCCAGAGAATCCGATCGCCTTCGATTTTCGTGTCGTCCGGTCGAGCCCATCCAGATCCTTCACGTCCAGATATGGCACGTCATAGACTGGCACCCCGGCGGCGCCGCACGCTGCAGACAGGGTTCCACGGGCAACCAGCATCGCGTCCCAATCGGCAAGATCAGCGTTCAGGCTGGCGCTGTAATCGGCGCCCCCGAACAGGATGCCGGCATTTGACTGCCTTGCGATTTCGAACGCATTGCTCAATCCGCGCCCACATTCGATGACGCCCATCAATAGCGCGCCATGACCCAGAGCTTCGCCGACGATTTCCAGGTCTGCGCCGGTCTGCGCCTTGGGCACCATGACAAAATCCGGGGAACACCCTGACACGGCGAGCGCTGCAATGTCCGCGCACCCGTCTGATGTTCGCGGGCTGTTGATACGAATTCCCGCACAAATGTCCCCACGATGCGCCAGCCAGCCCAGCGCAGCTGCGCGCGCTTCGGCTTTGGCTTCCGGCAAGACAGCGTCTTCCAGATCAATGATAATCGTATCGGCCCCGCTCGCGACAGCTTTGTCGAACCGCTCGGGACGTGCGCCGGGAACGAAAAGAAGGGATTTGAAAGTGCTAGACATGAAGGATCCAAATTTGTCCGGACAAATTAGATCGAAGTGCGGGTGAGGTCAAACAGACTTTTTGTCTCAACGCGGAAAAGGACAGGTCTCTTCGCGCTCGACCAGATCGTACGCAAAGAGGAATTTCGCAATCCCGGTCAACACGCCGCCAATCAGCCCAAGCTCGACGATCTGGGCGGGCGAATAGTGCTCGGCAAGGCGGTCGTGCAAGGCCTTGTCGAGAGCGCCCAGCGGGTTGGTCAGCTTCAGCGCATCTGACAATTGCGCCACAGGAACAAGATGCGCGCGAAGCGCAGAGAAATCGTCCGTGAACACGGCATCAATCTCGGCATCGCTCAAGCCCGCCGCGCGCGCGTTCAACCGATTGCCCTGATTGCAGAACTTGCAGCCATGCTGCGCAGACAAGCGCAGGCGCAAGACTTCAAGCGCGTCTGCGGGGACGCGCCCGGACTTGAACACGTCGCCATAGAAGCCATCAATGTACCAGCGCAACAAGTCTGGATTGTTTGCCATCACCTCGAAGAAGGTTGCGTCATCGCGCAGGTCCATTGACGCGCGCGCCATGCCTGCAATGTCTGACGCCATGTCGGCATGAGGCACGCGTGGAAGCAACGGGTCCGGCATCAGCCCACAATCCCTTCCACCGAGGCCATCGGTACCGGCTCAAGCGCAGTTCCGAGCGTTGTGTTCCATCGGTTGAGAAACCCGAACATGGCAATCACGGCGACGATTTCGGTGATGTCATCCTCTGAGAAATGCCCCCGCAAACGTTCAAAATCAGCGTCTGTGGTTTCATTCGGGACCACACCAGCCTTCATGGCCAGATTGATCGCGGCGCGCTCGGCATCGGTGAAGAGCGGGCTGTCTTCAAAGCTCCACACCGCGTCGATCTTTTCCTGGGCCACGCCCTGCTCTCTGGCGCCATGGGCGGCATGCGCCGAGCAGTAGAAGCATCCCGCCGCCTTGCTCGCGGCCTCGCCGACCAGGCGCTTCAGGCCATGATCGACCTTGCCCGGCCCGTAAACTGCAGCGACCAGTCCCCACATGGCTTTGGTCAGCGCCGGATGGCGAGCCATGACCAGCGCGTCATTCGGCACGAACCCCATCAATCGCTCGGCATTCTCGATCATCTCGCGCGTTTCAGGATCGAGCTGGTCAATCGAAAGCGGAGCGAGGCGGGTCATTTCTGGCGTGGATCCGAAACGATCTGGTTGAGCTCGATCGTGTGGCCATCATTGTCGACCAGCATCGACACCAGGACGACGATATCGCCGGCAGGGGATGGGTAGCGGCGCTCTTTTGGCTCACCGATAATCGTGACCCCCGGTGCCGCCGCAGCTGCCGGGAAGGTCACGTCCAGCGTCTTCGAGTTGAACAGGAGCACGATCTCGCCGGGCGTGAAGTCTGCCGCATCCGGCTCGGCCAGATCTTGCTCCGTCTGGTCCAGGAACTGCCACAGGCCAAGCATGCCGATGAAACTGTCATTGGCCTTGAGCAACACCAAGCGTGACCGGTTCTGGCCGTCGGCGCCATAACGCATGGCGAGTCCGGGTGATGTGAGCTCCTGGTCGTATTCGACAGTCATGCCGAGCGCATCACGGTACAGGGCAAGCGATTTCTCGATGTCACGCACGACCAGCGTGGTGCGGCGCAGGTCCAGTGGGTTCACGTCTACGGGTGCTTCAATAGGCACGGTCTCGACGACGTCGCGTTCGACGTCGCGAGTGATTTCATCAGTCTCGATGATGACGCACCCACTCAGGCAAACGGCACTAAAGGCGGCGACAAAAAAGGGCTTCATGCGACATCTCCCGATACATTCGTTGCAAAATGTTGCGCGATCTGTTCACGCGTTGCGACCCAGACGTCGCGATGGGCGCGAACGTGATCCAGGAAGTGTTGAAAGGCATCGATCCGCCCCGGGCGACCAATGATCCGCAAATGCAGTCCAAGCGACATCATCCGGGCGCCTTCTTCCTGCGCCTCGCGGTACAGCCAGTTGAATGTGTTCTTGGCATAAGACAGCCACATGTCCGGCGTGAAGCTCGGACTGAGCCAGAATTTCATGTCATTCGAATCGATCGCGTAAGGCAGGATCACCATCGGTTCGGTCGAGCCATCCTTCATCTCGACCTGCGCCCAGTACGGGAAGTCGTCCGAATAGTCGTCCATGTGATAAAGATAGCCCTGCTCTTTCAGGATCCGTCTTGTAATGTCGGTGTGCAGGTAACGCGACAGCCAACCAACCGGGCGACGGCCGCACGTGGCCGCAATCGAATCCGTGCCTTGCTTGATGAAGGCTGTTTCCTCGTCTTCATCCATGAATGCAGTGAACGCCCATTTGTGACCGTGATTGCAGGGTTCGTCCCCGCGCGCGACGATCGCTTCGGCGAGCCATGGCGCTTTCTCCAGCGCCTGCCCGCAAACCGTCCAGGTCGCATTCACGCCAGCCTTGTCGAGCATTTTGATGATCCGCGGCGCGCCGCGATTGATCCCGTACTGGTAATTGCTCTCATTGCCATGAATGCGGATCGGCTTGCCCGGCACCGCGCCCAGCTCGTCGACGGGCTCGGGGCGTTTGTCGCCTTCATCAATCCGCCGCTCTGCGCCTTCCTCGACATTGACAACAATGGACAGCGCCAGCTTGGCGCCATTCGGCCAGGTGAACCCCTTCGGGGCTGGATCAACAGGCAAGGTCATCAATGCGGTTCCTCTCCGCCGGAGACATTCATGCTTTCCGCGGTGATGTAATTGGCTTCATCGGAGCAGAGGAACGCCACTGCGTTGGCGGTATCTTCCGGCAAACCCGGGCGTCCCATTGGGATACGCGCGGCCATCGCTTCGAGGTATTCATCGACCGACGCGGCACCAACGACTTTCGAAAAGTATTCGTTCTGCCAGGCGCCAAGCCCGGTGGTGACATGATTGGGACAAACATTGTTGACGGTGATCTTGTGCGCGCCAAGTTCTACCGCTGCCGAGCGCGCCAGACCGACCAGACCGTGCTTTGACGATGTGTAGGCCTGCGCATGCGGGAAGCCGGACTTCGCTGCTTGCGAGGCAATATTTATGATGCGCCCCCCTTTGCCTTGCTGAACCATTTGTTCGGCTGCGGCTTTCACGCCGAAGAAGGCGCCTGTCAGGTTCACGTCGATCACGGCGCGCCAGTCGTCTTCGGTCACGTCCAATAACGGCTTCATGATGTAACCGATGCCGGCATTGTTGACCCAGATATCCAGGCTGCCATGCGTTTCGATGGCATGACTCGCAAGGCTGCGAACATCCTCAAGCGAGCGCACATCACACACTTTTGTTGATGACCCAACGCCGAGTGCTCGCATCTCCGCGGCAATCGATTCCATCTCGTCTGTCGAGCCAATGTGTTCAGCGCCGGTCGCTTCATCGCGCGGTTCGCCGATATCGGAAATGACGATGTTGGCGCCATCTTCAGCCAGGCGCTTCGCGATGGCTTCACCCAGCCCTTTGCGCCGTCCCGAACCCGTGATGACGGCTGTCTTACCTGTAAATCTGCCCACGAATGCCCCCTAACCGAGCTTGTCTGTCATGATAAAGACGAGGTCGTCCGCCATCGCCTGAAACTCGCCCGCGATGGCTTGCATGGTGTCTGTCGAGACCTCGCCGCCGAACGTCTCCATGTCGTTGACGTCGATGGTTTCGATATAAGCATAAGGTGGCTTGTCGTCAGACCCGAGCAATCCAGTCGATTTGAATACGGCAAACTCATCAACCGATTGCAATCCATTGACAGTTGGAATGTCCTTGGTTTTGGCCCAGGCTTCATAATCAGCGACGCTGACACCGGGCTTCAAATTAAACAGTGCGACAATCTTGGTGCTCATATCCGGAACCTTCCCTATAGCTTATTTTTTTAAATGATATATCTTTTAACGTAATTGCATAGCCCTCACGTTGAAAGTGTCGCGAAACCGCGCCATTTTGTGAATGGGAAAAGGAGACTGCCATGGCAGATACGGAGCGCGAACCACGTTCGGAGCCGATTGAATATGATGGCCCACCGGATTACCGGGTCGTCGGACGACATGGCGTTTATCCTGAAACCAGCCACGATGAGGTCGCCCGTTTCAATTTCCTGGCACAGATGAATCGCCACCTGTCGACCAAAGTCATGCCGGGTGTTGCTGAAGCGTTTGATGCGCGTATCGCACCAAAGCGCAAATCGGCTTACAAGACACGGCACCAGATCCGAAAAGACCTGGTCAAGGACCCGTTGTTCCAATGGTGGTCGGCGATGCGCCGCGCAACCATGGAAACCCGGCAACAAGCTGGGCGTTGGGTGACCATCCGGCAAGCCGATGAGCTGAATGAAAAAGTGCGAGTTCTGACCGACGGCGATCCCCGTCTGATCCTCGACGCGGAGTTCAAACAACCGCGCTCGACTGAGGCGATCGATCATCACTGTATGCCTGGCTCTTATTATACGGAACTGGTACCCGGCGATATTACAGGACCGGCGAATTATGATGCTGGTATTTTCGCCACGACGGGCGGCATGCTTGGTCGTTACAATGATGGTGGCGGTGTTGCCGTCGCAGAGTGGGTGTCCAAGAACCTGCCTGACTTTCAGCCCAAGCGAATTCTCGATATCGGCGCCGGGCTCGGCCACAATGTCCTGCCGATCGCCGCTGCTTTCCCGGATGCAGACGTCATCGCCGTCGACGCCGGCGCGCCGATGCTGCGCTACGGGCTGGCGCGCGCAAAGTCGATGGGGATCGACAATGTTTCCTTCGTCCAAGGAGATGTCTCTAACCTGAAGGACATGTTCGAGGATGAAAGTTTTGACTGGGTGCAGTCGACCATGTTCCTGCACGAGACCAGCTACAAGACGATGCCGATGATCTTCGCTGAAACGCAACGCCTGCTCAAACCAGGCGGCATCGTCCTGCATGTGGAGCAGCCACAATACTCAAACGATATGCCTTTGTTCGAACAGGCGATGCGTGACTGGGACGCGTTCTATAACAATGAACCGTTCTGGACCAAGATGCACGAGATTGATCTCGATGACTGGATGGAGAAGGCCGGCTTCGATCGCAGCACCCTGATCCATGGCGGTGTCGCCGCGGTTGTTGACCCGGACGTGTTCCCCGAAGCAGCCGAGGACGACGAGCAGGAAGATTATGGTCGTAAGGCCGCGTGGCACGTCATCGGCGCGCGCAAGGAGGGATAGACCATGACCACATCGACCCTCGATCCGCTCAAGCTCGCTGGCGCAAAAGCCAAAGGCAAACGCCCCTGGTTCATGGACGATCCAGACACCGAGCGCGTCATGAACATCACCCTCGCCTTGATGCAGGAAGTCGCCGTCATCCGCGAACGCCTGGACACGGTGGAGCGCCTGCTCGACCGCGACGGCGTGGTGACGCGAGACGCCATCGAAGCCTACGAACCGAGCAAAGCCGAAGCGGACGAGCGCGGCTACTGGATGCAGGAATATATCGCCCGCTGCCTGCGCATCCTGCAACAGGACCGCGAAGCAATTGCGCGCGGCAAGGAAGACTCCAGCGAAGATGTCGCGGACGAGTTCGCGAAAGTCGACTGATGCGCAGATCGATCGCGCCGATCGTCGCCGCATTGGGCCTGGCATTCGCGTGCCAGGCCGCTTCGCCCTCTGGACCTGCAAGCTCACTCGACAGTGATCTAGACACGTTGCTCGACTGGTTTCCCGGTGTCTATGACAACACAAAACAAGTCTCTTCCGAACGGGAAAACGACGTGCCAGCGGAGCTGCGGCATCGCCACACAAATCATACATTCTATCCAGTGGAGATTGCCGGCATCCCGGGTCGACAGCTTTACGCACAGCAATACCAACACAACGACCCGGCGGATCTGTATCGGCAGCGCATCTACGCGTTCACGCCCGATGCCGAAGAAAACGCTGTCCGGCTGACCATCTACACACCGAAAGAGCCAACCCGATTGATCGACCTGCATTTGCGCCCCGACGTGCAGGCTGCAATGCGCCCGGAAGATTTTATCCTCAAGCCCGGGTGCGACGTGTACTGGAAGCGCGCACCAGAACAGTTCGAAGGATATCTCAAACCGAAGACCTGCTCTTACTATTCCACGCGGTTCGAAACCCAGGTCTATCTGGAGGAAACGCTGATCCTGCGCCCAGACGCCCTGCTTCTGAATGACCGCGGCATCGACGGGAATGGCGCGCTGGTCTTTGGCGTCGACGATAAAGGGCCGACGGTCAATCTCAAGCAATCGGAACGGACCGCGCTTGACGTCGAATTGCAGGCGCTCATTCGCGACATGAAGGGCGATTATTTCTCCGACGCCGAGGGCGGCGCGCGCGATGGGCGTCCGATCTATCAGCGTATTCGAAGCATCGTTCCGCCCAACGGCCACCGCTATGCGATGTATTCCGAAATGCGTCATGATGGACCGGATGGCGACTTCTATCGACAGCTCATCTATCTGTTCGATGAAGCGCCAGACCGAAGCGAAAACCGCATGCAGGCATTGCGCGTCTCCGATCCGGATGCAGCCGCCGGTCTGATCGATGATCCTGATGCGCTGGCAGATGCTCTGTTCGAGACGCGACCGGGGATCTCCGATGACTGTTACACGGTCTGGACAGCAAACGAAGCAGGGTTTTCAGGCTGGATCGACCCGGAACGCTGCGTCATCACGGGTCGTCGCGGTGACCAACGGCGCATCGAATCACGCACCATTGTCACGACCGATGCCATTGGTCAGCTTGAGCGCGGATATTCCCTCGACGGAGAGTTGCTGTTCGGAACCCCCACGGACGACCCGTACATTTGGCCGCGGGTAAATCCCGAATGACGGGCTAGACAGATCGCCTTTTTTAAATGATATATCATTTAAATCTTTCTCGTACGGGAGGCGAGCATGGGCGAGTTTTTTGCAGCAAATGAATTGGCCATTTTGCGATGGCTGCACATCGTCGCGATGGTCTACTGGCTCGGCGGCGAATGGGGTGTGTTCCAGACCTCGTACAAGGTCGTGAACCCGTCCTTGCCACTGGAAGAACGCCAGCGCCACATGGAAACGGCCTATCGCATCGACATCATGGCCCGGACCGGGATCATCACCTTGCTGCCGCTTGGCTTGCACATGGGTTATCTGTGGGGCGTTCAACCCTATGGTGGCGGCTGGCTGGTCGCGATGTGGCTGATCTGGCTGGTCTGGATGGGCATCACCTGGGGCGCCTTTGCCAAGCGCGGAACGTCCCTGTTCAAGCCGCTTTCGGACATTGAAGACTGGACCCGCTACATCCTGATCCCGACCCTTCTGATCACGTCCCTGAGCTCATTGATGGGCAATGGGCCGTTCGCCGGCGGAGAAGGTCAGATGTGGTTCGCGGCCAAGATTCTGACCTATGGCACGGCGCTGATCATCGGCGTCATCCTGCGTCTGATCATGCATGAATGGCAGAAAATGTTCCCGGTCCTGGCTGCTGGTCCGAACCCGGAAGTTGAAACCAAGCTGAAAAAATCGATCCAGCTCGGCCGCAACGTCGCCTACATGTACTGGGTCCTGATCCTGACCACAGCCTTCTTCGGCGCGGTTAAGCCGTTCTAGTCAAACGTCGGTTGAGTGGGGGAACGCTCGATCTTGAATGTCCCATCCGAATAGGTCTGGTCGAGCTCGAAATTCGTCCAGACCGCTTCATTCGCCAGCACACCATCATAGAACAATCGCACCCGGCCCGCTTGCTGCCAGGGCGTTCCGGATTTCGAGAAATAGTCCGAATAACGCCGCTCGTGCCAGCCGCGCGGCGTATCGAATCCGACATAGAGAATCTGGTGCGTGCTGCGGTCAATGCCGAACAGGGTCTGTCCGCCTGACGGATCGGTCAGTTGCACCATGAAGGCGGGTTTGCCATCAATCGTGCGATCGGATCGCCGGGCCTGTGACCAGCCTTCATCAAGCGCGTTCCGGATCGCGCCAAAACCGAAATTGTTGCTCCACATGGCGTTCGCGGACTGGTCTTCCATCAAGCCATTCTGATTGTAGGTCGCGGTACCGTCAAAGCTCAGCATCAAAGCAAGCTTGTCGCCCCTCCAGGCTTCAATTCGGACCTTGCCGCTGGCTTCGTGCGCATCGTTCTTTTCATCCGCGAACACACGCCACATGGCATAGCGATCCCAGGTGGTGGCCCCGCCATCCTGGCCATAGATGATGTTCTGACCGGACAGGAACAGGGATTGCGGGCGTACGAATGTTTCGCCGCCTGCGGCGTCGTGGGCAAGCTCAATGATCGCACGGCCATCCAATTGCGGTTTCGCCTGGCCGGCATTTGACAGCAATACCGTATTGGTCGGCGCTTCCGGATCAGCCGGCGCGAGCGGCGTGACCTGACAGGCGACCAGCGCGACAGCGCCGGAAAGTAGCAACGCGGATCTCAACATGCTCATCCCTCCACAATCATGACATGGGCATCAGCAAGCGGCTGACGCGCGGCTTTCAGCTTCTCATATTCTTCACTGTTCCAAAACGCCTTGATGGCATCCTTGTTTGGCCACTTCGAGATCACCGCGCTGGTGCCGTCAAACAAGCCACCTTCAAGCGCCTCGACCCCCGGCCCACGAACCAGATATTCGCCGCCAAACCGGGAGATTAATTCAGAGGTCGGCACGCCATAATCGGCAATGAACTTCTCGCGGTCATGGATTTTTGCGAACACAATCATATACGCCGCCATCATCTTTTCTCCTTTGGGTCCTAGCCGTCGTCATTTCAAATGATATATCTTTTCTTATGACGCTCTTTTGAGAGCTTTGCAAAGGACTAGTTTCGATGAAACTTCTTCGCGCCGCCACAGTCACGGTTTCGGATCTGGATCGTACAATTGGTCTTTATTCGGACTATTTCGACTATGCCGTGGTTGAACGCGGCACAGTGGATGAGGCGCTGGCCGCAAGCTGGCAGACCCCGAACACCGCGGGCTGCGCTTATGTCGTCATGCAGCCCAGCTCAGGCGCTGACATCTATGTCCGCTTCATCGAGCAAACTCCGGTCAACGGTTTCAAGGCCCTGCGTTCCTATGGCTGGAACGCCATCGAGATCTGCGTGCAGGATGTGATGGCGGTGAATGCCCGCATGTTGGACAGCCCGTTCGAGATTATTGGACCGCCCAACAAGATCCCGGGCCTAGACGCCATTCATCCCATGCAGGTCAAAGGCCCGGACGAAGAAATCGTCTACCTGACGCAGATCAATGACGATTTGCCGGAATACAACCTGCCGCGCGCCGCCAGCCTGATCGACAAGCTGTTCATCCTGGTCATCGGTTGTTCCGACATGGATCGGTCGGCCGCGTGGATGCAAACCGCTTGCGGCCTCGGCTTTGGTCGCGAGATGGAGATCCCGTACACGATGATCGCCAAGGCCTATGGCACGCCGCTGGACGAGCTGCACCGGATCTGCACGCTGATCCACGACCGCGATGTATTCCTGGAGCTGGACCAGTATCCAGACGAAGCAGTACGGCGCCAGAGACATGAAGGCATGCTGGTCCCTGGCTGCGCCATTGGCACGCTCTTCCACCCGGATTTCGATACGCTTCCCGGCCCCTGGCTGACGGAACCGACGGTTCGCGATGGCGAAATTTACAAGGGCCGCCGTGTCGGTGTGCTGCAGGATCCGGATGGGACTCTGGTGGAATTGGTAGAAGGATAGAACATGAAGCTCGGAACCCTGAAACACGCGGTTGATCACAAGCCGACGGCCTCTGACTTTGCGATCATTGAAGCGGATGCGCCCGCCTGCCCGGAGGGCGGCGTGCTCGTGCGCGTGGTGCATCTCTCGCTCGATCCCTATGTCGGCTCGCGCCTGCGTGGTCGCCACATGGGAGAGGCCCCGCCCGTTCCGATGCAGGGCGCCATTCCAGGCGCGATCATCGGACAGGTAACGGAGAGCCGCGCGTCGGATCTGGCGGTCGGCGACTGGGTCCATTCCATGGAAGGCGGCTGGCAAGAGTTCGCGGCTCTGCCCCGTGAGCATGTGCGCAAGATTGATCCAACCCTGGCGCCCCTCGCCGCTCATGCCGGTGTGCTCGGCATGCCCGGCCTGACAGCCTGGGCCGGCATCACGCAACTGGCAAAGGTCGGCCCGGGCGACACCGTCCTGGTCGACGCCGCAGCAGGCCCGGTCGGTGGCACCGTCGGACAAATTGCCCGCATCAAGGGCGCCGAACGCGTGGTCGGCATTGCTGGCGGACCTGAAAAATGCGCGCTCGTCACAGACACTTACGGCTTTGACGCCTGCGTCGACTACAAGGCGGAAGGCTGGCACGACGCCCTCGCTGAGGCCTTGCCGGATGGCCTGTCCGTCTTCTTCGAAAATGTTTCGGCGGACATGGCGATGCTGGCCCTGTCGCATGCGCGCATCTATGCCCGCGGTGTGCTCTGCGGCCTGGTCGATGCCTATCATACCGAGGCACAGAGCCAGCATGCGATGAATGCAGGCCTGATCATCGGCAAGCGGGCCAAGCTGTCAGGCCTGGTCGTCTACGACTTCTACCCTCGGTGGGACGAGTATGTCGCCGAAGCCGCCCCCTGGATTGCCAGCGGCGACCTGAAATTCGCGGAAGACCGCGTCAATGGCCTCGAAAACGCGCCAGCATTGTTCGAGCGCCTGATGAACGGCAAGAACAAGGGCAAGGCGGTCGTCACCGTCTCAGACGAATCCTCATGAGCGTAAGAAAAACTTATGTCGATGGCGCGTTCGGTCAGATCCACCTGCGCCTCGCGGACGCGCAGACCGACGCCAGCAAACCGCCGCTGGTCTGCCTTCACCAGAGCCCGAAATGCGGGCTGGAATTCGAGACCTTCATGAACGCGGCCAGCCGCGACCGGATGGTGATCGCGCCCGATTATCCAGGCTATGGCATGTCAGATTCCGCGCCCTCGGAGGCCGCGACAACGATCGAGATGTATGCCGAGGAGATGTGGCGCGTGATCGATGCGCTCGGGCTCGGCACGATTGACGTGTTCGGCAATCATACCGGTGCCAAAGTCGCCGCCCAGATGGCCCTCACCCGCGGTGATCAGGTTCACGCCATCGCGATGATCTCGGCCGCCATCCTCACCGATGATGAGCGCGAGATGTTCAAGGACATGTTCACCCCAATCCCGCTCGATCGCGAACATTCGCGCTTCAAGATCAGCTGGGAGCGCGTGGTCGAGCGCCAGGGGCCAGGTCAGACGCTCGAGATGATGGACCGGTCCATGTATATGAACATGATGGGCGGCGAAGCGTATGAATGGGGTCATGCCGCTGCCTTTGCCTGGGGCAAGCCATTTGATCAGGCGCTGACCCGGCTGCCGCATCGCATCACCCTCCTCAATCCGACGGACGATCTGACCGCGTGCACGCGGCGGGCCGACAGCCTGTTGCGCAATGGCGAGATCATCGAATGCCCCGAATGGGGCTACGGGTTCATGGATGCCTTTCCAGACCAAGTCGCCGATCTGGTGCTGTCAAAGCTCGATGCGTCTGCCCGCGTCTAGGGAACGTCGCGTCTGAGCCAGTGTTCATCCACGTCCCATCCGCGCCGCGCTAGTGCCCGTCCGTATAGCGATACTTGCCAAGGAAGAGCAGCGGGATGGTCGAGATGAACAGGATGATGGCGGCGCTGGTCAGGGTGAAATTCCAGTCCTGTCCAGGCAGGATGCCGAGATTGAGTCCGAGGAAGTGGATACCGCGTCCATCGGCAATATCGGTCATGATGCTCGGGCCGAGCCCTGCCCCCAGCGCGAAGAATCCATAGATCGCACCATAGATTGCCGAATAGGATTTCATGCCGAAATATTTCGACACCATGTAAGCCATGAAGTCGTATTCCACCCCGGCGCCGAAGCCGATCATCAGGATCGCGATTGTTGCCGTCGTCGGCGTGACACCTGGCTGCGCCAGCATCCATAGCGCAATCGCGGGCGAAGCCAGGAATGCGAACGCAACACCGGGAGCCCAGAAGCGGTCAATGAGATAACCGCCAATGATCCGTCCCCCCAGCACGGCGAGGCCGGTCAATGTCGCCAGACCGACCGCTTCATCCATGCCAAACTCATTCGCGCGCAGCACGCGTTCAATGTTGGGAATGATCGCCCCGATGGCGTAGGAGATCGGTACAAATGAAATCGCCAAAACCCAGAAACGCCATTCCTTGAGCGCCTGCGGCAAAGTCATGCCGGGCAGCTCAACCACTTGCCCCTCGCCCTGTTCCGGTGGCGACTTTTCGATGTCGAGCACCATCATCATCAGGACCGGGACGAAGACCAGGGCACAAAATCCGAAGGCCATGATGTATTCCAGACGCAAACCGTTTTCTCCGATCAGCGGCAGGACCTGATTGAGCACCATCCAGACCAGGCCGATCGTCCCGAGCAATGCGATCCCCAGAACCGGGTATTTCATTTTGACAATCGAGGCTTCGCTCGCCGGTTCGTCACTGACATCCCGCAAACTGAGATAGGACAGCGGCAAGGCGATCACGATGGGCAAAAGGCCGAGCAAGACGTAGGCCGACCGCCAGCCCGAGCCACCGACAAAGTGGAACGCTTCGTTCGAGACGATGAATTGCGATCCGAACTTGGCCAGTGCACCGAACACACCGGTTGCGATCAGGGCGATCCCCAGGGCGATCCCGCGATTGTCCTTGAACCAATTGGCGACCGGCCGGGTAAAGGTGATGGGAAGAGTCCCCGCCCCGGCAAATGCCAAAACCAGCCACAGTCCGATATACAGCGTCTTCGAGCCATTGTTCAGGGCCAGCGCCATCATCGCCAGGCCGAAGGTGATGATCGATACAAGCGCGACCCGCCGGGCGCCAAACTTTTCCGCCAGAATGCCGATGAAGGGCGACGCGACAAATGCACCGAACGTGTAGATGGCGAGCGCGTTCAGAATATCGCCAGCCGACCACCCCATTGGTCCGAATTCACCAAGCAAGGGCGGGATCATGACGCCGATCGTGTAGAAAGGCAGTGGGGACAGCCCCAGTCCGACCCCGACAGCAGCCGCTGCCAGAACCGGCCAACCACGCTTGAACTCGCCGTCTTGCCCCATGAAATTCCTCCGCTGTGTCGATTTCGCGCTTGGCGCTCTTCGTCTCTTGGGCTCTATTGGTATATCATTTAATCGGGACGTCGAGGAAAATCTGATATGCAACTGACAAGACGCGATTTTGTTGCCATGGGTAGTCTGAGCCTGGCTGCCGGATGCGCGCCCGAGGTTGGTCGGGAACAGGATGCCGATGTCCTGATCCTTGGTGCTGGTCTGGCCGGACTGCACGCTGCGCGCATGCTCGCCGCAGACGGGTACAAAGTCGCCGTTCTGGAAGCCACCGACCGGGTGGGCGGGCGCATGTGGACGCTCGATGATGTCCCGGGTCGCCCGGAAGCGGGCGGCCAGCAAGTCGGGCAATCCTATGCTCGGGTACGGTCAACAGCCATCGATGTCGGCTTGAAAGTCGTACCGCCCGCCCCTGGTGGATCACGTGACAGGACAATGATCTTCGCTGACAAGGTCTTCGACGCGCGCGAGTGGGCCAGCTTGCCCGAGAATCCGTTCCCCGATGCATTCAAGCGTGCAGCACCCGACGCAGCGCTTTTCGCTGCGGCTGCGCCGCAAAACCCGCTCAAGGACCAATATGCCTGGCGCGAGGTCGGCGCGGCGCACGATATCAGCGCCGACACCTTTCTTGAAACCGCAGGGTTTTCGCCGCAGGCGCGCGCCCTGTGCAACATCGCCCTGAACGGGAATGACCTGCGGTCCTATTCGATGCTCAATCTGTGGCGAAGCCTGACCTTGTTTTCCATCGACTCCTCGTCAGGCGGTTCTGAGGAAATCGAAGGTGGATCCCAGCGCTTGCCGGAGGCCATGGCGGCGAGCTTGACCGATGGGTCGATCAAGACCGGTCACACGATCAGCGGCATTGAAGTCACCGACGCTGGCGTGATTGTCCGCGCTGCTGGGCGTGACTATCGCGCCCCGTTTGCGATCTGCACTCTGCCCTTCCCGGTCTTGCGCAAGATCGGCCTGACGCACGCGATTGCGGCGCCGGACCTGACGCCGATCATTGATCAGATGCCATACACACAGATTCAACAGGTGCATCTCGAGCTGGAACGCGGTCCAGAGGATGGCCTGCCTCTGATGATGTGGACCGACACGCCGATCGAGCGTGTGTTTCCAGTGCGCGATGCGTCTGGCGAAACCGTGGCGCTGACCTGCTGGATCAATGGGATGGGAACGAGACCAGAAGCGACGGACGCCGACTGGAAGCAGGTCGCCGAGCAGACTCTGATGGACCGTCGGGGGATCAAGGCGAAGGCGCGGGCGGTTGTGCGGTGGGATCAGGAACAACCGCTCAGCGGCGGGGCCTACATGCATTGGGCCCCCGGTCAGATCCAGCCCTGGGCCGAGCGGGTGACTCAGCCAATGGGCCGCCTGCACTTTGCTGGCGAGCACACCTCATACCTGCACACCGGAATGGAAGGTGCGATGGAGTCCGGTGAGCGCGCCGCTTATGCGATTATCGAAGCGAGTGCCTAGGACGGTGTGTGCGTGCAACTGGCTTGGATCCAGCGAAGATTGATGCCGATGCGTTCCGCGTCGGCTTCGTTCCAGGCATAGGATACGGCGCGATCGCTATCGCCTTCCATCACGTACAGCGTCAGGGACGGACGATTGGTTCCGTAAGGCCAGTCGACATTGCGCAGCTTCAAGCGAACACGTCGCGGCTCGTCCTCGTCCGTCATCAACTCTGCTTCCCCGCCCTGATCGTGAATTTTCACGCCGCGGCGGAAATCCCAGTCATTCATACCTTGTCCGGAATCGCCATGACTTGCGCCGCGCAGGATCGCCGTCCAGCATTCGAACGGACGCGCCCGGCGCAGCCGCGCTTCGGTGCTGTTTTCACCGCGATGGACTGCGACCCAGAGATCGCGTTCCGACAAGGTCAGCGCGACCTCCAAGTCGCCACCGTCCGCCGGATCGGGAAACACCGACGCGCATTCATCGCCCGTCGCGGTTCCGGCAAATTGTCCGCCAGACCGCGTCCACAGGATGCTGCAATCGATCGAGGCAGGCGGCAGCACCCCACCTGGGGTCGCCATTGACTGCCGGATCGCGCCTGCGGATGCATCGATGGCGAGTGTGTGGATGAGTGAAACCGGGGCTTCACCCTCGACCGTGCGCGTGGCCTGGTAGACGAACGTCTCCTCTTCCTCGTTCTCGCCGGCGCTGACCGTGGCGCGCTCAATCGTCAGGTGCTGGCGCGGTGCAATCCCATCTGTGCTCATGCCAGCCGCGTCTGCGAAGAAGACATGGCGATCGCTGTCCCATCGTCCCTCGAACAGCTCGACGAATTCGGCAAAATCCTTGCTCAACCAACCGGGTGCAGAGGCCTCGGTTCCTTGTGCCGTCGCACAGGCGCCACCGAGCGCGAGGGTGGCAACACTTGTAAGAAATCTGATCAACATGCTGGTTTCCTTCCTTGAAAAAAGGCGGACCTTGCGATCCGCCTTTTCTGTCTCGTTCACGTTGGAGCGCGGGGATTAAAATTCGGTGCTCAGGGTCAGTCCGAATTGTGAGCCGCGGCGCTTGGTGCCAACAAAGTTCCGCTTGAAGCTGTCGCCGCCATCGGCGTAACGCAGGACCAGTGGAGACGAATCCTCGTCGGTCAGGTTGCGGCCCCAGAGGCGGATTGTGTGCTGACCGTTGGTGACCCCAACACGGGCGCCGACCAGCGTTGCGGAACCGGTTTCAGCCTGATTGTGAACCTGCGAGAATTTGCTCGATTCATAAGACACGTTTGCCCCGGCAAAGAAGTCCCAGTCGCCGTGACCGGTTTCTCCGCGATAATCGAGATCAAAGAAGATCTGATGTTCGGCGGTCCGTGGAATTTCGCGGCCAACAATCGAGCCAAACGCGTTCTGCAGACAGTCAGAGCTTGGATCGTTCGGATCCGCGAAGATCTCGCAGCCGACAGAACCATTGACCAGACCGTCATCCAGCGTGTCGAGCAGGACGCCTTCATTCTGGTCGCGACCTGCGGTGAACTCGGTGTCGGTCCAGGCATAGTTCAACGTCGCTGTCAGGCCTTCGATCGAATTCGGCGTGAACAGGAATTCTGCTTCGAGGCCGAGGATTTCAGCATCACCGGCATTGACCGTGGCCGACGTCGTATTGGTATCATTGACGCGGACATTCTGGGTCAGCTGGTAGCCTTCGACTTCATTGAAGAAGCCGGCAAAGTTGGCGCGCAGTTGATTGTCAAAGAGGACGTTTTTCGAACCGATCTCGATCGAGGTCACTTCTTCCTCTTCAAAGGTTCCGAGTCCGGCCAGTTGCGCCTGGTTGGAGTTGAACCCGCCTGGCTTCTGGCCTTCGGCATAAACCGCGTAGAGCAGATTGTCCGGCGTTGCCTGCCAGTCGATAGTGGCACGTGGTGCGAAGTTGCTGAAGCTCGCCGTCTGGTCCGGATCACCCGGTGCCATACGCTCGATATCCTCTTCCGCATAGCGCCCTTCCAGGGTCACGGAGACAGTGTCGGACAGGTCATAGGAGACGAGCCCGAAGACCGCCTTGTTCTCGATGTCAAACGTGCTCATGCCGTTCGGAACCGAGATGATTGGCGAGCCAAGCGGCACAATCGAGACACAGGTTGGGTTGAAGCCACAGATCACTTGCTGCGACGCCAGTTCCTGGCCGAAATTGATGTTTGCCGCATCTTGGGCGTGGCTCGGCAGTACGCGGGCGTCCATGCTGACTTCTTCGCCGTCGAGATAGTAACCGCCGACGAGCACTCTGAACCGGTCTGCTTCATAATTGAAGCGCAGCTCTTGCGACAGCTCGTCTTCTTCCGAGGCGTTGGCAAACGTGAAGTCCGCGATGCTGGTCGGATAGCCATAGACAGCCAGGAAAGGCGAGAAGCTGATGATTGACAGCGGGAAGCCACCTGGAACGAAATTCGTCGCCTGGAAGCTGGTTGGAGAATAGTCGCCATCGGTCTGCTGGCTGACATTGCGAGAGTTGAAACCGGTGATCGAGGTGACCGACCAGTTCTCGTTCAAGTCACCATTGATGGCGAGGCTGATCTGGGTGTTCTCGATTTCGGTGCCGGCATTGTCGCCAACCTGGAAGCGATAGTCTGAATTCACGTCACGTGGTTCGATGACGCCGCAATAGTAGCGCCCATCCCCGCCATACAGCGATCCATTGTCAATGAAGCAGTTATTCTCTGCCGGCGTAGTCGCGAACAAGGCCGGCTGACCATCATTGCTGTCGGAATAGTAACCGCGCAGACGAATGTCCCAATTCTCATTCGGCGTGAAATAGAGCACACCGGAAATCGATTGCGTTTGCTCGTCGCCAATCGGCTGACCATCAAACTGGTTGGTGAACTCGCCATCATAATTGTAGATGCGGCCGTTGAGGCCGAATGCGAGCACATCATTGATCGGGCCGCTCATGCCGACGCTGAAATCCTGCTGTCCATGCTCGGCGAGATCGACGCTGGCGCGAACCGTGTGCGCATCGCTTGGCGAACGGGTGATGATGTTGATCGCACCGGAATACGTGTTTCGGCCGTAAAGCGCACTCTGCGGACCTTTGACAACTTCGATCCGCTCGACATCGTTCAGGTCATAATCGGTAATCGCACCCGAAATCCGAACACCGTCGATGAAGTAGGACACACCCGACGCGCCAAGGATGTTGGCCTGGCCGCGAATGACCGGGCGGTTCGAGTCGCGCCCGAATTCATTGTCAAAGCTGAGACCCGCCGTCAGTTTCGAGATATCGGACAGATCGGTGAGCGACAAATTCTCGATGACGTCCGCGGTGACGACCGAAACTGCAACCGGCGTTTCCTGAACGCTTTCTTCGGTTTTTCTGGCCGTGACCGTAATCACATCCTGGCGCGCTTCAGGTTCGTCCTCGACATCTTGCGCCAGAGCTGGCGCGGCATAAGCCGTCATTGCAAGTGCGGCTGCACCAACCATAAGAATCGACTTTGACATGTAGGTCTCCCAGTTTTTTTGATCGGCGCATTTCGCTCACGCCCGACAAATGATATATCTTTTGTCGCAGGTTTTTCCCGCATTGCAAGTGGCTTCCCGAAATGACCGGACAAATTGCACAAAAACCGTGTCAAATTCGGCACACTGAAGCACCGGGTTCGCCCGCTGCGCCGCGCTCTGATGGCGAAACCAAAAAAAGAGGCCGGGGAAACGCAACCCCGGCCTCAACTCTATCAAAAGCGTGAGCTCTGTTACTCAGAGCTCCGATCAGGAGGTGTGATCGAGCCGTCCGCAACGCCTTGATAGTATTTCCAGCTGGTCATGTTCTTGCGCGGGTCGCCGGATGGCGGCGCACTCGCATACTCAGGATAGTGAGTGGCGATTTCGGCTTTCATCGTGTCTGAAAGCTGGTCAAAAGTCTCGAGCTTGTAACCCGCCGTGTGCATGTACAGCATGCCTTCGCGGCCATTCATGTCCATCCAGGGCAACCAGTCCGCCATGCGGCTCCAGCCCACTGTGACTTTCGCCGAATCGGTATCGCGATCGAACAAGTCATCCGTGCGGCCAAAGAAATTGAAAAGCTCGGTCGCGTGATAGGTGCCCCCGACCTCTTTCTGGAAAGCCCCGCCGAGCGGGTTCGGGTACCAGAGCGGCACCGTGTTGCGCATCCACCAGGTGCCATCGGCACCAACTTCCCCGCCCCATTTCAGCGGCTGGCCGTCCCAGCCGGTCTCGTACATCTTGAAATTCACCGGGTCATTGGCGACGTGCAGCACCTCGACCGTCTCGCCTGTCCAGGGATTGTCCCAGGTCGAAAGCACTTCCCCGGTTTCAGGATCCTTGTAGAGCAGGATTTCGCGCGAAACGAGATGCAGGCCGGTGCCCTTCTCATCATCCTGGATGGTTGAACAGGCCCGGATGTTCATGCCTTCGACGTCAAAGATATGCTTGTCTTTCTCACCTTGCTTCCGCGACAGCGCGATGCCGTGCCACCAGTAAACCTCAGGCTGATCATCGACCGTCGAGCACATGACCTTGCGCATGATTGTCAGCGAATCGGATGCGACAGTCGGGTCCAGCGGCGCGCTTTCCTGCGCCTGGCTGAGCGTTGCGCAGGCCGCCAGAGCCGTCAGCGATGCGCCCATCGCGGTGAGTTTTGTAATCAGTTTCACGGGGTCCACCTCCAAATGATATATCATTTAAACTGACACGGTTATTTGCTCCCGCCAACCCCTAATTCGTCTTATGCGCGAGTTTTTCCGATCAGCGCTGTCACGCTCATCGCCGCCAGGGCCCCGATCCAGGGTGCGATCGTCTTCCACATCGCGCCGGGGCCAGATCCGATCCAGCCAAGCTCGTAAACAACCGCGAGTCCAAAGCCTGAAACCATGGCCACCAGGACCACGCTCCCGTCCGGTTTGAACCCCAGGGTTCGCGCCACGACGACGGGTCCAAAGGCGGCACCCAGCGCCACCCAGGCGAACAGGATGCGATTGAAAATGCTCGCCGGTGCCAGGAATGTCAGGGCCACGGCGGCCACGCAAACACCGATGATGGCGAGGCGCGAGATCAGCACTTCGCGACCTCCGAGGGCCTTGCCCAGGCCAAGATCATGGGACACGGCGCCGCCGGCGACGAGCAATTGACTGTCCACGGTCGACATGATCGCAGACAAGGTCGCCGCGGCCACGATGCCGGCAAGAATGCCAGGCAGAAGGTCATCGGCAAGTTGAAAGAACACGCCTTCAGGCGCCGCGTCGCCGCCCAGGATCGCGCGCGCCGACAATCCCAGCACGGCCATCCCGGCAAATACCAGCGTCGCCCAGCTCATCGCCACGATCGCGCCCTTCACGCGCGCGCCAGCATCCTTCGACGCCATGATCCAGGCGACGAGATGCGGCTGTCCGAGGGCACCAAATCCAGTCGCACTCAGCCCCAGGACAAAGCCCAGCGCCGCCCACCCGGCACGGTCGCCAAACGGCGAACTGAAGGCGTCCGGTGCCGCCGCCATCGCTGTGCTGATGCCGGAGACGCCCCCCGCTTCGAAGAAAGCCAGCAAAGGCAGCAGAACCGCGACAAAGGCCATCAATAGACCTTGCAGCGTGTCGGTCAGCGACACCGCCATGAACCCGCCGAGAAACACATAGGCCAGGATAATCGCCGCCCCGATGATCACGCCCGGACCGAAGCCGGTGGCGAACAAGTCATCTATGGCAATGCCAGCGCCTTGGAATTGTCCGGCAACATAGAACGAGAAGCAGATGGCGATCAGGATCGATGCCAGGATCCGGATCAATCGGGCTGACAGGCCGGTTGCAAATTCCGACATGAATTCGGTCAATGTCAGTTGTCCACCGTCACGACTGGCAGACTGCAGGACCGGCCCCGCCCATAACCACACGACGGCGTACCCGGCGATGATGCCGGGCACCATCCACAAGGCTGACGGACCGGCGGCATAAACGAACCCGGAAAAGCCCAGCAGCACCCAGGCGCTGGAGCTAGACGCCGCATAGGCGAGCCCGGCCACCCACGGTCCGAGATTTCGTGCCCCCAACAGGAAGTCTTCCTGACTCTTGGCGCGCTGTGCGGCCCACAATCCAATTCCAAACAGAACGATCGCATAAACGATCAGCGTGATGAGCGCAGGCAAGTTGGGCAAGGACGCCTCCTCTAATGTTGCGGCGATCGCCGCGTCCGGATTCGGCTAAGACTTGTAACCAAGCGGCAGTCCAGCCCGCGGCGTGAACCCGTACAGCTCTTCCTCGGGCAGCGCCGCGCCGATCATCTCACGCGTTGCCATCAGGGCATCAATATCGATGCCCGTTTTCACGCCCATGGACTCAAACATGAAGACCAGGTCTTCGGTGACAATGTTTCCGCTGGCGCCCGGCGCCGTCGGACAGCCGCCAAGCCCGCCGAGCGAACTGTCAAACGTGGTGATCCCCTCTTCAAAAGCAGCCAAAGCATTGGCCAGGCCAAGCCCGCGCGTGTTGTGCAGGTGCACACCGGTCAGATTGTCGTCACCGACGACACCGCGCACAGCCCGGATCAAGTGCTTCGTGGAGGCCGGGTCGCCATATCCGGTTGTGTCCGACAAGCCGACTTC
This sequence comes from Henriciella sp., assembly GCA_965228095.1. Taxonomy (GTDB): domain Bacteria; phylum Pseudomonadota; class Alphaproteobacteria; order Caulobacterales; family Hyphomonadaceae; genus Henriciella. The sequence continues at coordinate 2,646,076 of OZ245793.1, read as the reverse complement.
ATCACAGCCCGCCGCCATCAGGCGCTCGGCACAGCTCAAGATCACCGCTTCATCAATCGGCCCTTCCAGCGTGCAGCCAAACGCCGTCGACAGAGACCCTTCGAAATGCGGACGCTTGTCATCGGGCAAGGCAGCGATCTCGGTCGCAATCGCTATCGCTTCATCGATGACCTGGTCATGGGTGCGCCGGATGTTCCGGATCGAATGGGTTTCGCTGACCGACAGCGGCAAGGTAATCTTGTGCGCGCCCGCGGCTATGGCAATTTGCGCGCCCTTCAAGTTCGGCACCAGAACCGCGACGTCCAGACCCGGAATCTGGATCGCATGTTCCACGATGTCCCGCGTGTCCGCCATTTGCGGCAACAGCTTTGGCGACACGAAGGACCCGACCTCGATTTCCCGCACACCGGCCGCTGCCAAGGCGGTTATCCATCTCTTTTTGTCGGTCGTCGGCATGATGCCCTGACAGTTCTGCAGGCCGTCGCGGGGCCCGACTTCACTAATAAGTACGCTGCTTGCCGTCATCTTTTTCGCCTTTTGCTCAAGTCAGGACGTGACCTTTTTGTCAAATGATATATCTAATTCAATTGATATATCTATTAAAGATGTACAGGAAAGCAAACAGTGGGTTACTTTGCCAGCGGGAGAAGAGCATGAGCACTGAAACGGGTCTGTTGGCCGGAATCAAGGTCGTCGAGTTCACACATATGGTGATGGGACCGGCGGCAGGATTGGTTCTGGCAGACCTCGGCGCTGACGTCACCAAAGTGGAACCGCTGGGTGGCGACAAGACCCGACGGCTGCGCGGATCCGGCGCCGGTTACTTCTCGATGTACAACCGCAACAAGAAAAGCCTGGCGATCGATCTGAAGTCCCCGGAAGGCAAGGAAATCGCCTTGAAACTGATCGATGAGGCGGACGTGTTCATCGAAAACTTCCGCCCTGGCGCCCTCGACAAGCTCGGTTTCGACTACCCGACCCTGTCGGCCCGAAATCCAAAACTGATCTACTGCTCTGAAAAGGGGTTCTTGGACGGCCCCTATTCTCACCGCACAGCCCTGGATGAAGTCGCGCAGATGATGGGCGGGCTCGCCTACATGACCGGACCACCCGGACGACCGCTGCGAGCCGGCGCCAGCGTCATTGATGTCACCGGCGGTATGTTCGGCGCGATTGCCGTCCTCGCTGCCGTGCAGGATCGCGCGCGCACCGGGAAAGGACGCCATGTCAGCGCTTCGCTGTTCGAAACGACGGTCTTCCTGGTCGGTCAGCACATGGCCCAGTACGCGGTTACCGGAACGCCAGCAGCGCCAATGCCGACCCGTGTGTCCGCCTGGGCCGTCTACGACGTGTTCGACGTGAAGGACGACGAAAAGGTCTTTGTCGGCGTCGTCTCGGACAAGCAATGGCGCGCCTTTTGCGACGCTTTCGACCTCTCCGATTGGGCACAGGATGATGGCCTGGCGGCGAACAATGACCGGGTGGCGCGGCGCGAAGAAATCATCCCTGTCCTGCGCGACCTGTTTGGCAAGTTCACGCGCCAGGAGCTGATGGACAAGCTGGAAACCACCGGTCTGCCCTTTGCGCCCATCCAGAAGCCGGAAGACCTGTCCACCGATCCGCACCTGGTCCAGAGTGGCGGCTTGCTGGACATGACCATTCCTGAAGGCGGCGAGATTTCCCTGCCTGCTATGCCGATTGCCATAGATGGCGAACGCCCCGGCCTGTCGATCAATCCTCCAGAGATTGGCGAACACACGAAAGCCGTGCTGAGAGAGATTGGCGTTGCTGACTCAGAGATTGACCGATTGCTCGACCTCGGCCTGATCGAGGCACACTCACGGGCACCGACACCTCAAGCGGCTGAATAAGCCCACGGCCGATCAGACGCATCACGCTCGAAGAAGGCATCGATCTCGGGTTTCCGCGACAGCGTCATGGCAATCGGATCAAGACCTTCCACCAATAGTCGCTTGGCAAACTCGCTGATTTCGAAGGACACGGTTTGGTCCGGGGCTGAGCCGTAAGTTAGCGTCTGTGCGGTCAGATCCACGTCAAGTTGTAGCGGCGCCTGCAGGCTGGCCAGTTCGGAGATTTCATCAATCGTCAACGTCACCGGCAGGATGCCGTTGCGAATACAATTGCCGTGAAAGATCTCGCCAAAGCTCTTGGCGATCACGACTCGAATGCCATATTCCTGCAACGCCCAAACCGCATGTTCTCTTGACGAGCCGCAGCCAAAATTCTCGCCGCTGATCAGGACACTCGTGCCGGCCTGCTCCGGCCGGTTGAGAACGAACTCCGGGTTCTGAATCCGCGCGGCGGGATCCGTATAGCGCCAACCGGCGAACAGCCCTTCGCCCAATCCCTTGCGATCCACACTGCGCATCTCGCGCGATGGAATGATCTGGTCGGTGTCGATATTGTCCCGCATCAATATTGCGGCGATGCCAGAGTGTGCGGGCATTGGTTCGGCCATCACGCGTCCTCCAGGTCAACCATGGCGAGATCAGCGGGCCGGCAAATCTTGCCCGCGATGGCGCTTGCTGCGACGACAGCCGGACTGGTGATATGCGTGCGCACGCCCGGGCCCTGTCGTCCCTCGAAATTCCGGTTGGTCGATGAGATCACGCGCGACTGAGGTGGAAACGTCTCGCCACCGGCATAGAAACACATGGCGCATCCGGGGTCGCCCCACTCGAAGCCCGCATCCCTAAACACCTTGTCGATGCCGAGGGCTTCAGCTTGGCGTTGCACCGACTTCGAGCCTGGCACACAAACCGCCCGCACATGCGGCGGCACGCTCCGGCCGCGAACAATGTCTGCCGCCACTTCCAGGTCTGACAGACGGCCATTGGTACATGACCCGATAAAGGCGCCATCGATGTCGAGACCGCTCAGGCGCTGGCCAGGCTGCAATCCCATATATTCCAGCGCGCGCGCTGAGGCATGTTCAGGCACGAAATCGCCAAGCGGCACGCTCTCTTCCGGGCTGGTTCCCCAGCTGATTTGTGGCTGAATGTCTGCGGCGCGGATCGTGATCTCGTGATCGAACCGGGCGTCGGCATCGGTCACCAGGTCTTGCCATTGCCGCTCGGCAACGGACAAATCGACCGCCCCGCCCATGCGCTGGGCAATGTAGGCCAGGACTTTCTGGTCGGGCGCGATCACGGCGGAATATGCAGCAAACTCCACCGCCATATTGCACAGGGTCAACCGGGCTTCGATTGACAGTGCAGCAATGGTGTCACCACAGAATTCAATCGCGCATCGCTGTCCGCCAGCAGCGCCATATTTGGAAATCAGGAACAAGGCGATGTCCTTGGCCGAACAACCTGGGGCCAGGTCGCCATCAACTCGGACCCGCATTTGCGGTGGCTTGGTCGCCCGTAGGACACCGGTCGCCATGACATGTTCCGCTTCGCTCGATCCGATCCCCCAGGCCATTGCGCCGAGCGCGCCCAGGCTGCAAGTATGACTGTCCGGGCAGACTACCGACAAGCCTGGCAAGACGATGGCGCGTTCCGGCGCCACCACATGCACGATGCCTTGCTCAGCGTGATCGGTGTCGATCAGATGGATACCGGTTTGCAACGCCAGGGCACGGGTTTCGGTAATGAACGCCTCGCCGCCTGGGCTTCGCGCTTCATCGCGCCCGCGTCCGGACCGGAAAGACACGATGTGATCCATGATCGCATAGACGTTCGCGGGAGAACGAACCGTATGGCCGTTTTCCAGCAGTGATTTCAGCGCCACGCCGCCTGTGCGCTCGTGCAACAGCAATCGATCGATCGCGAGCAGGTCCGCGCCGTCTTCCACGCCGCAAACCCGATGCTGCTGCCATAATTTGTCGAACAGGGTTTGCGCCAAGAAATCGCCTCCGGATTTAAATGATATATCTTTTTAGCCGGAAGATACAATCTGTCTAACGAATTATCGCCAGTTGGCCGGGTCACTGCCTATCCCGTGCAGCGCGCCTGAAGCTCTGCGAGCCGGGACAGCGACGCATTCTTGTCGACTTCCGAAATCTCGGTGACAGCGGCCAGATTGGCCCACGCGGCGTCGGCATCGCCGACCAGGTTGCACCCCAGCCTCGTGTCGTTGGCGCGCAAGGCCACATCGGCCAGCAGCACCAGCGTGTAGGCCCACTCTCGCTTGACCCCGGGATTGTCTGGCGCACGGTCATACTCCGCCCTCGCCCGGTCGATCGCATCCGGCAACAGCGCCGCAGCTTCCTCGTGCCGTCCGGCATAAGACAATGTCTTGATCTTCTCTTCCCGAATGCCGTCATAAATGCGCTTGAGCCAGGCATCGTCCGGATCCCGGGCCAGGAGCTCGATCGCGATCTGCTCAGATTTCAACGTATCCGCCAATGCCGCTTCCATATCGCCGGCGCCGCGATGCGCAGCGCCGCGCTCATAGTAAATCGTCACCAGGCTGCGATACGGTGCGATGGTCTCCGGATCCATGTCATAGGCACGGGTTCTCAACGCGATGGCCTCGTCCCAGAACGGCACGGTCTCAACCACCTCGTCATTATTGTTGCCCCAGCGGGTCAACGCGCGTGCAAGTTCGACATTGAGCGACCCAAGCAGGTTGATGGCCTCGATCTCATCCGGATAGGCCTGGACCAGCTCGGCGGCCAGCCTCCGCGTCTCGCGCAGGATCTCGATCCCTTCCAGCCCCCGGCCCATCCACGGCAAGGGCACCGCTGTCATCAGTTTGGCGCGCAAACGCTGACGCTGATCATCGAAGCTGGCATCCTCGTGCGCGATCAATGCCAGATACATGGCTTCAGACCGCGCGGCGAGATCAGCGGCCCGCTGGTTCTCGTCTGACGAGACATAGGTATGGGTCGCTGCCGAGAACGCGACTTCGCCCAATGCGCGGATCACGTCCGGATGTTCGGGATTGTCCGCATACAAGGCTTCGGCAGCCGCAAGCGCCTGCGTCAGCAGGTCGCTCGCTTTCAGTCGGTCTCCCAGATTCTGGTTCTTGGGGTTGCCGGAAATGTCGGCCAGCCGTTTCAGCCCGACCACGGTTTCAAGCCGAACATCAAGCGCAGCGCGGTCGTCGGCGCTCAGCGAGGTCAGGTATTTTTGCGACTCTTCAGCCAGCAGCGAGATTGATCTGGTATTGCCACCAACGCGCTCGAGTTCGTCATACAGATCAAACATCATGAACGTTGCCAGAGATCGCACTTCCTGAAATCTCAGGTCTGCCGCCTGACGTTCCTGTTCCGCTGTCTGGTACAAGCCGGTCATGATCACCAAGCTGGTCGCCAGCGCGACAAACGCGGTCACGCCCGCAGCAACCGACAGTCGGCGTCTGCGAATGAATTTCCCCAGACGATACAACGCGCCGCCATCTCGGGCGCCAATCGCAAATCCGGCGCGATATCGAGAAATGTCGTCGCGCAGGCCATCGACCGACGCGTATCGCAGGGCCGGGTCCTGCGCCGTGGCCTTGTTGATAATCGCCGAGAGATCGCGATCATGGTCCCGCTCGGCCAGCAGCGCCGCCAACACCTTGCCCAGCGAGTAGATATCCGACGCGACATTCGCCGCGCGCCCGGTGGCGCGCTCCGGTGCAGCAAAACCGGGCGTGTAGCTCAGGCTGCGTTCCGGTATCGAGGTGGACGATGCCCGCGCCGGGCTGGCGTCCTCCGGTTGCGGCAATGCAATCCCGAAATCGATCAGTTTGACGTCCCCAGCCGCCGTGACCAGCACATTCGAGGGCGTGATGTCACGGTGAATGATGAGATTCTGGTGGGCGCATTGAACGGCGGCGCAAAGGCGTTCGAACGCCCTTAGTCGGGCGTCCGTTTTCAGATGGTTTTCGGCGGCCCAGTCTAGGATCGGTGCGCCATCGACATATTCCATGACAAGGTAAGGCGCCCCATCCGGCATCTGCCCGCCATCATAAAGCCGGGCGATGTTGGGATGATTGAGGGCGGCCAGGATCTGGCGTTCCCGCTCAAACCGCGCGCTCAACTCGGCAGACAGGACGCCCGGGCGGACAATCTTGATGGCGGCCAGATGATCGAAATCGCCCTGGTCCCGTTCGGCCTTGTAGACCGCGCCCATGCCGCCTTGACCGATCAAGTCGACAATCCGGTAAGCGCCAACCCGTTCCGGCCGCGCTTCGCCCTGCAATTGCGCACTCGCGCCGCCGGTGCGAATGGCCTGGGGCGCATCAGTGTCAGCCATCAGCAATTGCAGGATGCGATCACGCAGGTCGGGGCGGCTGTCATACTGCTGCCGCACCCAGGTTTCGCGAGAGTCCGACGATTGATCGAGGGCGTCGGAGAGGCCGGCCAGCGCCTCTTGTTCAAACGCGTCCGAGGTCATTCTGGCGATCCTTGTTCAAGCTATCGAGCAGCCAGGCGCGCGCAACGCGCCAGTTCCGCTTCACCGTTGAACTGGAGGTGTTCTGAACCAGCGCCACTTCTTCCAGCGACAGGCCGCCAAAATAGCGCAGTTCGACAATCTCGGCCTTTTCGGGATCAATGATCTTGAGGCGGATCAGCGCCTTTTCGAGTGAATCAAACTCCACCCGATCGGCATTCGCGCCAGCCAATTGCGTGATCAAGGTGACCTTGCGATGATAGCGCTTGTCGGCATTCTTGCTACGCGCATGATCGACCAGCACGCGGCGCATCGCGCGCGCCGCCAGTGCCAGGAAATGCGCTTTGTCGGCCCAATCCACCTGATCCATCCTGACAATCCGCAACACGGCTTCATTGACGAGATCGCCGGTCGACAACGACGCATTGCTCTCGGACCGGATCAACGCCGCAGAAATCTGCCGCAACTCTGAATACAGCTGCGTGAACAGCGTGTCGCGCGCGCGCTCATCCCCGTCGCGCCAAGCGCCCAACAAGGCCTGGATCTGAGTTGCTTTCGCAGCCGGCATTTACGTCTCCCGCGCCAAGTCTGTCGGATATCCACAACCACCGCAAGTGTAACGCGATGAAAGCACGCGCAAAAAAATCCTGACCCGGTTTCCCGCGGTTTCCCGCATTCGTGAATAGAGGCGATTTTTTTCGGAGGCCGGACATGAATGAAACATTGGAACAGATCCCGCCCGAGGCGTGGCCACTGATCGAGACCATGCTCAACATAACACTCATCACCGCAGCCATCTGGCTCGCGCTCACCGTGTTCGTCTGGTGGCGTCGCAACGCGTCCAACCTGACGCCCGTGCACGCCGCAGGCAAGAACAAGTCGGCTGACCCGGATTTCCTGTCCGTCGACAACAAGGCGCGCGAGGCAGCAAAGGCCAAGGGCGAAGCGTTCGAAAAAGACCTCGCCCGACAAGAACGCGAAGCCGAAAGAGCGGCGGCGCGCGGCGAGCGACCGCCCGCGTCTGCGACGCGCCGCATCGCTGGTTTCGTCAGCTTCCTGATGTCGCTGTTCACTTTGGCGACGATGATATTCGGCGCCATCTGGCAGATCTCGCGCATGGGCCAGCTGATGCAGGAATACTCCACCACGGAACGCATTCTCGCAGTCGTTCAAAACCATCCCGTGTCGTTCACCGTCGCCGTGCTGGTGATCGGCTTTCAAGTCTATCGGTTCTTCTCAGACCGCCAATGGAAGGAGGGCTGATCCATGGCCTCACAACCGCTTGTCCTGACGGATCCAAATTTGCTCGCAGAGTTCGTGCGGGAAGATGAATTCAAGTCTTTCTTCGAAAAGCGTTTCGCCACGCCGCCGGACCTGGCCGCGCTGTTGTTCAAGAACGGAGAACTGATCGATGCGTTCAAGGGCGCGCATTTCTCGGTTGGGGGTTTGGCGACGGCACTCAAGGGCGTGGTCGGCGGCTCGACCCATATTGCGCTGATGCTCGCTGATCTGAAGCCGTTCCAGGCCCAGATCCCCGTCGGTGCCTTGTCCAAGGACAATGTCGAGATTGCCGGTGTCGCCACGCTGGAACTCCAGCTCAACCCGGACAAGCCGTCAAACATTCTGGGACTGATGAGCGGCGTATCGCGGCAACAGCCTGACGGCGATGATGGGGATGTCCCGATCACCGGTCGGCGGGCCTTGTCGCGCATTGATGTCGTCGACCGGATCGCGCCGCATTTCGCCGATCGCGTGATGGAAGCGGTGATTGGCCGAATGAATGCGGAAGACATTCGCGGCGAAACCGGACTGCAGGACAAGATCCAGGCCGACATGATGGCCGAAGCCGAACGCATCTGCGGTGATATCGGTGTGATGGTGCGCGCTGTTTCAGTGGAATGGGCGATGAATGCCGTCGAACGCGAAGCCTTCGACCGAGCCAATATCGCGCGCCAACAAGACGCGCTCGATTACCAGCTCGGGCTGCTCAAGCGAGAAGTCGAGCGCCAGTCGGAGGCCACCGAAGTCAAACTTACCTCCGCGGTCGACCTGGCCAAGCTTGAAAGTGCCAGCGAGGACGAGCTCGCCCACATGGTGCTGAACAGCGAGGTCAGCTTTATCGACGCGCGCGAAGCCGCCACCCGGCGCCAGGAGATGGAAGCCCTGGCCCACGAGATTGAAGTGTTACGGACCGAGCGCGCCGCCAAGATGGAGAACGACCTCGCCGAGGCGACGCACCTGACCGATCTCACCCAGGAAGCCGGCAAGCTCCGCGCCGCCGAGCGCGACATCGAGCTGCTCGACGCGCAGCATGTTTCTGAAATGCGCAAGATCGGCGCGTTCACCGACATGGAGCTGCACGATCGCAAGGAACGGATGGAGCTGGAACTCGCCCGCATCGCATCAGAGCAGTCGGCCCAGAACCTGCGAACGCTGATGGACATCGAACAAGGTGCCAAGGACCGCGACGCGGATCGTGACATCAAGGTCGCTGATGCCGGCACCGCGAATGAACTCGCCAAAAAGAAGGCTGACACGGACAGCCGGGTCGCCCAGCTTCAGGCGGGCGCCAAGATGACGCCGGAACAGATCATGGCGATCAATGCCGGCCTGTCATCCGACGTCGCCGACGTGCTCAAGGAACAAGCCAAGGCTGGCGCGGCATCGAACGAACAAAGCATGGAAACCATGAAGGAGCTGATCAAGGGCGCCGCGGAGGAACGCGATGCCAGTCGGCGCCATGAGCTCGACATCCTCAAAGCTGGCATGGCTGGGGCCAGCGGTGTCGCTCATGGCGCAGGCGGGAAGTCAGGCGACCCGCTCAGCGACGATCTGAACCCCGCATCGGCAAAAGTCGAATGCCCGAAATGCGGCCGTGAGCTGCCAGCCAAAGCCAAGTTCTGCACCGGCTGCGGACACAAGATGCGGACCTGATCCGATGAACACCGCTTTTGTCCCCCCCGCAACGCAAACGCCCTGCTGCTACACATCGGCAATGGAGGCCGATGCGACTTTCTGCGGCGAATGCGGCAAGACGCTGATGCGCTGCATGGCGGTTGAGGAATGTGGCGGCTTGCTCGACGATCACGGACTTTGCACCGTATGTGTCAGCCCCAGCGTCCAGATTGATGCTGGGGCGACGATCGCCGCCAAGGTCGGCGGTGCGGTCGCGGTCCCGCTTTCGATTTCCAACCGTTCGGTTGTCGGTCGACCGCTCTTCGTCACCGGTATCTGGAGTCGAGAGGGCGGCGGCGACTGGCGACCACAGAACATGGGATGGGAACGACTCGAAGCCGGTGAAACCCGCCCGGTCTCGGTCACTGCCAACGAGCTGGAACGCGCTGGGGCGCACAATATCGAGATCCTGTTTGCCCTGGCCAGCCGGTGGCGCTGGCGTGAGGAACGGTTTGCATTCTCCACCTCCTTGCGCCTGTCCGTCGACGAAACGAAGGCGGACTCCAATACAGTCGTGAACATTGGCGGAGACTCTGCCGGCCACGGCAATGTCGTCTATATTTCCGGACAAGGAGACCAGGAAGGGCCAACGGCCAGGTCTGCGGATGCGATCGACCTCGCCCTCGTTCGTGCCGACAAGGAAGAACGCCGTCTCGGCCTGCGCGGCCTGAACGAAACGCAATGGGTGTCGAAGACAGCATCGTTTGAATGGAAAGGCTTCGCGGAAAACGACGCCCCGACGAGCGGGCCGATCTCGACCCCTGACGGCTTGTTGGCCTTTGGCCGGTCGCGCACGCGGACGGCAGAAGGGCTGGGTGATGTCCGACTGTTGGCGCACAGCCCTGACGGCTCCGTCGACGAACAGACCAGTCGCATGATTTCGCGCCGCCATTTCGAACTGTACCTGGAGTGCGACCGCCTGATGCTCCGGGTCAACAGCGACTCTGGCGTCCGCATCAGCAGCAACGCCTACGGCCCAGGCAAGACGGTCGCGCTGAATGATGGCGACACGATCTCGCCACTGGTCAACGCGCCTGAGCGGCTGGCGCTGGCGGTGAAATACAGAACTGAACTGGGTGTGGTTCGCGTCATTGAATTGGCGCGATTGCCCGTGAGCTCGTGAGGAATCCCAGATGAAGAATTGTCCGAAATGCAGCACCCAACTGGAAGCCGATGCGCGGTTCTGCTCGGAGTGCGGTCATCAATTTGAATCCGAACCCAGAGACCTGTCTGCGATGATGACGGTGGGTGGCCTGGAAACGGTGCAAGACACGACGTCCCCCAGCGATGCCCCGATCAAGACCCTCGGTCCCGGCACGATCTTCGCCGATCGGTACGAAATCGAATCCGTGATTGGCCGCGGCGGCATGGGTGTCGTCTACAAGGCGGCCGACAATCTGACCAATCAGACCGTCGCGTTGAAACTGATCCGACCCGAGCGCCTGACCGGCAGCAATGCGGTCGACAAGCTGATCGCGGAAGGCGTCACTGCCCGCGACATCCGCCATCCCAATATTGTCGCAGTCTATGATGTCGGCCAATCCGACAACCAGCCGTTCGTGTCGATGGAATATCTCGAAGGCCAGTCGCTGAGAGCCTGGCATCGCGAACAGGTCCAGCAGCGCAAGGACATCTCGCTGCGCGTGGCCGCGCGCATCATTGCTGAAATCATGGATGGCTTGAAAGCCGCCCACGAGGCCGGCGTGATCCACCGCGACCTGAAGCCCGAGAACATCGTTCTCATGGGCGATCCAACGCAGGACAAGGCGCCGCTCAAGATCCTCGATTTCGGCATTGCACGGGCGGCCACCGTCGCCCTCGACAGCGGCACTGGCACAGGCCTGGGAACGCCGCGCTACATGGCCCCGGAACAAATCACCAATGCCGAAAGTGCGGGTCCATCAGCGGATCTGTTCTCTGCCTCTGTCATCTTCTATGAGCTGCTCGTCGACGTGCTCCCGCAAGGACATTGGCAGCCGCCATCGGGTGGGCGGTCAGACGTGCCGGAAGGGATCGACGCGCTGATTGAGAAGGGCTTGTCAAACCGTCCTTCAAATCGCCCTCAAACCGCTTCCGATTATCGCAAAATGCTGGTCGATGCCGTGAATCTCAGCCCGATCAAGACGGACGACACGCGCACCGCCCTGCCCACCCTCAATCCCGGCCTGCTCAAATGGGGTGGCATCGCCGCGGCCGCCCTGTTTGGCCTGATCGTCATCGCCGCCCTGATTCCCGAAACAGAGGTCACGCCGGACCCATGTGCCGGACTGACCGGCGATGCTTACAATTCCTGTATGGGATTCGATCGCGACGATGATCGCGATGATGACCGGGACGATGAAGTTATCCCGCCGCCGCGCAACCCCTATGCGGCGCTGAATGGCGAATGGCTGCACGAGCTTGGCGGCGCGATGAGCGTCAGTGTCAATCGATCCGGATCGTTTTCCGGGTCGGGCGTTTCCTCGGACGGGTTCGCGACGTCGATCCGCGGCTCAATTTCGGGCGTCAACGCCACGTATACGATCACCGCTCCCGATGTTGGCCTGTCCGTCAATGGACGGTTCGTCTGGGACCGCGGCTGTCACCTCAACTATCAAACGTTTGATCCGTCCGGATCCTTCGTCATGGAACAGGGCCAGCTCCATGTGAACCATGCGCCAGGAGCGCCATGTCCGTCATGACCGAAGAAAAGCACGGCTGGATTGTCGAAAGTTGCCATCTCTGCGGAAAACCCGCCCGCGCCGGTACAACCTGCCACTATTGCGGCGCCGTCAACCTGTTGCCGGATCCCGGCCCCAAGGAACACCGAATTCCAGCCGGGTCGTATCCAAGCACGTGCTGGAATTGCGGCTCGACGCTCGCCGGTTTCAGTTTCGACTGCGCGAATTGCGGCGCCGACAACACCCCTACCACCCTCAGATCACAAGGAACCCAACCCATGTCTGACACTTGGTCAAAATACAGCTTGAACGGGTGCTTGTTCGAGAGCGCCCCGAAACCGGCCCCGACGCTGCAGGCCTCGTCCACAGACCTGCCGCAGCGGATTGATCTGCGAAAGTTCTGCCCGCCAATCGAGGACCAACTGAACACCAATTCCTGCGTCGCCAATGCGGTCGTCGGCGCGCTCGAGTTTCACCAGCTCAAGGCGGGCATTCCACTGACGGATATTTCGCGCCTGTTCGTCTATTACAATGCCCGCTCCCTGTCGGAATCCGAGGGCCAGGACACAGGCAGTTTCATTCATCACGGCATGGCGGCAATCCTTGCCTATGGTGGGTGCGAGGCGCGCATGTGGCCGTTCGAGACCGCCATGGTCACGTCCAAGCCGACCTCGGCCTGTTATGACAACGCCATGCATTATGAAGCCGTCCAGTATGCGCGTACGCCGCGCGGTGTGCCGGCGCTGACGGCACTGTCCCAGGGCCTGCCTGTCGTGTTCGGCATGTTTGCGCCGCAGGACTATTACCAGATCGCGGCACAGACCGGCGCGATGCCGAAACCGGATCAGGTCTCGCCGCAAAGCCCGCCTTCCGGGCACGCGATGCTGATGGTTGGCTATGACCTGTCAGACAAGACCTATCTGGTGCGCAACAGCTGGGGCGCCGGCTGGGCCGACCAGGGCTATTGCAAGATCCCGTTCGAGACCATGGACGCCTGGGCCCGGCCCGAGGACTTCTGGACCATTGGTGCGATCGAGCAAACCGCAAATGTGCAACTGTCCGGCCCGAGCATGATCGACGCGATGAAGAGCGTCGGCGTGGCCGCGCCGCTGGCGGACTCGCTCGGCCAGAAGGTCAGCGACATGCGCACGGACCTGCGATCGAAGCTGAGCAGCGACCTGGACGCGGCCAAGCGCGACTTCAGAAGCCGCATTCGCGGCAAGTAATCGCGGCGCGACGCGGCGCCCCGAAAGGAGACCAAGACCATGAACCGATGGCTGACAATCATTCCCTTCATGGGCATTCCGGTGCTCATCTATTTGCTCATCGCACTGTTCTCTCCGGGCACGAGTGAGACCAATGCCCCTGCCATCGTGGCCCGGCTGGATGCGGCCATGTTCGGTATGCCGATGATCTCGGGCAGCACCTGGCGGTTCCGCCTCGGCGACCTGATCATGCTGATCGGGCTGATCACGCTGGCCATCGAAATCGTCAAATCGACCAGCACGAAATCGACGGCAATTGCCAATCATGCCGCGTCGATGGGCCTGATGGTGGTCTGCCTGATTTTCTTCCTGGCCTTCAGCAGTTTTTCGACATCGGTCTTCTTCTTCCTGACCATGATGACCGTGCTCGACGTACTCGCCGGCGTCATGGTCTCAATCGTTGCCGCGCGCCGCGATTTCGGTGTCGGCGACGGGTTTGGGGGATAGCCATGTTGGGGATCAGAAAACTTGCCGCCGTCTGCTCACTGGCGTTCTGCCTGGCAGGCACCGCCTGTGTCAGCGTCAAGGGCGCACAGAATATCAGCCCGTCGGGCTATGCCTACAATCAGGCCGTCGCGCAGTCCAAGAGTGAACAATTATTGCTCAACCTGGTGCGCCTGAAATATCGCGACGCGGTCGTGTTCATGGATATAGACGGGATCACGACGCAGCATCAGTATGCCGGGTCAGTCTCCGCCGAGACCTTTCTTCCGTTTCGGCGCACAGAGAACGGATCGGCGCTGTTCAGCCCTGGCATCAGCATGAGCGAGACGCCGACCATCGTGTTCAAGCCGCTGGACAGCAGTCAGTTTGCGCAGGACCTGCTGGCACCGATCACGCCTGAAACAATTGTCCTGCTCGCCAATTCAGGCTGGAGCATCGAGCGCCTGCTGACCTGTTGTGTCGAGCGGCTGGGCAACCTGTCAAACGCGCCGAGCGCGTCTGGGCCAACACCGGAAATCCTGCCCGACAATTCCGAGTTTCGCGCCGCCGCAAAACTGCTCCGCGCCTTGCAAATGAGAGAACGGGTGCGGGTCGAAATGGTACCGGTCGCGGGGACAGACACGGTGCAGACCTATTTGCGCGTGGACGCCGACGACACACCTGAATGCAGCGGGCTCACCGCATCTTTCGGCATGGATGCCTGTCACATGCGGTTCCGTCTTGTCGCCAAGGGCGGCGGCTTGAGCGATGGCGAGTTCTTCGCCCAGACCCGAACCGTGCTCGGCGCGCTGTATACACTGTCGCATGGTGTCGACATTCCAGGGGTCCACCAAGATGCCGCCCTGACCACCGCGAGCCGCGTGATCTCGGCCAAGACCTCCAACTGGACCGACTTCCTCGGTCGACAATTTCACGTCCGCACCGGCCAGGCTGAACCAGATGGCGCAGCGGTCAGCGTCCTGTATCGAGATCATTGGTTCTGGATCGAGGATTCAGATCTGGAGTCGAAAACGACGTTCAACCTGATGCTGTTCCTGTTGGCGCTGCAATCGGCCGCCAGCGACGGAGCCTCGCCCCTGCTGACGATCAATGCTGGCGGATAGGCCGACAACAGATTGGCCAGGTGCCCCGTCAACCGGTTGCAAAAGGATTAAGCCAAACGCTCAAATTGCACGCTCGCGTCGCCCGATATTTCAACCATAAGTCGATATTGTCGAATTTATCGCTGAAAGGATCGAGACAAATGCACGACCATTTCCTGGTACATTTCAATGTGGCGCGCCCGCTTGGTGCGTTTTCGGTTCACCTTGATGAAAGCAAGTATTTCTTCAAGCAGCTGCAGGAACTGTTTGAGCGCGATCACCTGCATGACGGCTTGCTGTGGCACCGCCATGGCATGCGCTCCGCCGAGGGGCGAGAGCTGAACTTCTTCGAGATCGCCGCCCTCAACACGACCGGTGTCGACAATCCGCACATCTACACGCTGGCCGGCTGGCGCGACGTCGCCGACATCCACAATTTTGCCTATCGCGATGTTCAGCATCGCGAGAACATGAAGAAGCTGGGTCACTGGGTTGATCGTACCGAAGGTACGAACATGGTGATCTGGTGGGCGCATCGCGATACGCGGATCTCGCTCGACATGGCCTGGGATCGCTTGCAGCGGATTCGCAAGGACGGCCCGACGCCGCACGCCTTCAGTCTGCAGAAACGATTTGATCCGCCATCCATCGCCAGCGTCGCCTAAGCGACCCTCAAGGCCGATACCCTTGGATTCCTGACGCGTTGCATGAGCAGCGCAGACGGCACATGATGCCGGGATGAGTTTGACCAAGATTCTTGTTCCCGGCGTCATCCTTGCGGGCGGTGCTTCGCGGCGGTTCGGATCGCCCAAGGCCGAGGCCGTGCTGGGTGGTCGGACACTTTTGGCCCATGCCGTGTCTCGCCTCGAACAGCAAATCTCGGGACCGATTGCCATCAACGAAAACCAACCTCTGGCGCCGAATGGCGACCAGGTCCAGATTCGCGACGCCCTGATTGGCGATTTCGGCCCGATCGTGGGCATTTACACGGCGATGAAATGGGCGCGGTCTGAAGGCTATGCGCAAGTCATCACCATTCCCGTCGACACGCCCTTCTTCCCGGAAGATCTGGCGCGTCGCCTGTCATCAGCCGGGGTGCCATCGGCGGCCTGCGTCGAGGACCGGCTACACCCGGTCTTCGCGCTCTGGGACACGGACGCGTTCGCCATGATCGAAGCCGAGATCCGCGATGGCATGCGCGCGCTTCACCGCTGGGTTGAGACCTGCGGCGCCCGCCGGGTCGATTTTGCCGATGCGGGGCCAGAAGCCTTCTTCAACATCAACACGCGCGAAGACCTTGCCGAAGCCGAACGCCGGATGGCGCAGCGCGACTTATCCTGACGCCGCGCGGACATCAACGCGGGTATATTTGAAGGACGGGGTGCGGCTGCGGGGGTCAACCGCCGTATCAAGAAGGACATTGGCTTCCGGAAAATAGGCAAGCACATCGCCTGGCGGCACGTCGAATTCATAAGCGATGACATTGTGCATTTCACCGTGATCGGAGGTGACAGTGACTTTGCCGCCATCGGCCACGCCCAGGCGCGCCAGGTCTACGCCGCTCATCATCACACACCATCGCGTTTTGGTGCCTCGGTAGGTGTCTTCTTCTTCATAGATGATGGAGTTGAACTGCCCTTCACTGCGCACTGTCGACAAGGTGAACTTGCGGGCCTGAGGGCCGCGCTCGGGCCAGGCGTGGACCTTGAACTGCGCCTTGCCGGACGGCGTGTTGAAGGCGGGAGTGTGGATGAGGCGGTTCTGGATGTGAAACTCGCGCCTGGCCTCGTCGATGTCTGCCAGCTCGGCCATGCCAGGCACGATTTCGGCAATCGCTGATCGAACCTGCTTGTGGCGCTTGAACGCCTGGAAATCGATCTTGTCGTCCGGAAACAATCCCGTTGCCAGATCTGCCAGAACGACGCTCTCCGGCCGCACGCCATCCAGGCGATCAATGCCGCCATCGCTGAGCCGGACATAGTTGAACATCGACTCCTGCGTGGTCGGCTCCCACTCTTCATCGCGGGCAGTGACCGGCAGGATCAGAGTTTCTCCGTCATCGCAGCCGTGAACGTGACCGTGATTCAGCGTCGTCGTCAGGAAGAGCTTGAACGGGATCCGCGACAAGGCCTCTGCCGCCCAGGCCGAATGCGGATTCGCAGCATAGAGATTGCCGCCCATGATCACCGCATTGTCGATCGCGCCCTGATGCGCCGCCTGCATGCAGGACATGGTGTCCATGCCTTGTTTTTCCGGCAATGAGATCCCGAACGCATTTTCCATTTTCGCGATGACATCATTTGCGAGCACAGGTTTGACGCCAATCGTGCCGACGCCCTGCACATTCGAATGACCGCGCAGCGGCAACAGGCCGGCGCCAGGCCGGCCAATCATCCCGCGCAACAGGGCCAGCGCCGCGATGGCTTCAATATTGTCAACGCCATTGAGGTGATGGGTCATGCCCATGCCCCAGGCAAAGACGGATGACGCAGACGCTGCATAGCGCCGCGCCACTTCGAGAATCTCCGGCTTCGAGACCCCCGAGCGCGACGTGATCTCATCCCAGTCCGCCGCCTCAAGATCGGCAAGATAGTCCGCGCTTCCTTCCGTATGTGCCGCGATGAAGGCCGGGTCGGTCTCGCCCATCTCGACCAGCGCCTTTGCGATGCCTTTGAATAGCGCCAGGTCCTCACCAATGCGAGGCTGCACATAGAGCGAGGCGATTTCGGTTCCGCCAGTCAGGACAGATTTGGGACTCTTGGGGACGGCGAACTTGACCAGACCCGGCTCCTTGGCCGGGTTGATGACGATCACTTCGCCGCCTCGTTCGCGGATCTGCTTGAGCTGGTGGATCAGCCGTGGGTGATTGGAGGATGGGTTGGCGCCAATCAGAAAGACCAGATCACACTTGGTCAGGTCCGCGAGCTCCACCGTCGATGTCCCGGTGCCGATCGTCGTTCCCAGGCCGACGCCAGTCGCCTGGTGGCAGTAATAGGAGCAATTGTTGACATTGTTGGTGCCATACCGTCGCGCCAGCAACTGGAATACGAAGGCGGCCTCATTGGAGGAGCGTCCCGACGAATAGAAAAAGCTGCGATCAGGATCGCTCGTCGATAGTCGCGTGATGGCGAGGCGCAGCGCTTCGTCCCAGGAGACCGGTCGAAACGAGTCCTTGTCAGCCGCTTTGTAGATGGGTGTGGTCAAGCGGCCCAACCGTTCGATTTCAAACGCTGAAAGTTCGCGAAACTCAGACAGCGTGTGCGCAAACACCTCATCCGGGATCGGCTGCTGAATGTCTGTCGACTGGGCCTGAACACTCTTGTTGCAGAAGGCCGGGAACTCGCCCAACTCATTGGTCATGCCGCCAAGCTGCCCGCCCATCCCGAGGGCGCAGGCCTTGCAGGCATTTTTTGCGGTCAGCGCCTTTGCCGAATTGCGCAAGCCGATCCGGCGGACCGTATCCAGCGTGTAGAGAATTTTCTTCGGACCACCGCCGACACGCGTCTTGCTCATCTTCTGTTCCGCAACCAGGTTTCGATGCCGCCTTCCTTATGCAGCCGCATCGCCTGGAGACGCAAGTCAAACGAGACCAGCTACAGCGCCTGGCTCTTCTCAATCTTGTCGGATCCCGCTGGCAGACTCAAAATCATGCCATCGCGACCAACCGTGATCTTGCCGTCAAAGATCGACTTCGAGTTCCCGATGAACACGGACTCGAGCATCTTCACCGGCAGCTGTGGCACGATATGGTAGAACACCAACTGCGCGGCGCCGGCCTCCTGTGCCGCTTGTGCCGCCTCTTCCGGATCCGTGTGATAGTCCAGGATATCGTGGAAGATGGTTTCCTGGTTTGTCAGACCTCGCTCGCCGAGCTTTGCCCCAATCGTGCTGACCATGCGCTTGTTGAGCGCCTCGTGCAGCATGATGTCGACGCCTTGCGAGGCCGCCGCGAACCGCGCTTGATAAATCGTGTCGCCGCTGATCGAGATCGATCGATCCTTGTAATCGATGCGATAGCCAAAGGCCGGTTCGATTGGCGCGTGCGACACGCGAATGGCGGTGATCTTCAGGTCACCGTCTTCATGGACGACCAGCTGACCGCCAGGTCCCGCCGGGATCACGATCTCATCGGCCACGCCGCCAAATCCGCTGGGCCGTGCGATCTCGGGGCCATGGTGCGCGGTACGAAAAGTGCTGTCGAGGCGGTACGCCATGTTGAACCCGGCGACCACGTCATTGGTGCCGGTTGGCCCACGCACCGGCAGCGGCTCGGATCGGTTGCCACCGACCCAGGCAATGGTCAGCAACTCTCCGAGGCCGTCAAGATGGTCAGAATGGAGGTGGGTCAGATACACGCCATCCATCCGTCCGATCGGGAAGCCCATGGCGCCAAGATTGCGCATGCCGCCGCTGCCAATGTCAAAGACCAGCGCCGTATCGCCGGCCAGGACGCCCAGGCACGGGCCGGCGCGGGTTGCGTCCGGCATCGGTGAGCCCGTGCCGCAAAGGTA
Source organism: Henriciella sp. (assembly GCA_965228095.1). GTDB lineage: Bacteria > Pseudomonadota > Alphaproteobacteria > Caulobacterales > Hyphomonadaceae > Henriciella. The sequence continues at coordinate 2,626,812 of OZ245793.1, read as the reverse complement.
GACATGCAACCCGTCTGGCAAGGCGGCGCTGCGATCGACGCCAGCCATGCGATCAATGGCGCGAACGAAAGCCCGCTCGGCAATCTGGGCCTTGAACAAATTGAATGCGATCACCGCAATCAGGGCCAGCCCGACGAGAACGGCAAGGATTCGTTTCAACCACGTCATGCGTCCATCTCCTTTAATAGCAGCTGTATCCAGGGCAGCGATTTGGCTGGCTCCGGCATCACTGTTTCAATGTTCAATTGGCCCGCCAGTCCTGCCGTGCGGTGCACCGCTGCGGCGCGCCATTCGTCTGACATCGACATTTTCAGCAGCGCCCCGCGATCCGGATAGGCCGCAATGGCGACCTCGTCCCAGAGCTCTTCCACCTGTCCAAGTGAGAGGAATGTCACGTCCGACATGTAAAACAATCGGCCACCATAATCGGGCAGGATCCCAGCGACAGCCATGCCGTAAAGATTGTAGGCCTGGCGCCCGGTCAGGTCGGTTTCGCGACCGTCTTCGTATTCAGCCTTGTCCTTGAACTTCAGCAGGTTGACCATGAAGATCGGTCCATCCGGACCCTTCTCCGCCATTTTCTGCATCTGAGCGGCGTCGCTCGGCATGACTTCATTGATGACTTCCATTGCAGATCCCTTCCTAACTCTTCGACTGTGCTTGCGCCGCGGCTTTCAGCGCGTCTTCGATGACCCAGAGGCGGTCTTGTCCCCAGGCTGTGACATCGCCAACCCGAAAGCTCGGCACGCCCCAAACGCCATGATCGAACATCTCTTTCTGGTTCAGGTCTTCGTCGGCGCGCCAGTGGTCGCCGCCGAGGAGCGGTTTCATGTCTTCCCAGCGCAGGCCTGCCCGCTCGGTGATCGTCCGCAGGCCGCGATCCGTGCCCGCGTCAATCCCGTCCGCCCAGACCCCGGCCAGGAATGAGCGCGCGAATGCGTATCCCTGCCCGATCTCGATGGCCTTGTGCAGGATCGCATATCCACGCTCGACCGGGCGCCCGACAGGATCGAAAATGTCGCCAAACGGAATGCCCTGGCGTGCGGCTTCGCGCATCGTGTCGCTCATGATGTAAAACCCCTTGGCGCGCCGCACCTGCATGCCGCGCATCACCATGGGCAGGACGTACCTCAAATTAAGCACCGCTCCATAGGCGTCCGCCAGGGCCTTCACGCGATCAGCCACGATGCCGGTATACGGGCTGCGAAAGGACAGATACCAGTTCAGTTCAAGACCACTCGACGCACCCGCGGCGGGCGGATCCGTCAGGATCGTCGGCGGCGGAAAAATCGGCGGCAGACGGGGCTCTTGCGCGGCGCCGAGATCGGTCAATCTGCGCTCCAGATAGTGCAACCGGTCGATGCCCCAGTACCATTCGCCGGCATAATGGAGCGTCGCCCCGAGATAGTGCCCGGTCTCATCGCGCTGCGCCGCGGCGGCGGCCAATGATGCCGACGGGTCGCCGTCCGGCTGGCTCGACATCGAATCTCCACGCCAGAGTTGGTCGCCAATGTCGGCGGCGCGCGCCAGGAACGTTCCGTCTTTTGCCGCCTGCACGAGCGCAGCGTTCGCGCGCGACAGCGCGGTCGCATCCAGCGACTGGCCCGGGTCGGAAAACCGCAAGCCGGCGCGCTGCGCCAGGCGCGCCGCATCAAGGCGTCCATAGGAGTCGAGGCGTTGCCGGTCCGGCGCAGCCCAGTCGGGCGGCGGCGCGACAATGTGGACGTTCAGCTCGACGTCGTAACGTCGACAAAACTCGGGCAGCACCTGCGCCATCAAGTGCGAGTACGGATCACTGGCTTCATGATAATAGTCGACCGAATGCGGGTGCTGTTTCGCCTGGCGTGTCCGCTCCGCCTTGGCGCGTTTCCTGTCGCGCCGCTCCAGACTGAACAGATGCCGCGTCACCTTGTTCTGCAATCGCGCTTTCAAACTCATCGGTCGATGTCCGTTCGCTGTGTGCTTGAGGCCAACGCGTTAAAATCCATGCAAAAGGGCTTGATTTGCGTGCGGTGTCCTGCGTAGAAATCCATATAATGACAATTCGAGTGCCATTACAATACAAATCTGGTTTCCAGGTCGCAGCGGAACGGAACGTGCCTGCAACCAGGCGCGTGATGGCGCGGTCTCGGCATCATTTGACTTGCCCTTGCGGGATATCATGAAACTGACGTCGCCTTTCATTACGCCATCAAATCAGGATCCAGCCTCATGTTGAAACTCCACTTCGCCCCAAATTCGCGCGCCGGACGGATCGTCTGGCTGCTGGAAGAACTCGGCCTGCCTTACGCATTGAACCGGATGGACTTCCACCCGCGCGACCTGAAGTCCGACGCGCATCGGGCGCGACATCCGCTCGGCCGCGTTCCGGTGCTGGAAGATGGCGATGTGTCGATTTTCGAATCCGGCGCGATCATCGAATACGTGCTCGAACGCCACAAGAATGGCGGCCTCAAGCCGGCCGTCGATGCGCCGGAATACCCTGACTATCTGCAATGGTTCCACTATTGCGAGGGCATGGTCATGCCGCCGATCAACATCATCGTCGTCAACACGCTGCTGCTGCCGCCGGATCGCCAGGACCAGAACGCACTGGCCCAGGCCAAACGCCTGCTTGCCAAGGCGCTGGCGCCGGTGAATGACGCGCTGGCGGGCAAGGACTATCTGATCGGCAGCTTCTCCGCCGCCGACATCATGCTGGGCCATGCCTGCTTCATGAGCAATCGCATCGGCTCAGTCAGTGACGAGATGACTCACCTGAAAGCCTATGTCAGCCGCATCGAGCAGCGCCCGGCGTTTCAGAAAGCCATCACCATGTAAGGACAAGGCGGCAGCTGGCGATCAATCATCGCCAAGCTGCTCAAGCTTCGCCACGGCCTTTTCAAGACGCCCGATCAATCGTGCCGGCGTGCGATCCTTGCTCGCGCGTGACGCCTCTCGCGCGGCCCCGTATTGCGCCCAGATGCCGTCAATCAGGTTCGCCACCACCGGTTCGACGTTCTGGTCATCGTGCAGACGCAACGTCCTGGCGGAGTAATCCAGCGTTCCGAAAAACACGTCACGCACCAGCCAAAGATCAGGATGCGCGACCAGCTCTCCGCGATCGACGCCTTTCAGGTACAGCGAGTCAAACACCCGCACATAGGTTTTGAGCTCTTCGGTCGTGGTCCCGACATCGGCAGACACCACGCGCAGGGAATGGGTCAGGTCGATCATGTCGCTCTGCGCCATCAGCGAGGTGATATGAAACCGCGCCAGCGCGCGCAGCGCCTCGTACGGATCGTCAATGCCCTCGATCTCCGCCCAGGCATCTGCGGTGAGGGACTGCCAGAACTCGGAACTGATGGCACGCATCAGCGCCGCCTTGTTCTTGTAATAGATATAGATCGTGCCTTCCGCGATCTGCGCGCCCGCGGCGATTTCAGACATGCGCGCGCCTTCATACCCCTTCTGGAAAAAGACCTGCCGCGCGCTTTCCAGGATTGCCTGTTCGCGTTCCTCGACTTTCTGTCTGCGCGTGCGGGTGGGCGCCGGATTGCTCATCTCTCGAGCTCCCTGAAATGCTAGTCTGTGACGCGCCGTCATCTCAAAATGAGCTTGACTTGTCAAATATGAGCGATACTCATTTTGTCAGATTCACGATCAGATGAATGCGGTAATGGGAGGGTCGCGCGAGATGGACAAACGCGTTGTGCGCATCGGCGGAGCCAGCGGCTATTGGGGCGAAAGCGACATGGCGGTGCCGCAATTCCTGAACCGCGGCGGCCTTGATTATATCGTCTTCGACTATCTGGCCGAGATCACCATGTCGATCATGGCCCGGGCGCGCGCCAAGACTCCCGATCTCGGTTTCGCGACCGACTTTGTCTCGGCAGTGATGAAGCCCAACCTCAAGGAAATTGCGCGCCAGGGCGTCAAGATCATCTCGAATGCGGGCGGGGTAAATCCCGAGGCTTGCGGACGGGCGCTCGAGGCGCTCATTGCCGACCAGGGTCTGGACCTGACAGTCGCCGTGATCACCGGCGACGACTTGCTGGACCGGGTGGGCGAGCTGTCGGCTGAAGGTTTTGAAGAAATGTTTTCCGGCGACGCGTTTCCAGACGCAGAGCGCCTCGCCAGCGCCAACGCCTATCTCGGCGCATTTCCCGTCGCCAGGGCCCTGGCCGAAGGGGCAGACATTGTCGTCACCGGGCGCTGCGTCGATAGCGCTGTGACGCTCGGGGCCTGCATACACGAATTTGGCTGGACCCGGGATGATCTCGATCGCCTCGCTGGCGGCAGCCTCGCCGGGCACATCCTCGAATGCGGACCTCAAGCCACGGGGGGCAACTATACCGACTGGCACGACGTCGCGGAGACACTCTACGATGTCGGCTACCCGATTGCTGAGATCGCCGAGGATGGCAGCTTCACGTGCACCAAGCCGGCAGAGACGGGCGGCACGGTCACGGTCGGCACGGTTGGCGAGCAGATGCTCTACGAAATCGGTGATCCAGGCGCCTATGCCCTGCCCGATGTTGTTTGCGATTTTACCGAGGTGAAGCTTGAACAAGTCGCCACCGATTGTGTGAAGGTCAGCGGGGCGCGTGGCCGAACTGTACCCGAATCCTACAAGGTCAGCGCCACGTTTGAAGATGGCTGGCGCGCCGGCACAGTGATGTTCTTCTATGGCGAAGATGCCAGCGACAAGGCCCGCCTGTTCGCAGACAGCGTGCTCAAGCGCGCGCGCCAGAAACTCCGCGCCGTAAATGCGCCGGACTTCACCGAAACCGTGGTCGAGCTGGTGGGTGATGAAAGCGAATACGGCACGCACGCAAGCAGAGACGGCTCTCGGTCCGTGGCGGTCAAGGTCGCCGCCAAGCATGAAGACCAACGCGCCGTCGGTATGCTGCTGAAGGAACTCGCCGGGCACGGACTTGCCGCGCCGCCCGGACTGTCCGGGTTCGCTGGCGGTCGCGCGCGACCGTCGCCGGTCTTGCGTCTGTTTTCATTCCTGATTGCGAAAAGCGATGTCCCGGTTCAGGTCCGTGTCGGCGACAGGCGCATCCCGATGCCTGATGACGGCGCCGGAGCGCCCCCCGCGCAAGACCTTGCTGCGCCGGTTCCCCCGGAGCTGCCGGATCATGATCCGGACACGCTTGTCTCCGTGCCCTTGATCAAACTCGCCTTCGCGCGCTCGGGCGACAAAGGCGACAAGGCCAATGTTGGCGTCCTGCCGCGCAAGGCCGACTACGCACCGTGGATCTGGTCGGCGCTGACGACAGACGAAATCCAGTCGCGGTTCGCCCAGTTTCTGCAAGGCGATGTGCATCGCTTTTACATGCCAGGCACGGGTGCGATGAACATCCTGATGGACAACATTCTCGGCGGCGGCGGTGTCGCCTCCTTGCGCAATGACCCGCAAGGCAAAGGCTATTCCCAGATCCTGTTGCAAACCCCAATCAAGCTCCCACCAGCCTTGGCGGAGGACCTATAGATGGCCGTGTATAAATCCCGCATCCTGACCGGTTCAGAGTCCTTCCAGCAAAACCGCGCGGACATGCTCGGCCTGATCGATCAGTTGAACGATCTCAATGGCCGCACGCGCCGTTTGTCAGAGAAACGCAAGTCACGTTTCGAAGCCCGGGGCCAACTGACACCACGCGAGCGCCTGGCGCGTTTGCTCGATCCGGGGATGCCCTGGCTCGCCGTCGGCAACCTGTCAGGATACTTGTCTGACGGTCGCCCCGAAGAGAAATCGCTGCCCGGCTCGACCGTGATCAGCGGCATTGGCTTCATCAACGGCGTGCGCTGCATGATCGTGGTCGACGATAGCGGCATCATGGCTGGCGCAATGACCGGGTCGACTGGCTACAAGATCATCCGCTCCGAACAGATCGCACTGGAGCAGAAACTCCCCTATATCCACCTGGTCGAAAGCGCGGGCGGCGACCTGGTCAATTATCGGGTAGAAGGGTTTTCTCGCGGCGGCGCCCTGTTCGCAGGTCAGGCCAAGCTGTCCAAGGCCGGCATTCCGGTGATCTCGATCCTGCACGGTTCGTCGACCGCTGGCGGCGCTTACATGCCCGGCATGAGCGATTATGTCGTCGCCGTGAAAGGTCGCGGCAAGGCCTTCCTTGCCGGTCCGCCGCTGCTCAAGGCCGCAACCGGCGAGATCGCCACAGAAGACGAACTTGGCGGCGCTGAGATGCATGCCTCTGTCTCGGGGCTGGCTGAGTACCTGGCCGAAAATGACAAGGAAGCGATCATCATGGCGCGCGAGGTGATTGATCGCCTCGGCTGGAACACAAGGTGCCCGAAACGGGTCATGAAACACGTCGCGCCGCCGCTCTACGATCCGGACGAAATCGCCGGTGTCGTGCCGATCGATTACCGCAAGCCATACGATGTTCGCGAAGTCGTGGCGCGCGTCGTGGACGGGTCTGATTTCATCGACTTCAAACCGCGATACGGCCCGGCCACGGTTTGCATCCAGGCCAATGTCCATGGCTTTCGGTGTGGACTGATCGGCAATAATGGTCCGATCGATCCAGCTGGCGCGACCAAGGCGACGCAGTTCCTGCAGCTCATGGATCAAGCCGACACGCCAGTTGTCTTCCTGCAGAACACGACAGGCTACATGGTCGGGACTGAATATGAGCGCGCCGGCATGATCAAGCATGGCTCGAAGATGATCCAGTCGGTGACCAATATTGAAGTGCCGCGCCTGACCTTCCAGATCGGCGCCAGCTACGGCGCTGGAAATTACGGCATGTGTGGCCGCGCGTTCGAACCTGACTTCCTGTATTCCTGGCCGAATGCCTCGACCGGCGTGATGGGCGGCGAGCAGGCCGCGACTGTGATGTCGATCGTCGCTGAAGGCGCCGCCAAGGCGGCCGGAAAAGAACCGGATCGCGATGCGCTGGCCAAACAGGAAACCCACCTGACCCACCTGTTCAACAGCCAGTCCAGCGGCTTCTACACGTCAGGTCATGACATGGACGATGGCATGATTGATCCGCGCGACACGCGCAAGACGCTCGGCTTCCTGCTCGCCACAGTCTGGGAAGCCCGGAACCGAAGCGTGCGCGAAAACAGCTTCGGCATCGCGCGGATGTAGGGAGACAGAGATGACGACACTGCCCGATACGACTGCCATCGAGCTGGAGCTCAAGAATGGCTGGCTCACCGTCTGGTTCAACCAACCCGACAGCCGCAATGCACTTTCAGCTGAACTCGTCAGCGACCTGATCGCCTCGCTCGAAGCCGTCAAGGACGACCGCTCGGTCCGCGGCATCACCCTGCGCGGACGGGGCGGCGTGTTTTGTGCTGGCGGCGACCTGAAATCGTTCAAGGCCGGCCAACAAGGTGGGCAAAGTACGGATGACGTCATCGCCAGTTCGAAGAATGGCGCCTACATGTTCGATCTGGTCAATCATATGCCGCAAGTGGTCGTCGTCATCATTGAAGGCGCCGCAATGGCGGGTGGGTTCGGCCTGGCCTGCTGTGCCGACGTGGTCATCTGCGATGCCAATGCCCGGTTCGCGATGACCGAGACCGCGATCGGACTGACCCCTGCGCAGATATCCCCCTTCGTGATCCAGAAGCTCGGCTATGCCACCGCACGGCGACTGATGCTGACCGCCGCGCGCTTTGATGGTCGCAAAAGTGCAGACCTCGGATTTGCAGATTTCATCGGCGAAACCGTCGACGCGCTCGAGGCGCATGAACTGCAGATTCGCAAGCAAGTGCTGCGCTGCGCCCCGGGCGCGGTGGCCGACATCAAGGCGCTGATCCTGGCGCTGCCGCGCCTGAGTCGCGAGCAGGCTGTGCAGGCAGCCGCAGAAAATTTTGCCGGCCGGATGGCCAGTGACGAAGGCAAGGAAGGCGTCGCCTCCTTTGTCGAGAAGCGAAAGCCAAACTGGGTGAACGAGCCATGACGGAGATTTCGAAAATCCTGATCGCCAATCGCGGCGAAATTGCCTGCCGTGTCATCCGCACGGCGCGCGCGCTCGGCATCAAGACCGTCGCCGTCTTCTCCGATGCGGATGCCGGCGCGCCACATACCCGGCTGGCCGATGAAGCGGTTCATATCGGTGCGTCACCGGTGGGCGAGTCCTACCTCGTCATTGACAAGATCATCGCCGCGGCCAAATCGACCGGTGCCGACGCGGTCCATCCCGGCTATGGCTTCCTGTCTGAGAACGCTGCTTTCTCACGCGCCTGTGCGGACAATGACATTGTCTTTATCGGACCGCCCGAAAATGCCATCGACGTCATGGGCGACAAGGCACGGTCCAAGCGCGCCATGATTGACGCTGGCGTGCCCTGTGTGCCCGGTTACCAGGATGATGATCAGAGTGACACCACCCTGATCGCTGCAGCCAAGGAGATCGGCCTGCCGGTCATGATCAAGGCCGCAGCCGGAGGCGGCGGACGCGGCATGCGCCTCGTGCACAAGGTCAAAGACCTGAAAGACGCCATCAAGCTGGCGCGCTCAGAAGCCGAGAATGCCTTCGGGTCTGGCGTCCTGATCATTGAAAAGGCGGTCCAGAAGCCCCGCCATGTCGAGATCCAGGTCTTCGCAGATGCCCATGGCAATGTCATCCACTTGGGCGAGCGCGATTGCTCGGTCCAGCGACGCCATCAAAAGGTCATCGAGGAAGCGCCGTGCCCGGTCATGACACCAAAGCTCCGTGAACGGATGGGCGCGGCTGCAATCAAGGCAGCCAAGGCCGTTGAATATCGCGGCGCCGGCACGGTTGAATTCCTTCTTGATGAAAGCGGCGCCTTCTACTTTCTGGAGATGAACACGCGATTGCAGGTCGAACATCCGGTCACGGAGGAAATCACCGGGCTGGATCTGGTGGCTCTGCAAATTGCCGTCGCCGAAGACAAGCCGCTCGGCATCGCACAACAGGACGTTGCGCTGAACGGGCACGCGATTGAAGTTCGTCTGTATGCAGAAGATCCAGCAAATGACTTTTTGCCAAGCACAGGTCCAGCTTTGCTTTGGCAGCGACCTTCAGGCACGGGCATACGGGTCGATGACGGCATCCAAACCGGGTCAGACGTGTCGCCGTTTTATGATGCCATGGTCGCTAAAATCGTCGCGCATGGCGACACGCGCGAAACCGCCTTGCGCCGATTGAAGGGCGCGTTGGAGTCGACCGCACTTTTCGGACTGAAAAGCAATCGCGATTTTCTGATCGATGCCATTTCGCAACCGGTCTTTCAGGCGGGCGACGCGACCACGGCCTTCATCGCAGAAACCTATGGTGAGGATGGTTTCCAGAACGCCGAAATCTCTGCCAGGACGGTGGCGCCCGCAATTGCGCTGGACGTCTTGTCCCGCCGCGCCTGCGCCCTCAACGAGACGATCGCCGTTCACCCGGAACTGTTGGCATGGTCCAGCACGCAGGACCTTGAAGCTTCAACCGAGTATGCGATCGGCGATGAGGTCATAATCGCGCGCACACAACCAACCAAAACCGGCACGCGCGTCGACATCGGTGATGAGCAAATTCTGGTCGAGATCAACACCAAGGAGGACTCGCGCGCATCTCTGAAAGTGGGGGGTCGCGATGTATCTGTCTTTTACTTGATTGATGCGGCGGCGCAGATCCACATTTCGTCCGCAACACAGACGCACCTGGTCCACAACCTGTCCGCCGTTTTGCAACGCGCCAGCGACGATGGTGGCGGCGGCACCGTCGTCTCACCCATGCATGGCAAACTGCTCGAGATCGTCGTCCAAGTCGGAGACGCAGTCACCAAGGGGCAGAAACTCGCCATCCTGGAAGCCATGAAAATGCAGCACGAAATCGTCGCCGAAGTCGATGGGACAGTCGCGACGATCGCGGGTATAGTTGAACAACAGATCGCGGCGGATGACCTCATCCTGGAGATCGCGACCGATGACGGAGAATAGACCATGATGAAATCACCGATCTGCGAGATGCTCGACATCGAGTTTCCCCTGCTCGCCTTCACCCATTGCCGCGACGTCGTGGTCGCCGTCTCCAAGGCCGGTGGCATGGGCGTTTTCGGCGCGGTGAACCTGCCCCCCGATCGCCTCAAGGAAGAGCTTGATTGGATCGTCGCCAACATTGACGGCAAGCCGTTCGGCGTCGACCTGATTGTCCCGAACAAGTTCGAAGGCAAGTCAGAAGGCTTCGATGGCGACCGCCTGCTGAACGCCGTGCCGGAAGAGCACAAGACGTTCGCAGCCAATATCATGCGCGATCACGGCATCGAGGATGTCGACCTCGAAAAGCAACGCAGCAACTCACTGAGCTTCGCCCGCAATCTCGGCGATGATGGCGCACAATCGTCGATGGATGTGGCGTTTCAGTATCCGATCAAGATGATCGTCAACGCACTAGGTGTGCCACCAAAAGCCATGCTGGAAATGGCCGAGAAACATGGCGTCGCCACCGGCGCCCTGGTTGGTGCCCGCGAGCATGCAGTCAATCAGGTGAATGCGGGCGTGGACGTGCTGATCGTCGCTGGCGGAGAGGCTGGCGGACATTGCGGCGATGTCTCGACCATGGTGCTGATCCCGGAAGTGGCGCGCGGCGTGCGCGAAATGGGCGCCTCGACACCCATCCTGGCCGCCGGCGGGATCACCACCGGCGAACAAATGGCCGCAGCGATGGCCATGGGCGCCGCGGGCGCCTGGTGCGGTTCGGTCTGGCTGACCACCAGCGAAGCCGAGACCAACCCGATCGTTAAGGAAAAGATGCTCAGCGCCTCCTCGCGTGACACGGTCCGCTCGCGGTCGCGCACAGGCAAACATTCACGACAGCTGCGGTCGCCCTGGACGGATGCCTGGGAAGCCGAAGACGCCCCAAATCCGCTCCCCATGCCGCTGCAGTCCATGGTCTCGGAACCGGCCCTGTCGCACATCGACAAACTCAGCCAGGGCGGACATGAGGGCGCCAAGGAACTTGCCACCTACTGGGTCGGGCAAGGCGTCGGCCTGATGAACCAATCCATGTCTGCTGGTCAGGTGGTGCAGCAATTCAAGCAAGATTACCTGACGGCGTATGAGCGCCTGATGCAGACCATGGACATGGACTAGGACGGAGAGGCCCTGATGCAACAAGCCGAAGATTTTCGCGCCGAAAGCAAAGCGCTGTTCGCCCTGCTCGACGGCGCAGATGCATCCGGCTTTGATGAGCCGACCCAGTTCAAGGACTGGACGATCAATGCAGTGCTGCAACACCTTTACTTCTGGAACCAGATGGCCGGATTGCAGCTCACGGACGAAGCAGAACTGACCCGCCGGCTTGGGGCTGTGCTGTCACATGATGGCGGCATGCGCGGATTTGAGAGTGCGCATTTCGGCGGCATGGGCGGCCGAGACCTGCTGGAACAGTGGCATGCCGACATTGATGTGACGGCAGACCTGTTCGCTGATGCTGACCCAAAAGCGAGGTTAAAATGGGCAGGCCCGGACATGAGCGCCCGGTCGTCGATCACTGCCCGCCTGATGGAAACCTGGGCGCATGGGCAAGAGGTCTACGACCATCTCGGCGTTGAGCGGCAAAACGAGGACCGCATTCAGAACATTGTCGTGCTGGGCGTGAACACATTTGGCTGGACCTACAAGACCCGCAAGCAAACACCCCCCGGGCCCATGCCCTACCTGGAACTGACGGCCCCGTCCGGGGATGTGTGGTCCTATGGCGATGACAATCCTGAAGAACGCATCACTGGCCCCGCCGAAGCATTCTGTCAGGTGGTGACGCAGACGCGCAACGTCGCGGACACGACACTGTCCGTGGTCGGGACAACGGCGGCAGACTGGATGTCGAAGGCACAATGCTTTGCCGGGCCACCCGAGACTCCGCCCGCCCCTGGCGTTAGGCATCGAAAAACCTGACCCTGGTCGGCTGCAACCAAAATCATCCCTTGGAAGGCCTCGCCGAACGCGGCGATCGGCGGCGCGAGCGCGCACGCGCGCCGGCAAAAACCCAAACAGCACAAGGATTTGGTAGAGCCTTACACTTCCACAGGCATCCGCGCGACTAATTTGCTGTGCCTGTACGTAATTGCGGAAAAAATTTTCGAATTTCACTGCTTTCTTGGGCGTTGTTGCCTTTTCGAGTTTTGCTGTTTATGCCACTCTCAGACTCATCAAAGAATGAGCCACGCATGGACGCCGTCCATCCCGCCGAGAGAAGCTTCTTTAGGAACGAGCTGAAGAATTCATGACAAAAAAACGAGCGTTCGAACTGCACGTACCCGAGCCGGAGTGCCGCCCGGGAGACACGCCGGACTTTACAGATTTCGACGTCCCGGAAGCTGGCGCAACAGCGCGTCCGGCGATCGATGCCGCCGCCAAGGATATCGACTATCTCGCATATGAGATCATTCGGGTCCTGGATGATGAAGGCAACGCCGTCGGTCCATGGGCCCCCGATTTGGGCGAGGACGCTGCGCTGAAAGGCCTGCGCGACATGCTGACCGTTCGCACATTCGATTCGCGGATGCTGACGGCGCAACGCCAGGGCAAGACGAGTTTCTATGTGCAAGCCCTTGGCGAAGAGGCCATCGCCTGTGCGTTTCAGGCTGCGCTTCGAAAGGGCGACATGAACTTCCCGACCTATCGGCAGCAAGGCCTGCTGATCAGTGCCGGTTATCCGCTCGAAGACATGATGAATCAGATCTATTCCAACTCGGCAGACCCTTTGAATGGGCGCCAGTTGCCGATCATGTACTCGTCGAAAGAGTATGGGTTCTTCTCGATTTCCGGGAACCTTGGGACGCAGTTCGTCCAAGCCGTCGGCTGGGCCATGGCCTCAGCAATCGAGAATGACACGAAAATCGCCGCCGGCTGGATCGGCGATGGCGCAACGGCTGAGTCGGATTTCTATTCGGCCATGGTCTTCGCCTCCACGTTCAGAGCGCCGGTGGTTCTGAACATCGTCAACAATCAATGGGCGATTTCGACCTTCCAGGGCATCGCGCGAGGCCGTTCCGCGACGTTTGCAGCGCGCGGACTTGGCTTCGGAATTCCGTCGCTTCGCGTCGATGGCAATGACTATCTCGCCGTCTATGCAGCTGCGAAATGGGCGGTGGAGCGCGCTGAACTTGGCCGCGGACCAACGCTGATCGAACACGTCACCTATCGCGCCGGCCCTCACTCCACATCGGATGATCCATCCAGCTATCGACCAAAAGGTGAGTCGGCGTCCTGGCCTTTGGGTGATCCGATCGAACGCCTCAAGAAATATGTCATCGCACAAGGCTGGTGGTCGGACGAACGCCATGAGCAGGCAGTGGCGGAAATCGAGAGCAACGTGATCGCGACCCAGAAGAAAGCAGAAGCGAATGGAACGTTGAATGACGGGCCGCACCCAAGCACCAAGGACATGTTCGAAGACGTCTACAAGACGCTGCCGAGCCATTTGATCCGTCAGCGCAGAGAGGCAGGTGTCTGATGGCCCATATGACGATGATCGAAGCGATCCGCGACGCCCATGACATCTGCATGGAGCGCGACGACAAGGTCGTGGTGTTCGGCGAAGATGTTGGCTATTTTGGCGGCGTGTTCCGCTGCACGAAAGGCCTGCAGGAAAAGTTTGGGCGCAATCGCTGTTTCGACGCCCCGATCAATGAAAGCGGCATTGTCGGCACGGCGATCGGCATGGCCGCCTATGGCCTCCGCCCGTGCATCGAGATCCAGTTCGCCGACTATGTTTATCCGGCCTATGACCAGATCGTCTCGGAAGCCGCACGCATTCGCTATCGTTCGGACGGCGACTTTACCTCTCCATTGACCATTCGCATGCCGACCGGCGGCGGCATCTTTGGAGGACAGACCCACTCGCAAAGCCCGGAAGCCCTGTTTGCGCACGTGGCTGGCTTGAAGACGGTCATTCCGTCAAATCCATATGACGCCAAGGGCATGCTGATCGCGTCGATCGAAGACGACGATCCGGTCATCTTCCTGGAACCGAAGCGGCTTTATAATGGTCCATTCGATGGGCATCATGACCGCCCGGTAACGCCTTGGTCCAAGCACGATCTGGGCGATGTGCCTGACGGACATTATACCGTACCGCTCGGTGAGGCGGCGATCCGTCGACCGGGCAGTGACGTCACCGTCATCGCCTATGGCACCATGGTGCATGTCGCCCTGGCAGCCGCTGAAGAAAGCGGCGTCGACGCCGAAGTCATCGATCTGCGGACGATCGTCCCGGTCGATCTCGAGACCATTACAGCCTCCGTCAAGAAAACTGGACGCTGTGTTGTCGTGCATGAAGCCACGCGCACCTGCGGATTTGGCGCCGAGCTGGTGACCTTGATCGCCAACCACTGCTTCTATCACCTTGAATCGCCGCCGTCTCGTGTCACCGGATATGACACTCCCTACCCGCACGCCCAGGAATGGGATTATTTCCCCGGGCCAAAACGTGTCGGCGCGGCGCTGCAACGTGCGATGGAGCCAGCATAATGGGCGAGCATCTGATCAAAATGCCAGACATTGGCGAGGGCGTCGCCGAAGCTGAACTGGTCGAATGGGCCGTGGAAATCGGCGCGCAGGTTCGAGAAGATGATGTGCTCGCCGCCGTCATGACCGACAAGGCGACGGTCGAGATACCAGCGCCGGTTGACGGCAAGATCACCTGGCTTGGCGCAGATGTCGGCGACACGGTCGCCATTGGCGCACCGATTATCCGGATGGAAGTCGCTGGCAAAGGCAATATCAAACCCGGTGAAGCCCTGCCCGAACCCGAGGTCGCCGAACCGACGCCAGCGCCAAAGGCGGAGACGGCGCCGCCAGAAAAACCAGAACCTACGCCGGTTGCTCCGGCTCCGGCCCCCGTCCCGGTCGCGCCGCCGCGGCCCGCTCTGGCCGTCGGACAGAAACCGCTCGCCTCGCCGTCGGTGAGACGACGCGCAATGGAGGCCGGGGTTGATTTGCGCACCGTCGCAGGATCAGGCCCTGCAGGGCGCATCGAGCACGATGATCTGGACGCCTATCTCAGTGGTCATGCCCGTAATGGCAACGGTACCCACGGTCGCGCCGCAGACACGTCGATCAAGGAGATCAAGCTGGTCGGCATGCGCCGCAAGATTGCCGAACAGATGGTGCGCGCCAAATCGCGCATCCCTCACATCACCTATGTTGAGGAAATTGATGTCACCGCACTCGAAGACCTGCGCGCGCAGCTAAACGCCGATGCCAAGGCTGATCAATCACGCCTGACCATTCTGCCGTTCCTGATGCGGGCCATGGCGCGGGCGATCGAAGAGCAGCCTTTGATGAATTCCCGGTTCGACGATGATGCCGGGATCATCTACCAATTTGGCGGCATTCACATGGGCATCGCTGCGCAGACCGATGCCGGTCTGATCGTGCCCGTCGTCAGGCATGTCGAAACATTGAATCTGCGCGCCTGCGGCGCCGAACTCTCGCGCCTCACCGAGGCAGCGAAAAGCGGCACCGCGTCTCGCGAAGAACTGACAGGCTCAACCATCACGATCACGTCGCTGGGCAAAATGGGCGGCGTCGTCACAACACCCGTGATCAATCACCCGGAAGTCGCGATCATTGGCGTCAATAAGATCCGGGTGACACCCGTGTGGAAGGATGGCGAGTTCGTGCCGCGCAAGATGATGAACCTGTCCTCCAGCTTTGACCATCGCGTCATCGACGGCTGGGATGCCGCCGTATTCATCCAACGCATCAAGAGCCTGCTGGAAAGCCCGGCCACCATTTTTATCGAGGACTAGATGTCAGACCTGACTTGCAAGCTATTGGTCATCGGCGCCGGCCCGGGCGGATACGTCACCGCCATTCGCGCCGGACAATTGGGCATTGATACGATCATTGTCGATGCGGACGCCCTGGGTGGCACCTGCCTGAATGTCGGCTGCATTCCCTCCAAGGCGATGATCCACGCCGCAGATGAATTCGCCATGGCCACCTCGTTCTCCAAGAAGAATGCGCTCGGGATCAGTCGTTCCAAGCCCAAGATTGATCTGACGCAGACGGTCAAATGGAAAGACGGCGTGGTCAAGCAATTGACCGGCGGCGTGGGCGGTCTGCTGAAAAAGGCGAAAGTCCGTACCGTGATGGGCTGGGCGAGTTTCATCGACGGCAAGACCGTTTCCGTCGACACCAAGGACGGCCCGGTACAAATCAACGCCGAGAATATCTGTATCGCGACAGGCTCGGTCGCCACTCCGCTGCCTCACCTGCCCTTCGGTGACGATGTGATCTCGTCAACCGAAGCCTTGTCTCTTGATGCAGTGCCTGAGTCGCTGGCCGTCGTCGGCGCCGGCTATATCGGACTAGAACTCGGCATGGCCTATGCGAAGCTTGGCGCGAAAGTGTCCATTGTCGAGCGCGAAGATCAAATTCTGCCAATTTATGACAGCGCTCTGACGAAGCCCGTACTGGCCCGGTTGAAAGCCCTGAAGATCGACGTTCATCTCGGTGCCAGCGCGATGTCCTACGAAGACGGCGCTCTGACCTGCGAAGGAAAGGACAAGAAGGACTTTTCGGTCGCGGCAGAAAAAGTCCTCGTCACGGTTGGGCGAAGCCCACAAACCAACGGCTGGGGGCTGGATAACCTCGTGCTCGACATGGATGGCCCTTTCATCAAGATCGATGATCGCTGCCGCACAGCGATGACCGGTATCTACGCCATTGGTGACGTCACCGGCGAACCGATGCTGGCGCATCGCGCGATGGCGCAAGGCGAAATGGTAGCGGAACTGATCGCAGGTAAACCGCGACGCTGGGACAAGCAGGTCATTCCCGCGATCTGCTTCACCGACCCCGAAATCGTCACCGCCGGCCTGTCCCCCGACGAGGCAAAGGCCGCCGGAATCGACGCCATCAGTTCAAGCTTCCCACTGGCGGCAAACGGTCGGTCACTCGCGATCGAACGCACCGACGGATTTGTCCGCATCGTCGCCCGCAAGGACAATCATCTGGTCGTCGGCATTCAAGCCGTTGGAAAAGGGTGCGCCGAGCTCGCGTCAGGGTTCGGATTGGCCATAGAAATGGGCGCGCGCCTGGAAGACATCGCAGGCACCATTCACGCCCACCCGACGCAAGGCGAAGCGGTCCAGGAAGCCGCCTTGATGGGGCTCGGACACGCGCTCCACATTTAGACGACCGTTCCTTCGGGAACGCCTCCGTGCCGCAGGTTTGAGCACGGCGTCACCTCGCAGCTGAGCCTGCGATCCGGCGTCAACACCATCGGTTGAGGCCCGTCCACGCGCGTCACGAACTTTGACGACAATTGCGCTTGACTTCGCGGCATGTTGGGACGCGGTGACAATTTTACAACAACTGAAACAATTCGAAACAAATTTGCGCCGCTGAGGCTTCACCAAACATGTAAAACCTCCTGAATGGCCGTCTGGAGGAAAAAATCTCCGGTGTAGTGAGTCTTACAAAATACTAGGAGGACAACTTGAAGTTACCAGCTATTCGCAAACTGGCACTTGCTTCGACTGTGTTTACAGCCTTAGCCCTTGTGCCAGCCACTGCCCAAGAAACCGAAGACGAAACCGTCTCGGTCACCAGTGCTGACGACGACGAAGTCGCCGTTCAGGACCGCGTGGTCGTAACCGGTTCCAGACTTCGCCGTGACGAATTCTCGTCAATTTCACCCCTGCAAGTGGTCGACGCCGCTGAAGGCCGCGCCATTGGTATCCTGGATATCGGTGACCTGGTCGCTCAATCCCCAACCATCACTGGCGTTCAGTTCGACGGATCGACGAATGCCGGGTCGCCGACAGCAGCTGTTGAAGGTGTCTCAGAAGGCGGAGTTGGTTCCAACAACATCGCGCTTCGCGGTCTCGGTGCCTCGTCTACTCTGGTTCTGATGAACGGTCGTCGTCTTGGTCGCGCCGGCGTTCGCGGCGCGCCAGTTGCACCTGACATCAACCTGATCCCGAGTGCTCTGGTTGAGCGCGTCGATATCCTGACCGATGGCGCATCATCAATCTATGGTTCTGACGCTGTTGCCGGCGTTGTGAACGTCATCCTTCGCGATGATTTCGAAGGCTTCGAAATCGCTGCCAGCGGCACCCAGCCATTTGAGCAAGGCGGCGACGAGCTGCAGGTCAGCTTCATCGCCGGTGCTTCAAGCGATCGCGGAAACGTCACCGTTGGTGGTGAATTCTACAACCGAACCGCCGTGCTCGCGGGCAACCGGTCTGACTACAATGATTGTCTTCGTGACATCGAAGTTGGCACCAACGGCGAAATCTACTCGGTTTGCCTGGATAACCGCCCAGACAACTCTGTCTTCCTTTCAGGCACAGGCTTCGTGTTCAGCACGCCTGGCACAACAGATATCGGTGTTCCCGGGTTCTCAACCGGCGGCGCATTGCCAGCCAACTTCGCGTTCAATGATCTGTACAACCTGCAGGACGAAGAGCGCGCAACCCAACTGTTCGAAGGTGTCGAGCGTTACAGCTTGTACGCAACCGGTCAGTATGACCTGAACCTGTTCAGCCGCGACACGCTGTACTTCGAAGGGTCTTACTCCAACCGCAGTGGCGTCAGCCGTCTGACCAACGAGCAGATCTTCCCAGGCGTTCCAGCCATGGTCCCACAGGAAGATGCGAACGGAAACCTGCTGGTCAATCCAGACGGATCGCTGCAGATGTTCGACAACCCGCTGAACCCGTTCTCGGCTGATGCGCTTCCGGTTGTCACTACTCTCGGTCTCTCGCAGCGTCGCTCAACCGACGTCTCGAATTTCCGTTTCGTTGTTGGCATGGAAGGCGACATTCCGATCGCCGGTCTGCAAGAGCGCAACTGGGTATATGACTTCTACACCAGCTATGAGCGCAGCTATGGTACCGCATCGCAGCCAGTCCTGAACGAGTTCGCAGCCCGCGAATCTCTCGACACTCTGCGTCTTGATGCCAATGGCGATCTGACCTGTGGTCTGCCACGGACAGCCACAAGCTTCGGCTTCCTGACCCCGGCAGAATGTGTGGTCGTAAACTGGTTCTCGCCAACTCTGTTCACGACAGAAGGCGGTAACAAGCGTTTCGCAACACAAGAAGAGGAAGATTTCCTGTTCGGCGACTCGATCAACACCACTGAAATCGAAACCGGCATCGTGTCCGGTGTGATTACCGGTGATGTATTCGACATGCCAGCGGGTACTGTCGGCCTCGTGCTAGGTGGCGAATTCCGCGAAGAGCGGATCAACACCATCAACGACGTTGTTCGCGTCAGCGGCCTTGGCGCGTCCGAGGTTCCTGACATCGAAGGCAACACCATTGGCCGTAACAGCCTGTGGGAAGTCTTCGCTGAAACCGAACTGCCTCTGCATGAGCGCGTTAACATCAACCTCGCTGGACGTTACTCCAACACCGAATTGTCTGGTAACGAGCTCACCTACTCTATCCGTGGTGATTTCGAAGCCACGGATTGGTTCCGTGTGCGTGGTACATATGGCACGACATTCCGTGCACCAGATCTTCGCGCGCTGTTCCTGGCTGGAACCGTGGGCACGATCGGTGGCGGCAACGACCCGTGTCGTGTTCCAACCGTTGCCAACAATGGCGGCGTTTACGATCCAACGCAGGATACACGGTCTCAGATCGTGCTCGACAACTGTGTCGCGGACGGGGTTGACCCAACTGCGCTCGGTCTGTTGGCCACGACCGGTATCCCAACGAATTCAGGTGGTAACCCGAACCTCGATCCAGAGACCTCGGACACTTACACAGCTGGCTTCGTGATGCGTCAGCCTTGGACAGACAAGTTCGATTTCGACTTCTCTCTGACCTACTTCAACATCGACGTTGAGGATCGCATCCTGCCAACCAGCGCAACAACCATTCTGACGCGCTGCTACAATGACGAGCCAGGCCTCGCCAGCCCGTTCTGTGACTTCATCACACGGAACTCTGGCAACCCAGCTCAGGCAACGATCAACCGCGTGGACGTTCCGTTCATCAACGTTGGTCAGGTCACCTCTGAAGGCTTCGACTTCAATGCCCGCTTCGGCATGGACATTGACAGCCTCCTGGACGGTGCTCGCTTCAGCTACAATCTCTCAGCCACTCACTACCTTGAGCAGCTCGAGAAGATTTCAGCTGATGATCCAGGTGACGACAATGCTGGTGAAATCGGCAGCCCAGAATGGCAAGCTGTTGGTACCGCTCTGCTCGAGTGGGGCCCATGGACCGGCCGCCTGCGCACCCGTTATATCGGCGACACCCAGCAGGATGACAGTGACGCGTTCACTGATCCAGCGGCCCAGAGCACAACCCGCTCTGCATGTGGCATCCTCGGTGCAGGCGTTGCTTGTCGTGACGTCGACTTCACGGACGACTACTGGACCCACGACCTGTCTCTCGGCTATGCCGCTGACGACTGGTCGATCACGGTCGGTGTCCGTAACATCTTCGACGAGAAGCCACCGCTGATCGACCAAGGTGAAGGTCCATCTCGACTGAACATCGTGACTCAGTCTGGATACGATCTGATCGGTCGTCGCGCCTTCGTAAACGTTGCGAAGCGCTTCTAAGTCGCAAGACCAGACAAACAAGAATGGCGGCTCCGAACGGAGCCGCCATTTTTTTGGTCTGAAGGTTCGAAACGAGATTAGCGCAGACGTTCGACGCGAATGGTGCGCTTGAGATCGGTCAGACGCATCTTGTACCCGCTGACCGGCCCGCGCCAGATTTCCACATCCAGCGACGACCGATACTTGCGCGGTATACGGATCTTCTGTGTATCGCCTTTGATCTGCCGCCAGACCTGCCCATTGGCCAGCGTGACCTCCAGCTTCTCGTAGGGAACGGTCCGCGTTGACACGACCGAGAATGCCTGACGATCATTGGCAACCGAGGTTGTCTCTCGCGTGGCGGTTCGCGCAGCCACCTGTTCAGATCCCAATTCAGGTTCCGGTTCAGCAATGACCGTCACGACTGGCGCTTGCGCCGCGGGCACCACAGGTGCGGCGGGTGCAGGCGCTGATGCGGATTCTGTTGGATTCGCAGTCGTTTCCGGTCCCGGCGCTTCGGTGGCAACCTCCGGGGTCTCTTCGCGCAGCGCCGCCTCAAGACAAGCAATCCGCTCTGCGGCATCGCTAAAGCTGGCGCACCGTTCGATGGCATCCGTGCTCGACGCCTGTGCAAATGCGTGGACGCTCGATCCGGCGACACATGCCAAGGCGGATGTGATTAGAAACTTCCCGTTCATAGAACTGCCTTTTCTCTACTTGGCGGTGATAGTGGCAAATATGCTCGAAACATGCCAGCCGGGAAGTGCGCGGTGCGCGAAGATGTGACCCTTTCTCGACCTAGTCTGCGGATGTGAACAGAGGTGAGATGTTGCCAACCGCTTGTCGCTCGATCTCGAGGATACGTTCGAACGATGGGCGCACGTGCATACGGACAACATAATCCGCGAGGTTGGGCCAATTTCCTGCGTCCACGGTCTCGCCTGCGTGTCGGAAGTTCACAAAAATGCTGCCGGCCGTCAGGTCCGCCAGGCTTACATCGTCTCCGAGCAGATAGGGGCGGCCGCTTTTCAATTGCGATTCAAGATAGTCAAATACATGCGGCATGTACGCCAAGGCGTGATCGATGACAGCTTGATCCGGCGCCAGTTGCTGAAAATTCGGATTGATGAATTTCTGAATGAACAGAGGCGCCTCGACTTTTGCGAAAAGCGCGGTTGAGAGATAGTCGCATAGCCATAACATCCAGGCGCGATCCCAGCCGGTCTCCGGGAACAAGCGGGGGTCCGGCGCTTCTGTCTCCAACAAGGTGCAAGCCGCTAGCGAATCCGGCAGGAAGCGCCCATTGAATTCGAGCACGGGCACTTTGCCGAGGGGACTGATCTTCAAGAAATCGGGGTCAGGGTCGCCGAGTGGGACCACTGTGATGATCTCATAATCCAGCCCCTTCTCTTCAATGAATGCGACGAGTCGCCGGACCCATGGCGACAAAATGGTTCCGTGGACTTTCAGCTGCATCTGACCTCCCTCTCCCGTTCGGTGCGTGTGACCGAGTCGAATATTGGTTGCAATATGAAACCATATATGCAATATGGTCCTATATTGCAACCGAATATGATGCGCGATGAAAACCAAATCCTTCTCCAACATGCAATGCTCGATTGCCCGCACGCTCGAACATGTCGGCTCGTGGTGGTCGCTTCTGATCATTCGCGATGCGATGATGGGCGCTCGTCGTTTCAAGCATTTCCAGAAATCGCTCGGCATCGCCAAGAACACGCTGACCAGCCGCCTCGGCGAGTTGATCGACGGCGAGATCCTCGAAAAAGTTCCCGCCGAAGACGGGTGCAAGCATGAGGAATATCGCCTGACCGAACGCGGGCGTGAGCTGGCGCCAGTCATCATCGCGCTCTCACAATGGGGCGATAAGTGGGTCGCTCACGAAGACGGCCCGTCGACCATGATCACGGACAAGGAAACCGGCGAGCGCCTGCCGCGCGTCTGGCCGCGCCGCGAAAACGGCGACCGGATGGCATTGAGCGAAGTCGGAATGAAGCGCGCTGAGAGCGCGCCAGACATCAACTGGAATAATCACAAGGAGAAACCCTCATGATCGCTTGCAATTGTGTGGTTCAGGAAGGGCAGATTTCGGCAGAGACCGAAGCCGCCCTGCGGGCCAATATCAACGACTTCACGCAGCGAAGGTTTGGCGCTGGAGCAGAAATTTGCTGGGTCGCCATTCCGGAGCGCAGCGGCTTCACAGCCGGACAACCGAGCACCTCCTCGATCATTTCGGTGCGCGCGCCCGCGCCGGTATCGAAAGCTGACCGCGAGCCCTTGTTGCGCGAATTGTGCGAGATCTGGACGACCGAAACCAGCTGCACAATCAATGAAATTGTCGGAGTGATCTCCGACCCTGTGGGCGAATAGGAGACAGCCAAATGCCACTCTATATCTGTAATGCAGCCAAAGGCGCCATCGACGACGCGGCGAAACCAAAGATCGCTGCAGACATCACCCGTATTCACTGCGATGTGACGGGTGCACCACCACAATTCGTTCACGCCTTTTTTGTCGAAGATGCGCCGACGCAGCCTCTGAATGGCAAGACAGCCTCACTCTTCGGTAGCATCCGCGCCGGACGAACGGACGCGCAAAAAGCGCAAATCGTCTCGGAAATGCGCGCATCGGTTCAGACCCATACCGGAATCTCGCTGGACGAGATCGCGATGGTGACCGCCGATGTTCCTGCCAGCTGGGTGCTGGAAGGCGGCGACATCATGCCGGAACCTGGGGAAGAAGCTGAATGGTTGGCGCGACATGCGCATCAGCCCGCAGCAGAGTAAGAACCAGGGACGGAAGAGCGGATGTTTACCAAATCATTCTTGATCCTGAATGCCCTGATCATCGGAAGTGTCGGTGTGGCGTATCTGATCGACCCCAACCTTCTGCTTGCTCGCTATGGCCTAGAGACTGGCAGCACCGGCATGGATAACATGTTGCGCGCCACTTATGGCGGTCTCTATCTGGCTTGCGCTGCGATCTTCCTTCTCGGTGTCTTTTCGGCCTCGCGTCAGCGCGACTCGGTTGCCTTTGTCGGCATCTTCATGACTGGCGCCGCAATCGGTCGAATGGTCAGCATCGTGGCTGCTGGCTCGCCGCCCGCCAGCATCATGCCGCTGCTCTATGTCGAGATCGTCCTGGCGATCGTTGCGACCGCGCTCTTCATGCGATCGAAACCTGCCAGCTGACACTGTATCCCATCTGTTTCGGGTCGAGATCACCTGCCAGACAGGTCCGGTCTCGATCCGATCGCACGCGCTCCAACAGCGGGTTCCTATGCCGCAGCGCTTCAGATATAGACCGGCCAAAGTAAGCTGCGAAGTGAGTCTCTGATGTGGAAACCGGTGGTGATCGCGTCGATGTGCGCCATGTTGATGGCTGCGTGCCAGATCCATTCCCCCGCCCCAACGCAGGTGCAAACCGAAGCGATTGAGCGTGAAATCCAGATCGCTTTTGACGGCTTGTCTGATGCTGCAAAAGCGCTCGACCACGACCGGTACTTTTCGTTTTTTGATGCGCAGGCGTTTTCGATCCTGAATTCCGATGGCACAGCGGACGTTTCATTGGCCAGCTTCAAGGACGCATTCCTGCCGCAAGTTGAATTCATCGAGAGATATGACCGCCTCGCCTTCACCGACGTGCAGATCAGCGTCATCGATGCGCGCACCGCAATCCTTATGAACCGATATACAGCGGATGTGGTTCTGAAATCTGGCGATGCCATCACCGCGACCGGTACGGGCGCTCAAGTCTGGTCGAAACGATCGGGCACCTGGAAGCTCGTCCACATCTCGAATCAAGTCGGCCCCTGAGGGCGATTTTGCCGATTAGCCCCGCGCTGTGATAGCCTCGGAGGGCAACCCGGGGACGCTTGAAGATGCTGAGGTTCTCTCCAGAACTGGCGCAAACTGATTTGAGGCTCGATCGACACGCATTGCGCATGCTGCTCGAGCGCAGCGCCATTGCCAGCGCCATGCACATTTTTGTCGCCGGCTTGGTGGCGTTTGTCATGGCCAGCTCCGTCCCGGCCTGGCGCGCGGTGTTCTTCTTTGTGATCATCAGCGCCGCAATCCTGTTCCAGATGCGCATCGCACGCCGCCACGCCCAAGAGCCGTGGAGCGATGATGGCTTCATTGAAATTCGCCGACAGTTTGACGTCTCCGCCATCGTGGTTGGGTGCATGTGGGGGTTTTGTGGTTTCTTCCTGTTTCCAGCGGGTGACCCCGCCAAACAGCTCTTCCTGACCTTTGTGATGGGCGGCATGTCGTTGTCGGCGGTCGGCACGCAAGGCATGCGGCTACTCACCTGCTACGCATCGATCGTACCCGGCATGACGCCCCTCGCGGCCCGTTACCTGTTCGAGCCCGGCACAACCGGCCTGATTTCGGGCGGCTTGATTTTCGCATACATCATCGTGCTCGTGTCGCTGGCGCGCAAAATCAACGATTTCATGTTGCGCGCCTTCAAATTGCAGATCGAGAAGGACGGCCTGCTGGACAGCATTCGCGCCCAATCGGTCGAAATCGAGCAGGCGAAAGCTGAGGCCGAAGAAGCCAATCTTTCCAAATCGAGATTTCTCGCGCAGGCCAGTCACGACCTGCGCCAACCTCTGCACGCGATCAACCTGTTCATCGAGTCGCTTCCAGAAGCGCGCACCAAAGCCGAAGAAGAACGGATCATCGCCCGCGTCCGGCAATCGCTGGATGTTCTCACAAAACTGTTCGACAGTTTGCTGGACGTCACCTTGCTGGACACGGGCGGCATCAACGTTCGCACGCAAGCGTTTCGACCGACCGACATCATCCGCGAAGTCATTCGCGACTTCGCCTTGGTCGCAGAGGCGTGCAATGTTGAATTGCGATTGGTGCCGAGTGCGCTGGTGGTTGAAGCCGATCCGGTGCTCACGCGGCGGATGTTGCAGAACCTGGTATCGAACGCCATACGACACACTGAAGGCGGCGCGGTGCTGGTCGGATGCCGACGCCATGACGGTCAAGTCAGCATCGATATTGTCGATAATGGCGCAGGCATCCCACTGGCAGATCAGAAACGCGTGTTCACAGAATTCACCCGGCTCGATTCCGTTCGCATGGGCTCAAGCTCAGCACCGGGGCTCGGCCTCGGATTATCGATCGTGAAGCGGATCGCGGATCAGCTTGGACTGTCCGTGCATCTTTCATCCACGCCCAAGAGCGGTTCTGTATTCTCCATTCGCGGCTTCAAGATGATCGCGGCGCAGGAAGTCCCAGCCGGGCGCCCTGACCGTCCATCACAACCTGGACTGGTCAACGGCGCCGCCCTGTTCGTTCTGGATGACGACGCTGATACACTCGAAGCCACGAAACTGCTCCTGGAACGCTGGGGCTGCAAGGTGGAAACATCGCAAGACTGGGCAGATGTCGCCGACGCCAGCTTCGATGTCCTGATCTGCGATTATGAACTCAGCGTCGAAATTTCCGGCATCGATGTGATCAAATCGCTGCGCGACCAGGATCCGACCCTGGCCGCGGTGATGATATCGGGAAACACATCGAAAGAATTGCGAACCGCGGCTGAAGAGCTGGCAATTCCTTTGTTGCACAAGCCGATCCGCCCTGCACAATTGCGGTCCGCCCTGCTCAACACACTGACTCGCTCAAACGAAGCCGCGTGACGCGGCATACGACGCCGCCGCCGATCGTGTCGACACCCCCAGCGACTTGAGCAGCGCAGAGACATGAATCCGTACCGTGAATGGCGAGATGTCTAACTCGCGCGCGATTTCCTTGTTGGACATGCCTTTGCAGATATAGCGCAGCACTTCGATCTGTCGGCCAGTCAATGTCCCGAGGGCGTCTTCGCTGACCGGATGCGGCCCCGATTCATGCGACGCGCGCAAGATAACGGACTCACCATCCATGACAGCCAGAAAAGCAGCGGAGATATCGTCAGGGCGCGCCGACTTTGAAACAAACCCGTTCGCGCCTGCGCTCATCACTTCATCAATCAACGTCCCGTCCGATACCATCGAAACGACAACGATTGGTGTCAGTGGCAGCGAGCGACGCAAGCCGGGAAAGTCTCGCGGTGCATCAAAGCCCGGAAAAATGAGGTCGAGCAAAACCAGATCAGGTTTGGTCTCGGACTCGAGTTCCCGAGCCAGAACTGCGGCGTCACCGGCTTCAATGATCTCAGCGCCGTCAAACAGGTTGCCGAGCATGGTCATCATGCCGTTGCGAAACACCGGATGATCATCGACCAGCAAAATTCTCATGTCGCCGTCTCCCCACCGCTCAAAGATACACGACTCGACAGCGACATGCGAACCTGACAGCGGATTAGTTGCTTTTACGCCCGGCATTGTCGCCTTTTTCACCAGCTTTGTCTTTATCATCGGCTTTGTCGCCGTGATCGGGCTGTGGCCGAACCAGGGTTGGCGGTGGCGGGGGCGGCGGTGGCAAGGTGATGTCCTCCGGCGGGTGACCGCAGACATCATCCTTTTCTACCGCGGCATTCACGAGCTTCCAGTCATCGCCCTTCTGAACATGGCATTTGCACTGTTCCTCGATCTTGGCCTGTTGGACAGAGCAGTCTCCGCCCGTTTCCTGACACGCCTCCCAGGCTGAAATCAACTTGCTGCATTTCTGCATATAGGAGGCCGAAGCCGGCATCGCGAAGATGCCCGCGGTTAGAATGCCGCCCGCGGCGGCGGCTATGAAGTAACGCATGGTCTTTCTCCTGATTGTCCCGCGCAAAGGAGATCAGACAGGGCGTCTACAGACAATTAGAACGGATGCACTAGCGCGCCTCGACTAGTGCATCTGTACAGCTAGCTTTCGCTCCTTTCCACGCCGACACTCGCCGCCAATTTGATTGCATGACGTGCTGTAGAAAAAGGGGACAGACACGATGAATACGAAACATCTCTGGTTTGCGTCGGCTCTGATGATCGGGCTCGCCGCTGCGTCGCCTTCCGGCCTTGCCCAGGACAATACGCCGACGCCGGATACAACAGCCTCGGCCCCACCGTCCAAAGTGCTCATCATTCACGACTGGTCAAACTCGATGTGGGGGACGTTCGCGGATGGCAGTCGCAAATACCAGGCCGGGATCACGGCGCTGACCAATGCGCTCGATACCGGATTTGGCGGCCGCGACATCGGCTACCGCGCCTATGGGCATCGGCGCGAAGCCGACTGCCGCGATTCTGAACTGGTCAGCAGCTTCGATACACTAGAGACCGTCCGTCCCACCATCGTCGAAACACTGGGCGCGGTGCGTCCGAAGGGAAAGACGCCGATCACTTACAGCCTGCAGGAAGGCCTGAAGGACTTTCAGGGCGCCTCGGGCGACATTCTGTTGATCAGCGACGGCATCGAGACCTGCGACGCAGATCCGTGCGACCTGATGCGCGAATGGACGGCCAGCAACGTCAACATCCGCGTTCACGTCGTCGGCGTCGGCCTGAATGACATGGAGCGCACGGCGATGACCTGTATCGCCGATGAATCCGGCGGCACGTATCTCGACGCGGAGTCGAGCGATGGCTTTGATGAAGCCTTGAATGAGGTGTCAGAGACGATCGAGGCCGCAAGCGATCCGCAGCCACTCGATCCGGCCGGTAGCCATGCGATCGTGATCCGCGCACATGACGCCAATGATCGCGATTATCGGATTGGCGGAGACATTCTGTTGGACGGCGAAAAAATCGGCGATGCGACCAGTATCGGTTATGGCCGCAACATCGTCGATGGCCCCGGAGATTATGAGATCCTGGTTGGTCCCCTGCTCCGCGATGGAACCATATACGAACCCGTCCGCCAGACTGTCACGGTGGACGCGCCTGGCGATACGCGCGTCGATGTGCTTGTCCTTGCCCCGGCGCGGCTGAAGGCGAAATTCACGGAAGACGGAGAGCCGCACCCCGGTTCGCTGGTCACGGCCTGGCAGGACGGCGAAGAGAAATTCAGCTTCCGCGCCAAGGACGAAGCGCTGGCAGCGCCTGGCGAATATGAATTCCGCGCCACGCCGAATGACGACAACAAGCTGTCCGTTCGCGAAACCCTGGTCGCCGACACGGATACGGAACTGTTGTTCGAGCTCAACAAGACTGTCGAGTTCATGATCGTCTACGTCTTGCCGAACGGAGAGACGTTCAAACGCAATGGCGAGCTCTGGCAGGACGGGGAGAAAGTCTACAGCACCTATTCCCGCTTCTCTGGCGCACGACCGGGCGTCTACCAACACCGTTCCGACAATCAAAACCTGCCAGTCGAAGGCGTCGAGGTTGAGATCACTGAAGACCGACAAGTCATCGAAGTGCCAGTGGAGGCCGGCTTCATCACCATCAATTTCGCTGACAACCTGTATGATTATGCTCGGGAGAAACTGCCAAATCGCGCACTGCTCTACTCGCTCGATCGCGGCAATAGTGACTATTCCCGGCCCGGTACGTCGATCCCGGTAAAACCCGGTCGATATGCTGTCGAAGGCTTCGACAATGATGGCTTCTTTGACCGGCCGGAAGTCGAAATCGCCAATGGCGAGCGCCTTGATGTCCTGGTCACGCCGCAGCCGCTCGGTGAGCTCGTCATGACCTATGCAGCGTCTGACAATTACCTGCGCGACCCGGATCGGGGGTCAGCCTATGCGCTCGACGGTCAGCGCATCATTGGCGGCATCCTGCGCCCTGGTGATGTCCGCAAATTCCTGCCTGGGCGCTATCGCGTCGAAGGGTACAGCTATGCCGGCGATATCGTGGCGCAGGACGTCGATATCGTCGCCGGTCAGCGCACCGAAGTCGAACTGCGCCTTCGCGGCGAATAATCCTGGAGAATGGAGATTACATCATGACGTACAGAATTGCAGCCATCGCCATTGGCGCTGCCATGACCCTGCCCGCGGCGATCGCCAATCCCGACACCCCGCAGCTCCATCCTGTCGACGCGGTTTGTATCGACTATGAGCAAAGCGGCCAGATGCAGTCGGGCACGTCGACGCGCTGTCATCGCGATTACGGCTATGAGCAGTATGAGATTTCCGAACTGACCATCGGCATGGCCGGGTTCAGTCAAACTCAATCAACCTTCACCGTCACGATTGGCGAGACCATCTATGCCATCGATGAAGACGCCAACACGGCGACGGCGACTGTGAACCCGATGTACCAGCCGATGGTCGATGCTGTCGCCCAGTCGGGCTCTGACGCCGTCTCCGGGGCGTTCCTGAGCGCGATGGGACTGACCCCGACGGGCCAGACGCAGACCGTGGTCGGGCTCACCTGCAATGTCTATTCGTCCAGCATGATGGGCAGCGCCTGTCTGACCGATGACGGTTTGATGCTCGAACAGAACGTCATGGGCACCCAGGTCATCGCCACCGCCGTCACGTATGATGAAGGCATCGCCGAGAATTATCGCCGCCATGAATCGGCGACGATCACGCAAGGCCCGGACCTCTCGAATGGCCTGGGCGGCTTGCTCAATCAGTTGCAGTAACCAGGAGCGGAGACGATATGATGCGAACAGGTAAGCATGAGGACGGACAGGTCTCCACGCCGCTGCTGATCGGCCTGGGATTGGTCGCCGCCGCCGGTGTGGCCGGGGCTGCACTGCTGTCCGGGGACAACAAAAATACTGCCGATGAGACGCGGACCAGAACCATCCAGGTCGCCGACGAAACGCAGGCAGACAGCGACCGAGAGCAGGCCGAACTGCTGCTTCAGGAGGCCGGCGTAACGGCCGAACTGTCCAACGGTCCCGATCGTTCCAAAATGCCCTCCGTGATCGAATGGCAGGGTCATTATCTCGTCTTGCAGGGTGAGAACCACCTTCCGGTCAAACGGTCGATCGCGACGCCGCACGTGACCCTCTATGAAGTCGAAAAAGGCTATGTCCCGGTTTCCGGATTTTCCGGCACCGACACTGACACCGTCTGCGGCGAACAAAAGTCCGAGACCGTCGAAGACGGCGCGAACGCGGCAGCGGTGACGCAGACCGCTGATGAAGCGGTCGCGTTGGTTGGGGCGAATTATCAAAATGGCGTGCCGCTGCGGCCGAGTTATTGCCCGCAGGATATTGGCAATGCCTGGGGCGCCGGATCGTATGTGTATGATGGCGACTATAACCAGCTTGCCGGTCAGGATTTCAATGAAAGCGCCAAGATCTACAAGGCGGCCCAGCTCTGGTTCGATGAAGACTGGGAACGCACACACGGCGACCCGGAGGACGAAGACAAGGTGATCGTGATCAGCGAGGGCGGGGACGAACGGTCCGGAGACCCGGCCATCAAGATTGCTGATTTCTACAATTCGATCCTGGTCGATTATCCGGTTCTCAAACGCGAAGGCGACGATCCGAAAGGGCCGGTCACGGGTCCGGGCGGGACATATGCCCCGCCAGCGCCGGACCTGCCGGTCACGGTGACTTACAATGTCCTCAATCCGAGCGATTATGACCCCAACGCCATGCAGGTGCCGATCGACACGATTGAGCGCAAGATCGAGGCGATCCTTCGCGACAAGGAACGTGACCTGGACGCGGTTGACGAAGTGCTCATCATCACCCGCGGCATCCGGAACGAGAACCAGGAATCAGGCCTGGATCGCGCCCGGCGCATTCAGCAGGTGTTCAAGACAGCCGTCGGCGACGGTATCTCGGTACGCGTCTACTCGTTCGGCGATGCGCTGCCGATCTGCACGGCCAACAATGATGAATGCTGGTCGATGAACCGGTCGACGATCGCTTACTTCGTGCGTTGAGTGTTGGTCGCGCTCAGTCCTCGAGCGCGGTCAGCAAGGCGGTTCGAAATGCTTCTGGCTGATCCAGCATGATGAAATGCAGCGCGTTGTCGATGGCCACGACATGACCATCGGGCAGAGGCGCGTAAAGATCATGATAGAAGGCTTCGACCGCCGCCATATTCGGGATCGCCGGATCCTTGGCGTACAGAACCGTCGTCGGCACTGCGATTCTGGAAACGTCAGCGCGCAGGTCTGTGACCAGCACTTCAGACATGGCCTGCGCCATCACGGCGCGATCGCTGGCGATTGACCACTGCAATGACTGCGCGACATCGCCTTCGTCCTTGACCAGCGTCGCCAGCGCTTCGGCCTGTCGTTGCGCGAACTCGTCGTCAGGTTGCGCCAGCAAGGTGGCTTTCATGAATGCCGAGACCGGCGTCATCGTGTCGACCGTTGCCGCCTCGTCCATGAGCACCGAGAAAAAGGGCAGCACATCGATGACGACAATGCGATCGAGCGCCGCGTCCGCGTCCAGGGCCGTCTTCAGCACCACCAGGCCGCCGAGAGAATGTCCGACAAGCGCCGGCGGCTGATCGAGACTACGGCTATAGGCGCTGAGCCCGTCAGCGAGATCGTCCAGGATGTCATCATTGCCGGCATTGCCGCGCGAGGCTGCGCCGGCAAAGCCGCTGACCTGGATGCGGTGAAAGGTGAACTGATCACCGAAGGCGGCAACCGTCTGATCCCAGATTTCAGCATTCGAGGCGAGCCCCGGAACCAGCACCACGTCTGGCCCCTGCCCGCTGACGGAAACCGTGAAATGCGCGTTTTCGAACGGCGCCGTGGCGTCGGCATCGGACGCATCAACCGCGCCGCGCTCGCATCCGGAAACGGAGAGCATGCCAGCCAGCAGGAAAGTTGCGAGAAGTTTGTGCATCTAGGTCATCTGCGCAGCGCGAGCCACGTCCCGAGTATAAGTTCTTGCCGACATGATCAGGGCAAACACGCTCAGCAGGTTCAAAACAAGCATAATTTCAAGCGCTGACTTTAACGGCATCGACGCGCCAGACGCGGCGAACTGGTCACTTAGCCAACCGACAATCGTTGGGCCACCGCCAATCCCGATCAAAGTCAGGCAAAACAGCATGAACGCCGACGCAAAGGCGCGCATGCGCAGGCCGACCAGC
Organism: Henriciella sp.; assembly: GCA_965228095.1. Classification (GTDB taxonomy): domain Bacteria; phylum Pseudomonadota; class Alphaproteobacteria; order Caulobacterales; family Hyphomonadaceae; genus Henriciella. The sequence continues at coordinate 2,594,401 of OZ245793.1, read as the reverse complement.
TCTTGTGACGCGGTGTAGGCAATGCTGGCATAGATCAGGCCGATAAAGCTTGGAAGCAGGTTCCAGGCATAGGCCATCATGATCGTCTCGGCCTGCAGGAACAGCCACGCGAAGGGCAAGGCGAGCGCCGCACAGATCGCAATCATCAAGGGACGCCAGGCCAGCGAGCGCGCCGACAGGCGGTCGCACACCCGGCCAAGCAGGATCGCGCCGACGCTGCCTGCACCGCCGATCAACAGCCCCAGCGGCACGGCAATATCCGCCGGCCCGACCTCATAGGCGCGCTGCAAATGGCTGGGCGTCCAGGCCAGGAAGGCATTGGCAGAGATACAGATCAGGCAACATCCTGCCAGCAACCACAGGAAAGACGTCTGGCGGCCAATAAAGGCCATCGTCTCGCCAAACGAAGACGCCTCAACGTCACCGTCGCGTTGTTCAACAGCCCCGCGTTTCGGTTCCTTGATCGAAAAGCGGACGAGCAAGGCGAGCAGCAGGCCAGGAATGCCCGCCACGAAGAAGGCCACACGCCAGCCAAAGGCCTGGTACACATATCCGCCGATCATGAAGCCGGCGAGAATGCCGAGACCGATGCCGGACGTGTAGATCCCCAGTGCGAAGGCACGTTCCTTGGGCGCGTACAGGTCGGAGATCATTGATGTCGCAGGCGGCGTTCCGCCGGCCTCGCCGACCCCGACGCCCATACGGGCCACCAAAAGATGCCAGAAGCTCATCGCCAGCCCGGACAGTGCGGTCATGCCCGACCAGACTGCGAGTGCCAGGGACAGGATATTGCGGCGATTGCCGCGATCTGCCCAGAGCGCAATCGGAATGCCGAAGGTTGCGTAAAACACGGCAAAAGCGAACCCGGTCAGCAAACCGATTGCACTGTCACTGATCGCCAGCTCGGTCTTGATCGGTTCGACCAGGATCAGCAGGATCTGTCGATCAATGTGATTGAACGTATAGACGAGGGTCAGGATGGCGAGCACATAAGCTCGCCCGCCAAACTGACCCCCGGCTTGGGAGGAATCCGCCGCCATCATGGTTTGAGAGCGATCAGAAATCGACCGACAGCGACGCGGTCACGGTCGATGGCGCGCCGTAGAAGGCAGAGTATGCACTGTCCACGCCGAGCTGGCTTGGCGTCACGAAGTTGTACGCCGCGACACGGTACTCTTCATCCGTCAGGTTTCGTCCGTGCAGGCCGAGGCGGTACTTGTCGCTCGGGGACGTCCAGACGATGCTGAGATCGGCGAGTGTGTAGCTCTCTGGATCAAGCGCAGGTCCGCCGTTCGGGAACAGCGGATTGGCGCCAGCGGCGAAGCCAGTGTTCTCGATATTGAACAGGTTGTACTCGTCGCGATAGGACAACGCACCGGTGATCGAGATTTCGCCTTTCTCACCGAGATCGTTGGTATAGTTCAACGACACCTGTCCTTGCAGCTCAGGCGTGTTCTGCGTCACGAACTGATCAGCAATGTTCACGTCGGCCGAGATGATCTCCTTGATCTCCGCATCGATGATGCCGAGATTGCCTGACAGGGTGAACAGGTCGTTGATGAACCAGGTCCCTTCCAGCTCGAAGCCGGTATATTCGGATGCCCCTGCGTTGAAGACTGAAGAGACGAATGTGTCATTGACGCCGTCATTGTCCGAGTCTGCCCCGCTCTGCACGGTGATCTGCTGATCGGTATACTCAGCGTAGAACACAGCCGCATTCAAATTCAGCGTGTTGTCGAAGAACGACCCCTTGGCCCCAATCTCATAACTGTCGACGAATTCCGGTCCAAAGCCCTGCTCTGACAATCCGAGCGGGTCCAGGTCCGCCCGTGCACGCGGATCAAATCCCCCAGCTTTGAAGCCCTGGGCATAAGTCGCGTACAGGTTCAAATTGTCATTCGGCTTGTAAGAGAGCGACACCCGCGGCGTGAACTCTTCATCCGAGCGCGTCAGCCCCTGGAAGTCGGTTTGCGTGACGAAGAATGCCGACGTGGTGTTCGATGCGTCGAATGATCCGGACCCAAGTCCAAGCCACAGCTCGCGAAGCACGTCCGCCGTCGTTTCGTCCTTGGTATAACGTCCCCCCACGGTCAGCGCCCACTGATCGTCAAAGTCATAGGTGAAATCGCCATAAATCGAGAAGTTTTCTTTCTCCTGATCACCGCCCTGGAACACAGTCAGGCCGAGCCCGCCAAGAATGACGTCAAAGGCGCCGCTGGCATTGCCTTCAAGATAATAGACGCCGGCCACACCGCTGAGGCGGTCGCCAGAATAAAGCAGCTGGAACTCCTGGCTGAACTGGTCGTCCATATAGATTGCAGGCACATCGAAGTCAGGCTGCGGCAGCGCGTCAAAGTCGATCGGCGTCGTCGTCTCGCCTTCGCGATAGGCGGTGATCGATTTCAGCGTCACCGCGTCATTGACCGTCCACTCGGCGCTGAGGGAATACCCTTCCGTTTCAACCGAGTTATCGTCGCCGAGGCCGGCGCGCGTGTCGAACACGTTCGAGGTGACTGGCAGCGTACCGTCTGCGCTTGGCAGCAGGCGGTGGCCATGCTTGGCGTTGGAATCATCCTCTGTGCGGTCATAGGAGGCGCGCACGAAGAACGTGTCGGTGGGTGCCCATTCTGCGCTCAGACGATAGGCCAACACGTCCTTGTCATAATGCTCGGCACCGGTGTTCAGATTGTTGCCGAAACCATCGCGATTGTATTTCGCAAACGCGCCACCAATCGCAAATGTGTCACCGATTGGCGTCGAACCGGAGACGATCAGGTCCCGCTGGCTGTGACTGCCGAGATTGACCTTGGCTTTGAGGTCTGGCTCGTCGCCAATGCGACTGGTGACATACTTGATCGCACCACCAATTGTGTTGCGGCCATACAATGTCCCTTGCGGCCCGCGCAGAACCTCGATCCGGTCAATGTCGAAAATGTCCAGGATCGCACCTTGCGGGCGGGCAATGTAAACATCGTCGACATAGAGGCCGACGCCCGGCTCAAAGCCCCAGAGCGGATCCTGCTGCCCGACGCCGCGAATGAATGCGATCAGGGTCGAATTCGAGCCACGCGCCACCTCGATGGTCGCGTTTGGCGTCGCCCGCTGGATAGAGGTGATGTCGACGGCGCCAGTTGCCTCGAGGTCTTCACCGCTGAAGGCAGACACAGACAATGGAACGTCGAGCGCGCTTTGTTCGCGGCGCTGCGCGGTCACGGTGACGGTTCCGAACCGGCGCGCTTCTTGCTCGTCTTCAGCGGCATCTTGAGCCACCGCAAATCCCTGCCCGGCTGTCAGGGCAACAGCCGAAACGAGACCAGGTTTGAGCCAATTATTGTACATGAATTTCATTTCTGTCCTCCCGCGGAATCTTCCACATTGAGCGCAGTAAAGAAGGCATCGCGGCATCGGCGCTATGACCCAATAGCTTTTCAGAAGTGAACACTTTCGCTCAAACGTTGGACGACACCGCCTCGAACCGTTTGGCGTATTTGGCCGGCGTTTCGCCCGTCCAGCGTTTGAAGGCGCGATTGAACGCACGAATATCGGAATAGTCCAACGTCTCGCTGACATGGGCCACGGAATGCCCTTTTTCGAGCAGCTTCACGGCTTCCGACATCAGGTGCGCATTGACGATTTCGCGAAAATTCGTGCTCTCGGCTTCGAGCCTGCGTCGAAGCGTTGCCACGCTCACCGAAAGACGCCGTGCGATCTCTTCCTGTTGCGTGATGCCACCACGAACAAGATCCAGCGTCCGGATCCGGAAGCTTTGGCCGCCGGTCTCCGGGGTCAAGTGCTCCAGATAGCTGATGACCCGGCTGTACAGTCCTTCAGAACTCAGATCGACGCTGCTGGAGGCGTGCAGGCTGGCATGCGACAGATCGCGATCGAAACTCAGCTCATAATTGTCCTGACCGAACGAAATCGGCACCGGCCAGAATTGCAGGTGCCCGGGCAATTGTGCCGAGTCGCCGCGTTTCACCGACACCCGCCGCAAGGCCTTCACGGCGAGGCCGCCGCTAAGGCTGTCGAGCAGGCATTGGACCTTGATCGACACGCATTCGCCGATGAAGTGAACCAGGTCCGGGTCATTCTTCATCGTGTAGGGGAAATCTGAGTCATTGATGATCAAGGTCACCGTGCGCTCGGTGGTGCGGACCGTATTGTAATGCTCGCCATGCATCATGTTGAAATGCTGCGCGAGATTGGTCAGCGCCTCGCTGAGCGTGGTCGAGCGTTTCATCTGAGCGGTGACAAAGGCTCCCGTCTCAAAGGTGAGTTTCCGGGCGGACAGATGCGCGGTGAGATCGTCCAGGCGCCGCGCGACTTCGCCCTCGACGCGAAAGAAGTCAGCCAAAGGCAATGACGGCGCCAAGTCATGCGGCGCACCCGCGAGATCCGAAAGCCCGGCGCTGATCAGGATGTCATCCGAATCCAGGCCGGCCTGGGCGGCTTCCCGCAAGAGCGGTTCCAGGCGGCTGACCGGGATGTGAAATTGGCGGTCCAAGCCCATTCTTTCTCCAGTGGCGCGCGCATCGAAACCCATTGCCTGAATGCAGCCGCGGCGTTGAGGCTACAAAATCCCGGCGCGCATGACGTTTCACCGCAGGCAACCTACTACGTGACGCGGCATTGCACGACCCCGGAATCGGTGCGCGTATCAGATTGCCGCATGCCTATCGCTGCAGCTGGTCTCGGAGGAAGTCGACCATGGCCCTGACTTTCACCGACAAGTGTGCCCGGTGCGGATAGACTGCGAAAATTCCCATCGGCGCGGTTTCATAATCGGCGAGCACGATTTCGAGCTCTCCCGCATCAATCTCGGCCTGGCAGGTGAATGCGGGCAAGCGTGTGACGCCGGTCCCGGCGAGGGCAAACGTGGTCTCGAGCTCGGCGCTATTGGCCAGGGCCCGGATCGGCACCTTGACGGTTTCCTCGATGCCGGGCGCGGTTTGAAACACCCAGTCCTGTGGCGCTGCCAAGTTGGAATAGCTGATACAGGCATGGTGCCGAAGATCAGACGGTCGCGACGGGCGTCCATGCCGGTCCCAATAGTCCGGCGTGGCCACGACCACCCCTCTCGACTGCCCCAGGCGCGTCGAGATCAGCGACGACTCATCGAGGGCGCCAATCCGGATCGCGAGATCGAAGCCTTCAGCAACGATATCGACCATGCGATCGTTCAGCTCGACATCCAGCGTGACCTCCGGATACGTCGCCAGGAAGGCGGGAAGCAATCGCGACAAATGGCTGAGGCCGAAACTGACTGGTGCGTTCAGGCGCAGGATACCGGTCGGTGTGACCCGCCGCTCTTCGGCCAGCGCCGTCGCCTCTTTGGCCACGTCCAGGATGACGCGGCAGCGATCGTAATAGGCCCGCCCATCATCGGTCAGGCTGACCGAACGCGTGGTGCGGTTGAGCAATCGCACGCCGAGACGCCGCTCAAGCGCCGCGACGGACTTGCTGACATGCGATGTGGTGTGCCCGAGGCGTTTCGCGGCGGCACTGAAGCCACCGTTCTCAACCACACCGGCAAACACCACAATGCCATCCAGCAGTTTTGTATTATACGCCATTTGGAAATTATATCTGTCAAAAACACCGGATTATCAACTCTCCTACGCCGCGTTATCTGAGCAGGCACGCATAAGGAGGCGATCATGATTTCCATTGAAAAAGTCGACCATGTCGGGATCCGGGTCCGTTCGAAAGCGGACTCGATCGCGTTTTACGAGACGCTCGGCTTCAAAACCATCACAGATACCGGATTTGACCAGGGGCATCCGATCATCATGCAACACCCGTCAGGCGTGGTGTTGAACCTGCTCGGCCCGGCCACTGCCGGCAGCGAGGAAAACATCCTGATGGATGTTCCGGCCAAGCATCCAGGCATCACGCATGTTTCGTTCAAGATCACCGATATGGACGCGACCAAGGCCTACCTTGCCAGCCGCGACATCCCGCTGACCGGAGAGTTCAATTTCAAGGGCATGCACGCCATCTTCGTGCGCGACCCCGATCGCAACGTGATCGAGCTTGATGCCTATGTCGGTGAAGAACCGGCGACCCGGTCCGACCCAGGCGATGACGCGATTGCCGGATACCAGTCTCACCCGGATTGACCGGCCCGGGTCAGGCGAACGCGCTGCCCATCTCGATCTCGTAGGCGTGACCCGGATGGGACAAGCGCACGCGGGTCAGCCAGACCTCTTCCAGATAGGTCTCTCGCTGAACGACAAAGACCGGCTCCGACACCCCCAGCTCGAGATGGGCGACTTCGTTCTGGTTGGGGGCGGCGGCGCTGAGGCGCGTCTTGACGCTTGAATAGGGTTGCTGTTGCAGCAGCCATTCATTCGGGCTGATCGACTCGAAATTGGCCGACGCCGCGCTTGGGATGCTGGCGAGATTGATGGTCCGGTCCTCGAGTTGATACGGCCCGCCATCGGCCAGGTGCAGGCACAGAACCCGCCGCTCGGATCCGCGCACGCGATCTTCGATCAGGCGGTATCCATAGGCGTGCCCCTTATACTCGATTTCATCACGGACCAGCGCAATCCGCAGGGTTGATGCGTGCACTTTCGGATAGGCGACGCGCGTTCCTGCCTTTCGCTTCTTTTCCAGAAACCCCGCATCCACGAGGCTCGATAGCGCTTGCCGGATGGTTCCGCGCGCCACATTGAATTCGGCAGCGAGCTCGTCTTCGTGCGGGATCGCTGCACCGACCGGCCAGATCTGCGTATTGATCCGGCGGGTCAGCTCGATGCGGATCTTCTCATATTTGTGCACGATCAAATCCTCTCGCGGGCGTCACACAATCTGCTTGAACCAATACACTTAATATGTCTATACATAATGAATGAGCAAGACCGACCCCAAAGTGCGCATTCTACGTCACGCTCGTATCGCCACGATGAGCACCGACGACGGCTATGGGCTGATCACGGATGGCGACATCGTCATTGAAGGCGACACCCTTGTCGCGGTGGGCCAGACCGGCGACGCGGTCGCGGACAAAGATGCCGCAGAGGTGATCGATCTCGGCGGCCGGCTCGTGACCCCGGGCCTGATCGATTGCCACACACACCTCGTCCATGCCGGGTCACGTGCGCGCGAATTCGAGATGCGCCTCGAAGGCGCGACATATGAAGACATCGCACGTGCCGGCGGTGGCATCTTCTCCACGGTCGAGGCCACACGCAACGCCAGCGAGGACGCGCTGACCGCTGGCGCGCTCAACCGTCTCGACTGTTTCCTGGCGGAAGGCGTGACGACGATCGAAGTGAAATCGGGATACGGCCTCGACCTGCAGACAGAACGCACCATGTTGCGCGCCGCCCGTCGCCTTGCGCAGGAACGGCCTGTGCGGGTGAAAACGACGTTTCTCGGCGCCCACGCCGTGCCGAAAGGAATGGACGCAGACACCTATCTGGACACGGTCTGCCTCCCTGCCATGCGCGCCTTGGCAGACGAGGGCCTGATCGATGCGGTGGACGGGTTTTGCGAGTCCATTGCCTTTTCGCCCAGCCAGATCGAGCGCGTGTTCACGCAGGCGCAAGACCTCAACCTGCCGGTCAAACTGCATGCGGAGCAATTGAGTGCCCTTGGCGGCAGCGCGCTCGCTGCGCGGCATGGTGCGCTGTCTGCCGACCATCTCGAATATGCCACCGAGACCGATATTGCCGCGATGCAGGCATCCGGCACGCTGGCTGTGATCTTGCCGGGCGCGTTCTACTTTCTCAGAGAAACACACGCCCCGCCCATCGACGCACTTCGCCGCGCCGGGGTCCCGATGGCCGTGGCCTCCGATTACAATCCAGGGTCATCCCCGATGACGTCGCTGTTATTGGCAATGAACATGGCCGCCACCCTGTTCGAGATGACCCCGGTCGAGACCTTGCGCGGCGTCACCCGACACGCGGCCCAGGCCCTCGGTTTGAGCCAGCTTGGCAAGATTGCGCCCGGTCACGGTGCCGATCTCGCCATCTGGGACATCACTGATCCGGCTGAACTGACCTATCGGATCGGATCGGCACCATTGTTCATGCGAATATTCCAGGGGAAGACATGCTCACTCTAACACCCGGAAACGTCACGCTGTCACAGCTTGAACAGGTCTGGCGCACCGGCATTTCTGTGCGGCTTGATCCGGCGACGCGCCCCCTGGTCGAGGCAGCAGCGGCCCGCATTCAATCTGCCGCATCGGGCGACGCCGCTGTGTATGGCGTGAACACGGGGTTCGGAAAACTCGCATCGGTTCAGATTCCACCGGAGGACACGAAGACGCTCCAGCGAAACCTCATTCTGTCGCATTGCTGCGGCGTCGGAGAGGACAGCCCGGCCGCAATTGTCCGCTTGATGATGGTGTTGAAACTGATTTCGCTTGGTCGCGGCGCATCCGGTGTCCGACCGTGCGTCATCGACCTCATCGAAGCGATGCTGGAACATGACGTCACGCCAGTTGTTCCGGCGCAAGGGTCGGTCGGCGCGTCTGGTGATCTCGCCCCCCTCGCTCACATGGCGGCGGTGATGATCGGCGAAGGCGAAGCGGTTTATGACGGCAAGAAAATGCCCGGCGCGACGGCGCTCGCCGCCGCTGGCCTGTCCGCCATCGTGCTCGGCCCCAAGGAAGGCCTCGCCCTGATCAATGGCACGCAATTCTCGACCGCGCACGCCCTGGCAGGACTGTTTCATGCCAAGCGCGGCGCGCTCAGCTCATTGCTGACCTGTACCCTGTCGATCGATGCCGCCATGGCATCGACCTCGCCATTGATTGCCGAAATTCACACCCTCCGCGGGCATCCAGGCCAGATCTATGCTGCCGCAACGATGCGTGAATTGCTCCAGGGCAGCGAAATCCGCGAGTCGCATCGGGAAGACGATACGCGGGTGCAGGACCCGTACTGCATCCGGTGTCACCCACAGGTGGTCGGCGCCGCGATCGACATGCTGACCTTTGCCGCCACCAGCCTAATCCGCGAAGCCAATGCCGCGACCGACAATCCTCTGGTGCTCACCACCGAAGACCGGATTGTGTCTGGCGGAAACTTCCACGCCGAGCCGGTGGCGTTCGCGGCTGACATGATTGCCCTCGCGCTGGCGGAGATTGGCGCCATCTCGCAGCGGCGGATTGCTTTGCTGGTCGACCCGGCGCTCAGTTTCGACCTGCCCGCTTTCCTCGCCGATGATCCCGGTTTGAATTCCGGATTCATGATCGCGGAAGTCACCAGCGCTGCATTGATGAGCGAGAACAAACATCTGGCCAATCCTTGTTCGACCGACTCAACGCCAACGTCGGCCAATCAGGAAGACCATGTCAGCATGGCCGCCCATGGCGCGCGTCGCCTCGACCGCATGGCCCAGAACCTGTTCCAGATTTTGGGCATTGAACTGCTCTGCGGACTGCAAGGCATCCGCTTCCGCACCCCATTGCAGACCAGCCCGGTTCTGCGCGGCATTATCGATCAGGTCGAGCAGCGCATTCCACCGCTCAAGACGGATCGCTACCTAGCACCGGATCTGGCGGCCGCCGCCGAGCTCGTCGAGGCGGGCACCTTGATCGAACAATCCCTTCCAGATTTTCCAAACTTTGAGGAGCCGATGTGATGCCAGACAGGCTGAGAAACGACCGCGAGATCCTGCCACCTACGGGCCCCGAGCTGACGACGAAGAGTTGGTCCACCGAAGCGCCGTTGCGCATGCTGATGAACAACCTTCATCCAGATGTTGCTGAAAACCCGAACGAGCTGGTCGTCTATGGCGGCATCGGACGCGCGGCGCGAAACTGGAATGCGTTCGATCAGATCGTCTCTTCGCTGAAAACCCTGGAAGACGATGAAACGCTGCTGGTGCAATCCGGGAAGCCGGTCGGCGTGTTTCGTACGCATAGCGATGCGCCGCGAGTCCTGATTGCGAACTCGAACCTCGTGCCGAACTGGGCGAACTGGGATCACTTCAACGAGCTCGATCAAAAAGGCCTTGCCATGTATGGCCAGATGACGGCCGGCTCATGGATCTACATCGGCACGCAAGGCATTGTTCAAGGCACGTACGAAACCTTTGTCGAGGCTGGCCGGCAGCATTATGGTGGCGATCTCAAAGGCAAATGGATTCTGACCGGTGGCCTTGGGGGCATGGGCGGCGCCCAGCCGCTGGCCGCGGTCATGGCAGGCGCATGTTGCCTGGCGGTAGAGTGCGACGAAACCCGCGCGGATTTCCGACTGCGAACCAAATATCTCGATGAGAAGACCCACTCTCTGGATGAAGCGCTGGAGATGATCGCCCGGTGGACCGCAAATGGCGAAGCCAAGTCAGTCGGTCTGATCGGCAATGCCGCCGACGTCTTCGCGGAAATCTATGCGCGCGGCGTCCGTCCGGACATTGTCACCGACCAGACCTCTGCACACGACCCGATCAATGGCTATCTTCCGCAGGGCTGGAGCGTCGCCGAATGGCGCGAGAAGATCCAATCCGCCCCGAAAGAGGTGGAGAAAGCGGCGCGGGCCTCGATGAAAGTGCACGTCGAGGCAATGGTGAACTTCTGGAATGACGGGGTTCCGACCCTCGACTATGGCAACAATATTCGCCAGGTGGCCAAGGATGAGGGACTGGAAAACGCGTTCGCGTTTCCGGGCTTCGTTCCGGCTTATATCCGTCCGCTCTTCTGTCGCGGCGTTGGGCCGTTCCGGTGGTGCGCGCTGTCAGGCGACCCGGAAGACATCTACAAGACAGATGCCAAGGTGAAGGAGATCATCCCGGACGATCCGCACCTGCACAAATGGCTCGATATGGCACGTGAGCGGATCAGTTTTCAGGGCTTGCCCGCCCGCATTTGCTGGGTCGGCCTTGGCTTGCGCGACAAGCTTGGGCTCGCCTTTAATGAAATGGTTCGCAACGGCGAACTGTCAGCGCCGGTGGTGATTGGCCGCGATCACCTGGATAGCGGATCCGTGGCGTCTCCCAATCGCGAAACAGAAGCCATGCGTGACGGCTCCGACGCCGTGTCCGACTGGCCCTTGCTGAACGCCCTGCTCAACACAGCGAGCGGCGCAACCTGGGTCAGCCTGCACCATGGCGGCGGCGTCGGCATGGGCTTCTCGCAGCATTCCGGCATGGTGATTTGCTGCGACGGCACGGAAGAAGCCGACCGCCGCATTGCCCGTGTCTTGTGGAATGACCCAGCGACCGGCGTGATGCGCCACGCCGATGCCGGTTACGACATTGCCGTCGACTGCGCGCGCGAGCACCAGTTGAACCTGCCGGGAATCCTGTAACCCATGACGTCCGCATTTGTCCCCCCCGAACCCTGGACCGGTCGATCAGATCCGGAAGATGGCGAAGGTGCCATTCGCTTGCACGACCTGCAGACGACGGATGCAGGGCGCGCGCTGATCGGGTTTGCATGCGATGCAGGTGTGGCGCGCAACAAGGGACGCGTCGGCGCGAAAGAGGCGCCACAAGCCGTGCGCAACGCGATGCGAAACCTGGCTGCGGACACAGCTTCGCCTGCCTTTTGCGATCTCGGGACGGTGACGGTTGAAGGCGATGGCCTCGAAGCCGGGCAAACCCTTCTCGCTGAACAGGTCGCAGCCGCGCTCGAGACAAAGGAACGCGTGCTCGTCCTCGGTGGCGGACACGAGACGGCGTTTGCGAGCTATTCCGGTCTCAAGCGAAAATGGCCGGATCAGCAGATCGGCATCATCAATCTCGACGCGCACCTTGACCTCAGAGCGATGGGCGACGCTGGCGGCAGTTCAGGCACGCCCTTCTATCAAATTCGCCAACTCGATCCGGCGCGCTTCGACTATCTCTGTCTCGGATTGGCGGAAGAGGCCAACACCCCTGCCCTCGTCGCGCGGGCACAGGACTGGAATGTCGACATGGTGTTCGATCGCGACCTGGAACGCGACGTCACGATCGGTGAGCGCAAGATCCACGCTCTGTTTGCGCGCAGTGACCTGGTCTATTTGACCATTGATATTGATGTCCTGCCCCACTTCGTCGCTCCCGGCGTCAGCGCGCCAGCCGCGCGCGGCGTCTCCCTGCCCGTCATCGAGCGTTTGGTAGACGTCGTCCTGCAAGCTGCCCGGGACGGGCGCGCGGCGCTTCCACTGGCAGATATTGTTGAAGTGTCGCCGCGGTTCGACCAGGACCATGCCACCGCCCGTGTCGCCGCCTACCTGGCACGGAAACTCCTGCTTCAATAACGCTCAGCGTGGCCGTTAGTGACCGAGCGCGGCTGAATCCGGACCCCGTGGATCCGCCGAACCGACTGCCTTGCCGCTGCGCTGCCCGACCGAATTGACCCGACCGATCACGATCCGGCGATAGGTCTCTTCCTCGGTCATCATGAAGATGTGTCCCATCTCGGACAACTTATCGAGTGTGTCCCGGCTGATGCCTGGCTCGGGCAGGACCAGGTCCGGAAGCCATTGGTGGTGAATGCGCGGAACATGCGTCGCTTCGGCGAGATTCATGTCCCACTCCATGACGTTCAGCGCGACCTGCATGACCGCCGTGATGATGGTCGAGCCGCCGGGGCTTCCGGTCACCAGCACCACATCGCCATCCTTCATCACCATCAGTGGGGTCATGGAAGACAAGGGCCGCTTGAGCGGTTCAATCTTGTTGGCTTCCCCGCCGACCAGGCCATAGCCATTCGGCGCGCCGGGCTTGGCTGAAAAGTCATCCATCTCATTGTTGAGCAGGAAGCCAGCACCATCGACGGAGTACCCGCTGCCGAACGAGAAGTTCAGCGTGTAGGTCACTGACACGGCATTGCCGTCCTTGTCGATCACCGAAAAATGCGTCGTTTCCGGGCTTTCCGGATTCAGCGCCGCGCCGGGCAGGATGTCGATCGATCGCGACGCGGTCTCCAGGTCGATGGTCGCGCGCAAACGATCTGCATAGTCCGGGTCGGTCAGCGCCGCCACGGGCACGTCGAAAAAGTCCGGATCGCCGAGATATTTGGAGCGATCAGCATAGGCCCGGCGCATCACTTCGATCAGCTTGTGCAGGTAGGCGGCGCTGTTGTGGCCGTCGGCGCGCAGGTCATATCCGCTGAGAATGTTCAGCATCTGCACAATATGAACCCCGCCCGAGGATGGCGGGCTCATCGCGTAAATGTCGTAACCGCGATAGGAACCGGTGATCGGCGCTCGCGTGACGGTCTCGTATGCCGCCAGGTCTTCGAGCGTGATCAGACCGCCATCGCGCGCCATCTCGGCGACGATCAGTTCAGCCGTCTCCCCTTCATAAAACCCTTTCGCACCGTCTGCGCTAATCCGGCGAAGCGTCTCGGCCAGATCGGTCTGGATAAATTGATCACCTGCCTTTCGGTCGAGGAAATAGGCAATCGAGCTGGCATCTGCCGACAATTGCTGGCGATGCGATTCGAGGCTCTGATCCAGCGCGTAGCTCATTGGAAAGCCGTCTGCAGCCAGTGCGATGGCGGGCGCCAGCACCTCGCTCCGGCTCATCGTGCCGTGGGCGTCCAGGGCCTCCAGCAGGCCCATCACGGTCCCGGGCACGCCCGCAGACAGATGCGAGTATTGCGCGACCGCATTGTCGACCTCTCCATCCGCATCCAGGAACATGTCGCGCGAGGCCGCCTTCGGCGCGGTCTCGCGGAAGTCGATGGCAATGACCGTGTCGGACTCCGCCAGGCGCACGAGCATGAAGCCACCGCCGCCAAGATTGCCGGCCTGAGGGTGGGTGACGGCCAGCGCAAACCCTGTCGCCACGGCCGCATCGACGGCGTTGCCGCCCCTGGCCAGGATGTCACGTCCGACCTGCGCCGCGATCTTGTCCTGCGCCGAGACCATGCCGTGTTCGGAAATCACGTCATGATGCAGCGTGTCGAAACTCATCAACGCGCGGGCGCCGGGTGCCTCCTGCGCGACGCCTGTGGCACCGGCGTGCAGCAGGGCGGCGACGGCAAAGATTCCGAAACGTGTCAGCATAAGGCAATCCTTTGGTCTGGCTGGATCCTGGCGCAGAGCTTAGCGGGCTGAGCAGCAATGTCAGCCAGTCAGGCGCGGTTTCCGTCGCGTGGGCGGCTCATCTGTTACCAGATCCGAACGCGCTCTTCCGGTGGGATATACATTTCGTCGCCCGGCTGGACGTCGAAGGCTTCATACCACTCGTCAATATTGCGGATCATGCCGTTCACACGCAGCTTCATCGGGCTGTGCGGAGCCGACAGCAGGCGTTGACGCAAGGATTCTTCGGTGCGCTTGAACCGCCGCGCCTGCGCCCGCCCGAGGAACACGCGCTGTTCGCCGGTAAAGCCATCCAGCACCGGCGATTCCGCACCGTCCAGTGACAGCTTGTAGGCATGATAAGTGACGATGATGCCGGCAAGATCGCCGATATTCTCGCCCAGGGTCTGACGGCCGTTCACGTTCAGGCCTGGCAGTGGCTCATACGCGCTGAACTGGTCCGCGAGCTGGTCACCGAGGGCATCGAACGCGGCGCGGTCTTCATCTGTCCACCAGCTTTGCAGGAAGCCATTCGCGTCGAACTTGGAGCCCTGATCATCGAACCCGTGTCCGATCTCATGGCCGACAATCGAGCCGATGGCGCCATAGTTGATCGCCGGGTCAGCGTTCGGGTCGAACAGCGGCGACTGGATGTAACCGGCCGGGATAAAGGCCTCATTGCGGTTCGGACTGTAGAAGGCGTTGACCGTTTGCGGCGCCGAGAACCATTCACGCTTGTCGACCTTGGTGCCAAGCCGTGCCACTTGCCGTTGGTTCGACCACACGCGGTGGCGACGAATGTTGCCCATCAGGTCACCCGGGACGACGTCCAGTTCGGAATAATCGGTCCACACTTCGGGATAAGCGATCTTGGCGGTCATCGCCGCCAGCTTCTCCTGCGCCCGGACCTTGGTTTCGTCCGTCATCCATTCGAGATTGTCGATCCGGATCGACAGCGCCGTCCGAATGTTCTCGAACATTTCGGTCATTTGGATTTTCGACTCTTCGGGGAAGTAGCGGTCAATATATTCGCGCCCGACGGCCTGGTCGAGGCGACCATTGACCAGGCTGATCCCGCGCTTGTCGCGATCGCGTGGCTCTTCCTGTCCGCGCAAGTCGCGGCCATAGAATTCGAAATTCGCCATATAGATCTCGTCCGACAAGGACGCGGCATTGTTTGAAACCAGCCGGACCAGCAGATAATCCCGCCAAACCTCAACCGGTGTGTCCGCAAACACGGCGGCCAGCGCCGGGAACGCCTCTTTCTCGCGCACCACGACATCACCCTCGGTTGGCAATCCCAATCCATCAAAGGCGGCCGTCCAGGCGACACCCGGAGCGAAGGCTGACAATTCATTGATGGTCATGCGGTTATAGGTGCGATCCGCATTGCGTCGGTCGGCCCGTGTCCAGTGCTGTTCCGCGATCGCCGTTTCGAGGGCAAAGATCGCCTCAGCACGAGGCGCGCTGTCAGCTTCGCCGAGAAGGTCCAGCATGCGCACCAGATGCCGTTTGTAGGCGTCGCGGGCGTCCGCAAGCCGTTCGGAATCGCGCAGATAGTAAGACCGGTCCGGCATCCCCAATCCGGAATGGGTCGCGCCCATGACATAACTGTCGGGTTGCTTGGAATCGATCGTGACATAGATGGCGATCGGCCCGCCAAGCCCCAGTGACGGGTCGGCCATCAGCCGAATGATGTCTTCGTGCGAGTTTGCCGCCTGGATGCGCGCGGCGTCGGCCAGGATGGGCTCGATGCCTTTGGCATTGATGGCGTCGACATCCATGAAATCATTGTAGAGGTCGCGAATTTTCTGGCCGTTTGATCCCGGCTCGACTTCGGCGCCAGACAGGTCTTCGATAATCTCGGCTATGCGCGCTTCGTTGCGCTCCTGCATGACAATCGAGAAACCGGTGCCGGAACGGTCGGATGGGATCTCGGTGTCGTTCAGCCAGCCACCATTTGCGAACTGGAAGAAGTCATCACCTGGCTTTGTCGCCTGGTCGAAAGCGTCCATGGGATAGCCCCAGGGTTCGATGACCGGCGTGGTGACGATGGAAGCGTCGACGCTTGCGACGTCTTGCGATGCATCGCCAGCATCTGTCGCTTGACCGCAACTGGCCAGCGCCACCAGCGAAAGAGGAATGGCGACGCTACCGAATAGCACTTTGAGAGAGGATTTCATGAGGGCCCCGAGTTTTCTGTTTATCGATATACACCCCGGCTCGCGCCGCGGGTCAAGACGCCAACAGGCAATGTGAAACACTCAGCGCGACGCGGTGCCCAGACAAAGAAAAAGCCCGAAGCTTTTGCCTCGGGCCGTTCGATTGGGATTCCTGATTACGTCCGACCTATTCCGCGCCAATGTCCTCGGCAAGGACGGTCATGTTCAGCGCATAGCTGGTTTCACCATCATCAACATCTTTGTAGACGACGGCGAGGAACTCTGCACCAAGATAGACCTCAACCGAGTCGTCGGTCTCCTTGCGGGCGATCAAACGCAGCCCCGGATTGAGCTTTTCCTTCAGATACGCCTCGAGGCGCAGAATTCTTCACGGCCCATGATTCACTCCTAAATCTTCTGACGACCTGCCATAACGGCATGCGCTCAGCGTGAAAACCATCACAATCAGGATTCGCTGGATTTAGTTGTAATATCCACCACTTGGGTCGCCGGTCGGCTTGGGTTCCGGCGGATTGACCATGCGCCACAACTGCGCGCTGCCCCACCACAGGATCTCGACCACGATCCGCGCGATCAACGTCATCAGGATTCCGAAGATCGAGGCTTCATTGATGAACACACGGAACACGGCCACGCCCTGTTCGCCGAGACTCGGGTTTCTGATCCAGTTCAGATTGGCGATGTAATTGGCGAAATCATTCACGCCATTGAACACGCTCGGCACGAACAGAACGCCCAGCATCATCAATATCAAGACCATGAAAAATGTCGCGAGAATCTTGGACGATGCATTCGACATCGACCGGACTAACATCCACATCTCAATCTCCCCTTTATCGTTTTATCCACAAACCATACCGGGATCACAGTGAGACGACAAACCGATTTTACCTATTCGCCGCTCCAGTTCGGTTTTCGTTTCTGCGCGAAGGCCAAGGGACCTTCAATGAAATCGGGGCTTTTCAGCATTCTTCCAATGGCCTCGTAGCGCTGCGAAAACGCGTCTTCGAAGTTGGCCGTGTCGAGGCCTTTCATCGCCACTTCCTTCGATGTGCGGATGGATGACGGGCTGCATTCGGTGATCATGTTCGCCCAGCGCATGGCAGCGTCCATCAGCTCCGCCTGCGGGACGACGTCATTGACGAACCCGAGCTCCTTGCCCTCTTCCGCCATCACGTGGCGTCCCGTCATGATCATGCCCATGGCGCGCTTCAGCCCGATCTGGCGTGGCAGGCGATGCAGTCCGCCAGCCAGCGCCGCGAGCCCGACTTTCGGTTCCGGCAAGGCAAACCGCGCCGTGTCAGAGGCAATGATCAGATCGCAAGCCAGCGCGATTTCAAAGCCACCTCCCATGGCCACGCCGTTGACCGCTGCGATCACGGGTTTGAACAAATCATAGCGATTGGTCAGGCCGCCAAAGCCGCTGGGGACGGGAAACATCTCACCGCCTTCCGCCTGATAGCGAAGATCATTGCCGGCGCTGAATGCGCGATCTCCAGCGCCCGTAATCACGGCCACCCACAGATCCTTGTCCTCGGCAAACTTGTCGAACACGTCGCCAAGGTCGCGATTGGCCGGCGGGTGCAAGGCGTTCATCTTCTCGGGCCGATTGATTTCGACAATCAGAACGTTTCCTTCAGTTTTGGTGTTTACAAACTCGCTATCGATCATGGTGACCTCCCGGATTTTCAGCCTGCGCCTAGGCTATGGTTCGAGAGGCCTGAATCAAGGATGACGTGGCGACATGGCTTTGAATGACGCGCTCGATCTGTCGCAAATCGATCCGCCGATCTGGCGCATCGCGGTCGCGGGCGTGGTCTACGGCCCGTACACATTCGGTCAGATGAAGAGCTTTGCGGAAGAGGATCGAATCCGAAGCCACTCAAGCGTTGCGAATGGCGACGGCGGCGCCTTCTATCTCGCCTCCGAGCATCCCGAGCTCTCCCCTCTGTTCGCCGACGACACGCCCACGCGCACGCCTGAAGACGCGCCGGAGGCTGCAAACTATCTGATCACAATCCGCACGGATGGCGATGGACGCCGCGCGATGATCGCTTTGCTCAATCAGATGGGACGATTTGCCGAACTGATGCCCGGAACTTTTGTCCTCAACGCGCCCGTGTCTGCGCTCGATCTACGCAATCAACTCGCCACTGTCCTCGCCGAACGCGGCAAGTTCGTCATCGTCAACGCAGACAGCGGGCAACTCGCCTGGATGGGGCTCGGCGCAGATATCGATCAACATGCCCGCACGGTCTGGAAACGGGACCTCTAGGCAGCGACGTCGACACTTTCCTGCGGCAGCGGCGCGATCCCCCGGATCATGTCGGCGGTCTTCTCGGCAATCATGATGGTCGGCGCATTGGTGTTGCCGCCAATCAGGGTTGGCATCACGGAAGCATCGACAACGCGCAGGCCTTCCACGCCGCGCACGTTCAGCTCGCCATCTAGCGGCGCCTCATCCTGAATGCCCATCGCGACAGTGCCCACCGGGTGGTAGATGGTCTCGCCATATTCGCGGATGAAGGCGTCGATTTCGTCATCAGTCTGTACGCGTTCGCCCGGCAGGGCTTCCTTGCCCCGAATGGGCGACAAGGCGTTCTGGCCAGCGATCTCGCGGATCATCTTGACCGACTCCCGCATCGTGATGCGATCACTCTCGGCGGCCAGGTAGTTGGGATCGATCAGCGGATGCTCAAACGGGTCCGCGCTCTGGATCATGATGGTTCCGCGGCTGTCCGGACGCAGCTGGCAGGAATGGATGGTGAAGCCGTCGCGGCCGTAATCATAATTGCCGTGATCACGCATCATGGCATTGACGAGGTGCAGCTGGATATCCGGGCGATCAAGGCCCTCACGCGTCTTCAGGAACGCGCCGGCTTGCAGGAAATTGTCTGCACCCGGGCCCGATTTTGACATCAGGTACTTGATCCCGACGGCCAGTTTCTTCAGTCCCGCCTGTTTCGAATATGCCGAGGCCTTCTGGGTCATCTCGTGAATGATGGTGACATCGAGATGGTCCTGCAGGTTGGCACCGACATTTGGCGAGTCCGCGACGCAGGTGACGCCGTTCTTGCGGAGCTCATCGGCCGGCCCGATGCCGGACAGCTGCAGGATTTGCGGCGACTGCACCGCACCGGCACAAATGATGACTTCACGATCGGCGACAATGGTCTCGGGCTCGGCGCCCTTCTTGGCGACAACTTCCACGCCATGCGTCTTGCCGCCGCGAAACACGACTTTCGAGACCAGCGCCGTGGACAGGATGGTCAGGTTTTCGCGTTCCTTCTCGATCGGACGAAGATAAGCGAATGAGGCGCTCCAGCGTTGGCCCTCATTGATGGTGCGTTGATACGGACCGAAGCCTTCCTGTTGCGCGCCGTTGAAATCCTTTGTTTCGGGATAGCCGGCATCGCGGCCGGCCTGGACAAACATGTCATAGATGGAATCTTCGAGCGGGCTTTCCGTGACGCGCAGCGGACCATCGCCGCCATGAAAATCATTGGCGCCGCCTTCATAGCCTTCCGACTTGCGGAAGTAAGGCAGCACATCCGAAAAGCCCCAGCCGGTCAGGCCGCTTTGCCGCCATTGATCATAATCGCGCGCATGGCCACGAATGTAGATCATGCCATTGATCGAGGACGAGCCGCCCCAACCGCGCCCGCGAGGCCACCACAGCTTGCGGTCATCCATATGCTTTTGAGGCGTCGTCCAGAATCCCCAATTGTGCGGGTTTTCGTCCTTGATCAGACTGCCGACCCCGGCCGGCATGCGAATCATCAATGACTTGTCCTTTTTGCCGGCTTCGATCAGGCAAACAGAGACATCCGGATCCTCGCTCAGCCGGTTGGCCAAGACACAACCGGCGCTTCCTGCTCCTACGACAATGTAATCAAAGCCCTTTTTCTGGCTCATATTTGGGTCCTCAGATCTTTTTTCTTCCGCGCAATTAGCGCGAGTTTTATCGACATTCTCAACCATTTGTGAACCCGGCCCCAATATTGTCAATCCATGCGGCAACGGGCGGTGCAACGGGTCAAATTCGGGAGGCACTATGAGTGCAGCACTGCTAAAACAACAGACCGAAACGTCTTCAATCCGTACAAAACCGGATCGACGTCGGCATAAACGGGTTGAGCTGAACCTGAATGGTCGGTTCCTGCACGATGGCGCGGATCACACCTTCCTGACGGCCAATGTTTCGTGCGGCGGTGCCATAGTCCGTGCCCGCGCCATTCCGGAAGTCGGGGCCTCCGTGGTCTGCTATTTCGACGATCTCGGACGCGTCTCTGGCGAGGTCGTCCGTCACACGGATGATGGTTTCGCGGTTGTCTTCAAGGCCTCTGATCACAAGAAAGACAAGCTCTCTGATCGCCTGGTCTGGCTGCTCAACCACAAAAAATATGATCTGTCGGATGAACGTTCGGCGCCGCGCAAAGCCGGCGGTGGCCCGGCTCTGATCACCCGCTCCAATGGCACCCAGCTGCAATGCCGTGTCATCGACATCTCACTGACGGGCGCGGCGTTCGAGTTTGATGGCCCGGTGCCAATCGTTGGCGAACAGGTCCGTGTCGGCACCCTGCGCGGGGAAGTGGTGCGTGCGGTCAGCGGCGAATTCGCGATCCGTTTCCTGCACCAGAAAAAAGTCTGACGCCTGCTGCCCTCGCGTGGACGTGACTTGATCTCGCCCGCCGCGCACTCCATCTACACTAATCTGTGAATGGAGGAGTGGTTCGGTGGAACATAATCCCGACATTGGTGCCCCGCCCCCGGTCTGGACCCGTCTGCGCTTTGAAGCGCGCGCGGCGGCTGCGGATGAGCCAACCATGGCGAGTTATATCGACGCCGCCATTCTCAGCCACGAGACGATCTGCCAGGCCATGGCCTTCCACATTGCTGAAAAGCTGGCCGGCCCCGAAATGGGCGCACAGCAAGTGCGTCAGGTGTTTGCCAATGCCTATGACGCCAATCCGAACCTGGTCGAAGCGGCGGAAGCCGACATGCAGGCGACGCTGGACCGCGATCCCGCCTGTCGCAGCATGTTGCAGCCCTTCCTGTTCTTCAAAGGCTTCCTGGCGCTGCAGACACACCGCGTCGCCAATCATCTCTGGAGACAGGGCCGCGAAACGCTGGCGTTCCAGTTCCAGTCGCGCGCGTCCGAACTGTTCGCCGTCGACATTCATCCCGCCGCCCGCATTGGCAAAGGCGTGATGCTCGACCATGCGACGGACATCACCATCGGTGAAACCGCTGTCGTCGGCGATGGCTGCTCCTTGTTGCATGGCGTCACCCTGGGCGGCACCGGCAAGGAAGTCGGCGACCGTCATCCCAAGATCGGCAATGGCGTCCTGTTATCGGTCGGCGCGAAAGTGCTGGGCAATATCCGCGTCGGCGACGAGGCCAAGATTGCGGCCGGGTCGGTGGTCCTGAAGGATGTCCCGGCGCAATGCACGGTCGCGGGCGTTCCGGCCAAACAGGTGGGTGGTCCGTGTGGCCAGGCGGCCCGCAGCATGGACCAGGCGATCCCGGACGACACCGCCGACTAGCTACAACCGATTGCCCTTGATCTTGTTGCAGCGCGCATGCGCGAGCTGCAGGTTGTCCGGACTGTCGGTCCCGCCTTTCGAGCGCGGGATGACATGATCGATGGTGGCGCGCTGTTTCGTCCAGACGCGCGCGTGCGGGGCGTCAAACCGGTTGCGCAGCATCGGCGTGCCGCACAACGCACAGAGGCCGGATTGCCTGGCCCACAAGGACGCGAAGCTCTTGGTTTCTCGACAGCGGAACGGCTGGCTCACGCGCCGTCCCCAGGCCGCGAATAATCCGTCAGGAACATCATCGAATAGAGGAAGACCCCAAGCGCCACGATGAAGATCAGCGTGCCCAGCCATGCCGGGATCAGGCCATACATTCCGAGCATTTCGAAACATCCGAAAAGCAACCCGCCCAAATTCGCCAGGAAGACAAAAAAGCCGAGCGCATTCGCGGGCGCGATGCGGTAGCGATGTGTGCTGTGCTCTTTCTGATAAAGAATGAAGCGTGGTTTCCTCGCCATCAGATCCCCGCTGGCACATTCCAGCCGCGCCGTGCACAGGCGGCGAGCACGGTGTTTCTGAGCAGGCAGGCAATGGTCATCGGCCCGACGCCGCCTGGCACCGGGGTCATCGCACCAGCCACGGCAGCGCAGCTGTCATAATCGGCATCTCCGACCAGCCGGGTCTTGCCCTCGCCGCGCTCCGGTGCCGGTATGCGGTTGATGCCGACATCGATGACGCAGGCACCGGGTTTCAGCCAATCCCCCTTGACCATTTGCGGGCGACCAACCGCCGGCACGACAATATCGGCTTCGCGGCACAGGGCCGGCAGGTCCGCCGTGCGCGAATGCGCGATCGAGATGGTGCAATTCTCGGCCAGAAACAAAAGCGCCGCCGGTTTGCCGACCAGGATGGACCGTCCAATCACGACCACATGCTTGCCGGACAGGTCGTCGCCGAGTGCGCGTTTGGCCAGGATCACACAGCCGGTCGGCGTGCAGGGCCGCATGCCCGGCTTGCCGAGCACCAGACGCCCGGCGCTCGCCTCGGTCAGGCCGTCAACATCCTTGTCGGGATCGATCTTCTCGATTGCGGCCGCTTCGTCGAGGCCTTTCGGCAAGGGCAGCTGCAGCAGGATGCCGTCGATCTCATCGTCGTCATTCAGACTGGAAATCAACGTCTCGACGTCCGTCTGGCTGGCATCAGCCGGCAGATGGTGATGCAGGGATCGCATGCCGCATTCCTCGGTCTGGCGTACCTTGTTGCGCACATAGACCTGGCTGGCCGGATCTTCACCGACCAGGACCACCGCGAGCGTCGGCTGCCCCGGCAGCGTGTCGACCGCCGCTTTCACGCCTGCGCGCACATCAGCGGCAACCTCTTTTCCTGAAATGACCTGAGCTGTCACGACCCGTCTCTCCCGTGATTGGCTGGCGCCAGATCGACGAACAGCCGCTGCTAAACCTCGCCTTTAGAGCGAGACGTGAGATTCGTCACCCTGAGGACGGATAAAACTTAGACCGGGATCGCAAAGATGAGGCGCGGGATCAGCCAGTCACGCAGGAACGGGATGGCGAGGGCGACCACCAGGATCGACAAATCCAGGCCGCCAATCGGTGGAATGAACCGCCGGATCGGCTTCGCCACCGGTTCGATGATCGAGAACAGGAAGCCATAAATCGAGCGCACGGTCGGGTTGCGATTGTCGACGACGCCGCCAATCATCAGCCATCCGAGGATGACATAGACGAGCAGTCCGAAAAAGAAGATCGTCAGGACGGGTGAGATGAAATAGCTGTGCAGGGCCCAGAATAGGTCTCTCAATGCTCAGACTCCGTGATTGTTTCCTGTCACCTAGGATGGTTCCCCGAACGTCGCAAGAGCGCGCTTACTCCGTACTGCGGAAGCGTTTCGATTGCGCGCCCACCATGGCGCGGCCCAGCGGCTCCGGCAGGATCTTGCTCAGCGTCGCCAGTCCCTTGTTGACGGCGCCCGGCACAACCACGGGCTGGCCTCTTTCACACGCCCGGATCCCTGCCTCGACCACAGGGGCAGCTTCCATCCACAACCAATCCGGCATCTCATTGGTTTTCTCGCGCGTGCCATTGACGTCATGGAATTCCGACCAGGTGAATCCGGGGCACAGCGCTGTGCAATGCACATTGTCCAGCCCCGCCCCTTCGGCTTCGGCCTGAATGCTTTCGGAGAACTTGATCAGGCCGGATTTGACGCTGGCATAGAGCGTGTGCCCGTTGGAGCCAGGGGTGTATCCGGCCAGTGAAGCGACATTGATGATGCGACCGAACTTGCGTTCTGCCATCCCGCCCAGGACCTTGTGGGTGAGCTCGATCGGGGCAGTGAACAGCACGCGCATGAACGCCGCCTGGTCTTTCCACTTGGTGTTCAGGAACGTCCCAGGCAGCCCATAGCCGGCATTGTTGACGACGCCATCGACATGCCGCCCGGCTTCCTTGATCTCTTTGAGGATGGTGTCGACACTGTTCGCGCGGGCGAGATCCTGCGTAATCACCAGAGTCGATACGCTATGTTTCTCCTCAAGTTCGCGGGCCAGCTTTTCAAGCCTGTCCGCACGGCGCGCCGTGAGCGCAATGTCCCAGCCAAGCTCGGCATATTGTTTGGCAAATTCTTCCCCGATCCCGGCGGAGGCCCCGGTGATCAGCATCAGTTTTCGGTCAGACATAAGCATCGTCCTTTCGTTCGAGACGGGCGATGGACCGACGCAAGTTCTTGCGCGCGGCCACCTCCCAGAGCTTGTAAAAATGGTCAGAAAAATAAAGACGCTCGCGCGTCAGGAACCGGGTCAGGACGCCGGATCGCGCCTGTCGATAAATGTCCACGGGCACAAACGCGTACTCGGCGCGAATCTGCGCTTCGTATCGATCGAACGCCGGCTCAGGGCTGGCCAGAATGGACAGGTCGATGTCCAGGAAGCAAGCAAGATCAGAAGCCTCCATTTCTGGCAACCCGTCCGGCATCTCATGTGCCTTGGTGGCGCGAATGATGCGCGCGGCGCGCCGCAGGCTGTCAGTCTCCAGCTCGGACCGCGCCTGTTCGATCAGTAAATCGGCGCTCTTGTCTTCATTGTCGGCCGCTTGCGGATCATAGATCGCGTCATGCCAGTACAAGGCCCATCGCACAGCGGTCGGATCGTGCCACTGCGCAGCAACGCCGTCGAAATGACCGAGCAGGGCTTCGATGTGGGCCCACGTGTGATAGTGGCGTTGCGGCTCTGCGTATCGCGCCTTGAGGCCATCAATCAGGCTGTGCGATGGCTCAAGCATCGCCCTGCCCCTGTTTTCGCCAGACCCGGACCTTGGTCAGGAAGGCGAGGTTTAGTCGTTCGCTGCTGAACCCTTGTTTGGCCATATGCGGGTCAAAGGCCCATTTCAGGTACCCTTTGTAATACGGCTCGTGAAAGCCTTCCGGGAAATATTCCAGGAATCCGTCCAGGCCTTCATCGTCACCGAATTGCAGGCTGTCAGCGATGATGAACGTGCCGCCCGGCTTCAATACGCGCGCGGCTTCCATGATCACTTTCGGTCGAATGCGGGGCGGCAATTCATGAAACAGATAGATCGAGATCAAGTGATCGAAACTCTCATCCTCGAACGGCATGGCCTCGGCCAGGCCTTCGACGACGTCGGCATGTGGCCAGCGCCGAATGGCCGTTCGCGCGGCGTCGGCATAAGGCGGCGACAGATCCAGACCGGTCAGTTTCAGGCGCGGCATGGCGCGCAGGGTCTGCGCCATGAACCGACCGGTGCCGCAGGCCAGATCCAGCACTTTGGTCTGACGCTGGTCGCCTGTCCTGACCTCGCGCACCAGTTCTGCCAGCGCAGCCCGGCGCATGGCATCGGCGGACCCTGTGAACAGCGCCTCGACCTGATGATCGTAAATGTCGGCGCTTTCTTCGCTCAACCAGCCATCGGACTGATAATGGAAGTTCTGGCGGTAATAGGCAGGAAAGCGGCTCGGATCGGCAGCGTCGTGGGTGCGCACTTCAGTGCCGTTGCGGTCGACGCGGCGACGATCAACCTCCGAGACGTCGGCCAGGAACGCGCGGGCCCGGCGCATTGATTTGGCCAGATCCACGACGCGCATGTCGCGTCCGACGGGATCCGGATAGAGACCGGCCTCCACATTCGCGCGATCCGATCGAAACAGATCGAAATAGGCCGCCCTGAGCGCCTTGGGGTTGGGCGTGTTGCTGGGTTTGAACACAGGCTCACCAGGTCGATTAAACCCGGCTGAGCGGCGGCGTGCGAGGGCGTATTGCCCGCCATACCAGGCCGCACGCAGCCCTTGCGCGGCGGTGTATCGGGCGCGACCGGCATTCCGCATGGCGTTCTTGAACAAACCCATGCGCCTAACATGGGTCTCCGTGCCCCTGTCGTCTAGTGCAGAACGCCCGGTGCGCCTTCAGCTTCCGTTCAGACAGGATCGGGCAGCTTTGCGGCATACAGGGCGGGTGCGTCTCGCGAAACAGGAGATCTCTATGATCCGAGCCAGTCTAGTCACCGCTGCCGCCGCGCTTTGCTTCGCGCCTGCAGCGCTCGCAGACCATGAACGCTACAATTCCTATGGCGGCTATCACGGGCCGCAAAAATCCGTCGCCAGTGTGGCGTGCGAGAAACAAAGGGACAGCGACAAGCTGGCCGGCGGTCTTGTCGGCGCTGTTGCTGGCGGATTGATCGGCGTTGCCATTGGCGGCGAGCTGGAGCCAGACAATGGCTTCCATCGCCGTCGCGGGCATTACCGCCATCGCGGATATCGTGGGTATCGCGGCCACCGACGCGGCTATTATCATGATCGCGGTGATGATGGCGCCGAGATTGCCGGCGGCCTGATTGGCGGCCTTGTTGGTGCCGCCATCGGCTCTGAACTCGCCGGAAGCTCTACAGATTGCTCGCGGACCTATTCGACCAATTACGGATCCTATGACACCGGACGGCACTATTCGAACCGGAATTATGGCGCCGGAATGGGCGACGTGCATGCGCCAACGCGGTCACCGACCGGACCGGCCTGGGATCCGCCGCAATATCCGTCTCAAGCGGGCCCGGCCCAGCCACAGCCCGTCCACGCCCCGACGGCGGGCCCGGCCTATCCGTCTTATCCGGGCGATGCCGAAGAGGATCTCTATGGTGCGCCAGACGCTCAATATCCAGCGCCGGAAAGCCAAACCGCGGCCGGCGAGTGTGTCACCGTTCGCCGTGAAACGCGCCTGCCGGACGGCACCGTCATTCGTGAGCCTGTAGAGGTCTGCCAGACTGAAGATGGCCGCTGGCGCATGCCGGAGCCGATTCCAGGGTCGTAAGCCCACCCCAACAGATTCGAATCCATGAATAGGGGAAGTTCCGCACTTCCCCTATTTTTCTGGGAGGCGTATGAGGGGGCATGACTGAATACTTTACTCCCATCTCGTTCAAGCAATGGCCCGACGACAAACGTGCCTTTGCCGACGCGCTCGGTCGCTCGTTTCGTGAGACCGGCTTTGCCGTGATCAGCGACCATCCGATTTCGCAAGGCGTGATCGAACGCGCGATCGCCGCGTCCAAGGCCTTTTTCGAACTGCCCGAAGACGTCAAAGAAAACTATCACGATGCCGCTGGCGGGCGCCAACGCGGCTACACCCCGTTTGGCACCGAGAATGCCAAGGGCGCTGCGTCGGCTGATCTGAAAGAATTCTGGCACACCGGCCGTGACCTGCCTGAGGACAGCCCGTACCGGGCCACCATGAAAGACACGCCAGCCGTGCCTGAAGTGGCAGAGTTTGATGAGGCGACCCGCGACTTCTATTCCGCCATGGATACGTTCGGGGCCCAGCTCCTGCGCGCCGTGGCCTTGCATCTCGGACTGCCGGAAAGCTGGTTCGACGACAAGGTCGACAATGGCAACTCTATCCTGCGCCTGCTGCATTATCCGCCGCAGAAGAATCCCCCGCCGCAAGGCACCGTCCGCGCGGGCGCACATGAAGACATCAATGTCATCACACTGCTGCTCGGTGCTGAAGAAGCCGGACTGCAGGCATTGCATCGCTCAGGCGAGTGGCTCGACGTCAATCCGCCCGCTGGCTCTCTGGTCATCAATTGCGGCGACATGCTGCAAAGACTGACCGGCGGCGTGTTGCCATCGACGACGCATCGGGTGCTCAACCCGGCGCCGGAACGGGCCAGGTTCCCGCGCTATTCGACGCCCTTCTTCCTGCACTTCAATCAGGATGTATTGATCGAGGCGCTGCCTCAATGCCTGGCCGAAGGCGGCGAGGCGGAAGCGCCGATTACGGCGCAGGACTATCTGATGGAACGGCTGCGCGAGATTGGTCTGATCAAGGCCTAGCGCGACATTGCCTGCCACTGCGACCGGGACACTTCCCAGACCAGCGACTGACGTGTCGAGCCGTCGGCGCGTGTGCTGGTGATTTCGCCCTTGCGGTCGAAGCCAAGACGGTCGAGCAGGCGCGCGGTTCGAATATTGTCGAGCGCGCCCGTGGCGACGAGCAATTCCAGTTTCAGGGTCTCGAACATCCAGCTAAAGGTCTGCCTGGCACCATCGACGCCGGCCCGCTTGCCCTGCTGATCCTTGCGCAAGGCGCCGCCGAGATCGCCCGCGCCCCATTGCGGCCAGACATCAATTTCGGAATAGCCAATGATGTCGCCGCTCGGGTCGAAACGTAACAGCAGCAGGCCTAGCCCGTCTTCGCGCTGCTGGCGCTTGCGATCAATGAACCCGGCCACGGATTCGAGCGTCAGCGGGCGCGGAAGATTGTAGATCGGCGCATGGATGTCCGGATCCGAAAGGAACCGGAACAAGGCACCTGCATCAGCCGCTCTGGCGACGCGGCTGGGGGCCCGGTCGAACCCGATCCCGGTGGCGGTGCGAACCGCGTCGCGGATCGCAGCCTGGCGGTCTTCGCTCTGCCGGATCCGCGTGATCGGAAGGTCGCCCAATCAGCCCTCCGCCAGCATTGCGTCAACTTGCGCGCGGGTCGGCAAACTCGGTTGCGCCCCGGCTCGTGTGACAGCCAGCGCGGCGGCGGCTGATGCGAACCTGAGCGCCGCTTCCGGATCCTGTCCTTCCGCCAGCGCCACAGCCAGCGCACCGCAGAAGGTGTCGCCGGCCCCGGTCGTGTCGACAACGTCGACACTGAACGCCGGTACCCGCGCGATCTCCTGCCCCATCTTGAACAGGGCCGCGCCCTCGCCGCCCAGCGTCAGCGCCACCAGGCCGCCACGCTCGTGTAACGCATCGCCGTAGAATTGCGCTTCGATCTCGTTGACGATCAGCAGGTCCGCATCTTTCAGCAATTGCGGTGAGACGCCCATGGCGGGGGCCAGGTTGATCGCCATCAAGGCACCGGTTTCCGCGGCCACGCGCGCCGCGGCTTCGACCGCGGTTACCGGAACTTCCAGCTGGCTCAGGATAACATCGCATTTCGGCAGGCCGGCCACGTCGCTCGGGCCAACCCGGGAATTGGCGCCGCTGGCCACGATGATCTGGTTCTCGCCGTCTGGAGACACCGCGATCAGGGCCACGCCTGTGGCGGTGCCAAGCTCGCTCATCACGTTCGACACATCGACGCCATCGCGCCGCAGCAGGGCAAGCGCTGTCTCGGCCAGTGCGTCATCACCGACACAGCCGATCATGTGCACATTTGCGCAAAGGCGGCGCGCGGCCAGCGCCTGGTTGGCGCCCTTGCCGCCCGGGTGTTGGGCGAACTGTGCGCCCGTGATCGTCTCGCCGGCACGCGGCAGCGGCGCCCCGCTGGCAACGAGATCCAGGTTCACGGAACCAACGACACCAATGGTAACACTCAACGAAATTCTCCCAATAGCCGGCCAAGTTCCTGGAACACGGCGTCCCCGTCGGCATGTTCGTACCACATCACTGCGCCGTCATCGGCAAAGCGCGGAAGGGTGCGACCGAACTGTTTGCCCGGCGCGGTGACGACGTCGACATGCGCGCGTCGGCCGCGCCACAGATCCGGCCGGGTGACGGCGATGATCGTGCTCGGATCGTGCAGCGGCGCGTGCCGGTCGCCATTGGCCGAGAATTCCAGCTTGCAGGACGCTTCAAGCAATTGCACCGCAACGTCTGCCTGGGCTGTGCCGACGCCGCGGATCATGTCGAGCCGGTCAGGCGTGGCGCGGACATCGTGGGTGACATCAAGGCTCAAGCAGCGGATCGGCAGTCCTGATCCGAACACCGCAGACGCGGCATGTGGATCGGCAAAGACATTGAATTCGGCGAAGGGTGTGATGTTGCCCCCCTCGCTGTCGGCACCGCCCATCAGGACAATTTCGTCGATGCCGTCACGAATGTGCGGCGCCATGGTCAGGGCCAGCGCGACATTGGTCATCGGGCCGGTAATGATCAGCTTCAGCGGATCCGCCGCTGCGGTCTTGCACATGCGGATGATCATGTTGACCGCGTGGCTGCGCGACAGTGGCTCGCGCGGCGCCGGAAACGGAAGATCGCCGAGGCCGGTGCTGCCGTGAAAGTCCTCGGCGGTCACCGGGTCGCGCAACAAGGGACGCGGCGCGCCGGCGCAGACCGGCACGGCACGCCCGAGGCCTGCGACTTCGCGAATGATACGGGCATTTTTGGCGGTTTGCGGTCCTTTGACATTACCGGCCACCGTGGTGAGCGCGACAACTTCCAGCTCTGGCGCCCCGAACGCCGCCAACAAGGCGACCGCATCGTCCAGACCCGGATCACAATCAATCAGTACTCTCGTCATGCCCAAGATGTGCGGCTTGAGTTTCCCCTTGGCAAGTCTTGAAACCCGCCCTTGCTTCGCTAAACCACTGAAAACTCAATTCTCACCCAGGAGACCGAAGATGAGCGCCACCACCCGGATCGTAGATTATCAGCAAGAGGGTCAAACCTATGAAGGGTTTCTCGCCATGCCGGCGGGGACACCGAAAGGCGTCGTCATCGTCGCACATGCCTGGGGTGGCCAGTCAGAGTTCGAGCAGAGCAAGGCGCAATTGCTTGCCGAGTGGGGCTATGCCGGATTTGCGCTCGATGTCTACGGCAAGGGCAAGCGCGGCGAGACCAATGAAGAGTGCGAAGCGCTGATGACGCCGCTGGCCAGCAATCGCCCGGAGCTGCAGTCCCGCCTCGCCAGGGCGCTTGAGGTTGCGAAGCAGGAAGCCGGCACCGACAAGGCCGCCGCCATCGGGTTCTGCTTTGGCGGCCTCAGCGTGCTCGACATGGCGCGAACCAATATGGCGGTGGCCGGTGTGGTCAGTTTTCACGGCCTGTTCGGCGACCCGGGCAACACCGCCGACAAGGTGACACCAAAAGTGCTGGCCCTGCACGGCTGGGAAGACCCGATGGCGACGCCGGACGATGTCATGGCCTTCGCCAAGGAGATGACGGCGGCAGGCGCCGACTGGCAATTGCATGCCTATGGCGCGACCATGCACGCCTTCACCAACCCGCACGCCGACAACCCGGATTTCGGAACCGTCTATGATGCCGGTGCCGATCGCCGCAGCTTCGCCGCGTGCAAGGATTTCCTCGAGGAAGTCCTGGGCTAAGCCGCGACGCCAGCCGCCAGATACAAGCCGGTCGCAATGACGCCGCCAAACAGCGCGTAGGGCAGCTGCGTGCGCACATGCTCCATGTGATCACAGCCGGAGGCCAGTGACGCGATGATGGTGGTGTCAGAGATTGGTGAACAATGGTCACCGAACACACCACCGCCCATCACTGCGGCAATCGCGAGCGGCATTGGCACGCCTGCCCCAATGGCAAGCGGGACAGCGACCGGGACCAGGATCCCATATGTGCCCCAGCTGGTGCCAGCGGTGAACGAGGTCAGTCCGGCGGCAACGAACAGGATGGCCGGAATCGTCCACGGGGCCGGGAAGCTGGAGGCGATGCTGGCAATGAATTCGCGCATCCCGACTGCGTTCAGGCTGGCGCCGAGGACCAGGGCCAGGAAGATCATGGTCACGGCGGGCAACAGGTCACCCATGCCCTTGAACCCGATATCCAGGATCTCGCCTTTGGCCCGTTTCGAATGCGCCAGGCAGAAAAACGCGACCACAGTGCCGAGGATGACCGACCACAGGATTGCCTGCGAGCCGGAGCCTTCGCGAATGTCGCCATTCCCGGTCCACAGCATGAAGCCGATGGTGCCGCCAATCATGATCAGCAGGGGCGCGGCCATATAGATCGCCCTGGATGGCGGTGCCGGGGCTTCGTTGAACATGCTGGTGCCTGACGAGGTCGCGACGCTCGACCCGCCCTGCTCAACTGCTGCCAGGGGCCCGAACGTCTTGTTCGAAAACACCGTGAAGAAGACCAGAACCAGGGTAATCCAGGCATAGAAATTGAGCCCGATCGTCGCCATCAGGACGCCGGTTGCGCCTTCGACGCCATTCTCGTTGAGCAGGCCCAGCAAATAGGCGCCCCAGCCATTGAACAGGATCAGAACGCTGACCGGTGCACAGGTGGAGTCGATGATATAGGCCAGGCGCTCGCGGCTGACCTTGAGCTTGTCGAATAGCGGGCGCCCGAGAATACCGGTGGTCAGCAGGCTGATATTGGTTTCGACAAAGATCAGCACGCCGCAAATCGCGGTGACCAGGCTGGCCCGTCTGGGGGTCGAGGCGAAGCCTGAGTTCTGCAGCCGTTCGACCATGGCGCTGATACCGCCAGAGCGGTGCATGTAGACAATCAGCGCACCAATGATCAGGCAGAACAGCAGCACCCGCGTATTGTACGGGCTGTCAAACACGCCAACGGCACGATCGATCCCGCCCAGCGCGCCCATGAACGGATTGAACCCGGCAATGATGGTTTCACTCAGCCAAATCGCCAGGCCGAGCGCCCAGAACACATTGCGAGTCCACACCGCGACAATGATCGCGACGATGGGCGGCGTGATGGTGAGCCATTCCATCGGCTTAGTTCAGCACGTCAGGTGAGACCAGTTCGGAAGTCCGTGCCGCCTCGGCCGCGCGCACCAGGCGCATCATGTTGCCGCCCCAGATCTTTTCGACGTCGTCCTGGGAATAACCGGCGGCCAGAAGGTCACGGGTGATTTTTTGCAGCATCGAGACATCGCTCATGCCGTCAACGCCGCCGCCGCCATCCCAGTCGCCACTGATGCCGACATGGTCCGGGCCGATCAGCTCTAGCACGTGATAGGTGTGTTCCATGAATTTCTCATAGGTCGAACGCGGCCGCGGATGCAGGCGATCGAGTTCTTGTCGCGCCGCCGCCCAGGCGGCAAGGCCGTCGGCGTCGAGCGCGCTCGGATCAGCGCCATAGGTTTCGTTGAACTCTGCCACGGCAGCTGCGCGTTCCGGCGTTGGCGTCAGCGCTTCGAGGTAGCCGCCAAAAATGTTCATCTGGATGACCCCGCCTGCTTCTGCGAGTTCGAGCAACAGGGCATCATCAATGTTGCGCGGGTGGTCATAGATCGCCTTGGCGCCGGTGTGCGACAGGATGATCGGCGTCGTCGACAATGCCAGCATATCGCGCACCGTTGCGTCGGAGGCATGGCTGCCATCGAGCACCAGGCCAAGGCGATTGGCTTCACGGATCAGGTCCTCGCCGAGCGGGCTCAGCCCGTCATACAGCTGGTTGATGTCTGTGGCGCTGTCGGCAAACTGGTTGTTGGCGAAGTGCACAGGCGCGATCATGCGCAGACCGCCAATGTAGAAATGCTCCAGCAGGGACACATCGAGCCCAAGCGGATAGGAATTTTCCATACTCTGGAACACGACCTTCTTGCCATCGGCAAGCAGACGGTCCGCATCGTCAGCGTCAAAGGCCAGGCCAACCTTGTCGTGATACTTGGCGGCAAATTCGCGGATCGCCGTCTGGCGCATCAGGCCATGCGTGCGCGCCGCAGCGTAGGAGGCTTCGTCCAGCGGGCCCTGGCGGGTAAAGATGACCCAGAAGCCACCATCCAGACCGCCCTCATTCATTCGCGGCAGATCAACATGCGTGCCGTCTTCCTCCCAGGTGCCACGCTCGGTGAACAGGTACTCGTCCGTGTGGAACAGAGCCGGCGTGTCGAGGTGGCTGTCAAACACAGCAATCGACTCATGAAAGGCGTCAGCATCGCTTGCGGGTGAGGCCTGGTCCGGCGCTTGCTGCACCGATATGGCACTGCCGGCACCCTGCATTTGCGGGGCGCAGGAGGCGACAGCTAGAATGGCAACACTGGCCAGCCCGATACGGATCATATTCAATCTCCCAAAATCTGGAGACAGACCTAACCCAGGCAGGCTTCAAAGCAAGTCTGACGATGCGGCATCGCTCCAGAGCACTGTTTCAAGGCCCGTAAATCGCGCCAGGCGCGCCAGTTCCGCGTCGAGCTTGCTGTGGCGGGCTGGGGTCCATTTCACGCGCGGCTCTTTCCACACCCGAAGGACCTTCAATTCGCCCGCCTTGCGGTTGGCTTTGGCCTCGATGCGACCGACAAAACGGTCACCTTCCAGCAGGGGATAAACATAATATCCCCATTTGCGCTTGGCGGCTGGGACGAACATCTCGACCGTGTATTCGAACCCGAACAGGCGTTTCAGGCGTGCCCGGTCACGGATGACCGGGTCAAACGGGTTGAGGATACGCAGGCGCGAAGTCGGGGCCGATGCGGTGGCGAGACGCGTTTCGATGTCCCCCGGTGCGAACACGGACACGACCGAACCGTCCGCTGCGCATATCTCGACCGGCACCAGGCCATGCGCATTATCGGCCACCCATGACTTGGCTTCGGCATTCGTGACCGCGTCCCAGAAGCGCTGAATGTCACCTTCGCTGCCGAATGCCATGCGGTCGAGCGCATTGTGGCACAGCCAGTCGATCTGGGCCTCGTCCGAGAGCACGGAGGCGCGATAGTCTTCGGGGATCACCCGTTCGATGAGATCGTAGAATTTGGTGAATCCCTGCCGGTGCGAGGTCGACAGCTCGCCAGCATACCACATGTAATCAAGCGCCAGTTTGTGCGGCGGGCGGGCCCACATTTTCTTCTCGCCTTTGACTTTCGTGTCGAAGGCCTTGGTGCAGAGCGGCCCCTCTTCGCGAATTCGGTCCTTGATCGCATTGCGTCCGTCAGCGTCGAGCATGCCGCGATGCCATTCCCACCCGCGGACCTTTTCCTCCAGCCGGCGGAACTGCCGTTGCCACATCGGATAGAAAGCCATCGGAATGACCGAGGCATCATGCGTGAAATGCTCGAACACCAGCCGATGATCGGCCATGTGCCGATTCAGCATCTTCTCGCGATAGTTCTGATTGCGGCTCCACAGGATGTGGTGGTGGGCACGTGCCACAACTTGAATTGTGTCGAGCTGAACGAAACCGAGTTTCTGGATCAGGCCGTCCAGGTCGAGCGGGCCTGTCGGGGTCGCGGCCAGGCCTTGCGCATCGAGCCAGAGGCGCCGGGCATCCCGGTTTGAAATTCGGAGCGGCGCCGGGGCGCTCAATTGACCCCCGCGTCCGGACAGCCGGCGCCATCCTCATCGGTTTTTCGTGTCACCCAATCGAAAGCATTGAACAGGATCTGGCGGTAGGTCTCGACCTCATAGCTGAGATCCGAATGCCCGATCGCAGAATAGAAGCTGCGTCCCGCCCCCGGACACCCGACCCAGATGATCGGATGTTCCGCGGCTGTCGCGCCCATCGCCCAGGTGGCGAGGTTTTCGATATCAGCGCCGGTCGGCTCGAAATCATCCTCGTGAATTCCAGCCAGCGGTCGCAGGCCATAGTCGCGAGGATGACTGTCGAAGAAATACCACTCATCATCATGGCGCCAAACCTCCGGCGCGTCAGCCATGACCGGGTGGGCCGCATCCAGGGTTTCGACCCGGACGATGTGGAAATGCGGTGTCAGCGGATGCCCGGTAAAGGTCGGGCCAATGATGGAATTGGCATACCAGGGCCAGTCGGCATGTGTGTTGTCGCCCGAGCCGTGCAGGCCGATCCAGGCACCGCCAGCTTCCAGCCAGGCCTGGAACGCGGCTTCCTGGTCGGGGCTGAGCGCGTCCCCTGTGGTATTGTTGAACACCACGACCTCGAACCGCGACAGGTCGTCGGCATTGAACACGGCGGCATTGACGGTGGTGAAGATGCCATAGCCGCGCTCACGCGAGAGATCGACAAAGAACTTGTCGGCGCCAGCGATGCCCTCATTGTGCCGCCAGCCTTGCGTCTTGGAGAAGACCAGGATGGCTGGCTGCTGCATCCATTTGGTGATGTGCGGGGCGACCGCGTCATAGCTCGGATCCTCGGCGGGCTCTGATTGCGCCTGCGCGAGACCGATACAGGCTGAAAGCGCCATGACGCTGGCCAACGCAGCGCCTGTCAGAAGTGAAGTCAGTCCGTGTTTCATGTCTTGTCGCTCCGCGTTTTTCTGATCGCCCGCCATTTTGCCAAGCGTTCGGCAATCGGCCCTTCCCGGCCTAGTCCTTTCGGGGTGTAGAATTCCACCCGGTCCATGCCATCAGGGAAATAATCCTGGCCCGAAAAACTGCCTTCGGCATCATGATCATATTCATAGCCGTCGCCATACCCCTGATCCTTCATCAGGCTGGTCGGGGCATTGAGGATGTGCTTGGGCGGCATCAGTGAGCCGGTCTCACGCGCCGCCGCCCGGGCGCGTTTCAGGCCGATATAGGACGCGTTCGATTTCGGTGCGGTGGCGAGGTGCACGACGGCATGGGCCAGCGGGATCAAGCCTTCCGGTTCGCCAAGGCGCTCAAACGCCCGCGCCGCCTCGCCGGCCACCATCATCGCGGTCGGGTCCGCCAGGCTGATATCCTCGCTCGCCATGACCACCAGCCGTCGGGCCAGGAACAATGGATCCTCTCCGCCTTCGATCATGCGTGCGAACCAGTACAGGGCTGCGTCCGGATCGGACCCGCGAACCGATTTGTGCAGCGCCGAGATCAGATTGTAATGCTCCTCGCGGTCCTTGTCATAGGCCGGTGCCCGTTTCTGCAGCGCCTCGGACAGCTGCTTCGTGGTCAGAGTCGTGCCGTGGTCGGCCAGCGTGAACGCCTGCTCGGCGAGGTTCAGCAAATACCGTCCATCGCCATCGGCCATGTCGACCAGCGCCATGCGCGCCGACGTGTCGAGCGGCAATGGGCGTCCGAGTTCGGCCTCAGCCCGCGCCAACAGCGTCTCCGCTGCTGTCGTATCCAGCCGGTTCAGCACCATCACCGCACAGCGCGACAACAAGGCGCCGTTCAGCTCGAAACTCGGATTTTCCGTGGTCGCGCCGACCAGCGTGACCGTGCCGGCTTCGACATAAGGCAGGAACCCGTCCTGCTGGGCCCGGTTGAACCGGTGGATCTCGTCGACAAAGAGCAGCGTGCCCTGCCCCATGTCGCGGCGGCGCTGCGCCGCTTCGAATACGGCCCGCAAATCCTTGACCCCAGAGAAGATGGCCGAGATCGCTTCAAAGTGGAGATCGGTCTCTTCGGCCAAGAGCCGGGCAATCGTCGTCTTTCCCACCCCTGGCGGTCCCCACAGGATGATCGAGGACAATTGCTGATTGGCCAGCATCCGGCCAATGGCGCCGCGCGCGCCGAGCAGGTGGTCCTGGCCCACCACATCGGCCAGCGCGGCTGGCCTCATCTTGTCGGCGAGCGGCCGGGGTGCGTCCTCGGAAAGACCAGATGCGGCGAACAAGTCTGTCATCGTATCTGCCATAGCTTCATCCCCGTCCCTTGATAAGGATGGGATTGCCATCGTTTCCGCGCTGTGACAAGAACATAAATAGAACACAAAAGCCTGGGGAGCTGGATCATGACACTGACCTTCTACACCAACCCGATGTCGCGCGGCCGCATCGCCCGCTGGATGCTGGAAGAGGTCGGCGCCGCCTACGAAACCGAATACCTGTTTTACGGCACCACGATGAAAGACGACGCCTATCTGGCGATCAATCCGATGGGCAAGGTGCCGGCAATCAAGCATGGCGACACGGTGGTGACCGAATGCGCCGCGATCTGCGCCTACCTGGCCGATGCGTTTCCAGAGGCCGGGCTAGCGCCTCCAATTGATCAGCGCGGTGATTATTATCGCTGGCTGTTCTTCGCCGCCGGCCCGGTCGAGAGCGCGACCACGAACAAGGCGCTCAACGTCTCCACGGACGGGCATCAGCAAATGGCCGGGTATGGCGATTTCGACACCATGTATAACGCCCTTGTCGGTGCCGTTTCAGGCACGCCGTATCTATGCGGCGACCAGTTCACATCGGCTGACGTCTATCTTGGATCACAAGTCGGATGGGGGCTGCAATTCGGCTCGCTGCCCGCCCACCCGGCGCTGGAAGCCTATCGTGACAGGCTGTACGCCCGCCCGGCGCACCAGCGCGCCGATGATCTCGACAATGCCGCCATGGCCGAGCAAAATCCGGAACCATCGCCGGACGGATCCTAGATCGTGACGCTGCCGCTGATCTTGCGCCCATTGCGTTCGATCTCGATGTCCCACCGCCCCGGATCACGATCGAGGGCGTCGTTCAGATCATCGATCGTTTCGATCTTCTGTCCGTCAATCTCGGTGATGATGTCACGCGGCTGAACGATGCGCATACGATAGGCCCGGCGCGACATGCGGGTGACCAGAACGCCGCTGGCAAACGAGTCCTCATAGCCGATTTCCTCAGCCAGCCGTGGCGACAGTTCAACCACTTCCACGCCAGCAAACGGGTGGCGTCCATCCAACAACACTCGCTCAGCTTCGCTGGCACCCGGAGGCGGCGCCAGGCGCGTGGTGATGGCCTGTTCCTTGCCGCCGCGCAGGACGTTCAGGATCACGTCTTCGCCAGGCGACTTGGTCGCAGCGAGAAATTTGAGTCCCCGCTCATCGAACACTTCGCGATCATCGATGGTCAAGACCAGGTCGCCGCGGCGCAACCCTGCGAGATCGGCCGGACCATCTTCGTAGACCTCAGAGACGATCACACCCAGCGGGCGGTCGAGCCCTTGCGCCTTGGCGATGTCGAACGTGACTGACTGGCCTTTCAGGCCCAGCCACGGCCGAACAATCGTGCCTTCATTCACAGCCGCATCGACAACGCGGCGCACCATTTCGGACGGAATGGCAAAGCCGATCCCGTTAGAGCCGCCCGAGCGCGAGAAAATCGCGGTGTTGATGCCAACCAGCTCGCCGCGTGTGTTGACCAGGGCACCGCCCGAATTGCCGGGGTTCACCGCCGCATCCGTCTGCAGGAAGAAGGCGTAATCCGAGACGCCAACATCGGTGCGGGCCGTCGCTGAAATAATCCCTGTGGTCACCGTCTGACCGACGCCGAACGGGTTGCCGACGGCCAGCACAAGGTCGCCCACTTCGACGCCGCGCGTGTCCGCATAGCCAAGCGTGGGCAGCTCAGCGCCTTCCACGTCGGCGCGCAGGACGGCGAGGTCCGTGCGCTCGTCGGCCAGGATAAGTTCGGCGGGATATTCCCGTCGATCTGCCAGCACGATGACGATTTCATCTGCGCCTTCGATGACGTGGTGATTGGTCACGACGATGCCGTCATCCGCCATGATCACGCCGGAGCCGAGTGAGCTTTGCGTTTGCGACCCGCCGAACCGGCGACCAAACATCATTTCCTGAATCGTGGTGCCGCGCTGTACGGTTTTCTTGGAGTAGACGTTCACCACGGCCGGCGAAACCTGCTTCACCAGGGGGGCATAGCTCAGTTCAACCTGCGCCTGCGACTGGGGAATAATCTTCTCCAGAAAGGATTGCGCGTTCGCCGAGCTGTAGAGCGGGCTGACGAGCAGCACAACCAGCGCCAGCAGGACGAACACCACGGCGACAAGGAACTTCGAGACGTGTTTTGTCATGGGGGAAGAGTAGATCATGAATATGGCTCTATTCCGGCACGCTGGCGGAGGCAATTAGGCGGAGATGACATTTCAGTTAGATGACTGATTTTGTTCAGAATACCGCGATCACTCAGCCGCTTTATCTGCCAAGGCAGCGAGATTGCGGGCATGGTCTTCGCGGCTGATGCGATAGAACGAGATGGCCAGGATCATCAGCATCCAGACTGTCAGCAGCGTCGCCGCGTACCCGAAGCCGAGTGACGCGACTGACTCTGGGCTCGCATCTTCCGGGCGCGTCCCGGGCGCAATCGCAGCGACAGCGAGGATCAGGGACGCGGTGACGACCCCCACCCCTTGCGAGAGTTTGCGAATGAACGTGATGCCAGCGAAGAACGTGCCTTCGGACCGCCGCCCCGTCTTGAGCTCGCTCTCTTCGACAATATCGGTGACCATCGAGGCCGCGAGCATTTGATAGGCAATGATCAGCGCCACATCGAAGACCGTGACGACGAGGATGATGTAGAACAATTCCGGCGTACCATTGGCTGGCAAAAGCCCTAGCAAGCGGGCAAAGACCGGCGCCGGGGCCAGCGTAAACGCCATCAGACCGATAATGATCGCGGCGCGTTTTTTGCCCCATCGCCGCCCGGCGATCGGCGCCATGACCAAAGCCATGATCGCCGAAATGTAGACCGCAAAAGTGAGCATGGCGATCTGGTCGCCAGTGAAGTTCCAGAAAAAGCCATTGATGTATTGGTTCAGAGTTGCCGAGATTCCTGTGGCCAGCAACCCGAACAGCGTGGCGACAAACAAGGCACGAAAAGACGGGTTCGAGAGGGTTTCCCAGATCTCCGAGAAGATCTTTCCAATGGTCAAGCCACGTTCCGGTGGGGCGCTCTTTAGGTGCGGAATGCGGTGATGTGTCCCCAGCGCTGTGACCAGGATGGCGGTAAAAATGGAGGACGCACCGACCAGGCCATACAGGTTCCAGCCGGGAAGATGGAAAAAGCCCTGCGGATCACCTTCGCTCGGCTGCAGGAACACGGCGAACAGCATCACTTGCACCGTCAGTCCGCCAACCCAGGCGAAGAAATAGCGGAACGACATCAGCGAGGTACGGACGTCATAATCCTGCGACAGTTCTGCCGACAGGCTGAGGCTCGGCACCTCGAACAGGGTGTAACCGACGCGAACAATGATGGTCAGCGTCAGCAACCAGGCAAACAGGGACTGTCCCTCCAGCCCTGAGGGCGGATTCCAGACGAAGAAATAAGCGATGGCCGCAGGAAACGCGGCGGCATAGAGGAACGGATGACGCCGCCCCATCTTCGATCTCAGATTGTCCGACCAATAGCCGACGATCGGGTCAGACACGGCATCAACGATCAGCGCGATCCAGATCGCCGCCGCGACCCACAGGCCCGGCAAGCCAAGGATCTGGCTATAGAACAGGAGCAGGACATAATCGAAGCCATTGTTCTTGATCCCGCCCGCGGCGCCCCCGACGCCGTAGGCGATCCGGGTTGGAAAGCCGAGCTTCGGCGCTGCGGCGCTTTCAGGGTTGGTCATCTGAACTCCACTCCGTGATGCGGAGGCCCATCAGCAGCCTCGCCGTCCAGCCTTAGCAGGCCGTCTTCATTACTCAACATTTTGCGCCGCCTCCCGGCTCTCTTTGAGTGCGGCCAGATTGGCTTCGTGATCCTCGCGCGTGATCCGATAGCGGAACAGGAAGGCGATGGCGGTGCCCCAAAGCAGCAACAGTCCAAAGGCATATCCGGCCCCGAGCAGGCGCAGCGTCTCTGCAGGTACATCGCCCGGCTGGACATTGCGCGACAGTTCCGCCGCCGCGAGGACGATGGAGGCCAGGAACAGGCCGCTGCCCCGGGCCAGTTTACGCATGAAGCTGATCCCAGCGAAGAAGATGCCTTCCGAGCGTCGCCCGGTCTTCAATTCGGATTGTTCGACAATGTCGGCGATCATCGAGGCAGACAGAATCTGGTAGGTGATGATCAATGCGACATCGAAAATGGTGACAGAGAACACGACCCAGAACAGCGTGTCGCTGCCATTCGGTGGCATCACGCCGATAAGGCGCAACATGACCGGCATCGGCGCGACGGAAAACGCAATCGCACCGACCGTGATCGCGCCCTTCTTCTTGCCCAGCCGTTTTGACACAATTGGCGCGAGGATCAGAGCAATGGCCGCAGATGCGAACACCGACAAGGTCAGATAATAGGTCTGCGTCGTCGAGAACTCCCAGAAGAACCCATTGATGAAATAGTTGAGAGAGGCAGCGACGCCCGCCGCCATGAAGCCGAACAGGGCGGCCAGGAACAGCCCCTGAAACGATCGGTTGGAAAGCGTTTCACCAAGCTCGCCAAAGATCCGGCGAACCGTAACTTTCTGCGCCGCCGGCGGCGCTTTCAAATACGGGATATGCGCATGCGTGCCCGCGGCGCATAACAGCATGGAGGCAATGATAAAGACCGCGGCAATGCCGCCATAAGCCTTGTATCCATCGACGTTCAGGAAGCCACTGCCATAGGTCTCCGTATCGACCAGCAGGAAGCCCAGCGTATAAGCCGCCATCGCGACCCCGCCGACCCAGCCAAATACGTAGCGGAAGGAAAGGAACGAGGTGCGCTCATCATAATCATCCGTCAGTTCGGCGACCAGCGCACTGCTCGGCACTTCGTAAAAGGTATAAGCGACCCGCGTCGCAATGGTCACGAAGAGCAGGTACGGAAACAGCTCATTTCCGGTCAGCCCCGCGGGCGGGTTCCATGCCATCACATAGATCAATCCCACCGGTATGGCGGCGCCATACATGAATGGATGACGCCGGCCAAAGCGTGTCTTGATATTGTCCGACCAGTAGCCGACCAGCGGGTCGGTGATGCCGTCCACGAACATCGCGATCATCAGTGCGGCGCCAACGAGCGCGTAATCGACGCCCAGAACCGCGCTGTAATAGAACAGCAGGAAGTACTCGAACCCATTGTTCTTGATGCCGTTCGCCGCGGCACCGGAGCCATAGGCGAGCTTCGTCCAGAAACCTGCTTTACGCGCAGCCGGTTCGACCATGTGTCCTCCTACAAAAGCGGCGGGCTTCTATCTGACCCGCTCGCGGAATGGCTCGGTCCTAGAGCCCCAACACCATTTTCGACATGATGTTGCGCTGAATTTCGTTCGAGCCTGCATAGATCGAGGCTTTGCGATAATTGAAGTAGCGCGGTGCCACAGTGGCGGCATAGTCGGGCGTGGCGAGATCACTGTTCGACCCGGCCCGGGCGACCGCGAACATGTCCTGCACGAAGGGGGCGGCGTAGCCACCAACAGCTTCGAGCGACAATTCGGTGATCGCCTGTTGCACTTCAGACCCCGCACATTTCAGCATCGAGCTTTCGGGTCCGACCCCCTGCCCGGCGGCCAGCGCTGAGAAGATGCGCAGCTCGGTCGCGTTCAGGGATTCGATCTTGATCTCCATCGCGGCAATCTTGCGTGCGAAGTCCGGATCATTGATCAGCGGCTCACCATCGGCCTGTTCGACACTGGCCAGCTTCTTGGTCTTGGACAACATCGCCTTCAAACCCGGCGCGTAGGCATTTCCGCGCTCGAATTGCAGCAGGTACTTGGCGTAGGTCCAGCCCTTGTTCTCCTCGCCAATCAACGCGTCTTCAATCTTGACGCGGACATCTTCGAAGAAGACCTGGTTGATTTCCTGCTGGTCTTCCGTTGGGCCATCAAGCGTGGGCAGCGGGGAAATCGAGATACCGGGAAGATCCATCGGGAAAATCAGGAAGCTGATGCCTTCCTGCGGCTTGCCGTCCTTGGAGGTTCGCACCAGGCAGAATATCCAATCAGCCCATTGTGCGTGCGTGGTCCAGATCTTCGAGCCATTCAGCACATATTCGTCACCATCGCGCACCGCACTCATCTGCAACGATGCGAGATCTGATCCGGAACCTGGCTCGGAATAGCCTTGGCACCACCAGATATCGGTGCGCTTGATCTTTGGCAGGTGCTCGGCTTTCTGTGCGTCATTGCCAAACGCCATGATCACCGGGGCGACCATCGACTTGCCCATGGGCGTTGTTGCGGGTGTGCCGGCAGCCGACATTTCCATGTTGAGGATATAGCGTTGGCTCGCGGTCAGCCCGGGGCCACCAAACTCCTCGGGCCAATTGACAACGAACCAGCCGCGATCATCCAGCTTGCGTTGCCACTCGACCATGCCTTCCTTGTCCAGATAATTGGTCTTGGACAGCGCATTGCGGTGGCGCAGATCTTCCGAATAATTCTCCGCAATCCAGTCACGTACCTCTTTCTGGAATGCGCGTTCCTCGTCCGTGAATGCGAGATCCATGACAGCCTCCTATTCGACGATGTCGTACATATCGATCGTGGGTGCCCCCGCCAGACACGCCCCGAGGCTTGGTTGTGCAGCCTTGAAATAGTCAGTCTGACCGTGGGCTTTCAGCGCCTCGCCGGATGCGTACTGCTCCATGAAGATATAGGTCGTGTCGGAGCCTTTGGCCTTGTACAGCTGATACGTCAGACAGCCAGGTTCGTTCGCTTTGACCTTGGCCATCAGGTCTTTTGCAGTGGCTTCGAAATCAGCTTGCTTTCCATCCTGGATTTCCAGGGTCGCGACGACACCAATCATGGCAGTCTCCTTGTTCGATCACAG
The DNA here is from genome assembly GCA_965228095.1 of Henriciella sp. Classification (GTDB taxonomy): domain Bacteria; phylum Pseudomonadota; class Alphaproteobacteria; order Caulobacterales; family Hyphomonadaceae; genus Henriciella. The sequence continues at coordinate 2,550,190 of OZ245793.1, read as the reverse complement.
TTTGAGACTGACAGTATGGACGTTTACGCGAACGGCAAGCCCTGCCCCGGGGAAAGGCGGATTTTTGCCTACGCGGCGACCCGGTTTGCGACCGCTTCCAGCGCCTCATCCAGGACTTCGAGGCCCGCGCCAGGCTTGGGGCCTTTTTCGCTCAAGACGCGGCGCCAGAGACGCGCGCCTGGCAGGCCATTGAACACTCCCAGCATGTGGCGGGTCATCGATGACAGTCTCACATTTTCATCGAGCCGCGCGGCCATGTAAGGACGATATCGCGCCACGGCATCAAGGCCAGACACGGTCTCTGCCTGATCGCGGAACAGCTGTTGATCTACGCCACCCAGTATGGCTGGCGTCTGGTAGGCGGCGCGCCCGAGCATGACACCATCGAAACTTTTCAGATGCGCCTGGCACTCGTCCAGCGTTTTGATCCCGCCATTCAGGACGATCGTCAGATCAGGCCGGTTCTGCCTGAGCTCAGAGACGAGACTGTAATCGAGCGGCGGGATTTCCCGGTTCTCTTTCGGACTGAGGCCCTTGAGCCAGGCCTTGCGGGCATGCACGGTGAACACCTCGCAGCCGGCATCTGCAACCTGGTCGATGAAGCCGAACAGGGTTTCGCGCGGCGGATCTTCATCAATCGCGATCCGGCACTTCACCGTGACCGGGATCGATACCGCCGCGCGCATTGCCGTGACGCAAGCCGCCACTGTTTCGGGCTCTCGCATCAGGCAGGCGCCAAACGCGCCGGACTGCACCCGGTCGGACGGGCAGCCGCAATTGATATTGACCTCGTCATAGCCGAACGATTCCGCCACCCGGGCGGCTTCGGCCATCTTGTCTGGTTCATTGCCACCCAGCTGCAGGACGACCGGGTGTTCTTCATTGGCGAAGCCGATCAAGCGCTCACGATCACCATGGATGACGGCATCTGCGGTCACCATCTCGGTCCACAACAGGGCGCGCTTCGACAAGACACGGTGAAACGACCGGCAATGGCGGTCGGTCCAGTCCATCATCGGGGCGACTGAAAATCTGTAATCCAGACGGCTTGGCATTCGCTCTGCGCTCTCAACTCCTGACGCGCCTCTTGTGCATGCTTCCATGTGAGAACGCCACCGGGTTTTTCACGTTCGGTGACGGTCAGACGGACAGCATCTCGAACGGGAAACGTTCCGTTGTCACAGATGCCTGACCCGAGGCACTATAGCGTGGCCCGGAAATCGCTTCGGGGCGGAAGACCTCGTCCAATGTCCGGATCGCGTCCGAGCTCAATCGCACTTGGTGCGCGCCGAAATTCTCTTCCAGATGCGCGAGATTCTTGGTGCCGGGGATGGCCACCACGTCCGGCGCCTTCGCCAGCGTCCATGCGATTGCCAATTGCGGCAATGTACACCCGGAAGCATCAGCAATTTCCCGCGCCCGCGGCATCAATGCCATGTTCTGCGAGAAATGTGGCTCAGCCAGGCGTGGGAAAAAGCTCCTGCGCATGTCTCCTTCCCAGTAAGCCGCGGGATCGAGCGGGGTCTCGGAGAACATGCCGCGTCCCACGGGCGAGAAGGCCACCAGCGCCGTACCGAGTGCCTTGCAGGCCTCGAGGACGGCGATTTCGGGATTGCGCACGATCAGCGAATACTCCGATTGCATCGCCGCGATCGGATGAATGGCGGCGGCGGTTCTGAGCATGTCAGCAGACATTTCAGACAAGCCGATGGATCGAATTTTGCCTTGTGCGACCAGGTCAGCAAGCGCACCAACGGAGTCTTCCAACGGCACCTTCGGGTCTGGCCGGTGCATGTAATAGAGATCGATCGTATCTGTCTGGAGTCGCTTCAGACTCGCTTCGCAGGCAGCGGCGATCGCTTCTGGTCGCGCGTCCAGCGTCCGCTTTCCATCCTCGAATCCGAGCACGCACTTGCTGGCCAGCACGAATTCATCACGGCGATGCTTCAGGAATTTTCCAATCCGCCGTTCACTCTCGCCCATACCGTAAATGGTTGCCGTATCGAGAAAATTGTAACCGAGATCGAGCGCGCGATTGAGCAACTCGTCCGACTCGGCCTCTGAAATCGGCTCGTTATAGGCATGCATCATGTTCATGCAGCCAAGGCCAACCGGATTGACCGAGAACGGCCCAACATTGCGCTTCGACATAAAACTGGTTCCCGTCTGATTTCTTTTTCACAGCACAAGATTGCGTCCGCCGCGACGCATTTCAATGTCTGCGCCCATGCCCAGAGCAATTAAGTCTATCTGGCACCAATACGCATTCCAGCACGTCGTCAAAAACTGAAACTTTAATGCGCAAATGTCGAAACAGGCGCAACAAATCTCCTGAAATCTCGGTTGTGTTCGATCAAAGCCGCGTCTATCCCGGGGCCAGATGAAATCCCGGTCCCAACAAAGGACACCCCCGCCATGTCTGTGCCTTACCCGACTCTCCAATTCGGTCTTTCTGAAGAAGCCGAGATGATCCGCGACACCGTGCACCGGTTCGCCCAGGACGAAATTGCGCCGATTGCCGCCGACGTCGATGAGACCAATCAGTTTCCACGAGACCTGTGGCCCAAGATGGGTGAGCTCGGCCTGCATGGGATCACGGTCAGCGAGGAAGATGGCGGCACGGGTCTTGGCTATCTGGAGCACGTTGTCGCGATCGAGGAAATCAGTCGCGCCTCAGCCTCGGTCGGCCTGTCTTATGGCGCGCACTCCAATCTGTGCGTCAATCAACTGCGTCGCTGGGGCAACGCGGAGCAGAAGGCCAAGCACCTTCCTGGACTGATCTCGGGCGAACATCTCGGCTCGCTCGCGATGAGCGAACCGAGTGCCGGATCGGATGTCGTCTCGATGAAGCTCTCAGCGCAGGCGGTCCAGGGTGGATACCTGCTGAATGGCAACAAGATGTGGATCACCAATGCGCCGACCGCGGACACATTGATCGTCTATGCCAAGACCGATCCGAACGGTGGCTCGAAAGGCATTTCAGCCTTCCTGATCACACCGGACATGGAGGGCTTTTCCACGGCGCAGAAACTCGATAAGCTCGGCATGCGTGGATCCGACACGTGTGAGCTCGTGTTTGAAGACTGCGTGGTGCCTCAGGAAAATCTCGTCGGTAGAGTCGGGCAAGGTGCCGAGATCCTGATGAGCGGTCTGGATTATGAGCGCGTCGTGCTGTCGGGCATTTCGCTCGGCATCATGCAGGCCGTCCTCGACACTGTCTTGCCGTACATGCATGAGCGCGAACAATTCGGCAAACCGATCGGCACCTTCCAGTTGATGCAGGGCAAGCTCGCAGACATGTATGTCACGCTGTCGACCGCGCGGGCCTATTCCTACGCCGTGGCGGCAGCCTGCGATCGCGGCGAGACCACCCGCAAGGACGCTGCAGGGTGCATCCTCTACGCCGCCGAAAAGGCCACGCAAGTCGCACTCGAGGGGATTCAGATCCTGGGCGGAAACGGCTACGTCAATGAATATCCGACTGGGCGCCTGCTGCGCGACGCCAAGCTTATGGAAATCGGTGCGGGAACATCCGAGATCCGCCGTTGGCTGATCGGGCGAGAGCTGTTCTCGGAAACCTCGTAAGAGCCATTGCACCCATGCGCGATCTGTGATGGACAACGCGCATGAACCTGAATGACTGCTACAATTTCGCCGATTTTCGGCGGCTGGCCAAGAAACGCCTGCCCGGTCCGATTTTCCACTATATCGACGGCGCCGCCGATGATGAAGTGACCTATCGGCGCAATACTGAAGCCTATGAACAGGTCGATCTTGTGCCCAGCGTCCTGGCCGGCGTGGAAGGGGTCGACATGTCGGTCGAGGTGATGGGCCAGACGCTCGACATGCCGCTCTATTGCGCGCCGACGGCCTTGCAGCGCCTGTTTCATCATGAAGGAGAACGCGCTGTCGCCCGCGCAGCGACCAAGTATGGCACCATGTTCGGAATCTCGTCATTGGCCACGGTCAGCGCCGAGGAGATAGCGGATATCGCGCCGGGACCGAAAATGTTCCAGTTCTATTTTCACAAGGACAAAGGCGTGAACACGGCCCTGCTCGAACGCGCCCGCGCGGCCAAGTTTAACGTGATGGCCCTGACCGTCGACACCATTACCGGCGGCAATCGCGAACGTGACCTGCGCAATGGCTTCACCGCGCCACCCGCCCTGTCTTTGTCTTCGCTCCTGAGCTTTGCCACGCATCCGAGCTGGGCCTGGAACTTCCTGACCAAGGACAAATTCGACATGCCGCACCTTGCCGAAGCCACGCGCGGCGGCGGCAATACGGTGAGCTTTGTCAGCCATTATTTCTCGAACCTTCTGGACCAGTCGATGAACTGGAAGGATGCCGAGAAGCTCTGCGCCGACTGGAACGGTCAGTTCGCGCTGAAAGGCATCATGAGCGTCGAGGATGCCAGGCGCGCCGTCGATATAGGCTGTACCGGGATCATGGTTTCCAATCATGGCGGGCGCCAGCTCGATGGGTCACGCGCGCCATTCGATCAGCTGGCCGAGATCTGCGATGCCGTCGGCGACAAGATTGATGTCATCTGCGAAGGTGGCATCCAGCGCGGCACGCATGTCCTGAAGGCGCTGTCGGTCGGCGCCAAGGCAGTGTCAGGTGGGCGGCTGTATCTGTACGCCCTCGCCGCCGCAGGCCAGGCCGGCGTCGAGCGCGCGCTCGGCAATCTGCGCACCGAGATCGAGCGTGACATGAAACTGATGGGAGCAAAGCGGATCAGTGACCTGACCCGCGAAAACCTTCGTTGGCGCTAAGCTACGGCGACAGGCGGTAACCACCTGCCTCGGTCAGCAACAGACGCGCATTGCCCGGATCCGGCTCGATCTTCTGGCGCAGCCTATAGATATGGGTTTCAAGCGTGTGCGTGGTGACGGCAGCATTGTAGCCCCAGACTTCCGAGAGCAGCTCTTCGCGCGCCACTGGCTTTCCACCTGCGCGGTACAGATATTTGAGGATATTGGTCTCTTTTTCCGTCAAGCGGATCTTGCGATCATCCTCCTTGACCAGCAGCTTCATGCTCGGGCGGAATTCGTATGGTCCGACGTCAAAGGTGGCATCTTCGCTTTGCTCAAAGCTGCGCAAGTGCGCGCGGACGCGGGCCAGCAGAACCGAGAATTTGAACGGCTTGGTGACATAGTCATTGGCGCCGCTGTCGAGACCCAAAATGGTGTCAGCGTCACTGTCCTGCCCCGTCAGCATGATGATTGGTGCGCGGACCCCCCGGCCTCGCATCACCTTGCAGGCCTCGCGTCCATCCATGTCGGGCATGTCCACATCCAACAAGATGAGGTCTGTGCGTTCGGCCTCCGCCATTTTCACGCCCTGCGTGGCATTCTCCGCCTGAAGAACGGCAAATCCTTCATACAACTCAAACTGTTCTGCCAGCGCTTCGCGAAGTTCATTGTCATCGTCCACGAGCAGGATGGTTTTTGTCACAGCCATGACTTTCTCCCTTGTCTTGTGGCCAGCAAATAGAGAATGAGTTCAAAGAGTTCATTACACGCTTCTTCAGCTGATGTCACAAAAAGGAGAGCAGCGCGTGACCGACTTGACATTTACTGCGACAGCGCGGGGAAAATTCTCAGGAAACGGCCTGACCTGCCAATGCGCACTTGGCCGGGGCGGCGTTGTGGCGGCGGCGCAAAAGCGTGAAGGCGACGGCACATCACCGCAAGGTATCTGGCGAATGAAACGCGTGCTGTATCGCCCTGACAGACTGGCCCGGCCGGACACCGGATTGCCGGTCGTCCCGCTTCGCGAACATGACGGCTGGTGCGACGCCGAGGACCACCCGCTATACAACCGGCCCGTCACGCTGCCATTCGGCGCCAGTCACGAAGAGCTCTGGCGTGACGATCACGTCTATGACCTGATTGTCGAGCTGGATCACAATAGCGATCCGATTGTTCCCGCTCTTGGCAGCGCGGTGTTCTTTCATCTGGCCCACGAGGATTACCGCCCCACCGAGGGCTGCGTCGCCATTTCACGGTTGCACATGCTGCAAGCCCTCGCGGCGTCCGGCCCAGAAACGTCAATACAAATAAGCTTCTAGCACGCCGAACCTCATCTAAAGCCTGTGATCACATTCCTGCCACACGAATCACCGAAACCGTGACTTGGGGCGGGCTTCGTAAGGAGGCTGCAAATGTTTCAGCTGACTGAGTATTCGCCAGAGCGCCCGGAAATGGGCCACTTCTATCTTGTCACGCAGACCGGTGAACACGGGCCGTACGAAACGTATGACGACGCCGTGGACGCGGCCGAGCACCCACAAGCCGACATGTACGGGTTCAACCCGCGCCGCGGGTATTATGTGGTCGACCGCAGTGAACCTGACGAGCTTTAAGCCTTAGGCGACTTCCGCCACATATTGCTGCAGCTTCATGACCGACGGCACGGCATAATCGCGCATCCGCTTCATAATCGCGAGTTTGTCAGTCTCATGCTCCTGAATGCCTGAGACCAGCTGGCTGTATCCATCCAATCGATTGTCCAGGAGCCACTTGCGCAGGTCTTTTTCCTGAGACCAATTGTACTGGTTCATCATGAAAGCCGCCTGCATGCGGATCCAGTCCGTGTCATGATTTGGCAGCGGGACGACCGTGCAAAGACGGTTCTTCTCTTCTTCGGTTTCGCGCGTGAGCTCGATGTGCGCGATGAAGGCGGCGCTGAACACCGGCTGGACAGTGCGTACAGTCTGCAGGCGAATGGTGTCACCCGCAAAAATGGTCGTTTCTTCCGAATTGCCGACAGCGCAGGCCGAACAGTCGACGAAGAGCGTGTCGGGATCGCTGTCCAGCGACTCACCATTGTCGAGCAGGATCTGGTTCGGTTCGATGCGGCTAATACGGCGATTGCGGATCACGTTTTTCACGCGCCGCAACTGCTCGAGCTCGAGATCGGATATGGTTGCGCCGTGCATCATGCTCGGACGAACATCAGGGTCGATGCGGGTAAAGATCCCAGCAGATTCCAGGCGATTGAACATGTCGTCGATCGACTCCGACATCGCGATGGCTTCCATCTGTGCGGCTTGCGCGCCCATCGTGGCTTCGAAGAATTGACCGTCCGGTTGGACCAGCTCCCGGCGCATCAGCCAGGCATCGCGCGGGCGAACCCAGTGAATCTGATCTGGATCGACGTGGTTTTCCAACAGCCACGTGACGGCGTCGATGCCCGTCTTGCCGCCGCCAATGATGACATAACGCGACGGTTGATCCGTGACTTTCGGCAGATCGTTGAGCGGCATGAACTTGACGCCATCAGCGACGTCAAAATTCGGCGTATGAGTCGATGGAACCGTGGTCTTCAGCCAGGTCGCATCGACGATCTTCTCGCGCGCTTTGACAGAATAGGTCTTGTCCGAGGTCAGCGCCGTTATCTTTCCGTCGCCTTCATATTTGCACATCGGCAGGTAGGTTACCCGCCCCGTCGGCAGGAATTGATAGCGCATCACTTCGTCAAAATAGGCCATGATCTCCGGCCCGGAGGCGAGGTCCTGCAGACCCTTGTTCAACCCGATCGTGTCAATAATGCCTTTCGACAGCTCTTTCGAACTGACGCCATAATAGGCCGATGGCTGGTGCAAGGTCACGAACGGATAGGCATCGTTCCAGTGCCCGCCGGGCTTTTGATGCATGTCCACAATCAGGACAGTCTTGTCGCTTTCACTGAGAATGATGTCGGCGAAAGCCATCCCCATCGCGCCGGCACCGACGATGAGATAATCCACTTCAATTGCGTCTGACGACATGGTCCCCTCCGAGTTAGATGAGTGACTTGATAACAGTGTTATGATTTGCTAATAACACTGTTATCACGAGTCAAGTCACTAGATTCAATGTCTGATAGTAAAACAAGAATCCTAACAGCCGCTTCAGAGCTGTTCGCCGAGAACGGTGCCAGCGGGCTCAGCGTGCGCGCCATTTCCGGGCGTGCCGGGTTGTCGACCATTGGGATCTACAATCATTTCAACGGCAAACAGGGCATTCTCGATGCCATCTATGTCGAAGGATTTGAGATGGTGATGCGCGCGATCGACGTCGACCTGAATCGGCAATCACCGCGCGATGCAGTGCTGGAAGGTCTCTCGAATTATATCACGTTGGCCGCACAGCATCGCGGGCATTATCAATTGATCTTTGGCCGCGGTGACCCGAGCTACACGCCCTCCTCCGCCGCCATCGCGGTTGGGGAAGAGGCGTTCAATCGCCTCACCGCCCTTGTCGCACGCGCCATTCCGGCGCACTTGAACGGCCGCGAGAAGCGCGAAGCAGCGCTACAGCTCTGGGCCTTATCGCATGGCTATGTCAGCCTGCAGGATCATGAAGCGACGGAGCTGATCCCAAATTCGGCCTGGGGTGATCTGATCATGACGGCGGTCACCCTGCATCTTGATGCGATCATCGCGAAACACGCAGTCTAGGGTTCGCGCGTACCAAACAGTGCCGTGCCAACCCTGACATGCGTCGCCCCGAGGCGCGCAGCGAGTGCATAATCCCCGCTCATACCCATGCTGACATCTGGCAGGTCATGCTGCTCCGCCAACCGCTTGAGCAAAGCAAAATGCGGTGCCGCGGGCTCCGCCGCGGGCGGAATACACATCAATCCCCGCAACGCCCCTGGATAGACGTCTCGCGTTTCGTCCACCAGCGCCGCCAGCGTCGGTACGCTGACACCCCCTTTTTGCGGCTCATCCCCGGTATTGACCTGGATCAGCACATCCGGTGGTGCCACGCCCGTTTTCTCGACAGCATTGGTCAGGGCACGCAACAATTTCACGCGATCCAGCGTCTCGATCACGTCGAACAGCTGCACCGCATCCTCGGCTTTGTTGGTTTGAAGCGGGCCGATCAGGCGCAACTCGAGATCATCATAATCCGCGCGTCGCTCCGCCCATCTCCGTTGCGCTTCCTGGACGCGATTCTCGCCGAACACGCGCTGCCCTGCCGCCAGCGCTGCCTCGATCCGATCGTCAGGCTGGCGCTTCGAAGCCGCGATCAGACTGACCTCTGCGCCAATCTGATCGAGAATCAGATTTCGGGCTTCGCGGATCGCAGCAGGCTGTGTATCAGAACTCATCATGGGGTTGAAACACCAAGCCGCCGTCGCCCGCAAGTGGCGTTGCGCCATTCGGCAGATCGACCGTCATTTTCCTGAGCATTTGCCGCCCCTGCTGTTTCTCACCGATCCGGACCGGACTCCGAAGCCAGACCCTGTTATCGCCGCGCTACCGGTTGGATCAGGGCTGATTTATCGACATTTCGGCGCCTCTGATCGACGCCGGGTGGCAGCGCGCCTCAGGGAGGTCTGTCGCGCCCGCGGTATCGCCTTTCTGATCGCGGCTGATCCGGTCCTTGCGTGCGAGATGCAGGCCGATGGCGTTCACTGGCCTGAAGCGCGCCTGCAGGACGCGCGTCGATGGCGCGGGCAGTTTTTCATCCAGACCACGAGCGCGCATTCTCGGAAAGCGATCCAGAATGCCGCCGATGCACGCATGGATGCCGCGCTCGTTTCCAGCGTATTTGCGTCTCGAAGTGCGAGCGCTGGACGCCCGCTCTCACCCGTTCGGTTTCGTCAATTGAGCGCGCAGGCACATTTGCCCCTCTATGCGCTCGGCGGTGTTCACGCCCGGAACGCAGATCGCGTTAGCCGTGCGGGCGGGATCGCGGCGATTGACGGGTTTTCCGCACCTATTTCCGGGTAGCGATTTCAGCGGTCAAAACGTCACGGAATGTGTTCATTCGTTCGCGAAATCGATCCAATCTCAACACGGTGCTTTCCAGGAAAATCGTCGTCACGAAAAACTGGCGCGAAAAGCTCGCGTCCCGGCAAAGGTCGGTCATCGACACATCGGGCGCGATCGCAATCCCGGTCGATCCAGACCCAAAGTCTGCGGCGACAAAAGGGTGCTTGATCACATGCTGATCCCAACGCAGGCCGGCATTGAATTGCAACTGACGCTGCTCCTCCTGCACATGATTCGAATATACCGCGAGAGCCCAGCGAAACTCCGATGAAAGCAGGTCGAGATAGGGATCGCGGCGATTGAGTTGCGGCAGAGTTTCGTTCGACAGCGAGGGCGAAAAATCCCGTGTGAGATCCGCGAGGGTCAGGTTTATCGCCGCGCGTGCTTCCGGCGAGGCGTCACATGTCTGAAGCGCCCGTTTGGCGATCTCGCGCTGTTCGCGCCTGAGGTCGACACGCTCACGCATGCTGTCGATCACATCATCGTTCAGATCAAGCTCAGCTGAGACGCGCTCAAGCATTTCCGTGAGCGCGGCCTGATTGCGATTATGCGTATTCCAGTTGTCAAACTGCAACGCGATGAAGACGCCTGCGAAAACCAGCGCGAGCTCGATGATGACCAGTCCCCAGTCCCGCTGTTTCAGCGATTTCGCAACTCTGTTGATGATCATCCCGTCTCCCTGTAATTTGTCGCTCAGCTCACCGCGCGAACCGCATCCGCAACCGACTCGACCGCGTCATCCATGAGCTTGGCATCCATCGCTTCGGCCATAACGCGGATCAGGGGTTCGGTGCCCGATTTTCGAATAACCAACCGCCCCGCCTCACCGAGCGACTTTTCCGCCTCGGCGATTGCGACTTTGACCGTTTCCTCTTCCAGGGGGGCGCCGGATTTGAAGCGGACATTGACCAGCTTCTGCGGCACCCGATCGAATACGTGCGCAATCTTGGACAGTGGTTGATCCTTCTCGACCATCACGGCCAGCACCTGCAGTGCGGCCATCAAGCCATCGCCGGTGGTCGATGGTCCGACATGACGATGTGTCCGGATTGTTCCCCACCAAGGTTGAATCCACCTTCGCGCATGCGTTCGACCACGTAGCGATCGCCGACCTTGGTCCGCTCCAGAGTTAGCCCGAGGCTTCCTAAGTGTTGCTCCAGGCCAAGGTTCGACATCACGGTGGTAACAACGCCGGGTTGGGCCAGCAGGCCCTTGCCCTGCCAGTTCTCGGCGATGAGGCCGATCAGCTGATCGCCGTCGATCTCGTTGCCCTCCTCATCGATGATGATGCAGCGATCGGCGTCGCCATCGAGGGCGATACCGATGTCTGCGCGATACGTCTGCACCGCTGCTTTCAGCGCGGTTGTATCCGTCGACCCAACCTCGAGATTGATATTGAAGCCATTCGGCTCCACGCCGATTGGAAAGACTTCTGCTCCGAGTTCATAGAGGGCCGCGGGAGCAACCTTGTAGGCGGCGCCATTGGCGCAATCGACGCAGATCCGAAGGCCTTTCAGGTTGAGGCGTTTCGGGAAACTGGCTTTGACAATCTCGACATAGCGGGCCTGTGCGTCGTCAACGCGTTTGGCGCGCCCCAAGTCCTCCGGCGCCGCCAGCTTGTCATCCAGCGCGCGATCCATTCGCGCCTCGATCTCAAGCTCGATTTCATCCGATAGTTTGTACCCATTCGGGCCGAACAGTTTGATGCCATTGTCCTGGAAACTGTTATGGCTGGCCGAGATCATCACTCCGAGGTCTGCGCGAAGCGATCGGGTCATCATCGCCACACCGGGTGTCGGTAGCGGCCCAAACAGCGTCACATCCATACCGACAGAGGTAAATCCGGCAACCAAGGCAGGCTCGATCATGTAGCCGGACAGACGCGTATCTTTACCAATTACGACACTGTGGCGCCTCGGACTTGTGGTCCGAAAGTACTTTCCTGCCGCCATACCGAGCCGCATGGCGATCTCGGGCGTCATCGGGGGTGTGTTCGCGGTGCCACGGATTCCGTCGGTTCCGAAGTATTTACGTGCCATAGTGCGCTAAAATCCTTGCTTCGTTCAATTGTACGAGCTTTTAGTGAGTGTCATGAAGGCGCAATGCCATAGTTTTGCAGCAATTTCCAAGGAAGCTTTTACGGCTTCATGGCATGCAAGCTGCATGACAAGATTGCGTTGGGGAAGAGAGAGGACACGCAAAATGCGTATGAAATCAATCCTGGCGGGCGGTTTGCTCGCATTTACGTTGGCAGGGTGCGTCACTGGCGTACCAGCAGATATGTCGGTCGCTGATTATTGCGCCGATGCAGATCGCGCGTCAGAAGACGTCTGCCGTCTGAAAGTCGAAATCGACGGAAACGCAACATCGCTTTCTGAAACCAATATGAGCCTTGGCGAAGCCCGTCAGGTCGCCGACAGCGCTGCAGCGGCTGCCGCCAGCGCCCAGGCCTCCGCGAACGCGGCTCAGAGCCGCGCTGACGAAGCCTATTCACTGGCGCAGCACCTGTCTGAGAAAGACCTGGATTGCAAAACCACCACGGTTCAACAGTCTGACACCGGCTCTTGCGAGCCTGGTTACACCGTCATGGGCTGTGTGCAGACACGCTACACGCATCGTGCCGGCGGCCTGTCTTTCCTGCGTGAGCTCAACAATGAGCAATGCCGGTTCAACAGCCAGGTCCTGGAAATGCAGGTCCGTTGCTGCCGCGCAGCCGCAGGTGACGCCAGCGGATCCTGATCCTTCTGGCGACGAAATCTTAGAACAAATCTTGCAAGGGGATCCGGATCGGGTCCCCTTGTTTCTTTATGGGGTCTTTGTGTTTCCTTTTTGCACCCCTGTCTTCGACACATTCGGAAATAGGATTTGCAATGACGAACACGCCGACCTGCGTCTAGGAGAGCGGCGCGGACCCTATTTGGAGTGGAGTACTATATGTGTGGGATTATTGGCATTCTGGGACAGGATGGCTCGGCGGCAGAGCGCGCGATGGAGGCCCTCAAGCGGCTTGAATATCGCGGCTATGACAGTGCTGGCATCGCAACCCTGGATGGCGGCAAGCTGGACCGTCGCCGCGCCGCTGGGAAACTCAGCAACCTCCAGGCCCTGTTGCTCGAACAACCGATCACCGGCAGAACGGGTATCGGTCACACACGCTGGGCCACGCACGGTGCCGCCACGACCAGCAATGCTCACCCGCATTTCGCCGGCCCTGTGGCGCTCGTCCATAACGGCATCATCGAAAATTTCCGGCGTTTGCGCGAAGACCTCGAAGCCAAAGGCCACGTTTTCGAGACCGAAACCGACACGGAAACCGTCGCACACTTGATTTCGGCGAAACTGTCAGATGGCCTCGCGCCAGTCGACGCTGTCAAAGCTGCACTGGCCGAGCTTGAAGGCGCGTTTGCATTGAGTATCCTGATTGAAGGCCATGACGACCTCCTGATCGGCGCCCGCAAGGGATCGCCACTGGTCATCGGCGTCGGCGATGGCGAAATGTTCCTCGGCTCCGATGCCTTGGCCGTGGCTCCGTTCACCAATCGCGTTGTCTATCTCGAAGAAGGTGATTGCTGTGTGCTCAGCCGCACCTCCTATGTCATCTATGAGGAAGGCGGCGCCGAAGTCTCACGCCCGCAATCCGTCGTTCAGGCGGCCGGCGCTGCTGTGGAGAAAGGCAATTACCGCCACTTCATGCAGAAGGAGATCTTCGAGCAGCCAGACAGCACCGCCCGAACAATCGGCGCTTATGTCAACGCGCTGGATCAAACGGTGCAGCTGCCAGGCGATGAAGACGCGATTGACTGGTCCGAGATCACGCATCTGCACATGGTCGCTTGCGGGACGGCCTATTACGCGACGTGCGTTGCCGAATACTGGTTCGAACAATTGGCGCACTTGCCGGTGAAAACCGACATCGCATCCGAGTTTCGCTATCGGCAGCCAGCCTTGCCAAAGAAAGGTGGCCTCGCCTTGTTCGTCAGCCAGTCCGGTGAAACCGCCGACACGCTGGCCGCACTACGATATTGCAAAGAGGCGGGCCTGAAGACGGCGGCTGTGGTCAATGTCCCGACCTCCACGATCGCGCGCGAAGTCGATCTGGTCTTGCCAACCCTGGCTGGCCCGGAAATCGGCGTTGCATCTACCAAGGCATTTACGGCACAGCTCTGCGCGCTCGCCGCCGCCGTCATCGCCGCCGGACGAGCGCGCGGGACGATTGATCGCGAGACCGAGACCCACCTGGTCAAGGCGCTGAGCGGTGTCCCGCGTCTGATTTCAAAGGGGTTTGCGCTGGACAATCCGATCGCCGCCCTCGCCTATGACTTATCGAAGGCGAAAGACGTCATTTATCTCGGTCGCGGGGTGCATTATCCGATCGCCATGGAGGGTGCGCTGAAGCTGAAGGAAATCAGCTATATTCACGCCGAAGGTTATGCCAGCGGCGAGCTCAAGCATGGTCCGATTGCTCTGATTGATGAGGCGACGCCGGTTGTGTTCGTGGCCCCGCATGATCGCTTGTTCGACAAGTCGCTGTCCAACTTGCAGGAAGTGGCAGCGCGGCGCGGCAATGTGTTGTTGATATCAGATGCCAAAGGCCTGGCCGAGGCAGGCGACACACCCGCCATGGGCATCGAAATGCCGGAATGTGATCCGTTTATCGCCCCGATACTCTATGCCCTGCCCGTGCAGATGCTGGCTTATCATATCGCGGTCGAAAAAGGCACAGACGTGGATCAACCGCGCAATCTCGCGAAATCCGTCACCGTCGAATAGAATGTTTTGCGATCGCTGGCTTGATCGGCATGTCGCCGATCAAGCTACGATGTCATGCCTCATACAACTGATCCGAAAATGCCCAGAGAAAGGGCAGCACCGAACACGGCGAGCGGAACAGAGAGAGCGACGGCGATGAAGCCCTGACGAGCTTCGTTTGGGGAGGAAACACGCATGGGATTTGTCCTTCTTTGCGTTCTCGGACAGCGACCATTCGCTGCCGATGACTTCAATGTAGGACACGAAATCTAAAAATCAATGAATGATTTGAAAATTATTCAGCGTTCAATAACTCACGCGTTTTGATAGGAACACTTAACCCAGCCAGGATGATGTCCATGACACCGTCCAGCTCTCGCACGAGCTTGGGCAGGGTCAATCGCGACCAAAGTTGCGGATAACGGAATTTCATGGTCGCCGATTGCATCATTTCTGCAATGAAGTTCGGGTTTTCCATCGGCGCGAAATCCCCTTCAGCAATGCCTTGCTCGAGGATTTGCACCAGATAGACCCGCTCTTGCGCCATTTCCTCATTGGCAAAGGTTGGGCGCTCGTGAGACAGCACTTCCGCGACTTCCAAAATCTTGGCGTCATTGTCCAATTTTTCGAACGTCGTCGTCAAAGCCGTATGGTGAAAGCGACGCATCTTTTCTGGCGCGGAGCCTTTGCCGCGCGCCAATGCGGCGTTTTGCGAATTGATTTCCATGTTCAACTTGCGCGCCATGGCCTCGGCAATATCGATCTTTGACGCGAAAAATCGGTAGATATTGCCCGCGGACATGTCGCAGTCGCGCGCGATTTCCGCCATTGTCGTTTTGGCGTAGCCATAATGCTTGATACGGTCCATAGCAGCATGGAGAATCTGTTCGCGGGTATCGATTTTGTCGTTCATGGCGCGCAGGATAAAGGAAAAGTGTGAATGATCAACAAATTGTTCAGTAAAACGCGCAGTTGTGAGATCCTGGCATGACTGAATTCCGTCGGATTGGCATTCTCGGTGCAGGCGCCTGGGGGACAGCCCTGGCCGCGTCCTTGTACAACAAGGCCGAAACACACGCATTGGAACTCCCGGTCTGGGCGCTTGAAGACGCCGTCGCAGCTGCCTTGTGCGAGGGCGCCGGAAATCCGGTCTATCTGTCCGGCTACGACCTGCCTGCGATGAACGCTAGTACTGATATCGCAGACCTCAGCGGCGCGGACGCCATACTCGCTGTCGTGCCGGCGCAGTTCGCACGCGGCAGCTTCCAGCAACTGGCCCCGCATGTCGCTGACGGTACACCGGTCCTGCTCTGCGCCAAAGGCATCGAGCAAAGCACGCTCAGCCTGATGACCGAGGTTTTGTCGGAGACGATCCCACAAGCAGTGCCGGCCGTTCTGTCTGGTCCGAGCTTTGCCGCCGATGTCGCCCGCGGCCTGCCCACCGCCGTGACGCTGGCATGCGAGGACCCAGACCTGGGCAAGGCGCTAATGGACGGCATCGGGCAACCCGCCTTCCGCCCTTACTGGACGGATGACCTGATCGGGGCAGAGATTGGCGGCGCGGTCAAAAACGTGCTCGCGATTGCTTGCGGGATTGTCGAAGGCTTGCAGCTCGGAAAATCGGCGCACGCGGCCCTGATTGCCCGCGGATTTGCGGAAATGACCCGCCTCGGCGTGGCCATGGGCGGGCGCGCCGAAACCCTGGCTGGCTTGTGCGGATTGGGGGATCTGGTGCTGACCTGCTCCTCTCCGCAATCCCGGAACATGAGCTTCGGCCTAGCGCTCGGAAAAGGCGAGAGCGTCGAAGACATCCTCGCGGCACGCAATGCCGTGACCGAGGGTGTGGCCACCGCACCCGCTCTGGTCACTCTGGCCCGGAACAAGGGCGTCGAAATGCCCATCAGTGAGGCCGTGAACGCCGTTCTCAGCCGACAGACCACCGTCGCAGACGCGATGACCGCCCTGCTCTCTCGCCCCTATAAAGGAGAATGACATGCCCCTGTTCCTGGTGAACGCACGCGACAAGGAAAACAGCCTCGACCTGCGATTGGCAACGAGAGCCGAGCACCTGCAATGGGCGGGGTCTTTTCTTGATCGCATTGCCATGGCGGGCCCCGTGCTCGCCGAGGACGGCGAGACCATGGCAGGGTCGACCTTTGTGATCGAATTTGACAGCCTCGAAGATGCTCAAGCGTGGGCGGCAGAAGATCCGTATGCCAAGGCCGGCCTATTCGAGCGCACCGAAATCATCCCGTTCCTGTGGTCGATTGGCGATGGCCCCAAAAAAGCCTGACGCGAAACCGTTCTGGGAAACCAAGCCACTCGAGGACATGTCTCGCGAGGAATGGGAATCCCTGTGCGACGGCTGCGCCAAGTGCTGCCTGATCAAGCTTGAGGACGAAGACACGGGTGAAATCGCACTGACACGGCTGCATTGCAAACTGCTGGACAGCGAGACCTGTCGTTGCAGCGACTACGAAAACCGCAAGACCCACGTGCCCGATTGCGTCATCCTTACCCCGAATGACGTGTCGGAGCTGCGCTGGATGCCATCCTCGTGTTCGTATCGCTTAATCCAGGAAGGCAAGCCGCTCCCCGACTGGCACCACCTGATTTCAGGCGACCGCTCGCTGATTCATGCTCAGGGCGGCTCCATCATGGGGCGCACGCTGAGCGAGGAAACACTGTTCGACCCGGACGATGTCGACCAGATCGAAGCCTGGATTGTCGATTGGGACGGAAACGAACCCTGATCGCTCAACCTATGGTCCTTCGACCTCATAGCCATTGTCGCGCAGCATGGTGATGACGCTGTCTGGCCCGGCGAGGTGACCGGCACCGACGGCAATAAAGACCGATCCCGGCTCGTCGAGCATGGCCTCGATCTGTGGCACCCAGGCCTGGTTTCGTTTGACCAGCAGCGACTTGTAGGCCTCACCGCTGAACCCGACGCCGTCCGGATTGGCGACCAGAGATCCGATTCCGGCTACGTCGCCGTCCGCCCATTCACTGACCAGCAGGTCGAGCATTTGCGGGGTGTCATCGAGCAGAAGGGCCGACTCGTACAGCATTGAAATCTGCTCATCCTCGGGCAACAGGTCGAACGCGTCGGCCTGTTGTGAAATGGTTTCCAGATAACCGAACGATTTTCCAGCCTCAGCCGCTTCCGTCTCGATCACATTCTCGACGCCGGCATTCGGGTCATAGCCATCGGCGACCAGTTTCATCACCCCCAGATTAACCGACGCCATCCATGGTTCGAACGTATCCATCGCGTCCAGCGGGACGCCAATCGAATCGAACGCGGCAGAGATCACAGCCTCGTCAGAGTCGGACAACACACCTTTCAGGGTCCGACCGTCGTCAAACATGCCGCGGGCGAGAAAATCCGTGGCGATGGCGCGCTGCGCCTCCGGGCTTTTCATATCGACTTCGAAGACAATCTTGTCAGCGCCAGCTAGGGCCGCGTTGAACGCGTCGGTGCGCCATTCAAGTTCGGGGCGCAGCAGGTGCACCGTACCGAAAATGTGAATGTCCGTGTCGTCATCCGACAAGGTCCACATTGCTGGTGAGCCGCTACCGGATGTCGCCTCGGCAGCGGCGAGGGCGGCTTCGAACTCGACCATGATATCGTCTTTGGTCCGACGCTCGACCACATCGGACTCGGCGGCGGTTTCACTCGTCGCTGCGTCATTCGACGTCACGGCGTCATCGCCGCTCTGACCGCACGCGGCTAGGCCAATCGCGAGGCCGAACGCAATAATACTGTTCTTCATTCCAAGTGGTCTCATGGTCATCCCCTGACTGTTGCTTCTTGTCTGCCAAGTGTTGCGCAAATTGCAAAGCCTTTACCCGCATTCAGACGATTGCCTCGGCGAAATCCTTCGCGTAAGAGGCGGGGAACGCACCCGTAGCTCAGTTGGATAGAGTACCAGATTCCGAATCTGGGGGTCACAGGTTCAAATCCTGTCGGGTGCGCCATATTTCTCCCAATCGGCAGCATCGCGCAGGTGGAATGAGATTTGCGAGTCCTTCGAGACTGCAAATTTGCGTCTTTTGGAGCCGATCGATGAAACAGGTCATCCTGATTTCCGCCCTTGCCGGTCTGTCGCAGGCCGCCGCCGCGCATCCGGTCGAAACGCCCGAAGTGGCCTGTCACAGCCAGACACTGGCAGGCGGCGAGGTCTGTGTTGAAGCCCGGCGCGGGGTTAGGCCATTTGTTGCCACATCGATCGACGCGGTTGTGCCGTCGGATGCCGATATCACGCTGCGCAACCCGCTGGCCCCGCAATCCAACTATACGGCCAAAATCATCGAGGATGACGCCGTATTTGCGGCTCAAGTCGTGCTTCGGAAAAATGGCTGTTATGATGGCCGCCTCGACGGCGTGCTGGCCGACGGCACGGTTTACGCGATCAAACTGTTCGAAGCGAATATCGGGCTCATCCCCACGGGCGCACTCGGTGAGGAAACCGCCAGTGCATTGCGCGCCAGCCATGACCGGTTCGACATTTGCCGATGAGGCTGGCCAAGGCATCTATTTAGATGGAAAGTGGTGCCCTCGGCCGGACTTGAACCGGCAAGCCCAGTAATAGACGGCGGATTTTAAGTCCGCAGACCAAAAACAAAAGTCTAATTATTTCAAATCACTACAAAACATCGCGTACCATACGCACCACACCTCGTGCCACATGTGGCACGGCCTTGTGGCACATGCCACACCCGACGCCTCGAAGTGCGGGACTTTAGTCAGTGATGTTGTTTGTGGGTGGACGACAGCGAGCTTCTGTTCGCAACGGAGCGTAAGTCAACATATCTACCTCTCGACCCGGTATCTCTTCAAATCTGTTTCCATTGCAATCGTAAACTATTAGGACGGCTTCCGTTCGCAGCAGCAAGTGCTTTTGATACTCCATTCCGTCGATCTTCAGTTCGACCGGGATGCCACCTCCATACCCTATATGGGATAGCAGGAGCGGATATCCGACCACAAAATAGCGTAGAAAAGAACCAAGAGCGATCAGCAAAAACCCTAGCGTGACCAACGCTTCTTCAGAGTTATGGTGAGGTACCGCAGAGAGAGCTACGACATAAGGAAACAAAGACAGCGGAATTATTACCAAAGCCGATTCCCAACCGAACATCGACATGTGCCTGGCCGTCATAGGGGCTATCAGAAACTCTACTATGAAAAGCAAAACAACGAAATTCACTAGATAGAACATCGACAACCAGCCAACGCTCATCAGGTCGGTTACCTTTTTGATTCTTCTCTTTAATTCTCGAACGCAATACAACACTAACGATAGGTACAAGCTGTACATAACCCCAAAGAACAGCCCGCCGCCAATGCCGAGAAACACTGAGAATGCGACACCTTCCAAAGGAACTCTTACACCATGGGAGATACAGTATAGTGTCAGACGGATGGGAAAAAATACCACGAATAACAACACTATAAACAGGGAGAACAGAGCTCTCTTAGTGTAAGGCCTCATCCAGGCTGGTACCCGATTCCAAGTATTGAGGACGTGTTGATTCAATTAGCTTACGTATCCCTGTTCGATGACACCTCTGGCCTGAGTCGAACTAATATTTCCATATACGAAAAGGAGATCAAGTTCGCTTAAGTAATCTTAGTTTCCGTTATTCTCAATCGTTTGCCGATACGCGTGTTTCACTCATTCGGAGCGCAAGCTACGACCGAGGGGCTAAATCGCTCCGCGAGCGCCAACTTAAAACTCGCACTGTGATCGAAACAGAAATGCTGACCAGTCAGATAGAATCCCAGCGAGCGTGGCGCTGACCCCATAGACGAGCGTTATCAGCAAGAAGGTGTTGATTTCTGCCTCGCCTTCGCTTGCGACTGATTTAAGCATGGAGAAGATTCCACTGGAAGATGTCTCAATCGTCATCGCTGCCAGACCGAGAAACGCTACTGTAGGTCCGATATAGCCAACAAACTCCTCGAACTCCTCGTAACGCACCGTGCCCACGTAAATGTCCTTTTTCTCTTTTTCCTCCTGCACTGACAGGATTTGCTGAAACCAATCGTCGGCAAAGTAACCGAGCAACAACGAACCTAGGGTTATGGACAGGATCAAGAGAAAAACCATCACGACGACGCCAGAAAGCAAGCCTGCAACAAAGGCGAAGTTAGCAACAACGCCAAGGGTGAGCGAAAACCCCACAAACGTTAGTGCGCCTACGAGAAGGCGCGCAAATGCGCGCTTTCTGACCAGCTTGTGGGTTGAATCCGCAGAGCCAGTTTCGTCCATTGTGGGAACCTTGCGAAATGCGTTCGTCAACTGAACCAACAGCGCGCCGACGAAAGCGAGGATAGCGCAAAAAGACGCAACCGTCTGGATTGGTCCGTTCCTGAACTCGTCTATGATCCACTCTGTCAGTTTTGTTCTCCAATTTGGTGGTGCCCGCGGCCGGACTCGAACCGGCACTCCCATAGGGGAAAGGGATTTTAAGTCCCTCGTGTCTACCAAATTCCACCACGCGGGCACGTTGCCATGCAATCCTCGAATTGGCCCATTTAGGCAAGTCGTTTTGCTTCGATATTGTGACACGCACCACAGCTCGTGCCACAAAACGCTGTCCTTGCGAGACTTTCACGACCTCGTTCATACTTGAAGCATTTCGCTAAAACAAAACCAGAAACGCATTGCCTCGTAAAAGGTGCACGGTCATTCATGGTCAATGGTCGCACTTAAGTCCGCTGTGTTTACCAATTTCACCACGAGGGCACGCCGGACTCGTTAGCCGGGCTTGGCGCTGGAGACAAGCGCGCATTGCTGCCGTCGGACAAGGGTTAACAAAATCCTTACCGGCCCGGCTTATGCATGGGTTCTATTATGCCACGGCCCATGCAACAGAAACGGTATAATGCACTCTTCGTAACGCTTGTCTGTTACGGACCATTGTTGGTTTTGCTGGCTGGTCTGATCGCCTTGATCGTCAGATAGAAATGGTCGGAACGGCAGGATTCGAACCTGCGACCCCTTGACCCCCAGTCAAGTGCGCTACCTGGCTGCGCTACGCTCCGATCCAAGCCCGGTGGTATAGGCTCATCGACAAAATTGGCAATGGGGAAAGACCGTTTACGCAGCCTTCTTGAGACGGACCGAATCGAGCCGCGCCTTGATGTCGGTGAGATCCGATAGAATCGTTTCAAGACGCTCCTGCGTACCCGTGGCTGGCTGTTCAGGGCTGGCGGCTTCAAAAGCCTTGCGGACAGTTTCTTGCATTTCTCTCGCCGGGCTGACTTGCGGCGCAGCATCGCTTGAGTCTGTTGGCGCGACAATCCGGGCTTCGCCGCCGAGCACAGACTCGACACCTTGTTCGCTGAGCAGCTTGGCCGCGCCTTTCAGCGTCATGCCCTGATCATGGACCAGGGTCTGGATGGCCCGCAGCGCAGCCATGTCGACCGGACGGAACATGCGTCGGCCATCGCGTCGTTTCAGCGGCTTCACAAATTTCGAGAATTTGGTTTCCCAATAACGCAGCACATGTGGCTGCAAGCCAAGCTCTTCAGCGGCTTCCCCGATTGAACGATAGGCGTCAGCGGATTTTTCAATCTTTCGGGCAGCAGAACTTGGCATGTCTTGTGTGATCTCGCGGTTTAGCCTCCGACGCGATCTTTGAGCATCGGAGAAGGTTTGAACGTTACAACCTTGCGCGCCGATATCGTTGCCTGAATCCCTGTCTTCGGATTGCGGCCCTCGCGAGCCGCTTTCTTGCGGACATTGAAATTGCCAAAACGCGACAGTTTCACTGCCCCGTCTTGTTCCAGGTTTTCGCTGATAATTTCCAGCATACGGTCGAGCAGGTGCGAGGATTCCTGCCGTGTCAGCCCTACCTCACGCACGATGGCGTCAGTCAGTTCAACACGGGTGAGCGTTGTATTCGTCACGTTTTCAGCTCCTCTTTGTTAACAATAACGACCGAGATCTTAACGAAATCCAAAAATGCTAGATGCGGAACAGGCTCGCGCCCCACGAAAATCCGCCACCCATGGCTTCGCTCAGCACCAAATGGCCTGGTTGGATGCGACCATCGCTGACTGCTGTGTGTAAAGCAAGGGGAATCGAAGCCGCAGACGTGTTGCCGTGAGCGCCGACAGTGGAGATCACTTTGTTTTCGTCGAGCTTCATTTTTTTGGCCACGCCGTTGAGAATGCGCTGATTGGCCTGGTGCGGCACGAACCAGTCGACATCATCAGACGAGATACCGGTTTCCTCGTATACCGCATTGATGGCGCTCGAAATATTGGTCACCGCATGTTTGAACACCTGGTTGCCGAGCATACGTACATGGCCAATCGTGCCAGTGGAGGACACACCGCCATCAACATGCAGCAAATCGCTCTTGGTACCATCCGTACGAATGTGATGGGTGAGGATGCCGCGATCACCAGCGTCAGCTTCGGTTTCAGCGGTCAGCAGCACGCCGCCGGCGCCGTCTCCGAACAGGACGCAGGTGCCGCGATCGGACCAGTCCAGGATGCGCGTGAACGTTTCCGCACCGATCACCAGCGCGGACTTGAAAAGCCCGTTCTTGAGCATTGAGTCTGCCGTCGCCAGCGCGAACAGGAAGCCAGAACAGACAGCTTGCACGTCAAAGGCCGCACCGGGGCCCATGCCCAGCTTGGCCTGTACCGCCGTCGCTGTCGCCGGGAAGGTCTTGTCAGGTGTGGTCGTCGCCAAGACAAGCAGGTCGACATTTTCCGCAGCGACTCCCGCATCGGCGAGAACGCCGTTCGCCGCGGCGGTGGCGAGGTCGGACGTCAATTCGCCATCGGCGGCGATGTGTCTTTGCCGGATCCCGGTCCGCTCCTGAATCCACTCGTCGGATGTGTCCACGATCTTGGACATGTCCGCATTGGTCATGATCCGCTCCGGCAGATAACCGCCGGTGCCGCGAATGACGCTCCTGATCGCACTCATTCTGAGACCTCACTCAAACTGACTTCTACGCGGTCGCGGCTGAGTCCTGCCGCGACTTCTTCCATGTATCGACTGCCCGCCAGATCGGCGGCAAGCTTCACAGCGGTTGCATAGCCTTCGGCATCCGTCCCGCCATGGCTTTTGACGACCACGCCGTTCAAGCCAAGCAAGACCCCACCATTAACATTGGACGGGTCCATTTTCTCTTTCAGGCGCTTGAGCCCGGAACTGGCGAGGGCGGCGCCGACTTTCGAAATCACGCCGGAGGTCAACGCTTCGCGCACATAGGACGCCACCAGGCGCGCCGTGCCTTCGGCCGTCTTCAGCGCGACATTGCCCGTAAACCCGTCCGTGACAACCACATCGACCGCGCCCATGGCGATGTCATTGCCTTCGACATAACCGCGAAAATCGAGCCCCAGCTCTGACTCGCGCAACCGTTCCGCCGCGAGTTTCAGCGTATCGCGACCCTTTTCATCTTCGGACCCGATATTCAGCAGGCCGATGGTCGGTTTGGTCTTGCCAGTCACGGCCCGAGCATACGCCTCGCCCATGATCGCGAACGTTACGAGTTGGTCAGAATCGGCATCCAGATTGGCGCCCACATCCAACACCACGGAACGGCCTTCGATGGTTGGCCAGATCGCCGTCATGGCAGGCCGGTGAACGCCTTCCATCTTGCGCAGGGACATCATCGAAAAGGCCATTAGCGCGCCAGTATTTCCGGCTGAGACGGCCGCGCCTGCACGCCCCGCTTTCACTGACTGCACAGCGCCCCACATGCTGGTCGTCTTGGCACGGCGGAGCGCCGCAGACGGCTTCTCACTCATCGCCACGACATCATCATGGTGGAAGATGGTGCAGCGCTCCATCAATCCGCGCGACTCGATTCCCGGCGTGATGTCTTCGGCGCGTCCATGCACTTCAAACATCACGTTGGATCGTTCGGCTGCAAACAGTTTCAGACCGTCCAGAACAACGGTCGGAGCAGCGTCACCTCCCATCGCGTCAACTGACAGTATAAGGCTGGCCATTCAGCGGAACTCCACAAAGCCCTAAAAGTCGGCGCAACCTATGCGCGACCGTACGGAAAGGCAACGCATAGAGTGCGGCTGGAACACCGGTTCATGCGGCTCAAGACACCTCGTCCGGTCCAGCGAGAATTGACACAACTGGAATTCGTTCGACGCGGTGGTTCAGGTCGAGCACATAATTTGCCAGAGCGAGAGCTTTTTCCGCGTCCGGTTGAATGTTGCGCTGGATAACTTGAGCCAGATGCTTGTCGGCGCCGCCCTGCTCCAGCGCTTCATCGACAGCACTCGCCAGGCCGTAGAATTCTTCGCCCATTTTTCGGATCCGCCGGGCAATCGACGAATCGCCGACGCCATTCTCTCGCAGCGAGTGGTCAAAATCGGAAAACAACATTTCGGCAAACGCCTTGGACAGGATTTTTCCATCGCCGCCCGCTTCGCGAAACCGACGCATGGCAAGCGTGGCGGAGAGGGCGACCATGTGGAAGCGGCCGTAAATTGTATCCGGTATCCAACCGCGCAGATATGGCTCCGGTTCTCGGGCCATGGCGGTGATGGCATCCCGCCAGCGCCGAACCGCAACCGGGTCTGCTTTCTTGCGCTTGAACCAATTCAACATCGATCGCCCTATTTTCGTCTTGCCCTTAGTGTTTCCTGACGCTTGCCAATTACAGGTTTTCCGCCTTATCTCCAGCTCAGTTATCAGGAGTATCCTCATGGCGCGACGTGTCATTCTTGCATCTATCGCATTGGCCAGCCTCACAACGGCCTGCATCAGCCCGATTGAGGACTATCACGGATACGCCGCAGACGAAATATTGCCCCAGAACATCAAGGTCGGCGAAGATTCGCGTGCCAGCGTTCTGGCGCAGCTTGGCTCCGCCTCGACCGAAAGCGTGTTTGACGAGGACACCTGGTTCTATGTCAGCACACAGCGCGAGCGCATCGCCTTCCTGACCCCGCGTACCAAGTTTCGGACCATCACCGCCATTCGCTTCGGTGAGGATGACGTGGTCGAAGAGCTGCTGACCTATGACGAATCAGATGGTTCGGTCGTGCGTTACGCCTCGCGCGAAACGCCGACACGTGGCCGCGAGCTCGGTCTGCTTGAGCAGATTTTCGGTACGGTTGGCGCCGTCGCGCTGCCGCAAACAGACGAGCGGACGCCAGGAAACCCAACCGGGCGCCGCTAAGGCATTGCCACGAAAACAAGCCAAGATACGCCCGGCCGTCGGCTCGGACCATGACGATATTGCGCGTGTTTGGGATGCGGGCTGGATCTCGACCGGCGTGGTCAGCCCGGTTCAATTGCCACATTCCGATTTGGTGGAAAAGCTGCGCACCGAGATTGAAAACGGCGCAGACCTGTTCGCCATCGAAACCGACGATGACATTTCGGGCATGATTCTGACCAAGCCCGCTCTGCGCGAACTCTCGCAACTGTTCCTGGCGCCACACGCGCAAGCCCAAGGAATCGGATCGATCTGTCTCGACTTCGTGAAGCAGCAATTTCAGGACGGATTTTCGCTGACCGTGGCAGAGGCGAATGTCAAAGCCATTCGGTTTTACGAATCCAATGGCCTGGCATTTGAGGCGCGCGTGCACCGACCGGAGTATCAACGTTTTGACCTGCGTTATCGGTGGCGACCGGGCGCATAAAAAAACCCGCGTCCGAAGACGCGGGTTCCTTCATTTCGAAAGATCGATCGGTCTAGTGACCGCCAGCCAGCACAGCGAGCATCAGCAGTGCCACAATGTTGGTGATCTTGATCATCGGGTTCACCGCAGGACCAGCTGTGTCCTTGTACGGGTCTCCGACGGTGTCACCGGTCACGGCTGCCTTGTGGGCTTCAGAGCCCTTGCCGCCATGATTGCCGTCTTCGATATATTTCTTGGCATTGTCCCAGGCGCCGCCACCTGAGGTCATCGAGATGGCCACGAACAGGCCGGTCACGATTACGCCAAGCAACATCGCACCAACGGCGGCGAGCGCGGCTGGAACGCCGGCAATCCACCAAATCAGCAGGAACAGGACGACCGGTGACAGAACCGGCAGCAGCGACGGAACAATCATTTCCTTGATCGCCGCTGAGGTCAGAATGTCGACCGCCTTGCCATAGTTCGGCTTCGACGTGCCGGCCATGATGCCTGGATCGCTCTTGAACTGGCTGCGAACCTCTTCGACCACCGCTTGGGCAGCGCGGCCGACGGCCATCATCGACATGCCGCCGAACAGGAAGGGCAGCAGGCCGCCAAACAGCAGACCGACCACGACATACGGGTTGGCAATCGAGAAGTCGACGGCAACGCCGTTGAGGATCGATCCTTCTGCCGCATGCGTGGCGAAGTATTTTAGGTCTTCATTATAGGCCGCAAACAGCACCAGGGCACCAAGACCGGCAGACCCGATCGCATAGCCCTTGGTCACAGCCTTGGTGGTGTTGCCAACAGCGTCGAGCGCGTCCGTGGTGTCGCGGACCGAGCTTGGCAGCTCGGCCATTTCGGCGATCCCGCCCGCATTGTCGGTCACTGGACCGAACGCGTCGAGCGCAACGATCATACCGGCCAGGGCCAGCATGGTGGTGGTCGCAATCGCGATGCCGAACAGGCCCGCCAGGTTAAAGGTCAGGATGATGCCCGCCATGATCGTGATCGCTGGCAGCGCTGTGGATTCCAGCGAGACTGCGAGCCCCTGGATCACGTTCGTACCATGGCCCGAAGACGACGCTTCTGCCACGGACTTCACCGGACGATAGTCGACGCCGGTATAGTATTCGGTGATGACCACGATCAACGCCGTCACAACCAGGCCGGCAACACCGCAAAGGAACAGGTCCATGCCGGTTACAGCGCCGGTCAGGCCGAGCGCCGTTGCCGCGCCTTCCAGCTCACCAAAGCCGCTTGGCAGGGCATAGTTCACCGCGATGGCGAGACCACCAACCGTCAGAACACCCGTGGCGATGAGACCCTTGTAGAGCGCGCCCATGATATTGGTTGAGCCCTTGCCGAGCTTGACGAAATAGGTGCCGATCACCGAGGCGACGATACACACCGCACAAATCGCCAGCGGGAACAGAAGGATGGCGCCGAGATAGCTGGTGCCGCCAAAATAGATCGCGCTGAGGACCATGGTCGCAACAATCGTCACGGCATAGGTCTCGAACAGGTCGGCCGCCATGCCGGCACAGTCACCGACATTATCGCCAACATTGTCCGCAATGGTCGCAGCGTTACGCGGATCATCTTCCGGGATACCGGCTTCAACCTTGCCGACCATGTCGCCGCCCACGTCAGCCCCCTTGGTAAAGATACCGCCGCCGAGACGGGCAAAGATCGAGATCAGGGAGGCACCAAAGCCGAGCGCTACGAGGCCGTCGACAACCTTACGGCTGCTTTCCTCATAACCGACCACGCCGACCAGCAGGCCGTAATAGGCAACCACGCCGAGCAACGCCAGGCCAACCACGAGCAGGCCCGTGACAGCGCCCGATTTGAACGCCATGGACAATCCGTCCTGCAGTGAATTACTGGCCGCATGGGTCGTGCGCACATTGGCCTGAACCGACACTTTCATGCCGATAAAGCCGGCGGCGCCGGACAGAACCGCACCGATAACGAAGCCGAGCGGCACTTCCCAGTTACGGAACAGGATGGCGAGCACGATGACCACGCCAACGCCAACCATGGCGATGGTGCGATACTGACGGTTCAAATAGGCGTTCGCGCCTTCCTGAATCGCTGACGCGATCTCTTTCATGCGGTCATTACCCGCATCCGCTTTCATAATGGATTGGCTCTGCAGCCATCCAAAGCCAATCGCGAGCACAGCCGCGACCAAGGCTATCCAAAACCAGAGGGTCATTACGCCCTTCCTCCTTGATAATTATCGGGGCTCACTCTGCCCCGTTTGTGTGTTTGTGGGACCATGACTGCAACAGCCACAGATCATTCGCAAGGATTATCGCGCCGTGCGCGAGTCGGAACTCTACAATTGCGCCTAATGCTCAAACCCAAGGGTTGATGGAGTGTTAACGCGCTGCCCGTGATGGAGCAGTTGCAAGCCCATCGATTCGGTCAGTGCACCGATCTCGGAAAACCCCGGAATCTCCAATCCCGGCTTGGCGCTCATCAGGATTCGATAGTCATCGCCGGCCGTGCACTGGGCCAATATGTCAGGGGCGTCTTCGGACGGGCGCGCCAGCGGTATGCGCTCCAGCTGCAGGGTCACCCCACACCCCGATGCCGCGGCCAGTCGGGAGGCATCGATCAGCAAGCCGTCAGAGACATCCATGCTGGCGGCGCCCAGGTCGGCGACGGTCTGGGCCGCGAACAAGGGGCTGATCCAGGGTACTCGGTAACGCTGCGCGACATCAGGATCGTTGCCCGCTGTCGCCGCCGCAAGCCCCAGACCGCCCCAGCCGATCTCACCGTTCACATAGAGTGCCTGCCCGGCCTGACCGCCGCTTCGACGCACAGGCATCTTGCCGATGCAGCGCCCGGTGAGCGTCAAGGTCACAGTCAGCGGTCCGTCATGGCAAACCATATCGCCGCCAATCAGGGCGATTGCGAATTCATCCAGGTCGCGCGCGATGCCGGACATGAACTGGGCGAACTCATCTTCTGAACGCGCGGATGGCCATGTGATCGAAAGCAGCGCTTCCAGCGGCTCTGCGGCTTTCGCATGAATATCGGACACGTTTACGCGGATGAGTTTTTGCCCAACTGTGGACAGAGGATCAGCGCTCAGGAAATGAATCGTCTCGACCAGCGTGTCCATGGTCGCGATGGTCGGGCCCAGCGCCGTGATCAAGGCCACATCATCGCGAAGCTCGGCGGCGCCGTCAGCAGTCACCAGCGGGGCGATATAGCGTCTTATCCAGGCAGTTTCTTCCATGCGATCTCCGCAGAGAAGTAAGGCCTAAGCCTCTTCGGGCCGCAAGTCTTTTGAGACATTGTCGAGGACGGCATTAACGAAATTCGCTTCCGTCTTGTCGAAGAAATCGTGCGCCAGAGAGACATATTCATCGAGCAGAATCCGGCGCGACAGCTCCTGATGCGCGACCAGCTCTGCTGTCGCCGCCCGAAGGATGGATCGCGTGGTCGAGTCCAGTCGAGACAGTTTCCATCCCTTCGACAAGCGGGCCAGAATGGCCGTGTCGACGGTCTTTTGATGCTCGATCGTGGCATTGACGATCGATTTGAACAGGTCCGGATCCGCTTCTTCGACCGGATCCTCATCCGGGCCGAGACCGAGGCGATCATCCATCAGGTCGCGAATGGCGGCTCTGCCGCTTTGTCCCGTCTGTTCCATCTGGTACAGCGCCTGAACAGCCGCCAGCCGGGCGCCCGCGCGGCGCGCTCTGATGACCTCAAATGGGATTTTCTGTTCGCTCATCGCGCGTCCTTGCCACTGGTGGCTTGAAAAAGCCATGCCCTTTTGCGTGCGCGGACTGCGTTTCCTCGTTACCGAACGAACTTCTTGCGCAGCTTCAGCATTTCCAGGCAGGCGATCGCGGCGTCCTTGCCCTTGTTCTTCTGTTTGCGTTCGGCGCGGGCCAGCGCCTGGGCTTCATTCTCGACCGTGACGATGCCATAGCCGATCGCGAGGCGGCGATCCGTCGAAAGATACATCAGGCCCTTGGCGCTCTCGCCGCAGACATAGTCATAATGCGTGGTCTCGCCGCGGATAACACAACCGAGCGCGATATAGCCGTCATATTTGGCGCTGTCAGCGGCCATCGCGATGGCGCCGGGCACTTCAAACGCACCAGGCACCATAATGGTTTCGATGTCACACGGCTCGCCAGAAGCTTCGAGCGCCTCACGTGCGCCCTTCTCCAGTTCTTCGGAAATGTGAGCGTAATAGGGTGAGTTCACAATCAAAATGCGGTGCGCCATGGGTCTTAATCCTTGTCAGAGAGGGGTTGCCAGCCATCGATGGACAGCCCGTAGCCGTCCAGACCTGCGACCCGGGTCGGTTCTGTGTCTGAGAGATAAATCATTTTTCGTACGCCGAGTTCGCGCAGAATTTGCGCGCCAACGCCGTATTCGCGCAGCGGTGCATGCGGATCAGCGGGCTCCGAGCTTTTCATGCCAAGACGCTCGGCCAAGGCGTTCGGGCGCATCGTGTTGACGAAGACGACCACGCCCGGCTCTTTCGCGTCAGCAATCAGCTTCATCGCGCGCGCCACGAGGCCTTCTCGCGGTCCCTTTTCGCCGAGGATATCAGCCAGGACATCGGTGCGGTGAACCCGGACCATGGTCGTGCTGTCAGGCTCGATGACGCCATGCACAATCGCAATGTGTTCGCTATTGTCCAGTGCATTGCGGAAGATGACCGTCTTGAAGCCATCGCCATATTCACTTTCGAGCGGCGCTTCGACGCGGCGTTCCAGATAGCGGTCATGTTTGCGACGATATTCGATCAAGTCGGCAATGGTGCCGATCTTGAGACCGTGCAATTGCGCGAACGAGACCAGCTCTGGCAAGCGCGCCATGGTGCCATCATCGTTCATGATTTCGCAGATCACGCCGGCCGGATAGAGCCCGGCCATGCGCGAGATGTCGACCGCGGCTTCGGTGTGGCCAGCGCGAACCAGCGTGCCGCCATCCTTGGCGATCAGGGGAAAGACATGTCCAGGAGACACGATATCCGCCGCGTCGCACATCGGATCGATCGCGACCTGGACCGTGTGGCTGCGATCATGCGCGGAAATGCCAGTTGTCACGCCTTCGGCCGCCTCGATGGAGACGGTGAACGCAGTGCCCATGCTCTCGCGGTTTTCGCGGGCCATCATATCGAGGTTGAGCGCCCGCCCACGCTCACCGGTCATGGCCAGGCAAATCAGGCCGCGGCCGAACTTGGCCATGAAATTGACCGCTTCCGGCGTCGCGAAGTTGGCTGGAATGATCAGATCACCTTCATTCTCGCGATCTTCGGCGTCGACAAGAATGTACATCTTGCCATTGCGGGCATCTTCGATGATCTCATCGATGCTGGAAATGGCGGGGGAAAAATCTTCAGCCATCCTTGGCTCCTTCAGCATCGTGCGGGCTCGGCGCGTCGACGCCAATCATGCGAGCCACGTAGCGTGCCAGCATGTCGATCTCAAGATTAACGCGCGACCCTGGCTGCAATTCCCTGAGGGTCGTCACATCCCAGGTGTGCGGGATGATCGCGACCTGGAAATCGCCATTCGGCAAGGCGTCCGCAACCGTCAGCGAAACGCCATTGATCGCGGCGGATCCTTTTTTTGCGAAATATTTCGCGATGTCGGCGGGTGGCCGGATGGTGATGCGATGGCTCTGCCCCTCCGGGTCGACCGAGACAACCTCACCGACGCCATCAATATGCCCGAAGACAAAATGACCGCCCAGTTCCTGCCCGAGCTTCAGGCTTTGTTCCAGATTGACGGCGCTGCCCTGTTCCCAATCGCCCAGAACCGTCAGGGACAGGGTTTCTGGAACGGCTTCGACGGTGAACCAACTGCCGTCTCCGTGGGCGCCGAAATCGACCACGGTCAGGCACACACCGGCATGCATGATCGATGCGCCCATTTCGATACTGTCGACGGGATACGCGCACTCGACCTCAAACCGGCGCAAGCCATTGCGGTCTTCGGCTTTGCGAATCTTGCCGACGTCTGTGACGAGACCAGTGAACATTTGCGAGAGCCCTCCTGTGACGCTCAGGCTCTAACATAAGTCTCCAAAGTGTCATCCCCAATGCGTTCCGTGGCGGCAGTGCGCCAACGCGGCGCATCCTGCATCTCTGAAAGACCCAGCGCCGCGACGGCAGGCAGACCATCACCGCCAATCAGGATCGGTGCTCGAAACCACTGGATCGTGTCGACCAGCCCGGATTGGATAAAGCTGGCCGCGAGTTTGCCGCCGCCTTCGAGAAACACGCGCGACAGCCCATCGACGGCGCAGCGATCGAGCAGTCTTTCCGGCGAGACGCGGCCATCCTCGCCGGGCACAACCCAGATTTCAGGCCCGCCCTCTGCCGCGCCTTCCGGATAACCGGTCGCGGGGCCGGCGCTGGCCAGAACGACCTTGCCGAGCCCTTGCGAGGTCAGCAGCCGCGCGTGCGACGGGGTCCGCAACTGACTGTCGGCAACAATCCGCACCGGCTGGCGTTCCGGCGGCGGCACCGTCCGCGCGGTCAGCAAGGGATCATCTGCCAGAACCGTTCCGACACCGACCAGCACCGCGTCATGATCGGCGCGCATCCGGTGGACCCGCGCCCGGCTCTCGCTATTGGTGATCCACTGGCTGACGCCATTCGACAAAGCGATGCGACCATCGATGCTGGTGGCGATTTTCAGCGTAACTTGCGGGCGCGACATGCGAGACTAGTCCTCGTCCAGTTCCGACTGCTTGATGAAGGCCGCGAAATCGGATGGCGCGTCGAAGTCGCGATAAACGCTGGCATAGCGAACATAGCCAACCGGATCGACGGTCCGCAGGCTTTCCATGGCCAGCTCACCAATATCCTGCGAGGCAATCTCGATCTCGCCACTGCTTTCCAGTTTGCGGGCAATGCTGGAGACGATCTGATCGATCTTCTCGGTTGAAACCGGTCGTTTTCGCAGTGCAATCGTGATCACGCGGGCCAACTTTTCGCGCTCGAACGGAACCCGTTTCCCATCCCGTTTGACGACCATGATCTCGCGCAATTGCACACGCTCGAACGTGGTGAAGCGCGCACCGCAATTCTCGCAACCACGACGCCGGCGCACAGCATTATTGTCCTCGGCAGGCCGGCTGTCTTTGACTGCCGTGTTTTCAGATCCGCAGAAAGGACAACGCAATCGGTTAGGCTCCTAATCCGTTATAAATTGGGAACTTAGCCGTCATCTTTTCAACTTCTGCGCGAACTTTGCTTTCGGTGGCCGAACTGTCGCCGCTGGCGACCGCGTCCACCACTTCCCCGATCCAACGACCGATCTGGGTGAACTCCTCGACGCCGAATCCGCGTGTCGTCCCGGCTGGTGATCCGACCCGAATGCCGCTGGTCACCATCGGCTTTTCCGGATCGAACGGAACGCCATTCTTGTTGCACGTAATGTAGGCCCGCTCGAGCGCCTGTTCGGCATCGCGTCCGGTGACGCCTTTCGGACGCAAGTCGATCAAGGCAACGTGCGTATCAGTGCCACCCGAGACGAGATCCATGCCGGCATCCTTGGCCGCGGCTGCCATGGCCTTGGCATTCTCGACAACGTCAGCGGCATACTGTTCGAACTCCGGAGTCAGGGCCTCGCCAAAGGCGACAGCCTTGCCGGCAATCACATGCATCAGAGGACCACCCTGGATTCCCGGGAAGACGGCTGAATTCACCTTCTTGGAAATGTCCGGGTCATTGGTCAGCACCATACCGCCGCGCGGGCCGCGCAAGGTCTTGTGCGTGGTTGTGGTTGCGACATGACAATGGTCCAGCGGGTTGGGGTGCGCCTTGCCAGCAACCAGGCCCGCAAAGTGCGCCATGTCGACCATGAAGAAAGCGCCAACTTCATCGGCGATGGCTCGGAAGCGGGCAAAATCAATCTGCCGCGGATACGCCGATCCACCGGCGATGATCAGCTTCGGCTGATGCTCCCTGGCCAGGGCTTCGACCTGATCGAAATCGATCAAGTGATCGTCTTCGCGAACACCATACTGGATCGCGTTGAACCATTTGCCGGATTGGTTCGGGCGCGCGCCATGGGTCAAGTGTCCGCCAGCATCCAGGCTCATGCCAAGGATCGTATCGCCGGGCTGGATCAGCGCTTGAAACACTGCCTGGTTGGCCTGAGAACCTGAATTCGGCTGCACATTGGCAAATGCACAGCCAAACATCTGTTTGGCCCGATCTCGGGCCAGGTCCTCGACAATGTCGACATACTCACAGCCACCATAATAGCGACGCCCGGGATACCCTTCCGCATACTTGTTGGTCAGCAAGGTGCCTTGCGCATCCAGAACAGCCTGAGAGGCAATGTTCTCTGACGCGATCAACTCAATCTGATGCTGCTGGCGGGTCTGTTCCTGGGCGATCGCCGCAAAAACTTCCTGGTCGCGATCTTTCAGGGATTGAGAAAAGAAGGTCGCGGTATCGAAACGGGATGGATGGCTGGTATCTGGCATGGCACAATTCCTAATTCTGCTCGACCATGTACGGTGACACGCGCGCGCCTGCAAGACGTCTTTTTCGGGTTCGAATACTAACCCCCAATAGACTGCCTTTTCTACACTCTATTGTGATCGACTCCTTGAATTCTTGTCCGATTCGATGCTTTCATAATCTATCAGCCTGCCGAAGAGCAGGATTCTCGATAAATATTTAAGAGCCGACACATGACCGAACACTCCAAAGCCGAGTTGCTCGAACTGACGACGGATATCGTCGCTTCATTTGTAGCCAACAATCCCGTCCCCGCCGATCGTCTGACGGACTTGATCAAGTCCGTACATGAAACGGTTCAGGATCTTGCTTCGGACGCGGCTGCTGCACCGACGCGCCCTGATCCGGCGGTGCCGATATCCAAGTCGATCACGCCAGATCACATCATCTGCCTGGAAGATGGTCGCAAGCTGAAAATGCTCAAACGCTATCTGCGCTCGCGCTTCAACCTGACGCCGGATGAATATCGCGCGCGCTGGGGCTTGCCGAGTGACTACCCAATGGTCGCGCCGAATTATGCCAAACGGAGGTCGGATTTCGCCAAGGAAATCGGTCTCGGGCGCAAACCCGGAAGCTAAGCCGCTTTTTCGTCCAGGCCGAGCTGTTTCCAGACGGCCAGAATGGCGGCAACCAGATCGTCCATCATCGCTTCAGTGTGAACCGGTCCCGGCGTGAAGCGCAGGCGCTCGGTGCCTTTTGGAACCGTCGGATAATTGATCGGCTGTACATAGATGCCGAAATCGAACAGCAGCGTGTCGGACAGGGCCTTGCACTTTTCGGGATCGCCAACGAGAAGCGGCACAATGTGGGTCTCGCTTTCCATCAGCGGCAGTCCCGCGTCGCGGAATTTCTGCTTGAGCAAAGCTGCCTGAGCCTGGTGCGACTTGCGCAGCTTGCGACCGTCATCAGACCGCAGCTTGCGGATACTGGCCAGTGCGCCCGCCGCCATGACCGGACAGGTCGAAGTGGTGAAGATGAAACCCGAAGCGGTCGAGCGGATGGCGTCAATGACGGTTTCATGCGCCGCAATATAGCCGCCCATGACGCCAAAGGCCTTGCCAAGCGTTCCTTCGACAATGTCGAGACGATGCATGACATTGTCGCGTTGGGCGACGCCCGCCCCTTCTTCGCCATACATACCGACCGCGTGAACCTCGTCGAGATAGGTCAGCGCATCGAATTCGTCCGCGAGATCGCAAATTGCTTCAATCGGGCCGACATCGCCGTCCATCGAATAGACGCTCTCGAACGCGATGACTTTCGGACGCTCAGGATCATCATTCTCAATCAAGGCGCGCAGGTGGTCGACATCATTGTGACGGAAGACGCGATAATCAGCGCCGGAGCGCCGGATGCCTTCAATCATCGATGCGTGGTTCAGCGCATCTGAATAGATGATCAGATTGGGCAGGATCTTGCCCAGCGTCGACAAGGTGGCGTCATTGGAGACATAGCCGGATGTAAACAACAGCGCGCCAGATTTGCCGTGCAGATCGGCGAGCTCTTTCTCGAGCTCGACATGATAGCGAGTCGTTCCGGAAATGTTGCGCGTTCCGCCGGAGCCAGCGCCGAAACTGTCAATCGCCTCATGCATCGCATCAATCACATCATCATCCTGGCCCATGCCGAGATAATCGTTCGAGCACCAGACAATAATTTCGCGTTCGCCATGTTCGAACCGCGCCGTCGCCTTTGGAAACTCTCCCTTGTGTCGATGCAGATCGACAAAGACGCGATAGCGTCCTTCGTCATGGATGGTTTCCAATGCGCCTTCAAAAGCTTTCAAGTGTTTCATGGCAGCCTTGCTCTTTACCGTGCGGTCGTCATGTAGGGGATCAAACGCGTTTGTGAAACGGTATGAAAGGACGCACTACTGACAAAAACCTATACGTGAATACCCGTATAGAGAACCTCTTTAGGCGTCATAGCCCGGGCTCTCGCGATCCAGTTTCCGCAACAGGCCTGGCCAGGCCAGCATGTTGGCGAGCGTCTTCGTGCCTTCCGGATTAGACTGACCCTTGACGACATCCTGAACCTCTTGGGTTGGAATGATCATGTTGTCGCGGCCAGCGGTCAACGCCCGCACCTGCATTGAACAGGCGCGCTCAAGGAAGAACATGCGCAGGAAGCACTCGGCCGCCGTACCGCCAACGGTCAGCGTGCCGTGATTGTACAGCATCATATTGTTCTTGGTGCCCATGTCCGCGACCAGACGTTCGCGCTCGCCATGATCCAGCGCGACCCCTTCATAGACGTGGTAAGCCAGGTCATGACGGGCGATCATCGCGGTCTGTGACAGCGGCAACAGACCTTCCTTGTTGCACGAGACGGCAACACCATCATCCGTGTGCAAATGCATCACCACCTGCGCATCTTCGCGGGCTGCATGAATCGCCGAGTGGATCGTGAATCCCGCCGGATTGATGAAATACGGTGTTTCCTGAACGATGTTGCCATCAAGATCGACCTTGACCAGGGAGGACGCCGTAATCTCGTCGAAGAACATGCCGTAGGGGTTGATCAGAAAATGATGATCGGGCCCGGGAACGCGGTGCGAGATGTGGGTGAAAATCATGTCGGTCCAGCCATAAACCGCCGTCAGTCGGTACATCGCGGCAAGATCCACGCGCACTTTCCACTCTTCTTCGCTCACTTGCCCCTTCAGGCTTGTGATCTGCATTCCGTCTGCCATCGTTCTTCCTCCGGTATGGTCGTTGGCGACAGTGTACCTAGAAGCTTCCGTTTGGGCAATTGAAGGTGGCGCTTGACCCCGCGTCCGATGCCCCCGACATAAAGGCGCATGACCACCCGTATTGCCTTCACCGCCTCAAAACGTCCGGAAGCTCAGGAAGCTATGAAGCGCCTGATCCAGAGATATGGACAGTATGATGAGGACAAGGCCGACGTCATTGTTGCGCTGGGCGGCGATGGCGCGATGCTGGATGCGATGCGACGGCGGTTCGAGGATCACAAGCCGGTCTATGGCATGAATCGCGGCACGGTCGGCTTCCTGATGAACGAGTATGATGAAGATGACCTGATCGCCCGCATTGATCGCGCCGAACGCGCGACCGTCACCCCCCTGCGCATGGAAGTGACGGACGTTCACGACCAGACACATCAGCGTCTGGCCATCAATGAAGTGTCGATTTTGCGCCAGACCGCCCAGACCGCGAAGCTCAGGATCATCGTCGATGGCAAGGAGCGCATGGCTGAGTTGTCATGCGATGGCGTAATGGTCGCGACGCCGGCTGGTTCGACCGCGTACAATCTTTCGGCACATGGTCCGATCCTGCCAATCGGGGCGAACCTGCTGGCCCTGACCCCGGTCAGCGCGTTCCGGCCACGCCGGTGGCGAGGCGCGCTGCTGCGTCACGATGCGCAGGTCGATATCGATATCATCGCCCCGCGTCGTCGCCCTGTCGCCGCGGCCGCGGACAATCAGGAAGTGCGCGACGTCGTTCGCGTCTCGATCCACACCGATCGTTCACAGCGCCTGACCATGCTGTTCGACCCTGGCCACGCCCTCGACGAGCGCATATTGCGTGAACAATTCGCCTTCTAGGCTTAACCTTTTTCGCTCAAACAATCAGAGGTTTGTTAAACCTGGTTTGCTATGAGTGGGTCATGGTTAAGACGCTACTCAATCTGTTCAAGAAGCCCAAAGCTGGCGCCGAATTGCTCACCGAGCTCGACATCACGCGTGTCGTCGGCGGCGAAGCCAACCACCCCGAACAACCGGCCCCGGTTGAACACGATGATGCATCGGCCGATCCGATCGATGCCGTTGAAACGTGGAAGAGAAACGATCTGGACCTGCTGCAAACCACTTGGCAAGCGTGCTGCGAGTCTCCGGATGATGAAGGCTCAGCCGAGGCGTTCCGGTCCGCCCTGCACAACCTGCACGGCGCCTCTGGCGCTTATGGCGGCGGTGCGTTGACCCGTCTTTCCGGATCCTTGCAGGACCTGCTTGGCAAGATCGAAGACCTGCAATCGGAAGCTGCGCTGATCAACTTGTACGTCCAGGCGTGCCGCGCCACCCTGTTCGGCAATGGCGACGCCGCCGAAGATGTCGCAGACGCCGTCTGCCAGGCGCTTGAAGAACAGGTCCGCGATCGTCTGTTCGGCTACTAGTCCGGTTTAACCGACGCCCTGAAATCCTTCGACTTCACGCTTCGGCTTGTCGCCGCGGTCAATGCCCAGCAACAGCACGACCGCTGACGCGACAAAGATCGACGAATACGTCCCGACGACGACACCAAAGATCAGCGCGAAGCTCATGCCGCGCAGCACCGGTCCGCCGAACAGGAAGATCGAAAGCAAGGCCAGGAGCGTCGTTCCGGATGTCAGCAAGGTGCGCGACATGGTGGCGTTGATGGCCAGGTCGACGACCTTGAACAATTCCAGCTTCTTGTACTTGCGCGCTTCCTCGCGAACCCGGTCAAACACGATCACCGTGTCGTTCATCGAATATCCGACAATGGTCAGCAAGGCCGCGATGGTGGCGAGGTTGAACTCGAACCCGGTCAGCGCGAACATGCCCATGGTCAGCACGACGTCGTGAAACAGAGCGGCGACCGCGCCGATCGCGTATTGGTATTGGAAGCGGAACGAGATGTAGATCATCATCAGGATCAGCGCGACGGCCAGCGCCGTGATCCCTGATCGGAACAATTCGCCGGACACTTTGGGCCCTACCGAGGCCTTGTTCCGCAGTTCGAAACGCTCGGGCCCGATCAGCTCTTGCAGCGCTGCTGTGACTTCATCGCCGATCCGGTTTTGCGCTTCGTCTGGCGTCTCATCTCCGGTGACCGGCTGAGGTTTGAAGCGAATGACCGCGATCTCCGGGGCGTCGGCCCCAGTTCCGCGGGCCGAGTTCACTTGCAGCTCGCCGACAATGAGCGGCCCGATTGTCTGGCGCAAATCTTCCACGCTGACATCTTCGGGCTCGGTGATTTCGATCACCGTTCCGCCGGCAAAGTCGATGCCGAGATTGAGGCCGCGCGTGCCCAGCAAGGCCGCCGAAGCGAGCAAGGCCGTGACCGACACGATCAGCGCAACGAAGCGCAAGCTCATGAAAGAGACTTTGGTTTTTTCAGGCCATAATCTGAGAAGCATGATGCGTGTCCTTCCTTACATGGCCAGCCGCTTGGGGCGGAACGTCCGGAGATACAAAACGGTGAGCCACCGGGTCACGACAAAGGCAGTAAATACCGAGGTCAGAATACCGATGGCAAGCGTCACGGCGAAGCCTTTCACCGGCCCGGACCCGACCATGTACAGGATCGAAGCGGCGATGAAGGTGGTGATGTTGGCATCGAGAATTGCCGACAGCGCGCGTTCATAGCCGGCCTGGATCGCGGTCGCGGGCGAGCGTCCGGAGGATTGTTCCTCGCGGATCCGCTCAAACACGATGACATTGGCGTCCACGGCCATACCGATGGTCAGGATGATACCGGCAATACCCGGCAGCGTCAGGGTCGCACCAAAGCCGGACAACGCACCGATGATCAGCACGATGTTGGACAGCAGCGAGCCGACGGCGAACCCGCCAATCAGTCCGTAGGCGAGCACCATGAACACGCCAACAAAGGCAAGTCCGATCAGGCTGGCACGTGAACCGGCGGCAATCGATTCCGCGCCGAGCGTCGGGCCAACAGTGCGTTCGTCGAGGAAGTTCAGCTTCGCTGGCAATTCACCCGCTTCGATAATCGCGGCCAGGTCTTCGGCTTCTTCAATCGTGAACCGGCCTTCAATGATCACACTGCCACCCGGGATCGGCACCCGGATCGACGGCGACGACATCGAGGTGCCATCAAGCACGATGGCAAAGTTCTTGCCGACATTGTTCCGGGTCAGATTGTAGAATTTGGTCGCCGCAGAACTGTTCAGGCGGAAACACACCGCCGGGAAGTTTGCTTCGTCGAAACAGCGATTGGCAGTTGCAATGTCGGCGCCCGTCAGCTCAGGGATCTTGTTGATCAGGATCGGTCCGGAATCGATCGAATCCACCAGCTCCTGGCGCGGCAATGGGCGACCCGAATTGACCGCGGCGCGGATGGCCGACGGATCGAGGTTCGCCATGTTGAACGTCAAGCGCCCCGCCTGGCCGAGAATGTCCTTGATCCGCTTCGGATCGGCTTCGCCCGGGGCTTCCAGGATGATGCGATTGTCGCCTTGCGGGGTGATCGAAATCTCCGCCACGCCATCCGGGTCGATGCGGCGACGGATGATTTCCATCATCTTGGCTTGTGCGTCGGCAGCCAGCGCGGTGCGGGCATTGCCGGGCACGGTCAGCTGGATGAAGCGATCGCCGGTCTGTTCAACATCGAACAACTCGGTCTGTGTCGTCCCAATCGTCGGATTGAGACGGTTCAAACGCCGGATGGCCTCTGCCATATCGTCTTCGGGGTTGAGGATTTCGATGGTCAATCGGTCCTCATTCTGCACTGGCGGGTTTCGTTCGATCAACGGATTGCGGTTGAACGAAGACCGAATGTCCGCCTGCACCGTCTCGAGCCGGTTGGCAGCGATCTCTGCGGGGTCGATTTCCATCAACAGGTAAACACCACCCTGCAAGTCGAGCCCGAGATTCAGCTTGCCATTTGGCAAGAACCACCAGGACGCATCAGCCTCTTGCATTTGCTGCTCGTACGCCGCCATCGCAGCTGTATTGGTCGGGTCCGAAGGTTCTTTCGGTTCGATGCCGAGAAAACCGTCAGAAAACATGTTCGGGATCGCCAGAACGGTCCCCCAAAGCAAGACGACAACGATTATTCCGACTTTCCAGAGCGGGAAATTCAACATGGGAGCAAGGCCCTTATTTTAGTCGTTCGCGGCGACAGGAGTGTTTTTGTCCCGCACATCGGCGATCATGCCCTTCAGCGCGCGCACCCGCACGCCGTCAGCCAGTTCGACCGTGACTTCAGTGTCGGCAACACGCGTGACTTTTCCGATCAATCCGCCGGCCGTGACGACCGTGTCGCCTTTCTTCACAGCTTCGATCATCTCGCGATGCTTCTTCTGCCGCTGTTGTTGCGGCCGGATCAGCAGGAAATAGAAGATCAGGATCAATGGAACGAACATGATCAGGCTCTGCATGAGCCCGCCGCCAGCCGCAGCGTCTTGCGCGAGAGCGGCTGGTGCAAACACCAAAGCCGCGAGGGTCAGGGAAGCAATTTTCCGCATGAAAGAGTCACCTTCAACAATTCAGTTGCGCTCGTATATCCATGCCCCCGACCTTTAGCAATCGGCAGAGTGCGTTCGTTGCCGCATCACATCACGTCGGCAGGACCCCGGTTCAAGGGGCCTTATCGAGAATCTTGTCCCGACAGGACCTAGCTTTCTTCGAGTGCTTTCAGGTACATGGAGTTCTTTGGCTGCGCGAACAGGCGCTCGACCATGGGCTCGAAGAAGTCCAGCGACTCGCTCTCATAATCCGGATCAA
Organism: Henriciella sp.; assembly: GCA_965228095.1. Taxonomy (GTDB): domain Bacteria; phylum Pseudomonadota; class Alphaproteobacteria; order Caulobacterales; family Hyphomonadaceae; genus Henriciella. Next base: position 2,508,078 of record OZ245793.1, on the reverse strand, counting down.
ACGCGGCCTGGTCATACAGATGACAGAACTGCGCGGTGTACTCGTAATAAGGATGATCCTTGAACTGGTCGCGCATGTTCCGATCCAGGCCGAGATGGTGGAAGAAATAATAGCCCTGGAACATGCCGTGATTGGCCACCATCCAGTGGTTCTTCTCTGACACGAATGGTTTCAAGATCGCTGCCGCAACATCCGGGTGATTGTAGCTGCCGAGCGTGTCGCCAATGTCGTGCAACAGGGCGCAGACGACATATTCCTCGTCGCGACCATCGCGATGCGCGCGCGTCGCAGTCTGCAGGGAATGGGTCAGGCGATCGACCGGAAAGCCGCCAAAGTCCCCATCCAGCAACCTCAGGTGGTCGATCACGCGCTTTGCCAGCCCTTTGTTGAAGCCTTTGGAATGCTCGGCGATGATATCCCAGTCCTCTTTCGTGCCTTCGAGCATTTCGCGAAATTTTGCCTGCACTGGTGCCTGTCCGTCGGCCATTCTTCACTCCCGTTCTTTTGTCACCGGCAAGTTTGCCCATTGACGCGAAGGAGGGTCAAACAAAACTTGTGAGCAAATATTCACTTGCTTTGCGCGAGTCACTATGTTATCAAGCGCTCACAAATTGGAGCAAAGCCCGATGACGACGACCGAACAGAAGCGCCCACGTGCCCGCAATGCCCGCCCGAAAATCGAGCGTGCCGCCTTGAAGCTGTTCATCAGTGAAGGTGTGGACGCCGCCACGACCCGCGAGATTGCCGATGTGGCGGGCGTCTCCGAAGGGGCGCTCTACCGGCATTACAAGGGCAAGGACGAACTGGCGCTGGCCCTGTTCATGGAAACCCATAATCGCCTCGCCGAAATGATGCAGGCGGCGTTTTCTGAACCCGGCTCGCTCGATGAGCGGGTGCGCCGCGCCGTCACCGCCTATTGCGCGCTCGCCGACGAAGACTGGCTGTTGTTCAGTTTCCACCTGGTTTCACTCAACAAGTTCGTGCCGCATGACACCCGCCGCGATGATGACCCGGTGACGGTCGTCGAAAAACTCGTCGCAATGCTGATGAAGAGCGGCGACATTCCGAAAGGCGACCCGGCCATCATTGCCGCCATGTCGCTCGGCGTCGTCATGCAGGCGGGCCTGAACAAGATCTATAACCGCCTGCCCGGCCCGTTCAGCCAGCACGTCGACACGTTCACGCGCACGATCATGGCGATCCTGCACCAGAAATAAGCCACTAGGAGAAGTCAAATGATCCGCGGCCTGCTGTTTACGGGCGTCTATTACGTCCTGTCCCTGATTTATGTCCTCGTCTCCCTGCCCTTCCTGGCCCTGCCCGGTCGTGGCCCAGTGACGGCAATCATCCGTTCATACACCCGCGCGGTGAACCAGGCCCTGCACTTGATTGGCGGGGTGAAGAAAGAGGTCCGTGGCCGTGAGCACCTGCCCGAAGGCGCGTTCATCCTGGCCCCGAAACATGCCAGTTGGGGCGATGGCTTCATGGTCTTTCCAGAGGTCAAGAACCTGGCCTTTGTGACCGGCGACCATCTTGAACGGTTCCCGTTGGTTGGCGGCATCCTGCGCAAACTCGGCGCCATCGTCATCGACACGTGTGGCGGCGGTGAACGCAAGGCCGCGTCGCTGGTCGAAGGCATGGCCCGGGCCCGCGAGGACGGCCGCCGGGTGCTGATCTATCCGGAAGGACACCTCGCCCCGGTCGGCTATCATTTCCGTTACAAGGCCGGCGTCTGGCACATGCAGAAGGCCATGGATGTGCCGATCGTGCCAGTGGCGACCAACCTCAATTGTTTCTGGAACCAGGAAGAAATCGCCAAGACGCCTGGCACCGCGGTGATCGAGTTTCTTGAACCCATCCCGGCGGGCCTGCCCAAGGACGAAGCCCTGAGACGCCTGACTGAAGCGGTCGAGACCCGCTCAGCCGAACTGATCGCCGAAGCCCGCGGCGGCACCGTTGAGCCGACCAAACTGCTGCCAGACCCGGACAAGGGCACGATTGCGAACCCCGAGACGGAGGTGGCGAAGCCTGTTTAGGCACGCGAAGGCACGATGTTGCGACGGGCAACTTCGGGTTAGAAGCGAACAAAGTGCGTTCAGTCCGGGGTGGGCAAGAAACGGGTGGCGATCACGATCTCACTCGCGATAGCCTGCGTTTAACGGTCATCTAGAGGACGGAAATCCACATGCCGAACACGCCTTCCTTGTTTCCGGATCAGGAGACGATGCGCGCCATTGAGGATTGGCTGACAAACACTCTGTCGCACAAAAAAGCGACGCGGCGTGACAATGCCGTGTCACCAGCGTTGCAAACATCGAAGTGGCGAGACCAGCTTCACGCCTATCAATTTGAGACAGGAGGGGATCTGCAAGAGCTGATGGAGTGGGTGATGGCATCGCTCGAAGATGGCATGGTTCACATGACGCACCCTGGATATATGGGACTATTCAATCCAGCTCCGACGTTTCCATCCGAGTGCGCTGACCGAATTGCATCGGCATACAATCCGCAAATCTGTGTCTGGTCTCATGCTCCCAAAGCTGTCGAGATTGAGCAGCACGTTATCCGACAGGTCGCAAACAGAGCGGGTTTGTCGGACGGCGCAACTGGGCATTTCACCAGCGGTGGCGCGGAAGCAAACAACACTGCTGTCCTGTGCGCTTTAACTGCAAAGAACCGGGATTTCGGGGAAATCGGCGCACGCGCATTTGACGGGAATCCGATTATCTACGCATCAAAAGAAAGCCATCTGGCATGGCTGAAAATCGCGCACGCCACCGGCATCGGCAGGCAATCTGTTCGGTTGGTGGAAACAGATGGCGCCGGTCGCATGAGCGCATCAGCGTTATCGGACGCAATTGACGCGGACCTCAGTGCGGGAAATGCACCGGTCATGATCGCAGCCACCGCGGGCACCACGAATGCAGGCATGGTTGATCCGCTTGAGGCGTGCGCCGATCTCGCCGAAAAAAATGGCATCTGGTTTCATGTTGATGCTGCATGGGGCGGTGGGCTGATCGCCTGTCCGAATGCCTCGAAAGCGCTAAACGGCATTCAGCGCGCAGACTCTATCACGATTGACGCACACAAATGGTTTGCCACCACAATGGGCGCCGGCATGTTTCTAACCTCTCAGCCAGCCGTCGCTGCGGATGCGTTTCGCGTGTCCGCGAGCTACATGCCGGACAGCGAAGCCGAGCGTGATTTCTATCTGAACTCCGCGCAGTGGTCGCGGCGTTTTTTGGGACTGAGATTGTTCTTGTCGTTGGGAGCAGCCGGATGGGACGGCTATGCAAATCACGTTGAACATGCGCGATCACTCGCTGGCCGGTTCGCCGAACAGATGATCGCGCACGGATGGACGAGAGCAAATGCCTCCGAAATGGCTGTCGTATGCCTCGTCCCGCCTGAAGGTAACGACGCTGTCGCGGCAATCGTCCGTCACATCCAAGCGAATGGAAAAAGCTGGGTATCGACGGCGGTGTTCGAGGGAAAACCAGTTTTGAGAATGTGTGTGACGAATGGCCGGACGACCGAACGCGATATTGATCAGCTGGTCGCGGATCTGGCACTGCGATCGCAGCAATCAGGCGTTTAGAAAACGAATGACGCTTCCTGCTCGAACCCGGGCAAGGCCGGTGGGCAGCATTCGAAGGCTTCGCGGTACGAGAAGGTGTCGCCCGCGCGCTTGTAGATCCGCGCCGCGCCGACACTGCGACCCGTCGCCACGACGACGCCCAGGCGGCCGCCTTCTGACAATTGATCCAGCCAAGCCTGCGGCACTGTTTCGACCATGCCGCCAACCAGGATCACATCAAACGGTCCTTGATCCGCGAGACCTTTGGCCAGGTCGCCCTGCACGGCAACCGCTTCATCCATGCCAATCTCGGCGAAGCGTTCGGACATCTTGTCGACCAGGGCCTCATCATCTTCCAGCGCGATGACGGCGTCGGTGATATAGCCGAGCAGCGCCGCGCCATAGCCAGCACCAGCGCCAATCACCAGGCTGACATCGCTGGCCTGTGGTTCAAGCCCGCGCAACATCTTGCCAAGGTCACGCGGCAACCACATGGCGCGATGGTCGCTGGTTTCGATTTCCAGTTCGGCATAGGCGCATGAGCGCATGCCTTTCGGCACGAACACTTCCCGCGGAACATTCGAAAACGCGCTGACGACGCCTGGTGAGGTGACATCATTAACGCGAACCTGTGAATCCACCATGACCCGGCGAAGATTTGCAAAGTCCATGCGGCTGCCCTCTTAACAATCTCTGTTCGAAACGCGGCAATAGCACAGGATTCTCCTGCCGCAATACGACGATTGTGCACGAGCGCAGTTTACCCGATTGCAAGCCGCGCAGGTCACTGCTATGCACCCCGCTCACCAGCGAGGCTCTGTGGCGGAGTGGTGACGCAGCGGATTGCAAATCCGTGTACGCCGGTTCAATTCCGGCCGGAGCCTCCAATCTTTCCAATTTCCCACCAAAATCAGCACTTTCCTGAAGAGATTTGCGGATTCGCTTAAATCTTTTCGAATTTGTTTAAGGCTTGTTAACCAATATATAGGAGAAGGTTAATGTCTTCTATTGGAGACACCCACCATCACCCAATGCCTCGGCGGAACATTTTTATGTTCCGCCAATTTTTTTTCAGTCAGGTGACTTTCACGGTTTGACACTGAATTCGGTTTTGGTAATGAGGCGGCTCGCTGTTCCGCGATAGCTCAGTTGGTAGAGCAGGCGACTGTTAATCGCCCGGTCGTAGGTTCGAGTCCTACTCGCGGAGCCAGCGCCTTCTCAACATGTCAATTGTCTTCGCACGCGAAGAGACTGATGGTCTTTCGAAGCACGCTCGAACGTCACGAAATTGGGGCAATCCGCGCGCAGCGGCGGCTTGCCCGCATCTGACCCAAGGCGGATGCCGCATCGGACGCCCGGGCCGGCGCGGCAGCCTAGTCCACCAGCGTCTGGCGGAGGGCCTTGTTCCAGCCAGAGATCAGGCGTTCGCGGTGGGCGGCTGGCATGGCCGGTTCGAAGCGCTGGCCCGGCACCGACCGCGACGCCCAGCTCTGCTCCGTCACCCAGCCGAGCTGCATCCCGGCCAGGGCGGCGGCGCCGAGCGCGGTCATTTCGGTGAAGTCCGGGCGCTCGACCGGGCGGTCGCAGAGATCGGCGATGAATTGCATCAGCCAGTCATTCGCTGCCATGCCGCCATCGACGCGCAGCAGGTCGACCGTCGCCCCGTCAGCGGCAAAGGCGGTGAGCAGGTCGCGAGTCTGGTAGGCGGCGGACTCCAGTCCGGCCCGGATCAGGTGATCGGCCTTTGCTGCCCGGGTCAGGCCGACAATCGTCCCGCGGGCATTGGCCGCCCAGTGCGGCGCGCCGAGGCCGGTAAAGGCCGGCACAAGATAGACCCCGCCATTGTCGTCGAGCGCCGCCGCGCGCGCTTCGCTGTCAGCGGCATCGGCGATCAGGCCCAGCTCATCCCGCAGCCATTGCACGACGGTGCCGGAATTGAAGATCGCACCCTCCAGCGCATACGCCGACCCGCCGCCCTGAATGCCATAGCCAAGGGTCCCGAGCAGGCGGTTTTCGGATGTCGGCACCGCTGCCCCCGTATTGGCGACTAGGAATGCACCGGTGCCATAGGTGATCTTGGCGGTGCCCGGTTGCAGGCACCCCTGCCCGACCAATGCCGCTTGCTGATCCCCGATTGCTGACAGGATCGGAATCGCCCGCCCGAACAAAGCCGGATCAGTCTCGCCGAACCGCGCGCTGCTCGGCAACACATCCGGCAACAGGCTGCGCGGGACATTCAACAGATCCAGCATGGTCGCTGACCAGTCCGTATCAACGTCGAGGCTGAGCGGGTAAAGCAGCGTGCGTGAGGCATTGGTGACGTCGCTGGCATGCGTGCGGCCATGCGTGAGGCGCCAGATCAGATAGGTATCGACGGTGCCAAAGGCGAGTTCGCCCGCTTCGGCCTGTGCCCGCGCGCCGGGCACATTGTCGAGGATCCAGGCGAGTTTCGTGCCGGAGAAATAGGGATCGATCAACAACCCGGTCTCGGCTTGCACCTGCGGTTCTAGGCCTTGATCCTTCAACCCATCGCACACCGCTGCGGTTCGCCGGTCCTGCCAGATGATCGCCGGCGCGATTGGCCGGGCGGTGGTACGGTTCCAGACCAGGGTGGTTTCGCGTTGATTGGTGATGCCGATCCCGGCAATGCGATCCGCGCCGCCAATCTCGTCGATCACCGCCTGACAGACCGCTATGGTTTTCTCCCAGATCTCTTCGCCATCCTGCTCGACCCAGCCATCATGCGGATAGGTCAGCGGGATCTCCTGCTGCGCAACCGCAACCGGGGCAAAACTGCGGTCAAACGCAATGGCGCGGGTCGATGTGGTCCCTTCATCAATCACGAGGATGAGATCTGATTCTGACACTGGCGCCTCCCGAGACATTGCTATCAATGACCGCTCTACCGCGATTGAAGCGGATTAGACACCGCCCCTGGCTCAATTTGTGCTATGTTCGTTTTCGCGCATGCATTTATCGTTTACGAACACGAGTTGCGCATCTATGTAGGCGCGCGACGAGGAAAGCAATCCGCATGTACGACATTCTGATCATTGGCGGCGGCATCAATGGTGCAGGCATTGCCCGCGACGCTGCCGGGCGTGGGTTGAGCGTGCTGCTGTGCGAGAAGGACGATCTTGCCGCGCACACCTCTTCGGCCAGCACCAAGCTGATCCATGGCGGCTTGCGGTATCTGGAACAGTATGATTTCGCGCTGGTGCGCAAGGCATTGAAAGAGCGCGAGGTGCTGCTCAACGCCGCTCCGCACATCATCTGGCCGCTCAGATTCGTCCTGCCGCATCACAAGGCCTTGCGGCCCGCCTGGCTGATCCGCCTCGGCCTGTTCCTGTATGACCATATTGGCGGACGCAAGAAACTGCCCGCCACACGCACCCTGAGCCGCAAGTCCAGCCAGGTGTTCGCGCCGCTGAAAGGGCAGTTCGTCAAAGGATTCGAGTACTCCGATTGCTGGGTCGAGGATTCGCGCCTGGTCGTGCTCAACGCCATGGACGCCGCGGAACGCGGCGCTGACATCCGGACTCGCACGGAATGCCAGTCACTGACCCGGTACGACGAGCACTGGATGGCCAGCTTGCGCGATCAGAATGGCGCCGTCACGGAGGTCACCGCGAGAACAGTGATCAACGCCGCTGGACCATGGGGCGATGCGGTTGATGGTCTTGCCGGCCTGACCCGCAACGCCCCGCAAGTGCGGCTGGTCAAAGGCAGTCACATCATCGTGCCGAAACTGTTCGACGACGAACGCTGCTTCATCTTTCAGGCCAGCGATGGCCGGATCGTTTTCGCAATTCCTTATGAGCAAGGCCGGTTCACGCTGATCGGCACGACCGACCTCGCTTTTGAAGGTGACCTGGACGCGGTGGCCGCCGCGCCGGATGAAGTGAGTTATCTCTGCGCGCTCACAAACGAATATTTTACCCAGCAGATCTCGCCGGACGATGTCATCTCGACCTATTCCGGCGTTCGCCCGCTCTATGAAGACCAGGCGGCCGATGCCTCCTCCGTCACCCGCGATTATGTGCTGAAGTCCAACGCAGCGGACGGCGCGCCGATCGTCTCCGTCGTCGGCGGCAAGATCACAACCTATCGCAAACTGTCCGAAGACGTGCTGGCGTGCCTGTCAGACGCGTTTCCAGCCTTGCCGGCAAGCTGGACCGCGGCCACTCCCCTGCCCGGCGGCGATCTGCCTGAGGCTGATTTCGACGCGTTCGAGCGCGCCTGCGCCGCGCAGTATCCCTGGCTGGACGCCGGCCTCCGCCATCGCCTGGCGCGCACCTATGGCACGCGCCTGCACCGCCTGCTTGAAGACGCTGCCAGCCTGAGCGATCTCGGCTCGCATTTTGGCGCCGGGTTGTATCAGCGGGAACTGGACTACCTGATCGCGCACGAATTCGCGCTGGACATGGATGACATTGTCTGGCGGCGAACCAAGCTCGGCCTGCACATGACCGACCTGGAGCTGGATCATTTGCGACAGGCGCTTGCCGCGCGCGCAGACGCCTAACTGTCCTTGGCGATGTGCAGTTTCATGTCCGACTCGCGGATCGCGCGCAGGAACGGCTGCGGCGGCTGCTGGTCGGTGAACAGGTGGTCAATGTTGGAATAATCGCCGAGACGAACCATGGCGCGCCGCCCGAACTTGGCATAATCGGCGACCAGATAGACGATGCGCGAGTTCTGGATGATGGTCTGCGCCGACCGGATTTCCTGATAGTCATAATCCAGCAGCGATCCGTCTTCGTCGATGCCGCTGATCCCGATAATACCGATGTCCAGACGGAACTGCTTGAGGAATTCGGTGGTGGCTTCGCCGACAATGCCGCCATCTGACTGGCGCACAAACCCGCCGGCGATCATCACATCAGAGCCTTCCGTCTCGCGCATCATATTGGCAATGTTGATATTGTTGGTGACGATGCGCAGGTCATTGCGACCAACAAGTTCCGCGGCCAACGCTTCTGTCGTGGTCCCGATATTCATGAACAGGGACGCGCCTTTCGGGATACGTTTGGCGACCATGCGGGCGATCTTGCGCTTGCCATCCATGCCTTCCTGCAGACGGTCCTGATATGGCTGGTTATAGGCATTGCCGATGCGACCGGCCCCGCCGTGAAACCGCTCGATCAGGTCAAGCTCGCACAACTGGTTGATGTCGCGTCGAATGGTCTGCGGCGTGACCCCGAACTGACGCACCAATTGATCGGTCGCGACATATCCCTGCGACCGCACCAATTCGAGGATCTCGATCTGGCGGTTGGGCAGGTTTGAGACGTCCGCATCACTCATGGTACTCTACTTCATATCAATCCAGTCGGCACATTCTTAAGCCGCCCCCGAGATGTCAAACCATCAGCTGCGTCTCACACGGCCTCGAAATGGTAGATCAAACAGGTCTCAGGCAGCATTAACGGCACTTGCAGGCCAACCTGCATCAATGCCTCGCCGCTCAGGATCGCCCCCTCCCCTTCGAGATCGAGCGCCTCCAGGACCGAAGGGCGAGAAATTGTTCGGACCGCGATTGGCCAGACAATCCGCACGCGATAGCTGGCCGCCGGATCGAGGCCAACGGCCCGGAAGCGACCGGGCAACGTGTCCTTGTGACCAGTCAGATTGCACCATGACCACAGCGCCTCGGATCGATCGGTCGCGACCACACCCATGGCACAGACATGCACTGGCGTCTCGAGGCGGTGCAGGTGGCCCGAATGCAGCAGGGTCCTGTTTTGCTTGTGCAGTCTTATGCCGGCCCTGAGCAGCGTTAAGTCGCGCTCTGACGCCGCCAACAGGTCGAGTTCGAGCCCCATATGACCGAACAGCGCTGTCGCGATGCGCAGCGCCATGCGCAGCTTGCGCCCGGTAATATGGCATGTCGCCGGCCCGACATGCGCGCCCATGACTTCCAATGGAAAGAAATGAGACGCCCCGCGCTGAATAGCCTGGCGGTCCAGCGCATCATTGCTGTCTGACGTCCAGATCCGGTCGGTTCGTTGCAGGACGCCATAATCGGCCCGGCCGCCGCCCGAGGCACAGCTTTCGATCTCAAGCGCTGGATGCGCCTGTCGCAGCCGATCGATCAGCGCATAGACCGCCAGCGTCTGTCGGTGCGCGGCTGGCCTGCCCACGCTGCCGGGGTGATGAATGTCGCGATTCATGTCCCACTTGATGTAATCGATCTCATATTCCTGAAGCAGCGCATCAAGACGCTCGAACAGATAATCGCTGACCTCCACACGCGTCAGGTCGAGCACGTATTGATGCCTGGACGGCACCTGCTCCACACCGGGTGCCCGCAACACCCAGTCGGGATGGGCGCGATAGAGTGCGCTGTCAGGATTGACCATTTCCGGCTCAAACCAGAGCCCGAATTCCATGTCATGGCGCTTCACATGTGCAATCAGGGGCGCGAGCCCCTCTGGATAAACGTCTTCGGAAACGAACCAGTCGCCCAGGCCGGACCTGTCATTCCGCCTGGATCCGAACCAGCCATCATCCAAGATGAAGCGTTCGACCCCGACCTCCGCCGCTGCCTCGACCAGCGCCGACAGCCTGCCTGGATCATGATCGAAGTACACCGCTTCCCACGTATTGTAATGCACCGGTCTCGGCTTGCGGCGGATGCGGTTGTCCATGACGGTGGTTCGCACCTGGTGATGGAATTTTTGCGACAAGGCGCCGAACCCTGCGCTCGCAAAACCCGCGTGCACGTGTGGCGTCCGATACGTTTCACCGGGGTCGAGCGTCATTTCGCCCGGAAAGAACAACTCACCCATTTGCACATAGGCGCGACCGTCGCTTAGTCGATCGACGCGCAGCCGGTGATTGCCGCTCCAGCCAAGGTGCAGACCGAAACACGGGCCATCCTGCTCACACGTGCGCTCGGCCCCAAACAGCAAACCGGGAAAGCTGTCATGACTGGTCCGTCCGCGCTTGTTCTCGCGCAAGTAAGCACCCGTGAACGGCGGGATCTCCTCGATCTGGAACTCATTCGCCCAACGGCCTGAAAACCCGATCATGCGCGTGGCAAACTCTGGAAGAGGCAGGCAGATCACAGCGCATGCGTCAATTGCGAGCGGCGCGGCGCCAAGATTTTGAATCTCAGTCTGAATGCGAAGCAAACCCGTGTCCGGATTGATGTCGAAGACGTGGCTGGCCCGCACGCCGGTTGTCTCGTCCACGGCCGTGATCTCGACCTGGTTGGACGCAGAAGATCGCACCGTGCGCGTACGAAACACTGTCGCCCAGTCGCAGCCCTCCCGATGGGCTGAAAAACCGCTGCCCGCGGCGAGGCCCGCCCCGACCTCGTTGAGCAGCGAGTCTTCAATCTCGCGCTCTGGACCACCGGGCGCATGTTGACGGGTCACCATCGCGTTCAACGCTGTCGGCGCCGCATGGCTCAGGGCCTGTCCCCAATACAAGACACGCGGTCGCTCGCCGATCTCGCAATCAAGCTCCAGCAGGGTTCCACCTGCTGTCAGGGTCACACAGCCAGATTCCGATTTCTTCACACCGCCACCCACACAGACTCAGCTTCAGACGTGGAACCATCTTGCAAAAGAATCAAATGTTGGAAATAGATGACCATGTGATCGAAAACGAACGCGGTGAGGCTGAGCTCATCTTCACCAGATGAACGTGGAAACTGGATAGCCCGCCATGACAGATGAGATGCGTACGCTTGAACGCACCGCCAGCGGGCGCGACATTTTCCGGCGGCATCACGTCAAGTCAGACGGTCGGGACCTGTTCCTGTACGGGTACGCTCCACACACATTGCCAAAAGTGCCAGGCGAAGATCTCGAAGCGGTCACCGGATCAGAGCTGCGACGACATCCCTTGCGCGGGGACTGGGCGATCTACGCGGCAGGTCGGCAGAATCGCACGTTCAAGCCCATCGCCGCACAAAACCCCCTCGCGCCAAGCCTGCCCGGAGCGCCGCTGACCGAGATCCCGTTCGAGGACTTCGAGCTGGCTGTTTTCGCCAACCGGTTTCCGAGCCTGATTCCAGATCCACAAGCACCGCCGCCCTCATCGGTCGAAACCATGAAAGCCAAGGGCGCTTGTCACGTCATCGTTTACTCGCCGCGCGCAAATGGCTCGCTGGCGACGCTCAGTCAGGACCGCCGGCGCCTATTGGTCGAAGCCTGGATTGATCGCTATCAGGCCTTGCATGATGCGGGGTGCGCTTTCGTCCTGCCCTTCGAAAATCGCGGTGACGAGGTTGGCGTGACGCTGCACCACCCACACGGTCAGGTCTATGGCTTTCCGGTCATCCCGGCGCCGCAACAAACCGCGCTCGACGCCTTCGAGGCAGGTTATGATCTTGCCGCCGAGGTCAGCGCCTGGGGGGACGACTATCACATCAACGCAGCCGGAGGTCTGGTCTCCTACGCGCCGCGCTTCGCCCGTTTTCCCTACGAAGTGTGGATTTCCGCGCATCAGCCAGTGTCCGGGCCCTGGGCCTTCGATGACGAACAGGCCGACGGATATGCGCATTTGCTTGGCGATACGGTGCGCCGATACGATGCGTTTTTCGGGCGCGAGACACCGCTGATGATGAGCCTGCAGGCGGCTCCTTACGGACGCGACGGCGCGTTTCAGTTCACGACCCAGTTTTACCCATTGCTGCGCGCGCCGGACCGCGTCAAATATCTGGCCTCCGTCGAACAGGCGACAGGCGTGTTCACCGTCGATGTCATGCCGCGCCAGGCGGCTGCAGCTCTGCGAGGCGCATGATGACTCTGAAAACGTCATTTCAGGACGCGTTCGGACGACGCCCGTCCGCGATCGGGCAAGCCCCTGGCCGAGTCAATTTGATTGGCGAGCACACAGACTATAATGGCGGCGCTGTCCTGCCTGCTGCGCTCGACTGCCAGGTCGGCGTTGGTCTAGCGCAAAACCACTCCACATCTGTTTCTATCACGTCCCATCGCTTCGCTGAAACGCGCTCGCGCCCGGTCGGTGATCCGAAGCGCGGCGATTGGACCGACTATGCGATGGGCGCCGTCACCAAGGCCAACGAGTTGACCTGGCTGAGCGGCGGCGTCGACCTCTACATAGACAGCACGGTGCCAGACGGAGCGGGCGTTTCGTCATCCGCGGCGCTGATCACAGCCATCCTGCGCGCCGCCGCCCAGACGGCCGGCATCGAAGCCAACCCTGTGGACCTCGCAAAACACGCCCGCGCTGTCGAGAATGACTATATCGGAATGCCGTGCGGGATCATGGACCAGATGGCGGTCGGACTGACGCCGCCGGGGTCTGCACTCGCCTTGAACACTCGCACTTTGGACTTTGAAATCATTGAGATTCCTGCATCGTGGCGATTTGTGACCATCCACTCGGGCATACGGCGCGAGCTTGCGGACGGGCGCTATGCAGCAAGATTTGAGGAATGCCAGGCGGCCGCCGATCAGCTCGGAACCGACACACTTTGCCTGCTGACGGATGCTCAATTGGAGGCCATGACGACGCTTCCCGAAAATCTCATGAAACGCGCCCGTCATGCCGTGAGTGAGCACATCCGCACGCTCGCTGCGCGCGATGCGCTCAGCGTTGACGACATCGATCGGTTCGCCGACCTGATGAATGCCAGCCACCAGTCCTACGCGCGCGATTTCGAAGCCTCGACCCCGGTCATCGACGCGCTTATCGAAGATGCACTGCGCATGGGCGCAAAGGGTGCCAGACTCACAGGCGGCGGATTTGGCGGCTGTATCGTTGCACTCATCGCAGCCGACGCGGAACCTGCATGGACAAACGAGTTCCTGGCGCAACACCCAGCGTGTTGGCGCGTGTGAAAGGAGTCTCCCCATGAGCGAAGATCAGACTCACAAAGCAGAAATGCAAAAGCTGCAGGCCGAACAGAAGCGGAAAACCGACGACGCGCGCGATCCCGATCGTGGCCTGGTCCTGGTTCACACGGGCGACGGCAAGGGCAAGTCGAGCTCGGCATTTGGTGTCATTGTCCGCGCGCTCGGTTGGGGCAAATCTGTCGGTGTGGTGCAGTTCATCAAGGGCAAGTGGGTCACCGGCGAGCGCCAGTTCTTCGACAAGCTCGGCACCGTTGACTGGTATACGATGGGCGACGGATTCACCTGGGACACCCAGGACAAAGAAAAAGACATCGCGGCGGCGACGGCGGCTTATACGAAAGCCCGAGAGATGATGACCAGCGGTGATTATGACCTGATCGTCCTAGACGAGATCAACATTGCCATGCGCTACGATTACCTGTCCGTTGATGACGTGCTGGCGGGCCTCAACCAACGCGCGTCCCGCACCAGCGTGATCCTGACGGGGCGCAACGCCAAACCGGAGCTGTGCGACTATGCTGATCTCGTCAGTGAAATGCGTGAAGTGAAACACCCGTTCAAAGCCGGGATTAAGGCCCAGCGCGGCCTCGATTTTTGACACCACGCTCAGCGCGAGCGCGAATTGACAAGCCTACCACCCTGTAGCATCTAGCGCCGCAGATGGTGTCGCCGTAACAGGCGACTAAGAGGGAAGCCGGTGCGAATCCGGCGCTGTACCCGCAACTGTCAGCCAGGAGCGACAGGCCACAATGCCACTGAGGATTTCCTTGGGAAGGCGGCCTGCAGCGAAGATTGGCGAGCCAGGAGACCTGCCATCGCGTCGTTCGTCCGGAGTCCGGGAAAAGACTCAGCGGTCGGGAAGGTTTCGTACCTCTCCTTTGAAACGACAACAGTCTGACCTGGCCGCTCGCGCAGCTTGTCTGCGAGGTCATTGTGTCGTTTTCAGTGCGCCATTATGTCGAGCGGCGTGGCGCTGAGAGGGAAATCCTCATGCCCATCAAAACCGCGCTTCTAGCCGCTGTTTCACTTTCACTCACCCTGCCCGTGGTCGCACAGTCTGACTCCGATGCAGACACCACGCTCGAGACCATCATCGTCGAAGGTTCACGCCTCAATCAAGCTGCCACGGAAGTCGGTTCTTCAGTGACGATCATAACGGCCGACGATATCGATCAGCTCGGATTCGACTTTGTTCTTGATGCGGTGGCCAGCGCACCTGGCGTCACAATCAATCAAAACGGCCCGTTCGGCGGAAGCGCGACCGTGCGTATTCGCGGAGCACAGACAGGCCAGACACTTGTTCTGGTCGATGGCGTCCCCGTGAATGACCCGTCAACAACAAGCGGTATCGCCGATTTCGCGCGGCTCGACACAGAGAACATTGCGCGTATCGAAGTGCTGAAAGGGCCACAATCGACGCTGTGGGGAACCGATGCGATTGGCGGCGTGATCTCGATCACGACGAAAGACCCTGACGCCGGATTAGGCGGCACTGCATTCGGTGAATATGGCAGCTACAACACGTTCCGTGGCGGCGCTTCGCTTGAAAATACCGGCGATCTCGGCGATTTCAGATTGGCCATTGCCGGCACGTCTTCTGACGGAATATCCAAGGCTGACGAGAATGATGGCAACACCGAAAAAGACGGCTACGACTCGCTCACCCTGTCAGCCAAGGGCGGCGTGAACCTGTCTGACACGGTGCGGTTATCGACGGATGTCTTGTGGTCGGATGCCGAAACCGAGTTTGACGCGTTCGGCCCGGCGGATGGCGACAATTCGAATGAAACCGAAGAGTTTTCCGCCAATGTCTCGCTCAACGCCGACCTCCTCGACGGGCGGTTCGAAAATCTCCTGCTGGTCGGGTTTACCGATATCGATCGCGAGAACTTCTCGGGTGGTGTCTCGACCTTCCAATCGGGCGGCGATCGCCAACTTTATCGCTATCAAGGCACATTCAACATCGACGATCGCAACACGATCGCCTTTGGGGCCGAGCGCGAGGAAACCAGCGCGAATGACCAGGAGGCGACGATTGACGGCCTGTTCGCTCTGTACGAATTCAAGCCTCTCACAACGTTGACGTTGACCGGTGGATTGCGGGTCGATGATCACGATGCCTTCGGCTCGAAAACAACCGGGCGGGCAGCGGTGGCATACAATCCAACCGACACGCTGACGTTGCGCGCCAGCTGGGGTCAGGGTTTCAAAGCGCCAAGTATCTTTCAGTCGACCTTTATTTGCGGTTTTTGCGGCCTGACGGAACCAAACACCGAATTGCGGCCGGAAACGTCGGAAGCGTTCGATATCGGCCTCGACTGGCGCTCGCGCAATGGCCGCGCCGAAGCCGGCATCACGTTATTTGACCAGGAATCAGAAGACCTGATCGATTTCTCATTCACCGCCGGTTATGACAATGTCGACTTTGTCGAAAGCCAGGGCGTCGAAGTGTATGGCAGTTACCAGCTCACCGATACGCTCACCGTATCGGGCAATTATGCCTATATCGACGCTGAGGATGGCGACGGAAATGTTCGCGTCCGCGTGCCCGAACACTCTGGTGATGCCACCCTCGCTTACGACCCCGACGGACCATTCTCCGGAACCCTCCTGGTGCGCTACAATGGCGAGGAATTGGATGACACTGACTTTAACGGCATTCCCGACACACCGGTGGACAGCTGGACCCGGGTCGATGTCACCGGTCGCTATGATCTGAACGAGACCATCGAGTTGTTTGGCCGCATTGAGAACCTGTTCGACGAGGGCTATCAGCAGGTCCTCGGCTACGGCACCCCAGGTCTTTCAGGATCCATCGGTATCCGGCTACGGTACTGATCGGATGTTCAGGCTGGCTTTCCTCATCGTGATGCTTGGTCTTGCCGCTTGCGGCAAGCCGGTATCGGTGAGTTCCCCGTCGACTGAGCACCCGATGCGGATCGTCAGCCTGGATTTTTGCGCCGACCAATACGTTCTCAAACTCGCCGACCGCGACCAGATCCTGGCGCTGTCTCCGGATGCGACGCGTGCATTTTCTTTCATGCGTGACGAAGCTGAAGGCTTGCCGACGGTTCGTTCGCGCGCCGAAGACGTCCTGATCCTGAAACCTGACCTGGTCGTGCGCTCATATGGCGGCGGACCGAATGCCGGCGACTTTTTCGAGCGCGCTGGTGTGCCAGTCTTGCAAGTCGGATGGGCCAGTTCCATCGATGGCCAGGGCGTCGGCACGATTTCCGGTGTTGTTGCCGAAATGGCGAACGGCCTCGGACAAGCCGAACGTGGAGAAGACCTGATTGTCGAATTCACGCAGCGCCTCGAACGCGTCAAAGCGCGCGCGGTGCAAAAGACAGCACTCTACATGACGCCCACGGGCGTCACGACGGGCGGCAACACTATGGTGCACGATGTGTTGCTGGCCGCCGGCCTGACCAATTATTCGGAGAAACCGGGATGGCACAGCCTGCCCCTGGAACGTCTCGCCTATGATCGGCCGGACCTCGTCGCCGCGGCGTTTTATGATACCAAAACCGATCACGGCAATCGCTGGAGCGCGGCCCGACATCCGATCGCCAAGCGCGAACTCACAGACGCAGAGGTCGTGACGTTGGACAGCGCCTGGCTCGCCTGCGGTGGATGGTTCATTCTGGAGGCGATCGAAGCTCTGGCAGATGGCACACCGACAGATGGGTGAGCGCGGGCTGATCCTCTGTCTTGGCGTCATGAGCGCTCTGGCAATTGCGAGCGCCTGCCTGCTCGGCTCGACGCCGATGCCGGTAGACCGCGTGGTCGCCGCTTTGTTTGGCGGGGCAGATGCCGCTGATCGCCTGGTGGTCTGGACGATCCGTCTCCCACGTGCGCTGGCCGCTTTCCTGACGGGCGCGGCGCTGGGCATTAGCGGCGCCGCCCTGCAAGGCCTGCTAAGGAACCCCCTGGCCGAGCCGGGCGTGCTCGGCGTGTCGGCATCGGCATCGCTGACAGCGACGACGGCGCTTTATTTTGGCCTAGTGGCATTCAATCCCTGGCTCCTCCCATTGGCAGCGATCGCCGGGGCCTTGATTGCGACCGCGCTCCTGGCGTTGGCTGCGACACGTACACAATCAGTTGTGACGCTGATCCTGATCGGCGTCGGACTGTCCAGCTTTTCCGGGGCACTGATGAGCCTGTTGATGAACCTGGCGCCCAATCCATTCTCCTTGGCAGACATGATCAACTGGATGCTCGGATCCGTTGCCAATCGCAGCTTTGACGAGATTGGCCTGGCGCTGCCCTTCATCGGTGCTGGCACACTCATTCTGCTGGCAACCGGGCGAGGGTTGTCCGCGCTGACGCTGGGCGAGGAGGCCGCCAGCGGGATTGGATTGAACCTGATGCGCCAACGCATTTTGACCGTACTCGGCGCCGGGCTTGCGACGGGCGGGTCGGTGGCGCTGGCTGGCGCAATTGGATTTGTCGGCATCGTCGCGCCGCACATCATTCGTCCGTTTGTTAAACACGATCCAGCCAGGTCGCTGGTTCCATCAGCGCTGTTCGCCGGTTTGATTCTGGTCGTCGCAGACATCTTCGTGCGGATCCTGCCGAGCACCAACGAATTAAAACTCGGCGTCGTCGCCGCCCTGATCGGGGCACCGGCCTTTGTCTGGATCGCGATGCAGAGGCGGGCTGGCCATGACTGAACTGATTGCGACAGATCTCGGTCTTCACTCGCGCGACGCGACACTGATTGACGCGGCAAGCTTCAAACTTTCAGCCGGCGAACTGGTCATTGTACTTGGACCAAATGGCGCCGGGAAAACCAGTTTGATCCGTGCCGCGCTTGGTTTGCAACCACCAAGTTCGGGAACCGCACTGATCGATGGTCAGGACACTTGCGCTCTCTCTGCTGCTGATCGTGCACGACTGATTGCCTATTTGCCACAAACCCGACCTTTGGCGTGGCCAAATCAAGTCCGCGATGTCGTCGCCTTGGGTCGATTCAGCCATGGCGCGACGCTGGGGCGGCTGACTGGCTCGGATGCGGTGGCGGTTGATCGCGCGCTGGCAGATTGCGATCTGACGCATCTGGCCGATCGTTCAACCGACACCCTGTCAGGCGGCGAATTGGCGCGCGTTCACTGCGCCCGCGCCTTCGCGACGCAAGCACCATTGCTGGTTGCCGACGAACCAACAGCCGCGCTTGATCCACGCCATCAGTTCCGGATCCTGAATCTGATCAAGGCGTTTGTGGACCATGGCGGCGGAGCCCTTCTGGTCCTGCACGACATTGAGCTTGCTGCGCGATATGCGTCCCGGCTGATCTGGATGAAAGACGGCCAGATTGTCGCCGATGGCACTCCGGCAGAGACTCTGACCACGGACCGCCTGGCCGACGTCTATCGTATTCGAGCCCGACTTGAGGGTGGTCGGGTGATCATGGACGGCGCGCTGTGAGCGGCAAGGCTTTGATGCTTCAAGGCACCGGTTCGGATGTCGGAAAATCGATCTTGACCGCCGCCCTGTGCCGCATCGCGCGCCGGCGCGGCTTGCGGGTAGCGCCGTTCAAGCCGCAAAACATGTCGAACAATGCCATGGCCTGCGCGGATGGTGGCGAGATCGGCCGCGCACAAGCGCTACAAGCCCGGGCCGCTGGTCTTGAGCCGCACACGGACATGAACCCGGTCCTGTTGAAACCTCAGTCAGTCCGCACGGCGCAAGTTGTCGTCCAGGGCAAAGCGCTAAGCACGATGGAGGCGGCCAGCTACATGGCCTCGCGAGATCAGCTGATGGCGGCTGTTCTGGAGAGCTTCTATCGACTGGTCGCTGCACATGACCTGGTCATTGTCGAAGGCGCAGGCAGTCCGGCAGAGACCAATCTGCGCGCGCGCGATATTGCCAATATGGGCTTTGCGCGCGCGGCCGACGTGCCTGTTTGCATGATCGGCGATATCGACAAGGGCGGCGTGATCGCCAGCCTGGTCGGCACCAAGGCGGTCCTGTGCGAGGACGACGCTGCGATGATCAAGGGATTCCTGATCAACAAGTTTCGCGGCGATCCAGCCCTGTTCGACGCGGGCGTGCGCACGATCGAACAACAGACTGACTGGCCATGCTTTGGCGTCATACCCTGGCTCAACGCCCCAGCGCTGTTGCCAGCCGAGGACGCGATCGCCCTCGAGTCGCCGCGCGATACCGCTGGCGATGGATTCAAGATCGCCGCGCCAATGTTGTCGCGCATGGCAAATTTCGATGATGCGGACCCGTTGCGGCTGGAACCAAACATCAACTTTGAGTGGGTGCCGCCCGGCAAGCCGATCCCGCGTGATGCCGACCTGGTCGTTCTATTCGGCACGAAATCCACGCTCGGTGATCTCGCGTTCCTTCGTTCGCAAGGCTGGCATCACGACTTGCTCGCGCACGCGCGGGCGGGCGGGCGTGTGCTCGGAATCTGCGGCGGATACCAGATGCTGGGACAAAGCATATCCGATCCGGATGGCTATGACGGTCCGCCTGGAACCGTAGACGGTTTGGGACTGCTCGAAGTGGAGACGGTGATGACCGACACCAAGCGGGTACTGCCTGTCTCGGCCGAGTGCGCCAGCAGCGGTTTACGTCTCAACGGCTATGAAATTCACGCAGGTGAGACCACCGGCGCGGACGCGATCAGGCCGTTCGCGATCATCAAGGGCGTCCCGGAAGGCGCACGAAGCGCGGACGGACGGATCCAGGGCACCTATTTGCACGGCATTTTTGCTGAAGACGCGTTTCGCCTTTGGTGGATGAATCAGGCTGGCGCAACAGCGAGCGCAGGCCTGAATTACAGCGCCGCCATCGACACGGCGCTGGATGCGCTCGCCGACGGATTTGCCGAGGCGGTCGACACCGATGGGTTGCTGAGCCTTGCCAACGCTCCAACGATGCCGACCTGAAGATCGCCCTTATTGCATGGTCGGGATGATGAAGGCCTGGTCGCCAATGTCGCCTTCGGGCCAGCGCGAGGTGACCGTCTTGATCTTGGTCCAGAAACGGACGCCCTCTGGGCCGTGCTGGTTGGTGTCACCAAAGGCCGAGCGTTTCCAGCCGCCGAACGTGTGATAGCTCACCGGCACCGGGATCGGCACATTCACGCCGACCATGCCGACATTCACTTGCGCCGCAAACTCACGCGCCGCCCGACCATTCTGGGTGAAGATGGCAACGCCATTCCCATATTGATGGTTGGAAGGAAGACGAGCCGCCTCTTCAAGGCTTTCAGCGCGGACGACTTGCAGAACGGGTCCAAAGATCTCTTCTTCATAGCTCTGCATACCAGGTTTCACGTGGTCGAACAAAGACGGGCCGATGAAGTAGCCATTCTCATGGCCCTGCAGCGTATGTCCGCGACCGTCGAGTTTCAGCTCTGCCCCTTCATCGACGCCCATCTGGATATAGTCTTCAACCTTGGCCTTGTGCGCGGCCGAGACGACCGGGCCATAATGCGCTTCCGCATCGGTCGAGACGCCGACTTTGAGGCCGCGTGCCGCATCCAGCATACGCTCGACGAACTCGTCTCCGGTCTTTTGACCAACCGTAACTGCAACCGGCAGCGCCATGCAGCGTTCTCCTGCAGATCCATACGCGGCGCCGACAATGTCCTTGACCGCCTGCTCCATGTTGCAATCGGGCAGGATGATGCCGTGGTTCTTGGCTCCGCCCATGGCCTGAACACGTTTTCCGTGCGCGGTGCCTGTCGAATAGACATATTGTGCAATGTCAGACGACCCCACGAAGCTGACCGCCTTGATATCCGGGTGCGTCAGGATCGCATCGACGCTTTCCTTGTCGCCATTGACCATGTTGAGCACACCTTCCGGGGCGCCAGCCTCGAGGAAGAGTTCGACGAGGCGAAGCGGCACGCTCGGGTCTTTTTCTGACGGTTTGAGGATGAACGTATTTCCGCAGGCAATCGCCACCGCGAACATCCAGCACGGGATCATGGCCGGGAAGTTGAACGGGGTAATGCCCGCGACAACGCCCAGCGGTTGGCGCATGGAATAGACATCAATGCCCGGCCCGGCGCCTTCGGTATATTCGCCCTTTTGCAAATGCGGGATGCCGCAGGCAAACTCGACGACGTCGATGCCGCGCTGCACGTCGCCGCGACTGTCGGCAATCACCTTGCCATGCTCGGATGAGAGCAGCTCGGCCAACTCATCCATGTTCGCTTCCAGCAGGCGCTTGAACTCGTACATCACCCGCGCCCGGCGCTGCGGATTGGTGTTGGCCCAACCCGGCAAAGCCGCCTTGGCGTTTTCAACCGCTGCCGCGACTTCATCCTTGGTCGCCAACGCCACACGGGCCTGAACTTCGCCGGTGTTTGGATTGTAAATATCGCCAAACCGGCCGGACGTGCCGGCCACCTGTTTGCCGCCAATGAAATGGCTCACTTCGCGCATCGCGATGCTCCTGTAGATTTCTATGTGTGCCTTCTATACCCGTCTTGCGGGCTGCGCCAACTGTCTACGACGCGGGGGCGATCAACTCGTCGTCAGAATGGCTTGGCCACATCCATGGCCCACCCCGGAGGCTGATAGCCCGCATAGTCGAATGTCGGCATTCCGAGAACGCGATTGAGATACAGTTCGTGCGGCGGCAGCTTTTTCTGGGATGCCTTCAACCGCTCGATAATCGCCGGATGCACAATCGGTTTGGGCGCATCTGCAGCTGGCGCCGACAGTCGATCACCACAGAAATGCATGCCGTACATGATGGCCTCATAGCTTTCATGGTTCCAGATGCCGGCAGTGTCGATTGCCGTGCGGGAATCCTGTCCCGCGATGGGTTGCGAAACCGTCGATGCGCCAAACCCCGGCAAGAACTGATCTTCGAAATCTGACGCGGATGGCGGCTTCACCTTCCAGTATTCGAATTTCGCCTTCAGGCGGTCGGTGATGCGTTCGGGTTTCTGGACTTCCCGCCAAAACTCCGTGTCGGTCCGCTGCGACAGGCAATAGTGCATGTTGATGAAATCCAGAATCTCGAAATACCGGTTCGAGACGATCCGATTGAACCGGAACGCCATCGGTTCCATCATGTCATCGGTGTAGGGAAAATGCTCTGCCAGCATCACGGCGGCCAGATCACAGAGGTACAGGCCCGTCGATTCCAGCGGTTCGATGAATCCCCCCGACAAACCGATGGCGAGACAATTCGCGTGCCAGGCTTTCTGGCGCTGACCGACATGGAATCGAATGAGCTTGGCATCGATGTTCTCAGCGTGTGCGCCTTCGTATGCCCGCAACTCTTCGATCGCCGTGTCAGCATCGGTGAAGGCGCTGGAATGGACATATCCGATTGAACGCTGATCCTGCTGAGGAATGTCCCAGATCCATCCCGCCGAGAGCGCGGTCGCAGTTGTGTAGGGTCGAACCAGGCCCGGATAATAATCTTCATACGGGATACGAGCGACCGCGGCCTGATCACACATCAGCCATTGCGAGTAATCTTCGTACGGCACCCCAAGCGATTCGCCGATCAGCTTGGCCCGAAACCCGGTGCAATCGATGAACAGGTCTGCCGTGTGCGTGCTGCCTGTGTCCGTCGCGACCGATTCAATCTTGCCGGACTCATCGACATTTACATCGGTCATGTTGGCGAGGACGTGCTGCACGCCGCGTGCAACTGAAAAGTCGCGCAGATAATCGGCGAACTTCTGGGCATTCATATGGAACGCGTAGGACAGCGGGGCTCCCATATCCCATCGCCCCAGCATACGCGGCGCGCGTGCCATGTCGCAGATCACCGGCTGCGCCGAAACCGTTTCCATGAACGGAATGGATCGATCCGAGCTCAGCCAGTCTCGTCCGCTTCGAT
Organism: Henriciella sp.; assembly: GCA_965228095.1. GTDB lineage: Bacteria > Pseudomonadota > Alphaproteobacteria > Caulobacterales > Hyphomonadaceae > Henriciella. The sequence goes on along the minus strand of OZ245793.1, from coordinate 2,484,843 downwards.
CAATCGGCTGCACCCGATAACGGCTGAAGGGGTGATGGTAGAAAGACTGATCATTGTGCAGCCAGTTCTGGTACCGGATCGACTGCTTGTAGGTCGCGTCGGACGCCTTCATGAATTCGATTTCGTCGACACCGATCACCGACAGGACGTGCTGGATCGAGGGCACGGTGGCTTCGCCGACCGAAATGCGCGGAATGTCTGGAGACTCGAGGAGCGTGATGTCTACGGTCGGTTTTTCGCCACGCCGATTGAGCGCGCCGTTCAAGTATGCGGCGGCCATCCAACCGGCAGATCCGCCGCCGACAATGAGCACTTTGCGTTTCATGTTGCCCCAATCCTGATGGTTCAAGAGTATCCGAGCAGCGCGCGAAGGCCCGGCGCCGCATAGTCAACCAGCTGTTTCTGAGCGTCTGGTAGGTCATTCGGGACCTGAACCGTCCCGGATTTCAGGTTTTCCCGGGCAGTACCGCTCTTCTTGCGATCGGACCCGACGCGCACGCGCTCGCGCCAGTCCTCGGGCATCGTCTCGATCCCGCATTGGCCCATAAGCGAGGTGAAATACGTTTCGGCCTCTGGCGCGTCGAGATTCTTGCAGTGCTCGACAAGCTCTTCATACTTCACCAGATGGGCGGCAGTTCCGAGCCAGCTGACACAATTGTGCGTGTAGATCTCCCATAGCGACGGCACTTTCTGATAGATGCCGAATATCATCATGTTGAGAATGTCTGCCATCGGCGCATTGCCGTCTTTCAGGTGCTCCAGCTCCGCCTCGAAATTGTCCGACAGGAAGAAGCGCGCCCGAGCCAGCACCCAGTCATACGGGTCGCGCACGAGAAGCAGATGGTGAACCTTCTTGAGCACGATGGCACAATCATCCGCGAACAGGAGGTGCCCCCAGCTGAGCTTCGGGTCTTTGGCCGAGAACGCTCGCAGGTTCTGACGCAAGACCGGAAACTGAATGAATGTGTCGTGATATTGCTGCTCGACCGGCACGAACATTCTGACGATGTTGCGTAACAGATGTGTGCCGCTTTTCGGCACCGAGTTCAGAAACAACGGCGTTTCGAGCGGAGTCTGAACGTAATTGCGGTTTAGCTCGTTCAGATTGTCGGGTTTTGCAATGACGCGCGGCACATCTGCCCTCCCAGATATTGTCTGCAAACTCTGTGCAGCCGAGCCTGGATGTCAACGTCAAACATCCCGGCGACTGAAAAGAAAATGGCGGGCCCTTCGGCCCGCCATTCACTGGTGTATTGGACGCTATCCTAGAACGACTTGGAGAGGTTCAGGAACACGCGGCGCCCCAGATAATCGTACTGCGATACGATCAGAGAGTTACCGGAGTCAGCATCCGACACGGCTGGTGGGTGCTCGTCAAAGACGTTCGACACACCGATGCGGAAGGTCCAGTCATCACGCGTGTATTCGGTCGACAGCGTGTGATAGATGGTTTCCTCAGTGAACCACTTATAGGTCACTGGTACACCGTACAGCGTCTGGGCCAGGTCGATCGTGTTGCGCTCAACCTGATCTGTTTCACCGATATAGTCGATGCCCCAGAAGAAGTCCCAGTTGGTGTTGGTGTCGAGGGTGAAGTTGATGTAGCCGGTGGTTTCCGGTTCACCATATTCACCGTTCAGGTCTTCGATGTCGCCGAGCGCATCAAGCTGGGTGAAGGATTCCAGCTGATGGGTCGCTTGTGCGTCGATCGTCAGATCACCCCAAGGCGTCTCATGATTGTAACGAACGGTTACATCGAAACCTTCGTTTTTCTGTGACGCAACATTGACGAATTGCGCCCGAACATCCGTGATCCGGAAACCATCCGGGCCAGCAGGGTTACGATCGAAACGTGCACAGAGTGGCTCGGCAGGGAACGTATCAGACGTGTAACACCCTTGAACAATCTGTTGTGCAGTCAGTGTCGTGATCTCGTCATTGATTTCAATGTCGAAGTAATCGACTGCCACGCTCAGGTCAGTGAAGCTTGGCGTCCAGACGACACCGGCACTGAAGTTGTCGGATGTTTCCGGCTCAAGCGTACCGAGGCCACCACCGCGGAACACGCTCGCAGAAATCGCTGGCGCGTGATCTTGTGGAATGCCGTCCGCGGCACAGTTAGCTGCAACGATCGGAGAAATGTCCGTGTTGGAGCCCCACTGGAAACATGGGTCAATGATGCCCTGGCGAGCAAAACTGGTCTCGTCCGCAAGGAAGAGTTCGAACAGACCTGGTGCACGGAACGATGTCCCTTGCGTCGCACGGACGCGGAACTCAGGCGACAGCGCCCAGTTCAGTGCGACACGATAGGTCTCGCCCTGATCTTCAACCGTGTTGATGTCTGTGATCCGACCAGACGCGGTCAGGTTCAAGCTCTCAAAGAACGGCTTGTCAGCGAGGATCGGAATATCGAGCTCACCGTAGACCGCTTTCTGTTCTTGCTTACCAGCAGTGATACCCGCCGATGACGCACCCCAGGCATTGCCTGCCAGGATGATATCGGATGGCGTGTCGACGATCTCATCTTCCTGATAGAGGAAACCGACAGCGGCACCGACTGGGCCAGCTGGCAGCGTGAAGATCGGTCCGGTCACATAGCCTTCGATCGAAGATTGCGTGTACTCGGTATCGCCCGTGTCACGTGTGAACAGGAACTGCTCGACTTCTGGGCTGTAGTTACCGCGCAGAAGCTCCGGATCGAACCACGGCACGTCCACACAAGGACGACCAGCTACCGAGGTTACACCGCCATTGACCGTGCCACAAAGCTCGGTCTGGAAGTTGTAGTCGGAAATCGCGTCGTCATAGATGAAGTCTTCGGTGTACTCACCTTCTGACTTGGAATACTGGTATGCCAGATCCCAGCTGAAGCCATCCATGAAGCCTTCGAGGTCGCCGCGGATGCCGCCAACGAAGCGCGTATAGTCAACGACAACACGCTCGTCCGCACGATCAGAGATCGCAGTTGGCGAGAACCACTGCAGACCAGTCCAGCCTTGTGCAGAGGCTTCCGGGTTGGTGCCTGGTCCGCCGAACAGACCGAGCGAGTCACCACCATAGTGATAAGACCAGAACTGACGATAGCTGTCAGAATAGGTTTCACGCGTGTTGTAGAGTGCTTCGCCATACAACGTGATATTGTCAGAAAGCTGGAACTCGCCTTCCGCCATCAGCGTGATACGCTCAACTTGCGGGACAAGGGTCTCAGCATCCTGGAATGGATGGTCATAGTCGACCAGGCCGCGTGGCTCTGTGCCAACATTGATGCCGTTCCAGGCCGCGAGGCCATCGATGTCATTCTGGTCGTAATAGACCGGGAAGAAACCGTTCGGCACAGACAGCTGACCAAACGCGCCAGAGTTCGGATAGCCCGGAATGTTGGCAGCAAGAGAGCCGTCATAGTCATACTGGGCCAGGAACGGGAACGTGGTCGGGACGTTCGTGTCAGCGGCATAGTCATAGATCCAGACGTGACCCCAGAGCAGGTCGCGGCACTGGAACTCGCCGGTGCGCGGATCGATCACGTCGGCACGGCTGCCATCGCTGTTAAAGGCGTAGGCTTCGTTACAGTCGAGATAGTCGCGGTCACCGCGGGCCAGGATTTCACGCTTGAAGAAATCACCAGTGACGCGGAAATTACCACGATCGAATGACTTGCCGTAGCTGGCGCTGAGGCGGAATTCTTCACCGCCCTCTTCGAACGGCATGGAGACATAACCGTCAACGGTGCCGCCATCTTCCTTATTGGTGATGATGTTCACAACACCCGCGATCGCGTCAGAACCGTAAATCGCAGACGCACCGTCTTTCAGGATCTCAACCCGCTCAACCGCAGCCAGCGGGATCGAGTTCAGGTCGAAAGACGAAACAGATCCGCGTGTCCCAGACGGACCCGCACGGCGACCGTTCAGCAGGAACAGGGTCCGGTTTGCGCCAAGACCACGCAGAGACAGTGTCTCGGCACCGGTACCACCATTGCTGACGAACTCGTTCGCAACCGCGCCGTTGATCTGTGACGAACCAGACGCCGCTGTCGACGTTTGAAGCAGAGCAGCAACGTCGCCGAGGCCCTCAATCTTCGCTTCATCCGCGGTCAGAACGTCAATCGCAACCGGGCTGGTAAACTCGTTGCGCGCGATGCGCGAACCGGTGACAACAACCTTGTCCTGCACCGCCGCATCATCTTCTGAATCCTCCGAGACCGTTGCGACCTCATCGGTTTGATCTTGCGCATATGCGCCGCCGACCGAAATAGCCAGCGCCAAAGCAGTTGAATACATCAACCGCCCACCGAAGCGTTTTGTCATAGATTTTCCCTCTCAACGAAGTGCGCCTGCCACGATCGGCAGATGCTTTCCCTACTTTTTATCGAATGCTCCGTCCCCAGAGCTCCGGATTACGAAGCTGTAAAAAAACGCCGTTCACGTCAATGTGATTTCGCCGTGCCGCACTGAGAACCCGGTGCACGTGCAACTAATTTGTCACAATGTCGATTCGCCAATAAATGCAGGTCGTCGAGTGGATTTTGCTGGTTACGCCTGTCGCGACGTAAAAACACGCACAACAACAACAGGTTGCAGGCACGCGATCCAGAACACTTCCGATTCAAACGGCGGCGATCCGACGGCTCCATGCCACGCCCCAGATTTTCGGAGAATGCCAGCGTTCCAGGCTACATTTTCGCGGAAATGGTGCCCCCACACGGACTCGAACCGCGGACCTACGGATTACAAATGACTAGGTTTCAATCAATCTTAGTCCATCAACTCCATTCAGTCACATTCAAACACATTATTTTTCAATACCTTAATGACTTCTTTGCTGTCAGAACAATTCATGATAAGTCAGTTTCCGTCATGAAATATCCACCTAACTCCCACCTAGTTTCAAAAATTGATTCTGGTTGATGCCTAAACTCACTCTCACGGATGCGTTCATCCAGGGGGCCGCCTGTCCGACCGGGAAAGCCCAAGAGGATTATCGAGATGAAGGCTCTCGAGGATTGGCTCTTCGCGTCTCTAAGACGGGCCGCAAGGTGTGGGCTTTTTTCTATTCGATCGACGGACGCGAGCGCAGGCTTACGCTCGGAGAATACGGAAAGAAAAAAGATCAGCTCACGCTCGCGAAAGCTAGAAATGAAGCTGAAGCAATTCGCGTAAGAATCCGACAAGGAGAAGACCCTGCCCGAACTCGGGACGAGCGCAAAGCATCACGCCGCGCAGAAGCAGCGGACAGCGTTCGTTCTGTTCTTGAGCGCCGCATTCGAAAACTGGAACGAGACGGACGCAGACCCAGCTACATCAAAGACATGAGGGGACGGTTTGCGACGCATATCCTGCCAAGAATAGGTGACAAAGCGATTGCTCACGTCACGGAACGTGACGTTCGCAGTATACTCGACCCCATCGAAGCCAAAGGCCAGGCAAGCACTCACAATCGCGTGCTAGTCATGTTGAGCCCTCTATTCAAGTTCGCAGACGCGCCCGATCCAACGGACAAAATTGATCCGCTGCCAGAAAAGGAAAGCGAGGCGCGCTTTACGATTGAGGAGATCGCAAATCTATGGCGCGCCTTCGAAGACCGCGAAGCCAAGATTCATCCTCTCACACGCATCGCGCTACGACTTGCTGTGCTGACTCTGAAGCGAAGTGGAGAATGCGCGGGCGCAACGGTTGGAGAAATCGACCATGCAAACAAGGTGTGGAACATCCCCGCGAACCGGATGAAGGGCAACCGCGCCGAAGCTGCCGTGCTAACCAACATGGCGATGCTGGAAATAGACGCGGCCTTGAACTCACCATTTCGTCCAGCTGATGAAGAGCAACCGCATTTCCTCTTCCCTTCCCCTCGGGATTACTCAAAGCCAATCCTGCAGCCATCAATGTCAAAAGCGTTTGCGCGCGCCAAGGTAGTCGCTGGCCTCGGAAGGCATGCGGGTACTTTGCACAACTTACGACACTCTGGCGCAACGGCGTTAGCCGCATCAGGTGTATCCCCTTACGTGGTGCAGGCTTTGCTGTCGCACGCACCGTCAGCCGCAGGCGTCGCGGCGGTTTCGGGACGGTACAACGCATATGATTTGATAAATGAACGACGCGCGGCGCTGGAGACTTACGCAAACTGGCTTAGCAAAGCACTCGAAGATACATCCAATCCCCGCTCCAACGTCGTCAAAATCTCGGCGCCTGACGCACACGCAAAAAAGAACAACTGACCATGAGTGAGCGCATCTTCAACACACCTTTCCAATCCCCGAGTTCTGAGGGCGTTCGAATTGCGAAATGGTTGTGGTCGCGCAGAATAGGTAACTACCCCAATTTAGTGAATGCCCGAGATGGCCAGCTACTATTTGCATCGTTCGCAGATTTTTACGCCGAAGAACTTCGCCCCACGAAATCGGGAGACGAAATTCGCAAAGATCTTAAGAAAATTGCGGAGCTTTCGAACAGCCTTTCGCGGCTATTGGCAAATACCCAACACGTTGAAAACCAAGATCTACAACCCCTGAACGAGGTGGTTATCAAGAACATTATCGGGGAAGAACCGGCACTCACAGCGACTGGGGCTATCTCCAAACTGAAGGCCGAATTTCTTTTGTCAGACTTCGTTGATGACATTCGTGACGCGGCAAGCGAGTCATTGGCGTATTACGAAAGTCAAAAGATTAGTCACCGCCCAGGGAAACAACTTATCGAGAAGCTGTGCTATCTCGCATTCCAAATGATCTGGTCGCTCAACCTCATGGTTGGAGCCAGTGTTGCGGATGCGAGACCCTCCCGACAAAATCAAAGTTTCGGTCACGTGGCGACCATCCTGGAGCTTTTGGCGAGCAAAAGAGCTCCGTGGACAAGTCCGTTTGAAAGAAGACCTTGGTCCACAACGAGGGTTTATGAGGCTATGCGAGCGGTGGAGATAGTATGGACTCAGCAGCTAGCCAAAGTGACTTTCCTCGAACCAGAAGAACGCTGGAAAGATCTGGGATGGGACAGCTTCGTTGGCCTGTTCTTGATTTGTGATTGCGCCAAGGCGTTCCTTCCTTCGGACCTTAATGTTCACGCCTCGAGCGCTGAAGGTTTCTTCGCAGCATGGAACGCGGACTGAGCATACATCTGCACGAGGAACCCTCCAAAAAAACCTCTACTTCCTCGTCAACTCTCGGATTTCACAACACCTGATTTCGACCTACGCCTCTTGCAGCCAAAAGATGTCTGGCGGAGCGCCGGTATTCTTTCGGCAACTGGAGGAGAAGCAAATGTCACCATCTCTGATCGATACCAAACAATTCGCGAAACGAACGGGCTGCAGCATTCCGGCCATTGTCAGAATGCGCGTCGAAGGCACAGGACCCAAATTCTTAAAGATCGGGCGAAGCGTGAAATATCGCTTGTCCGACATTGAGGAGTGGCTGTCTCGACGGGAGCGATCATCGACATCGGAGGCAGCGTAAAATGGCGACCACGATCAACCTCAGAAGCGACCTCGTGCGCCTAAAGCAGGTCGAGAAGGAAATGCCATTCAGCCCTTCAACGCTGTATCGCATGCGGCGCGCCGGGGAGTTCCCGAAACCGATCGTTATTCGCGGCGCAGAGTTTTGGATCCGCTCCGAAATTGAAGAGTGGAAAACCAACCTCATCGCCGGGCAAGGAAAAGATGCCGCCTAAATCGATAAACCCCCGATGAGCAGCCGTGGGTTGGCGCTCAACCGGGGGGAAAGGGGAAGGCGCTCCTAAGTCGCTGACCCTTAATTACGGTCTCCTTTTATCCAGAAGCAGGACAAGAAAATGCATAGAAGAATCCTCAAAGAAGTTCAAGTAGAAACATATCGATCTGATCCACATCGCAAGCGTCACAAAGCTCGATTGGCGATCGTCAAGAAAACGCCGCCTAGCACGGCGTCTCCTCTCCCCAAGACGCTCAAACCTCTATCCACACCTGTCGTTCAAGTCGTGAAGCGTTCGAAACGAGGAGAGCTGAGAACTCTGATCCTGCACAATTGGAATGCGGCCGTTATGCTAGCTCGACTGTCACCAAAGCAGCCATTCTCGATCCTAACCCGACTCAAGTCTGAGCAGAAGTGGCAGCGCTTCACTGGCACTCTGCAAGGAGGACCGCTTCACCATTCCGTCAACGTCGCTCAGGAATTTCTTCTGGAGCACGGCAAAGGCTGGGAATCCAAGAAAACAGGGTTTTACAGCCGCCCATCGAAACGGATCTTACGTTTGCTCGACTATTTCGACATCAACACGCCGAATGGCTGTTCAGCGTGCGTGGCTAGCGCGCTCATCCACGCTCACCATTTCGCGAGAGATTTCGATGCTGCGTTTCAATCGCGACCACGGGTGAACGGATTCGAAGCGCGAGAGCTATCGTTTGATGATCTGTGGAACTCGCAATGAACGGCATGCTGAACCCCGACGAGATTGCGCCCTGGCGCATGTTCGCAGCCGACGCGCTCGATGACCTGCAACAGCTTGGAGACTATGGCGCGCGCTTATGTCCACAAATTGGAGAGCAGTTTCGAGCAGCATATTCGATCGTTCAACGCGCGCTCAATCACACTGACATTGCGCTCGGTGTAGCCAAGGCTCGCGACTTCGCTCCTGAGTTCAACGTTGGCGAGTTAGATACATTTGAACCATCTGCGTTGGCGCAATGGATCGTGGGGCAAGAGCTGAAAAAACTGTCCGCAGCGAGCGTCGGTTATGCATCGGAGCGGCTCCTGTCCAACGTGTGCTTCACACTAGCCCGATTAGCGAGTGGCAACGAAATCGACGAAGCGGAATGCAAGTGTGCGATCGAGATCGTAGCCAGGAAGTCCGGAATGATCGACGATCTCGGCCTGGCCGCGTTTCGACAGATTGCGAGGCGCTCTTGGGATGGAGGGCTAAGGAAACCACGCAAGCTGATCGTGACGGGGAATATCAATGAGTAAGACTTCACTGATTGCGCTGGCCGAGCGCCAGCCAACCCGCGATTGGGTTACACCAGAGGAGTTGATTGCGCCTGACAATTTGCCGACCCCGTTTCCAATTGAAGCGCTTGGCTCGATGGCCCGTGCTGCAAAGGACATACAAGCGCACGTGAAATGTCCTGCTGCTCTTGCGGCGGCATCCGTACTGTCCGCTGCAAGTTTAGCCGTCCAAGGAAGCTTTGATGTTGCATTCAGAGGTAAAGACACGAGGCCCGTGTCTCTCTTCATCCTCACTATTGGACGCAGCGGAGAGCGCAAATCCACTGCGGATCAATATGCCATGATCGGTGTCCACCGGCACATCAAAGGACTTCGTGCGCAGGCTCGCCATCAGCGCCAAGTGAACGAGAGCTGCGACGGCGAGCCATTTTTGGTGTTGTCGCCTGAAATTCTAGCCAGCAATGGTACGGTGGAGGGATTGCAACAGGGATTCCTCGAGGGCCACCCGTCACAAGCCCTTATGAGTGATGAAGCAGGCCAGTTTCTCGGCGGGCACTCCCTTAAAGCCGAAAACCGGCTGCACGGTCTCGCAACCCTGTCCAAGTTTTGGGACGCCGGCGTGGTGACTAAAAAAATTCGAGGGACAGGCAACTCGTCAGATACTCGCACCATGATCGACTGTCGATTGTCAGTTCACATGCTTGGGCAGCGCGTTGCGATCAATCCGTTCCTGAAAGACCCAACCGCGCGCGGACAAGGTAGCCTGGCGCGCTTCCTGGTTCATGAGCCGCTCTCCACGATGGGGTCGCGGAATATGACGGTCGCAGAGTGGAACGAAAACGCCGCAACCACAGCCATTATGGCCTTTGCAGAAAAGATTGAGAACCTGTTGAAATACGCCGCCGTACGCAACTCTGAAGGCGAAGTGCAGCGCGAAACACTGCAGATGAACGAAGGTGCGGTGCGCGCATTGGTAGACTTCTACAACAAGATTGAATCGAAGCTAGCGCCAACAGGCGACCTGTCCGGTTATGCGGACCTGGCTAACAAGATCCACGAAAATGCTGCCAGAATAGCGGGAATCCTCGCAGTTATGGACGATGAACCCGTCATCACCATCGAGATCATGCAACGCGGGATACAGCTTGCGTCGTATTTTCTGAATGAGATCGTGCGCCTGTCAGATTTGCTTCCCGCCAGCAGCGAAGTCGAAAAAGCCAAGCTCATTGCGAATTGGCTGCGAAAGAGAGGTGGCGCTGTTGAGGTGAGGCATTTCTCACAAACGGGGCCAAAGTCCTGTCGCACCATTCAAAACCGCGAAGAAGCAATAGCGCTACTCAAAGAGAAAGGGTGGCTACAAGAGTTCGACCGCACGTTCGTGTTAAACCCCAAGCTCAGCGATGGGGGCTACAGAGGCTACATGGGCGACAGGCAATGCAAACAAGCGAACGCGCAGCCAAAACCTGTAGCCCTTTCAGAGGCTACGTGAGGGGCTACACTTCGCGGAGTTTACTGTCGCCCATGTGTAGCCTCACATACGGCTATGATATTCCGCCTTAGTGTCAGTGACTTAACACCAGCGTCGCCCGTGTAGCCCTTGTAGCCTCTCAAATCAGGAGATTAATGGTCGGATGAGATCATTGCTGGCAATCCTACTGGTCGCAGCGTGCAGCCCCCGCACCGACCCAGAATCGAACGCCATTCAGTGGGATGATGGCGATAGCGGTAATATCAATGGGGTTAGGTTTCGATTGGCAGATGTCGATGCGCCCGAGTCGCGTGCCATCACATCAGCGATCGGCCCAGCGAAATGCGAGGCAGAACGTCTTGCTGGCAAAAAGGCCAAGCAATTCATGATCGACCTGACCAGCAGCGGGCCTCTAAAGTTTGAGTGGAACGGCGAAGTAGACCGTTATGGACGTAAGGTTGGTGACGTCTCGGTGTCACGCATATCAGTAACAATGGCAGGATTGCGCACTGGTCACTTGCGGCCGTGGGAACACGACGGATCGCGACAAGTGGAGCCGAAACCTGATTGGTGCACCTCAGGGTAATCTTAGGGTCGGACCAACAGGATGCACTCTTTCAACCAACGACCAAGGTCCTTCGCACCTAAGCGCTGCCCCCAATGATCAGTTCTACTTGCTTTTGTCTACTAACTATTGTATAGTTGGAAAAAATCAGGAGCTATCTATGATCGGATCGTTGAAAGAAGAAGTGCTGCTGGCGGTGGCGAGGCTCGGGCCCCGCGTGATCTCCGCGGACGTGCACGATGCGATCAATGAAGCTCGAAAAAGCGAGCGCGGAAAAGGCCTCAGTTTCGCGGCTGTGTTCAACACGCTGAAGCGGCTCACCGATGATGAAATGCTCGACACCGGAAAAAGTAAAACGCTGCACCGTGGAAAGCCGATGGTCGCGTACACAATCAATGCGACCGGTGAAAGGGCGCTGGAAGAAGCAAGCGCCATCAGGCGCCACATCGCTGCAAGGAAAAATCGCTCCGAATTGGGAGGACTCGCACATGCCTAGGTTTGGTGAGATCAAACGTCGTCGCAAGAAGTACCCAACTCGAAGAACAAGAGAACGACAGGCAATTCGGGAGGCACGAGCCTCCGTTGATAAAAAACCGTTCAGTTCGAACATGAGCAACTCGCGCAAGAAACGATCCGCGTTTTCTCGCGAAGAGGCGCGCTCTCGAAACAGCTCCCGTAATTCCTCTCACTGGTCTTCCGGTGCTGAGGGTCAGTCAGACTATTCCGACTCGCACGAACCGATGTTCGCGGAAGGCGAGCAAAACGCAACGGGACAACCTCACCAATCCGAAGGCTCGAAAAACGCACCTGGATCAATGCGTCCTGAAGCGTTCGACTTGCTGATTGGATTTTTGTGCTCCCCCGAACAAGCCGAGCACGCTTATCAAGACCTCGACTACATGTGGGAGCATCGTTGGTCGGTGAAGTATCCTGGTTGGCGAGCTCACTTCATATCGTTGAAGAACGCAGTTTCCATCGCATTGGGCGGACTAGCGTCCCGCCTGATGAAGATAGGCGTGATTAGCGCGGCAGTTGGTGCTGTGCGCTGGATGGGAGGCCATTTGAGCTTATGAGGCTGCGTGTAGAGCCTAAGCGGCATTCGGAACTTCCAATCGAGCTCGTTTGACAAACGCGTGCTCGGACTCGTTCTCGCGGCGATCGACGCGCACTCCATTGTTGGGTCCACCGAGATAAATCGCGCACATGGGCGATCCGTGCGGATCAACAACAAACGAGTTGAGGTAGACAATCAGCGGGTCAACTCCACCTGTTTTCTCTTCTAGTGTTCGAATGCGACGCTTAATGTTGCTCATTGGCCTTCTCTCTCACTTTCAGGAAGTCTCTAAGTTTTTCGCCCGGTGTCCGAAGGTCTTTGGGATCTGCCTGCGCTGCAAAATCGCCGGAAAAGTGAATCCCAATCTTTGCGAACTGCTCTCGCAACAGACGCTTCTTTTCTTCAGGATTGAGCATCGGCCCCGCGATGTCCTCAAGCCGCTTCAGGCGGCGCTCAAAGCTCTTCATGCCTTTTGTTCCTCCAGCGCACTGATGCGACGCTCGAAATCTTCGGTCTCAAGCGTCTTTCGGTAGCCTTCAACCAAGCTCGCCAAACTGTTCGCCTCGGATGGAGTCAAATCACCATTGGCTACACCGGCGAGTATTGCGTGTAGCGCCGCAGAAGCGCCAGCCGCGCCTTCCATGGGTGGGAGCTCGAACGGCACTGGTGCATCTTTGCGTGGCGGATGAATACGCTCTAAGCACAAGCGCAAAGCGGTAACGTCACCCTTGAGCGCAATCTCAACAGCTTTGCGGGTCAATTGTTCGGCTTCGCCTTCGAGCAAAGAGGCTACGGCCATGGTGGTCCTATTACGCGAGCCTTTTGGGCGACCGACCTTATGCCCTTTCACGAAGGTGCCATCCGCATTTCGTCCCTTTTTAGCGTCGTTTGCGTCGCTATCCGCCATGGGCAATCCTCATCTGCGGATACCTATATCAGTTCATGCTCAGGCGGAACCCCAAATTAGCGTATTCTACCAACATCACCCTACCTTTTAGCATTATTTACCGGTCACGCTGATCGCGCGTTGAACATCTCCTGGTCGAAAAAGTGGCGAAATCGTTGCTTCATACTTGGCGCATCTTATGTTCTCGGGGCGTGCGCCACCGTCAATATTCCATCTTGCCGGGTTCTCGATTCGTTGTTGACCGGTGCGGGTTGGGCAAATGACGCGATCGAACAAAGGAACCTGCAATAAAAGCCAGCCGTGAACGCCAAGCGGCCTCTGTCGCTCCGGACATGGGCACCTCTTAGAAGATGCACAAATCCCAGCGAATGCTCTCGGCACAAACTCAAATCTTAGACTAAAGACGCTTCAGTCCGAATCGTCGGGCAAAGGACTGGTCTGAGGTTCCGGGGTTTGATCGATCGGATAGCTTTCGTTTTGACTATCATACTCGTTTACGTCACTCTCATCGATAATGTGGAACGCTGCACCCAGAATCTCACTACCATGAATTTTGAACGGTGTTTGAACGCCGGCACCATCGAAAGCTGACCTCTCTTCCAATTGGTTCTCGATTTCATAAATCTCCATTGGCTCCAGCAAAGTGATGCTTGCGATAGTATCATCACCGTTCAATCGTATCTCATCGACCACCCCAATATATCTCAGGGCTCCATTGGGACGCGCATCCTTCAAGACGGCTTCACCCACGAGGTAGGCATCGCTTTGTTCAGATTGCAGGCGATCAAGAAATTCTATTCGAGTTTCATTGGGCCAGCGTGTTTCAGCACCGTACCGCGTGGCATTCAACCATCTTACTAAGCGATTTTGGCGCTGCCAGCCGATTCTAGTCAAAACCGCAAGTGCGAGCGCCCAAAAAACGACGACCCAAATTTCAATCGGTTTGATTTGAGCCCCCTCGATGACGTTGATAGCTGTCGAGTACGGATTTGGCTCAAATGGAACGTTGATGCATGAAATGTAGGTACAGGCTATCGATTGCGCGGAAAATACGGGGGCAAAAACCAAGTGAGCCACGAACGAGATGTAAGGAATAAGCGCTAGCGCCGCGATTGAGCCACTTGATAGGGCGGGACGACGCACAACGCTGCCGGCCTGCTCTAACGCGCGATATGCGACCGCTATGCCTGGCATCAAAATGAAGATCGGCAATATCAAGTTCAGGCTAAGCGTCAATTCCACCTCGTTGTGGGATCATCGTCGCTCTCATTGAACGCACAAATTTCGACTATCGAGCTTGCGTGAGGGACCTTTTGTGGTCTTTTGTCCCTGCTTTTGATCCCCATTTTTGCGTAGCCGTTTTCATAGCAGCCACTCTGTAACTACCTTGTTTTTTAAGCACTTCAGTCGATCTATTGGCCGACTCTGGAGATGTAACTGTTCGTCTCATAGACTCTATATAGCGCGGATTCATACAAATTGTAAGATAGAGTCTTACCGCACGAAGAACGTATGTCCCCTAAATTAGTAAGATTGGATCTATAGACTGTACTTGTCGGCGAATGGAGCAGAATCGTATATTGGCCGGAGCCCGTCAGAGGCACTGACGGGCTCCTAACAACAACCACTAGTCCACTTACGCAGCAACGCTGCTTTGCCACCCCTCGGTCAGCTCAAACGCCAAAGTGATATTCTCTTCGTTCATGTCATCTATGGATTGAAGTTCTTGAGCTAGCTTCAAAGCCTCCACTTCACCCGTGAGATCATCCAGGCAAATAACCCGGATCAATACATTGGCAGGCCCAGGCACATCCGCCTGGTCTTTCTCCCATCGCGCAACTGACTGCGCGCTCACGTTCAACAAAGACGCTAACTCTGATTGTGTAAGATCCATTTCCTTTCTCAGGAACCGGATCTGCTCCCCCTTAAGTGCTGACTTTTGATGGATGATATGCAAGGCAATTTGCCGGTGCAGGCTATCTGCATCCCGGACGCTCACGTAGCATTCTCCATCAAATTCTTCTTCTTCATAGCCGCTAACCAGCCATATATTGCTCAGCCCACACTCTCTATAATGATAGGGAGAGCCAGCTTCGCACTCGGTGTGCATGAACTTGACATCATTTTCCGTCATTGTTCGTCTCTCCACATTACAGTCTTCACGAAGACCTTTTCCTTTCCAGTTACGACGAGCGTAACAACTGCTATTTCCCGCGCTCCGCGGGGTTTAAACGTTATGACGAGTTTCGTCTCGCCAGGCTCCTTTCCTTCTTCGGCAACCCCTACGGGATCGCCAAATTGGAGAGCGCGATAGATGTCACGCATTGCAATGTTGCGACGCTCCATCCGCTCCCGTGCATGCCGCGAAAGCTTGATCCTGTTCGTGTCCGAAGACACGACCTTGCGCACGATTTCCATGGCTTCTCGCTGACGGTTGTCGAACGATACCACCTTCGGTCGGGTACGGGGCTTCCTCGTCATGCACCTATCAATATGATAGGTCGATCATTAATGTCCAGTGAATTTTCGTGCAAGGCGATCACAATATTTTTTTTCGCTTATGAAGCGAAAGAACTGCACTATTCCAACCGGTGTACGTGCGCCCCGAAAATATCATGCAATTACTATATGTTAAGCCGCGCCCAAATGCTGGTGACGACGAGAACCCTCGTATTGGTGAGTTCTGAGCGAATATCGCTATAGCCCTTTGGAATTATGGTGCGGACGAAGTTGGCGTCGCCCCATGTCCTTTCAACGGTTATCCGCCCGGGGAAATCGTCGTTGATCCGGATCGCAACTTCGTTCAATCTGAAGGCGCAAGGGGGTATCGTATGAGCTTTGTGCTGGCATTCCTGATTGGTCGATTTGTCGCCGGCTTGTTTATCGCCGCCGCGCTGCATTACATCGCTCTCTTCGTGTCCGGCTTATTTGATAAGCGCCCTCGTCAACAACGAGAATGGTACGCCACACTGCTTGGTCTCGCGATTGGTTCATTCGCGTGGTTTCTTCTAGCGGCACGCGGACAAGAGCTTTTCTCTCCTGAGCACATTCTATTATGGATTGACGGCTTTATGGTGCTCTTGGTTGCCGCCTTCTTTTGGGCGTTGCTGCTTGTCTTGGATGTGTCAATAAGGCCTCGCCGCAAGTCTAGGCTGGGGTAAGTTCGCGATGCTCTGTGGTTATAGCGAGTGAAATGAAGGGCTTCATCAAATCGGCGGCCTCTCTGGTTGCGAGCTTTGCAATTGGAATCGTGATTCTCTTGACCGCTCCTGCTCAAATTCGGGAAATTTGGTTTGAAATTGTGATACTGATTTGGCTCGCGCTAATTTATCTGCTGCCCCCGGTGTATATCAAAAACCACTTGTCGCCTTCTGAGCTTAGAGAAAACGACAAATTCTCGTTCTATTACATCATTACCGGGTCGATCCTGTTTGGGTTGTGCGCGGTCGTCAGTTCGGTAGTGAAGATAGTGACGTGATTGGGGGCATGTTTTCGATATTTCGCTCGATGCACTAAGAAAACGCGGCCCTGTCGCCCCCATGCTAAATTGTGACACTTGTTTCCTCCACAAGAATGTTTGCTTGAGCCGATTGAGCTCATCACGACCTTGCGTAGATTTTCCCTCCTCAATAGCTGGAGCGAAATATGTTCGGGTTCCGAAAAACGAAGACTGTCGGCGTGTATTTCGCGTCGGGCGCGTATAGAGAGAAATACGCTTTCAAGACAGACGCTGAAGCGGACGTTAAGCTCGGCGATCAAGTCCGTTTGGATGAGTATATTGATGAGTCAGGCAAGACGATTGTCGGCGTTATCAGCCGGCTAAGCGAGGATGAAGCCAAGATGGCAACCAAGAGGTTGAAGGGGAAAAACCTCCGAACCGGTGAGAGGTTGAGCTAGCCCAATTCAATCATCCCAGCGCGGCCGCGGCGAACCAAATAACGCTGCCGCCAAAACTGAAAAGCGATAGAAATCCGAACAAGCTCGCAAATCGAAACAAGGGATTTCGTCTGGCTTCCTGTTTGGCTTTCTGCTCCATCCAGTGTTCTTTCGTCATTTGCCGTCGCTCTTGATTTGGCCAATACGTCGAACGTTCGAAGTGTTCGTCAGCCTCCGCGACTTCGAACTGCATTTGATAGAATGAAGCGTCAGCCTCGGCGCTATGATTGAAAAACACAAAGTAAGCGCAAAGAACGCCAAACACCGCACCGAACACTGCCAAGGCCGTCGGCGCGATTATGTGCTCTAAGGCTGCATTTCCTATGAAAACCTCTGCGATGGCTGGATACGCGACCGCCACGCCAGCGTTGAGAGTGATTATGGAGCGTAACGCGAGTTGAGCGTATTCACGCGAAGCGACTTCAGCATGGATAATCTTCGGTCCATAATAGGCGCGAATAGAGTCCACTGCCTCTCGATGTTCGGGTTTGTATGACACTGTCAAAAGCCTGCGTTTTCATCTGCCAATCAAGCTCTCATGATTCGTCGATGTCGTTTCCCAAAGGACCTATCGAGATTTCAATCCGCTGCCGCCCGGGCACGCTTTTTCAAAGGCCTCAACATTAGCAACGCGGACACCCGGCCTACCCTCATTCAACAGCTGAATGCCTGCACGTTCGATTATCTTGGATGTTTCGCGGATTTTCTTTCCACGCCCGTTGTTCAACCTGACTCACTGCTCCGCTGGTCACAATGTAATGGCACCGCGCGCACAACGCCATCATATCTTCAGGGCGCATATGGGGGTCATCTGCGTAGGGCACTATGTGGTGATACTCGATGAATGCATGCCCGCAGGAGCAGCACCCAAAACCAGCTTCTTTGCGAAGGTGTCTCTTTACAGCGGATGGAACGGTTGGTCTGGCCATGATTACAAAGCGCAGTTAAATGGGTTCGTTCTCTACCGAACGTCCTGTTATCAATCAATCTCATGATAAGAATGGCTCATCTGCCATGAAACGGATTGACACATTATATCTAATAGATATATCTCTTAGATATGAAAGGTGGTAGAACCAAATTCGCAATTCTGTCCTTACTGCGGCTCGGCCCCCTCAGCGGTGCGGAAATAAAAGCATACTGCCATAGTCGCTTCGGGCAATTTTGGTCTGAAAGTTATGGTCAAATCTACCCCACCCTCAAAATGCTCTGCGAACAACGTCAGATCCGCAAGCTAGAAGGTGACGCGGTCGGAAAGTCCAAGAAGTACGAAATCCTCAAAAAGGGGCGCATCTTATTGCGCGAATGGATTGAGTCTTCGTCATCGGATCGAATAGTGCGCGACGAGTTGATCCTAAAAATGTTTTCAGCCTCGATCGCCGACCCGGACATATTGCTGGCCGAAATAGAGTCGGCGCTTCGCGAGAACCAAAAGAAACTTGCCGAGATCGGTTTCGGGGTCGCTGCGCTGCGCGAGATGAACGCGCCCTCGCCAGACGCTGAGTACTGGGCGTTAATCCTGAGGTCCGGCGAGCTCACCGCAACTGCGCGACAGACTTGGCTCGAAGAAGTTCTGGCGCATGTCAAAGCAAAAACTCGAAAAGGGAAGCAGATATGAGATCGGAGAAAAAGCCAGGTTGGTGGCGCGTATGGATAAGTCTCGCCTTGCCCGTCATTTTGCTGTTCTCATTGATGATAGGATTGGGCGTTTTTTTGGTACTCCAAGCCAACGGCGACCAATCCGTTCTCGGGACAATTCTGCCTGGACTTGTTGTGTACGTGGTTATCTTCAACCATGTGCTTTTGTTCGCAATGGTGCTGTGGTTTTTGCGACTCGATCGATTGAGTTTTGCTGACATAGGTGGCACCAGCGGCAAAGGCATTCTGCGCGAACTTGGCATCGGTTTGGCATTCGGTGCGGCAGTCTTTTTCGCTCAGCGACATGTGTTTGAGCCTCTGATAGACCTGCTATTATCGGACGGAGCGACGTACCGCGTCGCATCTGCAGCAAACCCGCTCGGAACCAGCCTGTTACCAAGCCTTATCGCAGGAGTGTTGGCGGGCGGTGTGGTCGAGGAAGTACTGTTTCGCGGTTACGCATTGAGGCGGCTGACAGAACGAATGTCGATCTGGGTTGCTGTGCCGATAATGTTGTTTTTCTTTGCGATCCTTCACATCGGGCTCGGTATCGTTGGCATACTCATAGCCACAATCAATGGGTTACTTCTAACCCTGCTCTTTTTGTGGCGCGGCACGCTCATCGCTCCAATCATCGCGCATGCGTCAGTTAATGCGATAATTTTGATGCTATAAGCCGAACGTATTTGTGAGCGTGTTTTGTATTCTAGGCGCCCGTAGGTCAGAATCGGGTATTTAGCAAATTGCATGAACTGCCTGCGACGCGACCAGACAATCGCATTTGTTGAAGGCTTGTTTGACCAAGTCTACGTATCAAACTGTCTCATAGATATTGCCGTCTAGTAGGTGAGAGAACCGAATGGAAAAAATGATCTGTTTGGCGGGGTTCGGAGACAACTCAAGTATGTTCGATCCAATCCTGTCCACTGAACTCGCAGAGATCGTTCAACTGGTGCCACTAGATCTGCCCGGGTTTGGAGCCCCACCGATTGAAGGCAAACCAGCGACGCTTCGGAATTTGGGTGAGTTCGTAGCTGAGAAAGCCGAAAAGATCAGCGCAAGTATCGTATTGGCGCATTCGCTCTCATCTATAGTGGCAAGTCTAGCGGCGGTGAGCGGCAAAAACACCGTTCGGAAGATCATTTCTCTCGAGGGAAACTTAACGCGCGGCGATGCGTATTTCTCTGCGACTGCGGCACAATACGATACCGCAGACGAATTTCGTCAAAGTTTTTTGGCGCGGCTCGCTCGGCTGGAAAAGATCCACCCAATGTATAAACGATATCGTGAGAAGGTAGCCTCGGCAGACGAAAATGCACTATGGGAACTTGGGTGCGACGCGCATCGATTTGGGTTGAAGCATGTGCCAGGAGAAATTTTGATTCAGTCTGCTGAAGTAACCTATCTCTACGCCCCGAAAAACCTGTCGGACGCATCAAGAGCTTGGTTGAAAAAAAATGACGTCCGCCAAATCCAATTGCCGGGCGCCACACATTGGGTGAGTTTGTTTCAACCTCGGCTACTCGCCCACTCGGTCGTCAGCGCACTCGCTAATCTATAGCACGCACCGACGCCATCAAAGCGTATCAGCCGAGAAATTCCGTTTTCGAAAGCAGCGTCCTTCCGCCCCGGTATGCTGATTATTGCGGCAACTGAAGCGTATTCTGGCGCTCGACTGTACCGGAATCACATTCACCATCTTCCAAAAACCTCGATCCGCTCCAAATCGCGTCTGGATTTGAAAGCGTCAGTATTTGCAGGACTGCGTCTTTTTTGTTTTTGCTGTGTTGGAAGTAACTTTTGACCACGCAGTACCCCACAAAGTAACCTAGGTTCTGGGGCATTCCCCCCTTCGTCTTAGAATAGAGCCAAGGAGCTCTGCTCGCGCGATTCAAATCGCCGGCAACGTCTAAAATAATCTCGTCTTTGTTCCTGAATCCATATTCGTATACGTGAGGGCCGTTTAGCAATCTAACTTTCGTTCCCATGACGAACTCGGTCATAAAGTCGGCCGCACCTTCCCTCAAAATCGCTTCCGACAGGTTTGGAACTTGTGACCGACTTGCCTGATAAGAATGCACATACTCGTGCATGATCAAGAAAGGAACGAGTTCGGCGTCCAATGTGGGACGACCATATGATGTTTCTACCGGCACGAAAGAAAACGTTTCCGCAGCGATGACAATCGCAGCGCCGCTAGCTGTCCCTCCTGAGTAGGTTTGACCAATCACGAAGTAGACCTTTGGCAAAGAATCAACCGGAGAGATCGCTTGGAGCTCTTTTACCGCCGGCCAAACTTGTTGAGCCAAATCTGGAAGCTCAATGCTCGAGTCCCTGATCACGCTGTAGTAAGTGGCTTCTTCACGCACGAAATTGCGAAAACTCTCTGGAGAGCCTACTCGGTTTGTATCGACGAAAAGACTTAAGCCTTCGCTGCCCGATTGAAAGTATGCGTCAAACACATTTTGCCCCAGCTGCTCTGATGATAGTTGATCGAACGCGTTCCAAAAATTGTGAACATCTTCGGAAACGACCTCGAGCTCCAGCGTACTATGTTCCGTTGATGAGACATCTCTTTCGGGCAAGCGACCACAAGCCGAACAGAAAAGCGCAATGGCTAACACAGTGTCCATTATGCGCATTTTGATGCCTCCATCGGTGCGCGTGACATGTGCACCAAAATCTCATTGGTCGGTCCATGCAAAAAGTCTCCGTCTTTCACGAACCCAAAGCGTTCGTAAAAACGACGAGCGGAGTAGTTTTTTTGAAAAACTTCCAAACTTAAATCTCCACCGATTTCGATAGCGCGGCGCATCATCTCGGATCCTATGCCCTGACCGTGCAGCTCCGGCTTCAAAAACATCGCGGCAAGCTGAGACTTCCGGATCGCAAAAAAACCCACCACCTCACGATCAATCTCTTTGATCCAAATGTCGGAGATTTGCGGAAACAAATTTCTCACTCTCATTTCTTCCGCTTCTTGAAAACTTGCCGGCAGGAACGCATGAGATTGAGCCGTTGATCGCTTCCAAACCAGAACGATCTGGTCAATGTCCGTTTTCTCGTAAGATCTGATCATGGCAAACAATGCGTCACACCGCTGTTTTTAGCGCGCACGGCTAAATTCACTCGAATGTTCCACCTTCGCGATTGTTAGCGCATACTCCTTGTACCAGCGTCTCACGCCCTTCAATTTTGCTGCTTTGTGCTCAACATTTTCGGCCCACGCCTCTATGCCTTTCAAGTCTCGCCAGTACGAGACCGAAAGGCCTGAACCATCTGGTAATCGTACCGCATCTTCTTTGACGAAACTCTTGTTTTCTCTCGCTACGCTCATCAAGCGTCCCATTGTTTGTTGGTATTCAGCATCGGCCGCATCCTCCAGCGTGAATGAGAACGCAACGATGTAGTTTATTCTTCGCTGATTAGATGACGGTGCAATCATGCTCAAATTCCTCCGAGATAGGTATTGAGGCTTTCAAAAAAACTCTGCAGCATTGGCAGCAGAAAGCGATCGGCTAAACGTTATGCGCGTGTTCTTTTATGGGTTATTCATGGACCAAAAATACCTGGCCGAGCGGGGTGTTAGATTCCGGTCGGCAAAGGTCGCAGCTGCAGAGGACTTCGAATTAGTCATTGGAACTCGTGCGTCGTTGCGAAAGAAGCATGGAGCACGTGCATATGGGCTGATCGGGACCATGTCCGAAAACGAAGTCGATCGATTGTACGCGGAGCCAAGCGTTTCCGATTATGTGAGTGAAATGGTTTTGACGTCTGATCTCACCGGCCATCGCGAACCAGCCAGTTGTTATAATTTACCGGGGGAATACATATTAGGTGCAAACAAGCGTTATGCTGCCGAGCTCGCAAACCTTGCCAGAAAACTTGGCTTTCCCGACGCTTACCTGAATGAGATTGACCAGTTCGCCGTCTAATAATCGCCAATCGTCCATAACATACTCCCATTAGTTTGTTGGGGACCACTGTAATCCAAATGACAGCCCATCAGAAGGCAGAAATCCCTGGAGCAAACGCTGCATCACATCGAATGATCTTTGGTGTCCGCGCCGCTGATTATAGGCCGTGCTTTGTATGACAATTAGAATGTCGTACTTCGGAAAGGCATAAATCTTATTGCCGCCATTACCAGACGCTAGAAAGTACTCGAACTCGCGGGCGTTGACTCGAACTTTGTGACGATACCACCCATAACCGTAATGGTCGTACCCATTCCACGGAACCTCCCAGCGAGCTTGTAAAGATGCCTGCACCCATTCAGACGACAACACTCTGCGATTTCCCCAAACCCCACCATCTAAATGAAGTTGTCCCAGCTTCGCCAAATCCCGCAATTTCAGCGACAAGTTTCCTTGCGCGACAGTACGGTTTTTTGGCGTCTGTGCCCATTCATACTCGTTGATCTCGAGAATCTCAAACAGTTCTTTTTCAGCAAAATTGGCTAACGGTTCGCCAGTTATTGTCTCCAATGCAAGCCCGAGCAAAAACGTGTTCAACGACGCATAAACCCACTCTTCTCCGGGAGGATTCGAAGCGGGAATGGAGACTGCGAAATTTGCCCAATCCTCAGACGCCTGGAGGTATTCCTCATTTCCGGGTGAGTCAAAATCTGCATCGTCAGCATCTAAGCCTGACGACATCGTCAGCAGATGCTCGAAAGTGATGTTCTCCTTGCCGTTTTCGGACCCGCTTTCCGCAGCTTCATCATCCAAGTACGCGAAAACGCTTTCATGGACGCCGCCAATTAGTCCTTTGGAAATCGCAATTCCGACCAATGCAGCGGTCACTGTTTTCCCGGTCGATCGACTGTCGTGGAGAGCATCAACGTGATGTCCATTGAAATAACTCTCAAAAACAATCTCGCCGTTGCGCGAGATCAACAGGCCCTTTATGTCACAATTGGAGTCCGCGAGAAGTTCGCTTTGGACTTCTGCCACCACCGATGGGTCAAACTGGTGTTTTCTGATCTGTTCGGCATCTGCCATGCTCAAACTTCGTGCTTCTGCATCTGGGCATTTATCGGCAAAAGCACTCGACGAGATGGTCACGTGCGCAATCAGAGCTAAGACGACTATTGAAAATAATTTCATATTACTCACTCTCACCATCGATTTTTCGAAACTTCATTATCCAATTGGTTTCCCAGGTTGCGCCGGCATCGATTGACATGGCCTGTTCCCAACGTGGTTCTTCGGTGTCCGTAGCCGACCAAATGAACCGAACGATGAATTGCTGCCCCTCATTCGACCCCGCGAAATAAAAGAGCCCGCGCCCATCTTTGAACTCGCCAATCATAGGGCTATCCAGAGAGTGCGGGCGGCGCATATCAAGCCACCAGATTGCCCACGTTTTTGCCTCTGGATCAAAAGTGCGAATAGACATGGCTTGATACGGATTACCGGGCAACTCAATGGTGTTTTCATCGATGTTGGCAGAGCCATCCAACAAGCGGCGAACTTTAGTCGTGCCAGCAAACTCTTCCCAGTCGGTGCTGTTTTGCAAACGATGTTTTAGCCGACGATGAAAGACGTTCCAGTCGCCGAGAAAGAAATCGAAATCATCCTGCGATGAAGTTCCAGCAAACTCACTGAGTGAATTTGGCGAGACTGCGATGGCTTCCTGGCCTTGAGCAGCCAACATTAACGTGGCTGCAGGAATCGTCGATAACGCGGTCCGTCTACTAATTTCGCTTTTCATTGTAATCCTGACTATTTCGGGTTGCGCAACATTGTCCCCAAGACTGCAGCAACACTCGTCATAGAATCTGCTTCCGGCATCCAAATTCTCTTATTTAATCTAAGAACGCAGACGCGTTGTCGGTGTTGACACAACCTTGGTATTTCCGGTTGAAATGACATCTCATCTGGTTATTAAACAGATCCAGAAAATACCTTTGTAGTAGTACCAGAAATGTCAAAGTCACCTCGCCTACCCAGGTACCAAAGAATCGCCAATGAGATCCGTCAGGACATCAAGTCTGAGCGCTTGAAACCTGGTGACCGTCTCCCGGGTTCTCGTCAGATGGCGACAAATTTAGGAGTTTCGCGCACCGTAGTACTGTTGGCGACGGATCAGCTCGTCGCCGAAGGGTACTTGGTTCCGAAGAAGCGTTCAGGAGTCTTCGTAAACACAGAATTACCGTTCGATTCTGGAGCTATGAAGTTGGGCGAACCGGTCCCAGAGGTTTCGCTTTCTCACCGCCCTTCCACGATACTAGAAACTCGCATTTCGCAGGCTGGGGACCGCGCTCGTTCGACAGCGTATAATCCGTCAAAAAGCGAAATAGATTTTGAGTACGGACGGAATTTGCCCGATTCTATAACGACTGCAGAACTAAAGCGTCTCTTGAACGCAAACTGGAATAGTTCGGTGTTCGCATATGGAGATGCGACGGGTGAAGCTGATCTGAAATACGAGATAATGCGTCACGTCGCAGAACATCGAGGCCTGCGGGTACTTGAAGAGCAAATTATCGTGACGAGTGGGTCTCAACAGGCTTTAGATCTCTGCGCGAGAGTTTTGTTGAGCGAAGGAGACCAAGTCGCAATTGAAGACCCTTGCTATCAGGGAGCGCGAGAAACCTTTGCCGCTGCCGGGGTTGAGCTGTTGTCAATGCCAGTTGCATCGGGCGGAGCTGAAGTAGACACACTGCCTACAAGTTTGCGCCGATTGAAACTAGCCTACCTTACACCTTCGCATCAGTTTCCGACCGGGGTGACGATCCCGCTGACACGCCGCCTCGAACTGATCGCATGGGCATCGCGCAACGACTGCTATTTGATCGAGGACGACTACGATAGCGAGTTCAGATACGACTGTCGGCCGATCGAACCCATGGCCTCAATTGATGCGCACCAGCGTGTGATTTACGTAGGCACTTTCGCGAAAACATTGTTTCCGGGGATCCGGGTGGGGTTCGTGATAGTGCCGCGACATCTGGTGAAACCATTTGCTGCAGCCAAATGGTTGATCGACCGTGGCAACCCCATAATCATCCAGAAAACGCTTGCCGATTTCATTGGTTCGGGTGGGTATTCGCGACACCTGAGGCGCATGAATCGAACCTACGCCCGCAAACGGTCCGAACTAGAACGAAGATTGAAAGAAGCGTTTGGGAGCGCTGTTGTGATTTCTGGCGCTCAAGCAGGAACACATCTTTTTGCTGAGTTTCCCCAACTCCACAGGACATTGACAGCACGCATAGTTCGAGAGTGCGAAGATCGCGGAGTCCGGGTTTACCCGGCTCACGGATACTACCAATCGCCTCCTACAAACTTGCGGCTCATTTTCGGTTACACAACGCTAACGATCGACGAAATTGCCCTCGGCATTGGTGTTTTTGCGAGCGCGT
The DNA here is from genome assembly GCA_965228095.1 of Henriciella sp. GTDB lineage: Bacteria > Pseudomonadota > Alphaproteobacteria > Caulobacterales > Hyphomonadaceae > Henriciella. Next base: position 2,458,995 of record OZ245793.1, on the reverse strand, counting down.
GCGCTTTTTTGGACCTTCCATACGATGTCTCGAGCGAAAGGCCGTCACGCTAGCTTTGCATGAACAAACAATCTTTCGCTATTGGCGCGGAACTCTTCCCCCGAATGCCCACCCTCGATTCTCACGATTTTCAGGCCGCACGCCTCGAGCATCAACTGGATCTCAAACCGATAGATCAATCGCCAATCGACAGAATAATGCATGCGTCTTACACACCCATTTTCGTCTACTTCGTCGTACCAACCAAAAAGCGTTTGACATTGCGATGCGTCAAACGGGGTCGCGCCAGCAAATCTAGAGTACAGACGACCGGTGGAAGGCTCTCTTCTTGTAAAAAACAATTGCGGATTCGAGTTTCCAAGACTGCTCACGCGGACCGGATTTATCAGATCAAGCACAAGCAAGCTATCCGTCGTCATGTGCGTAGCTACTGATCTAAGCACTCGTATTTGTTGTTCGAAGTCAGGAATACAAAGCAAACTGTTGAAAGCGACGATCACAAGAGGAAATGTTTTTCCGTTCAAATCTAGTTGGGTGACGTCTTGTTGAACAAGCTCAATGTTACTGTCGCGCAAAGTCGGCATGGTGGTCAGTTTACGCCGAAATTGCCGCATCAATTCTGTCGAATTATCGACAGCTACAACATCGAACCCAGCCGCGCCCAGAGGCAGCGCAACTCGTCCAGTTCCGCAACACAGTTCCAGCACGGGCGCGCCGGTTCTTCGAGCTATTTTTAGGTATCGCTCAACGTCGTAGCGTATTCCCTGAATATCGGTGATCGCGTCGAAATTTTCTGGATACGTCGAAAAATGTTCAGAAGGAAAATCGCTATCATAGAACCGATTGATGGCGCTCGCTTCATTTAACCAAGGGTTTGAGTTGGTCTGCATCTGAATCCTGCTCCGTAACTTAAGTGCGGAACGTAGTTCGAACAGATTGCGCCAACCCGATAGATCCAGATTCTCATTATCCAGCAGTTCCAGATTGCGACGCGGCTATTCATGCGGGATGCTTGTGTGGGCAAAATCCGCCCCGCCCCCCATCTTACCTGGTGGAATGGTGTTTTTTGAAGCGAAAGATCATGGCTCGCCTAGGGATCTATCGGCGCTGCCCGTCCCGTTTTAATTGCCAATTCCCCTAACTCACGACCCAACTGTCGATATGTGTCATAAGCTGTATCTATTTCGGCTTGCGTCGGCTCTGGATCCGTTCGGACAATCAGCGCCTCGTAGTCGGCTTTCGCGCGATCGAATTTTGCCTTTTTGGATTCATAATCCCACTCAGCTTGGAACTCAGCAATTCGATCGGCGTCTGTTTTTTGGGGTCCTAGAAATACCTTCGCCAACGGAGGCACCAAATCAGCACGGGACTCGTCTATCGCTTCGGATAAAGCGAGGAGAAACTTATCCGGCTTGGTCGTTTCAGTGACCGTAAAAGTGAAATTCATTGGGCCATCGTGGTCGAGAGAATCCGTCAATTCTTCATACTCGGCCTTCGCTTTTCGTTCAGCTCGCGCCGCCACAGCGAGGGCCTTGGCTGCAATCTCACGTTCTATGTCTCTTTGAAAATCGCAAATCTGCGTTTCGGATTCTAATACATCAGCTTTGCCAGGGGAGTTGTCTGCCGTCGCTTTCAGCATGCAAGCGGCGTGATTTTTATTTAGTTGAACTTGAGAGACTTTGTCTTGGTCCCTCGCAACGTGGTGGGCTTCTTGTTTCTTACTGAGGTCGGTCCGCTGCACAGAAATCGCGGACAACGTCGCGGTGGACTGCGCGGATAATTTGGATCCCGAAACTAGCTCGCTGTGAATGCCATCCAAATCAAACCGCCCCAAACGGGTCGGTTGTGACAACCCTGAGGTTGCACTGAACACGGTCGAAACCGAGATCTCCGGATTTTCTCCAGCATTCGCGGAGGATCGCCCTTCAAGTTGTAGGGAGACCAACTTGTATTTCTTTCCGTGCACCGATTGAGGGTACCAAAGCATCACCGGAGTAATCCGAATCTCTGGCATTCCCGCATTACTTGCATGTCCTTGCATTTCGTATTCCATGTACAAGCGTACCTTTGGTTCGCGGTATGATGACCATTTGTGCGCCTCGCCTGAAAGCCACTCTGAAAGAGCTGCTTTCATGGCCTCGCTGGAATGCAAAGTGTTTGGCGAAATGTCAGGAGCCGTTGAAATGTCGCCAGCGCCGCCATTGCTCGGGAAATCAGCAACGACAATCCTCAAACAGCGGCGCTCTACAACTACCCCGATCTTCACCGGATCCGAATCTGAAGGTTTGAAATCATAGACTGAAAATCCAACTGGATTTGACTTGGCTGTCTTCGATGCGTCATCGGCTCGAGAAGCTTTTCGGATAGCCGATCCTAATATTCCCAACCCCTTATCGATCAAACGAGGCAGGAGGGCAGCGCCTATTGCAGCAATCGCACTCTCTTGTTCATTTCCGCCAAGTTCAGTCGAAGCGATGTAGCAACTCTCTCCTTTTGCTCCAATGTACAATTTCGTTTGGAGAACATATGATTCCTCACCTTGCGCAATGGCGCTAACTCCGGTCAGAAACATTGCGACAAACAATGCACACAAAACCGAATATTTCTTCATCACTCCCCCCCTTCGGGAATAAATCCGGTCGATCCAATGTTGAATCGATCCGAATTTTCGGCCATTGAGCTAAAACCGCAGCCCCGAACAGCGCTACTGTACCCAGATTGTAAGCCTGCCAAATGTGTGTTTCCGTTCGAATCGACGGCCCATATTGGCGCGCCGCTGAATCCTTTTTCGGTCCCGCAAGTGTGAATCAAGCACTGGGAAGATTTATCTAATACGAAGCACTGAGGTCGATACCAACGAACCATTTTTCGCCATTTTGGCCAGTCATCATTCGGAGCAAATTTTTCTTTGGCGGCTGAGAACCATCCAGCGATTAAGACAGAATCGAGCTTAGAGACATGTTTCACGCGAGTTTGAGTAACGTTGTCCAATTTGTTTTTAAGTTTCAAACCGATATAATCATTTGCAGTACCAACACCCCCGCTTGTGTCCTCAAAACTACCTACTAAGAATGCAACGTTAGGCGCCGAGAGAGAAAGGAAGTAAAGGTTCTCGTTTCTCAATGCCCGCGAGATTTCCGAATGCTCCCTGTTCAGGCTTTTAAATATGCAATGGCGCGCCGTGATCAGCGTGTCTTCATCTAACAAGCCGGCACCACAAACCAATTTGCCTTGATCATCCGAGCTTTCTTTTATGACCAGAACGCCGGTGCGCCGTTGAATCTCATCGAAGGAGAATGATTGCGCCCAATCTTCCAACTCCGCAACGTCGGCGCTCATGCACTGAGCGTCCAAAGTCTCCTGCGCTAAGTCAAACGCTTTTGCTTTGCCATGGTGTCTATGCAGTTTATTTTTGAGCACTCTATTTAGCATAGCGCCGGTGCAAACTGATCCGCATGCTGACTTTGACTGCAAGTAATTCTCGGTCGCATTCCGACAATTTTGCGCTACAGAAGCATCGAGACTGGCCAATAGCGCATCAGCCCGTTCTCGGTGATCCTCTCCAAGCTGCTCCAGCTCAGCCCTTCCATCGTCGGAATCTGGCATGCGAGCTTCGCTTGAATCTCTTAGTGGAGACAAGCCAGCGTTCGATTCGATGGGGTTCGTTAGCTCACCTCCTGACAAGGGCGTAACCCCAGCACCAACCCCAGTATCTTCCGGAATCAACTGTTCGATTTCTTCCAAGTCCCGCAACGCTTCCACATCCAGCTCCCCGAGCGGAACGTCGAGTTCTTCAACCGGTTGCTCCTGCGCCACCATGGTTCGATTGTGCAGTACCAAGACCAATGCAACGGCAATTGTTCTGAAGACAATGCTATTCATGCTCATCCCCCATCCCACAAATTAAAATCGATGAATGTGATTTAAAAAGCAAGCTCAAATAAAATTCAAAGAATAATCAACCATCTACATCATGAGCTCAATACTCCTCACTGGTGCGAGTAAAATTGACTGATGCAAGTCGATCCGGAAAAATTGTGTCCGTATTCTTCGATCGATCCTCCATCATCATCAGGTATTTCATCGAGGTCAGAAAGAATTTCATCAAGTTCCGCAGCAAACTTTTCATCAAACGGCGGAGGATCAGAAAGAGTAACGGACTTGGCCTTTGCTACGGCCTCGTGTAGCCGACGGCCGGTTTTCTTTGAGCCGATTGCGATGTGGTACTCGCTGGGATGTCCCATAGATGCCTCATACTGTGTCCAGTTAGGCCAACTCGCCAAGAACGCGACTACCAATTCGTCTTCTTGCGAGGCGCGGTTGTAACATTCAAACATCTGCTGTTTGCCAACCTCGTCAATGCATTCCACAACAACGAAGTTGGATGCTTCGCAAGCTTCACGGAACTTAGCATCGAAATCATAAGGCGTCGGTACGAACACTTCTTTCGGGCCCCAATCGTTTGCGACCAGGTGAAAATACCCATTCTCGTCCCGTATGTCGGTCTGTAGTTTTATAGCTGGGACGGAGAGGGCCTCCACGATTTGCTTTTCTACGTCTGTAAGATCGGACGAGACGACTTGCTCCAACGGCGATGCGATTTCCGGGATAGGTGTCGGTTGATCCATGACATTGTGCGAACTGCATGCCGAAAGCACTAAGATCCCTGCCAGAACGCATCTCATAATTTTGTCCCCCTTTTTTGTGTGTCTCAACACAAACTTCAGATCGTTTGACTATGCTTCGATACGGCAACAGAAGCAAACACAGTCGCCTTCTACATCTAAAGCCAAGTGCGCTAATCCATTTGTGCCATTGTCGTTTTACCGCGAATGGAACAGGTGGTCTGGTCATGTTTACAGTGCGATTATTGGCGAAACCTTCTAGGTGAATTGCGTAATCGTCTGTACGTTCTGAGCTTGGGGGTAACAATGAGTTGGGTAACGATGAGAAGAGTGCTCGCTTTCGCGTTCCTTGTGACCGCGATTGCAGTATACCAGTATTGGCATCCATCTTCTGGATCTGAACTTCGCTATGTAAAGTGGATCACAATTATCGCGTGCGTCGGACAGTTTCTAATTTTGAATGTGCGCCTGAAGAAAAAGTCGAGCGACCTCCTCGATTATCCTTACTATCTCATCATTGGGGTTGGGCTTTCTATAGCGGTTTCGCTAAATTCAGATCGCCTCAACGAAGTAAGGTTGGATGTGGCAACCGACAAGCTCAACAAGCATAGCGATTATATTTTAGGGCTGTGCGAGCGACTCGACGACAGCACCAAGAGTCCTAACCTCACAGCACTCCAAACCATGTGCAGCAGACTATTGGAAGAGCTTCCGCGCGTGAATTATTGGGTGGGTATGACAGGCACGGACAAGGACTTTGTAACCGAAACGGAGTTCCCCGGTGACATCAGTGATTTTCATAGCAACCCAGCGGGCGTTGCTTCCATGTTAGATCTTCGGCCCGATTATTTAAAAATGTCAAAAAGTGAAACAGACCCGGTTGCCGTAGAATTGATGGTAGCGGCGCACAAATTGCGTGATCTAATGTACAGTCGCCGAAACCATCAATCCCGGATCGTGGTGTCCGAACACGAATACCCTTCTGAGATTTCGAGTTGGTACCTTGAGAATTGGGTCTACATCGTCGCGCTAATCATATCACTGAAACTCATCAAAACTACAAATGGGATCTTTCCCGGACACCGCGACAAGAGGGCTCTGAAACGCAGGGTTCGCCAAGAGCGGTTAGAGTTATTTTTGGCCATGGGCAAAAAACGCAGCCGCTAAAGTTCATCCTTCGCGGCTGCGCAGAAAAGTACCGTATTATTCGTACGAATTGTTCTGAATCAGAACCTAGCCGCCTTTTCCGGCAACGAGGTGAGTTTCCGCGCGATCTTAAGCGCAATGAGACAATCCCATCTGGTTCGTCCCGCTGCAACGTCGAACAATCAGGAAAGCACTTCGGAGAATCTCCACCTAACACCCACCTAACCGAAAGTCTGAATTTCGACCTCGACGATAATTTTAAAAAAATCGCTTAAAATCAAGCATTTATGGTGCCCCCACACGGACTCGAACCGCGGACCTACGGATTACAAATCCGTTGCTCTACCAGCTGAGCTATAGGGGCACTGGCGGCTCCTTTATCTTGCGCCTTCGCAAAGCGCAAGCCGTCATCACAAGATCATGCAGTTGCCACATTTCACCCCCGATCCGGCATGTTTTCGCCTTGTGACTTGCGTTTCCTGTTTTGCAAGCAAGATGGGAGCTGAAAATGTACAAGATACTGACCTCCGCAACGGTGATGATGGCCATCTATGGTGCCGCCAGTGCCGATCCGCTCCCGCCGCCGCCATCCGAAATCTATACCGCACCTGCCGTATCAGACTGCAGCGCAGAGATCCTGAACGTGTATTTCCCGGCAGGCACCAGTGCCCTGACGCCAGCCTCCCGGGCCATTCTGGAAGCCGCCCAGCAGCGATTGCACGGATGTATCCTCGGGCCGGTGTCCCTGACCGCCTCAGCGGCCGATGCGCGCTCTGACGCCGAAGCGGAGACGCTCGTCGCGGCCCGCCTCGAGACCGTGTCTGCGGCGCTGCAGGATTATCAGCTCGACGGCATGCGCGTCTCGTCCGGATCGCTGGCTGAAACCGCGGCGCAATCGGTGTGGACGCCGATGGACCGCAAGGTCGAAATTCGCGTCGCCGCCTGGGCGCCGGAAATTGGCTGACAGGCCCAGCATACATTCTCCCAGAGCCCTGGTCCTCCAATCCGGGGCACACTAAAAACCCCCGGACGAAAGCGTGTCCGGGGGTTTCTTTAGGGTCGATACGCTGCGGCGTTAATCGAACAGCGAGATCACCGCGCAGGCCGCGACGAACGTCACCACGGTGTGGCTGCCATCCACGAACAGTCCCATCAGGGAACCGAACGGCGTGTAGACCGTGTCATAGGCCATGAGCGGCACGCCAATCAGAAGACCGAGCCAGAGGCCAAACAGGGCCGCTGTCGAGAGCTTCGAGATGTTCTTCTGTGCCATGTGCCAGGCGAGACCGAAGCTCAGCACCAGTGACAGCACAAAGCCCCACAGCATAACCATCGTATTCGGCCCGGCATCCGCTGCCAGCGTCTGCACACCATCGGCGGTCAGCCACTGCATGGCGGTCTTGGCGTCGTCAGTGAAGAATAGCCCGTTGGCGTTCATCCACGGCTCTGTGAACAGAAATCCGTACCAGATGAAGCCGACAAAATACATTGCGACGGCCCCTAACAGCACGCCGAGTACATTTACTCCTGCAATTTTTGGCATTGTTCCCTCCTTAAGGATGTTCCAATTATCCCATCGCGCGATTAGACAACGCTCAGCTTCTGCGGCCGAATCGGTCTCACGCAGGGTAAACCTTGGTTAAGGAAGATGAATCTTGAGTAAACGCCGGATCCTGATCACCTCCGCCCTGCCGTACATTAACGGCATCAAACATCTCGGGAATCTCGCCGGATCGATGTTGCCTGCGGATATTTATGCCCGGTTCCAGCGCCTGCAGGGACATGAAGTGCTCTATATCTGCGCGACGGATGAGCATGGCACGCCGGCCGAGCTTGCGGCGCAGTCGGCGGATATGAGCGTCCAGGCCTATTGCGATGAACAACACGAGATTCAGCGCGCAGCCGGCGACGGGTTTTCGCTCTCCTATGACTGGTTCGGACGCTCCTCGAGCACCGAGAACCACGCGCTGACGCAGGGCTTCGCCTATGCGCTGGAAGCCAATGGGCTGATCGAGGAACGGGTGTCACAACAGGTCTACAGCGTCGACGATGGCCGCTTCCTGCCGGATCGTTATGTCGAAGGCACGTGTCCGCACTGTGATTACGAAAAGGCGCGCGGCGATCAGTGTGACAATTGCGGGCGCCTGCTCGATCCTGTCGATCTCAAGAACCCGTATTCAGCCGTATCTGGCGGGACGAACATAGAGATCCGCGACACCGCCCACCTGTTCCTGCTGCAATCGAAGATGCAGGACAGGATTCGCGATTGGGTCGAATCCTCGACCGACTGGCCGCAGCTGGCCCGCTCGATCGCGTTGAAATGGCTCGACGAAGGCCTGCGCGACCGGGCGATCACCCGTGACCTGAAATGGGGCGTTCCGGTGACCCAGCCGGATGGCTCCATTCGCCCCGGCTTTGAAGACAAGGTCTATTATGTCTGGTTTGACGCGCCGATCGAGTATATTGCCGCGACCGAGGAGTGGGCGACGGCAACTGGCGGCGACGCCAAGCGCTGGTGGCGCACCGAGCATGGCGCCGCAGATGTCGAGTACGTGCAGTTCATGGGCAAGGACAATGTCGCTTTCCACACGGTCTCTTTCCCGGTCACGATTTTCGGATCCGAGCAGGACTGGAAGACCGTCGACAAGCTGAAAGCGTTCAACTGGGTGACTTGGTATGGCGGCAAGTTCTCGACCAGCCAGAAGCGCGGCGTGTTCATGGATCAGGCGCTCGACCTGCTGCCCGCCGATTACTGGCGCTGGTACCTGATGGCGAACGCGCCGGAAGGGTCCGATGCGGCCTTTACCTGGGAAGGCTTCCAGGCCGCGATCAATTCCGATCTCGCCAATGTGCTGGGCAATTTCGTCAACCGGATCACCAAGTACACCGTCAGCAAATTCGACGGCGCCCTGCCCGAAAACGGCGCGCCGGGTGTAGATGAGAGCTGGATGGACAGTGAGTTGAAAGCGAGTCTGCAGCGGATCACAGAGCACTATGAAGCTATGGAATTCCGCAAGGCCGCTGCCGAAACACGTGCGCTCTGGGCCGCCGGCAATGAATATCTCACGCGTGCCGAACCATGGGTGAAATACAAGACGGATGTCGATGCCGCGGCGGTCGGCGTGCGCACAGGCCTGAACCTTGTCGTCCTGTTCGCGATTGTTGCCCAACCGCTCATTCCCAATACGGCCAAGACCATTCTCGACACGCTCGGCGTGCCGGCAGACAACCGCAAATGGCCATCGCCGGAGGATGAGGGCCTTCTCGATGCCCTGCCGCACGGCCTGCCGATCCAGGCACCGCCGGTCCTGTTCCAGAAGATCGAAGACGCGATGGTAGAGGAATGGACCGAACGGTTTGGCGGAGAAGCGAGCTGAGTCATGCCCCTTCAAAACCGCGTTGATCCCTTCGGCTTGATCCATGCGGTGCCGGATCGCGGTCTGTTCATGGGCAATCGCGGTGGCTGTTTTCACACAGAAGACCAGACGCTGAAACCGACCCACTGGAAAACGCGGCAATGGATCACCTGCGTGTTGGCGTTCAAAGGACGCCAGCGAGCGCTGATGCAGGCGGGACGCTATACCGAGCTGTTTTTTCTGGATGAAGCGACATCGTTCGCGGCTGGCCATCGGCCCTGCTATGAATGTCGCTATCCGGACGCCAAACGGTTCCGCGAGGCGCTGGTCACATCCGGCGTGTTTCGTTATCGGCCCAAGGCGAGCGACCTCAGCGATGCCATTGCCGGCGAGATACAGGACGTCATCAGAGGCAAGTCAGAGCGCGAGCAGGTGGCGACCAGGGACCTGCCCGACGGCGCCATGTTCACAACTGGCGCGGCGGCCTATCTGAAATGGCAAGACCGCGCGCATCCGTGGCGCTTCGCCGGTTATGGCGCGCCGCAAGCCCTGCCAGATCACGTCGTGCGCCTGACGCCGCACATTACCTGTCAGGCGCTGGCGCATGGCTATGTGCCAGCATTGCACCCAAGCTTGCAGCAAAACGCCTAGTCGACTGGCCGCGTCACGATCAGTTCGTTAATCCGGTTGGCCTTTTCTTTCGCGAACAGGACATTGTGCAAGTACCAGATCTCACCGTCGCCGAGCGTGATCTCGATATCGCCAGTCACCACCAGGCCAAGCATGCGGTGGCGCAGGAAATCGTCCTTCAGATAGCGGCAGCGCGCATTGGCAGCATTCTCGGCGCGGTCGCCGCTGCCCCAGAACACCCGCTCGCGAACCTGACCCGGCGCGATCTCGTAAAATTTCACCTTGTCGAAGCCGAAGATCATCATCGCCCACATCAGGAACACGGTGATGCCGACAAACCAGTAGAAGGCCGGGCTCATGCGGATATCCAGGCCGCCAATGAATGAGGCAATCGGACCAGACAGATTGGCCGTGGCGAGCAGAATCCCACCGATTGCGAGGATCAGGCCAAGAATGACCGAATTCGCTCCGCGCAGTTTCACCGTGGTCGAGAAGATGACGAAGACCAGGACAAAGACGAAAGTCTGGCCCTGAACCCGTTGCGCCGCTTCCGTGCCTTCACCGCCGACAAACATTGAGACAAATCCGAACACAAAGCCGAGCACCCAGATCGGCCACCAGTACAGGATCGGCGAATGCGTATAGACTTTCAGCGTCGACAGCTGGTTGAGGCCGTCATGCGTGTGCGCGGGTTCGGCCTTCTTGTCTGGTTGTGGTTGCGGGGCCGGCGCAGGGGCGGGCTCCGGCGCAGGTTTTGGCGGTTCAGCCGGTGTGTCTGACATGGCGCGATCCCTTCATCACTTGCCGCGGAGCTTAGCAAGTTGGACCGGCAATACAAATCGAATTCTTTTCGCGCTGTGGCTTAGCTTCCAGCGTCTTTGTCGGCTTCAGCATTCTTCAGCAATTGCTGTTGCTTCAGCGCCATCAGGGCCATGCCACGGAACAGCGTCCCGCGATTTTCAGCCGGCTTGTAGCTGAGGCGTTTATAGACAGTGATCATGCCGTCGCAGATCTTCTTGTTTTCTTTCTTGCCGCGCTTCTTGTCGCTTTCCATCAGCTTGAACATGTCGACCACAGACGGCTCAAGCGTCGAAAGATTGACCATCCAATTGAGGACTTCCTTCTCCGACGCGGCGCGGCGATTGGCGACGACTTTCGGGTCTTTCAGAAGATCGATGACGAGCTTGGTTTCGCGTTTGCGCAGTTCTGGCGGATACTTGTCGACTTTCTCCGGCGACAAGCCTTCGATCGTGCGCACACAATCACTCGGGTCCTGCTCGTTGAGGTGCTCATATGTGTCGATGATGACGGCGATCATCTCTTTGACGTGGTCATCGCTGGCACTGCGAGACAGGTGCATGATCTCGGTCAGGAAGATTTCACGCATCTGCATGCCGGCGACATAACTCGCCTCGCGCGCCGGACGGCCGCGATTGAATTCACGCACCGCAATTGTACGAAAATCATTATACAGCTTCGGGCGGCGTTCCTTCAGGACGAGGAAAATCTCGCCATACATGTCGCCTTCATCGACAAGGCGTTGGACCTCGGCATCGAACATGGCCGGATCGACCGGCTTGCCACCACCACAGGCGGCGAGCCCAACCAGGCTGGCTGCCAGAATTGCCGATTTGATCGTGACACCGAACTTCATACTCACCCTCGCGGGCGCGTGCATGACGCGCCTCTTGTCTTACTTGGTCAATGCCGCCACCATGGCAGAGTTACCTTAATATGCTGATAAGTGAGGCCTTATGTTTCGATCGGTTCCAGTAATTTCCTCGTTCGCAATCGCTGCCATTTTGGGCGCTTGTTCCAATGCAGAGCTCCTCGAGACAGGGGACGTGACAGCCATCACCGAGACGGCCGAACTGACCAAGGGACCGGTCGAGATTACAGCCGACATGCCAACTGCAGGCACCAATCTGATCGACCTGTACAAATACTTCCACACGCACCCGGAACTGTCCTTCAAGGAAATCAAATCCTCGGCGATCATGGCCAATGAACTGGAAAGCCTCGGCTTCGAGGTGACGACCGGGCTCGGCGACACGTGGACCCGGGAAAAGTCGATGCGCGACAATGGCGTCGTGCGACCCGGTGTGGGTGGATATGGCGTCGTTGGCGTCTATCGCAATGGCGACGGACCGACGGTTTTGATCCGCGCCGACATGGACGCTCTGCCCGTGGCCGAGCGCACAGGCGTGCCGCACGCATCGCAAGTGATCGATGAGACCTGGACCGGTGTCTCCAATGGCGTCATGCATGCCTGCGGGCACGACATCCACATGACCAGCTGGGTTGGTACGGCACGCAATCTGATCGCCGCCAAGGATGACTGGTCCGGCACCCTGATCATGATCGCGCAACCTGCAGAGGAGCTTGGCAACGGTGCCAAGGCGATGATCTCGGATGGCCTGTTCGAACGCTTCCCGCAACCAGACTACAATCTCGCGTTGCATGTCTCGGCCGGCCAGCCGAGCGGCAAGGTCGCCTACTCTTCCGGCTACGCGCTCGCCAATGTTGACAGCATCGACATCACCGTCAAAGGCGTGGGCGGACATGGCGCCTATCCGCACACCACCAAGGATCCGGTGATTGTCGGCGCATCGATCGTGACGGCGGTCCAGACCCTGGTCTCTCGAAACGTGAACCCTCAAACGCCCGCCGTGGTAACGGTCGGATCGTTCCAGGCCGGAGCCAAGCACAACATTATCTCTGACGAGGCCAAGCTGTTGCTGACAGTCCGCTCCTATGATGACGAAACGCGCGCCATGTTGATCGATGGTATTGCGCGCATCGCCAAGGCCCAGGCGGACGCTTTCGGTGCGCCGGAACCGGAAATATTTGTCGAGCCGGATTACACACCATCCACGTATAATGATCCGGATCTCGCCGCCACCGCTGCTGGGGCCATTGCAGGCGCCATCGGGGCCGAGAACGTGGTGGAAGTCGATCCGGTGATGGGCGGCGAGGATTTTAGCCAGTATGGCCGGACCGATGCCAAGATCCCGAGCCTGATCTTCTGGGTCGGCGCCGTCGAGCCGGAAAAATTCGCGGCCGCGCAGACCAGCGCGCTGGGCTTGCCTTCGCTGCACTCGCCTTTCTTTGCGCCGGACTATGAACCGACGATTGAAACCGGCGTGGCCAGTATGACAGCGACCGCGCTCGCGCTGTTCAATGAAAGCTAGAGCGGCATGCACCTGATCTTTGTTTACGGCCCGCCTGCGGCTGGAAAATACACCGTGTCCCGGCGCGTCGCCGAGCTGACCGGACTGCCCCTGTTCCATAACCATCTCGTCGTCGACGCCGTGGCGGCGGTGTTCCCGTTCGGCACACAGAACTTCATGCGCCTGCGCGAGCAATTCTGGATGGACGCCTTCGAAGCCGCAGCCGCAGAAGGCAAGTCGCTGATCTTCACCTTTCAGCCCGAGAATTCGGTGAACCCTGATTTCCCAGCGAAGGTCCAGAACGTCGTGGAAGGCGTTGGTGGCCGCGTGACTTTCGTCCATCTACACCTGTCTCGCGAAGGCCAGTTGGCGCGCGTCGAAAATGCCGACCGGGCCAATTTCGGTAAGCTCAGAGACGTGGAAATCCTGAAAGCCAATCTCGATCAGTTCGAGGCCAGCACGCGAGCGATGCCTGCGGCCGACATCACCATCGAGACCGAACAGATGAGTGCCTATGACGCGGCTGAGCTGATCGTCAAAACCCTGGACCTCGCCTGACGGCCTGTCGCCACGAGACCCCTAGCCTCTCGGCGATCAGCGACTAGATTTATCCGAGACCAAAATTCGGGAGCCCAATATGGACGTCAGCACCGCTATCAAACAGCGCATCTCAACGCGGGGCTTCCTTGATACCCCCTTGCCTAAAGAAGAGGTCGAACAATGGCTGCGTGATGCCCAGCGTTCACCGTCCGGCGGCAACCTCCAGCCGTGGCGGATCATCGCCGTCAGCGGCGAGGCGCGAGACAAGGTCGTGCAGCTGGCTGCGGCGAAACTGTCCGGCAATCCCCGTGGTGAACCAACCGATCGCCCGATCTATCCGGAACACATTACCGACGCCCAGAATGCCCGCCGCTTCCGGGTCGGTGAGATGATGTACGAAAAGATTGGCATCCCGCGCGATGACAAGGCCGGGCGGATGACCTGGTTCATGCGCAATTACAATTTTTTCAATGCGCCGGTAGCCCTGTTCTTTGTCCTCGACGAACGGGTCGGTCATGGTCAGTGGGGGCATACCGGCATGTTGATGCAAACCCTCGCCCTGCTGGCAGAAGAGCGCGGCTGGGGCACCTGCATGCAGGAATGCTGGGGCATCCTACGGCCGAGCCTGAAACAGCATTTCGGCCTCGCTGAGACGGAAATGGTCTGGTGCGGCATGGCGGTCGGCATCCCGGACAAGGATGATCCGGTCAACCAGCTCTACACCGAGCGGGCAGAGCTGGAAGAGTTTGCCGAGCTGAGAGGGTTCTAGCCTCTTTCCGACCCCATTCACGCCACACTGGCGGGGCACGCTCCAGGCATGGAGATGACCCGCCGATCCACGCTTGCCAGCCTGTTCACATTCCCGCTCTTGCCGAGTGTGGCGAGCCGGCACGAGACCAGGGCCGCAAACCTGATCGTCACGGCGCGCGCCCAGATCGGCGTCACCACACTATATGACGGGGCCTATGTCGCGCTCGATTATCCTGGCGGCGATGTTCCCCGCGAGCGCGGCGTCTGTATCGATGTCGTCATTCGCGCTTATCGCGAGGCGTTCAATTTCGATTTCCAAAAGGATGTTCACGAAGACATGGCGGCGCATTTCAGCGCTTACCCGAAGCGCTGGGGCCTGACCCGGACGGATCGGAACATTGATCATCGCAGGGTTCCGAATGTCGAGACCTGGTTGCGCCGGCATGGCCACGAACTGCCCGCCTCAGACTGGCACCCCGGCGATCTGATGACCTGCCGGGTTGGTGGCTCACTGCCACATATTGGCATCCTGTCGAGCCAGAAGGATCGTCGCGGGCGCTGGAAAGCGATCCACAATATCGGCCTTGGCACGCTGGAAGACAGCCGCATCTGGGCCTATGGCGATAAGCGCCGATTCCGCTTCCTGCCTAGCTGAGCATCATCCGCAGACGCATCAAGTGCTCATCCCAGCCCTTGTCGTGGCCGGTGAGTTCACCGAACGCGGTGATGCCATCATGCGTCATGGTCAGCTGTGTGCCGCCCTCGACCGCCATCAGCTCCCAGGTGACCGTGGTGATCACACCTTCCAGCCATTGATGCGTGAATGTGTGGACCAGCTTGTTCGGCGGATCGACTTCGAGGATGTCGCCCCACATCAGCTTGCGATCCTCTTTATCGTCATGGAAGCTGTAATACTGGAAGGACGCTTTCTCATCCAGGTCGCGATCGGTTTCGTGAAACCACTGCGCCAGCTTGTCCTTCTTGGTGATATAGCGCCAGGCTTTCTCTGGATCCGCCTTCAGGTAAATCGTTTTCACCATCACCGGTTTAGTCATCATCAGCCTCCACTGCTTGTTTTAGATCTGCGAGCTTGTCGTCCCAGAACTGGCTGAAGAAGGTCAGCCATTCCGAAACGGTCTTCAGGGCTTCGGGCTGCAGGCGATGGATCCGCTCACGCCCCTGTGCGCGCACGCTGATCAGGCCGCCCTGTTTGAGAATGTTGAGATGTTTGGTCACCGCCGGACGCGTCATGTCGTAATTCGCCGCAATCTCGTTCAGCGACTGCTCCCGGGTCGCCAACAGCGCCATGATTGATCGCCGCGTCGGGTCGGAGATGGCTCGGAACACCAATTGCTCTGTCATAACATGAAACCTTTCAGTTTCCTTTGTATAGGAAACCTTTTAGTTTCATGTCAAGCCCTCATTCCGAGGCTGGCGCTTCTGGCGAACCGCGCTAAACAGAAGCCATGAAAATCGCGACCTGGAACGTCAATTCCATCAAAGCCCGCCTGCCCACGGTGATCGAAGTGCTGAAAGCCATCGATTGCGACGTCGTCTGCCTGCAGGAAATCAAGTGCGAGACCGACGCGTTTCCCTACATGGAGATCGAAGAGCTCGGCTATCATGTCGAGGCGCATGGCCAGAAAAGCTATAATGGCGTCGCCATGCTGTCGCGCTTCCCGCTCGAGGATGTGGTCAAAGGCCTCCCCGGCAATGAAGAGGATGAGCAGGCCCGCTATATCGAGGCTCTGGTTCTGGCTGACACGCCGGTTCGCGTGGGCGGCTTATACCTGCCCAATGGCAATCCGGCGCCGGGCCCGAAATATGATTACAAACTCGACTGGATGGACAAGCTCAAGACGCATGCGAGCGGGCTGCTGCAAGCCGAGGAGTCGATCGTGCTGTGCGGCGATTACAATATCATTCCACGCGGCGAGGATTGCTGGGAAGAGACGGTCTGGGCCGATGACGCCCTGGCCCTGCCGCAAAGCCGCGCCGCCTTCCGGCGACTGACCCATCTCGGCCTGACCGAGGCCTTCGAAGCAGCCGACAATCGAGGTCACCAATATTCGTTCTGGGACTATCAGGGCGGCGCCTGGCAGAAGGATCATGGCATCCGCATCGACCATCATCTGCTCAGCCCGCAGGCGGCAGACCGGCTCGAAGGGGTTGAAATCTATCGCAAGGCCCGCGGGCTCGAAAAGCCGTCAGATCATGTGCCGGTGATTGTCACGCTGGCAGATTGAGACGCTACTCTTTCACGCACGCCTTGTTGTAATCAGCGACCTGTTCATTGAGCGAAACGACGAGGCTTTGCAGCGACGTTTCTTTTTCAATCAGGTCCGCTTTCAGCGTTTCATAGACCAGCTTCGCCTCGTCAGCGGTGGCCGCATGCGCGGCGCTGGCGAGGCGGTGAATCTCAACATCCTCCCAGGCGTCGCCAGCGGTTTCCACGTCTTCGAGCAGGCTCGCGCGCGCATCGGCGAGCTTCTGCGCCTCGGTTTGTTGCGCCTGTAATTGCGCCGCCTGTTGCGAACAGCTGAGCGCGCTGGCCGCGGGCGTGGTGAAAACGAAAATGGCGGCGAGCGCGCCGAGGGAGGAAATCATTGGTTTCATACAAGTTTCTCTATTGATGCTGACCTTAATCTCGCCTGAACACTGACGCCCCGATCTGGTCCAAACTATGACCAAACCCTTGCCTCTAGGCGTCACCATCCTCGCGGCGCGCCTTGGCAACCTGTTCGGGGTCGGCAAAGCTGTCAATGAGATTGAAGACGGCGGCGAAATCATCAAGCAGCTCACGGACGCGATCCGGATTATCCAGCGGGGTGAACAGGCTGCCCGGCTCGAACAGATCGCCGCCTTCCAGTGCGATCAGCAGCTCGCCATCCTGGAAGGCGCAGCGCAATTTGCTGCCATGAAACACCTTCTCGAGATTGATCAGGCGTTGCATCAGATCAGGCGTCAGCAAGTAGCGCGCCTCGACCTGGTCATTCGAATAGACCTGGAAGGCCTGCTCGAACATGTTCGATTCGAGTTTGACCTCTTCCAGGCCACGTCCGCGTCGGAGCATGTTGAGAAAGCCGGCATCACGCAATACCAGCGTCTTGCCGTGAAAGGCCTTGTGAAACTGGAATCGCAGGCACTGCCCAGAAAACACGGTGACCCAGCGCGTCCGCGTGCGACCGCGGGAGTCAGTTGTGCGGCGACGCTGCTCCAGGCGTGCCTCGAAAAACTCGAAGTCGACACCATTGCGAACTCCGTCCAGCCGATCCTCGAAACTGGAGCGGTCCCAGCTCGGCAACAGGCCGACTTCGTGCATGTCGATGACGCTGTTCTGGGACCCGGGCTCGGGATCGAACATTATGCCGAAGCGCGCGGCCACCGGATTGACGATCAGTGTCTTGGCACGCTTGCCGATCTGGTTCAGCGGCCCGCGCCCGGCCCCGTGGACCGCAAACCCGATGACGCCGGCGACGATGGCCAGTTGCGGCACGCGAAAGACGAACAGACCGAGCAGCGCCCCCAGCACACCAACGCCAAATCCGATCCATGACCAACGCACGGATGCCGTGGCCGCGGTGCGGCGCTCCGCCTCCTGCGCCTGCAGAGAGGGCAGTAAGTCGTCCTGAAAGATGCGCGGGAAATCTGCAAAATCCACCGGCAGGCCACGCATGGCCTGCAGGATCAGAGGATCGATATCAGTGTCTTCCCACGGTCCTTTAGATGTCGGCGTAGACATGGCGTTCTCCGGCAAACCCTTCATGGGTTACCGCGCCAAGATGGGCAGGACCAACCAATTTCGCAAATTTTGCCAGCGTGCCATTACCATAGGCGGTAACACGCGGGTTCCACTTGCGCTTGCGATCTTCGAGGTCTGCAGGCGACAGACGCACATCGATGGTGCCCTTTTCGGCATCGATGGTGATGATGTCACCGTCTTCCAAAAGCCCGATCGGTCCACCTTCCTGGGCTTCAGGGCCGACATGGCCGATGCAGAAGCCGCGGGTCGCGCCGGAAAAACGCCCGTCCGTAATCAGGGCCACCTTGTCACCCATGCCCTGGCCGTAAATGGCCGCCGTGGTGGACAACATCTCACGCATGCCCGGCCCGCCTTTCGGACCTTCATAACGAATGACCAGAACGTCGCCGGCTTCGTACTCGCGATTGGAGACCGCTTCGAAACAGGCTTCCTCGCCATCGAACACACGCGCCTTGCCGGTGAATTGCAGCTTCTCTAGACCAGCCACTTTGACGATGGCGCCATCTGGCGCGAGTGAACCCCACAGGCCGACCACGCCGCCATTCTCAGTGATCGGCTTCCCCGCCGGATAGATAACTTTCTGCGTCTCGTCGAAGCTCATGCCTTCGAGGTAATCTCCCCAGCTCTTGCCAGTAACCGTCAGGCAATCGGGATTGACGATCTTCTCGTCCATCAGCGTGCGCATCAGCATCGGCACGCCGCCCGCTTCGCCAAAATCCTTGGCGACATAATTTCCGCCCGGTTTCAGGTCAGCAATGTAAGGCGTACGCTCGAACACTTCCGCGACGTGGCGAAGCGTGAACTCGACACCGCATTCATGCGCCATGGCCGGCAAGTGCAGCGCCGCATTGGTCGAGCCCCCTGTCGCGGCGACGACGATGGCCGCGTTCTCGAACGCTTCGCGGGTACAGATCTCGCGCGGGCGCAGATTGTTGGCGACGAGGTCCATGACCACTCTGCCGGACTCGCGCGCATACCCGTCGCGGTCGGTCCATGGCGCTGGCATTGCCGACGACAGGGGCAGCGCCAGTCCGATCGCTTCGCTGACGCACGCCATGGTGTTGGCAGTGAACTGGCCACCGCACGCACCATCGCCCGGGCAGGCAACCTTTTCCAGCGCCCTCAACCTGTCATCGCTCATCTCGTTCGAACCTGCGGCATGGGCGCCAACCGCTTCGAACACGTCGAGCACTGTCACGTCGCGGCCTTCGAAACTGCCCGGCATGATCGAGCCGCCATAAAGGAACACAGACGGCACGTTCAGGCGCAACATAGCCATCATCATGCCAGGCAGAGACTTGTCGCAGCCAGCGACACCGACCAACGCATCATAGGAATGCCCGCGCATGGTCAGTTCGACCGTGTCGGCGATCCAGTCGCGGCTGACCAGCGACGAGCGCATGCCTTCATGACCCATCGCAATGCCATCGGTAACGGTGATGGTGCAAAACTCGCGCGGCGTGCCGTCGGCGGCCTTCACGCCTTCAGACACCGCATGGGCCTGGCGCATCAGCGCGGTGTTGCACGGTGCCGCCTCGTTCCAGCAGCTGGCGACGCCAACGAAGGGTTTTTGGATGTCCTTGGTCGACAGTCCCATGGCGTAGTAGTAGCTGCGATGCGGCGCACGGGCCGGGCCTTCGGTCACGTGACGGGAAGGCAATTTGGATTTGTCCCAGGTCTTGCTCATATCGGAATTCCTTTACTGCGCGGAGCCTTAGCCGCTCCACGCAAATCTGTCACCCAGCCAAAGGGGCTATTCTTGCTCAAAGATGGCGGTTTCGATGCCCTCGGGGTCGATCATGCCGCGATACATGCCCTTTGAGTTAAAAACATACTCATATTGACCATTGCCATCGATCACGACCACGCCGCCATCGCCGCCCAGTTCAGCCACCTGATCGAGCGCGCTTTGAGCCGCTTCGCCGACGCTTTCGCCGGCCAGTTCAACCCGTGAACAGATCGTTTTCGCGACTCCGACACGGATGAAATACTCGCCATGCCCGGTGGCCGAGACGGCGCAGACACCGTTCTGGGCATAGGTCGCCGCACCGATCAGCGGTGAGTCGCCAATCCGGCCGGCTGATTTGGCCGTCATCCCGCCCGTGGTGGTGGCGGCGGCGAGATTGCCGTCGCGATCAATCGCGACGGCGCCGACCGTGCCATGGCGATCAGCGTCAGTGCGGTTGCGTTCCCGCAGCACCCGTTCCAGGGCGACGCGGCGCCAGGCCGTGTCGAAATAGCTGTTTTCGACCATCTCGAGGCCGACGGATTCGGCAAATTCATCGGCGCCTGCCCCGGCAAACATCACATGCTCGGACTGGTCCATCACGGCGCGCGCTGCGAGTATCGGATTCTTGACGCGTTTGACGCCCGCGACCGCGCCCGCATCGCGCACGGCGCCGCTCATGATCGAGGCATCAAGCTCGTGCTCGGCGGCAGCGGTGAACACCGCGCCCTGCCCCGCATTGAACAAGGGATCATCTTCCATCGGGATCACAGCTGCTTGGACCGCATCGACCGCAGAGCCGCCATTTCGCAGCACATCACCGCCCGCTTGAAGCGCGGCCTCGAGCGCCGCCGTAAACGCCGCTTCGCGCTCTGGTGTCATGTTTTCCCGGACAATCACACCTGCGCCGCCATGGATGACGAGGCGCCAGTCCGGTCGCTCTGCTTCTGCGGTCACGTCTGCCTCCTCTGCGGTCTCTGCAAGCGAAGTCGTACACCCGGCCAGGGCGATGGCCAGAGCAGCGAGCGAGCGTCGTAGCATGATCAGTCTCCTTACAAGGCGGCGAGCTGGTCCCGTGCCGCGCTGAGTTTGTCGCGCGTTCCTTGTAATTCGGCAAGCCGGTCGCGTTGCTCCGCGACAACTTCGGCCGGTGCCTTGGCGACGAAGGACTCGTTTCCGAGGCGTTTCTCGAGCCCGGTAATCTCGCCGCCCAGTTTGCCGAGCTGCTTGTCGAGACGGGCGACTTCTTCGCTGGCATCGATCAGATCGGCAATTTCCAGCACGACGGTTGCCTCGTCGACTACGGTCTTGACCGACCCCGGCGCCGCTGTGTCGGCAAGGTCGAGCTTTTCGAGACGCGCCAGACGCTTGATTACGTCGCCATGCGCAGCAAGTCGCCCCGCTGTCTCGGCGCTGGCGCCGGTCAGGCTGGCTGGCACTTTGGCGCCTGCTGGCACATTGACGTCGGCGCGTACCGAACGGACCTGCGAAATCGTCTTCAACACCCAGTCCATCTCTGCTGCGGCGTCCGGATTGCTGTATCCGCCCGCATGGCCAGGCCAAGTCTGCCGCATCAGGAAGTCGGACCGCTCCGCCGTCTGCTCCCAAAGCGTTTCGGTGATGAACGGCATGAACGGGTGCAGCAGTGCGAAGATTTGTTCCAGCGTCCAGGCGAGGACCGCGCGGGTTTCGTCTTTTTCCGCGCCCTCATCGCCCTGGAGGATCGGTTTTGACAGTTCCAAGTACCAGTCGCAGAACACATCCCAGACAAAGTGATAGGCGGCGTCGGCGGCATCATTGAAGCGGTAATCCTCGATCGCTTCAGAGACCTCGCCGCAGCATTTGTACAGTTCCCCAATGATCCATCGATTCAACGCCAAACCTAATGTTTCCGGGTTTACCGAGCTGCCGAAGTTGGCTTCGTACATTTGTGCGAAACGTGCGGCGCTCCACAGTTTGGATCCAAAGTTGCGATAGCCTGCGACCCGATCGACAGACAGGTTGATGTCGCGCCCCTTGGTCGCCATCGCCGCCAGGGTGAAGCGCAGCGCGTCTGCGCCATACGCATCAAAGCCTTGCGGATAGCGTTTGCGGGTCGCATTCTCAACTTGCGGAGCCTTTTCCGGTTGTCTCAGACCGGTGGTACGCTTCTTGACCAGCGAATCGATGTCGATGCCGTCAATCAGGTCAACCGGGTCGACCACATTGCCCTCGGACTTGGACATTTTCTTGCCGTTCTCATCACGAACGATGGCGTGGATATAGACATCCTTGAACGGCACTTCGCCATCCATGAACTTGATGCCCAGCATCATCATTCGGGCGACCCAGAAGAAAATGATGTCGAACGCGGTGACCAGCGTGGCACCAGGATAGAACGCGTCGAGACCTTCGGTTTTCTCCGGCCAACCTTGTGTCGAGAACGGCCACAGGCCGGAACTGAACCAGGTGTCGAGAACGTCTTCGTCCTGGGTGAGGTCGACTCCGTCGCCTGCCAGCGCCTGCGCCTCTTCAACGGTCGGTGCGCAATACACTGCACCGTCCGGCCCATACCAAACCGGAATCCGGTGCCCCCACCAGAGCTGGCGCGAGATGCACCAGGGCTCGATATTTTCCATCCAGTTATAATAGGTCCGGTCCCAATTTTCGGGCACGAACTTGGTCTTGCCGGAACGAACCGCCTCAATCGCCGGTTTGGCCAGCGTCTCGGCATCGACAAACCATTGATCGGTCAGCATTGGCTCGATGACGACGCCGGAACGGTCACCAAAGGGCTGCATGATTTTCTTGTTCTCGACCAGCGGGATCAAAGGCGCTTCGGTTTCCTCATCCTTGTGCTTGGGGTCAGCGATCATCACCGCATTGCCCTCAGCCGTGATGTCAGCGATCACCGCCTTGCGCGCTTCGAACCGCTCCAGGCCGCGATACTGGTCCGGGACCAGGTTCATGACCGCAATCTTGGCCTCGTCAAAGCCTTCCTTGCCCTCGGCAATTCGCTGCGCCACTTCGGCGACGGTCGCATAGGACTCACCATCGGCGCGCATGAAGCCCTTCTCGTCCATCAGCGCGTACATCGGAATGCCGCCGCGCTTGGCGACCTGATAGTCGTTGAAATCGTGTGCGCCCGTGATCTTCACCGCGCCTGAACCAAACTCTGGATCGGGGTATTCATCGGTGATGATCGGGATCAGGCGGCGATGTTGTTTCGGGCCGACCGGGATCTCACACAGCTTGCCAATGATTGGCGCATAGCGCGTATCAGACGGATGCACCGCCACCGCGCCATCGCCGAGCATGGTCTCGGGCCGGGTCGTGGCGATGGAGATATAGTCGCGCTCTTCTTCCAGCGTGACCTTGCCGTCCTCGTCGGTCTCGACATAGGTATAGGTTTCCCCGCCCGCGAGCGGGTATTTGAAGTGCCACATATGGCCGTCGACTTCCTTGTTCTCGACTTCGAGATTGGAAATCGCGGTCTGGAAATGCGGGTCCCAATTGACCAGGCGCTTGGCGCGATAGATCAGGCCTTCCTTGTAGAGGTCAACAAACACCTTGTTGACGGCGACATTGAGATCATCGTCCAATGTGAACTTGGTGTTCTCCCAGTCGCACGACGCGCCAAGGCGGCGCAGCTGGTTGAGGATCGTGCCGCCACTTTCCTCTTTCCATTCCCACACCTTGTCGACAAAGGCGTCGCGCCCCATCGAGCGGCGATCCTGGTTGCCGCTGGCGGCCAGTTGTCGCTCGACCACCATCTGCGTCGCGATGCCGGCATGGTCCATGCCGGGCTGCCAGCGGACATTCTTGCCGCGCATCCGCTCGAACCGGCACAGGATGTCCTGGATCGTGTTGTTGAGCGCGTGTCCCATGTGCAGGCTACCGGTGACGTTCGGCGGCGGGATCATGATCGCATAGGGCTCTGCGGCCGTGTCCATGCTTGGGCGGAAACAGCCGGCCTCTTCCCAGCGCTGATAAATGCGCTGCTCGTGAGCCTTGGGGTCAAAACGCTGGTCGATCATGAATTTGCGGTCCGGTCGGTCAGATAAAAGAAAAGGCGCGCCGTGTCTGGCGCGCCCGTCTCTTTAGCAGGGTTGAAAAAGAGGTCTAGCCAGCCATGCGTGCAATCCGCTGCACTTCGGCTTCGACGTGCTTCTCAACAATCCCTGGCAGGTTCTCGTCGAGCCACTCTTTCAGCATAGGACGCATCATTTCGCGCACCAGGCCCTCAATCGTGGTCGTACCGCCGGCATCTTCGCCAAACTCGACATTCGAGAGCAGCTTTCCGAGCGCCCCGGCGGCCGCAGTTACAGTTGCTGTGTCAGTCAGCGGGGCAGGCTTTGCAGACATAGGTGTCTCCTCATCAATTTCAGGTTCCGGCTCAGGCGCAAATGCCGCTTCTGGCTCGGACACATCTTCCAGGACCGGTTCAAAGCTGTCCTCAGCTTCGGTAAAGTCTTCGACACCGTCAAAATCTTCTTCCTCGAAGGTTTCGAAATTGTCTTCTTCGATGGCTAGATCAAATGGCTCTTCCTCGACAGCCGGCTCGGCCGCCGCCTCGGTTTCGAGTTCACCGGTGACGGCTTCCATGGACTGGCTGATCGCGGCCAGGACGTCTTCTTCGGATTCGATGATCGTCTCGCTGTCGGCCTCGGCCTCGATGTCAAAGTCTTCAAAGACGTCGAGTTCGTCCTCGGTAATCACGTCGGCCTCCGCTGCAGCCTGTGCAGGCGCATCGTCATCCGCGATGATTTTTCGAATGGAAGAAAGGATCTCTTCCATGGTCGGTTCTTTTTGTGCTGGTTCCGCCATAGCCGTTCCCATTGATTCGCTTTCCCTTAACCGGCTACTGCAGCTCGGTTAACAAGCAATTACGACTCGATTTTAGCATGGCTCGTGAGTCGCGCCTATCCGGCCGTTAGAATGCCAGTTTTCCCATCGCCCGAAGCAGCTGGTGGGTGGCCACATAAGCGTCCCGGCGCGCATTGATCAGACCCAGCCGCGCTTCCAGCAATTGTTGCTCCTGATCGAGCACGTCGAGGGTGGTTCGGGTGCCGACGCTGAGCTCTTCCTGAGCCCCTTCATAAGCAATCTCGGCCGCTTCGACCTGACGTTCGGACGCGGTGATGGCCTGCTCCGCGGCGATGTTGGCATACCAGGCCTGGGCAACGCTGGCGGTGACCTGACGCTCTGCATTGATCGTTTGCAATCGCGCCTGATCGCGCTCAAGACGTGCGGCCCGCACGCGGCTGCGCAGAATGCCGCCCTGAAACAGTGGGACAGATCCTTGCGCCATCAACCGTAGCTGCGTGTCGCGGTAATTGTCAGCCGGCAACGAGATGATGCCCATGGTCGGAGAAATCGCGGTGGCTTCCTGATCGAAGGTTTCCTGCAGGCTCGCAGATCCGACGATGGACAAGTTTGGACGCGTCGCGCCTTTTGCCGATTTCACCGCCTGCTCGGCTGCGCGTTCAGCCTGCCGCAAGGCTTGCAGGTCCGGATTGTCAGCCAATGCTGACTGGAGCGACGCTTCGAACGAGACCGGCAGCGCGGGCGCTCCTGGCACCGCAGCGAGATCGCCCGCCGGCTGGCCAACAAACAGTTCATAGATGGACAGTGATGCCTCGAGCTGGGCTTCGGCCCCGGCCAGGGACGCCCGGGCGCCCTGCAGGCGCGCTTCAGCCTGTTTGACATCCGTGCGGGTGGCAAAGCCAACGTCAAACCGGTCGGTCGCCGCGCGCAGCTGCTCCTGCAACAGCGCGACGCTATTGGCGCGAATGCGGATCGCTTCGCGGTCGCGAAGCACGTCGACATAGGCGGTCACGACATTCAGGACGAGATCTTGCGCAACCCCGTCAAATTGCGCATCGGCCGCCATGATGCCGGCCTGCGCCTGGGCGATGCCCGCATCGATCTGACCGCCCGTATAGACCGGCAGCGTGGCACGCAATTGCGCTGAGGCGAGTTTGTTTTCGCCGGTGTTGAAGGCGATCGGCTGGTTGCTATCCAGCGATTCGAAAGTCGCAGAACCAGACAACTCGACCGTTGGCGCACGCGCTCCGCGGGCCTGGTTGAGCTGTTCGCGAGCGACACCCACATCAGCCCGCTGGGCGCCGAGCGCGGGATTGGTCTGGAAGGCCTGATCAAGGGCTTCTTGCAAGGTTTCCGTCTGGCCCGGCATCGCCAGAAGCAATGCCGACAGGGAAATCAACGCGGACTTGCGAAACATGGGAGGCCTCATCGCTGTTTGTTTTCGCGGTATATTTAGTCATCAATACCAAAAAGTGAACACTGTTCACCAAGATGTCGCGCCGGCCGTCAGATTGCGCCGGTGAGGACGGCGGCAAGAATGCTGAAGCGCGTCTGAACCCGGCCGAGAGACTTCCCTCGTGACCAGGCGTGGCGCAACCGGAAATGGGCCAGCGCTGGCCGCGATGCCGACGGAACGCGCGACTGTTTGCGGTGTTCGGTCGCTGCCTCCCCGCGCCGCAACGCCGCCCAATCGGGCGCCACAGCGCCGATAAGGCCGTCTAGCCCATGACCCGGCGCACACACGTCTGCCGCGATGACCGCCAGCGTTGCCTCTGGTTCGAGCGCCCGGTCACTTGCTACAAACGCGCCCTCGAATGGTTCGATCAGGTCCCGCAAAGGCTGCCAAGCGAGCGCGCCAGCCGCAATCTGGTCCGAGAGCGCGATGACAATATCATGCTGACGCACCTCACCGCGCTGCAATTCCTCCAGCGCATCGCGCCACCACTGGAACCTGATCTGTCCGAGCATGGGATCGCTAACCGCCCCCCGCACACGCGCCAGCTCGTAATAGAACGCATAAAGTACGATCAAGGCATCGCGCTGAGAGACCTTTGCATACCGGCTTGAAAGCCAGCGCTCTTCGTCAACGCGGCGCACGCGGTCATCCAGCCGCGCCAAAATATCTGTCAAAGAATCACTGGCAGGTCTGGTCATCGAACCCATATCTGTGGCAAGCGCTGAGCGAGAACAGCGAAAAATTCTGCATGGAGACCAATGACATGGCTTTTGACCTTCCCGAACTCCCTTATGGCCGCGATGGCCTGGCCCCGCATATTTCAGAAGAAACGCTGAATTTCCACCACGGCAAGCACCACAATGCGTACGTTACCAATCTCAACAAGATGATTGACGGCACGGATCTGGCCGGCGCGTCTCTGGAAGAGATCGTCAATGCGGCGGCAGGCGATGCGTCAAAGGCCGGTTTGTTCAACAATGCGGCGCAGGTCTGGAACCACACCTTCTACTGGCACTCGATGAAGCCAGGCGGCGGCGGTGCCCCGCACGGCAAGATCGCCGAACTGATTGATCGTGATTTCGGATCATATGATGAGTTCGCGACCCAGTTCAAAGCCGCAGGTGGCGGGCAGTTTGGCTCAGGCTGGGCGTGGCTGGTGCTGAAAGATGGCAAACTGGCCATCACCAAAACCCCGAATGCCGAGACTCCACTGACCGAGGCTGGCGTCACGCCGCTGCTGACCATGGATGTCTGGGAGCATGCGTATTACCTCGATTATCAGAACTCGCGCCCGAACTATATGGCGAGCTTCCTGGACAATCTGGTCAACTGGGACTTTGCCAACCAGAACCTCGCGGACGCGTCCTAGCCGCAACCCGGGAGTGGCACTCAAACGCCACACTCAACCACAGACTGAAGAGCCCACCTTTGCCGGTGGGCTTTTTTGCACTATGTGCTCGCGCAACATGTTTGCCGGCGCAGTGATTCGAAGTCGGCCCCGCTGTTCAATCCGGAACAGCTTGACGTGACCGACTGATTTTATCCTGTAGCTGGACCTCATTTTGACTGACACACCACAAATTACGTTCGCCGAGCTCAATCTCGATCCCCGCATTCAGAGCGCCATTGATGCCGCTGGATACGACCACCCGACGCCGATCCAGGAACAAGCCATTCCTGTGATCAAGAAAGGCGGCGACGTGACCGGCATCGCCCAGACCGGCACCGGCAAGACGGCGGCGTTCACGCTGCCAATGATGCACCGCCTGACCAAGGGTCGGGCCCGGGCCCGCATGCCGCGCAGCCTGATCCTGTGCCCGACGCGCGAACTCGCCGCCCAGGTGGCCGAGAATTTCGAGACTTACGGCAAGGATCTGAAGCTCAACATGGCGCTGCTGATTGGCGGTGTCAGCTTCAAGGAACAGGAACAGAAATTGATGCGCGGTGTCGATGTCCTGATCGCCACGCCGGGCCGTCTGATCGATCAGTTTGAGCGCGGCAAGATCCTGCTCACTGGCGTGGAAGTGTTCACCATTGATGAAGCCGATCGCATGCTCGACATGGGCTTCATCCCGGACATCGAAAAGATCTGCAAATTGCTGCCACCGCGCCGCCAGACGCTGCTTTTCTCGGCGACCATGCCGAAAGAGATCGCGCGCCTCGCCAAGACGTTCCAGAAAGACCCGATCCGGATCGAGGTGGCGCGTCAGTCCAAGACGGCTGAGACCATCGCCCAGCACGTCGTCAAGCTGCCGCGCGGGGATGACAAGGCGAAACGCACGGCGCTACGCCGGATCATCGAAAGTCGCGACGTGAAGAACGGCATCGTCTTCTGCAACCGCAAGCGTGAAGTCGATATTGTCGCGAAATCCTTGCGGAAGCATGGCTTCAGCGCCTCGCCGATTCATGGCGACTTGCCGCAAAGCGCCCGTATGGACACCTTGAACAAGTTTCGTGATGGCGAGCTGCAACTCCTCGTCGCCTCGGACGTGGCCGCACGCGGGCTCGACATCCCCGATGTCGGACACGTGTTCAATTATTCTCCGCCGCCCAAGGATGAGGATTATGTTCACCGCATCGGCCGCACCGGCCGAGCTGGACGCGAAGGCGAGAGTTTCACCATGGTCGGCCCGATGGACGAAAAGTCCTGGCGCGGCGTGATGATGCTGATCAAGACCGATGTCGCCGAATACATGCCGGACGGCCTGGTCGAAGAACTTGAAGAATTGCCAACCGATTCCGATGGCCGCCGTGGACGCGGTCGCGGAGAGCGCGGTGGACGTGGGCGAGATCGTGGCCGCGGACGCGGCGACAGCCGCAGCGAAGGCCGCGGGCGCAGGGATCGCACGGAGCGCGAGGATGCGTCCGCCACTGACAGCCCGCGCGACGACACGCCGCCAAAAGAAGACAAGGCCGCGACGCAGGCCAGCGAGAAACCTCGCAAGGAACGCGCGAAGCGCGATTACAAACGCAAGGATGACGATCCCATCCTCGATCCAGCCCCGGACGAGGTTCGTGGTTTTGGCGACGATGTCCCAGCCTTTTTGCGATAAGCACCTGAATTACGGTTGATCGAATAAAATCAAGACCGTACGCTCCTCTATATTGTGGGGGAGTATACAATGTTTCGAATCTATCTTGCGCCTATATTGTGCGCCTGCCTGAGCGCAGCAACTGCATTTGCACAATCAGAAAATCCACCGCTCGAGGCGTATGGCCGAATGCCACTGATCTCGTCGGCAGAAATGTCCCCGGACGGCACCAAGATCGCGACAATCGCGAACGCGCAAGGAGGCAGCCGCTTGATTGTGTTCTCGTATAGCGGCGAAGTCATCAAGCAGGTCGGCATCGCCGACATGAAAGCGCGTGGCGTAACGTTTTACGGGAATGATCACGTTATCCTCAACGTATCCGACACGACGAAAACGAGGGGCTTCAAAGGCGAGTACGAGTTTTCAGGCTCGTTCGCCGTTTCTCTGAAGGACAACAAGATCACCGCGCTCTTGAAGGGCACCAAAGGAATTTTCCCAGCCCAGAGCGGCCTCGGACGAATTGTGGGCGAAGGCGCGAAATCTGACGAAGTGATGATGCCCGCTTATATGGGCGCGGCCACCTCCAGCCCGTCCTTTGACCTCTTGAAAGTCAGCCTCAAGCACGGACGTGGTCGCATTCACAAACGGGGAACGCCGCATGTTCGTGATTGGTTCACCGACGGCGAGGGCCGCGCCATGGTGCGCGAAGAGTATAACAATCGCGCCGACGATTACACGATCAAACACCTCGTCAACGGCCAGTGGAAAATCCTGTTCGCAGATCGCGATGCGCCGATCCCGCCATTGTCGATTCATGGTGTGATGCCGGATGAGTCCGGGCTGGTATTCGTTGCGGTCAAGAATGATGATGACGGTTTCGACGAGCTGATGAAGCTGGGATATGATGGCCGCGTCTCGGGTCCCCTGCTCGGCGAGGACGGCAAAGAGATTGATGTCATTTTTACAGACAATAATCGCCGCGTGATCGGGGTTCGGTATTCCGGCGCTGAACCGACCTACGGGTTTCTTGATGAGAAAATTCAGAAAGCGCACGAAGCCGTCGCCGAAAAGCTCCCTTACGCGACTCTCTATCTCGATTCCTGGTCCGAGGATCGATCGCGACTGTTATACCGCGTCTTTGAAGCGTCGATCGGCGATGTCTGGCTGGTCGCCGATGCGGAAACAGGCGGACTCGGCATCCTCACCAATAATCGATCAGCGATTCCATCATCGGAAATCGCCACGGTCGCCGCGATCGAATATCCGGCACGGGATGGATTGAGCATCCCCGGGATCATGACCGTCCCTCCAGGGATCTCGCTGGATGACGACCCGAAACTGCCCCTGATTGTCCTACCACATGGCGGCCCATCTGCTTATGACCGGATGGATTTCGACTGGATGGCGCAATATTTCGCCAATCGCGGTTACCTGGTCCTGCAACCCAATTTCCGTGGTTCGACGGGCTATGGCCGTGCCTTCCTCGATGCCGGACGCGGTGAATGGGGCGGCAAGATGCAGGATGACATTACCGACGGCGTCGAAGCCCTCGCCGACAGCGGCATGGCGGATAAATCACGCGTCTGCATTGTCGGCGCAAGTTATGGCGGATACGCCGCTCTGGCTGGCGCAACGTTCACGCCGGATCTGTACAAATGCATCATTGCCATCGCCCCTGTCAGCGACCTCAATAAGATGCTGCGCGATGAAAAACGCGAAAGCGGCCGACACCACTGGGTCATCTCCTATTGGGAAGGCCTGATGGCAGACGGCGACGCGCGCCGGGCCAAGTTGAAATCGATCTCCCCAGTCAATTTCGCCGACAGCGTGACCGCGCCGATCCTGTTGCTGCATGGCGATGACGACACAGTTGTGCCGTATGATCAAAGCAAGGTCATGGAACGCGCTCTGAAACGCGCCGGCAAACAGGTCGAACTGGTCAAGCTGAAAGGCGAGGATCATTGGCTCTCCGTCGCCGACACCCGCATGCAGACCCTGCGCGAAATGGACCGCTTCATCGCCCAGCACCTGCCAATTGAATAGACAAAGCCGCTCTCGAACGGAGAGCGGCTTTGCAGGTTTGGATGGGTCGGGCGACGCGTTATTTCTTCATTCGCCCGGCGATCTGCTTGCGGAACTTGTCTCCATAAGGCGGCCGCATCATGGCGAGGATCTCGTTCCCCGTCTGAGTGTAGATCGCTTTCTTGTGGCTGAACTCGAAGAAGCCGTCGCGGCCATGATATGCGCCCATGCCGGATGGACCAACGCCGCCGAAGGGCAAGTCCTCCTGAGCGACATGGAAGACCACATCATTGACGGTGACGCCGCCAGATGTGGTGTTGTTCAGAACCATATCGCGTTCACCCGCATCATCGCCGAAATAGTACAGCCCGAGCGGGCGTGGACGGTCATTGATGTAGGCCACCGCGTCCTTGGTGTCGTTATAGGACTTGATCGGCAGGATCGGTCCGAAGATTTCGTCCTGCATCACTTTCATGTCGTCGGTCGGATTGATGACGATGTGCGGCGCCATCTTGTGGTGTGGCTGCTGGCTGAAATTCTCGTCCTGCGGATTGATTTCGACCACTTCCGCGCCCTTTTCGCGGGCATCGTCGAGATATGAGTTCAAGCGGTCATAATGGCGCTGATTGACGATCGAGGTATAGTCGTCATTGTCCTTCAGCCCGTCTGGAAACATCTTCCCGACCGCGGCTGTGGCAGCGCCCACGAAGTCGCCTGTCTTCTCTTCCGGCACGAACGCATAGTCCGGGGCCAGGCAGATCTGCCCCGCATTCATCGTCTTGCCGGCCATGATTCGGGTGGCGGCTTTTTCGAGGTCCGCAGACTTGCCCAGGACGACGGGCGACTTGCCGCCAAGCTCGAGGGTCAGTGGCACGAGATTGTCTGCGGCGGCGCGCATGACATGATGCGCGATCGACGTGGCGCCGGTGAAGATCATGTGGTCGAAGGGCAGCGCCGTGAACTTGGCCCCGACATCCGGACCACCAGTGATCACGGCAACTTCTTCCTCTGTATAGTATTTGGCGATCAGTTCGGCCATCAGGTCGCTGGTTTTCTCGGTGAATTCAGACGGTTTGATCATCGCCCGATTGCCGGCGGCGAATACATTGGCGAGCGGCGCGAAGGTCAGATTGACCGGGAAATTCCACGGGCTGATAATCCCGATCACGCCTTTTGGCTGATACTGGATCTGTGCCTTGGACCCGAGCAAACCGAGCGGAAATTCGACCTTGCGCTTTTCCGGGCGCATCCATTTGCGCAGGTGCTTCTTTGAGAATTTCAGGGCACCGATCGATCCGGCAATATCGGTCAGGTTAGACTGGTCCACCGAGCGATGACCGAAATCTTCCGCCATCGCTTTTGACAGCGCATCGCCATGCGTTGCCAGCAGGTCGATCGACTTGTCGATCCACGCCTCGCGCTGTTCTGCCGACGGAATACCGTCGCGGATGTTTGCGGCTTTCTGTTTGGCGAGAATGGCACCCATGCCATCTGCTGAAATTGCATCCAATGCCATGTCTTCCTCCGGGACTTATTTTCGTTGACGTAAAGGATACCCCAGAAAGCCGCGATGGCAAAACAAGTCCACCCTGCCGCCACGTCACGGTTTTCACCGCGCGCAAGCTGAATAGATTACGACAAAACGGAGCGAGACCATGACTTTCAAGAAAATTGCCTATGAGGTCAGCGACGATATTGCGACGATCGCGTTTGACGACCCGAAGACCCTGAATGCCGCCGGGATGGACACGATCGAAGAGCTATCGCTCGCCTTCGAACAAGCGGCCGACAACGCGCGCTGCACCATCCTGACCGGCAATGGGCGCGGGTTCTGCTCCGGCGCCAACCTGACGTCCAATCCAGGCGAACGCCCGAAAGGCAAACCGGACGCGGGGAAAGGCCTGGACACGCACTATAACCCGTTCATCAAGGCCATGCGCACGCACCCTCACCCGATCATTACAGCCGTGAATGGCGCCGCCGCCGGCGTCGGCTGTTCGATCGCGCTGATGGGCGATTTCATCATTGCCGGTGAAAGTGGATACTTCCTGCAGGCCTTCCGTCGCATCGGACTGGTCCCGGATGGCGGATCGACCTTCCTCTTGCCGCGATTGGTCGGCCGGGCCAAGGCGATGGAAATGACGCTGTTCGGTGACAAGGTGTTTGCCGATCAGGCACTCGAATGGGGCATGATCAACAAAGTCGTGCCGGACGATCAGCTGATGGATGAAGCGCGCGCCTATGCCAAACGGCTTGCCGACGGCCCAACCCAGGCTTTGGCCATGATCCGCGATCTCGTCTGGCAGGCGGAAGACAATGATTTTGACAGCCAGCTACAGGCCGAACGGTTCGCGCAGCGTACCGCTGGGCGTCAACCGGACTTCAAAGAAGGTGTCAACGCGTTCCTGGAAAAACGACCTGCGAATTTCCGAAACGCCTGACGGGTGATTTAGAATGTTGACCGGCGCGGGGATTTGACCTTGGCGCGGCGCGCTTCGATCGCCACGTCCAGCGCTTTGCGCGCCCAGGCGGAGGCCTCTTCCCGGTCGTCGAGTGCATTGACCGGCAGGGAGACGTAACTCATCTGTATCGTCTTCCCGGTGTTCGGATTGGTCCACTCGAAGGCTTCGCCGCCTTCTTGTTCCAGATCGGCTTTCAACGCATCATCTGACTTCACGAAAATCCGGTCCTGATCGATCAGAGCGAACATGTCTTCACCGGAATAAACGCCGGCGCCGCCAAACATTTTACGAATGCGAATACGTCCAAGACTGGCGAATAGGTCTTCGACATATGTATGAAATGGGTTGTCCTGTTTCGTCATATAGATCCTCCGGCACGGCCCCTATTATGGTCACCCCGATTTGACGCATCCGGGTAGATTGGGACTTACGCTGCGGAACATGGTAATTTATTTCGACTTGGCAACCCTGACAGCGCTGGCACCAACGCTAAAAAGCAACATTAAACAAAATTGAGGTAGAAAATGCCCTCAATCTCGCGTCTCCACCACGGGTTGTGGCAAACTTTTCCGTCGGGTTACCAGTCGATCGCCGCGTAGACGAGTTGCTGGAATTGCGGCCGGATCGGGTAGCAGCCTGTCGGGATCATCTGTGTCGCCTGAATGGCGATCAATTCCTCGACCGGATCGATCCAGAAAAAGGTGTTGGCGAGCCCGCCCCAGCTGAATGTGCCTGGCGATCCCGGCGTCAGTGTGTCAGCAACATCGACGACGGTGGAGCCGCCGAGACCGAAGCCATTTCCTTCCATGCGCGCTTCTGAGAAGGTCTGATCGCCCATCTCCTTGATCGTCTTGCCGCCCGGCAAATGGTTCAGGCGCATGAACTCGATGGTTTTCGGGCTGAGCAGACGGGCGCCTTCCAGGCTGCCACCCTGCAACAGCATCAGGCAGAAGCGGTGATAGTCCCGCAACGTCGACACCAGACCGCCGCCGGCATTGAGCAGCTTGGGTTGGGTCTTGTACGCCTTGCTGGCCTGGCCGGCGCCATCACTCAGGGTCACTTCGCCATTCACCGGGTTCTTGGCGTAACACGCCATCAAGCGGTCCAGTTTGCTCTCCGGGACAAAGAAATCGGTATCGATCATGCCGAGGGGTTCGAAAATCCGCTCGCGGAAGAACACATCCAGTGTCATGCCACTGGCGACTTCGACGACACGACCGAGAATGTCGGTCGAATGTCCGTAATTCCAACGCTCTCCCGGCGAGAAGGCCAATGGCAGTTGCGCAATGCGGGCGCACATTTCGCCCAGTGTCTCGCCATCACCTTCACCGAGATTGCCAATCTTTTCAGCGCGATACAGGGCATCGACTTCATGCTGGAACAGGAAGCCATAGGTCACGCCGGTGGTGTGAGTGAAGGCATCCCGCACGGTCATTTCGCGATCAGGTTTGCGCGTCTTGAAATCCTTCAGGTCGCCTCCATCCCAGACTTGCGTGTCGGCAAATTCGGGAATGTAGCGCGAGATTTCATGATCGAGGCGGATGACACCCTCTTCGTGCAACATCATCGCCGCCACCGAAGTGATCGGCTTGGTCATGGAATAGATGCGGAAAATCGTATCGGGCCCAATCGGCGCGCCGGCGCCGAGTTCTGTCGTGCCGCGATAGGTTTCGTGCACGATCTGGCCATTGCGCGAGACCATCGTCGCCATGCAGGGCAGCTTGTTCTCGTTCAGATAGGCCTTGTCGAAATAATCCGGAATGAAATCCAGTCGCTGGCCATTGAGGCCAACATCTTCCGGGGCAAATTCGTGTTCAGTGTCGGCCATCTAAATCTCTCCTCGTTTCGCGGCGCGGCTGAGTTCGCGCGCGATGATGATCTGCTGGATTTGTGTGGTGCCTTCGTAGAGGCGGAAAATGCGCGCGTCACGGAAAAACCGTTCAACGCCATAATCAGAGACGTAACCTGCGCCCCCAAACACCTGTACGGCGCGATCGGCGACTCGTCCAACCGCTTCCGACGCGAACATCTTGCAGCACGAGGCCAGCATCGTGACCGGTTCGCCCACATCCCTTTTGCGCGCGGCATCCAGGATCATGCAGCGGGCGGCATAGGCCTCGGCCTGACTGTCTGCAATCATCGCCTGGATCAGCTGGTGCTGCATGATCGGCTTGCCGAATTGTTCGCGTTCCATGGCATAATTCACCATCTCGCTGATCAGGCGCTCCATCATTCCCGTACAAACGGACGAAATGTGCAGACGCCCTTTGTCCAGCACGCTCATGGCGACTTTGAAGCCTTCGCCCTCGCCGGCAATCATCATTTCTGCCGGCACCCGCGCATTGTCAAAATTCACATCGCAGATCTGAGCCCCTTGCTGGCCCATTTTCTTTTCTGGCTTGCCAACGCTGAGGCCGGGCGTGTCGCGAGAGACGATGAAGGCCGAAACGCCCTTGCCGCCCGGCTCATCGGGATTGGTTCGCGCCATCACCGTGAACAAGTCCGCGACATTGGCGTTGGTGATGAAGCGCTTGCCGCCATTGAGGATGTAAGCGTCTCCATCCTTGGTCGCCTTGGTGCGCAGCCCAGCGGCATCAGAGCCGGCTTCCGGCTCAGTCAAGGCGAAGCTGGTGACATAGTCGCCGCTGGCGATCCCGGGCAGGTATTTCTCTTTCTGCTCCTCCGTCCCGAACAAGACCAAGGCCTGCGAGCCGATGCCGATATTGGTGCCCGCGGCCGACCGAAACGCTGGCGAGGTCCAACCAAGTTCGAACCCGACCAGGCATTCGGTTTCCATGTCGAGCCCCAACCCGCCATACTCTTCCGGAACAGCGAGACCAAACAGGCCAAGCTCTTTCATCTCCTGGATCAGCGCGTCTGGCACCTGATCCTCTTCCGCGACCTGCACTTCAGCCGGCACGCAGCGCTCACGCACAAACCGCCGGACCTGATCAATCAAAGCGTCGCGAATTTCGGGATCAAAAGCCATTATCCAATTCCTCCTGCAGCGCACAATACGCGCACCAGCGCGGCAAGTCGAACCCTGACGCATCGTCACGCTGGCGAAACTTTGCAGCACCGTTATCAAGGGCGGCAAAGGAGAGCTGCGAATGCAATCGAAACAGATCACTGAAGGCGAGTTTGCCGGTTGGCACACGTGGCCAAACGAGCCATTCGAACACGATGCAGCGGGGCCGTTCTACTTGCGAGAAGACGAGAACGGGAAAATGGTCGCGGCGTTTCGCGCCGAGCGCAAGCATATGAATGCTGGCGGCGTTGTGCATGGCGGCGCGCTGATGACGTTTGCTGACTTCGCACTTTTCGCCCTCGCCCATTCCGGCGATGAGGATGGCTACGGCGTCACCGTCGCGTTCACGTCGGAATTCCTGTCTGGCGCGCTTGAAGGCGAATATCTGGAAGCCCGCGGCGAGGTCATGGGCGGCGGCAGATCGATCACCTTCGTCCGCGGCGTGATCACCGCCGACGGCCGGCCGGTGCTGAATTTCTCCGGCACGATCAAGAAGAAGCACAAGCCCGCGACGACGGGCTAGGGCCTCCTTCGTCTTAGTTTTCCACCTCGAATGTCAGGCCGGCCTTTTCGGTCAATCGCTTGACCAGGTGGCTGCCCATGGCTGGCGCTGGCGTCCACACGCCGCCTGGCGTGCCGGTCTCGTCCTTGACGAGACAGATGGCGCTCTCGGCAATCATTTTCGACGTCGAGCCATAGCCCGGATCCTTGTCACCGGTGACTCCTGCGACGATAACGCCGCCATCTGCGGCGGTGCCGTAGAACATGACGTCATAGAAGCCGGCTTCGCGTTCTTCCTTGCTCGGGCCTTCACCGGGCTTCGGGCCATCATCTCCACCCATCATATCCATATTGGCAACGGCTTCAGCAGCCGCCTTGCCCTCGTCACCCGGGCCGGTCAGCATCATTTCATCATAGACGAAATCCTTGCCATAAGCATGCGCCATCAGGGCGTTCGAGCGATGGACATTCTTGGTATTGATCGACGCCATGATGAACGGCGCAGACCAGCTGCCAATGTCTTCATCTTCGATCGGTGCCATGCCATGCGGCTGTTCAGGCCCCTGATAGCCCATGGTCAGGCTGAACGGGTTTTGCAGGATGCCGAGAATGGACGGGTCCTTGCCGACTGACGCCATGGTCGCCTTGAAGCTTGCTGCCGTGCCGCCCGAGAAGGTGCCCTGCATCTTGCGCACGCGGCCCTTGATGCGTGGCACTGGTGCACCGAAGCGTTCCTTGGCGGCTTCCTGGGTGAACCAGACGCCGAGATCGAACGGGATCGAGTCAAACCCGCACGAGAACACGATCCGTGCTCCGCTTTTCTGGGCCGCACCTTCGTATTTATCGATCATCTGATGCATCCAGGCCGGCTCGCCACAGAGATCGACATAATCGGTGCCAGCCTCTGCGCAGGCCGAGACCAGGGCTTCGCCATAAAGCTGGTATGGGCCCACTGTGGTGCAGATACAGCCGGCGCGCTCGGTCATCGCCTTGAGGCTGGCCGGGTCATTCGCGTCAGCGACAACCAGTGGGGTATCGGCAGGGGCGCCGATCTCGTCACGGACCGCGGCCAGCTTTTCGGCGCTGCGTCCCGCCATCGCCCAGGTGAGGTCTCCGCCAACACCATAGGTTTTGGAGAGGTATTCTGCGACCAGTCGACCGGTATAGCCGGTTGACCCGTATACAATGACATCAAATTCGCGACCCGTAGCCATGTCGATCTCCTGTTTGCGTTAGAACCTTAACTGGTACAGTCTCCGTGTCTTGGCAAATCTTCCGCCGCGTCAGTCGTTCACATTGGCGCAGCAGAATGCCGAAACACCGTGCAATGACGGGCATACCAGACCGGTAGACCGCCTCGGACAATCTGGCGCGGCGACAGGCCAACCTGTTCGGCATAGATGGCTGGCAATGGCCTGGTTCAAACCCCTGCGTACAATGTTGCTGGCGCTCGCTGCCTTCGGCTACCTGGCCAATGGCGCGCAAACGCATCTGCATCTCTCGACCGGGGAATCGCTGACCCTGATGTTGTGCGGCACCGGGTCTGCCGCCGCCGTTGAAATGCACATCCCGGGTGCGCCGCCGGAAGAAACGCCAGAGACCTGTTGCGGCGATTGTGCACCGCCTTCAGCGATCGTCCTCGCACGCGCGCTGCCCCAGATGCGGATCGACCTATACACGGCGCCGACACCGGTCAGCCTGATCAATCAGGTCTCACCTCGATCACCACTCTGGCCGGGCGCCCCGCCTCAGGGGCCACCTGCCACACTCTCGCTGACATCCTGATCAAATTCACAGGGCGCACCTGCGCCCGTTCAGTCTGAGAGACATTCATGAAATACCTAGTTTTCGCGAGCGCTGCAGCGCTCTGCACTTCCCTGTCCGTATCTGCGCACGAAGGCGATGGCGGTCAGGTCACCTACGCCTCTGACCATGCACCGATTGGCGTCATGGCCGACCACCGCCACAAGCGAGGCGAGTGGATGCTGTCCTATCGCTTCATGCAGATGGACATGTCCGGAAATCGCGATGGCTCCGAGGGCCTGTCACCGGAGGATATCGTCACCGGGACGGCCAATCCGTTTGCCAACCCGCCCATGATGCCACCGA
Organism: Henriciella sp.; assembly: GCA_965228095.1. GTDB lineage: Bacteria > Pseudomonadota > Alphaproteobacteria > Caulobacterales > Hyphomonadaceae > Henriciella. The sequence continues at coordinate 2,419,873 of OZ245793.1, read as the reverse complement.
CGCTGCGTGTGGCGCCGACCGAGATGCCGATGCAGATGCACATGGTTGGCGGCATGTATGGCCTGACCGACCGCGTCACCTTGATGGCGATGGGCAGCTATCTCACCAGAGAGATGGACCACATCACCTTCCAGGGCCCGATGGGAACAACCCGTCTGGGCGAATTCACAACCGAAACATCTGGCATTGGCGACACCACGATCGGCGCGATCATCGGTCTCGATGATGGCCATTATGAGCACCGCCAGATCAATCTCGGTCTGGCCCTGTCCCTGCCCACCGGCGCGATTGACGAGACCGACCAGGTCCTGACCCCGATTGGGACGACGCCGACGCTGCGCCTGCCTTATCCGATGCAACTCGGGTCCGGCAGTTTCGATCTCAAACCATCGCTGACGGCACGGTCCCGCACCGGAAAATGGAGTTATGGTGCACAGGCCTCGGCGGTGGTCAGGCTGGAGGACAATGATGAAGGCTACAGACTCGGTGACGTGGTCGAGGCCACTGGCTGGATCGCCTATGAGCCCGAGCCGTGGGTGTCGATCTCGGGACGCGTGAAAGGTCGCTCGCAACAAGACATTGACGGCAACGATGCGCTCATCCGCGCACCGGTTCAGACTGCGGATCCGGCCAATCATGGCGGCGAGACCATCGCCGCACTGATCGGCATCAACCTGGCCGGCCAGACCGGCTGGACGAAAGGTCATCGCCTGGCGGCCGAGATCGGCCTGCCACTGCTGCGGGATCTGAACGGTCCCCAAATGGAGACCGACCTCACCTTCACGCTCGGGTGGCAGAAGGCCTTCTGATCAAAACGCGCAAGCCGGGCGTTCGGCCCGGCTTGCATTGGTTTTGCCTGACGCTCAGCGCTTACCAGAAAGCGGCATAGAGACCGACCAGGATGGCGATCGCGATGGCCGAGGCGATCTTGAAGGTCGTCGAGGTCGCGAAGCTGATATCGCTGAGGTCCACTGGCTGGTCCTCGCCTGGCGGCGGTGTCAGCAGCGACACGACGACGCCGACCAGCACGCAGATCAGGAAGATGAACCAGATCCGCACCACGAATGGCATATTGGTGACGTCGAAGTCTGCCAGGCCCAGAACCGGGTTGAAAATCGGCCCGAGCACAGCCGCCACGCCGCCACCATCGGAGCCCGACGCGGTGAAAAAGAGCAATGACAGCACCACGGACGAGATCAGCAGCGCGAACGCACCAGCGGTGTTGGCCCGTTTCCAGAAGAAGCCGAGCACGAACACGGCAACGATGCCCGGGGCAACGAAGCCAGTATATTCCTGGATCGTCTGGAAGATGCTGGTACCGCCACCGAGGAGCGGAATGGCAAGGAAGAGCGCGATCAGCATCGCTGTCCCTGCGGTTACCCGCCCGACCAGGACATAGTGGCCTTCGGTGCGCGCCTTGGCGATATAGTCGCGATAGATATCCATGGTGAAAATAGTCGAGATCGAGTTGATCATCGAGGCCAGCGACGACACGATTGCCGCGACCAGAGCCGCGAAGATCAGGCCACGAATGCCAACCGGCATCAGCGCCATTAGTGCGCCATAGGTGCTGTCCGGCTTGGCCGCCAGCGCCTCTTCGCTAAGTCCCTGCAAGCCATTCTGGGCGAGCCACAGCGCTGCGATGCCGGGGATCACAACAATCAACGGAATGAGGAATTTCAACAAGGCTGCAAAGGCCAGGCCCTTCTGCGCTTCGGCCAGGCTCTCTGCGCCCAGCGCCCGCTGGATGATGTACTGGTTGAAGCCCCAATAGGAAAAATGCAGGACCCACAAGCCGCCCAGCAGCGTCCAGATCCCAGGCAGGTTGCCATAGCTTGGGTGATTGCGATCCAAGATCATCTCGAAATGTCCTGGCATTTCGCTCATCAAGGTCGACAAGCCACCCATGGCGCCAGCACTGCCACCAACCATGCTGAGCACCAGGATCGTGATGGCGAAGCCGCCAAGGATCAGAATAACGACTTGGATGATGTCGGTGAGCGCCACTGCCTTGAGCCCGCCATATAGTGAGTAAAGCAAGGCAAAACCGGCTAGCATGGCCATGCCTGTGAACACACCCAGCCCGGTCACGGCCTGGATCGCCAGGGCGCCGCCATACAACACCGTGGTCAGGTTGACGGCAGTGAACAGGAAGATCCAGAACACGGCCATGATCGCTTTCACGCTGTCGCCAAATCGGGTCTCAAGGAATTGCGGCATCGTATAGATCCCGCGCTTGAGGAAGATTGGCAGGAAGAAGGCCGCGACGATGATCAGCACCAAAGCCGCCTGCCATTCATAGGCGGCAATGGCGAGGCCGACGACAAAGCCCTGCCCTGACTGCCCAATGATCTGTTCCGCCGAGATGTTTGCCGCAATCAGCGAGGCACCGATCGCCCACCAGGGCAGTGCTTTGCCAGCGAGAAAATAGTCTTCGGTATCCTTCGTTTCCCCGGCGGGTTCGCGTGAAACGAAAATGGCGATGGCGAACAGAGCGACCGCATATAGGCCGACGATCACCAGATCGATGGTGCTCAATGACATGACTAGATTTCCTCCCTGGGCCAGGTCTGTGCCTGTCTCATACCTAGCCCTAGGCGAATCTTGACAGCGCAGTCAACTATCGATTGCGATGAATATCAGTCGGTCCGCAATTGCGCGTTTCTACTCTGCGTCAGCCAATTGCGCCGCCAGTGGGGCGAACATGGCAGCCTGGTCGGGATCACCCGCGAAACGCGTCAACGCCGCCTGCAAGTCGGTGGCGGCCTGATCGGTATCACCGAGGACGATGCGCGCCTGGATCAGGCGCAGCCAACCTTGCACGTCATCCGGTTCCTGCTCGAGCCTTGCAGCCAGCCCATCGACCATGTTCTGGATCATCGTCGCTTGCTCTTCCGGCGACATGGCCTGGATTCTGGCGGCAGCTTCAGGATCAATCTGGGGCGCTTCAACGCGGGCGCGCAGCATCGCGATCACCTGGTTCCGTTCCGTGATGATGCGCTGATCGCCGCCGGAAAGTTCAATCGCTGTCTCGAATGCAGCGAGGCCATTCTCGATGTCGCCAAGGCGCAGATAGGACCGGGCCAGCAGGACATACCCATCCGCCGGCGGGTTCGGATCCGCTGCCAGCCGCGCTTTCAATTCGACGACCAGGCCGTCCAGCGTCTGCGGCAGCGCCGCCATCTGCTGTTCCCGATAATCCGCCAGAGTGACGCGCTCATAGGACGGTGCGCCGACGCGAACATAAATCGCAGCAACGCCCAGAAGCAGGACAGCCGGAACCGCGAACACGGCCAGCGTGCGCAGATCGGACAGGCTTGATCGCCCAGATGACTTGTCGAGAATGGCGAGGATTCGATGATCGAGGGCGTCTTTCACTTTCGCCGCAGCGTCTGGCGTCAGGCGTCCTTCAGCTTCATCCGCGTCGACAGATTTTCGCTGCGCCCGCAAGTCTTCCAGTGCGCTCGAGGCCGGGGCTGGCGCGCCGTTCAGGAAGGGCTGCAGCATGTACGCAGCGACGCCCGCCGAGAGCAACAAGAGCAACACCCAGATCATGCCTCTGTCTCCGGGTCGGCCAGCGCTGCATCGATCCGCGCCCGGTCCGCGTCGGAGATCGCATCGTCCCGTTGCACTGGGGCTGTCTGACGTTGGCGCAGGAACCAGATGGCGCAGCTCAGCACCAACACCAGTGGCAAAGTCCAGAGCAGGATCGTGTTCCATTGCAATGGCGGGCTCATCAGCACGTAGTCGCCATATCGATGTTGCAGGTAGTCGCGCACCTCGCCGTCATCATCCCCCGCCACGACCCGCTTGCGTACCAGGCGCCGCATGTCCAAGGCCAGCGGTGCATTGGAATCGAATATCGACTGGTTCTGACAGACGACGCAACGCAGCGTCTTGGAAATCGCTTCGGTTCTGGCGCCAATCAGCGCTTCATCCGTGAGCACCGGATCGATGGAAATCGATTGCCGCGGTGTGCGTTCGACTGGCGGCAGTTGCGGCGATGCGGCCTCTTCCATAGCGATGGCGTCGAGGACCGGCCGGATCGTGCCGCGCCAAACATCTGGCGTGATCGGGCCAACCTGTTTGAAGCGAATCCGGCCCGTGCGGTCCAGGATGAAGGTTTCGGGCGCGCCAGTGACGCCGATTTCAATGGCGAGGTCACTTTCTCTGTCAAAGATGATGGTCTCATACGGATCGCCGTGGCGGGCGAGCCAGGCTGTCGCGTCTTCGTGGGTGTCGCGCCAGTTGACGCCGACGATCCGAACGGTGTCGTCCTCGGCCAGCTGCATCAGCGTCGGATGTTCCTGCAGGCAGGCGACACACCAGGATCCGAACACGTTGACCAGCGCTACTTCGCCGATCAGGTCGCCTTCGGTGATGGTTCGCGTCTCGTCGCGCAGATCCGGCAGCTCGAAGGCGGGCATTTCGCGATCGATCATTTCGGTCGGAATGATGCTCGGGTCGCGGGTCAGGCCAATGCCGAGAAACACGACCAGGATGACAAAAGCGCCCGCGGGAATGAAACGTGTCCAGGTCATGCCCTACTCCGCCGCCGCTGGTTGCGCCGTCGGCGAGGGGCGCCGCGCGAAGGCGTGCCGCCGATCCGCCACTGCGGCGAGTCCGCCAATGGCCATCATCAACGCGCCGATCCAGATCCAGATCACCAGCGGATGATAATAGACGCTGATAATCCAACCTTCCTCGGCATTCCCTTCGCCCTTGGCGGCGTAGAGAATACGCAGGGCACCAACGTCCATGGCGCCTTCCGTCGTCGTGTTGCGTTCGACCGGATACAGCCTCTGCTCCGGGTTGAGGACACCGACGCGCCGCCCAGCGCGCTCGATCACCACTTGCCCAGTTTCCGAGACATAGTTCGGGCCTTGCGCCTGGTCGACGGCGTCGAGCCGGAATTCGTAGCCGGACAGGACAATGCTGTCGCCAATCTTCAATCGGTCGACATTCTCGTCCGACCAGGTGCCCATGGCGACAATGCCCAGGGTGGTCAGCGCCAGGCCAAGGTGGGCCAGCGCGAATCCATGCGCCGCACCCGGCAGCAAGGCGAACCGTGAGGCAAAATTGCCGAGCGTGCTCTTGGCCGCGCCGATGCGCAGCTTGCGCGCATAATTCAGACCTGTGCCGACCAGCAACCACGCCGCAAGCGCCAGGCCCAGCGCGCCGAGAACGGACTTGCCGAACACCATGGTCACGACAGCAACAAGGACAGCCAGTCCGGTCATGACCAGCAGCGGCTTGCGAATGCGCTGCCAGGTGTCCGCCCGCCATTTCAGCAGCGGCGCCACGCCCATGAATACGATCAGCACAGCCATGATCGGGCCGAAGGTGCGCTCAAAATAAGGGGGGCCGACAGTTATCTTGTCAGCGGACAAGGCGTCGACAACCAGCGGATAGAACGTGCCCAGGAACACAGTCGCCGTCGCCACGACGAGCAGGATATTATTGAGCACCAGTCCCGCTTCGCGGCTCTGCAGGTCGAAGCTGGCGCCGTGAGAAATCTTGCCTGACCGCGCTGCGTACAGGGTCAGCGCCCCGCCCGTCGCCAGGATCAGAAGGGCCAGGATGAAGATGCCGCGATCCGGATCAACGGCGAAGGCATGCACGCTGGTCAGGACACCGGAACGGACGATGAAGGTGCCGACCAGGCTGAGTGAGAAGGTGGTGATCGCCAGCAGCAAGGTCCAGCGAATGAAACTGCCGCGCGCCTGTGCGACCAGGGTTGAGTGCAGCAGCGCCGTCCCCGCCAGCCACGGCATGAAGCTGACATTCTCGACCGGATCCCAGAACCACCAGCCGCCCCAGCCGAGCTCGTAATAGGCCCAGACCGATCCGAGCACGATGCCAATGGTCAGGAAGCTCCAGGCGAGCAGGACCCAGGGCCGGACCCAGCGCGCCCACATGGCGTCGACCCGGCCTTCGATCAGCGCCGCCACCGCGAATGAGAACGCTACCGAAAAGCCGACATAGCCGAGATACAGAAATGGCGGGTGGATGGCGAGGCCGGGATCCTGCAGCAGCGGGTTGAGGCCGGCGCCATCTTCCGGGATCGGCGACTGGCGCGTGAACGGGTTGGAGGTGAAGATCAGAAAGGCCAGGAAACCGGACGCGGTCAGCCCCTGGACGGCAACAGCGCGGGCGCGCAGCCCGGCCGGCAGGGTCTTGCCGAACCAGACCATGGCGGCTCCGAACAGGGCCATGATCATCACCCAGAGCAGCATTGAGCCTTCATGATTGCCCCAGGTGCCGCTGAACTTGTAAATCAGCGGCTTGGTCGTGTGCGAGTGGGACATGACCAGCTTGACGCTGAAATCAGAGGTCATGAAAGCGTGCGCCAGCAGGGCAAAAGCGGTCACGCACAGCGCCGCCTGGGCAATCGCACCGCGCTCGGCAAACAGCATCGCCCGGCGATCGCCCACATGCGCGCCCTGCAAGCCTATCCAGCCCTGCAGCACGCTGACAAGCAGCGCCAGAATAAGCGTGACCTGACCGATCTCTGCGAGCATAAGCGGATCCTGAAAAGAAGGCGGTTCGTCATGAACCGCCCAGGATGATCTAGTTAATTGTCTTTACGCCGTCCGCCAATGGGCGGGGAAGTCGCACGTCAACGCGCGCGCCTTCGTGCCCTACTCCGCAGCGACTTTCGCAGCCTGTTCGTTCAGGATGTGCAATGGCGGTTCGCAAGCCCAGTCAGCAATCTGTTCGAGATCATAGTGGCGGCAGGCTTCCATCAGCATGCGCACTTCGGTCCACATGTCGCCATCGACGATTGGCATGAACAGGTCGGCAATGTTGTCGATGCCGAGATAGGTCCGCACGCCAGCATTCTTGAGCTTCACGAACGGGCCGATCGAGTTATGCAGCGGGCCTTGCATCGGCAACTGTTTCATCGACAGCGCCGCAGACGGGCAGATGACAATGCCGACATCGGCTTCCTTGCACAGCGCCACGATGCGGTCCTGCTCGCTCTCATCCTTGGCCGAGACGGAGATCGAGTGGATGCCATAGACGCGGCCCTGCATGCCATGTTCGATGGTTTTCAGGCAGAGCAGCTCGGTCTCGTGCTGGAACGGGTTGTTCTCCTGGTCGACATGAACCTCGACCATCTTGCCCAGCTCTTTCGCGGTTTCCATGACGATGTCGAGGTGCTTGCCCTCTTGCGGGCGATCGCGCGATGGCAGGCCGCCGCAGAAGTCAGCCAGCTTACAGGCTTCGACATATTGCTCGCGCGATTTCTCGTCGAGCACGCCTTCAAGCGGCTGGATGCCGATCTCGAACTTGATCTTGTCCTTGAACCGCTCCTTGACCTCAACCGCCGCGTGGATCGGCTTCAGGCCAATAATGCTGTCGGCATCGACCATGGTCCGGCAATATTGAGAGCCCTGGTCGACGACGGTCTGCAGGGCACGCGAAATGCGTTCGACCAGGTCTTCGTGCGTGTAGTTTTCTTTCAGGTGGCGATACAGTTCCCACTTCTTCTCCATATCGGCAAAGCCGAGGGCGAGGTTTTCAGGAGAGATCAGGTAAGCCTTGTCGAAATGACCGTGATGGTTCGACCAGCCGCCGCGCTGGCGCACCAATTCGAGGAAACGCTGGCGCAGGTCCCAGGGCCGGTCATCGCTGCGAATGGCGTAGGAATAGGTGCCTTCTTCAAGGTCAGAGAGGACCTGTTCAATGGTCTGCTTGGCAACGGCACGATCGGTATAGAGCGGAATCCCGTGCTTGACGGACAGAGAGCGAATACTGGCGGCGTCAGAGGCTTCATCATAAGTCGTATCGCCGGTGAGGATATTGACAACGAAATCGACGTTCCCGTCCTGGATCAGGGTCTTGATGTTTGGCTCTTCTTCGCTGGAAATCTTGCGCGCGGCGATCGAGTCGACGCCATTCTCGGCCAGGAAGCGATGCGTGCCCGGGGTCGCATAGAGACCGACCCCAACCTCGGCCATCTTGCGACAGACATCGAGCAGGTATTCCTTGTCCTCGGTCGCCCCGGCGCTGATCAGCAAAGAGCGTTTCTGCCCCTTGGCCAGCATTTTGAGATTGAACCCGATCAGGTCGATTTTCGAGTGAGTGTCCAGCGCAGCCATGGTTGATCCTCTCTATGTGCCATGTTCGCCACCGCAACCGAGCGGGCAAACGGCCTGAACATGGGTCGATTCCTGCGCGAGTCAATCGAGCTCTTTTCGTTTCTCACGCGCAACAAACTCCGATGCGCCCGGAAAACCATTGCCGCCTCAACAAAGCAAGCCCTCTCATGCGAGAGGACCTGCGAATTTTCGAAATTGTGATCGACAATCAGGCGCGCGCCGGAAGCACTTTCGGATTGCGCAAGACCGCAGCGCTGATCAGGGCGACCAGCAATCCGACCGGAAAGATCTCCAGGAAGGTGATCGGGATGCGGAAGACCGGGTTGTAATAGTTCGACATCATCGTCTCCAGCGCGTCGACCTTTTCGGTCAGCGCTTCGCCCGTCAGTCCCTTGGCCTCATAAGCGGCGATCGAGCTCTCTTTGTAAGCATCGACAAAGGCGAAATCGGTCAGGTGCAGGCTGGCCTCCCAGGTCAGGACATAGAACACGCCGGCGACCGCCGCGATGCCGACCCCGAGGCCGAGCGCCGGGAGGAATTTGATCACCCCGCCAAGATCCTTGTCGCGGTAACGCTTGATGCCAACAAAGATCAGCGACAGGACCACGATCATGGTCAGGTAACCCTGGACCTGCGAACCGCTGCCGCCGCCCAGATACATGCCCAGCGACATCACTGCGATAATGATCACGCCTGCAATTGCGCCATAGACCAGCATAATTCGAAACATGTTTGCCTCCATTCGTTCAAATCATGCCGCAAGACGTGACCTGAACCCTCTCCCCATACCATCGCCCATCCGGGTGATTTTCGTGAATGACCCGAAAATCACCCTAAGGGATGAGCTGTAATTCCCGCGCCTTCTGCACCGCCTGTAGCCGCTGGCTGACCTCGAGCTTGTCATACAGGTTCGAGACATGCGTCTTCACCGTATTCGGCGAGACGTGCAGCGCGCTGGCAATCTGCTTGTTGGACTGGCCGCTGGCGAGCTGTTCCAGCACCGCATATTCGCGCTTGGTGATACCCAGCGCGGTCAGTGCCGCCTGGTTGAGCGCGAACTCAGGCGACCGACGATCCGGGGTCAGCACGCGCCCCAGCCACAGTCCGAGCGCGGTGAATCCAATGCCGATGAGCACGATATAGATCTCTGTCGTGAACATGCGGATCATGTACTGGTACTCGATCCATTGCAGCACGAAGATGGCGACCGCCAGCAGCGCTGCGTAGATGAGGATCGACCGCGTCATCGCCCCAACATGCCGGATCATCTCGTCATTGACCAGAGCGCGAGACCCGGTCCAGATGGTCGCCAATCAGGCGTCACTCGCGAAAATCACCCGAACGGGTGATGGCGGAGCAGACCGGTCGGCTGTAGCTCGGACGTCTCACGACCACGATAAGGGGAAGAAAATGAAAGTTCTTGGCATCCGCTACTGCACCGTCTCCAAACAGGCTGAGGCGATTGCTGATTTTCTCGGGTCCAGCGGGCTCGGCCTGCCCGCCCGCGATATGGGTGAAAGCGACAGTTTCCAGGGCGCGGTGTTCCCGGCAGGAGAGGCCAGCTGGGTCGAGATCTGGCCGGAAATGGAAGGCTTCAAGGCGATGACCATGCTGCAGGTTGTGGTCGACGATGCCGACGCCTTCGCCGAACAGGCACGCAAGAACGGTCTTGATCCGAAAGGGCCGATGGACGCGCATGGCGAGCGGATCTTCATGCTCGAAGGGCCGGATGGCCTGCAGATGAGCTTTCAGTCGAAACTGGCCGAATAACCCACTCGAGCGGCGATTCTTCAATCGCGCGAACGTGGCCGGGCGATTCTCTCCTGACGCGAATATTATCGAGGCAGGCGCCTGTATTGGCAGCTCTGAATCAGCCTGTTCGCAGCCCTCGAAGAGCTGTCATTCGACGGCATTTGTCATTTAAAGTCTGACGCTTATCCGACAATCCCTGCTGCAAAGTTCACCACTGGTTCAGCCTTTGCAAGTATGACAAGGATGAAATGCGCCCTCCCCTCGCATTTTTGCCGCAGTCAAGGTAATAATGAACGATATGAGTGAAGTATCCGAACCGCAGTCTCTGCCGCCCGCTGACGCCATTGCGCGGCTGGAAGCAGCCCAGAAAACATCCGGTCATCTGGCCTGGGGCGGACTCGTTCTTGCCTTTCTATGGTGGGTCGCTGCGATCGTCGGCACGATTGCCCTGGTCGGCCCGGACGCACTCGGTCAATTGCAACCCGCTCTGGTGATTGCCGGCCTGATCGCAATCATCCTGCCCGGCCTGATGCTTGTGCTTGCGGGCATGATGGCGCGTGAACAGGCCCGCTCGACAGCGGCCAATGCGGTGGTTCTGGAAGCCGCGGCAAGATTGCTGCTGCCAGCTGAATCCATGGCCCAGGACGCCAAACTGTTCGCTGACGAAATGTCCCGCGCGAGTTCGGAAGTCGATCGCTCCATGGGACACGCCCTGTCAGCGATGAAGGCTATGGCCGCAGAGATTGGCGACGAACGCCAGCGTCTGGAATCGGTCACCTATGCCAGCGCCGACAATGCCCGCGACCTCGCCGCACGCCTCGGCAATGAGCGTACCGGTTTGGAACAACTGGCCAAGGATTTGCGCGAACAGACCGATCTCCTCAATGAAGCAATCCCCGAGCAGGCCGAACTGATGGTCGCCTCCGCCAAGGCCGCTGCCAGCGAAGTCGCCGCGGCCGAAGACGCGCTGCAAGGCCGGCTATCGAGCCTCGATCAGACGGGACGCAGCCTGGCTCAGAAAATCACCGCCATGGACACGCTCGCCGCTGAAGCGAGTGAGCGCAACGAAACCCTTCTCTTCGCCATCGCCCGTATGGAAGAGAAGCTGGAACAATCCAGAAAGACGGTTGAAACCGCGGCCCGCGCCGGCGAGCTTGCTGCCGCTGCCGCTGGCACCACCGGCGACCGCCTGATGGAATCGGTCAAAGTCGCCCTCGACGGCGCCAAGGATGCGAGTTCGCAAATCCACAAGCAGACGTTTGAAGCGTCTGAGTCTGCCGCCCGCGCCCTCGCTGACCTGAAAGAGGCGGGCCAACAGGCCGCCGCCGCGGTCCGCGCAGCTGGAATGGCGGCCCGCGCCGAAATGGACATCTCGGAGCGCCGCGCCAGCAATGCCAGCCAGGCCTTGCTTGAAAAGACCCAATCCATGGAAGCGCGCGTCATTGAGTCGACCGGTAAGAAGACTGTCGCGCAACCGATCGCAGATCTCGAGCCAGCGCCGCAACCAGAGCCAGAGCCGGAGACGCAGCCAGAGAAAGTCGTGCAATCGCCGTCGCGCGCGGTTGAAGAAGATCTGTTCGAAGCCAGCGCCGACCGCATGGCCAAGGCCCTCACCTCGAAAGAGGACGATGCAGGACCGACTGCCAACGGGCACAATGGCTCCGCCGAAATCATATTGTCGTCCAGCGATGCCGACGTATTTGAAGACGCACCGGACACCGAAGGCGAACGCCCTGCGCCGCCCATCGTGACGACCAATTCCGGCAATTCTCTGAGCGACATCATCGCTGACATGGAGCGCGACGAGCGGTCAACACTGTCGCGTGAGGAAACCGCCGAGACGCTGCTCGATCAGCTGCAGGAATCTGGCATCCGCCTGACCGACATCTTCCGTCCCAAGGACAAGAAGAAAATCGCCTTCGCCGCCCGCAAAGGTGACAAGCAACGCCGGTCAGCGATTTCGCAGCATGCCGGTCGTCAGGTTGAGCGGGTGCGTCAACGCCTGCGCGGCAATCTCGAATTGATGACGCTGGCCCGCGACTTCCTCGCCCTGGAAGAAGAAGACGCGCTCAACGCGCTCGAAAACACGCACGCCTCAAACAAGAATGCGAGCCCGCGTCTGGCGACCTATCTCTTGCTTGATGCCGCAGTGACCTAGTCGCCAATCCATTTGAAGTCCGGGTTCTCCCACCAAGGGAAAAAACTCGGCATACCGTCTGACACCTTCACCGGATAGACTGGATTGCGCTTCTCCAGGAAGCTCATCACACCTTCTTTCGCATCTTCGGTCTGTCCGCGCGAATAGATCGCAGCGCTGTCGACAATGTGCGCGTCCATTGGGTGACTGGCACCGAGCATGCGCCACATCATGTGGCGGGTCAGCGTGGTCGAGACAGCGGCGGTGTTCTCGGCAATCTCCATGGCTTTCGCCTTGGCCACATCAAGCAGTTCGGCCTGCGGGTGGATGGAGTGGACGAGCCCGCCTTTCAGCGCCTCTTCGGCGGGAAAGACGCGGCCCGAATAACACCATTCCAGAGCCTGCTGGATACCGACCAGACGCGGCAAGAACCAGCTCGATGCGGCTTCCGGGTTGATCCCTCGGCGATTGAACACGAAGCCGAACCGCGCCGTGTCGGCAGCGATGCGGACGTCCATTGGCAGCTGCATGGTCACGCCAATCCCGACAGAGGCGCCATTGATCGCCCCGATCACCGGTTTCAGGCTGTCAAAGATGCGCAGGGTGACCCGGCCGCCGCCATCGCGCTGGATGTCGATCTTTTCGGTCCGGCCGGCCTCGCCCATATCGGCGCGCTTTTCATAATCGAATGTCTTGGCGCCCTGAGACAGGTCAGCGCCGGCGCAGAAGGCACGTTCCCCCGACCCGGTGACGATCACGGCGCGGATGTCATCATTGGCATCCGTCTTGTCGAAGGCGTCGATCATTTCGTACATCATCTTGCCGGTGAACGCGTTCATCTTGTCGGGTCGATGCAGCGTCAGGATCGCAATCGGACCATCCTGTTCCAGTTTAATCTCTTCGTACTCACCGAGGCTGGTCATCGCCCTCTCCTATCTGTTCAACTGGCGACAGGAAGCGGGTTTGTCCGCACCTCGTCAAGCGTGACGCAGCGTTGCCCCTTTTGAAACCGTGACGCCTGTGTCATCTTTGGCCCAGACCAGAGCGCAAAGCCAGCACACGGAGATCCCGCCATGACCGAATTCGACTATATCATTGTGGGCGCCGGCAGTGCCGGTTGCGTCCTCGCCAATCGCCTGACCGAAGACGGAACATCGTCCGTGCTGCTGCTTGAAGCCGGCGGCAAGGATACGTCGATGATGATCCACATTCCGGTCGGCTATGCGCAGACCCTGAAGGATCCGAAAGTCAACTGGCTGTACGAAACCGAACCCGATCCCGGCACGCATGACCGGGTGCACACCTGGCCGCGCGGCAAGGTTCTGGGTGGCTCGTCGTCGATCAATGGCCTGCTCTACATTCGCGGGCAGCGGCAAGATTATGATGGCTGGGCGCAGCTTGGCCTGCGCGGCTGGTCCTATGACGACCTGCACCCTTACTTCCTGCGCAGCCAGAACCAGGAGCGCGATGGCATGGACGGGCACGCCAAGGGTGGCCCGCTCAATGTATCGGATGTCACCGAAACGCATCCGGTCTCAGACGCGGTGATCGAAGCGGGCAAGAGCCTCGGCCTGCCGCATCGTGATGTGAATGGAGAGGATCAGGAAGGCGTCGCCTATTACCAGCTGACGGTAAAGAATGGCCGCCGTTGCAGCGCCGCCGTTGCGTATCTCAACCCAGCCAAGAAACGCCCGAACCTGCATATTGAAACCAAGGCGCTGGCTGCGCGAGTGCTGTTTGAAGGCAAGCGCGCAATTGGCGTCGAATACACACAGAATGGCGAGCGGCTGACCGCCCGTGCCCGCGCCGAGGTGATCCTGGCTGGCGGCGCCATTAACAGCCCGCAATTGCTGGAACTGTCCGGCATCGGCGATCCCGACCTGCTCAAGGATCAGGGCATCGACGTGATCTCCGCCCTGCCCGGTGTCGGAGAGAACCTGCAGGACCATTTCGTCATCGGCAATCGCTACCGCATGAAGCCAGGCAGCCCATCGGTGAACCAGCAATCGCGCGGCCTCGCGATGATTGGCGAAGTGTTCAAATACCTGATCCAGCGCAAGGGCCTGCTGACCCTGTCCGCAGCGCATGTTGCCGCCTTCATCAAGACGCGGCCCGAACTCGCCACGCCGGACGTGCAATATCACATCCTGCCAGCGACCATGGATCTGCAGAAGATGACCGAAACCGGCGATATGGAACTGGAAAAACAACCAGGCATCACCATTGCGCCGTGCCAGCTGCGGCCGGAAAGTCGCGGCAGCGTACACATCAAGTCGGCCGCCCACGACGCGCATCCTTCGATCCGCCCGAACTACCTGTCCGACCCACTCGACCAGCAGACAGCCGTTGCCGGCCTCCGCTGGGCCCGGGATCTGGCGGCGCAGCCTGCCCTGGCGCAATATATCGAACATGAACTGGAGCCGGGCGAGGCGCTGCAATCCGACGAGGAATTGCTCGAGTTTGCCCGCGAAACAGGCGGCACAATCTATCACCCGGTCGGCACCTGCAAGATGGGCGCAGAGGGCGACGTCAATGGCGTCGTCGATGACCAGTTGCGGGTGCGCGGCGTGTCGGGCCTTCGGGTCGTCGACGCGTCGGTGATGCCTCGCCTGGTCAGCGGCAATACGAATGCACCAACCATCGCCATTGCTGAAAAAGCATGCGATATGATCCGCAGCGACGCCAAACAGAGAGCCACTGCCTAAGACATGCCTGCCGACATTCCGATTGAAGCGCTGTTCGCGCCGGTTTTTGTGTTGTCCGTGATGATTGAATGGTGGTCAGTCAAGACCGGCCGCGCCAAAGGTCGGTACGAGACCGCCGACGCGATCACCAGCATGGTGATGGGCACCGGCAATGCGATTATCGGAACCCTGACCGGCGTTGCCGGCCTGTGGATCCTGCTGCTGGTCTGGCCGTACCGCGTGATGACTGTGCCGGTGACCTGGTGGACCTTCCTGATCATCTTCGTGCTGTATGATCTGGTCTATTACTGGAAGCATCGTTTCATGCACCGGGTGCGCTGGTTCTGGATGGAGCATGTCACCCATCATTCCAGCAAGCATTACAATCTGACGACGGCGCTGAGGCAGCCCTGGTTTGGACCCTTTATCGGCATCATCATCGTTAGTTGGCCACTCGTACTGATCGGTTTTCATCCAGCTTTCATCGGCCTCGCCGGGGGCATAAATCTGGTCTACCAGTTCTGGATTCACACCGAGGCGATCGACAAATGCCCGCGCTGGTTCGAAGCGGTGTTCAACACACCCAGCCACCACCGGGTCCATCACGCCACCAATCCGCGCTATCTCGACGCCAATTATGCCGGCGTGTTCATCATCTGGGACAAGATGTTCGGCTCGTTCATCCCGGAACGCGAGGATGACACGCCGGATTACGGCATCGTCAAACCGCTGAACACGTTCAATCCAATCCTGGTCGCCTACCACGAATTCATCGCTCTGGTGCGCGATTGCGCGTCTGACGGGCTGCGTCCATGGACCTGGATCCGGCGCGCTATGAATGCGCCGGGCTGGAGCCCGGACGGGCACCACAACCGCACGGAAGAGCTCCGTGCTCGTTGGCTGGCTGAGCGCGAGACGGAAACCACCTCGGTCTGAATGCGAGCGACTTAACCGGCCTTGACGCGGCTTTGCGCGTGCAAGTGGTCGCCCAGTCTTTGCGCCAGGGCCATGATGGTGATAGTCGGATTGGCCCAGCCGCTGGTCGGAAACACGCTGCTGCTCGCGACATAGAGATTGGGGCTCTCATGCAGCCGGCAATCGGCGTCGACCACGCCCGTTGCAGGGGTTTCACTCATCCGCGTACCGCCCATATGGTGATACCCACCAATCGCGTGCGCCGAGATCAGCGGGTCCGTCGCCCAGGTTGTCTCAGAATCCTCCAGCCAGTCGGTCAGGCGAACGTCTCCCCAACCGAGGCGGTGATACTCGCTGCGAAGCAAGGTCATCAGTCCCCGCACCGATTTCTTGTCGAGATCGGAGAATTGCCAATTCAACTTTGGCTGCCTCAATCCCAAAGCGTCGGTTCCCTCAGCCAGTGTGACGCGACTGTCGGGGTTGGGCGCCTGTTCGGCCCGGACGATGGCATAGATGCCAATCTTCCCGCCGGACGCCTTCATGTTCAGAATCGAGGACCAGGGATCGGTGAGCTCCAGCCCTCTGACAGCCAGGTTCTTGCCCAGCTTGTAGGTCGAACGCCAGAACTTGCTGGACGGCAAATCATGCTTGAGCTTGTCCAGCGCCTTGCGGGAATATTCCTGTTTTTGCCCTGCATGCCTGCGCGGCGCGAAACTGAGCGACGTGTTGAGTAGGCCCAGTTCACGCTGAGCGTCTGGAGACGGACGCAAATAGGCAGCATAGCGGCGTCCCTCCACGCGCAACGCGCGCGGCAGAACCCGCAGCGTCTGGGCGAGCTTGTGAGGCAGGATCTCCCCCCCGCGCGCGTGCGGATGCTCCATGAAAAAACGGCCCAGCTGGTCTTTCTCCTGGCCGAGGCCCATCGGGCGATTGCCAACAGCGCCAAACAATAAGCGCACCGTCTCGATTGCGCCCGCGGCGAGGACAAAAAATTTCGCGTCAACATGTACGGAATGACCGTTCAGACTCGTCGCGGTGACGGCCTGGACCGCACCTTGATCATTGACGTCAATGTCCGTGACATTCGCGTTCAGCAGGATACGAGACCGCTCCAGACCCGTACGGTTCAAGTTGGTGAATCGTTCGCCATATTCGTCGAAAACCCAGAGATCGGAATCCAGTTTCGTCTCATCGAAGGCCGGTGGGTCGCGATCAACGAGGCGCCACAGTCGACCTTCACTCGGTCGACGCAATGACATCGATTCGAACACGTCAGCATAATAAGGATCGAGGTCTTTTTTCGTGATCGGCCAGCCGCTGTGTGGGACATAGTCACGCGCCTCGAAATCGATCGGATCCAGCTCGGCGCAGCGTCCACCCCAAATCGCGGCGGTGCCTCCGAACAGTCGCAAACGGGTTGTCTCAAGATCGTAATAGTCTTCGCCGACATTTTCGCCTTGCGCGAGCGCTTGCGTGCTGGCCGCGAAATCCTTGCCACCGCTTTCGATGATCAGGCTCTCGACATTATGCTTGCGAAGCTGGATCGCCAGCGTTTGGCCAGCCACGCCCCCTCCGACAATGCAGACCTCGGTGGTCAGTTTTTCGGCAACGCTACCGCTGCTGAGATTCTGAATTCGATTTGTACTCATTTACGAACGCCAAAAACTCCGAAATGGACGCAGACGGGACGAAGACCGCGGCCGGTCAGAATTGCTCTGCCCAGCCGTGTCTCGTGATCAGACGTTGCCTTGTAACGACTTTCACGTCCCCACCAATCAATAATGCGTTATGAATGTCGCGTGTCTAGCCCTCTGGCGATGAGGCACTTTGCAGCAATGAGTCCCACGTCAAGCCGAACCGCATCGTTTCGATATGCGATGCCCAGATCCGTTCAATTGCAGGCGCCGCGCGTCAGACGTCCGGCATGACTTGCGCGTGTTTGACGCTGCCGTAGGCAAAGCTCGTATCGATGCTGGCAATTCCAGGCACGCGTTGCAGCTCTCGCCGGACGAAGTGTTCATAGGCGTCAAGGTCCGCCGCGATCACTCTCAAGAGATAATCCGAACGGCCTGTCATCAGCCAGCAATCCATGACTTGCGGCATGCCAATGATGGCCTGCTCGAATGCATTCACCGCATCATCGCCGTGGCGTTCCAGCTTGATCCTGATGAACACCGTGACCGGTAGTCCCCAAGCCTTCTGATCCACCAATGCAGAGTAACCGCGAATAACGCCCTTCTCTTCCATCAATCGCACCCGCCGCAAACAGGGGCTCGGCGACAGGTTCACCCGCTCGGAAAGTTCTTGATTCGTCAAGCGCCCATTCGTCTGTAACTCCTTGAGGATGTGACGATCTTTGCCATCCATGAGACTATCCTTGGCAGTTTCTGCCAATATTTAAGCAAACCACTTGCCATTTCGCAAACACCTGCGGGTGAAAATGCAGTAAAATCGCGAAGACGGAGGATGGCTATGCAAGACGATCAGACCAAAGGCTTCTCAACCCGCGCGATTCACCACGGCTATGACCCCATGTCGGCCGATGGCGCGCTGACCCCGCCATTGCACCTGACCTCGACCTTCGCTTTCGAAACGGCTGAACAAGGCGGCGCGCGGTTCGCTGGCGAGGCCCCGGGGCATATCTATACGCGCATCTCCAACCCGACCACGGAATTGCTCGAACAGCGCATGGCCTCCCTGGAGAATGGAGAAGCGGCGGTCGCCATGGCCTCCGGCATGGGCGCGATCACCTCTGTGCTGTGGAGTTTCCTGCGCGCGGGCGACGAACTGATCACCGACAAGACGCTGTATGGATGCACGTTTTCTTTCTTCCAACATGGGCTCAGCCGCTTCGGCATTACCGTCACCCATGTCGATCTGACCAATCCGCTGGCGCTGGAAACGGCGATCTCGGACCAGACCAAGGTCGTCTATTTCGAAACCCCGGCAAACCCGAACATGCGCCTCGTCGACATTGCCGCGATCAGCGCGATCGCCAGGCGTCACGGCGCCAAGACGGTGGTCGACAACACTTATGCGACACCGGTCCAGACGCGCCCGATTGATCACGGCGCAGACGTCGTGGTTCACTCAGCCACCAAATATCTCGGCGGTCACGGTGACCTGATCGCTGGCATCGCGGTCGGGTCAGCTGAGGATATGGGCGAGGTGCGCATGGTCGGTGTGAAGGACATGACCGGCGCCGTGCTGGCCCCGTTCAATGCCATGTTGATCCTGCGTGGCCTGAAAACGCTGCAGCTCCGTGTGGAACGTCACGCCGAGAGCGCCCAACAAGTCGCCAACATGCTTGAAACACACCCGTCGATTGCGAAAGTGCATTATCCGGGCCTCGCCAGTTTCGACCAGCACGAACTGGCGCAGCGCCAGATGAACGGCTTTGGTGGAATGATCGCGTTCGAACTGAAAGGTGGCTACAGCGCCGGCATTGCGATGATGAATCGCCTCAACCTGATTCGCCGTGCGGTCAGCCTGGGTGACGCAGAAACCCTGATTCAGCATCCCGCCAGCATGACCCATTCGACCTATTCGCGCGAAGAACGTGAAGCGCACGGGATCAGCGAAGGGCTGGTGCGCATCTCGGTTGGACTCGAGCAGATCGAAGACATTCTCGAAGACCTGCACCAGGCCCTCGGCACGAATGAAAGCGCTGCGGCCTAGCGCTCGTAAACCGACAACCGATCTCCCACGTGCGTGAGCGCGGCGCATAAAGAAGGCCTTGCATTTAGATATATCGAAACTATGTTTTCGATATATCTAAATGGGAGACTGCTTATGTACTATTCCAATCGCATGCGCAAAGCTGCCCGCGCCTACATGAAGATGCACAGCCAGAACATGGGTAAGAAACGCCGCCGTCCCTTGGACCATGGCGACCTGAGGCTGCTATTACTGAGCTTGATCGCCGAACAGCCACGACACGGATATGACCTGATCGCTGAAATCGAACAGCGCAGTGGCGGCGTGTACAAACCCAGCCCGGGTGTCATGTATCCTGCCCTGTCCGTGATCCAGGACATGGGCCTTGCCAAGGTCAGGAAAGCTGACGGCAAACGCGTGTTCTACATCACCGAAGCGGGGGAAGCAGACCTCGAAGCCAACGCCGAAACCGTTGCCAAGATCGAAGACCGGCTGGAATCGTTGGCGACACCGGAAGCAGAGTTCGACCCTGGCGACATCCGTAGCGCCAGCCGTCACTTGCGACACACGCTGTTCAAAGCCGTCACCGAATCCTGGCCGGACACGTCGGATTACGAAAAGAT